>NZ_CP157743.1:2072500-3272500 GCF_030717995.2 Methylomarinum sp. Ch1-1 | reverse complement strand
GCGCTTGTTTTCCAGGTTTGCGACGGAGGAAAGTTTTACCGATTGCTTGAGCGTTGTTTTCGGGTCGTCGGCGAACCCGGTTGATGGCGCTCGTTTAACCAGCATCACTTGAGCGTTGGCGTAATACGGCTGGGTAAAATCGACAAACTGACTGCGTTCCTGGGTTGCCGTCTTGCCGGTGACGATGATGTCGACCTTGCCCGATTGCAGGGCAGGGATTAGCGCCATGAATTTCATGTTGTAAAATTCGACCGGACGCTGCAGTTTGGCGCCGATAATTCGGGCAAATTCACCGTCATGACCGCTGACCCTGCCGTTTTTGTCGACAAAACTGAACGGTTCCCGTGTCGCGCTGACCCCTATTTTGAGCGGCTTCCCTTCGCTCGGCAGGGTAATGTTTAATTCTATATAAGGGCTTAAATCCGGTTTGAACCAGCGCTTTTTCATCGAAGCGAGCGTGCCGTCATTTTTCAGTTCATCGATGAGTCGGTTCAACGTGGCGAGTAACTCGTCATTGCCTTTCCTGACCGCAATCGCGGTATTTTCGTGAGCTAGCGGTTCGGACAACACGGTGAATTCCGGGTTCTTTTTCGACACCTGAAGCGCAGCGGGAAATGCCGTCACGATGGCATCCAATTGTCCGGATTTCATTGCAGCGACGGCATCCATGATGTCGTCGAAGCTTTTGACCTGAGCCTGAGGAAATCTTACGAGCGTGATGGCTTCACCGGTGGATCCGGTCATAACCCCGATTCTTGCTTGTTTTGCATCATCGAAACGGCTGATGACGATTTCGTTTTTTCTGCATCCGCTGAAAAACACAACGGTCGCCAGCAAGATCATCAAGATCGGTATTGCCTTTTTCATCTATTCTCCTTGCGTATAGTAGCCGGCGGCTTCTTTGCCATTTTTATCGCTAACATCGTGATGTCGTCCGACTGGGAAGCCCCGTCGGCATGACGAGCGACTTCCGAACCTATGTAATGGACCATGTGCATCACGTTTGTATCAGGGGCGGATTGCAACGCATTCAGCAAGCGCTCTTCACCCAAAAGTTCCTCTGATGGATTTTTTGCCTCGGTCACACCGTCGGTATAGAGAAACAGGAGGCCTTCCTGTTCTAATTGGAGTTGTTCGGTTACAAAGACCGTGTCGTCCATCGCCCCCAGCATCAAGCCCGGCTTCGGCTTCAGGTATCGTGCGCCCCGTGAATCGGTAATCAGCGGCGGGTTGTGGCCGGCATTGGCGAAGCGAACGTATCCGCTGGTTATGTCGAGGATAGCGCAGAATACCGTCGTAAACATGCAGCTTTCATTGTCCGCCGCAAGAATGGTGTTGACGGAAGATAAAATCTTGTCCGGTTCCCCTAGACGCTGCCCTTCGGTCTTCAGCAGGGTTTTTGCCACCATCATATACAGGGCGGCGGGAACGCCCTTGTCGGAAACGTCGGCAATCAGAAAGCAGAGATTGTTCTCGTCGATGAAAAAGAAGTCATAGAAATCGCCGCCGACTTCTTTGGCGGGAACCATCGATGCGTAGATTTCAAATTCGGGATGATCGGGGAAGGGCGGAAAGATGCGTGGCAACAGACTCGCCTGAATATCGGTCGTAACCTTGAGCTCGCTCTGAATGCGTTCTTTGGCCGCCGTGGTCTCGGTCAAGTTTTTGATGTATTCCTTCAAAGATTGCTCCATGACCTGGAAATCGTGAGTCAATACGCTCACTTCGTCATTCGACTTCGGCATCGGCAATGCAACCTCGAAGTTTCCAGTCGCGATCTGATCGGTCGCCGCGGTCAATAATTGCAAAGGTTTGACGATCGTCTTGGCAATGTAAATGACTGCCAGAATCAATAGCAATATCCCGACGAATCCCATCGACGCCATGGTCATGCTCAATTTGCGAACATTTTCCAGTAGCTCTGTCTCCGGGAAGACGACGGCCAACGACCAGCCGGTCGAAGGGATCGGCGTGTAATACAACCAGCTGTTAATGCCGACCAAGCTGGTGTAATGGACGAAACCGGACTCGCCCCTGACCATTTTTTTGCCGAGTTCCCGCAGCGAAGTGTCATGGCGTCCCTCCGCAATGCTGAAAAAGGTTTCGTTCATGATGGCGTCCTTCATCGGGTGAGCCAGCACCATGCCGTTGCGGGAAAGCAGGGCCGCGTAGCCGGTCCTGAGGATTTTGACCGAACTAATGTATTCGGTCAGGGCTTCGAGAGAAATGTCCGCAGTTACGATACCCTGGAGTTGTTTCTCGTCATCGCCGTGCTTATAAAACGGAACCGAACAGGTCGACATCAGAATGTTGCCGGCGCCTTCATCGAAATAAGGTTCGCTCCATTCGAGTTCGCCTAACTCACGGGGTATCTGATACCAATCCCAGTATAGGTATGGCAAGTGTTGGTAGGAAACTTCCAACCGTTCAAAGCTAATTGTCCCGTTTTTCCGGTAATAATAGGGCGCATAGAGACGCTCATTGGTGCTGAAGGCATAGGGTTCGAAGGCGACGGCCGAGCCATATATCTCGGGATTGTCTGCGACAGTGGTTTTGAGCAGCGTCAGTAGCTGCTGTTTCTTATGCTCGTTAACTTCCAATGAGCGCGCCATCCCTTCCGCCACTTTGGCAACCGCCGTTAGCTGAGTCTCTATACGATAGACTATTGACATGGCGAGATTGCGAGCGTTGCTTTCCAACTCTTGCTGCAGGATGGTACGGGATCGATAATAGTTGTAGCCGAGCGTCACAGAAAAGATGATAGCGCTGAACAGCGTGATGACCAGAACGAGTCTGGCGGCGATGCTACTTTTCCTCGGCATCGGTCCTCCAGACAAAGGCATTGTAATCGGGATAGTCGCCGATCAGGCCTTGTTCTTGCATGGTGCGGCCTACGGCCTCGTAATCCTGCTCCCGCAATTCGCCGAGTCTGGTTTGTGTGTCGGCAGGCATCATCAGATCCCGCATTCGGTCGAGCATCCATCGCTGGTGAACTCGGTTGGCGGGTAAATGAGCTTTTTGCATGTAATCGATGACGATATCCAGCGCTTCGTCGGAATGATCAAAGGCATAGCGCCATCCCTGCAACGAAGCTTCGACGAATGCCGTCGCCAGCTCGGGGTCAAGAGAAACTGTGTTTTCCAGCGCGTAAATCCCATCCTCCAGAAGGTTCATGCCTTGGTCTCTGAGGAAAAAGACGTTTAACTCCTCAGGATCGATGCCGGAATTAATAATCGTATGATACTCGTTGAACCACATCGCGGAGGTCACATCGATGCCGCCGCGCAGAAACAGATTGACGGTATGCGACTGACGCACTGCGTGAATCTTAATGTGGTGTTTGGCGAACAAGGCGCGAGGCGGAATAGATACTTCTCCTTCCCATAGCCCTACCTTTTTGCCGTCCATGTCGGCAATGGCGTTGATTCCGGATGTCTTCTTTGCAATCAGCAGCATCGACGAACGTTGATTGGTTTGAGCCAAGTTCACCAGTAAAGTCCCTGCAGTACGATGCCGTAGGGCGGACGTCAACCACAAAATGGCAAAGTCGGCGACGCCTTTCTGCAGCGCGTCAACGGGAGAATGGCCGGGGCCAGCCCTGAGAATCGTTAGATCAATGCCATGCCTGGCATAGATGCCTTTGTCGAGCGCCACATAATAACCGGCGAACTGCGCCTATGGCTCCCAAAGCGGCATCAGGGAAGCTTTCTTGAGTGGCATCTCGGTTGCGTCAACAGGAAATGCAATAGCCCAAAAAATGAAAAGGTACATCACGGCGGAGATTGAATCACTCCATATTTGAGGGTAACTCTTAGATGACATTTTACTCATGACCCATTTGTTTACCCTTCCGGGCAAGGCTATCCCACTCAATATACTACCCGTCTTGTGAGTTATAGTAATTTCTGTTGCATCAGAAGAAAAGCATAAAGCGCTAGCTGGCTCAATCGGGATGTCAAAATCGGGTATCCATTCTCAACCAGCTGTCGTCACCGCGCTAACACTGAATGTTCTTATTGATAATAACCGGAGAAATGGATTTTACAGATTTAACTGTGGAAAGAACTCGCCATCTTTGTGGTTATGCTTAACCCCGGAGATTGTGCTAACATGATTCGGTCGTCTGGACAACCATGTTTCTGAAAACACTAGAGGGATTAAAATCTCCGCCATCAAAGAAATGGTTATGTTAAGCGCCAAGGTGGAAGACGCTGCCTCCTTGGCATGGGGGCGCCCTCATTTAGAACACCGGGAATTGATCTGCGAACGCCTCGATGCAGTGTCACACGTCTTCACATACAACAAACCGGAAGGAGCTTATTGTAATCCCTAAAATTGTGGCCAAACATCAAGATTCCCATGAATTTTCGCTACGACTGTTAAACGACGCCAAGGTTACCGTCACACAGGGCAGTGCCGGCGAGCATCATGTCAGAATGGCTTATTACGTTTCGAACGCCATGATTAATCGTGCTTTCGATAGAATTGAAGCCTTATACGGAACGTAAGCTCTAATACTGCTCGTCATGTTCCTTGTGGCTGGAAGTGATTGATCAGGAATCGTCGCTGGCTTCGGCCAGGATGATCAGTTGTTGCAAGGATTCCTTGTATTGTTCGGCGTCATCCGAACGGATCGTCGCATGGGCGACTTTGCGGCCTTTGCGGGCGGTTTTGTCATAAAGATGTAAATGAGCATGCGGTATCTTTAATACCTGTTCGGTATCCGGCATACCGCCGATGAAATTGACCATCGCGGTATGACCGCGCGCCTGGGTCGAACCCAACGGTAAATCGAGTATCGCGCGCAGATGATTTTCAAACTGGCTGGTTTCGGCGCCCTCGATCGTCCAGTGGCCGGAGTTGTGGACGCGCGGGGCGAACTCGTTGGCCAATAATTGGCCGTTGACGTCGAACAGCTCCAAAGTAATGACGCCGACATAATTTAGCGCCTCCAGTAGTCGAGTCACATGGCTTTCGGCGGCTTCCTGCAGGGGATCGACTTCGCGGCATTCCGCGACACGTAAGATACCGCCGCTGTGGCTGTTTTCAGACAATGGATAAAAGGCCACCTCTCCACCCGGGCGCCGGGCGGCAATGATCGAAACCTCGCGCTGGAAGGGGATAAAGCCCTCGACGATCGATGGCGCATCCTGCATGGACGCCCAGGCATAGGCCAGTTGTTCGGCCGATTTCAACACGACCTGCCCCTTGCCGTCATAGCCCAAGCGTCGGCTTTTTATAATGGCGGGATAGCCGATTTCAAGCATGGCCTTTTCCAGGTCTTCCAGGCTATTGATCGGTGCAAACGGTGCAGTGGGAATATCGAGTTGATGGAAGAAGTTTTTTTCGGTCAGGCGATCCTGAGAAACCTCAAGGGCCTTGGCCGGCGGATAGATGCAGGTGTGATCGCTAAGAAACTTGGCGACGTCGGCTGGCACATTTTCGAATTCATAGGTCACGATATCGGCGGTTTCGGCCAATTCGCCGAGCAGCTTCATGTCGTCATAAGCGCCGTGCAAATGTTTGCCTAGTCCGACGGCGCCGGCATCGGCGCCCGGGTCGAGGATGGTGAAATGCTGCGCCAATGGATAGCCGGCCAGGGCAATCATGCGGGCCAACTGGCCGCCGCCTAAAATTCCTATGTTCATTGGGTCACCTTACGGGGGTCGGGGGTGGCTGTTACGCTATCGGTTTGACGTTGCCGGTAATCGGTCAGCGCTTGACGGTATTCCGTGTGCTTGTTGCTGATGATGGCGGCGGCCATCAGGGCGGCGTTGATGGCGCCAGCGCGACCGATGGCCAGGGTGCCGACCGGAATGCCGGCGGGCATTTGCACGATCGATAATAATGAGTCCATGCCATTCAGCGCTTTCGATTGCACCGGTACGCCCAGCACCGGTAATAGGGTTTTGGCGGCGGTCATGCCGGGCAGGTGGGCGGCGCCGCCGGCGCCGGCTATGATAACTTCAAGGCCTTTGTCTTCGGCGCCTTCGGCATACTGAAATAGTTTATCAGGGGTCCGGTGCGCAGACACCACTTCCACTTCATGCGGTATGTTCAGTTGTTGCAGCGTTTGCGCGGCATGTTGCATGGTCTCCCAGTCGGAAGTCGAACCCATGATAATGCCAATCAATGCGGTCATGCACAATCTCCTGTATCAGCAGCCTATAGCCGTTTAATAGCGGTAAAAATTTTTAAATCGGAAATTATCTCACAAATGATCTGTGTTGTGAGTAGTCAAATCGGCAAAATTTCATTACTTAACTGGGTGCGATAACTGGCAATGGCATTAAAGCCGGGGTAAGTAATGAAATCGTCCAAGGTTTCTTCCATCCAGGTGAGGAAAAGTGTGGATTTTCCTAGGCAATGTCTTTGCTTTAACATAGAATTTTCTAATGAATTGGTGCTCGTCATATAGCAAGGTCTGCTCTCCTGCCGAGGGGGGAGGAGGGCGATACAAATCAGTGTTATGATCAATCCAGCAGACCCCTCTATCATCCATTAACCCGGAGTTGCAAAATGAACGATACGACTACACAGCAAGTTGAAAACACGGTCCGTGAAGCGGTTGAATCAGGCGAGGATATTTATCAAAAAGTCCGGTCGATTACCTTGAAGGCCTTAACTGAGCGAGAGCTCGACCGGGATAATATCGCCGATGTTGTGCAAGCGGTTGGCGAGGGTATCAGAACCGGTATGGGCGCACAATATGAAACATCTCGAACGGCGTTTCAAGAATCGACGCAGGCCCTCGACGATGCCTTGGCCAGCACCGCCGAGGCGACCAAGCTGGCGGTGGAGGAAGCCGCTTCGAGAATGGATGAGTTTTCCAGGACGGACCTAAAGAGAACGACGGATGATTTGAAAGGATTGGAAGAGTTATTTCTGGAAACGATGGGGAATATCGCCAAAGACAGTCAAGGGGTTATGTCCGATGTTGTCCGGGATTTTATTAGCCATGCCCAGACCAAGGGCACGGCGGTGGGAAAACAGGCGGAATTGGTGTTGGACCGGATTAAGCATGTGGTGTTAAGTGGCGAGCATTCGGCGTTGTCCTCCGCCCGGGAAACGACATCGACGCTAGCCAGGATTGGTAGCGGCTTTTTGGCCGGCATTGCCGAAAGTTTGCAGAGCGAGTCTGGCAAAAAATAACGCAAGGATAATCTATGTTATGGGAAATGCTTAATGCCGCCCGCGACCTTGGGCGCATGCAGGAAATTGCCGGGGTTTTGATTCGCTACGGCTTCGGCAGTTTTGTCCATGTCATTGGTATAGCTCATGCGCTGGAAAAAGTAGGACGGACACTGCATTGGCATCATGTCGAAGATTACAGTCGTATGGATACCGCCCAGCGTCTGCGCAAGGTGCTGGAAGAACTGGGGCCGACCTTTATCAAAGTCGGGCAAATCCTGGCGACTCGGGTCGATTTGTTTTCGCCGGCCTTCATCACCGAGTTCGGGAAATTACAGGATCAGGCGCCGCCGATGGATTTTGAGGCGTTGCGACCGCAGCTGGAAGATGATCTGGGTGGGAGTGTCGATGACATCTTTCTGCAAGTCGACAGAGAGCCGCTGGCGGCGGCGTCGCTGGCTCAGGTGCATAGAGCGGTCTTATTGGACGGCACGCTGGTCGTATTAAAGATTCGTCGGCCAGGCATACGCAAGATCGTCGAAGCGGATTTGCGTTTGCTGTCCCGCTTGGTGGAAATCGTTGAGGCGGATACGCCTGAATTCAGGCGCTATCATCCAAAAGAAGTGGTGCGCCAGATTACCCAGTCCCTGCGCAGGGAGATGGACTTTGCCGCCGAATGTCGCAGCGCGGAGAGGGTGGCGGCGAATCTGCTCGAAGATAGTAATATCATCATTCCCAGGGTTTATTGGGAATGGACCGGCGAGCGTTTGAATGTGCAGGAATATATTCGCGGCATTCCTGGAAAAAATCTGCAGGAAGTCGATGAAGCCGGCTTGGATAGGAGGCAGTTGGCCGAACGCGGCACCAAGGCGGTCATCAAGATGATCATGGAAGACGGTTTTTTTCATGCCGACCCTCATCCGGGCAATGTCTTCTACCTACCCGATAATAAGCTTGCCTTCATTGACTTCGGCATGGTTGGACGTTTGACCGAAGATCGGCGTGAACAGGTCATCAGTTTTTTGTATGGCATGATTAATCAGACTCCGACCAAGGTCGTGGAAATACTCGAGGACTGGTCGGATGTGATTCAAACCGATGAACAGGCGTTGGCGATCGAAATCGAATCTTTTGTCGATCAATACAGTTCGCTGCCGCTGAAGGATCTCAGCCTGCCGATGATGATGGGGGACCTGATGGCTATCTTACGCGACCATAATTTGTCGTTGCCGGCCGATTTGGCCTTGCTGATTAAAGCCTATATCACATTGGACGGCTTGGGTCGTCATCTCGATCCGGAATTTCAGACACTGGCTTTCGCCACGCCCTATATCAAGGAATTGATGGTCGCCCGCTATCAGCCGGATGCGATCGCCAAACGAGGGTGGCGGAACTTGGTCAGCGTCGTCGACTTGATGTCCAGCTTTCCGAAGGAGTTGCATCACTTGTTGCGCGCATCGAGGAAGGGAGCGATTCAGGTCGAAATCAATGTGCGCCGCTTGGACCAGTATGTCGATAAAACCGACCGTGCGATCAGCCGTTTGACGATGGGGATCGTGACGGCGGCCTTAATTATCGGCACATCGATTATTATGACAATCAGAGGAGGGCCGGAAATCATGGGCTTGCCGGTGTTCGGTTTTTTTGGCTATATGTTTGCGACCTTTGGCGGTATTTGGCTGTTGTTTTCCATTTGGCGCAGCGGCAGAAGTCGTTAGCATAGGCAGCAGTGATTTTTGCGGAATAATCCATCAACTCTATGGTTGTGAAGTATCCAGGCAAGTTATGACTCCTCTGATTTAATGCTAAAGGTCTTCCGAATGGATGAAGCATTTTACAGAGTATATGCGAGTGCCTTCAGGGGCGCTTAATGGTCGCTTGCTAGATTGAAGGTTTTGTCATTATTTTCTCGCCTTAATCATGTTTCGAATTTTTTCCTTCATTTCTTTGATCTTGTTATCCCTACCGGCCAGTGCGCAAATGACTCGCTGCACGTTGACTTATAGTCTGCAGGGCTGGTCATTTTTCTATCAGGAATATAGAGGCAGTGGCGTGGTCAGTTGCCGCAATGGTCAACGCGCCAGTGTTGCCATCGTCAGCCGAGGGGGTGGAGCGACCCTCGGTAAATCAGAGATCGATAACGGCAAGGGCGTCATTTCCGATGTCAGAAGCATAGAGGAGGTCTTTGGGACCTATGTGTATCTCAATGGTCATGCCGGTGCGACTCGCTCCGCCGAGGGGCGGGTGATGACTAAAGGTCTGGTCTCGCTGGCTTTATCAGGATTCGGGCGCGGCTTCGATCTGGGCGTGGCGATCGGCGCATTTTCGATCAAACCAAGATAAAATAAAATTCCCTAGTACTTTACTCTGGAATTAAATGGGACTAAAATGGTCCACAATCATGTGGAGAGGCTATGTTGAAGCTGAGTAAGTTAACTGATTACGCCACCGTCATTCTGAGTTGTATGGCGAGGGATGACAGCAGGGTGCATGCCGCTCTGGAAATTTCCGAGGCGACCGGTATCGCTCAGCCTACAGTCAGCAAGGTATTGAAAATGTTGGTTAAAGCGGGGGTGCTAAGTTCGGTGCGCGGGGCCAAGGGCGGTTATGCGCTGACCAGGACTCCGGAAAAAATTACCGTAGCGACGGTCATTAGCGCCGTGGAAGGCCCTATCGCATTGACTGAATGCAGTCAATCGCACAGGAGCTGCGAGCAGGCCAGCGGTTGCCACATTCAGGGGCACTGGAATTTGGTCAACCAGAAAATTTTTAATGCGTTGGAGTCGGTGACGCTGGCGGATATGATCCTGCCGGTCAGGTCGCCGCAGGAAGTGGCGATTCCCGTTACCAGTTTATATCGTTAATAACCGTAAGAGTGTTTATGTCATCAAGTACACAAGAAATCGAGCAACTGATCGATCGGGAGTACAAACAGGGTTTTGTGACCGAACTGGAAGTGGATACTTTTCCGCCTGGCTTGGATGAGGAGGTTATCCGTCGACTATCTTTGGTCAAAAAAGAACCGGAGTTCATGCTGGAATATCGATTGCAGGCGTTTCGGCATTGGCAGGAGATGACGTCACCGGATTGGGCGCAGCTGAATATCGATCCGATCGATTATCAGGCGATCAGTTATTATTCGGCGCCGAAGAGAAAAGATGATGGACCGAAAAGTCTCGATGAAGTTGACCCTGAGCTGCTGGAGACCTATAAGAAACTAGGCATTCCGTTGGATGAACAGGAACGCTTGGCCGGTGTTGCCGTGGACGCCGTTTTTGACAGCGTATCAGTGGCGACGACGTTCAAAGGCAAGCTTAGCGAGGCGGGAGTGATTTTCTGTCCGATATCCGAAGCCTTGATTAAATATCCTGAGCTGGTCAAACAATATTTGGGCACCGTCGTGCCGCCGGGCGATAATTTCTTTGCCGCACTGAATTCGGCGGTGTTTACCGACGGCTCGTTCGTATACATACCCAAAGGCGTACGCTGTCCGATGGAGCTGTCCACCTATTTTCGCATCAATGCCGCCAATACCGGCCAGTTTGAGCGCACCTTGATCATTGCCGACGAAGGCAGTTATGTCAGTTATCTGGAAGGCTGTACCGCACCGATGCGTGATGAAAATCAGTTGCATGCCGCGGTGGTTGAATTGGTGGCCTTGGACAATGCCGAGATCAAATATTCCACGGTACAAAATTGGTATCCGGGCGATAAAGACGGCAAAGGCGGTATATACAACTTTGTGACCAAGCGGGCGGAATGCCGGGGCGTTAATTCCAAGGTTTCCTGGACCCAGGTTGAAACCGGTTCGGCGATTACCTGGAAATATCCCAGCTGTGTGCTGTTAGGCGACAATTCGGTGGGTGAATTTTATTCGGTCGCGTTGACCAATAATCTGCAGCAGGCCGATACCGGAACCAAGATGATTCATATCGGAGAAAATACTCGCAGCACCATCGTATCCAAGGGTATTTCCGCCGGCAAGGCGCAAAACACCTATCGCGGCCTGGTCAAAGTCGGTAAAAACGCCAGGCACGCCCGCAACTATACCCAGTGCGACTCGTTGCTGGTAGGCGATCGCTGCGGTGCGCATACTTTTCCTTATGTCGAGGTCAAGCAGCCTTCGGCCCAGGTCGAGCATGAGGCGTCCACGTCGAAGATCAGTGAAGACCAGTTGTTCTTCTGTCAGCAGCGCGGTTTGTCCGCCGAAGATGCCGTGTCGATGATCGTCAATGGCTTCTGTAAGGAAGTCTTCAAGGAACTGCCGATGGAATTCGCCGTTGAGGCGCAGGCCTTGTTAGGCATCAGCCTGGAAGGGGCTGTCGGTTAACTTATTGCAACGATTATTTAGCTCGGGTTTACCCTAAGGCAAGAATTGGCCGCGTGGATATGACCCGACACACTAACAAACAGGTAAACAAATGCTCAGCATAGAAAATCTTCACGTTAATGTCGATGATAAAGCCATTCTGAAGGGCTTGAACTTACAGATCAATCCGGGCGAGGTGCATGCCATCATGGGACCTAATGGGGCCGGAAAAAGCACGTTATCTCATGTCCTGACGGGAAAATCCGGTTACACGGTGACCGAGGGTTCGGTTAGCTATCAAGGTAAGAATTTGCTGGAACTAGACCCGGAAATACGTGCTCGGGAAGGCATTTTTCTCGCCTTTCAATATCCGGTCGAGATTCCTGGTGTCAGCAATATTTATCTGCTTAAAGCGGCCTTGAATTCGATCCGCAAATATCGTGGTTTGAGTGAAGTGGATGCGATGGATTTCCTGGCCTTGGTCAAAGACAAGGTTGAATTGCTGCAGATGGATGAAAAGTTTTTATACCGCGCCGTCAATGAAGGTTTCTCCGGCGGCGAGAAAAAACGTAATGAAATCCTGCAGGCGGCGGTGTTGGAGCCCAGGCTTTGCATACTAGATGAAACCGATTCCGGTCTCGATATCGATGCGATGAAGATCGTCGCCGACGGTGTTAATTCGCTGCGTTCGGCAGAGCGCTCGTTCTTGATGATTACCCATTATCAGCGTTTATTGGACTATATCAAGCCGGATTTCGTCCATGTTCTGGCGCATGGTCAAATCGTCAAGTCCGGTGGAGCGGAACTGGCGCTGGAGCTGGAAGAAAAAGGTTATAGCTGGATTGAAGAGCGGGCGGCATAATGAGCGTGGAGCAAGCAATCAACCGTTATACGGCGGACTTTCAAGACATTGTCGAACAACTCCCGGGACAATCGCTGTCCTGGCTGCGGGATTTTCGCGCCGAGGCATTGACGGAGTTTTCCGGACGCGGTTTTCCCTCGATACATGAGGAAGAATGGCGCTATACCAATGTTTCGGCCATCGAGAAAAAACGTTTTACGTCGGTGCTTACCGCGGATTCAGCCGAAATCGATGCCAGCGAGATAGAAAAGCATCGTTTGCAAGATGCCTGGACGGTCGTGTTGGTCAATGGGCGTTTCGCGCCGCAGTTGTCCGATTTGGAAGGCATGGCCGACGAGGTGACGGTGATCGGCATGGCCGACGCGCTGGAGACCGATGCTGAACGGGTTAGGAAATATCTTGGGCAAGCGGTCGCGCATACCGAACATGGTTTTGTCGCCTTTAACGGCGCCTGGTTCAGCGACGGGATCTTCATTCATGTGCCGGCGAAAACAACGTTGACTAAATCGTTGCAGATATTGCATGTGGTGAGTCAGCCGGAATTGTTGGCGACGACGCGAAATTTGCTGGTTGTCGACGCCATGGCGGAAGCGCAAGTCATCGAAACCTATGTCGGCGCCGACCAAGCCTATTTGACCGCGACGGTGAGCGAGGTGTTTGTCGCCGAGAATGCCGGCCTGACCCTGTATAAGATGCAGACCGAATCAGACAAGGCTTATCACTTTGGCGGTACTTATGTGAAGCAGGCCCGTGACAGTCGTTTTCGCCACGACAACTTTGCCTTTGGCGGCTTGTTGGCTCGAAATGACATACACAGCGATCTGGACGTCGCATCGGAATGCGATTTGAACGGCCTGTATCTGGGCGGCAAGCGTCAGCATCTGGACAATCATACCCGCATCAATCACTTAAAACCTCATGGTATCAGCCGTGAGCAATATAAAGGTGTATTGGCTCAGCGGTCTAGAGGCGTGTTTCAAGGTAGGGTGGTTGTCGCCGAGGATGCGCAGAAAACCGATTCGGAAATGAATAATCGGAATTTATTGCTATCCGATGATGCGGAAGCGGATACCAAGCCGCAGCTGGAAATTTATGCCGATGATGTAAAATGCGCTCACGGTGTGACGGTAGGGCAATTGGATGAAAAATCGATTTTTTATCTGCAATCGCGCAGCATCGATGTAGAGACGGCTCGCAACATGCTTACTTTCGCATTCGCCAACGAGATGGTCAATAAGATTAAAATCAAAAGCTTACATGATTTGGTCTTGGCTCATTTGCTGCGGCGTTTTCCGCAACAGGGCATCGACATGAACTGGCTATAAGGTAATTCTTATGCTGAATAGTTACCATCGTTTAAGGATAGGATTCTAAAATCCTCATCATAAGTAATAAAACGTCGCCGTTTAGCAAGAAAACATTCGGTAACGTTAGGAACAACATAAACATGACAGACTTCCCGATAGAAAAAATTCGTGCGGATTTTCCGATTTTGCAGGAGAAAATCCGTAATAAGCCGTTGGTTTACTTGGACAATGCAGCGACCAGCCAAAAGCCGGAAACGGTGATCGACAGTATTTCGCATCTGTACCGCCACGAATACGCCAATGTGCATCGAGGCGTACATACCTTGAGCG
Organism: Methylomarinum sp. Ch1-1; assembly: GCF_030717995.2. Taxonomy (NCBI): domain Bacteria; kingdom Pseudomonadati; phylum Pseudomonadota; class Gammaproteobacteria; order Methylococcales; family Methylococcaceae; genus Methylomarinum; species Methylomarinum roseum. The sequence continues at coordinate 3,258,561 of NZ_CP157743.1, read as the reverse complement.
TCAAGTCGACGGATCGTTATGAAGGCGCGCGAGAGAAAGTGAAAAATTTTATCAATGCCGCCAGCACGAAAGAAATTATTTTCGTTAAAGGCACCACCGAAGCGATCAATTTGGTCGCGCAGACCTTCGGCAGGACGAATATACAGGCCGGTGACGAAATCCTGATCACCGCGATGGAGCATCATTCCAATATCGTCCCATGGCAATTACTATCCGAACAAACCGGTGCGGTGTTGAAAGTGGCGCCGATCAATCTACAGGGCGAATTGATCTATGATGAGTTCGAAAAGTTGTTTAGCGATAAAACCCGGCTGGTGTCGGTGGCCCATATGTCGAATGCCTTGGGAACGATCAATCCGGTGAAACAAATCGTTGCCGCCGCCCACGCCAGAAATGTGCCGGTGTTATTGGATGGCGCCCAGGCGATTCCGCACATGCCTGCCGATGTGCAGGAACTCGATTGCGACTTTTACGCGTTTTCCGGCCATAAACTGTATGCGCCTTCCGGCATCGGTGTTTTGTACGGCAAGCAGGCCTTATTGGAAGAAATGCCTCCTTATCAGGGCGGCGGGGACATGATCCGCAAGGTCACGTTCGAAGAAACCGAATATAATACTCTGCCCTATAAATTCGAAGCCGGCACGCCCAGCATCGCCGATGCCATCGGTTTGGGCGCTGCAATCGATTATCTGAGCGCAATCGGCATGGACAAGGTGGCGGCCTATGAGGCCGAATTGCTCAGTTATGCGACCGAGCACGCCAAACAGATACCGGGATTGCGCATTATCGGCGAGGCTGCCGAGAAAGGGGCGATATTGTCCTTTGTCTTGGATAAAATACACCCGCATGATATAGGCACGATGCTGGATAGCCTTGGAATCGCGGTCAGGGCGGGCCATCATTGCGCGATGCCGGTGATGGATTTTTTTGAGGTTCCGGCGACGGCGCGCGCCTCCTTTGCGCTATATAACAGCAAAGCAGAAATTGATGTGTTAATAGACGGAATAAAATCGCTGATAGAGGTATTTGGCTAATGTTTGATGATTTGCGTGATCTTTATCAAGAGGTAATCTTTGATCACAATAGAAACCCGCGTAATTTTCGCGCGATGGAAGATGCGGATCGCAAGGTGGAAGGCTTCAACCCCTTATGCGGCGATCGTTTGACGCTATACTTGAAACTGGATGGCGATGTGATTACCGACGCCAGCTTCCAGGGCTCCGGCTGCGCGATTTCCACGGCATCGGTGTCGTTGATGACCGAAATCATCAAGGGCAAGACCGTAGCTGAAGCCGAACAGCTGTTTAAGCAGGTTCATGAAATGGTGACCGGTAAAGACGAAGAGGTCAATCTGGAAGCGGTCGGTAAACTGGCCGTGCTGGCCGGCGTACGCGATTATCCGGCGCGGGTCAAGTGCGCCTCACTCGCCTGGCATACCTTGGACGCGGCGATTCAGAACAAGGAAAAATCGGTTTCCACCGAGTGATGGGGCGATGGCGAGCTTGAATTGCTGTCTCGGCTCGACCGAGAAGCGCGGGCCAATTTTCTATCAATTAGCGATACATGACCGATCATAGCTCTCCGCGAGATGCGCGGATCGCTCTTGCTTATCAAACCGATGACGACAAACTGGATCAGCAGAAATTGGCGGATAGGTTGGCGCTTCCCTTAATGCCGCTGGCCGATATCGTTGGCAACGCCGAGCTCCAATTTTGCCTGATTTATCGTGATGGTTGCCTGAAATTGTTAGACCGGCAGGCGCTTAAGAAAGGCGGCTTAGCGGTCGATATCGAACCGCGCAGCGGCGAACAGCATTCTTGGCCGGCGCCGAAGAAAAGTCTATTTGCCCAGGCCATAGGCAAGAAAACCCGTACCGTCGTCGATGCGACGACCGGTTGGGCTCAGGACAGCCTCGCTTTGTTTCGGATGGGGTATGCGGTCACTTGCATCGAGCGATCACCGCTGATGGCCGAGCTGGTCGCCGATGGCTTTGCCCGCCTGGCTGGGAAAGACTGGGTGCGGCGGCGCTCGTTAACGCCGCCGCAATTGCTAGTCGGCGACGCGATCGAGATACTGAGGCATTTGCCCGAACAGCCTGATTGCATCTACCTGGATCCGATGTTTCCTCCTAAGCGCAAAAAGTCGGCCTTGGCTAAGAAGTCGATGACGATATTGCGCGATATCTTGGGCGACGATTTAGACCGTGACGCATTGTTCGTGGCGGCAATGGAGGCGACCGGTAAACGGGTGGTCGTCAAGAGTCCCGATTATGCCGAACCCCTGGGCGGCAAACCGACGCAAAGTTTTCAGGGCAAGTTGCTGCGCTACGATGTGTATTTGAAAAGTTGTTGAGTTAGAGAGGAAGATAATGAGCGATTGGATCGATGTCGCTGCCGTGGATGCGGTGGCCGAAGGTGAATCTGTGATCGTTGATGTCGATGGCGCCGATGTCGCCGTGTTTAAAATCGGCGGGAAATTTTACGCAATCGAGGATGTGTGCAGCCATGATGGCGCAGAAATCGCCAGCGGCGAGCTCGTGGGGGATGAAATCGTCTGTCCGCGCCACGGCGCCCGTTTTTGTGTTAAAACCGGCGAGGTGAAATGCGCGCCCGCTTACGAAGATATCGAGACTTTTCCAGTACAGATCGTCGACGGTCGTGTGCAAGTCAGGGACGATCGCTGGGATTGATAGAAGGCTAACGACGGCAGCCTGTCCTGGCCGGCATCCTGAGAAAAGATCGACAATGATTTGTCTAGGGATGTTTCAGCAATTCCCATCAGTTTGAGTATTTTTGCGGGGTTAGGGCATGGGGTGTGTCTGTCGAGGAGCGCCGTTCACCCAGCACCTAAATTATGCTGGAATGTAAAATATAGTCCAGTAGCCATGGAATTTAGGTGCTGGGTAAACCCATCCCTGGGGGGCTTGACGGCAGCATCCTTGCTGCCGACATCCACGCCAAACACACCCCATGCCCTTTTTTGAATGCCAAAGTGGGAATTGCTGGGGATGTTTTTGCGCTGTCAGCGTTCGCTGTTATTTGTGGTAAATTACCCGATTTGCACAACCTGTACCTAATCATGATGAATTATTTTGTCTGGGACATCGATCCGATTCTACTGGCTCTGGGGCCATTGAAAATCCGTTGGTATGGCTTAATGTTCGCCTCCGCTTTTATGACCAGTTACGGTTTTATGTACTGGATTTATAAGCGCGAACAGAAAAATGTCGAGGACTTGGACCGGATGCTGTGGTATCTGGCGATTGGCACCGTGGTCGGCGCCCGATTGGGGCATTGTTTGTTTTATGATCCGGCTTATTATTTCAGTCATCCGTTGAAAATATTAGCTATCTGGGAAGGCGGGTTGGCCAGCCATGGCGCTTTTATCGGCATCTTAATCAGCCTGTATCTTTATAAATTGAAAACCGACGACAGTTACATCTGGTTGATGGACAGGGTTGCAGTGTCCTGCATCTTGGGCGCCAGTCTGATTCGAATCGGCAACTTCTTCAATTCCGAGATTCTCGGCATACCCACCGATGTGCCTTGGGCGGTGATATTTTCCAGGATCGATTATTTACCCAGGCATCCGGTGCAATTGTACGAATCGGCCGGCTATGCCTTGGTTTTTCTTGTCTTGATTTTCGCCTACAAAAAAACCGCCTATCTGCCGATAAAAGGCTTGCTCACCGGTTTGTTTACCACGTTGGTGTTTTTGCTGCGCTTTCTGCTCGAATTTGTTAAAACCGAACAGGCCGCCTATGCCAACGAGCTTAGTTTAACGACCGGCCAATTTTTGAGCATTCCATTCTTTCTGATCGGCGTCGCCTTCATCATTTGGTCGCTGCGCAACTATCGTACGAATAACCTGAGTTCGGGTTAACAAATCAGCCTGTATCAGATAGCGCTTCCAGAGCGACCTGATGCGGTCTTAACCCTTTGCAATATATGATTCTGTTATCCCGAACTGAGGTTACAAATACAGTCCTGTAAATCAGCCGCTTATCGGATTATAATATAAGGTTCGTTTTTACACCGAAGAGGCGTCAGCGCTTTTCGGCCTATGATGAATGGATAAAAAAATTCATGCAAGAAATTAACCCGATAAAAAACAAGATTGCCGATTTGCATCAACGCGCCCAGGCGCTGAAGAGCTATCTTGATTTTGAAGTGAAAAGTGAGCGCTTGGTTGAGGTGCTCAGAGAGCTCGAAGATCCGTCGGTGTGGAATAATCCGGAACAGGCGCAGGCCTTGGGGAAGGAGCGCGGCATGCTGGAAGCCGTCGTCGATACCATCAAGGAATTGGAGCAAGGGCTGACCGATGCCGGCGAGCTGCTCGACATGGCCATCGACGAAGGCGATGAGGAAACGGTCGAAACGGTCGCCGCGGATCTTGATGAATTTGAAAAAAAAGTCGAAGGCCTTGAGTTTCGCAGGATGTTTTCCGGCGAAATGGACGCCAACAATGCCTTCCTGGACATACAGTCCGGTTCCGGTGGCACCGAGGCTCAGGATTGGGCTTCGATGATCGAGCGCATGTATCTGCGCTGGGGCGAACGCAAGGGCTTTAAAACCGAACTGATCGAAGAATCGCCCGGTGATGTGGCCGGCATCAAAAGCGCAACAATCAAATTTGAAGGGGAATATGCGTTCGGCTGGTTGCGCACCGAGACCGGCGTGCACCGTCTGGTTCGAAAGTCGCCGTTCGATTCCGGCAATCGTCGCCATACCTCATTTGCCGCGGTGTTTGTTTCCCCGGAAATCGACGACGATATCGAGATCGATATCAATCCGGCCGACTTGCGCATCGATGTGTATCGGGCCAGCGGCGCCGGCGGCCAGCACGTTAACAGAACCGAGTCGGCAGTCAGGATTACCCATAATCCGACCGGCATCGTCGTGCAATGTCAGAATGACCGTTCCCAGCACAAAAACAAGGATACGGCGATGAAGCAGTTGAAGGCTAAATTGTATGAGCTGGAAATCATGAGGCGCAATGAAAGTCAGCAGGCGGTTGAGGACTCCAAATCCGATATCGGTTGGGGAAGTCAGATTCGCTCCTATGTCCTCGACCAATCGCGGATCAAGGATTTGCGTACCAGTGTCGAGACTGGCAATACCCAGGCGGTGTTGGACGGCGATCTCGATCAGTTCATCGAAGCCAGCCTGAAAAGCGGTCTGTAACATTATAATCGGCTGGATCAGCACTAACGGATCCGGCATCATTAACATAGCGGGTTTTGCTTAATCCCATTAGAAATTAAAACCAACATGTCAGAAATCGAATTAGACGAACAGGAACAGATTAAACAACGACGCAGTAAACTGAGTGCTCTGCGAGAGGAAGGTATTGCCTTTCCAACGGACTTTCGCCGCAATGTCGTCAGCGGGGAATTGCTGGCCGAATACGGTGAAAAAAGCAAGGAAGAACTTGAAGAACAGCCGGTTCGGGTAAAACTCGCCGGACGCATGATGACACGACGGATCATGGGCAAGGCCAGTTTCTGTCATATTCAGGACATGTCCGGCAAGATTCAGCTTTATGTGACCCGGGATACCCTGCCGGAGGGATTTTACAACGAACAGTTCAAGAAGTGGGATATCGGCGATATTATCGGCGCCGAAGGCACGCTGTTTAAAACCAAGGTCGGTGAACTGAGCGTGCGAGTCGACGATATTCGTTTATTGACTAAGGCCTTGCGTCCGTTGCCGGAAAAATTTCATGGCATCGCCGACCAGGAAATCAAATATCGCCAGCGTTATCTCGATTTGATCATGAGCGATGAGTCGCGCAAGACCTTCCTGATGCGCTCGAAAATTGTCGCCTACATTCGTGATTTTTTAACCCGGCGTGATTTTCTCGAAGTCGAAACGCCGATGATGCAGACGATCCCCGGCGGGGCAACGGCCAGACCGTTTACCACCCATCATAACGCGTTGGATATGGGCTTGTATTTGCGCATCGCCCCGGAGCTTTATCTGAAACGCCTGGTGGTCGGGGGCCTTGAACGAGTGTTCGAAGTCAACCGCAATTTCCGTAACGAAGGTTTGTCCACTCGCCATAATCCTGAATTCACGATGCTGGAATTCTACCAGGCCTATGCCGAATACGGCGACCTGATGGACCTGACCGAGGCGATGCTGAAGGGCTTGGCTGAAGATGTGGTCGGTCAAACGGTGATCGACTATCAAGGGGAGCAGTATGACTTCGGAAAACCGTTCGAGCGCATGACCGTGCTCGAATCGATACTGCATTTCAACCCGGAACTGACGCTGGCTGATATCGCTAACCGTGAGTCGGCGGTCAAAGTCGCGGAAAAACTCGGTATACCGATTAAAGACAGTTATGGTTTAGGTAAGGTGCAGATCGAGATTTTCGAAAAAACCGTCGAGCACCGGTTAATGAATCCGACCTTTATCACGGCCTATCCGGTAGAAGTTTCCCCATTGGCCAGGCGCAACGACGACGACCCTCATGTCACCGACCGGTTCGAATTTTTTGTCGGCGGCCGCGAAATCGCCAATGGTTTTACCGAATTGAACGACGCCGAAGACCAGGCCGAGCGTTTCAGAAAACAGGTCGAGGAAAAAGAAGCCGGCGACGATGAAGCGATGCATTTCGATGCCGATTATATTACCGCGCTGGAACACGGCATGCCGCCAACGGCGGGTGAGGGCATCGGCATCGACCGTTTGGTGATGTTGTTTACCGATGCGCCCAGCATTCGCGATGTGTTGTTATTCCCGCATATGCGTCCCAAAGGTTGATGACTCTGACGGCGCTATATCAAGCTTTTATTGTCACCGCGTTGATAACGGCCAACCTGCCTTGGTTGAGTGGGCGATTTTTGTTGTTTATTGCTTTTGACAAAAATGCCTGGTGGCGATGGTTGGAATGGCTGGTCTATTATCTTTTGACCGGCCTGCTGGCCTGGGGGCTTGAATTTAAATTGACCGGCATGCATCAGTCCCAGGATTGGGAGTTTTATGTCACGACCTTATGCCTGTTTGGCGTATTCGCATTGCCGGGCTTTATATACCATTATGATTTAAGAAAATTATTCGCTAAATCATCAAAGTAGATTAAATGATAACTATTCTGTGTGTGGCGGCCGCTAGCGATGTCCTATCTTACGCGGCACTTGCACTTCCCTGTGCGGCGTAAGTTATGGCTGCAACGTCTGATCATCAGGGACGATGGGAATACAGATTTTGCAGGTAGATTCTACATTTCCGCCTTCCTGGGCGGTCAGAGCAAAAATCTGCCTGTTGCAGCCTTGTTTATGATGATTGAATAGATACGAGTAATTATTCAGCTTGATAATGAGAAAATATGTCTTTTACTATCAATTGCTTGCGGAAGAAGTGTATGCGACAGGGATGTCGCATCCGAGCCTATAGGGATATATTCACCCAGCACCTAAATTCCATAGGCTAATGGCTGCGATAAATCATCTTCGTTCGCTGAAAATCTTGGAAACGGAGCGGTGTGACTGGCATGGTAGTCAGCTAGCTGGTGAAAGTCCAGCCTTTGCCCTGTGAGAAGGGAAGAAGTAGGCGAAAGCAAGGGTGTCCAAAGAAACTCCCGGTAGCTACCCAACAGGGAAGCACGGTTACCGAGAGCCAATGCGGAATCTGAAAGAAGCTCTAGCCGAATCGGTCACCTAAACGAGAGTGAACCTTCGTAAGGCGGCAGCAAGAGGATGAGGTGCCCGCGTCCACCGAAGTCCGATATTCTCACCGTAACTTGCTGTTGTATTGAAGGTAGGTGGACCGAGATAAAGTTGACTATCTTACCCAGTGAAGGGCCGTCGGCTTCGGGTCGGTGTAACTGCGACACCTTAAGCCCTAAGCGCAGCAGTAATGCTGACGTGATGAACCGAGGGTCTGCAGATGAAGCCGTAGTAATCGTAAAGTTCGATGCCGATGAGGTTATGGTGACATAGCTGAGGGAAAAACATCGAACCAGTGACAGGAAGTTGGAGGTGAAGGGTGGAACACGTAAGCGGCCATGGCCGTTGATTATAAACTGAGGGTCTGAGATCAGCCTGACAGGAGCAATCGACTATTCGCGTCGTAAACAGTGAACGAATCGATTGCGCGAGATTGAAGAAAGGCCATTGCAAGAGAGAGAAAAAAAAGTGAAATGAACGAACATGACCGATTGATTGAGGAACCAAGACTCTTTGACCAACTGTGCTCAACGTTGTATTTGAGTGCGGGATTTGAACAGGTGAAGAAGAACAAAGGCAAACCCGGCATTGACGGGGTCACGATAGCCGACTTTGAAGCCCGTTTAGACGAAGAGCTAAGTCGTCTGCAACAGGAATTGCAGGATTGGACTTACCAACCCTCGCCGGTTCGCCGAGTGGAAATACCTAAGCCTGGCGGCAAGGGCGTACGTCTGCTCGGCATACCGACGGTGCGGGATCGTGTGGTACAGACGACCCTGAAATTGTTGCTGGAACCGATCTTTGATCCGCATTTTTCAGGGCACAGCTATGGCTTTCGTCCGGGACGGAGTCAACACCAAGCGGTGCAAGCGGCGCAACGGATCGTGGAAAGCGGTAAACCCTATGTGGTGGACATCGACTTATCGAAGTTCTTCGATCGTATTCACCACGACCGGCTGATTGGCCGGATGGGGCAACGGATCGCCGACAAACGCATCTTGCGCTTGATCGGCATGATGCTGCGCAGTGGCGTGATGATCAACGGCGTCGTCAACCCCAACAAGGAAGGTGCGATGCAGGGCGGACCGTTAAGCCCTTGCTGAGCAACATTGTTCTGGACGAACTGGATCAGGAATTGGAAAAGCGCGGACTGGAATTTTGTCGGTTTGCCGATGACTGCAACATTTTCGTTGGGTCGCAAAAGGCGGCGGAGCGAGTGATGGAGAAAGTCAGCCAATTCATCGAAAACAAGCTGAAACTGAAGGTGAACCGGGAGAAAAGCCAAGTGGCTAAATCCGATGCGGTAAAGTTCTTAGGCTTTACCGTGGTCGACGGGACGGTAGCGATTGCGCACAAAGCCCTGCAAACGGCCATGAGTAAAGTCAAAGCCTTAACGCCGCGAGGCACCCATCAGACGCTGAATCACACCCTGGCCGACCTTAATCAGTGGTACGTGGGCTGGGCCAACTACTACAGCTTGACCCAATACCCGTCCCAGCTGAGGAAAATCGAAGCCCATATCCGGCGACGATTACGAGCGAGGCTGGTGAGTCAGCAGAAGCGGAAACAGCATCTGTATCGAAACCTGGTCAAACGGGGCGTACCGCGAAAGCAAGCCGCCCAGACGGTCTTTTCCAACAAGAAACGGTGGGCGCTTTCCGCAACCCGAGCGGTGACGAGAGCCTATCCGAACAGTTGGTTTATCAACCTGATGGGACAGGAAATACGATCCGACCGACAGTTAGCGCATTGGTTTGAGGTATCTCAATGGATTCGTCTTACGTGAGGAGCCGTGTACGGACCCGTACGCACGGTTCTGTGGGCAGACGGGAGCTGCGGCTCCCTCTGACCCGATAAGATTTTTAGTCCCCGATAGGCGTAGGGCCGATTGTTTTGTCGGAATCGAAGCGAGAGCGAAGGTGGAGACAAAATAAAAGGTCTCCCGAAACGCCGTCAAGTCATTTGTGGGAGTGCGACGGAGCCCGCATCGAGTTTACGATGATATGGCGGAGTGGCACGGACGCAGGACGAATCGGGGCCGCCGGAGGCAATAATCGCCACGTAATTTCTGCCGCTTGCTTGGGCTGGGATGCCCAAAACAAGCTTTCGCAGAAATAGTGGCGCGCTAGTATTTAGGTGCTGGGTGAACGGCGTCTTCTGGAGCAAGTAACTGATAGTAAAAGCATTTTTATACTGACTAGTTACAGATACGATTAAATATGACTAAGAGAAAATTATGGCAGTTAACGATCAAGAATTTAAGAATGCTCTGAAATTATGGGCGAGCGGTGTCACCGTGGTGACCTCAAAAACCGAGCAGCACGGCATCAAGGGCATGACGGCCACCTCATTCAGTAGTGTTTCATTGGAGCCGCCACAAATTCTGGTCTGTATCAATCGCTCTACCGATACTGGCGAGGTAATGCTGGAAGGAAAACATTTTGCCGTGAACATTCTGACCGCCGAACAACAGCAAGTATCTAATCAATTCGCCGGTGGCAGCAGTCAGGAGGAGCGTTTCGCTAACGTTGCCTGGCATGAAGGCGCGCTAGGATCGCCGGTGCTGGATGAGGCCTTGGCTTCGCTTGAATGCAAGGTGGTTCAGCAGGTCGAGGCCGGCACGCACTGGGTCGTTATCGGCCAAGTTGAAGAAGTGTGCTGTCGTTCAGGAGAGCCGTTGTTGTATTTCGATTCCGCCTATCGTGAACTGGCGACACGGTGATTTACTAAATTTTAAGTAGAAGGATACAGCGAGAAAAAGTTTCATGATATTGTTTCTTTATAAGAAATAATTAAGTTAAATAAAGCCGTATTGTTTCTTTTTGTATAGTTAATTATAGTGTGCCCGTAGGCAACTTATTATTTTTAACCCATACAGAGGATGCTAATATGACTAGTTTGAAAAAAGATATTTGGGTTGGTGGGCTGTTTTTTGTCGGTGTCTTCGGGTTTATGTCCGGAGAATTCATCATTTCAACCGTCCTTTTCGCCACGGCGACCGTTTTCAGCACTCTCGAAGAAAACCTTAACATCGGCGGCCGTTAAGGCATCTTCTTTTGTAATTATTCAGCGTATTTTTATCAGAGGGAGTAGATTATTGATTTATCGGGCTGTCTGCAACAGGCAGGTTTTTTGCTCCTGCAAAATCTGCATTTCCATCGTCCCTGACGGTCAGACGTTGCAGCCAGAGCTTACATGGATGTATTCACGCGTCCCGAGAAATCAATGGTCTACTCCCTAAACCCTGAAAGATACTGAATAGTTACCTTCTTTTTTCATCACTGCATCTCGCTTTTTACCTTCGCTAGTAAAACTCCCATAGACTAGGGCTTTGGGAGTTTTATTGGCGATATGCGTAGCCCCCTCTCTTTTTAGCCGTTATCCCCGATTTCAAGATGATGCTTGTTTGTAATTCAGATATTCGAGTGTTTGCCCGCTCTCTTTCAATGCAGGCGTTATATTAAGCTTATATCCAACGCCTTTGACATTGATTATCCAATAAGGGCGGGCGGGATCTTTTTCGACTTTTTTGCGTAACAGGTGCATATATTGGTAAAGGTCGGATTTATTGGCTCGGTCGGTTCCGGGCCACAGGTGCTGAATGATTTCATCCGCTGTGAAGGCGCGTTCAACATCAGCTGCAAGTAAACTGAAAAGACTAAACTCTTTGCACGTTAAGCCCAGATTCTTGTCTTGCAAATAAACAGATTTGCAGTTTGTGTTGATTTCAAAAGGGCCAAGAAAATAAGTATTGTCGTTTTTTTCCGGAACGGAAAAAGGTGAGCTATGGACATAAGCATGAGACGGACTTGCTTGTTGCGAGGAGGAAAAAAATCGGCGTCGGTCCGTATTAGTCCTTCTATCTTTACGCCTTCGTTCGGGAAAAGAATGAGGCTTATGATGAAACTGGGTTCGCAGGTAGTTACCTAACTGTTCCAATATCGGTTCTTTCAAAAAGCATTCTATCCATGGGGCATCTTTGCTCAGTTGATCTTGCAAGGGGTCTAGGATTGCACAGACCGGTATATGATGCCCATCACTGATTTGATGTAATAGATTAAGGTTGGGTTTTGTCAGTGATGATTTTTGTTTACGCAAATCAACAATAATCAGCTTAACGCTTTTATTTATATTATTTTCTTGTAATATTTCGTGATTCGATAATTCCTCTAATGTTAAGTCGTAGGCAACGCAATACCCTTTGATCATGCCCAGAATATAATTATCGTCGGATATTAATAATATATGGCGATTTAACAGCATAGCTTCTATCCTCGGTTGCAGCTGGTCGATCAAAAATTTAATTTGTGTCCTATTGGGGCCAATGAAATTCGGATGATAACAAGCCGATTCAAAAACGTTGTCTTGGCATAAGTCTTTTCTCCAGAAAAATAGTGCTATCGATTGTTAATAGTTTTTCCGGCTTTTAGTGATCTCAAAAGTCTATAAATCATAAGGTATTTAAATATTTAGCACAGCTCATGCCAATTACAGGATGCTCCATGTCATTAATTGTGTGTCTTACGGTCTGAATTATCGTCTTAATGTGCTTGCAACAGGACATCGTTACTCTTTTTGTAAGAATTTTGTGCCCCCATGTCAGAAGAAAAATAGTCGACTAAAGGAATTATATTAGCCGCGAGACAACTAACGACTGTAAAAAAAAATGACACTCAAGAGAGTTAATATAACTGATGACCTGATGGGTAAGTCGATCTATAAGTGAAAGATATCAAACGGATATTTGTTATTTTAAAAGGAAAGATCAGGCTTATGGTGTCGATAATGCTAGAAAAATCCTGTAAAAAATCATGACATTCAGAAGATATCAGATGGCAGACTCTCTGTTAATGTCAAGCATCAGTTATTTTTACCTGGTAGTGTCGGCTCACGATGACGTGGAAGCCCATGTTTTGCCGGTGGAGGTTAACAATCACAGATAAAATAAATGCTCGATTTTTTAGATAAATTTAATGTCCCGTTTATGGAAATTTAAGGTCGTATTGGCGACACTGATTACGCGTTAGATAATTGCGGGTATCGTAATGATAATTATCTCGCATACCGACCCATCAGACAGTTGTTCTGGTGACCTTATAAATTTAGAAGGAGTTAAAGACATGTTTTATTTCAATAAATCATTACTTGCCGCCAGTATCACCCTAGTATTGAGTTCAGCCGGAAGTGCTTGGGCGAATCCGACTAATGAAGCCGGCAGCGCTACTAGCCAGACCGCCTATGTCGATTCGATTTCTGACGGCGCAGCAAATGCATCCGCGACCGAAGGCAGCACCGCAACAGGCGGTACGGTAACCGTCGATTATGCCAACAGCAGCGCCAACGATAGCGGCAATACGACCAACATCACGAAAAGCAAATCCAAGGATTTAACGTTTACTCAAACGGAATCTGAAACCATCACTAAAACAAAAACTGATGACAGTGTTAACTTCAGTAATAACATTAAAACCATTTCCAAAACGGAAACGGAAACCATCAGTAAAACTAAAACAAATAACAGTACAAACGATAGTAACAACTCTGAAACGATTTCCGAGTCTTATTCGACTGTGCTGAATAAATCGAAAAGCGATAGCAGCAGTAACGACAGTAACAACAGCAAAACGATCAATATCGATAAAAGCTATGCCAAGGCCAAAGATCAGGCGGCCGTAGTCAATGGCAACGGCGACGCCTTGTCCGATAACAGCGACCACTCGATCAACAACAAATCCAAAGCCTACGGCGACGGCGCCGTTTCTTCAAATGCTGGAGATGCATCTTCCGTTTATACCAGCACTGATGTGGCTTCAGAAGGGCGTGGCAATGCGGTTGCCGGAGTCGGCGACGCCAATTCGACTTATTCGGTCAATAACTCGGTATTAAGCGGTGAAGTTTCAGGCATGGGTGTGGCCGGTATACCAGGTGGGGCAGAATTAACTCCCGTAAACAATAGCATCACGACCTCATTTAATAGCTTTGCCGGCATTAGTCAGAACGTACAGAACTCAGGCGCCGCCGCTTTGACCCAGCAGCAAGTGTCGTTTCAAGGCAACGTGAATGTCGGCCAATAAACAGGTGCCTCATTTTATCGTGTAGGCAAATATTGGAAGCAGGATGAACCTTACACAGGCGTCATTCTTCGATTTCCATATCGTCATTACAATTGATGGAGTTAGTATCATGATTACAGAAAATAAAACAGTATTGGCCGCAAGTATTGCGCTGATTTTGGGCGCCTCGTCAAATGTCTGGGCAAATCCAACCAACACAGCAACCGAGGTAGTTGATACGCAAAGCGCTTCGGTGACGTCGGATGCTTATGGAAAAGCTAACGCCTCGGCTAGCGAAAATTCGACAGCAAACGGCGGCAGCGCCAGCAAGACAATTAATGACAGCAGTCAGAATTATAGCAATAACGCTGAAACGGTGAATGTCACCAAGACGCTCAGTAAAAATATCTCCACCAGTGAAACCGAAAATAAGAGCTTCAGTTTCACGGACGGCAGCACCAACGACAGCGGTAATAGCGAGTCTTATACTAAAAATGAGACCGAGAACAAGACGTTCAGCTATACGGATAGCAGTACTAACAATAGCGGCAATTCATATTCCTCAACGATCAATGAAACTGAGGATAAGAGCTTCAGCTATACCAACAGCAGCACCAACGATAGCGGAAATACCACAAATATTTCCAAAAATGATAGCTTTGTAAAAGCCAAGGATCAGGCCGCTGCGGTGAATGGCACCGGTAATGCTACGTCGGACAACAGCGACAATTCGACCAACAATTATGCAAAGTCCTCTGGAGATGGGGCGGCATCATCCAATGCCGGAAATGCCACCTCGACCTACACTGAAACCAATGTCCAATCGTATGGCAAGGGCAATGCGGTTGCCGGCGTCGGCAATGCGACAGCGACTTATTCGGTCAATAACTCGGAGTTGATGGGCAGTGTGACCGGCCAAGGCGCTGATGGCATACCTACTTTGGTTGCCGGAATTCCCGCCAATAACAGCATAGAAGGATCTTTCAGCAGCTTCGCAGGCATCAGCCAAAACGTTCAAAACTCTGGGGCTTCGGCTCTGACACAACAACAAGTGTCATTCCAGGGTAATGTTAATGTTGCTCAGCCTGCACCATAAGCTGATTGCTGTCGATTTAACTTGGTTGGTATGTATGCCGGTGGACAACATGTTCACCGGCAGTTACAGGTTCATTAATTCAGGAGGAGTTTGTGATGGAAATACGATTAAAAAAATACCTGTTATCTCTTCTGGTTTTGTTGTCAAGTCAAAGCAATCTGCGCGCGGATGTGGTTCGAGAGAATGCGCTGCCGAATGTTGAACCGGTGTTGTTAAACGAGTTGGACGAGGCGCGGGGGCGTGGGGGCGTAGTTGATGTGACGACGCTTAACAAAATGTCTGTGGGGGCCTATATGGCTGATAACGTGGCGGTAAATAATACCAATGGCTTCAATATGATCGATAACGGTTCCTTTGCCGGCTCTAGTGGCTTCATCTCGGTAATTCAAAATACCGGAAATCAGGTCATTATTCAGGACTCGACGATAGTGAATGTGACGATCACGCCTTAGCGTGTTAATTCGACTGTCAGGAGGTGGTGTATGAAACATCTGATTTTAGCCTATGTGCTGGCTGTGTTGCCCGTGATGCCGGCATGCGCAGGCAGTATCGCGCTGAATGGCATAGCCGGCGGCGGTAATTACAATGTTTCGGTAACGAGTTTTAAAGAACGCTTGTTTAAAACTGTCTACAGGCAGCAATTCGACTTTAGCTGTGGTTCGGCGGCATTGGCCAGCTTGCTGACTTTTCACTACGAAGACAATGTCAATGAACAACATGTTTTTCTTGATATGTATCGGCATGGCGATCAGGAAAAAATAAAAAAATTAGGCTTTTCATTGTTGGATATGAAGCTCTATCTGGAGAGAAAGGGCTATAGCTCCGACGGCTTTAGGATAAACTTGGATCAGCTGACGAAGGCTAATGTCCCGGCCATAACCATTATCAATAATAATGGCTATATGCATTTCGTTCTTATTAAAGGGGTGAGTGATACCGAGGTTTTGGTAGGCGATCCTGCCGTCGGCGTTAAGGCGATAGACCGAGATAAATTTTCAGAGATCTGGAATCATCGCATCCTGTTTTTAATTCATGATAAACAGGAGCTGGCGGCGAATCATTTTCAGGATCGACGCGAATGGGCTCTCAGGGTCAAGGCGCCCTTAGGCACTGCGGTAGACAGGTCAAGTTTGGCTGATTTTAACCTGCTGCAGCCGGGCAATTTCGATTTATAGGAGAGTGATCAAGATGAAAGCATACAAATACCGTTTTTTTCGAATTAAATTGATCAAACCCGCCGGAGTTGCATTGCTGTTGAGTTTGTTGGGATCGATTACCTTTGCCGAAGCGGATGATGGGGATTATCCGGAGAGCCGAATCAGGCCTGACTGGCGTAAAGTTTCAAATGCCGAATTGGATGCGTTGCGAGGAGGCTTCGCTCTGGCTAATGGAATGGTGGTTGACTTTAGCTTTGAAAAAATAATTTATCGCAACGGCGTAGAATCATTTTCGTCTTATTTAAAATTGCCTGAAAATATCCCTCTGATTCAAAATGGTTCATTAAATTTTGCCGCCGACTTAACTCATTCGATGCTGAATTCCGTTATTCAGAATAACTTGGATAACCAGGTGATACGCACAGTCAATACCATTAATATAGACATAAGTAATTTGAAAAATATTAACCATGATATGGCGGGCGCTTTTCGAAATTATATTTTGCCGACAATGGTTAAATAATTCTTCATTTATTTGTTTTTGTGGTAATTTTTTGGTTCTTCCGGATTTCCCGTGGGAGACCACAACATATAGTATGTTAGAAGACCGCAACCGGAGCCTCTTGTAAAATACCAGAACGACACGACTTTTTTTTGAATGCCAATGAATCAACCGCAGATACAAATACCGTTAGACTTGCCCAATGTTAGCGTCGAAAAATACGAACAAACCGATAAGGGTCTGGTGATCACTGTTGTCAGTACCCGTGATACGGCGGTATGTCGTCACTGCGGACGGACGATCGACAAATTTCACGGTTACGACAAAGCGATTACGCTACGGCATCTGCCGATTTTTGACCGACCGGTCTGGATTCGCATCCGGCCGAAGCGTTTTCAATGTCCCTACTGTGACAAAGGGCCAACGACAACGCAACGTTGCGAGTGGTACGATCCCAAGAGTCCGCATACCAAAGCCTATGAGAATTGGATTTTACGCGAGTTGGTCAATAGCACGCTCAGTGACGTCAGCCTGAAACGGAATCTCAGCATCGGTTGTATTGAAGGTGTCCTCGATCGGCATATTCAGCGCCAAGTGGACTGGTCGACAGTGCCCGATTTAGAGTTGATTGGAATTGATGAAATTGCCTTGAAGAAAGGCCATAAGGATTTTGTCGTCATCGTGTCCGGACTGACGGCGCAACGTGAAAAGTATCTCTTGGCGGTGTTACCGGATCGCAAAAAAGAAACCGTCAAGGCCTTTTTAAAGACGCTGCCGCCTCGGCAATGCCAAAGCATCCGTCGTGTCTGCATCGATATGAACGAAGGTTACTGTAATGCCGCTCAAGAAACCCTACCCAACGCTCAGGTTGTGGTAGACCGCTTTCATGTCGCCAAACATTATCGTGACTGTGCCGATAAAGCGCGCAAAGCCGAAATGAAGCAACTGAAACAAACCTTACCGGAATCGGAGTATGCTCAACTGAAAGGCGCCATGTGGGCGTTTCGAAAGCCTTGGAATCGCTTGACCGAAGAACAGCAAATCGTTTTATTGGCGTTATTCCGGCAGGCACCGGTACTGAAAGAGGTCTATGTTCAACGTGAAGTCCTAACCGGTCTCTTTGAACAGAACCTGACCAAAGCGCAGGCCGAACAGGCGTTAACGCAGTGGCTGAATAGAATTGCGGAATTGAGATTGGATTGTTTCACGTCTTTTGTCACAACATTAAACAACTGGCGTGATCACATCACCAACTATTTTATTCGGCGTGAAACCAGCGGGTTTGTTGAAGGGTTGAATAACAAAATCAAAGTGATCAAGCGCCGCTGCTACGGTATTTATAACCTGGGCCGATTATTCCAGCATATTTGGCTGGATGTGCAGGGACGCCGGACTTTGTTTACGGGACACTAGATATTGGGGTTACCACGGGAAATCCTAGAGAGCCAATTTTTTAAAAGTCAGTTTTGCGAGCTGTTATCGATTTATTTATACCGCATCCGTCATGGCGGTTGCGGTAGTCCTAGTCCGCATTTTTGTTCGAGTAGGTGATTGGTCATGAGTTCAGTTGTATAAGCTATCATCCATGGTGACAGGATTCCGGCAATTCATGCCGGAATGACTAAGCATCTGACCGTCTGACTAATTTCTTGGCACTTACAAAGACTCCAACAAAGACTCCAACAAAGACTCCAATAAGCAGAAACGATAGGGGACTCCCTTTTAAATTGCGCTGAGTCTTTACGATATGAGCTTCTTTTCAAGCTTCAATAATTTCCCGCTCTGTACACGATAAAAAATCTTAACAATCCGTAATAAATTGATTTGCATGGGTGATTCTGGTTTCTTGTGGGGGGATGGATGCGACTGCAAGGATGCAAAAAGTAGGGCAACGCGGGGAGCGGTTGTCGAGAGCAACGCGAAACCCATCTGTCTAGGCTATTGATGGGTTTCGCTATCGCTGCTACCTACACCGCCATCTTCATGAAACATTGGGCAATATTGTCGTGACATAACACTATAAAGATTGTCGTGACATAACACTATAAAGGAATGCGGGCTCTCAACTTTGGGAAGACAAACTAATCTCGCATCGTCCCGTCAATAAGCCTGGGACAAAAAGTCGAAGGTCATCGGCAGTCTAAGATTGAGTTTAATATCTTGAGCATCTTCTGTCGTGCCTATTCCCAAAGATAAATTGATGTTCGTTTTGGGCGTGAATCTGAATGAATAGCCGATTAATAATTGACCAATATCCAGTTCACTGCCATTCACTGTTTGGCCGTTAATTTCGGATTCAAACACATGCTTATGGGAATAACCCAGGCTAAAGGAAGAGCGTGCATTCAGGGCGAAACCCATGCCGAAACTTAGGCCGACTGCATCGCCTGGGTCGACCTTACCGACATTTTCATTGGTTTCCGCATTGTAGCTGTAACTCAGATTGCCGAAGAAGACGCCTGGATCGCTAGGGTAAAGCGCGGTAATGCTGGGTTGAAAGCTGAAGTAACCGGAGCCGGTGGGTAATTCAGTGGGGAAAACAGCACCCGGTGTGGATTGCACAAAATCAACTTCAAAAGGACTGGTCCCGGTTGGAACCGTCGCCACCATGTTGCCTACAAAAATCGGCCAACCGCCGCTGCCGCTATTGAGTTGATAGCGAGTGGCGAATTCCAGATCCCCAATATCATTGCCGCTGGCGTTAAATATTTCATCTTCACCGACGCCAATGCTAACGGCTCGAGAACGTTGACTGTCGGAGCGGTATACATAAGGAGCTCTGAATTCAAATTCCAATCTGTCTGTGATGCCATAACGCGCCGCTAGGCTTCCAATGAAACTATGGCGCTTAATTTCACGCAGGTCGATTAGGCCGACAGCGATTGCCGGTAAAAATGTAAATGCATCAAGAAAAACTCGATTATTATCGGTATAGGCGTATTCCAATGCAGGCTCGATGACTAGATTGCCTTTTCTGGTTAAGACGCCGCCGACTGTCTCGCTTAATCTTGGGATTTCGGGAGGGCGGGGTTTTTCACTCGCTTGAGGCGGCGCCTGGCCGACCGGTTTGCTCGGTATTTCTATTTTCTTTTTGGGGGATGTCGCGGCTATCACGGTTTGATCGTTATTGGCTTCAGTAGCAGGTGGCTGTGACGAGGGGCTTTGCGCCGCTAAGGAATTGATGCGAGCCTTAAGGATTTCGATCTCTTTGCCTTGTTCTTCGATAATTCGACGTTGTTTCTCGAATTCTTTTTGTTGTTCGGCAAATAGCTGGCGGTATTGTTCTAATGGGTTGTCTCGTTGTAAGTCGTTTTCAGCATAGCCATTTCCGCCATAAAATGACAATAAACAAAAAAACACCTTGTTTAAACAATTCATTCGGAAGTAGCGAGAATTATTAAATGTATTCAAATCCATTCTTTTGCCAGCTTATTTGCCTTACCGGTTTATAAAAATTTATGAAGATGTTAAACCTGGTTTATTTTTGATTCGGTAGAGCTTAATTTATTAGTTTTAGTTATTGTAACTATTCAGTATCTTTCAGGGTTTAGGGAGTAGACCATTGATTTCTCGGGACGCGTGAATACTTCCATGTAAGCTCTGACTGCAACGTCCTGTTGCAGACAGCCCGATAAATCAATAGCCTACTCCCTCTGATAAAAATACGCTGAATAATTACTAGTTATTTTTCTTAAGAATGCGTACAGAGGTCATCTGTTTAAAGCTTTATCGTTATACATATATTGCGGAATGTCTCAATTTGTAGGTTGGGCTGAATGAAATGAAGCCCAACAAATTAGGTGCGCCGGAAATGTTGGGCTTCGTAAGCGCTCAGCCTACCTACGACATATTCGTATATAACGGCAATGTTTAAAGCTGTCTAGTACATAGACTGCTGTTCAATATATACTTATACCGCGCTCAATTCAAGGTAATATCTTAACTCATTAAAGCAATGCCGGACATAACAAAGCGAGGTTAAACTCTCGCCGTTATCCATGAATAGCCGTAGTAGCGGGCGAATGAAGCTTTTTGCGCCGAGTGGGCGTCCGAGAAAAAACAAACCATACAGCAAAACATAACGCTTACGCTGAAAATCTTGGAAACGGAGCGCCAGCGAAGTGAAGATTTTTAGTCCCCGATAGGCGTAGGGCCGATTGTTTTGTCGGAATCGAAGCGAGAGCGAAGGTGGAGACAAAATAAAAAGTCTCCCGAAACGCCGTCAAGTCATTTGTGGGAGTGCGACGGAGCCAGCATCGAGTTTACGATGATATGGCGGAGTGGCACGGACGCAGGACGAATCGGGGCCGCCGGAGGCAATAATCGCCACGTAATTTCTGCCGCTTGCTTGGGCTGGGATGCCCAAAACAAGCTTTCGCAGAAATAGTGGCGCGCTAGTATGAGCTAAGTTTTTACTATGTATTTACATTGGCTGCTTTTTTGCTTTTAACTGATGTGATATCGGTACTAATAATCTTTAAAACAGTCAAACTCTTTAGCTCTTCTGTCTCTATGTTTAGTGGGCTTAAAGTGAGGAATTTATGGGCTTTACCTCTATTAATAAAATGGGTTATCGTTAAGTTAACAAAAGTTTTAAAAATTCAGTTGAGTCAATGCTGATTTAACCGGCGTGTCAAGTTGGCAGGGAGGCATAGCCAATATCCATCATGACAAGTGATTGATATTGTTAGCTAGGAAAACTTTATTCCCGGGATGGGTGTTGAGAATCTCGAATGGCATTGTTCAGCGCTTGCCTCAGGGTTAAACAGCACTTTTGTCATAGGATTAGCCCTTTAGTCATTAACGCGGAGAGAAGGACATGAGAAGAATCTATTTTTTGGCGCCGAATATCGAAATCACCCATAAAATTGTCGATGAATTACGTGTGCAAGGTATCGAAGACCGACATTTGCATATATTGGCCAAACGGGATACACCATTAAAAGATTTGCCTGAAGCGACCGAATTCCAAAAAACCGACTTTATTCCCGCCGTGGAACGGGGAGCTGCGCTAGGTGCGACCACCGGTTTATTGGCCGGGCTGGTAGGCTTGCGTTTTGCCGGTTATGCGATCGCCGGCGGCCCTATTCTAGGCATACTCGTGTATGGGGCGACGATAGGCGCGATGATGAGTGGATTGGCCGGATTACAAGTAGGCAATTCAAAAGTTAAAAAGTATGAAGAGGCGATCGAACAAGGTGAATTGTTAGTCATGGTGGATATTGCCAAAGAACGTATCGAGGAAATCAGTAAAATAATCACCAAGCATCACCCCAAGGCAGAATTCGAGGGCATAGAGCCGCTGCTGCCGCCGGGTTATTAAGGTTGTTTGATTAATTTTGCTATGAAACTGCCTGAACATGTGCATAAGCAGGCGTAATAATTGACAAACTTCAACATAAACTCTTGGACTCTAGCGGACATCGCTCTTTGTGACGGTCAAACAAAAAGGCTGGTTTGACAAGCAATATCAGTTTATTATTAATTACAGATTGCTTGCATTCCAGCCTGTTTTTTGACGAATTCGAAGGGCATGAAGAGGCTGCTGATGCTCTACCTGAAATCATTATTATTCAGATAGATGGTTATATCCCATAATAATTAAATAAAATTTGGAGCATACAGAGATGAAAAAAACGATGGATATACAACGCAGAAGGTTGCTGAAATATACCGGTGTCACAGTCGCTGCGGCAGTCTCTCATCCCGTCTTGGTTTCGGCCAAAACTGCCGCGATGAAAAATCAACCATCGCCCAATTTTAACCCCGATGCGGAGATCGAATTGAAGATGGATTCGGTCCGCATTCCTATCTTTGATGGAAAACCCACCCGGATCTGGAAAATTTCCGGAAACGTAATGAAGGGAAACAAAAATGTCTTGGGTGATATTCCCGGCACTTATCTCGCTCCGACAATACATCTGCACAAGGGGCAAAAAGTTCGTATCTATCTGAGGAATAATTTACCGGCCGAATCGATTCTGCATTGGCACGGTTTGCATGTCCCTGCTGACATGGACGGCAATCCGATGTATGCGATTCATCATGGCCAGACCTATGTCTATGAATTCGAGATTCTAAATCGCGCCGGCACTTATTGGTACCATGCCCACACTCACGGTGTCACCGCTAACCAAGTCTATTCCGGCCTTGCCGGCTTATTTATCGTCAGCGACGATGAAGAGCAAGCACTGGAATTGCCCAGCGGTCAATACGATATACCGCTAGTGATACAGGACCGCAGTTTCGATCGCAACAACCAGTTGCGTTATATCAGTCATATGATGCAGCGCATGCAAGGCTTTCTCGGTGACCGTATTTTTGTCAACGGGGAGCCTGATTTTAAATTGCCGGTCGAAACCCGAGCCTATAGATTGAGGGTGTTGAATGGCTCCAACTCCCGTATTTATAAATTGGCTTGGGATGACGGCTCACCTTTTACCGTCATCGGTGTCGATGGTGGCTTGTTAGAACGCCCGCAACGTTACCCCTATCTGATGCTCGGGCCGGCGGAGCGTCGAGAACTTTGGGTCGATTTTAGCGATTATAAAGTCGGTAGCGAGCTCACGCTGCGCAGCATTCCGTTTTCCGCTTCCGGACATATGATGGGGGGCGGCATGATGGGGGGGCATCGCGGCGGCATGATGGGCGGCGGCATGGGAGGAGGGCGCATGATGGGAGGTGCACTGCCTTTAGGCGGCGATTATCCATTGTTTAAAGTGAAGGTGGTGAAACAAAGCCAAGGTCATCAGCGTTTGCCGGAGCGGTTAACGACGATTGAACCTTTGCATTATAAAGAGGCCGCCAATGCCGATCACCCTAGGAGAATCACCTTATCGATGCGCCATATGTCGGCGTTATTGAATGGTCGTTCCTATAAAATGAACGATGTTAGGGCCGACGAAGTCATACCGGTCAATACCCTGCAAGTCATCGAATTCGACAACGGATTCCATCATGGTATGCATGGCATGATGGCGATGCCGCATCCGATGCATTTACATGGTGAGCAATTTCAAGTTATCAAACGCGAGGTCAATTCTAGGCATCGGCGTGGCTATGATACAGTCGAGGCCGGATTGGTCGACAGCGGTTGGAAAGACACCGTTTTGGTGATGCCGGGCGAAAAGGTCACGGTGCTGAAACCGTTTAACGACTTCAAAGGATTGTTTATGTACCATTGTCATAACCTGGAACATGAAGATATGGGCATGATGCGCGATTTCCTGATCAAGTAAGGATTCGGTCTTGAACCGACCCGAGGTTAATTTAACGACTCACTAAAGCTGGCTCTGTATCCGCACACAAGTTGTTCAATATGAACGCTCTAACAATGGGATTCTGATTATGAAAAAAATAGCATGGTTTTTGCTGTTATTGTCGGCAGTGATGATATTTTTCGCCCTTTCCAATCTGATTGGTTTACAGGGTGAAAACGAATCGATTGCGCCAGTTAAGGGCAGCGGCGAAACTTTTGTCAAAGTTTCGTCGATATTACAGCAGAAATGTGTCTATTGCCATTCGCCCGGCATGGCTCGTATGCCGATATATGCGCAATTGCCGATCGCCAAACAACTGATGCAACATGATATCGAACAAGCCAGTCAACGTCTGCATTTGACCGAAAAACTATACAGCGGGAAAGAAGCATTTACGCCGCTGATGCTGGCCAGGATCGAGAGCGTTATCCGTAACGACAGTATGCCGCCGACGCTATATCTCTTGATGCATTGGACGGGGAGTTTGACTGACGTCGAGAAACAAAGCATCCTCGCATGGATTGCCGAGGAACGTGCGAATCTGCCTTGGGCTCAAGGAGCTGTTGCTTGGCTAAAAGGCGAACCGGTGCAGCCGTTGCCATTGTCGGTCGAGCTGGACGAGGCCAAAGTCGCGCTGGGCGACAAGTTGTTTCATGAACGTTTACTGTCCGGCGATAACACCCTGAACTGCGCGTTTTGCCACGACTTGGCTCGAGGCGGAACCGATCAGTCCAAGGTCGCGACCGGCATACGAGGACAACTAGGACCGATCAATTCCCCGACCGTTTACAATGCGATGTATAACATTTCGCAATTTTGGGATGGCCGAGCGAAGGACTTGCAGGAGCAGGCCGCAGGGCCGGTCGCCAATCCGGTCGAAATGGGCGCCGAGTGGAGCAATGTAGTTGAAAAATTAAAACAAGTTCCCGAATATCAACAGGCTTTCGCCGCATTGTATCCTGAACAGGGTCTGACGAAAATGACCGTGACCGATGCGATCGCCGTTTTTGAAGAGTCGTTGGTGACGCCGAATTCCCGATTCGACCAGTATCTGAGAGGCGATGAGGAAATTCTGAGTGTCGATGAAAAGGAAGGTTATGACTTGTTTAAGAAAAATTGTAGTTCCTGTCATTTCGGGCCAGCGCTAGGTGGTTTGTCCTACGAAAAAATGGGCGTCAAACGCGACTATTTCAAATTACGCGGAGGGCCTTTGACCGAAGTCGATTCAGGCCGTTTCAATGTCACGAAGCAGGAGAAAGACCGCCATTATTTCAAGGTGCCGGTGTTGCGTAACATCGAGTTGACTTTTCCTTATTTTCACGACGGTTCTGTCGAAACGCTTGCCGAGGCGGTAAAAATCATGGCTCAGGTTCAATTAGACAAAACCTTGACCGGTGACCAGATTGGTAAGATAGTCGCCTTTCTGAAAACCCTGACCGGCGAGTATAAAGGCAAACCGCTGACGCAGTTGACGGCAGAAGATCTGAAATAATGATTGTGGCGCTTGGAGCCCTCTGAAAATCAGATCTTCAAGCGTCTTTCTTACGTATTCCTACACTCGCCCTTTCCATCGGGTTTCTTTTGAAGTGCGAAAGTATAACTTCCGGTATCTGCACTATCGTTCCCGCGCTCTGCGTGGGAATGAAGACTGAACCGCTCTGCGGTCAGGGACGCTGAAGCGTCCCTGACCGGGTTTCCACGCATAGCAATCATCGTTATACACATCTTTATGTTCCGGCAGGAATTGCCGGAATCCAGGCTATATGGATGTATTTTGCCCGCCATTCTTGGCGCTGGATACCCTCTTCCCGGCGGGTATGACGAGACTTATGTATAAAGATGAGCGCAGAGCATGGAAACCAATCGGGAAGTTATTTTTAGCATAATCCTTACCGAACTTGATCGCTTTAACGCTTCCTATCAGCATCGGGTATATACTATAAATGTTGATTTAAGAACAAAGCCGCATTGAGCAGAATTCAATTCGAATGTTGATTTAAGAACAAAGCCGCATTGAGCAGAATTCAATTCGCAAGCAACAATTGTTTTCCTATCGTTAAGAGGGAGTTTCTATGTATGTTTCTTTCACATTGAGTCCTATGAAACCTATTCTAACCTGGGTGATTGCGTTAGCGCTTTTGACACCTGTTTCAAGCATTGCGGGTGAGGCCTTGTCGGCTTTTTCCAGACTTAATCATGCGGGTCTGGTTGTATTAGATTCGGGTGGACGGACTGTTCTTGCCGACCATGCCGACAGGCCTTTGATTCCGGCCTCGACGACCAAGCTGGCGACCGCCTGGATGGCGTTAAGGCAGTGGGGCGAAGACTATCGCTTTCGCACCCGATTTTATCTGGACGATGCCAGCAAAACGCTGTGGGTCAAAGGTAGCGGCGATCCTTATCTGGTTTCGGAAGAACTGGAAATTATCGCCAGGAATCTTAAACGGAAAGGTTTGAAACAAATTGAAACCATCGGTTTGGATACGTCGGTTTTTGCTGAAGATTTAGTGTTGCCTGGCACCGGTGCGACCAACAATCCCTACGATGCGGTGCCTAGCGCCGTCGCGGCAAATTTCAACACGGTAAACCTTAAAAAGGTTAGTGGCAGAGTGGCGTCTGCCGAAGCCCATACGCCTCTGACCGCTTATGCGGAAAGTTTAGCGGACTCGATTGGCAATGGTGTCTTGCGGGTCAAAACCGGCCCGAGTCCGCGCGACGCCGAGCGATATTTCGCCGAATTGTTGGCGGCTTTGTTAGGGAAACAGGGTGTCGAAGTTGGTTCTCAGCTTCAGATTGTTTTCGGCCAAGTTCCTAACCGGCCTGTTTTTTATACGCACGTCAACAGCAAGACGCTGGGCGAGATCGTGCGAACGATGCTGAAATATTCCACGAATTTCATCGCCAATCAATTGATTTTAATGCTGAGCTCGGAAACCTATGGCCGCCCGGCCAACACCGCCGATGTGCAGCGTTATATGGAAGAAAAGCTATCCCGCCGCTTTGCCTGGAAAAATTTTGCTTTGGCCGATGGCGCCGGCTTGTCCCACACTAACCGTCTATCGCCGCAACAGTTGACCGAGTTGTTACAGGCTTTTCGCCCTTGGAAGCATTTGTTGCCGGAAATTGAACCCGGCATCTACGCGAAATCCGGAACGCTAAACGGCGTCAGCGCGTTGGCGGGTTATTTCGTCGAGCATGGCCGGTGGCGGCCTTTTGCCATTGTCATGAACGAGAAGGTGCCTTATCGCTTGAGAAACCGTATTGCCCGTGAACTGTCGACGAAACAAGGCGCCAATGTCGCCAGCTTTTTCGATTAACTGAACGGTATTTCCGAATTCGGCCATTATGTGAAGTTTCCTTTTATGTATAGTGGTGTTGCCGCGAGCGAGATGCGATACCAGCCAGTCAGTAGATCGAAATATAGAAGATCTGAATGTCGGATTTTTAGCGCTCGCCGGATAGCTAATTGAGATTTATATAACGGATACCGTTAGTAAGTAATCTCGAATAGCCGACCGGAAATACCTGATTAAATCTCCCTATTAGTCATATTCGCATCCGGGGCCGTGATGAAAAATCAGCTCATCCACCGGCGCGCCGCCGAGCAAATGCTGCTCTATGATACGGTCGAGATTGGCTTCGGTGACGTTGTAATACCAAACGCCATCTGGCTGCACGCAGACGATAGGCCCCGCCTTGCAGGTGGCGAAACAAGCCGTGCGGGTGCGTTTCACCCGTAACGCGCCCTTATCCAGACCCGCCGCCTTGAACTTTGCGCCCAGGCTGTCGAACAAGGCCTGAGATTCGCCGTTTTGCGTACAACGAGGACCGGTGCAGACCAGCAAATGGCGTTTGTAATCGCCCAGCTTGGGTTTTTCGGGAATAGTCGTGTCATTCATCGTTTTTCTCTTGTTCGGAAATATCGTCTTCTGTAAAGCTTGGCGTTTGACCGAATTGTTCGATGGCTTGCTGGAAGCACTCAAGAGCATTCTGGTCGAATTGACCGCCCGCTTTGACCAGCAGCAACGAACAAATCGCTTCTCCGTGAGCGTCTAGCAAATACATTCCCCGTTGTTTGTCGCCCTGACTGAAAAACCAGGCGCTGGCGATGCGGCCGGTATCGACATGCAAATGGCAATGCTTGTTGGTTAAATTCAGCCATGAATCCTTCCGGGTCAGGTTTTGCGCTTCCAACAGGATTTCGGCGATGGCGCCATGACTGCGCACCACGGCCCGCAGTCGCCCCCAATTCCGTGCGGTAACCAGCACGTCTTCCAGCTGATCGTCAGCTATTGGCCGGGCCAGCATCGTTCCAGCATCATCTTCTTCTCCGGCTTTCGCGACAGCCGCCACTATTTCGCCCAACGGCGCGTCGAAATGCGCGGCGACGTCGCGAAGGTTCGCCTCCGGATGCTCGCCAATATGACGGCGCACGCAGGCATGCCAGCCGTTAAGCCCCATACTCAGCGAACGGCCCGCCTGCTCGCCGTTTTTGGTGTCGCCTGTAAGGGTGTCATATTTATTGGCATAGCCGCGCGGCGTCACCATCAAGCCTTCGCGAACGAAGGTGCTGCTGTTGCCGATCAATACCGTGCATAGCATGCCGATCTCGCAATCGGCCATATGCGCCAATGTCGTCATCTGAATAGACTGACGCCGCCGGTAGCCGGATTTGACGATCGCCACCGGCGTCTCCGGCCGGCGATGCAACAGCAAGATCCGTTGCGCCTCGACGATCTGCCCGGTGCGGCGGCCGCTTTTCGGGTTGTACAGCCCGACGACGAAATCTGCCCGAGCCGCGGCTTCCAACCGGCGGGCGATGGTCGGCCACGGCGTCAGCAAATCGGATAACGAGATCGAACAAAAGTCGTGCGTCAGCGGCGCGCCGACCAGCGCCGCGCAAGCATTCAAGGCCGTCGCGCCGGGAATGACTTCGACGCTTAATTCGCTATCCGGCGTCCAGCCGGCCTGGAACAAGACTTCGTAGGTCGGTCCCGCCATGCCGTAAACCCCGATGTCGCCCGACGACACCAGTGCGACCGTTTTACCCAATCGGGCATGTTCGTAAGCCTCGATGCTGCGATCCAGCTCTTCGGTCATGCCTTTACGGATCACTTCCTTGCCGTCAAGCAGGTCCTGCACCAATTTGATGTAAGTGGAATAACCGATCACCACATCCGCTTCGGCGATGGCGTCGAGGGCGCGTTGGCTCATATGCTCCGGCGCGCCGGGGCCGAAACCTACCAATAAAATTTTGCCTTTGTTCATCAGTCTCTCATGTTGACTATCGAAACCGTGGCGTTTTTACCGTCCTCGCCGCGGTATTTGTGTTTTTCCAGTAATAAGGCCGACATAGTCGCATTGGCCGCCAACAGCGCGGCCGCTTCAGCGACTGCGGGCGTGCCCATGTATTTGCGCACGGTTTCCGACGGATTCGGCACATCGACTTGCGCCAGTTGTTGCGCGCTGAAAAATTGCAAGGGCCAGCCGTGCCGCTGCGCCAGCTGTAAAATCGCGGCCTCGTCGTTTTTCTTGTCGATGGTCGCCAGGCCGGCAACGGCGCGCTTGTCCAAACCCGCCAGAACCAAAGCCTGGTCGACCGCGCTCTGCAAAGTAGCTGGCGAGGTATCGCGATCGCAGCCCAGACCCAGTATGACTTTCATCAGTTCTGATCCAGCGGCGGGCGATAAACCACCAGACGTTCGGCGAGTTTTTCCCAGCATCCGGGCTCGATGTCGCGACGGGTAACCCATAGCACGGCGCGATAATGGTCGAGATCGACCTGTTCAAAACTATCGAACACATGGATATTGCCGGGCAGCGGCGTCGGCCGCGACCACCAGTTCTTGGCGCCGGCCTCCTGCACGAAGGCAACCGGCTCTTCGTTGACGACATGCGCCGATACGCGGGTGATGTTGATTTTCGGCGCCTCGACCCGCCAGCCCAATTCCCGGCCCAGAATATCCACCGGGATGGTTTTGCCGACATCGGACGCCGTGGTCAATACGGCTTGCGCATCCAACAGCGCCGCCAACCGTTCGGCAAAGGCGTTGGCCCCGCCGACATGGCCGGACAACACCGGAATCACGAATTTCCCGGCATCGTCGATGACGACCACGCCGGGATCTTCATCCTTGGATTTAAGGTGCGGTGCAACAAGCCTGACCACCGCGCCCAGCGAAATGAACAGCACCAACTGATCGTAGTTTTCAAACAGCCTGCCGATATTCGTGCGCAAGGCGCCTGGCAATACTTCGATGGGATTGGCGATAGCCGGCAAATCGGCGGCGAATTTTTCCGAAACCGCCAAATGGGATTCGGGTAAGTGCGCGGCCAGGTCCAGGGCTTGCGAAAGGCCGTGTTTGGTGATCGCGACCAGGGCGATACGGGGTTCGGACAGTGAATTCATGATAGTATTTAGCTCGTTGTGGTTTTCTTGCGGCAGCCGCGAATCAGTTCGCCACGCCGCCGGTGCGGATTGCGGATCAGCAGCAAGGACAAATAGTTGACCTTTGCGCCGCGCAGATGCTCGATATCGCGCTCGACCCGTTCCTCCGGCGCGCCGGCCTTTTCGACGAAGGCCGCTTGCGCCAGCAGATTGCGGCGCTGCAATAAATCGATGATGTCGTCCAATAACGGTTTGACTTTCAGCAAGATCAGCGTGTCGAAATCGTCCAGCAAACGTTCGATCATGCCGATGCCATAACCGGCCGGAATGATCGCGACGGTCTCGTCGGTATCGGCCAGCGGCATCGCCACGCGCGCGGCGGCGGCGTTGAAAGACGACACGCCGGGTACGGTTTCTATCGCGACGGCGGCTTCCAAAGCCTCTACGGTGCGGGCCAGATGGCCGAAAGTCGAATAGGTGGAGGCGTCGCCCTCGACCAGAAACAGCACGTCCCGACCGCTGTGCAGATGCGCCAATACGGTTTCGGCGGCGCGCAGCCAGTAGCCGGCCAAAATCTCGGTATCGTGGGTCATCGGAAAGATCAACGCCGACTGTTGCGGCGGCAGGGCTAAGCCGCCGCGCAAGGCGATTTGCAAGGCATGGCTGTCGGCGCCCTTGCGCCGGACAGGATAAGTCCAGCAGCAATCTCGTCGCTGCAACAATTCCCAGGAGCGGCGGGTTATCAGGCCGGGATCGCCGGGCCCCAGCGAGACGCCGAACAGACGCCCTGGTGTACGCTCATTCATCGTTTGTTTCCTGTGGCGCACCGGATTGCGCGCAAACGATCCAGATCGGGTTTTCGGCTTGCAAGCGGTGCATGTGCAAAATCGGTTTGCTGCGTGCGGCTTGCAGCTGCACCACATCCCAGTCGGCGCCGGCCGCTTTCAACGCCTCTGTGGCCGTGGCCAGGTTTTCCAGCGTTGCGAAGTTCATGACCAACTGGCCGCCTTCGCGCAAACGATTCAGACATAGTGCAATCAGCTCGCGCAATTCGCCGCCGGAGCCGCCGATGAATACCGCATCGGGATCGGGCCAGCTTTCCAGGCCATCCGGCGCGCGGCCGTGGCGCAGCGTGTAGTTGCTGACTTGCAGACTGCTGCGGTTGGCCGACACGATGGCCACGTCTTCGGCGTTTTTCTCGCTGGCGTAGACATGGCCTTGCGGGCATAACCGCGCGGCCTCCAGGCCGACCGAACCGGAACCGGCGCCGATATCCCAGACGACGCTGTCGGGCTTGAGCGCCATTCGCGCCAATGAGACGGCGCGCACTTCGCGTTTGGTGATCAGGCCTTTATCGGGCTTGCGTTGTCGATAGCGCCGGTCCGGCAGGCCGAACAGCGCTTCTTGTTTAACAGGCTTGCGCCGGATCAGCACGATATTGGGGTCGGCGAAACGGCGGCCGGCGGCCTCGTCGACCGACAGCCAACCCGAGTTAGCTTCTTCGGCTTGCATCAGTTGGGCGGCCACCGCGATGTCGTAATCTTCGGTCAGTTCTTCCCGTTGCAACATACGGGCGATGCGGTCCGGGGTGTTGTCAGGGCTGGTCAACACCGCCGTCAACGGCGATTGCCGCAATAGTTGCAACAATCCGTACAAACCATGCCGGGCATCGGCGCCGCAAATCCATTCGCCGGCATCGCGGCTATGCACCGAACCGATGCGCACCTCTTGCCAGGCCAGCCCCAAACGCGCGCAGGCCAATTGCAGCATGGACAGGTTGGGTAGAATTTGTAGGCGTTCGCGGCCGAGTTTGTCGATCAGAAAATGGGCGATGCCGTGACATAAGGGATCGCCGGTCGCGACGACCACGACTTTTTTGCCGGTTTGTTGTGCCTCAGCTATCCACAATGGCACGCGGCTTAATTGACCGGTCAGGTCGCGGCGTTCGGCGCTTGGCGCTATTACATCGGTCAACAAAGCCAATAATCGCGATCCGCCGATCACGACTTCGGCCTGCTGCAGATACGCCAAGGCGTCGGCCGTCAGACTGCGGCTGCCGTTGTCCAATACGCCGATGATTCGGCAGGGTTCCATCATCTCAAAGTTCTCCTGCGACTTCGGCCAACTTGTTGCCGTCGAAATCGCACATCAATATGCGTAAATGAAATTGTCCGGCATAGCGCTCGCGTAACGTGGCGATGACGCGCCGGCCCAATGCCCGATAAAACGGATCGATCAAGCCCAATTCCTCCATGCGCTCACTGGCGTAACGGGCCATTTCCGATTGCCGAATCTCGTTGCAAACGGCCGGAGGAGCGCCAATCTCGGCGGCGATGTTCGCCAACAGATCGGTATTGACCGCGCTGCGGTTGGCATGGGTGATGGTTTCGCCTTGGGCAATCTTGGTCAGCTTGCCGACCATACCGCCGATCACCACGTGGCGAATCCCGCATTTGACTACGGTGTCCAGCGCGTATTTCAGGAAATCGCCCATCTGCACGAAGCAGGCCGGAGCCAGTTCGGGTAATTCGCGCATCGTGAACTTTTCGGTGCGGCCGCCGGTGGTCAATACCACGACAGCCTGGCCCTGATTGGCGGCCACTTCGATGCCTTGAATCACGCTGGCCCGAAACGCGGCCGTCGAATAAGGATGAACGATGCCGGTCGTACCCAGAATCGAAATCCCGCCGACTATGCCCAGACGATCATTCAGCGTTTTTTTCGCCAATTCTTCGCCACCCGGCACCGAAATGGTCACTTCCAGGCCCCTTTGTCGCAGCAACGGTCCTGCGGCGGCGCGGACGTTGGCTTCGATATTGCGGCGCGGCGCCGGATTGATCGCCGGTCCGCCGACTTCCAAACCCAAGCCTTGCATCGTCACCGTGCCGACCCCATCCCCGCCTTTCAAAATCACGGTATTCGCTGGTTCGGGAAGCAGGCGCAGGTCGGCGGTCAGCGGGGCCTTGTCGGTGACGTCCGGGTCGTCGCCGGCATCCTTGATGACCACCGCATGCGCCGATAGGCCATCGCAGAATGCATCGCTGACGCTAAACCATACCCGTTGCCCATTCGGCAACTCGCATTCGACTGTTTCCGGCACGCTGCCGGTTAATAGCCCCAACGCCGCGGCCCGCGCCGCCGCTGCGGAGCAGGCGCCGGTGGTATAGCCTTTGCGAGTGCCTTTGCGTTTACGTTCCACGCGCCGCTTCAGCCTATGCCGCTTGTTGCGCTTCGGCCAAGGCCAGCAAGGCGTGGATGGCGGCCACCACTAGTGTCGATCCGCCCTTGCGGCCATCGATGACGATCCAGGGGATGGTTTCGGTTTCGGTTTCGCTGAGCTGCGCCTTGGATTCGGCCGCCGAAACGAAACCGACCGGCATGCCGATGACCAGGGCCGGCCGCAGCTTTTCCTCCCGCACCATGCGCACCACTTCCAGCAAGGCGGTCGGCGCATTGCCGATCGCGACGATGCCGCCATCCAGCAAATTCAGGCGTTGCGCCTTGCGCATCGCCTGCACGGCGCGCGTGCTGTTTTCGGCTTTGGCCTGGGCGATGACGTCTTCGTCGGCGATGAACTGATGAGTGGTGACATTAAAATGATTCAGGCGCGGCGTAGAGAGGCCGACGCAAATCATTTCTACGTCGGCCACTATCGGCGCACCGCTTAATAGCGCTTGCACCCCGGCTGCCACAGCCTGCGGCGCAAATTGGGTCAAACCGTTGAATTCGAAATCGGCCGTGGCATGGATCATCCGGCGGACCACTTGCCATTCCTCGGTCGAATAGCCATGCGGGCCGGCTTCGGCATCGACGATGGCAAAGGAGTCGTGTTCGATTTGACGACCGGCATGGGTCAGTTGTTCGGTGACGATGTTTTTCATAAGGCGTTTTCAAGCATGGTGATGATGACCGTGACCATGATCGGCGGCGAATTCGCGATATTTACAGCCGTCGCATTCCATCATCATTGGTTGGGTGTTGGAAGTGGCTTCCTCTATGCGTTGATCCAGCAGTTCGTAAATTTCGTCCTCGAAACCCAGATAATCGCCGAGGGCAAAGTTAACTTGCGGATACTGGCTTTGCAGCCGCTCCATCTGACGGCGTATGCGTTCGATCAAGGTGCCGGTGAACAGATAAAACGGCAACACCACGATCTGCCGCATCTCTTGCCTGATCTGGCGCTGCACTACCGATTCCAAGCGCGGATGGGTGATGCCGGTAAAGGCGATATCGACCAGATCATGATCGCTTTCTTCGTACAGCCAGCGCGCGATTTTGGCGACTTCGCCGTTAGCGACCCGATCCGACGAACCGCGCCCCAACACGATGACGCCGGTATTGCGCGGGTCCGGCGCGTCCAAGGCATGCATCGCTTTGCTTAGATTGCGTTTCATCGCGGTCAGGATTTCCTCGCATGCGCTCAGGTGCCGGCAATAGATGAACTCGACAGCCGGATAGCGCAAACGGGCATGTTCGATATGCTCGGGGATTTCCATCTTGACGTGGCCGGCGGCATTTAGAATCAACGGCACGACGACGACCTGGCCGCCGCGTTGCGCCGCTTTATCCAGGCCCTCGTCCAACAGCACGTCGGCAAATTCTATGAAGCAGACTTCGATATGGCGTTGCGGTTGGCGTTTTCGCCATTCGTCGGCAAAGGCCAGAATTTCCAGATTGCCGGAGGCTTCGCGCGAGCCGTGGCCGACCAATAAAACGGTTTGTGTTTGTAAGTTTGAATTCATGTTTTCGTGGCCTTGCGGAAGCGATGCGAAAAACCGGCATCGTAGAGTTTGGAATGCTGAATCTCGGGCCAATAACGAGCGCCGAGCGCCGGGCTGGCGATGATCATCGCCTGGCTGTTAATCTTTTCGGCGCGGCAACGCTCCCGAATGTCTTGCAAGGTGCCGCGCACGATTTTCTCCTCGCCGGGCCAACTGGCTTTTTGCACCACCAGCATCGGCGCAGTCTCGGGCCAGCCTGCGGCCAGCAAGGCTCTCTGCACCTCGGCCAACAGCGTAATCGACAAGAAAAGACATAAGGTGCTGCGGTGCGCAGCCAGAGCTTCCAGTTCTTCGCCGGCCGGCATCGGTGTGCGCCCGGCGACTCGGCTCAAGATCACGGTTTGCGTGACTTCCGGCAGCGTCAAGGTTTCGCCGGCCGCAGCCGCCGATGCCAATGCCGAAGAAACGCCGGGCACTACCGCCCAGTCGATGCCGGCTTGATCCAGCGGCCGTACCATTTCGGTCAACGCGCCGTAAAGACAGGGGTCGCCGGTTTGCAGCCGGATGACGGTTTCATGTTGCCCGGCCTGCTCGATCAACCATGCGGTGATGTCGCCCAGCGTCATGTCTTTGGAATCTCGAATCAGACATCCGGCAGGGGCGTATAAGGTGGCCGCTTCATTAACCAAAGAGCCGGCAAACAACACCGCACCGGCTTGGGCCAATAAGCGTTGACCTTTGACGGTAATCAGTTCGGGGTCGCCTGGACCGGCGCCGACAAACCAGACTTTAGCCATGTGCGCTCTCCCGTGCCGGCGAAAGCGGATCTTGCTTTTTCGGCTCGAAACGAATCGCCAACGCCGCCGACAAGCCGCCCAAGGCCAGCCAGAACAGCAAATTGCCGAGACTGGTCGCCTGTACGAATTGCGCTTCCAATGCTGCCGGCGCCAGACTTGTCGCGATGGCCGGTTGCGGTGCGCCTATCGCATGTGGGAGGAATATCAGCAAAGCGCCGGCCCATTTTAAGACCTTATGGTTTTGCAGAAACAACAGTCCCAGGCCGGCTGCCGTCGCGCAAACCGTCGCCAACCACCAATATTGGCGGGCGACTAACTCGGCGGACTCGGCGCCGGGCAATTCCGGCGGCAGTCCCAAGCTTGGGGCTAGGAAAAACACCGCATATCCCGCCAAGCCCCATGCAAGGCCATTAGTCCAGCGCGAAGGCTTCCGCAAGCAATAGGCGCCCGTCAACATCGAGGCGAAACCGATGGCCATAAGGATGTTGCCGCTGACCGTCGCCAGCGTTCGTTGCCAGCCGTCCTCGGGCTGCCAGGCTTCGTCTAGGTGTTCATGACCGGCAATGGCGTCCGCTGATAAATCGGATGCCGACGACAGGGTTGTTTCAAAGGTCTCGGCTTGCAGAATCAACGGCGTAACCCATAGAATTTGAATCAGGGATAACAATATCGCCGCCGCAATTCCGGAAATGCCGGCAGACAACAGTAGTGATTTCGACATGCTCATCAGTGGCAAGGAAAACCGGTGGCGTGGCGGGTGTCGTGAGTCGTATTGTGTACTTCGGCAAGCGGCTTAAAACCAACGGCCAGCACCATGGATGCGCCGAACAGTATCATGGATACGCCAGAGATAATGCGCGCATCGAGCGCGGCAGCCAAAGTGGAAAACGTGGATTGAAAAAACATGTCAGTCTCCTCGAACAAAGTGGATTTCGGGAGCAGACTGGATAGGAAAATGACGCGTACAGAGACGGATTTCGAGAAGGTCTCCTGCCTGCGCTCTCCCACCGAGAGTCAGCAACCATAATTAGATCAGGCCGGTCTTCTGGCTCACCGTCATTTGAAATCGTCCACCTTCCCACACAAAACGCGCAGTGGCATCAGGACGAA
Source organism: Methylomarinum sp. Ch1-1 (assembly GCF_030717995.2). Taxonomy (NCBI): domain Bacteria; kingdom Pseudomonadati; phylum Pseudomonadota; class Gammaproteobacteria; order Methylococcales; family Methylococcaceae; genus Methylomarinum; species Methylomarinum roseum. The sequence goes on along the minus strand of NZ_CP157743.1, from coordinate 3,221,806 downwards.
TCATCAGGCTTACAGCAGCGGGGGCTGCGCCGGACTCGATAGATAACTATCTCACCGGACTTCCCGTTTAACTTCGGCACACATATGCGGACCGAAGCACCTTATCGTTTAGCCAGTATAAATCATACGTGGTAAAAATGGCTACGTTTTTTGTTAATCCTCCTAAATTTTGTACTATCAAATGCCTTGAAGGCATATAAGAGGGGGTGTTACGAAAAATGAAGCCGACGTTTGTGGAACAATAGGCTCAATGTCATAAGGGTCGCAGCGCCGGCATAAGGTTAAGGGACGAACCAGTTTCGCCTTTTACGATGTTCGGCGCCTCATTGCCGAGGCCTCGCTCAGTGTGGATTTTGATAGGATTTACCACAAACCAGCCAATCCCACGAAAAATTCGCTGGTCGAGGTGCTGTTACGCATGGTGGCTTGATGAATTTTTAGAAAACTTCAGCTAGTTAGTGCCTGACCGAAAATTGATTATCCCTAAAATAATCAATGGGATATAATGAATTCCGGGAAATGAGTTTGCAGCCCAAAATCACGATTGTTGCGTTGCTCAATCCGTAAGGTACTGATTTTGGGTGAGCGCCGCCATAAAAATTTACGAAAACCAGAAATCTTCGTCCGTTGAAATCCTATGCGCACCGTCAAGAATCCGCAAATGAGCCTCGGTCAGGTCGATATTGCCGACATCGAGATTAACCTCAAATCCAGAGACGACATCCCGCAACTGCTGCTAGGGTTGCAGTACATCTATACCACGCCCGAACTGCGCGACCGTGTGTTCGCCATCCTCGAGCAGGTTATCCCCTACCGAAGCGGTCAGGGCCTTAGCGAAGCAGAGCGTCAGCAACCCGCTGACCCAGGGCGCGGTCGGCCCGGCCTGGAACAATGGAAAATTCTAGTGCTGGGCGTTTTGCGTCTGGGCCTGAATACCGACTATGACCGCATCCATGAACTGGCCAACCACCACAATACCATTCGACAGATGCTGGGCCATAGCGACTGGTGTGACGACACGAAGTATTCTCTCCAGCGCATCAAAGACAATCTGAGGCTGTTCACCCCGGAACTGTTCGATCAAATCAACCAGGAAGTGGTCAGAGCCGGCCATGCCCTGGTAAAAAAAAAGCCAAACGCTGGGCCAACCGTCCGCAGTGACTCGACTGCCGCCGCGACGGTCGACCACAGCGATAAACTGAGAGGACGGTGCGATTCCTTTGTGGTCGAAACCGACGTCCATTTTCCGACCGACATCAACCTGCTGTATGATGCGATCCGCAAAGCCATTGAAGAGAGTCATACGCTGGCGAAACACTATGACCTGCCGGACTGGCGCCAATACCGGCACAACATCCGGCGACTCAAACAACAGTACCGAAGAGCTCAACAGCTCAAACGCTCCACCAGCCAGGATGAAAACAAACAAGCCGTACGGGAACAAGCCATCCAACAGGCTCATCAGACCTACCTGGACCTGGCGAGCGCCTACCTGGGCAAATCCGAGCGCACCTTAAAACAAGTCCTGGACCGTGGCGCCCTGGCCGATGAAACGCAGCCGTTGCAATCCTACCAGGCCTATGCCCGCCTGCTGCTGGACCAAATTGAGCGCCGCGTCATACGCAGCGAGACCATCCCTCATGCCGAAAAGATCTTCTCCGTGTTTGAACCGCACACCGAATGGATCAGCAAAGGCAAAGCAGGCGTCCCGGTTGAGTTGGGTTTAAGGGTCTGCGTGATGGAGGACCACCATCGCTTCGTTCTTCACCACCTAGTGATGGAAAAGCAAACCGATGACAAAGTCGCCGTCGACATGGTCACCGAAACGCGCCGGCGCTTCCCCGAACTGACCGTGACCAGCTTCGACAAAGGCTTTCACAGCCCGGCTAACCAAAAGGAACTGAAAAATCATCTGGAACAGGTGGTTTTGCCCAAAAAAGGCCGACTCAGCGCCGCGGATCAAGCGCGGGAAGGCAGCAATGCTTTTAAACAACTACGCCACCAACACTCCGCCGTGGAATCGGCCATCAATGCCCTGGAGCATAACGGCTTGGATATCTGCCCCGACCACGGCCTCTATGGCTTCAAACGCTATGTCGCACTGGCGGTCGTCTCGCGCAATATCAAACGGTTGGGCGCCATCCTGCGTCAGCAGGCGCAGGCGAAAGAAAAACGCAAGCGCGGCCCCTACCAACAAGCGGCCTGAACAATACCATCGGAGTGAGAAAAGGCTCACTACAGGATAGTTGCGTCCGCAGACCGGTGAATGGCCCGCTAATGAAGAAATCAGACGAGTCAGCGATGGATTTTTTCCGGAAAATGGCCTGGGCTGATCAAAATGAGTGTGGCAAAAGTTGGGTATCGGTTGAAAAAAAGGCTTTTTCTGTCAGACACTAGTTACATTAAAGCCGCTTTATTTTTGTCAGTGCAATGAAAGTCTTTCAACCAACAAACCATTGATGACGGCAAAGATTATCAGATATAAACACAGCACCCACGTATAGGTCACGCCAAAATAATGGATCATTAACGGCAGCAACGGCGGTTTTATCGCCCGACTACAGAGAAAAGTCGCGATCAGCGCCTCTCGCATTCCTTTTTGCCGCAGTTCGCTCAATAGGGCGTACCAGGCATAGATCGGTCCCATTGAGACGATACCTCCGATCACTGCCATTCCCCAACCTTGGAGACCACTCTGTTTGCCCAAATAACGGCTGATTCGTTTAGGATCGACCACGAGATTGGCGATAAGCAGCAGTAAAAAAATCAGTCCTAATACGGGTATCAACTTTCCCATTGACTGTCTGAAAAAAGTCGGTGCTCGTATCGACGCTTCCGGATTAAGAATACCGACCAAGCCATAAGCGAACAATACCAAGACTAGAAACGTCCAGCCGTGGTAACGGTTTTTTTGTTGTTCGCCCCGCATTCAGATCGTACCCAGTAAGCGCAGGGTGGATGTGGTCAAAAACGCGATCGCAATGGCCATTAAAAAAGCGATCAGGTTGCGATAAACGGCAAAGCGCGCTCCCAATATCAACGCTTCGGTCGGTATCTGTATCATTCCGACTGTGACCCAGGTTACCAGCAGGGCGGTAACGGCTGTTAATCCTACGCCGCCATTTAGCATTTCTCCGGCCAATAGATAGCTGGCCAGCGGATGGCCGGCGGTCATGCTGCCGATAGTAGCGGCAAGCAGGGTATCGAGAAGAGAACCATTTCCAAATAGGCCAGCATAAAACTGCTCCGGGAACAGTGTGATTAGGAGACTGGTCAGCAACAGCATGCCGACGATAATAGGCAAGACATTAATGAAAGTCCGTGCGCTCTTTTCAAAGCAAATCAGTAAATTAGCTTTATACATAATGTTTACAGGCTCTTAGCTGACTATCTGCTGTTTACTTGCTGCAGGATCATCGGCGCATTCCAACTGAAGCGGACTCTTTACCACAACGGCGATCGATCAGCTTTCTGTTGTCGCCGAAACTACCACAAAAGAACAATGACCGCGCCCTGGGCGTAAGGCTTCGATCTCCCGTATTTCCGGAAGGGGGTGTGCGAGTGTCTGGCCCCAGGCATCAATGGTAAATCCGTTATCGAGTAGCAGCTTTTCCACTTCGTCGGCGGAAAAGAACGTGGCTTCCTGATAAAAAACGCTTTCGTGCTGATGCGCCAGATAATGTGCGCCGATCGAGCTGGTCCGGTCGATGAAGCCGATCACCAGACGCCCGCCGGGTTTGAGTATTCGGCGTGACTCGGCCATCATAGCTGTTGCTGAATCGACGAAACAAATGGTTGTCACGTTCAGGGCATAATCGAAACTGTCTGTCGCGAAAGGTAAATTCTCGGCCGTCCCATGCACGGCCTGGATTCCTCTGGCCCGTGCATGCGCCAGCATGGCGGGGGAAGGGTCTACGCCTACCTGTATGCCCAGCGGCGCGGCGAAACGGGCGCTGCCGACGCCGATTTCGAGTCCCAACCCCCGCCATGGAACGAAGGGGCGTAGCGCGAGAAGTTCCGAAATATAGGCGGCTTCATGTTTTTCAAACCACGCTTCATAGCGTAGATGATGATCTTCGAACGGTGCAATTTTTGGCATACAGAACGCTACCCCGGGAGCATTAAAGGTTTTATCCGAATATCCGTGACTGGATGCGGTTATTCAACGTTGGCTGTAAAATACTGGCATTTCCGATCGACATTGACAAGCGTAATTTGCGCCCATAATATGATTCACTCAGTAGTCGGTAGAGCTCCCGAGATTTATCTTTCTGCACGATGAGTTTTCCGCCCGAACTTTCACGATAGGCATCATTGTAGGCTCCTATCTTATTCGAAATCGATCAGTACTAAGCGAGTTGAGATTAGGTGTTAAACGAATTGCCGATTCCCCTGGTTGAGTAAGTACCTAATCGGTCTTTAATCGCATCGCTAGATTGATGTCCGAAGCCTCGGTGGCGCTTGCAATCCGCTATCCACTTTTTTGCAAGTCGCTTAACGGAATTCAATATGAATGTTGATGACAAAAACCGGCGCGCTAAAGACGGCTTGAATCAAGCCTTCTTTAAACGCAACGGCAAAAAAATGACGGGGCGGCATTTTGATCGGATTATCGAAAAGGCGCGCGAAATCGAGGCTAAGGCTAAAAGCATTCCTGCCTTGCATAAAGTTATTAAGGATGTGTTGCTGTGTCTGGAATTGATCAGGGATTATCGTTCGGGCGTCTACAAGGATATCGAGACCTGGGCGATTGTCGCCGTGGCGTTTGGTCTGCTGTATTTGATTAATCCGGTCGAGTTGATTCCGGATTTCATTCCGGTGGTTGGCTATCTCGATGATGTCGCAGTGATGGTGGTTGTCTTGAAACTGGTGAAAGTCGAGATCGATAAATACGCGCAGTGGCGAGAAAAACGTTCGGAATATGAGGATGCTTTCGGACGCCTGTTGAATCACGATCGAGACGGAAATTAACTTGACTATCGATTGGCATCCGACTTTATTCAGCACCTTAGACGCTGGTATTTTTCAAGTAGCCTTCCATTGGTTTGCCGAGCGATCTCATATCCTCCAGGCCCTGTTGGCTGCCTTGTTTACCTGGGGCATGACTGCGCTGGGCGCAGCGTTGGTATTCTTCACCAAACGCATCAACCAGAAATTGCTGGATGCGATGCTTGGATTTTCCGGCGGGGTGATGTTGGCGGCCAGTTATTGGTCATTATTGGCTCCGGCGATCGACTTGTCGCAGGGTTATGGCGCTTTGGCCTGGTTTCCGGCGGCGCTGGGATTCGGACTGGGGGCGTTCGTACTCAGTCTGTCCGACAAGTTGTTGCCGCATTTTCAGCTTGGAGCGTCAGTGCAGACAGAAACGGCGGAAGACACGACCTGGCGACGCACCTTGTTATTGGTTTTCGCGATAACGCTGCATAATATTCCCGAAGGCTTAGCGGTCGGTGTCGCCTTCGGTGCCTTGGCCTGCGGTTTCGATTCCACTAGCCTCGGCGCCGCAATCGCCCTTGCCCTCGGCATCGGTTTGCAAAATTTTCCCGAAGGTTCGGCGGTGGCGTTGCCTTTGCGTCGCGCCGGTTGGTCGCAACTCCGCAGTTTCTATTACGGTCAGTTATCGGCCGTGGTCGAGCCTATAGCCGCGGTGATCGGCGCGGCCGCCGTGACCGCCTGCATGCCCATCATGCCTTATGCCTTGGCCTTCGCCGCCGGCGCGATGATCTATGTCGTCATCGATGCGGTGATCCCCGAGTCGCGGGATCGCGGCAATACCGAGATCGCGACGCTGGGCGCGATAGTTGGGTTTATCGTGATGATGGTGCTCGACGTCGCTTTGGGTTGAGGCGTTCCTATTCTGTTGGAGAACCTTAAGCCAATGCGGGATTATGCTCGATCACATACAGGAAGCGCACCAGCGTTCCGCGCTCGGCGTGGTCCTTGAACCAGCCGTTTTCGGCCATGCGGGCCTCGCACAGGAAGGCGTTGCCTTCGGCCGTGAACTCGGCTTGCAGGGTGTGTGAGTATTGGTAGTTTTTTATCCAGTGCTCGCGGATGTTCCGGGTGAAGTCGTGCTGAACATAGGTGAAGCCTAAAGTCTGCAAAGCCTTGTCCATGCGGGTATGGCCGGGTTGCAGTATGGTCTCGGGCTCGTCGTCTTCTCGGGCCTGGAACGCGGCGATGAGCATTCGGCCGCCGGGCTTCAGTCTGGCATTGAGCTTGGCCAGGGTCTTGTTGTAATCGCCCATGAAGTAGATCGAATCGATCGCCAGGATCGTATCGTAATCGCCGTCCGGCAACTCATCCCGGATCAGATCCGCGCAGCGAAAATTCAGCGAAGCCGTCTCCCGGGTCCGGGCTTGCGCCTGGGCGATGGCTGCATCGGCATAATCGAGACCGAGGATATCGCAACCGCTCTGCCCATGCAGATATTCGCTGATATAGCCGTTCGAGCAGCCGACTTCCAACACCTTCTCGCCGGGCTTCAACAATGTCGCCAGAAATTCCATTTCCTCGATGTCCATCATGCCGTGCTGGCACAGGTCCCGGCCGTAAACGGCCTCACAAAAGCGCGAATGCGCCCGGCTTTCGACCGCCCGACGAAAATATTCGTTATACCAGTCCTTGGAAAACATCTCGGCCTGGCCCATATCGGTCGTGTGGCTCATCAATTCGTTCATGCTTTGTTCCATGATTGTCTCGTGCCTCTCGTAGTTGTTCGATTATGAATTGGGGCCGCGGCCTGAACGGCGCGGGACGCGGCCGGATTAGAAACGGAAAAACGGCCAGTCGGGATCGAGCCCGAGCAGGATTTGACCGACCGATTCCAGCTTGCTGGCGTTGGTGAAGCCGTGTTGGGCGATGACGTGAGCATCGCGGAAGTGTTGGGCAAAAGGGGATTCTTCGCGTATCGCCGAGGCGCCGGCGATCTCCTGGATCAGCCTGACGGCTTGGGCGCATTCCTGCGTCGCATGGGTCATCGCCAGCTGCATGTCGCCTTTACGTTTAAGCGTGATCGGTCGGTCGGAGACGGCCTCCTGCCAGGCTTGCTCGAAGGCCTCGAAGAAATAGGCGCGGCAGGAACCGAGCTTGGCTTCGGCCCTGGCCAGCTGTGCTTGCGCGACACCCTGATGCTTCAGCGTTTTCTGACCGTAGGCCGGAACCTTGTTGCCGATCAGTTCTATCGCTTCGTCGATGGCCGCGCGTGCGACGCCCAGCGCCGGCGCCACCAGCGCACCGATCGCCGGCCAAATCGTCAGGCGGTAAAGCGCCCCGTGTAGGCGTCGCCGGGTTGTTGCAACGGTCTCCATGGCGCGGTCCAGTGTTCGGGAATGAAGACGTCCTGCATGGCGACGTCATGACTGCCGCTGCCGCGCATGCCCATGGTGTTCCAATTGTCGACGATTTCCGCCTCGGAGGCCGGGACCGCGATAATCTTGGTTACGGCATTGCCGTCGTCGTCCAGGCGCAACTCGCCGTCGTCATGGACATTGGCGAAGCCGATGAAGGCCGTGGCATGGTGGGCGCCGCTGACATACGAGGTGCGCCCGGAAATACGGTAGCCGCCCGCCACCGGAACGGCTTTGCGGGCGGGGTTGAAGGCGCCGACTGGAATCGCGTCGGCGTGGAAAATCTCCGCCGCCGCGCTGTCGTCGAACCACGGCGCGAACAGGTCGTGGGCGACGGCGATTTGCAGGTTCCAACCCGCCGCGCTGTCGATGCGCGAGACGGCTTCGATGATGCGGAAACCCGAGACCGGGTCCAATTCATAACCGCCGAAGGCCTTGGGCCGCCACATGCGATAGAGTCCCGTCCGATGCATCGCCTCGGCCACCGGCGCGGACAGTTTTCGTTCGCGCTCGGCTTCGGGGGCGTATTGGCGAATGATTGGCTCGATGTCTCGAACCGCGTTTAACAGATTCTCGGTTATAGTCATGATTCTCCCGGGTGTTCGGCGATTAGTCTCATATTATAATATCCTTATTCATTATAGGGAAATCAGCGCAACATGCCCAACACGATCATGTCGGTGGCTTGTTCCGGAGACAGACCGTGGGCGATCAAGGTTTCCAGTTGTTTCTTGTCGACCGTGCCGATCGCCGCTTCATGGGTGATCTTGGCCAGAGGGTGACAAACCTTGACGATCGGCGTCGATTGACCGATCGCCTGGTCCTTGATGATTTCCAGACAGTCCATATGACCTCGGGCGCCTTCGGCGCGGCCCTCGGTGACGCCGACGATGTCGGCTCGGGCTTCGTCCTCTAATGCGACCCGGCTTTTGATCATGCTGCGGGAGAAACGGCCGTTCAGGCTGACTTTTTCGTCGATGCTGATGCGGTCGAGTTGATGGCCGTAGACGCGCGAGACCAATTCGACAACGGCCTCGTCGTCGGCCTGTACCGATTCCTTCAGGTCGAGCTTGCCGACCAGGCCCGACGTCAACGAGAAATCGGCGCTGTAACGGGCTTTTTTGCCGACCTTGACGGTATTTTTCGTCTGCACATCGATGCCGGCCGACAGGCCGTGTATATGGCTGTCGCTGAAATGCAGTTCCGAGCCTTCGCCGAGTTCGATGGTTTTCTCCATGCGGTGTCGGAGGCGCTCGACGTTGGCGAACAGGCCGTGGGCGATGAACGTGGCCTTGGCGCCGGCTTCCAGCGTGATAGCTAGGTTGAAACGCTGTCCGCCTATGCGTTGCAGCAGGCCGAAGCACAGATGGATCGGCTTGTGGATGTGTTGATTGCGGGCGATGCGGATTTTGGCGAGGGTGATGTCATCTTGTTCGTCAATCTTCATCGCGACGCCGGGGATCGTCTGTCGGCTCAGCAGGGTTTGACCATCGGCGACCAGGTGGGCTGTGTCGCGGTCGTTCAATACTGCGCCGTCGGCGCCGGCGGCATTCAATAGCGCATAAAATGACTCAACCCGCTGCATAGTCGCACTCCTGACCGTCACAGACGATACATTGTCGGGATTTGTATTGTTCGACGATCTGTTGTGGATCGCCGCTGGCGATGATATGGCCGCCGCACAGCAGCGAGGCGCGATCGGCGATGGCGGCGACTTCTTCGCGGTGACTGATCAACAAAATTGCCGAGCCGTTTTGCTTGATACGGCCGATGACGGAGAGGATGTTGCGAATCGAGAGCAGATCGATGCCGGACACCGGCTCGTCGAGGATGCACAGTTTGGGTTGCAGGGCCAGCATCGAGGCCAGTTCGATGCGTTTGCGCTCGCCGCCGCTCATGGTCTGGTCGAGCGGCCTTTCTAGATAGTGAGTCGGGTTCAATCCGAACCGGTTCAGACAGGATGACGGATCGATTTGCTTGTCGCCAAGACTCAGGTAATCGCGCACCGAGATGCCTTCGAACAGGGCCGGCTCCTGCCAGACCATCGACAGTCCGAGGCGGGCGCGGTCCTGCATGCGTCGGTCGCCGATGTATTCGCCTGCGAACAGGATTTTTCCGGCGCTGAGGCGGTAACCGTCGCAGCCCATGATCAGTCGCGCCAACGTGCTCTTGCCGGTGCCGTTGGTGCCGATCAATACATGGGTCTCGCCGGCTTCGATGGACAGGCTCAGGTCGTTCAGTATGGTTCGATTGCCGGCCTTGAAGCGGGCATGATGGATTTCCAATAAGGCCATCGTTTAACCTTCTTGTTCGGCGACCGCGTTTTCGGCTGTGGACGGTTGCGCCGGATTGCGGCACAGTCGCTTGCGTTCGGTCAAACTATCCATTTTTTGGAAAACCGGTCCCAGCAACGATCGCTCTATGCCGGTGAAATACAGGCGGCCGGCATTGACGACGACGAACACCGAGCTGAAGTGGTGCAGCAACGCGGCGAAGATCGGGTTCAGAAAGCCGAAGGTCGCCAGCGCCAGACCGACGCTGTTGAAGGCGACGGCCCACAGATAATTCTGGCGGATGATGTTGCCCATCTTATGACTGAGGCGCAGGATCGTGACCATGTCCTGGGCGTCGTGGCCGAGGATCACGATATCCGAGGAGACGATCGCCAGGCTGACATTCTTGTGACCGCCGATGGCGATGCCGACATTGGCGGCGGCCAGGGCCGGCGCATCGTTGACGCCGTCCCCGACCATCGCGACCCGGCCTTGGGCCTGGAATTTCTGGATCAGCGCCGTTTTATCCTCCGGCGTGCAATTGAAATGATATTCATCGGCGCCGATGTAGTCGGCCACCCGCCGGGCTTCCTGTTCCTCGTTATCGCCGGTCGCCAGCACGACTCTGTCGATGCCGCAGTCGTGTATCGTTGCGGCGAGGTTTTGCATTTCCGCCAGCATGATGTCGCGTATCACGATCACGCCCTGAACTTGCCCGTCCAGCGCCAGCCAGATCGCGCGGCCGCTGTAATCGATGGCCGGGATCTCGATGTCCTGATAACGTAGCGTTTCGGCGCTGCCCAGCAATATTTCCTGCTGTTCGATGTGTCCCCTGATGCCGCGGCCAGGCAGGTCCTCGGCCTGTTTAACCGGTAGCAAGGCGTCGACGCCCTGTTGTTTCGCGTAGTTGATAATCGATCGTGAGATCGGGTGATCGAAGCGGGACTCTATCGACGCCGCCAGTTGCAACAGGCGCAGTTTCGGCATATCGAGCTCGATGACTTGGCTGACTTCCGGTTCGGCCAGCGTCACGGTGCCGGTTTTGTCCAGAATCAGGGTTTTGATGTCCTGCATGCTCTCCAGCGGCTCGCCGCCCCGCGCCAGGATGTTGCTGCGCGCCAGTCGACCGATATTGGCGGCGAACGCGGTCGGCGTCGCCAGCGCCCAGGCGCAAGGGCAGACCACGGCCAGCGCGGTCGCCATCAGATGCAGGCTGCCGGTGATGTAGAACAACATGAACGCATAGGCGGTGACCGACAGCAATAAGATCTGCACCGTGGTGTCGGCGCGCCGCTGCAGCTCCGATTTATTCAGCAGGCTGTTTTCGATTTCCTGGCTGATGACTGCAATGAACGAGTCGTCGCCGTTTTTATCGGCCTTGACCTGCAGCGGCTCGGTCAGATTCAGCGTGCCGGAGGTGACGCTGGCGCCTTTTTCTTTGTAGACAGGGAAGGGTTCGCCGGTGATGATCGCCTCGTCGATCGACGAAGCGCCGTCGAGAATCAGGCCGTCGATCGGCACCATCGCGCCTTTGGGAATGATGACGACATCATCTTTTTTGATTTGGTTGATCGGGACTTCCTCGATCCGGTCGCCTTGCAACAACTGGGCGGTTTTCTTGCCTTCTTGGATCAGGCTTTCGATTTTTTCCCGGTTCTTGCGGATGATCGTAAACGAGATATAAAGCCCTAAACCGATGAACCAGGCCACCATCGCGCCGCTCAACGGCGCGCCGTCGATCAGCGTAACCGTCATGACCAGCACGATCAGCAGCTCCGCCGAGACCTTGCGCATCAACAGCAGGCTTTTCAGCAGGCCTTCCAGATATAGCGCCAGACAGAACAAATAAAACGGCATGCCCAGCCAATACAGCGCAGGCAGGTCGTAGAGCGCATCGAGGCCGTAAAAGATCATCGGGATCACCGCGGCGATGACCCTGAGCAACATGATGTCCTGATGCGGACTGATTTTAAGCAGCTGTGCGTCGATTTGATCGAAATAAATTTTGTAAGCCATATTTGTGTCCTGAGTTAAAGCAATTTGTGATGCCGCTGAGGAACGAAGCGCATCATGCGTATGAATCGGTTATCGATGCGCTTCACTGCGTTCAGCACATCTATCCATTCAATCTGCCACGGTGCGCCGTTTGCCCCAATGGCGAAAACTCAGCACAATCCCTGAGGCGGTCAGCGCGATTCCGGCCAGCCAGGCCGTCGAACTGGCCGGGTGCTGAGTGTAGGTCGCCAGTTGATAAAACAGCGTCGCGCTCAGATAGGCCAGGGCGCTGGCCCAGACCACCATGAACAGCGCCCAGCCCCGACCGGATTCCTTATAGGCGGCGGCCGTCGTCGCGATGCACGGAAAATAAAGCAATACGAACAGTAAATAGGCGAAGGCGCCGATTTGGCCGTGAAAATGCCTATGCAATGCCGCCGTGAATGGAGAGGGGCCGGATGTCTGTTGCATGCCAGCGAGGCCGAACATTTTTTTCAGACCCTGCGGTATCGTGTTAAAGGCCGCTATGACCGAAGCGCCCAAGTCGAAGGCTTGCGCACCGTCGACGGCTTTTCTGGCATCGGTTTCCGCATAAATCGTTTTCAGCGTGCTGATCACGACGACCTTATGCAGTACGCCGGTCAGCAACGCGACCGTCGCCGGCCAATTGTCTTGTTCGACGCCCAACGGCGCCAGCGCCGGCGTAACCGCGCGTCCGGCCGCGCTGAGCAGCGAATGTTCGATGTTGTTGGTCTTGAACGAGCCGTCCGTGCCGATCGACGCGAGCAGGTTCAGGATCACGACCATCGTGACGATGATTTTTCCGACCCTGACGACGAAGGCGCGGACCCGGGTCCAACTGTTGAGCCAGACGTTTTTCAGTTTCGGTATATGGTAGCTGGGGATTTCCATCAATACCAACGAGAATTCCTGATGGAGAAACGTGTGTTTCAGCAGCAACGCGGTCAGCACCGCAAAACCGACGCCGATCAGGTACAAGGTAAACACGATCAGTTCCGCGTTGTCGGGGAAAAACGCCGCGGCGAACAGCGTGAACACCGCCAGGCGCGCACCGCAGGTCATGAGCGGATTCAACAGGATGGTCAGCAGGCGGTCGCGCGGCCGTTCCAGCGTACGGGTCGCCATCATCGCCGGCACGTTGCAGCCGAAGCCGAGGATCATCGGCACGAAGGCCTTGCCGGGCAGCCCCAATACTCGCATCAGCCGGTCCAATGCAAACGTCGCCCGCGCCATATAGCCCGACTCCTCCAGCAGCGAGATGAACAAATACAGAAAGCCGAGGATGGGCACGAATGCGGCGACTTCGCGAACGCCGTTGCCGACGCCCGAGGATAGCAAGACGATCAGCCAGGACGGACTGTCCAGCAGCGTCAGAAAATGGCCGACGCCGTCGACGAACAACGCCTGGGCGAGATCGTTGAAGAAAGGCTTGAAGGCGCGGCCGAGTTTGATCGTCAACGTGAACAGTAAGTAGATCACCGCGAAGAAGATCGGAATCGCCAGGAAACGATGCAAGATAATGCTGTCGATCTTATCGGACAGGCTGCGACCAAGAGCCGCCGAGGACGTCAGCGTTTCGCTCACCAGCCGGTTGATGTAGGCGTAACGGCTGTCGGCAATCAAGATATCGGCTTCTTCGCCGCTTTGATCCTCGATTTCCCGGCGCAATTGCTCGGCTGTCGCTAGCACGGAGGGGGCGGCGTGGGTTAGCGCGTAACCGTCCCGTTCCAGCAACTTGGTGGCAAGCCAGCGCGCGTCGCCGACGGGCTTGCCTGACTGCTGTTCAATCTGAGGGGTCAGGTGATCGAGCGCCTGCGCAATCTTGGGTGGGTAATCGACCACCGTATGGGCCAGGATATTTTGTGCCACGAGGCCATCGATGGTCGATTTCAAGGCCTGGACCTGCGCGCTCCGGGTCGCGATTAACGATTCCAAGGGACAGTCGAGACGGCGGGCGATTTCGTCGCTGTCGATAAGCAAATTGCGGCCGCTGGCGTCGTCCATGTTGTTCAGCACCACCAGCAGCGGCAGCCGCATTTCCAGCAGTTGCAGAGTTAAATACAGGTTATGTTCGAGATGCGAGGTGTCGACGATATTGACGATCAGGTCGGCCTGCTGAGCCAGGATGTAATCGCGGGCGATTTGTTCGTCCAGCGACGAGGCTTTTTCGCCGACGTCCAGCGCATAGATGCCGGGCAGGTCGACGACGTTGATACGCTTACCGGCGTATCGATAAGCGCCGGATTTTTTCTCGACCGTGACCCCGGCCCAGTTGCCGACATGTTGGCGGGCGCCGGTCAAGCCGTTGAACAGCGTGGTTTTGCCGCAGTTGGGATTGCCTATCAGCGCGATCGTGAATGCCGGCTCGGGCGTCGTCCGCCGCGCCCCGGTGCTTTCGTTAGCCAGACGTTCGACTCGCAGACCCGCCACCTCGTCGCGGCGCAGACTCAGATCGGCGCCGCGTATCCGAATTTCGACCGGATCGCCCAATGGCGCGATGCGTACGATCTTGAAGTCGGCGCCGGGGGTCAGGCCCATCGCCAGCAATTTATGCCGGTGGGGACGAAATGCCGGGTCGAAACCGAGAATGCGGCCGCTGTCGCCAGTCTGCATGTCTTTCAATCGCATCAATACTTTCTCCGTTAGGGGATGCTGAAAAATGTAGATTGGGTTAGCGAAGCGTAACCCAACAACAAACTCAAGATGTTGGACTATATGCCATTCGGCCCAATCTACTTCTTGGGTCGATAAGCTCTCAGATAGTAAGTCTTGCCTTGATATTGTAATTCCCGTAACTGGTTTTTCCGGACCAGGTTTGCAACGATAGACCAGTCGCTTTGACTCTTGGCCAGCAGGGTCTGAACGGCGTCCCGGCGCATCGGGTGGACCGCCGTGATCGCCAATAAATCCTCGACCGGATCGCCGCTGGCAGCGAAGGCGTTGCCTTCATAGCCGGTCAACAGCTCGACATTGGCGAGGCGTGCTTTGATCGTTTGATAAATCGCATTGAGCCGCTCGGCATCGGGCGCGGCCATGCCGGCTTCGGCGGTCGGCCGGGTTGGGATGGCCAGATAGGCCTTATCCGGTTGCAGTTGTTCCAGATAATCGCCCAATGGGTTGATCTGCTCGTCGGCGGTATTGATGGCTTCGAGCAGCATCGTTTCGGTGGCCAGGAAACCGTCGAAGCCGTCGGCGAATGATTGAATGGCCGGCAATATCGTTTGCAGTCTCAAAGCGGGATCGGGGCGGTTAATGCGCCGCCAACAGTCTGCATCGACGCTGTCAATCTTCAGCGACACCCAATCGGCCAGTTTCAGCGCTTCCCTGACATCGTCGCGCCAGATCAGCGAGGCATTGCTGATGACGGCGATGTTGATGTTCAACTCGCGCAATAGCTTGATCGATGTCGCCAGATTTCGATCGAGCGTCGGTTCGCCGTCCGGGACGAAGGTCAGATAATCGACGCGCTCATCAGGTTCCAGTCTCGACAAACGGTCTTTGACGGCCTCGACGATTTTTTCCGGTTGGAAAAAGACGCGCGGCGCGATTTCGGTTTGAGACGTCTTGCCGACCTGGCAATACAAGCAGGAATAGGAACAATGTTTGGGCGGAATATTGTTGATGCCCAGGCTGCGCCCCAGGCGTCTGGATGGAACGGGGCCGAATACGATGTTCATGTCATGCTTCCTCGACGTTATATTCGTTTCAAACCAGCAGTAGGAGTCCCGCCCTCGGGCCGAATGAAACGTTTCGCGCTCCTACGAGAGCCTATGGATTAAGAAAGAGTTCCTAACGGGTCAGTTAGTCGCCGCGTTCATGGGCATGTCTATGGCCGTGCTCATGTGGTTCGATCGCGCGAGTAACCAAGCTTCCATTGAGATAGGATTCGACCGCCCGATCGGGTACGGTTTCCGTCGTCACGACGGCTTCGATGTTCTTGTCTTCGAGTCGACGCACCAGACCCGAGCCCATGCCGCCGGCGATCAGTACCTGAACATCATCCAGCGGCGAAGGGTCGTGCGGGAAGCTGTCGTGAAACGATTGTTCCTTAGTCAGTTCCAGCAATTGTTTGTCGGCTATCGAATCGTTTTCGATGTGGTAAATCCAGAATTTTCGACAGCGTCCTGCGTGCTCGGTGATGTCTCGCCGGTTTTGGCTTGCGACTGCTATTTTCATGCTCAACTCCTATAAAGGATTGGATAGGCTACAATTAGGCGCACTTGCTCGCAGTAACAGAAATAATGCTAACATGAGTTTTCATGCGATAAATAGCTAATGCATGTTTTTAGAATATAATAAATTCTTAAAATTTGAAACCGCTTTCAATAAAAATAAGAGGTAGCAGCATGACTGATGAAAACGCGGTGTTAACGGTCAGCCACCTTGATGTCGCTTATGACGGCGCCGGCGTGATCAGCGATCTGTCCTTTTCCGTGGACAAAAGAGATATTCTGGTCGTTTTGGGCCCGAATGGCGCCGGCAAAACGACCTTGCTCAGGGCTTTGCAGAATTTGTTGCCCTATCACGGAACGATCACTTGGCAGGCTCGGAAGATCGGTTATTTGCCGCCGCAAGAATTTCTGCAGCGACAAAACCTGCCGCCGCTGACCATCGACGAATTTTACGCCTTCAAAAATCCGGCGGAGGGTGACGTCTCAGAGATACTGAGTCAAGTCGGTCTGGACGAGAGCTTGTTGAGCCACCAGTTCGGCGAGCTTTCTACCGGGCAGTTTCAACGCATGATGATCGGTTGGGCCTTGCTCGACAAACCGGATGTGTTGATTCTGGACGAGCCGACCTCGGGCATCGATGTCGGCGGCGAGGAAACCATCTACAGCTTATTGCATCAATTCTGGCGGAATCAGGAATTGACGATCCTGTTGGTCTCCCATGATTTGAATATCGTCTGGGAATACGCCACCCAGGTCATTTGTTTGAACAAGCAGCAGATGTGCATGGGCAAGCCCGAAGAAGTGTTGACGCCGGAACAATTGAAAGCATTGTACGGAACCGGCATCAAATTTTACCGCCATCAACACAGGTGACAGATCATGACTGGACACATCTTGCTTGCACTGATTTTAGGCGGCGCGATCGGCGCCGTGGCCGGTTATCTGGGGTCGTTGATGTTGACCAAGCGCATGGCCCTGATGGGGGGCGCGCTCGGTCACTTGACCCTGCCCGGCGTCGCGCTGGCCTTGTTATACGATTTCGATGTTTCGCTCGGGGCAATATTGTTTCTGGCTTTCGGCGTGACGATTATTTGGTATTTGGAGCAGAAAACACGTTTGCATCTTGAGGCGCTGACCGCTGTCGTCTTTTCAGGATCTTTGGCGACCGCTTTTCTGTTTTTGCCGCAGGAAGAAACCGATATCGCCTTGTTAGGTGATATTTCCCAGATTTCATTAACCACGACGGTCATGGCGGTGGTGATTTCGCTGTGTCTGTATGCGGCGATCAAATCTATCTATTCGGAATTGATATTGGCCGGCATCTCGCCGGATCTGGCTCACAGTAATGGCGTCAACCTTAAACGCAACAATATCCTTTACCTTGTCTGTATTTCGATCACAGTGGCCTTAGGCGTCCGTATCGTCGGCGGCTTGATGACGGCCGCACTGTTGGCCGTGCCGGCTTGCACCGCCAAAAATATCAGCGGCAGCCTTAAAAGCTATGTCTGGGTCAGCATCGCGGCAGGCGCTCTGTCCTGTGTGGTCGGCATATTGATTTATGCCTTTTTCGGTTTGCCGGTCGGTCCGATGATTATCATCGCCAGTGTCGTGTTATTCCTGATTTCGGTTTTTAAGCCCGTCCAGTTTTAAGATTGATGACGATCATTCAGCGTATTTTTTTGATGCCGATAAACTTATGTTGTCGAGAAAGCTCCATCTCAAAATATCCATGAATGCCATCCTTAGTCAGGAATGGCTGAATATTGCCAGCCGGAAAATCGATCAGACGGCCGTCGTCGGCCTTGACGCGGACCGTTTTACTGAGACCTTGATAAACGCTGAGGTATTGGTCATAGCCGATGTGTAAATGAAAGCGGATGCACTGATTCATAGTTAAAAAGACGCCGGTCAGAAAAACCGGCGTTGAGGGGGAGAAATTAACGTTGATTTTGCAGCGCTGCGATGCGCTCCTCCAGAGGCGGGTGGCTCATGAATAATTTTTGCATCCCGCCGCCGTTGATGCCGAAAGCCGCCAGTTGTCCCGGCAAGTCTTCGGGGTTATGCGCTCTTTGTAAGGCGCGTAGCGCGCCGATCATTTTTTGCCGGCCCGCCAGTCTGGCTCCATCGGCGTCGGCGCGAAATTCCCGGTAGCGGGAGAACCACATGACCAGCATCGACGCCAGTATCGACAATACGATTTGCATGACGATTTGGGTCACATAATAGGCCGGTCCATAACCGCGTTCGGTTTTAAAGACGACGCGGTCGACGACATGGCCGATGACGGTCGCAAAGAAATAGACGAAGGTGTTGACGACGCCTTGCATCAAGGCCATCGTCACCATGTCGCCGTTGGCGACGTGGCTGATTTCATGGCCGACCACCGCTTCCACCTCGTCGGCATTCATGTTTTGCAGCAAGCCGGTGCTGACCGCGACTAGCGCATTGTTCCGACTCATGCCGGTGGCGAAGGCATTGGGTTCCGGCGTCTGGAAGATACCGACTTCCGGCATGCCGATGCCGACCTGTTTGGCTTGCTGGGCGACGATGTTAACCAGCCATTGTTCGGTCTGGTTTTGCGGGTGCTCGATGACATGGACGCCCATCGCCTTTTTCGCCGACCACTTGGACAGGGCCAGCGAAATCGCCGAACCGGTCATGCCGATGATCGCGGACATGATCAGCAGGGCTTCGAGATTCAGATTGACGCCCTGGGCATCCAGGGTGCTTTTCAAGCCCAGCAGATTGAATATGACGCTGATGACGACCAGGATGGCCGCATTGGTCGCGAGGAAAAGAAGTATTCTCATCATGTTGTAGAACCTTTAACTTATTATAGTGTTGTTCAATATATAGGGATGCGGGATATTAAATTCAATTGATAGAGTGTTAAGATGCGATAAAGTTTATTGCAAGGAGTAAAAAATGAAAATATTTGCCTTTTTTTTGGCGATGCTGGCGGCCACTCAAGCTATTGGTGCGGCTGAGGCGGATAAGCAACAAGTACTACGGCAACTGCAATTGCCAGTGGGTTTTAAAATCTCTTTGTTTGCCAGCGATGTTCCGAACGCCAGGTCCCTGGCATTGGGTGATCAAGGCGTGATATATGTCGGTACGCGTCAGCAAGGCGCTGTTTATGCGTTGCAGGATGTCGACCATGACGGCGTCGCCGAACGGCGCTACGAACTCGCGAAGGGGCTTTATATGCCTAATGGCGTGGCTTACCGTAATAATCAGTTGTTTGTCGCCGAAACCAACCGCATCTTACGCTTCGACAACATCGGCGACAATCTGGCCAACCCTCCTAAACCGGTCGTGGTTTATGACCGCTTGCCGAGCGACAAGCACCACGGCTGGAAATATCTGCGTTTCGGTCCGGACGGCAAGCTCTATACGTCGGTCGGCGCCCCCTGCAATATCTGCAATCCGGACAAGGAAATCTACACCTCGCTGGTCAGGTTGAATGTCGACGGCAGCGGCTTCGAGATTCTGGCCCGTGGCATACGCAACACGGTCGGTTTTGATTGGCGACCGGGTAGCGATGCGTTATTTTTTACCGAAAACGGCCGCGATTATCTTGGGGATGATGTGCCGCCCGATGAATTAAATCGTTGGAGCGAGAAAGGCCAACATTTCGGCTATCCCTATTGTCATGCCGGCAGCATCGCCGATCCTGAATTGGCCGGCGATCGGCGTTGCGACGAGTTTGTCGCGCCGGAGTGGAAATTCAAGGCCCATATGGCGCCGTTGGGTCTGCGCTTTTATTCCGGCAAGCAGTTTCCTAAACGCTTTCACAATCAATTATTGGTAGCACAACACGGTTCCTGGAACCGCAGCAAGCCGCACGGCTATCGGATTGCGCTGGTTAAGTTCAAAAACAACAAACCCTATAAAGAACAGGCTTTTATCAGCGGTTGGCTGACCGAAACAGACGAAGTTTTGGGACGCCCGACCGATATATTGCAGTTGCCCGACGGTAGTCTGTTGATAGCCGACGATACCTTGGGCGTGATTTATCGGGTTGAATATCAAAAATGACGGAACAACGCTTCGAAATCGTCGATAAGGAAACGGTTTATAACGGTTTTTTCAGGCTGGAAAAATATCGGCTCAGGCATACGCTGTTTCAGGGCGGCTGGAGCAAGGAATTGGACCGCGAATTATTCCGCCGCGGTAACTGTGTCGCGGTGTTGTTGTATGATCCCTTGCGGGACGAGGTCGTGTTGATCGAGCAGTTCAGGGTCGGGGCGATCTTGCAGCCGGAGCGGGCTTGGTTGCTGGAAATCGTTGCCGGCGCGATTGAGGAAGGTGAAAGCGCCGAGCAAGTGGCGATGCGCGAAGCCAAAGAGGAGGCCGGTTGCGATATTCAGGAGCTGCGTTTGATTCGGAGTTTTTACACGACGCCGGGCGGCGCCTCGGAATGGTTGACGTTGTTTTATGGCCGGGTTGATAGCAGCGGGGTTGGCGGCATCCATGGGCTGGATCATGAGGATGAGGATATCCGGGTCAGCGCGGTCAAGTTCGACGTGGTTTATCGGCTGTTGGAAGAAGGTAAAATCGAATCGGCGATTCCGATCATCGCAATACAATGGCTATATATACATAGGGCTGTACTCAGGGCCGAAGCGAGTTGAGGTTGTCATCTATGGGACGAGGCCTTGCTTTTTAACTCTTTAATTTACAAAGAAAATCGTTCATAATGCTCGGTTTTTTCTAGCATGGTGACAGTTTCTGCATGAAAACGTTAACGGGGTCGGCAAAATACAATTTTAATAAATTACAAAAGCGCTTGCGCCGACAAACCGGGCAAGCGATAGAAGATTACAACATGATAGAAGCGGGCGACCGGGTCATGGTCTGTCTATCAGGCGGTGCGGACAGCTATACGATGCTCAGCATCTTGATGAGTCTTAAGAAAAGCGCGCCGGTTGATTTCGATCTCGTTGCGGTCAATCTGGATCAGAAACAACCCGGTTTTCCCGAACATGTACTGCCCGAATACCTGGCTGACTTGGGGATCGAATATCATATTATCAATCGAGATACTTATTCGATCGTCAAGTCCAAAATACCGGAAGGCAAGACGACCTGTGGCTTGTGTTCGCGTTTGCGCCGAGGCACGTTATACTCGTTTGCCGAAGAGATAGGCGCCACTAAATTGGCGCTGGGTCATCATAAGGACGATATCGTCGAAACGCTGTTTTTGAACATGTTTTATGGTTCCCGTATTTCTGCGATGCCGCCTAAATTATTGTCCGACGATCAGCGTAACATCGTCATCAGGCCCCTGGCTTATTGCCGCGAGAAGGATATCAAGCGCTATGCCGAGGCGATGGAATTTCCGATTATTCCTTGTAATCTGTGCGGCTCGCAGGAGAATCTGCAGCGTCAGGCCATCAAAGCCATGCTGACTGAATGGGAGAACAAAGGCGGCGGGCGCACCGAGGCCATTTTTACCGCGCTGCAGAATATCGCTCCGTCACAATTGGGCGATAACGAGTTGTTCGATTTTAAGAATCTAAAAATCGACCGCAGCGGAGAGCGAACGCCCTACGAGTTTGAAACGAATCAGACGGTGGTGTCAAACTTGGTCAATTGGCGGGACAGAAGCTTGGAAATCCTGGAATTGTAGTGATGGCGATTGTTTTGTTCACCGATTTCGGCGCGGAGGGCCCTTATCTGGGACAAATGGAATCGGTGATCGCCGAGATTGCGGCTGACTGTAGAGTCATCAATTTGCTGAGCAATGCGCCGAAATCCGATCCGTTGTTGAGTTCTTATCTGCTAGCCGCCATGGCTAAGGATTTTCCGGTAGGCACTGTTTTTTTGGCCGTCGTTGATCCCGGTGTCGGCGGCGAGCGCTCCGCCGTTGTGTTGGAGGCGGACGGACGGTTTTTTGTCGGCCCCGATAATGGATTGCTGAACACCGCGGCTGTTCATGCCAGTCAGCGCCGTTGGTTTGAAATTATCTGGCGACCGCAGCGCTGGTCCACTAGTTTTCATGGTCGGGATATTTTCGCGCCGGTGGCCGCTCGATTGGCCGTCAATAGCGCCGATGATGATGACTTGCAGCCGTATCAACAGTCCTTGCACGGTTGGGCGAAAGATTTGCAGCGGGTTATCTATTTCGATCATTATGGCAATGCGATGACCGGTATACGTTTTGACGACCATTGGAACGGAGAGACGCTTCAGGTCAACGGCCGCAGCATTAAACAAGCCGATACCTTTTCCGATGTTCAGGAAGGCGAGGCGTTTTGGTATAACAATTCTTCAGGATTAATCGAAATTGCCGCTAATAAGGACTGTGCGCGAAATCGATTAAGCTTAAGATTGAGAGACGAGGTTGGCAGGTGTCTGGAATAAAAGAGTCTTTACGGCGATGATCGGGGACGCGCTCAATCGTTTGGCTAGGCGTTCATTAACGCCGCTGATCTTCAATGTTTTGTGGCTGGCTTCTGCGCCTTTGTTTGCGCAGACTGCGCAGGTCATCCTGGCTCGTCAGGAAGTGCTGGCCGAAAACAAGGCGGTTTTTCATTTCAACCTACCTGAAAACAGCCAATTTGAGATTCATCCGCTGCATAATCCGCAACGTCTGGTCATCGATGTTACCGGCGCCGGCATAGGCGAGGACTTGCCCCAATCATTGCCGGCGCATCCATTCGTCACTGCCGTCCGCGCAGCCAATTATTCAGGCAATAAGGCCAGGCTCGTCATCGAGCTGAAGGATGATGTGGTCATCGACAGTTTTAACAGCCAAACCGAAGTGTCGGTCGGACAGCAAACATTAACGGTTTTTTTGACGGTGAAAACGCCCGCGAAGTCGCCTATTTTCGTAGCTAATACCCGGAAGCCAACCCAAGGGGCGAACGATGACGAAGCCGAAGAAGCCATCCCGGAACTATTAACGGATTGGGATATTTCTGGTGCCATCGGCGTCGAAAATCTCGCCTTTATCCATGAAGGCTTGGCGCCGGAACAACATAATAATTATGTTTCGGGCGTTTTTCAGGCGGAATTCTATAAGACGTGGGATGACGGTCGGCAAAGTTTCGCCTTTGTGCCATTCTATCGCTATTCCCAGCATGATAATCGTAGAACTCATTTCGATATCCGTGAGCTGACTTGGTTGATGGCGGAACGAGACTGGGAGTTAAGAACCGGTTTTCGGAAGATTTTCTGGGGCGTCGCCGAAGGTTTGCATCTGATCGACATCATCAATCAAACGGACCTGGTCGAAAATCCCGACACCGAGGATAAATTAGGCCAGCCGATGGTCAATCTTGCACTGATCAATGATTGGGGGACCATTGATTTGTTCGTGATGCCGGGATTCAGGGAAAGAACTTTTTCCGGCGTGGAAGGGCGTTTCAGATTGATCCCGGAAATTGCGGTCGGCGATGCGATCTTCGACAGGAGCGGGCTGGAAAAGCATATGTCTTATGCGGTGCGCTGGGCGCATTATTTTGGTGCCTGGGATATCGGTATTTCCCATTTTTACGGTATGGGTAGGGAGCCGCGTTTCATTCCTACTTTCGATCGTAACGGCCAGATCAGTAAAATTGTGCCGCTTTACGAAACCATCAACCAAACTAGCCTCGACCTTCAAATGACCCACGAGAGTTGGCTATGGAAGCTCGAAGCGATGGTGCGCTCCGGCATGGGCAAGACTTTTTTCGCCGCCGTCGGGGGCTTCGAATATACCTTGTTCAATGTGTATGAAAGCGGCCTGGATTTAGGCTTCGTGCTTGAATATATGTACGATACCCGGGGTTCTAGGAATTTCTACGCTCCCTTTCAGGACGATTTTCTTACGGCGTTGCGTTTCGGTTTCAATGATGCGCAAAGCACCGAGATTCTCGCCGGGGTGTTGTTCGACAGGACCAGTAACAGCAAATTCTATAATATCGAGGCGAGTCGTAGGCTTGGAGATAGTTGGACGATAGAGGCGGAGATGCGTTTGTATGCTGGCTCTCCATCCTATGACAGTCCTTATTTTTTAAGGGAAGACGATCATTTCAGGATAGAGTTGAACTATCATTTTTAATGGCTTGTTGTCGGAATATTTGACACTTGGCGCAATATTTTTATCTGGGAAAAATATTTTTCTTTATAAAATAAAGGGATAGTTTAATGAGAACGAATATTGCTTGCTTTTATATGAGGCTATTTCCGCATGGCAGCTATTCAGCATTTTTACGGCTTTATTGTCGGTCATATATGTTGAATAAATTGCCTAGGTGACATCGATAACGGGCGGGTCATGATAAAGAAAGGCGTTTTTCTTTTGGGTATGTTGCTTCTAGCAATACCCTTATGGTTTGCAATAAAAAAGGGGGTAGAGAATGACCTCGTCGACAAGATTAATCGAGACCTCACTCTGAATCCTTCTTCTGCGGGTCAAGCCGAAGCTTTTAAGCTGCTCGACGGCAGTCAGTATCGCGGTAAAATTTATCCCTGGCTGGGATATCCGGTGACGATACTGTATGAAGATCAATTGTTAGGGGAAGGCGACAATGCCGGTCGCCCTCCCGATGAGTTCAAGGTCAAGGAATTATTGTTAAAACAGCGCAGTAAGAAAAGGCTGATACTCAAAATAGACAGCTGGAAAATAACCTCGGCTGGCGATTCTGAAGCCAATCAGCTTCATGTCAAATGGTATCTGCAGATACTGAAATGGGCGCACGAAGTGGCTCCGGAAGTCAATCTTGGTTATTTCGGCATGCCTTATTCTCCCTGGTTTGCATTGCAAAAACCTGATATCCGTATGCGCGATTATCAGAGTATTTTATCCGAGCTATCTCCGGTACTGCTGGAATCCGACAGTCTCTATCCGGTTTTTTTTGTTCAATACGGCGATTCAGAGCATTTGTTCTATACGATGAGCACGCAATTGTATATTGCAAAGACGTTTGCCAAGCCGGTTTATCCGATACTCTGGCAACGCGGCTTATCAGCCAACAACGTCAGTCGCGAAATTCTGCCTGCCGATTTAATTAGGCGGCAATGCCTGTTCGTCAAAAAATACGCCGACGGTATGGTATGGTGGTCGGATAACAGCGAGTCCTGGGAGGACGGCTGGTATGACGATGTCAAAAAGATTTGTTTTGACTGAACCGGTGCAGTCGCCCAGTTTCGTCGTCAATGCTGGCGGTGCTTTTCTAACGTTATATTTTTCTGCATAGTCTTTAGTTAATGAGTAAAACAATCTTAGTGACCGGAGGCGCCGGCTATATCGGCAGTCATGCTTGCGTGGAGCTGTTAGGGGCGGGGTTTAAGGTCGTCATTGTCGACAATTTATCCAACAGCAAAGTCGAGGCGATCAATCGCATCAAGACGATTACTGGCCAAGACGTCGTTTTTTATCAGGTCGACGTCAGGGATAGAGCCAAATTACAGTCCATTTTTCAGGCCCACGATATTACGGCGGTGATTCATTTCGCCGGATTCAAGGCCGTCGGCGAGTCCTGTCAGCAACCGGTCAGTTATTATGACAATAATATCAACTCGACCTTGATTCTGGTCGAGGTGATGAAGGAGCATCATGTCAATAAGCTGGTGTTCAGTTCTTCGGCGACCGTATACGGTGATCCCGACAGCGTGCCGATCATGGAGGGCTTTCCATTGCAGGCCACCAACCCTTACGGCAGAAGCAAATTGTTCATCGAGGAAATTCTGCGCGATATCGCCCAGTCCGACGAATTGAATGCCGTCGAGCATCCCTGGAAAATCGCCATCTTGCGTTATTTCAATCCGGTTGGCGCCCATCATAGCGGTCTGATCGGAGAAGATCCGAACGGTATTCCGAATAATTTGATGCCTTATTTATCCCAGGTCGCCATCGGCAAGTTGGAGGTACTATCGGTATTCGGCAATGATTATCCGACTAAAGACGGTACCGGCGTCAGAGACTACATCCATGTCGTTGATCTGGCTAAGGGCCATGTCAAGGCGCTGGACTTCCTGGTGGCGACGGAGAAGACGGAAGCCGTCTGCGAACCCTTCAACTTGGGCACCGGTAACGGTTATAGCGTACTGGATATGATCCACGCTTTTAGCGAAGTGACCGGGCGAAAAATCAATTACAAGATAGCGCCTAGGCGCGCCGGCGATATCGCCGAATGTTACGCCAACCCCCAGTTGGCCGCTACGAGGTTGCATTGGCAAGCGGAGAAAAACTTGCGGGATATGATGGCCGATACCTGGCGTTGGCAGAAAAGCAATCCGCGTGGATACGAATAAGAACGGGACCGAAAATTACGTTATAATGACAGGTTTTATTGTATCCTCATACACGCATGTCAGCATTATCCACAGAAATCAACAGGCGCAGGACTTTCGCGATCATTTCGCACCCCGATGCCGGTAAAACCACCATTACCGAAAAATTGCTGCTGTTCGGCGGCGCGATACAGCTGGCCGGCTCGGTGAAGGGGCGTAAAGCGGCCCGCCATGCGACGTCGGACTGGATGGAAATGGAAAAAGAGCGGGGCATTTCCGTGACGACCTCGGTGATGCAGTTCGAACACAAGGACTGCATACTCAACTTGCTCGACACGCCTGGGCATGAGGATTTTTCGGAAGATACTTATCGTACGTTGACCGCCGTCGACTCGGCGTTGATGGTAATCGATGTCGCCAAGGGTGTCGAGGCTCGAACCATTAAGTTGATGGAAGTGTGTCGCTTGCGCACGACGCCGATATTGACCTTTATCAACAAGCTGGACCGCGAGGGGCGTGAGCCGATCGAGTTGCTCGACGAGGTCGAGAGCGTGCTGAAAATCAATTGCGCACCGATGACCTGGCCTATCGGCATGGGCAAGCGATTCAAGGGCGTTTATCATCTATATAAAGATGAAGTTTTGTTATTCAGTCCCCACCATGAAGGCAAAATAGCCGAAGCCGAAGTCATCAAGGGCCTGGACAACCCAAAATTGGATGAGGTGTTGAAAGACCAGGCCGAGGAACTGCGTGAAGAGATTGAGCTGGTTAAAGGCGCTAGCCATGAGTTCAACCTGGAAGACTATTTGTCGGGACAGTTGACGCCGGTGTTTTTCGGCTCGGCGATCAACAATTTCGGCATTATTGAATTGCTGGATGCGTTCGCTGAATATGCCCCGGCGCCTAAACCGAGACAGGCCGAGCAGCGGGATGTGGCGCCGGATGAAGGAAAATTCAGCGGCTTCGTGTTCAAAATTCAAGCCAACATGGATCCTGCCCACCGCGACCGAATCGCCTTCATGAGAATTTGTTCCGGAAAGTTCGATAAGGGGATGAAGATCAATCATGTCCGTATCGGCAAGAACATTCAGGTAGGAAACGCGATCACCTTCCAGGCAGATAGCCGTAAAAACGTCGAGGAGGCCTATCCCGGCGATATCATCGGCTTGCATAACCATGGCACGATCCAGGTCGGCGATACCTTCACCCAGGGGGGAAAATTAAAATTTGGCGGTATTCCTTATTTTGCCCCGGAATTGTTCCGTCGTGTGGTACTGAAGGACCCGTTGCGTTCCAAGGCTTTGCAAAAAGGCCTCACCCAGTTGACCGAAGAGGGCGCCACGCAGCTTTTCAAACCATTGAAAAACAACGACCTGATCTTAGGTGCGGTCGGGGTGTTGCAGTTCGATGTGACCGCGCATAGGCTGAAAACCGAATACAATGTGGAATGTGTCTATGATGCAATAGGCATCAACACCGTGCGTTGGGTCAGCGCCGATGACCCGGCCAAGCTGGAAGAGTTTAAGAGGAAGGCGTACGATAATCTGGCCGAAGACGGTGGCGGATATCTGGTCTATCTGGCCAACAGCCGGGTTAATCTGCAGTTGACCGAAGAGCGATGGCCCGATATTCAATTCAACGCCACTCGGGAATTATAGCCCTGTTACGATAAAGCTTCAGCGACAGGGATAGGGTATTGCAGCAAGTCTATAGGTGAGAGCTATGAACACGGTGTTAGTGACTGGAACCAACCGCGGATTGGGGCTGGAATTTTGCCGGCAATATGCGCGGGCAGGCTGGCGGGTGATCGCCTGTTGTCGCGGGCCGGAGCAGGCCTCCGCATTGAAGCGGCTTGCCAGCGACAACGCGAATGTCCAGATTTATCGACTAGATGTTTGCGATCACGCCACTATCGATTGCTTGGCGGAACAGCTGGCGGATACCGCGATCGATCAGCTAATCGCCAATGCCGCTTATTATGGGGATTGTAGGGGACACGGCTATGGCCGTCTGGATTATCAGGCCTGGCGCACTACGCTGGAAACCAATGTGCTTGGAGCGGTGAAGGTCGCCGAGGCTTTTACTCCGCATTTGCGTCGTCGCGCCAAGCCATTGATTGTCGCGGTGAGCAGCTTGATGGGCAGTATTGCCGATAACAACAGCGGCGGCAGCTTGTTGTATCGGTCCAGCAAGGCGGCTCTGAACGCGGCGATGAAGAGCCTGGCCATCGATTTGCGTTCCGCCGGTATCGGCGTATTAATTTTTCATCCGGGCTGGGTTAAAACCGACATGGGTGGGCCTGATGCATTAATCGACGCCGAAACCAGTGTGGCCGGAATGATGAAGCAAATCGATGTGTTTGATATTTCCCAAAGCGGCAGTTTTCTCAACTACGATGGCGCGGCCTTGCCTTGGTGACCGCAGTCAGTCCATATTTTCATTTTGGCCGAAATCGCTCAACAGTGGTTTGATTGATCTGAGGAAGGCAGGGCTACCTCAGTAAATGAATGAGTGGCAAAACAGAATTTAACAACAAATACGCCAGGGGGATCCGCTGTGCGAGATCCATCTCACGGATGTGGGTGTGCTGATGGTAGGAAGAGCACCTTGTTTCGATGCGCTTCACGCTGTTCGACACATCCGAAGGCAAGGCTACATTGGCATGCAACCGTAGGGTGATTCGCCGCCAGGTAATGCGCCCGGATACCACAATGACCCCAATTTTGCCTCCGGCGACGGTTTTTGGCGGCTTGCTTCGCGAAGCCGCCCTACGTTGGCGGATCCGCTACGCTTGATCCGCCCTACCGGTGCGGGTAGGGTAGGGTAGGGTGTGCTGGCGATAGGAAGCGCACCGGTTTTGATGCGCTTCACGGTGTTCGACACATCCGAAGGCAAGACGGTGCTTTGCGTAGGAGCGCCGCCCTCGGCGCGAAAAGCAAGTAGTCCGCATCGCTATGCGAAATGCAGGTCAACGAGGTCCTGAACGATTCAACCGTGATTAGAGTAAGTTAAACGTTCGGGGCGGGTTAAATAACCCGCCCCGCCCAAGAAGGTGTTTTTTAATGAGGGAGCCCTGCTGAGGAAGGGCGTAGTGGTTTTTGTTATCAGCCTGCCAATGATGCGACTCGAAGTCGAAATCCGCTGGAAGAATCTCGTTCGCTTTGTATAGACTCCATTCGATGTGATCGGCTAACGGCAGATCATCCATATGCTCATAATCGATATCGTTGTGATTTAGCTCATTCATGATGACTCTCCTCTCCGATGGGGCTGAAAATCCAAGTTACATCGGCGCTCAGCAAAAATCTATTGTACTTTGGTGCAGGCCGAGCAAATCTTGATGAGCTCTGTGATTTAATTAATGTTTTTCTAGGGGACGTTTTTGATCGGATAAGAGTTAGGAAACTTATACTGGGTTTTCGCTGTCTTGCAAACAGTGTGTTCGTTTGGGCGTGTCAGATAGGTGAGAGCGATGAAGACTTCAGCAATAAATAATGATGTGGAGCTGTTTAGCAAGGAAATGGAAGGTGTGCGGCCGATTCATCGCGATGCCAGGGTTGCAATGAAAAAAGTCGTTGCTGAAAATCCCGGGCAACAGTACAGAAGAGAGTGCGCGGCTTTTGATCGAGATGAAACGGAGTGTCCGTTGTCGCTGGTGCTGAGAAAAAAATTAACCGCCGATGACTGGTTATGTTTTAAGCGTGACGGTATTCAAAGCGGCGTTTTTAAAAATCTGCGTACCGGCAAATATCCTCAGGAAGCGACATTGAATTTGAACCGCAAAACGCCTCAGCAGGCGCGAGACGAGCTCGTGCAGTTTGTCGATGACTGTCAGGAAATGAATGTTCGTAGCGTGTTAGTTTTTTTCGGTCATGGTCAGGGCGGTCATTTGCTAAAAAGCTACTTGGCTCAGTGGTTGCCGGAATTAAAAAACGTCCAGGTTTTTCATACCGCGCTGAAACATCACGGCGGCAGTGCCGCTGTTTATGTGATGTTACGGAAGAGCGAACAGAAGAGAATGGAAAACAGAGAGCGTCATGCCGCCAGGTTGGGCAAGGCTTTGTAGCAGTAATTCTCAGTTTGAGCGTTTCTTTATTAACCAAATTCAGCAATTCTCAATTTGGACAGCAAAGAGGGCCTGGGGTTGTGTTTGGCGAGGAACGAAGTTCACCCAGCACCTAAATTATCCTGGAATGTAAAATATAGTCCAGTAGCCATGGAATTTAGCAGCAATTCCCATATCATCAGTTTGAGTATTTTTGCGGTGTTTAGGGCATGGGGTGTGTCTGTCGAGGAGCGCCGTAAACCCATCCCTGGGGGCTTGACGGCAGCATCCTTGCTGCCGACATCCTCGCCAAACACACCCCATGCCCTTTTTGAACGCCAAAGTGGGAATTTCTGGGAATTTAGGTGCTGGGTAAACCCATCCTTGGGGGCTTGCCACCGACATGCTCGCCAAACACAACCCTAGGCCCTAAACACCACTAAAACGCTCAAACTGAGAATTGCTGAGCCAAATTGATGTTGCTGGCCTTGTCGTATAATTCATGCCGTTGTGGATCGGTTTGATATAATGAAGTTCGGCGCTCTTATAGGCTCAGGCGAAGCTTGTAACAGACACCGTCATCTTTCGAATAGATTGTGCCGTGTTGATCATAGGGGCGAAATTAGCTGGCCGGCGCCTGATAGGGCGCGGCGTTACCACTCATAAGACATAAGCCCGTATGAAACATTATAAACTCATCCTTGCGCTCCCTTTTTGTTTGCTGCAAGCTTGTAGCGAGTTTTACGGTTACCAACCTCCTGCGCCGGTATACGGCAAGCGGGTGACGAATCCTTACGAATCGGAAACAGGGCGTTCATATTCGGCGACAGGTGTCGATACGCCGTCTTCTGAAGATAGGGAAGTATTGCAACAGAAGGAGCAGGCCGCCTCTTTGCCGACCTCTAAACCGGCTTATCGTGCGCCATCCATGTCGCCCGCTGTCATCGCCTTAGTGGCGGAATCGGATCGAAGCAGCCGTTCCGGTGATTTGGAATCGGCTGTCGCCGGCCTGGAACGGGCGTTAAGAATAGACCCCAGAAATCCGACACTGACTTATAAATTAGCCGAAATCAGGATGAAACAGGAAAAGCCAAGACTGGCCGAGGACTTAGCCAAGAAAGCGGCCTTGCTGGCTGCGGGCGATAGCGCATTAAAAAGAAAAAGCTGGTTGTTAATCAGTGAAGCGCGGAAAATGCAGCAAAATTATCATGGCGCAAAGGAAGCCAAAATAAAGGCAGAAAGTTTCGTTAGCCCTTGACGTAAATATTTGCCATGTTAGGCTAAGCGGCTTTTTTAGGTTTTGATGTTGCAGTGACAGAGTTCGAGCAAATTTTCGCCAGTGATGGGGCCTTGGCTTCGGTGATTTCAGGTTATAGGCCCCGTTCGGCACAGCTTGAAATGGCAGAGGCGATTGCCTCGGCCATAGCCGAGGAACAGAATTTAATAGCCGAAGCCGGCACTGGCACCGGTAAAACTTTTGCCTATTTACTTCCCGCTATTTTATCGGGTAAAAAAGTCATTGTTTCTACCGGCACCAAAAATCTGCAGGATCAGTTATTCAACAAGGATTTGCCGCTGATACGGAAGGCGCTGAAAAAAACGCCGTTCAAGGCCGCCTTGTTAAAAGGCAGAGCCAATTATCTATGCATTTATCGTCTTGATAATGCACTGAATTCCTCATTTGGTCATCACAAAGAGGATGCGGCGGCGCTGGCGCAGATCAAGTCCTGGTCGAAACGGACCAAAGTCGGCGATATTTCCGAAATCAGCGACGTTAAAGAAGGCGATCCGGTCTGGTTCAATGCCACCTCGACCGTCGATAATTGCCTGGGACAGGATTGCCCGGATTATGCCGATTGCTTTCTGGTCAAGGCGCGTAAGCGGGCCCAGGAATCCGATATTATCGTCGTCAATCACCATCTGTTATGCGCCGATTGGTCGATTCGAGAAACCGGTTTTGGCGAATTATTGCCCAATGTAGAGGTTGTTATCATCGACGAGGCGCACCAACTGGCCGATACCGCCTCCAATTTCCTCGGTACGTCCCTGGGGGGGAAGCAGCTCAACGACCTGGCGACCGATACGCTCAGCGAATACCTCAGTGACGCCAAGGATATGCCGGATTTACGCCAGGCATGCGAAGACTTGCAACTGGATGTCAAGGATTTGCGCTTGGCATTCGGCTTGGAATTGCGGCGCGGAGAATGGAAGGAAATCGAGAATAATCCGAAAATTTCCGGCGCGTTGAACGCCGTGCATGAACAACTGCAAAGGCTGACCGACCAGTTGGAAATCGCCTCGGTGCGCAGCAAGGGTCTGGAATCCTGTTTTGAACGCGCGGAGACCTATGAGGCGCAACTGGACAGCATTATCAACGACACCCATGGCGAATGGATCAAGTGGTATGAGACCCATAGCAAGAGTTTCACGCTGAGCCGGACGCCGCTGGATATCGCCAAGGAATTCAAGTCGTTTATGCAGCATCATCAGGCGACATGGATCTTCACCTCTGCGACTCTCAGCGTCGCCAACAATTTTGTCCATTTCAGCAAAAACCTCGGTTTGTTCGATGCCGCAACCCATAGCTGGGAAAGCCCATTCGATTACCCCAATCAATCGTTGTTTTATCATCCTAGGGGCTTGCCGAAACCGACTCAACCGGATTATACCGACAAGATCATCGAATTCGTCGTGCCAGTGCTGGAAGCGAGCCGGGGGCGGGCGTTCTTTTTGTTCACCAGTCATCGGGCCCTGCAGCGAGCGGCGCAATTGCTGGAAGACCGATTGGAATATCCGCTGCTAGTGCAAGGCAGGCGATCCAAATCGGCGCTGCTGGAGGAATTCAAGCAGCAGGGCAATGCTATCCTGCTGGCGACCGCCAGTTTCTGGGAGGGGGTGGATGTGCGCGGCGACGCCTTGTCCTGCGTCATCATCGATAAACTGCCGTTCGCCTCGCCAGGCGACCCGGTGCTGAAAGCGCGTCTGAACGCGATGGAAAAACAAGGGCGCAATCCTTTTTTCGAACACCAGTTGCCGGCGGCGGTAATCGCCCTGAGGCAGGGGGTCGGGCGATTGATCCGCGATGTCAACGACAAAGGCGTACTGATGGTCTGTGATCCGCGTCTATTGAAGCGCGCCTACGGACAAATGTTTTTGGACAGCGTGCCAGCCATGAAAAGAACTCGAGATATCGCCGATGTGCGACAATTTTTTCAACGAGAGGAACAAGATTGAAGCTATTAGCCGTGGAAACCTCGACCGAAGCCTGTTCGGCGGCTTTGTATGTCGATGGTGAGATACAGGAAAAATTCGCGCTAGCGCCGCGCGAACACACGAAATTAATACTGCCGATGATCGATGAGTTAATGGCCGGTGCGCAATTGTCGCCTCAACAACTGGATGCCGTGGCGTTCAGTCGCGGGCCGGGCTCGTTCACCGGAGTCAGAATCGCCACCGGCATCATTCAAGGCATTGCATTCGGTGCAGATCTGCCGGTCGTTCCGGTGTCGACGTTGGCGGCTATCGCTCAGGATTATTTCAATCAGAATCGGATCAACGTCGCCTTTACCGCGATGGATGCGAGGATGGGGGAAATTTTCTGGGGCGTATATCAGCAAGATCGTCAGGGCTATGCTAGATTGTTGGGTAAGGAAGCCGTGACGCCGGCGCTGGATGTCGTATTTCCCGATATTGCCGGCGCCGGCGTCGGTTCCGGCTGGGGTGTTTATCGGCAGGAACTGGCAACTCGATTAGGTTCATTGCTGTTGGCGACCGATGCAAAGAAACTCCCTAGGGCGGCCGCGATAGTGCAATTAGGCGCCGATGGCTTTAGCAATGAACAGGCGGTTGCGGTGGAGGAGGCGATGCCGGTTTACTTGCGTGATAAAGTCGCGAAAAAAGAATCTGAAAGATAGGGTACAATGGCGTCTTTAATAATTAATACAATAACTATGGCGCAGTTTTTTGAAATACATCCTGAAAATCCGCAGTTGCGTCTGATTCACCAGGCTGTTGAAATCATCGCTAAGGGCGGCGTAATCGTTTATCCGACCGATTCTTCCTACGCCATTGCCTGCCAAATCGGCGATAAACAGGCGTTGGACAAAATAAGGCGCATTCGTAGGCTGGATAGCAAGCATAATTTTACCCTGGTCTGCAAAGATCTGGTGCAGGTTTCCAATTTCACTAAAATCAGCAATGATGCCTTTAGACTGATTAAAAACCTGACGCCGGGACCGTTCACTTTCGTGCTGGATGCGACCAAGGAGGTCCCGCGGCGTTTACAGCATCCGAAAAAGAAAACCATCGGCATCCGTGTGCCCGATTGTAAAATCGCCCTGTCGTTGGTCGAAGAGTTAGGGGAGCCGCTGTTTACCTCGACGATGATCCTACCCGATAAGGAGCAGGCGATGACCGACCCTTATCAAATCCGTGAGCGTCTGGAGCATGATGTCGACTTGGTCATCGATGCCGGTATTATCGAATATCAGCCCACGACCATTATCGCCTGCAACAGCAGTCAGATTGAAATTCTCAGGCAAGGCGCCGGCCAGGCGCCGATGTTGGGTTAATCCTCGGGACATAAGTTTATGATGAATGAATTATCGATGGTCCAGCGCATCGTCGTCTGGGTGTTGCCGGTGGTCTTTGCGATTACCGTACATGAAGTCGCGCATGGCTGGGTCGCTAAAAAATTTGGCGATAATACCGCCTTTCAGCAGGGCCGGCTGACGCTGAATCCGGTCAAGCATATCGATTGGCTGGGCACCATCGTAATACCGGGAGTGTTGCTGTTGTCGGGGTCCGCCTTCATCTTCGGCTGGGCGAAACCGGTTCCGGTCGATGCCCGGTACTTCAAGAATCCCAGGAAGGCGATGGCCGTCGTCGCATTAGCCGGTCCCATGTCCAACTTACTGATGGCGATTGCCTGGGCGCTAATCGCCAGAATCGGCGTGATCGTGCATAGCGAATTCATCTCGCTGCCGTTGATTTATATGGGCATCGCTGGGATTTCGATCAATTTGATTTTGGCTTTGATCAATCTGCTGCCAATTCCGCCGCTGGACGGCAGCCGCATCGTCACCGGTCTCTTGCCGCATAGACTCGCCTGGCAGTACAACCGGCTGGAACGCTTCGGCTTCCTGATTTTGCTGGCTTTGCTGATGAGTGGAGGTCTGGGCTATCTACTCGCCTATCCGATGTATTACACCCAGAAATTGTTTTTCACCTTGGCCGGCTTATAATCTTGCCTAACGAAGAACTTGTTTTGATTGAACAGAGCCCGGAATTTCAGCAACAATCTCAGCCTATAGCCAAGGTATTGGGCGCGCCTTATCAGGACATGCCGGAGGATCTTTATATTCCGCCCGATGCCTTGGAGGTTTTTTTAGAGGCATTTGAAGGACCACTGGATTTGCTGTTATATTTGATTCGCAAGCAAAATATGGATATTCTCAATATTCCGATCGCGCAAATCACTCAACAATATATCGGCTATATCGAGATGATGGATGCCTTGCGCTTGGAGTTGGCGGCGGAATACTTGGTCATGGCCGCATTGTTGGCGGAGATCAAATCGAGAATGCTATTGCCCCGACAGCCGGAAGTGGAGGAGGAAGAAGATGATCCCCGCGCC
This sequence comes from Methylomarinum sp. Ch1-1, assembly GCF_030717995.2. Lineage (NCBI taxonomy): Bacteria > Pseudomonadati > Pseudomonadota > Gammaproteobacteria > Methylococcales > Methylococcaceae > Methylomarinum > Methylomarinum roseum. The sequence goes on along the minus strand of NZ_CP157743.1, from coordinate 3,186,095 downwards.
TATTTAATCCGTAAACTGCAGGAATATGAGGCGATTAAGAAGGTGGCTGAACAAATCGATCAGCTGCCAAGGAATGAACGGGATGTCTTCGATGCGACGGTCGACGTATCGACCATCAACGTGCAGCATCAATTACCGGATGTTCGGTTACAGGATATGTTATTGGCATTTCAAGATGTACTCAAACGCGCCGAGCAGCTCAGCCATCATCAAATAACCAAGGAGCCCTTATCAGTCCGTGAACGAATGGCAGCCATTTTGGAAAAACTTAACCGGCCAGATAGCCTCCCTTTCGCAGCGCTATTTAGCCGACACGAAGGAAAAGGCGGGGTGGTTGTCTCGTTTCTTGCCATCCTCGAACTCAGCAAGGAAGGACTCATCGAAATCCTCCAACCCGATCCCTTCGACGAGATCCGAATCCAAGGTAGATCTCAAACCTGAAACCGTCGTTGCGCCGCCCAAGCAGCGCAAAAGGAAGCCCGTGTCCGTAGCACAACCGCAAGAGCGCCAGCCGGCCAAGCAAGCAGTCACCGAGGAGAGTCCTCCGGAACCGAAGAAACTACCAGCAGAATTTAAACCTAACGAGTTTGATGTGAACACCAAGCGCATTGTAGAGGCGATTTTATTTGCGGCGAATCGCGCCATGTCCGCTAAACAGATCCAACAGGTTTTTCCGGAGTTGGAACAGCCCGAGATCAAAGAAATTCAGGCCGCGATCGACGCTATTATCGAGGATTACAGGCTTCGTCCCATCGGTCTGCAAAAGTTGGCCAGCGGCTATCGGTTCCAGGTCAAGGAAGGCATGTCGCCGTGGATCACTCGCTTGTTCGAGGAAAAACCGCCTAAATATTCGCGCGCCTTGCTGGAAACGCTGGCCATTATTGCTTATCGGCAGCCGGTGACGCGCGGTGAAATCGAAGAGATACGCGGTGTCAGTGTCAGCACTCAAATCATCAGAACCTTGCTGGACAGGGAGTGGATACGGGTGATCGCCCATAAGGAAGTTCCCGGCCGTCCTGCGCTGTACGGGGCTACGAAACAATTTCTGGATTATTTTAACTTATCATCATTCGATGAATTGCCGACCATGGAAGAGATTAAAGATCTCGACTTAAATGCCGAAACTATTGCACCAACAGAACAAAATCACCGTGAAAAACAAGAAACATCCGTCCAGGCCGAAAGCTCAGAACCCGAATCGGAAGCCGTCGAATCGTCGACAGCAGGCGAAACAACAGGCGCCGCGCTCGAAAACAGCACCATCCACTGACAAGGCGGTCAACAAAGAAGGCGGCGAACGCATTCAAAAAGTTCTGGCGCGAGGAGGTCTCGGTTCCAGACGCGAAGTCGAACGTTGGATCGAGGAGGGGCGTCTTGTCGTCAACGGTAAAAAAGTAACGCCGGGTTATCATCTCAAGGAGGGCGACCATCTCCAATTGAATGGCCGGGTGGTTAAATGGGAAAAATATGTCATGCAGCCTACTCGCGTGCTTGTCTACCATAAACCGACCGGCGAGGTGGTCTCGCGACGAGATCCGGAGGGACGCCCGGTCGTGTTCACCCAATTGCCGCGTCTATCGGTGGGACGTTGGATCGCCGTCGGCAGACTCGATATCAATACCTCGGGGTTGTTATTGGTGACTAACAATGGAGAATTAGCCAATCGTTTGATGCATCCCTCCACCGAAGTGGAACGAGAATATGCCGTGCGCATTCTCGGTGAAGTCGACGACGAAATGCTGGAACGCTTGAAAACCGGAGTCGAATTAGAGGACGGGGTCGCTCATTTCGACGATATTCAGTTTTATGCCGGCGAGGGCGCTAACAAATGGTATCACGTCGTGGTCCGGGAAGGGCGTAACCGTCTGGTCAGAAGATTATGGGAATCGCAAGGCGTTAAAGTCAGTCGTTTGAAAAGAGTGCGTTACGGGCCGGCGATGTTGCCGGAAAGAATTAAATCGCATTCTTATTATGAGCTGGATGATAAGGAACTGGTGTTATTGATGAAGTTTGCCGGCTTGTAAGAGTCGTAAATTGGCCGGTTTTCAGATTGGCAGAACGATCAAGATAAGGTATATTGTATTTTTCTAATATGTTTGTGGTCCCTGGTCTTAAGCCATTGTTTCTGAATAAAGACGTCAGGAATTGATTTGAACCCAAATCATTTATTAACCTTCGCCGTCGTCGCCAGATGTAAAAGCATTACCCAAGCGGCGCAATATTTGCAGATAGGCCAGCCGGCCGTGTCTGGGCAGCTGAAATTATTGCAAGGCGCCGTTGGAGAGCCTCTTTATGAGCGCAAGGGTCATCAGATTGCATTGACGCCGGCCGGCAGCGGTTTGCTGGAATACGCCGAGAAAATGTATTGCGACTTCAATCAGGCGATCGATTATGTACGCTGCTTGAAAGACGTCAATGCCGGAAGTTTGCGGATCGGCGCGACCAGCACGCTGGCCAGTTTTTATCTGCCTCGTTTTGTCGTGCAGTTGCAAGCAGAGCATTCCGGTGTTCAGGTTTATATGGAGACCGAAGATACCCGGGAAATTGTTGCTAAAATGCATGATTATGATTTGGGCTTCGTCGAAGGCACCGTTGAACGTGAAGAACTGCCGATCAATTATCAAGTCATTCCTTGGCAGACCGATGAAATCGTGTTGATTTTGGCGGAAGATCATCCGTTGGCTGTGCAATATCCGCAGGCGGCGCCGTTGACGGTTTTTGCGGAGTATCAGGTGATTTGGCGCGAACCGGGTTCAGGAGCCCGTCAGGTGGTGCAAAAAGCCTTGGCCGAGGCCGGAATCAGTGCGCCGATTAATATCGAAGTCACCGGTGTCACCGGCGTCAAGGAAGCGGTCAGGGCCGGCATGGGCATCGGGTTTTCTTCATCGCAGGCTCTCCGACATGAAAGCGAGGGCCTGGTTGCTCGTCGTATCAATCCGCCGCAGGGCTTGCCTTGGCATTTGAACTTGATTGCGCCTAACCCAGCGATGCGATCTAGAGTCGCGAAGGCTTTTTTGGCGTTATGCCTTTCCGAATAAAATGAAAATTATGCGTATCCTGCTATCCCTAGTCTTGTTAATGATCAGTCCTTTGTCGCAGGCCCAAGCGGCATTGACGGTTGAACAGGTGGCGCCCGGCATATATCTGCATTTTGGCGAACATCAATTGCCCGACCGCAACAATCACGGCGCCATCGCCAATATCGGCTTCATCATTGGCGATCAATGCGTCGCCGTGATCGACAGCGGCGGCAACCCCCAACAGGGCGCTGCCTTGAAGAAGGCGATCGAAGCGACTACCGACACGCCGGTTTGCTATGTGATCAATACCCACGTTCATCCCGACCATATCTACGGCAATGCCGCATTTAAAGCGGAAAATGTTCATTTCATCGGTCATTACAAACTGGCCAGGGCGATGGTTACGCGCGGCCAATATTACATCGATAAGGCGGCCGAGCAATTGGATATCGAACTGACGGCCGATAACTTGATAGCGCCCGATATGCCGGTCAAAAAACATATGACGATCAATTTGGGCAACCGGGAATTGGTCTTGACGGCACACCGCACCGCTCATACCGATAACGATTTAACGGTCTACGATAAAAAAACCGATACCTTGTGGTTGGCTGACTTGCTGTTTATCGATCATTTGCCGGTGATAGACGGGAGTCTAAAAGGCTGGCTGGCGGAGTTGGAAAGATTGGAGAAACAGGATTATCACTATGTCATTCCGGGGCATGGCCCGCTGGTGACCGATTGGCCGGCAGCGATGCAGCCGCAGAAAAAGTATCTGACCCTTTTGCTGCATGAAATTCGAGCGATGATCGCCCAAGGTAAATTCATCGAGGAGGCGGTCAAGACGGTCGGCAGGTCGGAACGGCAGAACTGGAAGTTGTTCGACCAGTTCCACGCCAAGAATGTGACGACGGCATTCGCCGAGCTGGAATGGGAGGATTAGCCGGCCTCGGAGCGATTTAGGCGCTCACCCAAGCTACAATCGATGGTTATAACCCAACTGAGAGTATCAATATGAAATTAAAACGATTTTTTATCCCCTTACTGATGCTGCCGATGTTGGCCACTGCGGCTCAGGATGAAAGCAAATGGAATAATGAACTGAAAGCACAGTTTTTCAACGGTCAATCGGTACGGGAATCCGATGACATTATCGAAATCGATGCGCCTTATCGGGCCGAAGATCCTGCTTTGGTGCCATTGAAAATCATCAGTAAGATTCCCCAGACCGAGGACAAATACATCAAGAAAATACTGGTCCTGGTCGACAAGAACCCTTTTCCCTATGTCGGCGAGTTTGAATTCACGCCGGACAGCGGCAAGGCCGATTTGGCGATGCGCGTTAGGGTCAATACCTATAGTTATATCAGGGCGATTGCGCAATTGAATGACGGCAGTCTGCACATGAGTAAGAAATTCGTCAAGGCCAGCGGCGGCTGTTCGGCGCCGATCGGCGCCGATCTCGATGCGGCGATGAAACGCTTGGGCAAGATGAAGTTTAGACTGGACAACGGCGTCAAGGTGGGCGAACCGACGATGGCGCAGTTGTTGATTAGCCATCCCAATATTACCGGGATGCAAATGGACCAGGTCACGCGTTTCGTGAAAAAATCACATTTTGTCGATCGGCTCAAGGTGACTTTCAACGGTAAGCCGGTGTTGACCGCCAACACCGATATCGCCATCAGCGCCGACCCAAATTTCAGATTCTATTTCGTCCCGCAAGGCGAAGGGGTGTTGAAAGCCGAGTTTACCGACACCTCCTGTGAGCAGCCTACCACCCGCGACCGCTGCACCGAGGGGCAGCGATATGTCAAAACCGAGACGGTGACGCCCTAAACACAGCAAAAATACTCAAACCGGGAATGGCTGATACCTGTCGAGTACCCGTCATATATAAAATGACTGAGTACTTCGCGAAGCCGCCCTACGATGCGGTAGGGTGTGCTGACGATAGGACGCACACCGGTTTTTGATGCGCTTCACGCAGTTCAGCACATCCGAAGGCAAGGCTACATTGGCATCGCAACCGGGCGGATTCGCCGACAGGCAATCCGCCTGGATATGCACAACAGCTAATTTCGCCTCCGGTGGCGGTTTTTGGCGGCTTGCTTCGCGAAGCCGCCCTACGTTGGCGGATCCGCTGCGCTTGATCCGCCCTACCGGTACGGGTAGGGTGTGCTGACGAAAGGAAGCGCACCATGTTTCGCTGCGCTTCAAGACGATCGGCTTTACATTGGCATCGCAACCGGGAGGATTCGCCGCCAGGCAATCCGCCTGGATATGCACAATGGCCAATTTTTCCCTCGGTGCGGTTTTTGGCGGCTTGCTTCGCGAAGCCGCCCTACGTTGTTGGCGGATCCGCTGCGCTTGATCCGCCCTTACCGGTACGGGTAGGGTGTGCTGACGATAGGAAGCGCACCATGTTTCGATGCGCTTCAAGACGATCGGCTTTACATTGGCATCGCAACCGGGAGGATTCGCCGCCAGGCAATCCGCCTGGATATGCACAATGGCCAATTTTTCCCTCGGTGCGGTTTTTGGCGGCTTGCTTCGCGAAGCCGCCCTACGTTGGCGGATCCGCTCCGCTTGATCCACCCTACCGGTACGGGTAGGGTGCGCTGACGATAGGAAGCGCACCATGTTTCGATGCGCTTCACGCAGTTCGGCACATCCGAAGGCAAGACGGTGCTTTGCGTAGGAGCGCCGCCCTCGGCGCGAAAAGCAAGTAGCCAGCATGTCGCTATGCGAAATGCAGGTCAACGAGGTCCTGAACGATTCAACCGCGCCCAAAGCAAGTTAAACGTTCGGGACGGGTTAAATAACCCGCCCCGCCCAGTGTTACTGAACAAGCCTTGATATATTCTCGGCGTCTATCGCTATTGCGGCTTTATTTGGTTGGAAAGTTGTGGCATCATGCTTTCCCTTTTTGGGCGTCCGCGCTTTTAGTCATCTCGCTATCGGCAACCCTATACGGGCGTTCGTATTCGTTAAATCAGATGCCTAGGTGGGCGTCGAATATGCTTTGATGCAGAGTGAAACATGGCAAAAAATATTCGTATAGAGCGTTTAAGCGGTGATAAGCTGGTCAAATATATTCCCGAATTGGCCAGATTGCGGATAGAAGTCTTTCGGGATTTTCCTTATCTGTACGATGGCGACTATGGCTATGAGGAAAAATATCTGCAAACCTATATCGACTGTCCGGAAAGCGTTATCGTGTTGGCTTTCGACGGCGATAAAATTATCGGAGCATCGACGGCGATACCGCTGAAATACGAAACCGATGAAGTCAAAAAGCCTTTTATCGAAAACGGTTATCATCCCGACGAGGTGTTCTATTGCGGTGAATCAGTGCTGAACAAGGCTTATCGAGGCCTAGGAATCGGCGTGCGTTTTTTTCAGGAACGCGAAGCCCATGCCGAAGAACTCGGCGGTTTTAAGCACATCTGCTTTTGTTGCGTCGAGCGGCCGGCCGATCATCCGCGCAGACCGGCCGATTATGTGCCGTTGGATAAATTTTGGAATAAACGCGGTTATTTCAAACATCCGGAACTCAAGACCCGCTATTCCTGGAAGGATCTGGATGACAGCGAAGAAACCCCAAAACCGATGACCTTCTGGTTGAAGGAAGATCATGGTTAAGATCGCCAGCGCCCAGTATGATGTCAGTTTTTTACAAGATTGGCGTCAATATGAACAAAAAGTTAGCGCCTGGGTGGGCGAGGCGGTCGAGCAACAGGCTGAACTACTATTGTTTCCGGAATACGCGAGCATGGAATTGGCGTCGTTGTTTCCGGAACAGGTGTATTCCTCGTTAGAGCAACAATTGAAGGCGCTGCAGAGTTTGCTGCCTGATTTTCTGAAACTGTATTCGGAACTAGCGCTTAGCCATAACATTTATATTCAGGCCGGCACCTTTCCGGTCAAAATTGAAAATGGCGGCTATCGCAACCGCGCCTATTTATTCACCCCGGCGGGTGAGGTTGAGTATCAAGAAAAATTGATGATGACCCGTTTCGAAAACGAACAATGGCTGATCGAACCCAGCCAGGATATCCGGATTTTCGAAACCCGATTCGGTAAGTTGGGCATCAATGTCTGCTACGATAGTGAATTTCCGCATTATGCCCGGCAAATGGTCGAGCGCGGCGCAGCACTGATTCTGGTGCCCAGTTGCACCGATACCAAGGCCGGCTATTATCGGGTTCGTATCGGTTGCCAGGCCAGGGCATTGGAAAACCAATGTTATGTGGTGCAGTCATCATTAGTCGGCGAGGCGCCATGGTCCGAGGCGGTCGATGTCAATTGCGGGGCTGCCGCCGTCTATACCCCGGTCGATCGGGGTTTCCCCGATGATGGGGTTTTAGTGATCGGTGAATTCAATAAGGTCCGTTGGGTTTTTGCAGAATTGGATTTACGAAAAATGGAACGGGTCAGGATGGATGGCCAGGTTTTTAATTATCAGGACTGGCCTAAACAGTTTCGTGCCGACTAAGGCAGCCGGCAGATGGCCGCTATTCGATAGTCGATCAAAATAGCGACCATTTTAGCGCCTAATCGAGTTTATCGTTAAAACAGGTGCTTGCGGATGTTGGCTTCATTCTGGCCGACTAGGTTTTTATCGAGGCTCTGGATCACCATTTTTTTAGCTTGATCCGATAGGTTGTCACGCAACAAGCCCAGAAACTTCGGTGGAGAGACCAGAATTAATTGTTCCAGTTCACCTTGGCCGCGGGCTTTTTCGACTTTTTCCGCGATTTTTTTGGCGAAGGTGATGGTTGCTTGTTCTTTAGGGCTGACCTGAGGCTCCTTCGCATGTTTATTGCCGTTAGGGCCGCTGGTGCTTGTTCGCCCCGGCAGGTCGCTGGTTAGCTCGGATTCGTGTATTTTCGAAGCCGGATTAAGTAGTTCTTGAATTTGGACTAGGGGTTCTTTTTTGGAAGGAACGGTGAAAAATCTTGCTTGACTGCTTTCCGCAGTGATAACCCAAGTTTTGTACATAGTGTCCTCACTTTTTTTGTTTCGCCCTTTGACTATAACCCCTTTATTTCTCAAGTACAATCAATAAATTTAGCCGTTTTTTGGGCGACATAGGCGCAGTTCTATTACTCAGTAATGTTATATGACGGGGACTCCGGAGGTGTCAGCCATTCCTAGGTTAAGCATTTTTGCTGTGTTTAACCTGAGTTCGGGGTGAGAAACCAGCCTGTATCAGGTGGCAGTTGCAGAAGACGCCGTTCACCCAGCACCTAAATAAACGAAGATGATTTATCGCAGCCATTAGCCTATGGAATTTAGGTGCTGGGTGAATACGTCCATGTAGGCTTGACGGCAGCATCCTTGCTGCCGACATCCTAGCCAAACACACCTCATGCCCTCTATTAATCATAATGCATTGGCTCTAAATTCTTATTTTCAAGATCAAGGCCGCCTTTGTGAAATATCCGGGCTAGATCTGTGCAGCATAAAATTCGGCAAACAGCCAGAATGCAAAGGTGGTCGCCGCCAATGTCACGATGGTTGCCGGTATGGCTTTTCTTGCCCACGATGTCGTAGCGATGACATCAGCGTCGGCATTGCCAACGGCTAAGTTATGAGACGAATTTTGCAGTTTTTCCGTCAGAATATCATCCAGTTCGACCTTGATGTTGTCGTCCGGCGCCGTTTTCAGGAAGTTCTGCAGTGTCTCTTTAATATCGTGATCGATGAATTTAGCTCTCGATCCGTCGATGAGCAAGGTGCTGTTTTCCTCAACACTGTTCAGCAAGCGTCTGAGCAGGGCCTGGTTAAGGAAGGAGACATCCTTGTTCAGTATCAGTTTGAAGTGATCTTCTTCGCGATGCAGCAAGATCGATTCGTGATAGTTTGAAATCATCACGAAAACCAAACCGAAGGCGATGCCGATAATGATGCCTTGCAGTAAGTCGGTGACCAGAATAAACACGACCGTCGCGATAAACGGCAGAAACTGATTCCAGCCTTGGCGGTAGAGGGCGAAAAATTGCTGTGGTTTCGCCAATTTATAACCGGTTTGCAATAGTATCGCCGCCAAGCAGGCAAGCGGGATCAGGTTCATCACTTGCGTGAAAAACAAAATGCTCAGCAGCAGAAAAAGACCATGTACGAAACTGGAGACTTTGGTGTGTCCTCCCGCGTTGATGTTGGCCGAGCTGCGCACGATCACCGCAGTGATCGGGAGGCCGCCGATCAAACCGCTGATCATGTTGCCCAAACCTTGAGCTTTCAATTCCCGGTTGGTCGGTGCGGTGCGTTTCAATGGGTCCAGTTTGTCGACCGCCTCCAGGCTGAGCAGCGTTTCGAGGCTGGCGATGATCGCCAGCGTGAAGGCGATAGTATATATCTGAGGATTGGCCAGAAAACTGAAATCCGGCCAGATAAACAAGTTGAGAAAATCGTTCACGGTTTCGGTGGCGGGAAGATTCACCACGTCCTCATCGTGGACGACCAGTTCCGGGATCCATTGCCGTGACATGACGTTATAGGCAATCCCCCAAGCGACCACGAGTAAGGGTCCTGGAATCAATTTGACCAGCGAAAACTGTTTAAGCCAGCGCGTTTCCCATAACAGCAGTACCAGCAAGCCGACGACGGTGATGATGACGCTGCCGTAGGTGAATGCACTTAGGGAGTCGAATAATTCTTGGAAACTCATGGCGGCGGTTTCGTTCATGTAGCTTTCGTCGCCTTCATAACCCTTGTGGTATCCCACCGCATGCGGCAATTGCTTGATGATCAGAATCAGGCCTATCGCCACCAACATGCCCTTGATCACGGCCGAAGGAAAAAAAGCGCCGATGATACCGGCGCGTAAGTACCCAAGGAGCAACTGAATGGCGCCAGCCAATACGACGCTGACCAGGAAGCCGGCAAAACTCCCCAATTGTTCGATCGCGGTGAAAACGATCACGGTCAAGCCGGCCGCCGGACCGGAAACGCTCAATTGAGAGCCGCTGACCCAGGAAACGACGAGGCCGCCGATTAAACCGGCAATCAAACCGGAAAATAATGGCGCGCCGGAAGCGAGGGCTATCCCCAGGCATAGCGGCAAAGCAACCAGAAATACCACCAGTCCGGCGGGAATGTCGTGTTTCAAGTGGCCTAGATAATATGCAATATGTTTATGTATCATGGTTTTATCCTCATCAGCACGCTTCTAAATGGTCGCCTGTGATGTCACGGTTCATCACGCGTTCAATTTTTGAATGTTCCAGGTGTTCGAAATCAGGGGCTTCGTATTGAAAAATCGGATGGATTAAATCCTCGTTCGGGGATAAGGTGATCAGCGGGTTCAGCAGACCGTCCTGTAAACCATAAACCCAGCCATGAATGATCGGGCCGTTTTCGCCGCGCCAGGCTCTCTGGACTATGGAGGTATGCGCCAATGAATTGACCTGTTCGATGATATTGAGCTCGACCAGTCGATTCACCTGGCGGCCTTTATTCTCGATGATATCCAGCTCATGTTGGTGCAGGCGGTAAGTGTTTTTTAGATGCATCAACCATTTATTGGTAATGATCGAATTGGACGACTGTTTTTGCAGCGCGGCGTGGACGCCGCCGCAGTTGTAGTGGCCACAGACGATAATGTGCTTAACTTTCAATACATTGACTGCGTATTGCAAGACGCTCAGGCAATTGAAATCGGTGTGAATGACTTGATTGGCGATGTTGCGATGGATGAAGATTTCGCCAGGTTCGGCATTCACGATAATTTCCGCCGGCACTCGGCTATCCGAACAACCAATCCATAAAAATTCGGGCTTTTGCGTGTTCGATAGTTTGCTGAAAAAATGCGGATCTTCCTCTTTCTTCGCCGAGGACCATTGCTTATTTTGTTGTAATAATTTTTCAAACGATTCCATAGTCAATAGTCAATGCCTTGTATTGAGCATATTTTGATAAATAGCGGCGGCGGGGGCTCATTTATGTTATAAAAAAACCAAATAACTGATACCGAGCGCGCCTAAAAAACAACCGGAAACAAACTTGAACTTTTTTATAAACGTTTGTTGTTGCCAATTGTTTTTGGTCTGTTCCTTTATGTCCTTACAGCGACACGGTAGCGTTTCTCTTAGCTCGTTGATTCGTTTTTTGAAAAAACGATAAATTCGATAAACGGGATAGAGAATCATTGCCCACATCAGATAAAAAACGATGATCTGTGTGGTATGCCGGTCTGTGTGAAATAGATGTTCAATGATTTCATCGAGTGCTCCCTCTATAACCTCAAACAGGGCGTGTAGAAGCTCAAATAAGGTGTGGATCAACCAGACGGCAAAATCGGGGACGATAATTAAAATCCCCAAGGTTGTTAGCAACAAAAGCCATTTGATTTTGCTAGAAGAGTTCATATCAGCCTCGGATGCAAAACATTAAAAATTCGCTATTGTCCATTCCATCATTCAAAGCAGTCGTTAGTGTGTATTGCTTGGATAGTATTGTATCGATACTACCTTACAGAAACCTTTCAGGATGCGAATATTTTTTTCGGTTTTAAAGAGAGAGGTCAGCGTAATTTATAAAAAGATTTATAAAATAATGGCTGATGTCTATGGTGCTGGTTGTCGGCCAGAAAAGATGATAGGCGGCTGAGAGCGGTGATTATGCAAGGACGTGCTTAAATCGTAATTATTCAGCGTATTTTTATCAGAGGGGGTAGGCTATTGATTTATCGGGCTGTCTGCAACAGGACGTTGCAGTCAGAGCTTACATGGAAGTATTCACGCGTCCCGAGAAATCAATGGTCTACTCCCTAAACCCTGAAAGATACTGAATAGTTACCTTAAATCTACATATGCACAAGGAAGGGCATAACTATTCGATGTCGGGGATGGTGGGGAGAAAGTGCGATCGGGCTACGAGAAAAGAAAGGTTTGGCCGTTCAAATGGTCTGATAGTCCAGGTCATCGAGGCGAAGCAGGAAAAACGTGAGCTATACGCTTTTCCTGGAATAGCAGAGTGAAATTTGACCGTCGTGAATTAATAACGTTCTTTCATATACATCAGCGCTTTCTTGGCTAAATCATCGGAATCATCCCAGAGATTGCGCCACACGCAAAGAGTATTGGAAAGGTTGGGATCAACGACTTCCGACGAGAAGGATTCAAAAGTGATCGGGCCGCTGTAATTGATTTTCGTTAACGCGGCAAAGAACCGGTCGAAGTCAACATTTCCGGTGCCCAGATAGCCTCGATGGCTTTCGCCGATATGAACATAGCCCAAGCGTTCTTTTGCCGCCAAGACGGATGTTTCCATGCCATCTTCTTCGATGTTCATATGATAGGTATCCAGATGCAAATAAGCATTGGGGCGATCAATTTCGTCCAAGAATGCTAAACCTTCGATGCCTGTATTGATGATATTGGTTTCATATCGGTTCACGACTTCAAGGTTGATATTGATGCCTTTATCCGCCGCATAATCCGCCAACCGTTGCATCGCGGCGACCGAATTGGCTCGGTTTTGTTTCGACGCCGGCCCCGGATATTTGCCTAGGGCGCAATAAATAACGCCGCACAGTTCTGTGCCGCCAATCTGGTAAAGTACATCGGTCGCCTTACGGAGCAGCTCATCACCCTTGGCGACGATGGATGGGGCTATGCTGGTTACGTCGGTACTGGCCGATAAGCCTAACGATGCATGGGCGCGAAGATTAAACTCCTGAAGCAGATCTTTTGTGAGAGCGACATCTACCTTCCAGGGGTCTAATAGGGCGATTTCGATAAAATCATATCCAGCCTGAGCGGCCCCGCCGATGGCTTTGCGTGCGCCCTCCGGACTCCAGTCTCCGGACCAGACGAGTGCGTGACCGCCGTATTCCAATGGTTTGCTAACTGTCATAACAAGGTTCCTTGAATCGATAGGACTGTCGATTCTAAGGCAATTAAATTAGCGAATGCAATGGGTAGCCATTCAGTGTCTTTCAGTATCTGGGCGGGGCGGGTTATTTAACCCTCCTCAAACGTTCAAAGTCTGCCCGTAGGAGGCCCGCCCTCGGGCCGAATGGTTCTTTTCGCGCCGAGGGCGGCGCTCCTACGCAAAGCACCGTCTTGCCTTCGGATGTGCTGAACTGCGTGAAGCGCCTCAAAAACCGGTGCGCTTCCTCTCGTCAGCACACCCTACCGCACGTAGGGCGGCTTCGCGAAGCAAGCCGCCAAACCCCGCACCGAGGGAAAAATTGGCCATTGTGTATATCCAGGCGGATTGCTTGGCGGCGCATCCGCCCGACGGTTGCGATACCAATGTAAAGCCGATCGTTTTGAAGCGCATCGAGACATGGTGCGCTTCCTATCGTCAGCACACCCTACCGCACGTAGGGTGGCTTCGCGAAGCAAGCCGCCAAACCCCGCACCGAGGGAAAAATTGGCCGTTGTGCGTATCCAGGCGGATTGCTTGGCGTATTTGTTGTTAATTTTCTGTTTTGCCACTCATTCATTTAATGAGCTAGCCCTGGTTTCCGATGGTTGTCAGCTTTTCCATGAGTAGCAAGTGACGAAAAAGGCGACAACAATTGATCGACGATCGCTTGTAGGCTCGCGGAATCAGCTCCGGTTTTGTTATAAAGTCTGAGTCCGAAAATGCCGGAGACCAGGAATTTCGTCAGTACGGTCGGGTCTTGATCGGCACTCAGCTCATCCGCGTTCTGGGCTTCGGTCAATAATTGTTTCAATTCCTGTTCCACTTCGGCAAACATCTGCTGCAGCCGGGAATTGATGTCTTCATGCTGTACCGGAATTTCCGATAGCGTGTTGATCAATAGACAGCCTTTACGATCCTGATCTTCTGTGGATTCTTCAATGAGCTGAGTAAAAAAAGCGCGCAGACGCTCCAATGGCGCTTTATCACTGTGTAGCACGTCGAATAGCTTTTTCTTCATGTCGTCAAAATAGGCATCCAGCGCCGCCAAGAAGAGGCCTCGCTTGTCGCCGAAAGCGGCATACAGGCTGCCGGGCTGAAGTCCGGTGGCATCCACCAGGTTTTTAATCGAGGTGGCGGTGTATCCTTGCAACCAAAAAACATTGATCGCCTGTTGCAAGACGTGGTTGCGGTCGAATGTGATCGGTCGGGCCATGTTGTCCTCGGATTTGTCAAAACATTATTATTGAACATTCGTTCAAAAATAGCTATCTTAGTTCATTATTGAATATTCATTCAATAAATCACTAGCCATTCAAACTTAAGGAGTTGAGCATGCCGCAATGTTACCAATCTATCGTAGTCGATGCACCGATCGAAAAAGTCTGGGATACCATCGAGGATTTCCACGATATGTCCTGGGCGGAAAGCGTCATTCAATCCTGCGAAGCTGTCGGTGACCAGCCAGGAACTGCCGTCGGCGCCAAGCGCGTGTTGAATAATGTCTTTCATGAAACTCTGCTCGAGTGCAGTCATGACGATTTCCGTATACGCTATTCGATCGATGATGGTCCGTCGCCGGTGTCGCCCACCGAAATATCAAATTATGTCGGGCAGATTCAACTAAAACCGGTGACGTTGGGCGGAACGACTTTTGTCGAATGGCGCTCTAGTTGGGAATCGGCTTCTGAAGAAGCGCGCGATTTTTGCCATCAGATTTATATCGCCTTGTTGAAGGCTCTGGCCGAAGAGGCGGCAAAGCGATGAAACGTCCGAGTCACTTGCAATGGTCATTGTTGTTCATGCGCGCCAGTATTTTTGTCGTGATGCTGATGTGGACGCTGGATAAATTCATCAATCCAGGGCATGCGGCCAAGGTATACGAGAAATTTTATTGGCTGACCGACCTAAACGTCCCACTCATGGCCGTGATCGGGACCGTAGAACTGATCATCTTGGTCGGTTTTCTGCTCGGATTATATAAACGTTTTAGCTACGGTGCCGTGCTGGTTTTTCATGCCATATCCACCGTATCGTCGTTCCAGCAGTATCTGGCGCCGTTCGAAGGCCCGAATTTATTGTTTTTTGCCGCCTGGCCGATGTTGGCCGGTTGCTTGATGCTTTATTTGTTGCGCGATGAAGATAATTTTATGACAGTGAAACGTTAAGCTTACAAAGCAAAGGACTCGTCATGCACGTCTCGACAAAGATGTAAAGCTCTTTGGCGTATTGTGCCGGTATGGAGGCATTACAGCTAATCGCGAAAGCCTGTGCCGGCAAAGATAGATTATCGGCAACGGCCGATTGATCATCTCTTGTAAGTAATCGCCGATTTATCCGACCAACAGGCATCGAAGATTAATTCTAAATGGAGTGAAAATATGTTCGGATATTATCAGGGGCAGAAGCTTTCTCCCCGAGCAGCGACAAGCATGATCGAGCCGGTTTTGCCGAAGGAGCGCGCGCAATGAAGCTCTCGAAAATGCTGTTGTTGGTTTTAATCGTAGCCTCGATCTCGGCTTTTTTCGTGTTCGACCTGCAACAGTATCTAACTTTGGAAGCTTTAAAAGCCCGACAGGCCGATATCGAATCCTTTCGTAGCGCAAATCCGGTCTTAGCTATTGCAATCTACGCTCTACTCTATATCGCCGTCACCGGTTTGTCGCTGCCTGGCGCGACGGTATTGACGCTGGCCGGCGGCGCCGTATTCGGTCTGCTGTGGGGAACCTTGATCGTCTCCTTTGCCTCGACTATCGGCGCGACACTGGCGTTCCTGGCCGCGCGCTTCGTGTTTCGGGACGCCGTCAGGGCGCGCTTCGAAAAACGATTGCAAGCGATCGACGAAGGCGTCGCCCGTGACGGCGCCTTTTATCTATTCACCTTGCGATTAGTGCCGCTGTTTCCGTTTTTCGTGATCAATCTGGCGATGGGATTGACGGCGATTCGCACCTGGACCTTTTATTGGGTCAGCCAGGTCGGTATGCTGGCCGGCACTGTCGTTTACGTCAATGCCGGCACGCAACTGGCGCAGATCGATTCGCTGTCCGACATTCTGTCGCCGGCCTTGTTGGGCTCTTTCGTGCTGTTGGGGTTGTTTCCGTTATTGGCGAAAAAAATCGTCGAGGCGGCGCGCCGTCTGAAAGTCTATCGGGGATGGCGCAAACCCAAAGCTTACGACAACAACCTGATCGTCATCGGCGCCGGTTCCGGCGGTTTGGTGACCGCCTATATCGCCGCGGCGGTCAAGGCCAAGGTGACGCTGATCGAAAAACACAAGATGGGGGGCGATTGCCTGAACACCGGCTGCGTGCCGTCCAAAGCGCTGATCCGTTCGGCCAAGTGGCTGTCGCATCTCAAACGCCATGAGGAATTCGGCATCAAGCAGGCCCAGGCCGATGTCGATTTCGCCGCTGTGATGGAGCGGGTGCAGACTGTTATTAAAACCGTCGAACCGCATGATTCGATCGAGCGTTATAGCGAACTCGGCGTCGAGGTCGTGACCGGCGAGGCTAAAATTCTGTCTCCCTGGGAAGTGAAGGTCACCACGGCGCAGGGCGTGAAGACCCTGACCACCCGGGCCATCGTCATCGCCGCCGGGGCACGCCCGTTCGTGCCGCCAATTCCGGGGCTCGATAAAATTGACTACCTGACTTCGGATAATGTCTGGAATCTGCGCGAGCTCCCAAAGCGCCTGTTGGTCCTGGGCGGCGGACCGATCGGCAGCGAGTTGACGCAAAGTTTCGCCCGTTTGGGCAGTCGCGTCACTCAAGTGGAAATGGCGCCGCGCATCATGGGCCGCGAAGACCCCGAAGTATCCGAGGCGGTCATGAAGCGATTCAGCAAGGAAGGCGTCGATGTGCGGGTGGAACACACGGCCAAGGCGTTCATCATAGAAAACGGTGAAAAAATCCTGCTGGCTGAACACGAAGAACAAACGGTCAAGATCCCGTTCGACCAGGTCTTGGTCGCGATAGGGGCGCGCACCCAATGTGACCGGCTATGGCATCGAGGAACTGGGAATAGCGTTGTCGCCACGTAAGACCATCGCCACCGACCCGTTCCAACGCACCAATTATCCCAATATCTATGCGGTCGGCGATGTTGCAGGGCCATATCAATTCACCCATACCGCCGCCCATCAGGCCTGGTATGCCGCGGTCAACGCCCTGTTCGGCCGCTTCAAGAAATTCCGCACCGATTATTCGGTGATTCCGTGGTCGACTTTCACCGATCCGGAAGTCGCGCGTGTCGGGCTTAACGAACAGGACGCCAAGCAGCAAGGCATTGCCTATGAAGTCGTGTCCTACGGCATCGACGATCTGGACCGGGCGATCGCCGACGGCGAGGCGCACGGTTTCGTGAAGATATTGACCAAGCCTGGCAAGGACAAGATTCTAGGGGTCACCATCGTCGGAGAACACGCCGGCGATTTGATCGCCGAATTCGTGCTGGCAATGAAACACGGTATTGGCCTGAACAAGGTGTTGGGGACGATACATATCTATCCGACCCTGGCCGAGGCCAACAAATACGCGGCCGGCGTTTGGAAGAAAGCGCATGCGCCGGAAGGTTTGTTGCGCTGGGTTGAGCGTTATCACGGCTGGCGAAGAGGATAAAGCGGGGCGGGTAGTGATTTACTCGGAGTAAGAAAGAAACGATGATGATTCGGATCAAAGCGTTTGCCTATGCCTGCGCTTTTACCGCCTTGAGCGGATTTCTTTTCTACACCAGCGGAAGCGATTTATTTAAAAGCCTGCGCATTGCCATGGACGGCCTCACGACCGAAGGCCGGGTCGTTAAGGTTGATCGTGTAAGCAAAATTAACCAGCCAGACAATTTTTATCTGGTGATTCAATTTACCGATCACCGGGGAAGAACCCATCGATTCAAAAACCGGCATCCTTATAGTTATTTGTTTGCCCCCGAAGCCGACGATAGGGTGAATGTGCGATATTGGCGTAACGATACCCGTATCGCGACGCTGGCAACCGTTTGGGAATCATTTTTTGGCCCCTTGTTGAGTCTTCTCATGGCTGTTTTTTTTAGTTGGATGGCGGTCGAGGAGTATAAAAAATAGAAGTTACGCATTGACGACCGGATGAAATTCAGGATTTAAATGTTTCATGGTTGGCACAATATTCTCGATGAAAGAGGCGATCACTTCTTTGAATAAATTTCGTTGTACGCCGTAGCAGTTGTTAATGACTGCTGCGAAGCTGAGTTTCTGTAGTTGAACGAAACCACAAATCGCCGCGAAAAGATGATTTGTAATAGCCCCTTTACTGCGAACTTGAAATCGCTCAATGTTGCATACCTGCTTAATTGCACGGTGATATTGCTCAATTTGCCAGTGTCGGTCGTGTTGTTCGTTAAAGGCTTTGTGATCAAAGGTAACGGTTTGCTCATCATCAGGTAATGCGCAGAAATAATGGCGCAGTTGGTCTTTTAACTGCGTCCGAAAGACTTTGCCATAACCGAAATTCTTGAGCCAGACTCTTAAGCCATCTTCTGGGATGTTCAATTGTTGAACTTGAACCCAGGACCCTTTTTCCACGGACACCAACCGGTTGCTTTCCAGAGCAAAGAGTAATCCTATCTGATGATTCTTTATCCGTTTAAGATTGCTCACGCAGCTGTACCAGCTGTCGCCGGTGACAAACGCCGGCTTCAGCCCCCAGGCTAATACTTCAGCCAGCATGTCCTGAAAATAGTCATTTTTAGTTTTGCCTTCGGCCTTGTCCACGCCCCGAAAGTTGACCGGTTGGTGTTGTCCTTGAGGATCAGTGTAATATAACGTCACCAGATTGATGCCTTTAACCGCACGATGATGCTTGCCTGACCAAAAGTGTCCGACCAACGCCATATACTGACTATAAGGCTTGTCGAGTACGCTGTCGTCGACACTTAACGTGCCGCCTGTTAAATTCAGTGTCGGGCTGGCTTCATTGTACAAGTCCTGGCCGCTATACGATTCTCGGTGCAGAAAGCGGTTGACACTATCGTGTGAAATTGACATGACCTCTCCTAATCGCCGACAACTGGCCTGCTTGGGTTCGCTTAACAAAAAACCAATATACATCGGCAGCGTACAACGGGCTGTTGAGGGGCGGGTTATTGCTCTTATCAAGGCTTGGCCTTCCGATGGCGGTAGTTAATTTAGGAATCATAGCTTAACATTGGCTGTCAATGCGTAACTTCTAAAAAAGTACTGACCGGAAAAGGCAGGTAAACGCCGAGAATATCAATAGTCAAAAGGAGTAAGAAATGGCGGAAAAAAATACCCACCGACGCAGCAATTCCCATATCCGGTTTTACAATATCAACGACTTGCCGTCTTCCATTTAATCGACAGGATATTCAGCGTTGCGCGGAGCAAGTGAGGGCTCGGTGCAGCGCTACTGAGACGACTGCTCTGACAGCCATTCAAGCAATTCCTGTTCGTTAATGATTCCCATATGACGGATTTCTTGATGATCCCGGCTGAAGAAATGAGTCACCGGTAATTCACCGCGCCAGCGCTTGTTGACATCGGCATAAATTCGTTCCGGAAATTGCTCGGCGAAAACCCACGTTTTTTCCACGTCGAGTTGGCTTCGTCGCAACACATCTTTAACGGTTTTCTCGTCGAGAAAAGAGTCGGTTGCGACCGTTATCAATTCGACATTCGGGAATTGTTTATATAGTTTTCCGAACATGGCCAGTTCTTTCATGCAATAGCTGCAAGATTCCGACCAAAAAACCACAATAAAAGGCTGGTTCGTATGTTGATTCTTAATTTCGGTAAAGCTGCCTTTGATGAATGGTTTGATGGAAAGATTTCCGGCATTGACCGGATTGCATATCAGTAGGATCAAACCAAATAAAAATAAGCGTAATTTCATCATTTCTTAAAGTCCCCGCATTGCCACGCGTTGTTGTTGACCGTCGTGTTCCGTCCACAAGGCCAGAAAACCTTGAACGGTCTTGACGATGCGCGGATGAGAGGCTCGCGCGCCGACGGTGGATAGCTGTAAGGGGCGGGACCACTCTTTATGCTCAGAATCCGATGATTCTGCGGAAAATACCGCCAATCCGTCTTCCGCCATCATGTCCCAGACCGCCACGACACGGCCATTGTCATGTGCGGCAATGTCCGCGTGTACCGCCGATTCATCGCCTAGCGGCAAGGCCGCTGACCAGTTTTTTCCAGCATCGCTTGAAAATAGATAATGAACCCCTAAATGATCCTGATGGCCACTGCCGACGACGGCATGGATCCGTTTCTTTCCATGGTGCTGTTGAAAATCCAGGCCGCCGCCGATATGGGGGCAACCCTCGAACTGCCAGTTAAATGCGCCGACCTGATTCAGGCTTTGCCAGTGTTGTTGTTCGTCGATGACGCCGATCGCCATATCGGAAGGTTGTTTGTCGCGATAAAGTACATACAGCTTACCTTCACCATTGCTTTTGATGGTATTCCAACAACAGGAGCAGGTCAGCTCATCCAGTGTCTCATTGCTTTGCCAGCTCTGGCCGCCATCGACGGATCTCGCATAATGCAAGGCCTGGGCTGCGCTCACGCCTGATCGTCCCCCGCGGCTGTCCAGCCATACCGCATGCATGGCGTTGGCGTCACTAGTCATATCGATATAACCGTGCGGGCCTTGTTTCCAATCCGGCGGCGTAGTCGCCTTTTGCCAAGTTTGGCCGCCGTCGCCGGAACGCGCCGCCAACATCGGGCCGGCATTGAAAGGGGCGCCTTTGACATAGCTCATCCAGGTGACGACGATGTTGTCGCCCTGGACCGTAATCTGGGCATCGTTTCCGCGCACGATATTGGCCGCAACCGTGTCTTCATCGTGAATCTTGACCGGCGTTGACCAACTTGTCCCCTCATCGGTCGAGACTTGGTGCCAGAGTGATTTTTTTCCCTGCCGATGCTTGCCGGTCAGTAGATGGAGGCGATTGCCCTGATTGACGATGTCGACACTGATCACCCCTTCGGGGATGGGATGATGCCGCATGGCGGGTTTATGCTGAACCGATTCGACTGCAACAGCGTGCTGATCGGCCTGAGCCTCGATATTATGTTGGTTTGAGCAGGAAATATTCAGACCCGCGAACACAATCGATAGATACACCAGATGTTTATTCATTGCGATAAACTAATTTCAAATGAGATTAAAGTACTCAAGTCCCTTGCCGTAACAGGGGGCTTGATCGTAAAAGCACACACCGTCAATAGCTGTTCCAGGCCGATATCGTCTTTCGATAACAAAGCCTATCATACTATTCCGAATGGCTTAACCGGCGACATATCACTTCTATCAAGGGTTCAGTCGCCTAGGTTGTTTTAGTTGAACTCAACCGAGAATCCGCCGAAAAAGGACAAGTCGTATCCTGGGTTAAAGACGCCGGCATCGCCGCCGTTGGCATTGGTTGTCAAGCCGGTATTGGAAACCCAATCTTTATCCAGCAGGTTGCGCGCATCGACAAATAATTTTACGCCTTTGCCGGTATCATAACCGCCACGCGCGCCCATGATGACATAGGAGGGCGCTTTCAGGGTATTGGCGTAATCGACGTAATAATCGCTGGCGTATTGAATATTCGGTCCGGCATAGAACCCCAAAGGATGTTTGTAGATAAGTTCCAGATTGGCGACATGGGTCGGTATGCCCGGTAATTCGTTGTCGCCGAATGATTTATCTCCATCAAACCGGAAGCGGTTATAGGTGTAAACCCCTTTGATGGCCAGCTTGTCATCGCCAAATACCCCTAGAGGAATGTCGCTGGACAGTCCCAGTTCGACGCCGCTGTGGTCGGTATGGTTGGCATTTTCAACGGCGGAGCGACCGGTTGGCTGACCGTTGATGAATTCTCCCTGGGTCAGAATCTCATCCTGTAACCAGGAATGATAAGCCGCCAAATCCCAATTAATGAGCCCCATGTTGCCGCGGGTGCCGACTTCCAAGGTTGTGCCGTCCTGAGCGTCCAGTTCCCGGGTTGTGTCATTGACGATAAACCCGTTGTTGAATTCATTATCGGTAGGCGGCTCGTAACTGCGGCTGGCATTGGCGAACAACTGGACATTCTCGTCCACATCCCAAATTACGCCCAGCTTCGGGTTGAAGCCGGTATAGTCCTTGGTGTTTTTTGAATCGGGGGCATTGACATTATTGACCACTACTCGGCGCCTGGCGTGTACAAACTGCGCCCCGGTAACCAACTTAACATTGTCGGTTAGGCTGAATTGATTTTCGGCATACAACTCGGATGTGGAGGATTCGCCGTGATTGATCCGAAGCAAGTTACCTTGTCGAGCATCGGTTAAAGTGACATGATTGGTTCCATCCATTTCGCCCCAGTAAACCAGCCCGCCGATAACAAATGAGTTTTCATGTCCGAAGAGATCGTTGTTTTGTGAATAACGAAAACTCAGCCCGGTTTCGTTGTTTTCCTGACCGATGAAAACAAACGGCAAGGGGTGGTCCAACTCTCTATGTTCGTAATATGCACCGATATCGAGACGGTCGGTCTCGTTGAAGGTGATGGTATGTTGAATATCGGTACGCAATATATCCAGATCACGCTGGGCATTTCTGGATTCCCAGAATCCATTGGCCTTCGATGGATCCTGATCGAATTGAGCACGAGTCAAAGAACCCGGCAATTCCATTTCCGTGCTGTGGGCATTGAAATGAATACGGGTTTCTGCGGAATCGCTCCAACGATAACCGAAATTCGCATAGCCTCGCCCGTCCAATTCTCTCGATTGATCACGAAAGCCATCCTGATACAACGAACTCGCCGATAAGAAGTAATCGAAATCTTCATTGATGACGCCGCCCAGAGTCATCTGGGGGCGAACATAATCATGTTCGCCGAACATGCTTTGGAAAGTAAAGCCTGGACTGTTACGCCCGGTGCGCGACACGAAATTGACCGCCCCTCCCAACATGGCAGAGCCATATTTCAAGGCGTTGGCGCCTCTGAACACCTCGACATAACGCGCATTCAGAGGTTCGATCAATTCGGGATTGGTAAAACCGCCGGGCGTACTGACCGGTAGGCCGTCACGCAAAAAACGCACGCCGCGAATGCCAAACGTCTGGGTGATACCGGATCCCCGTATCGATAATCTCGATTCACTGGCGCCAAACCGGCTTTGCGTGAAAACACCGGGAGACAACTGCAGCGTATCGCTCAAGCTTCCTACATATCGTTCCTTATAGTCATCGCTATCGATCACCATCGCTCCACCTGGAACACGCTTTATTTCCTGCCGAGCGTTCTCGAGCGACGGCGTAGTCAACGAGTTTCCCGATACGTCCTCAACAATTTCCATGACGGGAAGATGGTTGAGATTGTTTTCTGCCGCGGACAGGGGCCAAATCAGTAAAGGTTGGCATGCCGTGGCGAATAGGCATTTTTTGGCAATATAACTAAATGGGGGGCTTTGGGGTTTCAAGGTGCGAATTCCTAAATCAAGTTTAGATATCTTGATTTAAGCAATATTTACGCCAATAATAATCATTATTATTAACAATAACTTGGCGGGCAGTGGGGCGTTGTTCCGCAAAAAATGCGTTATATGACCTATTTTATAGGTAGTAAATAACATAGTTTAATTAGTAAATCGCTATCACCTTGAATCATAAACGGCGTAGCGATTCGGTTACAATTGTCGGCCTGAATAAATCAAACAATAAAAAGGCTAAACAAATGAAGCACAAAGGTTCGACGCCTGAGCAGTGGTTGGATTTATATGGTGATATTCTATACCGTTTCAGTCTTGCCAGGGTCAGTGATCCTGATATTGCCGAAGACCTGGTGCAGGAAACGCTATTGGCCGCCTTGAAGACCAAAGTCGATTACGCCGGTAAATCCTCCGAACAGACTTGGTCGATAGGTATTTTGAAATATAAAATCATCGATTATTTTCGCAAGGCCAGTCGGGCAAGCGCTTAGGAGTACAATGAAGGCTTGGCAAATGGCGAAGAAGACTTTTTCGATCGTCAAGGTGGTTGGCGGATCGATTTGGCATCATGGGCCAATCCTGACAAGTCGCTGGAGCAGGAACAATTTCTCCAAGTGTTGCATGATTGTATAGAGCGGCTGCCGCCGCGGATGGCGCAATTGTTCATCTTGCGTGAAGTGGACGGCATGGAAAGCGAAGAAATCTGCCGGCTCTTGTCTATATCAATACAGAATAATTTTTGGATAGTGATGTCGAGAACGCGAGTGCGGCTGCGCCATTGTCTGGATTTAAATTGGTTCAGTCATTGGAGGGCGATAGTCATGTTAACTTGTAAAGAAGCGAGTCGGCTGGCCTCGAAGTCGATGGACGCTAAGTTAACTTGGCGTGAGCGATTGGGGCTTTGGGCGCATAAAATAGGGCTATCACTAACTCTTCCGAAGATTTTGACTGAATAAATCGGTTGTTATCTTTAGAAATTCAACGGCACATATGAAATCAGTATGTGATAGTTTATCTTGTGGGGCGAGAATTCTAATTTCGCTTTGCTGCTTGGTGTCAATTGGACGAAAGAATGCAGTCTGCAATTATCTATAAACAACGATAGTTCTAACCGAGAGAGGCTATTATGACGGAAACAAGACCCCCTTTACCGCCGTTCACGCAGGAAACGGCCAGAGAAAAAGTGCAGTTGGCGGAAAATGCCTGGAACACTAAAGACCCGGTAAAAGTAGCTGGCGCTTATACCGTTGACAGTCAATGGCGTAATCGGGCCGAAATTTTTTCAGGTCGCGAAAAAATTATCGAATTTTTGACTCGAAAATGGGACAGGGAACTTGATTATCGCTTAAAAAAAGAATTGTGGTGTTTTGCCGGAAACCGTATTGCAGTGACTTTTCGTTATGAATGGCACGACGATTCAGGGCAATGGTTTAGATCTTACGGTAACGAGTTGTGGGAATTCGCCGATAATGGCCTTATGCAGCGCCGGATTGCCAGCATTAACGACAAGCTCATTAACGAAGCGGATCGTGAAATAAAATAAGTGCCGATTCGATTGATTCGGCGGGCCGTTTTTATGAGCCTTCCGGCTGTGGCTTTATTCGGTGTAACTATTCAGTATCTTTCAGGGTTTAGGGAGTAGACCATTGATTTCTCGGGACGCGTGAATACTTCCCTGTAAGCTCTGACTGCAACGTCCTGTTGCAGACAGCCCGATAAATCAATAACCTACTCCCTCTTATAAAACTACGCTGAATAATTACTATTCGGTTCGCTAAGGCGAATTTAGATTGAACTCAGAAGATCTCAGTACTGATCGGGGCGTCAATATCAGTGTTTAATAGATTGTTATAGATTGTTATGGAAAGGACGGATGCAGATCTGCGGGTTATATTCGATTTTTTTAATGACACCGGAATCGCGTGAGAATCAGAGAAAAAAGTTTGATCGCGAAACGGGAGTTATTACGTTGATTTATGACTGTTGACATTTTCGTCACTTGAATATGAATTTAATGCGTTTTTTTCGGGGCAGGGTCAGCATGCCAGGGGCTGCAACAACGGATTCTGGGGTCTGCTTCATTGGTGAGCTCAAACGATTTTTCCTGCAAAATAATCGCATCAGAACTTTAGCGCTTATCGAACTTAATAATGCTTATCAAGTTGCGCGGCTGATACAAGGCAACGAAGCCGAAGATCAGCTGATCACTACTGTCGAACGGTATATTTTCACTTTTTTAAGGGATTATGATTGTGAAATAGCGGTAAAAATAGAACCTAATCGATTTGCGGTGGTATTAAATCATGATGCTAAAGCAGTGTTGGGGATCTTCGAAACGCTGGCTGAAACGATGGATCAACTAGAAGTCAGTATTGCCGATAAAACTTACTATCCGAAAGTGATGACGGGGATTACCCCTTTGACGCCAGAGTACCGCAGTGCAGAATTGGCTTTTTCGGCAGCCGATGAAGCTTTGTACCAAGCCAGAAGAATGGGTAATAGCATTGTTAAGCTATTGTTGCCCGATGACGACAAGCTGCATCGTTATACGAAAAGTTTGAGGCTATTGCCTGTATTGCGGGAAGGATTGTTGAAAAAGTCTTTTGTTTTTTATGCGCAGCCCATCATTCCGATCAATGCTGAAAACAACATGTCAAAGGCGGAAATTCTACTGCGTTATAAAGCTGCTGACGGTCGCATTCTTCCGCCCCGGGAGTATTTGTATACAGCGGCTTTATTCAACGTTAGCCGGGAAGTTGATCTGTACGTTTTAGAGCATTGCTGCCGTTTTCTAAGGGATCAGCCTTCGGATACCGCTTATTCGATAAATATCTCGGGGGCAACCGTTCGTTATCCACCGTTTTTCGACAAGGTGAAACAATGTATACGATTTTACGGCGTCGATTCAGAGCAAATATGTTTTGAAATTACCGAAAATGTCGCCGATCAGGATTACCATCAGGCTTCCTTATTGATGTACAGGCTTAAAAATGAGCTAGGTTGTCAATTATCTTTGGATGATATCGGTATTGGCTCCAGCAATTTAGCAAATTTACCTAAGTATGACGTGGATTATTTGAAGATTGACGGCTCCTTCGTGCAAACCTTGTTAACTGAGCCTTATTCCGAGCAAGTGGTCCGGTTTATCGATGCGGCCGCCAAGCTCCATCAAAAATTTTCTGTCGCGGAATATGTCGAACATCCCATGCAATTACAAAAACTCAACGATATCGGAGTCGACTATGCCCAAGGATATCTGACCGGCAAGCCCGAAATGCTGTTTGATTGTTCTCTTGATTGAGTCATTATTCCAACACCAGAAAAACGGTCGTTATAGAGCAATTAATGATGAGAAGTCGAGAGAAATGATGGGTGCTTTATTCGGAAGATTAGATGTGTTGGGAGGGTAATAGGGTGATCATTCAAACTATAAATGAGCTGCCTATGGAACCAAGATACGATTAGATTTAATGGTGCCGAGGAGAGGACTTGAACCTCCACGGGGTTGCCCCCACTAGCACCTGAAGCTAGTTATTGATCGTTTCATAAAGTCCCATTAAAATTATTTAAGCTTCATGTTCCTTTGTAATATCAATGATTAAGGCTTATACTTAGTCCTAAATAGTTTTATTATGTATCACTCAATCCCATGCAAAGTGGGTAGCTAGGTGGGTAGCTGGAAATGAAGATTACAGACAGAAACGCTAGAGCGTTAAGACTAGGTGACGGACAAAAAACGGCGATATTGTCAGAGGACGGACTACGATTAAAGCTGATGAATGATTCAAAGCGTTGGGAGTTCCGTTTTAGTTTAAATAAAAAGCGGTATGTGATGGGGCTTGGAAATTATCCCGATGTCGGAGTGGCTACTGTTAGGAAAATGAAACAGCAAGCCGCCGAATTAGTTGCTCAAGGAATCAATCCTATCGAGCAGCGGAAGGCCGATAAAATCAAATTGGAAGCCGAAAACCGTGACGTTAAATGGTTGGTAGATCATTTCTATACGAATTACATTTTGAAACACAGAGAACGACCGGATCAACCGAAGCAAATTATCGATGCTGATATTTTGCCGGGGCTTGGTTCTGTAAAGTTAAATGACTTAACGCCTATGAAGGTCGATGCTTTTTTGCAAGGCATTGTGGATCGTGGTTCACCGAAACACGCAAACAAGGTGTTGACCTTGCTGAAGCAGATGTTTAATTACGGTATCAGTAAAGGTGTGATGCCTACAAATCCTGCGGCCACAATTAGTAAAAAGTTGATTGGTGGCGAAGAACACGCCAGAGAAGTGTTTTTATCCGTAGATGAACTTAAAAAGCTTTGGTTGTTTTTGGACAGCGACGAACACGGCATTTCACAGCGTTACTGTATTGCGTTTAAATTGTTAATTTTGACCGGTGTTAGGACTGGAGAGTTGTTGAAAGCCCGTTGGGGCGAAATAGAAGGCGATGTCTGGACGATTCCCGTTGAACATATCAAGACACGCAAAAAGAATCCTAAGCCGCATGTTGTTTATTTAGCCGATCAGACAAAGGCGTTATTTGAGCAACTCAAGAACGACAGCGACTTTATTTATCCCCACCAAAGCGGTGACAAGCCTGTTTATGAAAAAACACTCAGTTATGTTGTGCGAGATTCGATACAAGGCAAGGTGGTCGATAAACATTGGACGCCGCACGACTTGCGCCGCTCATTCGCCACAGCTCAAAGTGAAGTCATTAAAACAAACCTGATGGTAATTGAAAAACTGCTCAATCATTCCCTGGGTGGGATGGCGGCTGTATACAACAAAGCGGAAATGTTAGAAGAACGCAAGCAAGCTTTACAAGGTTGGGCTGATTACTTATATGCGATTGTTTATAACAACAATGTCGTTCAATTCAAGGCTGGTTAGATTAAAGCCGTTGCAAAGCGTAATTTATTGCTTGATAATGTGGACATTGTTTCGATAAGTCTCATAAATTGGTAAGCAGATGGCGATTAAGACAACCACATTTGGTCGGGTTGAACTGAGTGGATCAGATGCCGCTAGGTTCCGTCGGCACATGGCCGAGGATAAGCCTAGTGAACGTGCGTTGGCGGCTATTGAGCGTGCAAAAAAGATAAGACAGAAAGTTAGAAAAGGCGAGCAATTTGCTTTTTCTATAAGCAATGACAGTTAGCATTTCCTATCATATAAGAAAGCTGGAAAATACCGATTCAGTCAACAGTTTTAAAACTGGCGATCCAGCTTTCACCCCGCTTAAAACATTCCTTCAAAAACAAGCCAAAGATTTTCAAAATGCGCATGTAGCACAGTCTTATGTGGCTGTAAGCAAAGAAAATAATGTGCTTGGTTTTATCACATTAACTTGCAGTGAAGTCGATCTAAGGAACGGTTACGAAATTGACGACTGTAAGCGTGCTAATGATTATGATTCGTTGCCCGCTGTGAAAATTGCGAGGTTAGCGGTTGATAGTCGGTATCGTGGTAATCAGATAGGCGAAACATTGGTCTCTTATGCGCTGGGCATCGTCATTGAGCAAATAGCGCCAGTGATTGGTTGTCGTTTTATTATTACTGATGCAAAGCAATCCGCAGTTAACTTTTATTGCAGGCAGGGATTCACTTTTCTAGATACGGACGATAATAGGGAAAGAGAAGAGCCTATTATGTTCTTTGATCTGCTTCCATGTTTTAAATAATCACATGTGAAATGGAAGCCATAACTATCAGCAATTAGGTTTGTAGCCTGTCCACCTTCGCCAAACCCTTGGCTCCGGTTACGGTTCTGGCCGGTCTCTCGGCACAATATATAGTGACGGCCGGCGCTCGGCCTTCGCTATATGCTGTGTAAGCCTAAAATAAAATACCGCTAAGTTTTTGAAGTATAAGAAAAAAGAGAATTTGCGGCGAAAAAAAGACTTGACGGGCAAATTTTGATGCAGATTCGGCTATGTTGGCATGTTATGATAGGGACACGGACTTAAAGAACGCCAAAAGTGAGATGGCGGCTCTCTTAAGTTCTGAAATCGACTTGAGGCAGTGCGTGAAATTTGATGGTTCAGATTTTAAATTGTATTTACACCGTTAAATGGTACAGCATTTAATGGTTTTTTCAACAAAAAATTGTTAAGTGCGTGTAATCGCTTTATTTTCGCCTTTCAAGTCATATTTAACTTATTGATATTATTAATATCTATGACTAACACAAACCATAAAAATTTTTTACGGACATCCGACATTGTTGCGGAATTTGGCGTGTCCCGATCGTCAATTTATCGTTGGCGAAATAACGGAACGATCCCTGAACCTCGAAGAATTTCCGAGCGTTTCGTGGGCTGGCCTCGTGAGCAAATCGAAGAAATCTTCTTGAAATAACCGGCTATGGCCGGCCCCCCCCTTATCTTAAAAACGGCTCTTAACTGAGCAGGGGCAAAGTCCGGCCAAAGGATTTTGCAAATGTTTGAAACAGATATAACCGAAACCGTCACGGTTAATGACGGCGCAACCATCGTCGAGAGGACGAAGGAAATCGAAATGAAAGAGCAAGAACTGAGTGAAAAGCTGGCGCAAGCTATTGAAGTCTGCGTCCAAAAGGGCGAAATTAACCTTAATTCTTATACATTGCAATCGCATGTTGAGGGGAACGACTTATTTAAAATCAACGTCGGCCCTTTGTCTCCATTAGAAGCAAGGCGGCTCCAGCGTGATTTGATGTCGCAAAAAACCGCACGGCGCATCATTTACACCGATCCTGATGGTCAATCGGTGTTGATGCTGGTATCGGAGCGGTCGTTCCAATTATTGGCGCAATTGGCAGATGGTGAATGGCATCAGTCGGCGGCACTGAAAACTATTCAAGCCGAAACCCGAAAGCCGATCGCAGACCTGCGGGCCTGCGGCGTAATTATCGGAACTAAGGAAAGCTCGTACAGGCTTTTCGGTACTGTTGATTTATATCCGCTGGGACCTTGTTTATCCGTCCCGCAACTCGGGGACATACTGCCTGACATTGGGACCGCAACAAAAATCGAGCACGAGAAGGCCAGGTTTGCGATTGCCAGGCGGGTGTCGAAAGTAAACAAAACCGCCGAGTCATTACACAAAATCGACACCCTTGACAAATAATTAAATCGAGGCGGTGTTAGCAGCACCGCCATCATTTGCCGCAATGGCAAGGAAAACAATGACCCGAAAATTATACCACAAAACCGCACAATGCGTGGCAAGCAAGATTGGTGCATCGCATACGCAAGGCGGAGTCAAGTCTGTATTTGTCTTGGAGCTGGCCGACGTCAGCACCGGCGAATTGTCGATTAAGTTTTTCAATGTCGAATTAACAAAAAATGGAAATTATACCGTAGGCCGCAACAGCGACTTTGCCAAACTGTATCGGCTTACGATTGGAGAGAATCATTCGAAAAGATTTAGCCGTGCCAACCAATTGCTTAGCCATTTTCACGGATTTGAGTTTTCTATCACCGATGAAGTGTCGAAAGGTCAAAACGGAAAACGCTTCAAGAAAGTCACCAAAATATTGCCAAAACATCCGGTTATTTCAGACGACTGGACGCCGACCGGCATGCTAAAAATGAAGCCCAGAAAGCGGCCAAAAAGCGCCGATTCAAAAGGCAACGAAAAGGCAAAAAGTAGGCAACAGGTAGGCAAAAAAAAGGCAAAAAGTAGGCAAAAGTTAGGCAACGATAAAACGCTACAGACCCCGAAAACACTTGACAGACCCCGAAAACACTTGGTCTAGAGCATGATCCCAATCCCATAAAGCCATCTCCCATCCAGGATAAAACCATATATCATAGACCCATACCAACCATGCGGGAAAAAGTTTTTACTCATGTCTGTGGTGACGATGAAAGCATGGACGAGTTTTTCGACAGAGTTATCGATGTATCGCTCGATTCCTGGCTGGGATAATTCGTCAGCATGTCCGCTTGTTTCTGCTCTGCTTGGGTCTTAGTTGCCTCTGTGGCTGATTTTATGCGCCTGTGAGCCGTTAAAGCGTTTTGTCATAGGGGGGGGGAGCAGTGTGAGTTTTTTCGGCTCTCCGTCAATTTTCGTAGCTTTTAACGAACAATCCCCGCTGGATGTTTATCTGGTCGGGCTTTCAACTTCCGAGCGCCTGATAAAACCTTATTTGCAGTCGGGATTTTAGGTTATAGCCTCTAATGTAGGTGTCTCAGGACAATGGCTTATCTTCCAAAGTGGCGCTGAACAGTATCAAGTTTTATCACTGCTGAGTAGAAATTCTATTGTCCACTTTTTTAAAAACAAAGGTGAAATTTATCAATGAGCTAGCGCGCCACTATTTCTGCGAAAGCTTGTTTTGGGCATCCCAGCCCAAGCAAGCGGCAGAAATTACGTGGCGATTATTGCCTCCGGCGGCCCCGATTCGTCCTGCGTCCGTGCCACTCCGCCATATCATCGTAAACTCGATGCTGGCTCCGTCGCACTCCCACAAATGACTTGACGGCGTTTCGGGAGACTTTTTATTTTGTCTCCACCTTCGCTCTCGCTTCGATTCCGACAAAACAATCGGCCCTACGCCTATCGGGGACTAAAAATCTTCACTTCGCTGGCGCTCCGTTTCCAAGATTTTCAGCGTTAGCGGTTATCAGCTTCATTCTGTTGTCCAGTATAAAGAAATAAGCAGCTTGGCATAAACCGGTGTACTTTGTGCTGTAAATGACTTCAATCAATAAACTATATGTTGTGCTATTTTACTAAATTAAACACAATAGATGGTTTATGGCTTATATGTTAGTAATATCTAATATAGAGAAAGATAGATGGTCGCATAGTGTGGGCGAGTGCGGGAGATTGCTGAAGTAGTAAATATTAGATATTGCTAATATTGATAAAGAATCAGTTTTATCAGATGTAACTAACAGTTACACCGCTCCAAAATGGATTAGCCAATATAGATCAAACGCTTATCACTATATATTGAACATAGACCGGCTACCATGCCGGTTTTTTTGTGCCTGGGTATCCGCCCAAGCCCGACAAATCGTAGGTTTTGAAGGCATCGAGATTGCCGGAGTCTAGTCAATTATTCACTAAAAAGAAACTTTACCTATATCAATAATCATGCCGTCCTGTAAGTCACTAATATAAAGGCTTTCACAATGTTGGCATGAAATCCAGCTAAGCATTTGATTGTTTCATTTTATGAGACAATAGACCGGTTTCCGGTAACGTATGAGGGGGGGGTAATGCAGAACATGACGGTCTTGGCGGTTATCTATGAATTGCTTAATGAGTGGTTTATCACTTACGAACAGTTGCTTTATGACGGCGACAGACGGACAAGAAAGGCGTTTGAGTAGGTTGTTGAGGCTAACCAATATCCTTTTATGTGGCGTGTATCAATACGGGCCTTGTAAGCGAATAGTAAGGGTGTGGATTTGATTGATGCCTCTGAAGGGATATAAGCGCAAACAGACCGAGCCAGGGTTAGCGGTCAAGAGTGAATCAAGGGGGGGGGGCAATAATTATGTAATTATCGTAATTATGTAATTACAGCATCCTAAGATTGTACTAAGATTTTTAGCGTTGCCCATGTGCGGCGTGGTTATATCTAATTGCCGGTGTTGTGTCGATTATTCACTAATCAGGAACTTTACCTATATCAATAATCATGCCGGGCTATATACCTTGATTATCATAGTGTGTAGCGTTTTGGCACGAAATCAAGCTGGGCATTTGATTGTTTACCGATTGGATACGCTGTCGGTGTTTAACCTGCCGATAAAGTGCTGTCACCGATCGGATGCGCCTAAGCTCCAAAATGGAACAGTCTATATAAAGCAATCACTTAAACAGTCATATCAAAACCTGTCCAGAAAAATGTCCAGTGTCGAAGCCTTGTTGCGCCTGGTTCGATAGGTATATCGGAAAATGTCGCCTGATGCGTCAGGTCGCTAAGGTGCCGCAAGGGGTTTGATGCTTCGAGCATAAAGACTCTATGTTTAGCATAAGGTTGGTGATTTACCGTATGCCCATAAATGCAATGCTTTTGCGTTCCTGAAAAATCGGGAGCGTTACAGGCAATGATTGCGGGATTCGTTAGATAAAAAACGAAATCGAACAAAGTGGGTAGCTAACTGGGTAGCTGGAATAAAAAAGGGAATATGTCAGGGTGGCCATTAAATCGTAAGTTATTGATTTTAATGGTGCCGAGGAGAGGACTTGAACCTCCACGGGGTTGCCCCCACTAGCACCTGAAGCTAGCGTGTCTACCAATTTCACCACCTCGGCTAAGGCCGCTTGCGGAAGCAAGCTAAGTGAAGCTGCGTATTTTATAGATCGGTCATGATAGTGTCAAATCTTTTTTTAAACTTTCTCCCATTGTAACTATTCAGTATCTTTCGGGTTTTAGGCAGTAGGTCATTGATTTCTCGGGACGCGTTCACCCAGCACCTAAATACCCTAGATTATTGGCTATGATTAATAATCTTTGTTAATTTAGGTGCTGGGTGAATACTTCCATGGCAGCTAACAGCATCCAGTTTCACGCGGCACTTGCACTTCCCTGTGCGGCGGCCGCTAGCGGTGTCCTATCTCACGCGGCACTTGCACCTCCCTGTGCGGCGTAAGCTCTGACTGCAACGTCTGACCGTCAGGGACGATGGAAATGCAGATTTTGCAGGTAGAAAATTGCTCCTGCATTTTCTACATTTCCGCCTTCCTTGGCGGTCAGAGCAAAAAATCTGCCTGTTGCAGACAGCCCGATAAATCAATAACCTACTCCCTCTTATAAAACTACGCTGAATAATTACCTCCCATTTACGTAAGCAAGGCTGTTTTAGTCCGTGCTGGCCACGATGATTGGTTTTTTACCAGGACTAGATTTTTGTTTTTGATGATGGGGGGATGGGCGCAACTTTAGCATCGATAATGGCGATATAAGCCGAGTAGGGCGCTATAAATGTCGGCAATGGTCGCTGAGGCGGATAAGAAAGGTATGATGTCGATGCGGGCTTAGGTTTTGACTATAGAGGACTTTTCGCTCAAATATGACCATGTTATCGTATCCGAAATAGGGCCAATATTGTGTTTCTAGGGTATACTCAATATTTATAAGAAATATAGAAAAGTACAGAATATAAATGACAGATAAAAACGATCAGGGAACTGATTTCAATGCCTATAACGACCCGTATGCACAACGGGAAGCGGAAAAATATGAGAATCCGATTCCCAGTCGGGAGTTGATACTGCAAGTGATTAAAGAAGCCGGTAAGCCGCTGCGTCGCAAGCAGATTGCCGACCACTTCGGTCTGCAGTCCGACGAAAGCCTGGAAGCTTTGCGCAGGCGCCTGCGTGCGATGGAAAGAGATGGTCAGTTAGTATTCAATCGCAGACAAAAATACTGCCTGGTCAATAGCCAGGATTTAATCGCCGGCCGAGTATTGGGGCATCCGGATGGCTTCGGTTTCTTACATCCGGACGATGGTTCGGGGGATCTGTTTCTGCTGCCGCGCGAGATGAAGGCGTTGATCCACAATGACCGGGCGGTCGTGAGAATTGCCGGCATCGATAGAAGAGGGCGGCGCGAGGCCGCCGTCGTAGATGTATTGGAGCGAAATACGCATCAGGTAGTCGGTCGATTTAGCAAGGAACGCGGCGTGTCCTTCGTCGTTCCGGAACACAACAAAATCAGTCACGAAGTCGTGATTCCACAGGATGAGGCAAACGGCGCCAAAGAAGGGCAGATTGTCGTCGCCGAGATATTGGAGCAACCGACCAAGCGCCGTCAACCGGTCGGAAAGATTGTCGAGGTGCTGGGCGAACATATGGCGCCGGGTATGGAAATCGAAGTCGCCATTCGTTCCTATGAATTGCCGAATGAATGGCCGGAAGAGCTTTTGGAGGAAGTCGCTCCTTTATCCGATCAGGTTCCGGAAGAGGCCAAAGAAGGTCGAACCGATATTCGTGAATTGCCGTTGGTCACGATAGACGGCGAAGATGCACGTGATTTTGACGATGCGGTGTATTGCCAGAAAACTCCAAAAGGCTGGAAGTTGCTGGTGGCGATTGCCGATGTGTCCCATTATGTGAAGGTGAATACCGCTCTTGATGCCGAAGCGAAAAAACGCAGTACATCGGTGTACTTTCCGGAACGGGTCATACCGATGTTGCCGGAAATCTTGTCTAATGGCTTGTGTTCGCTGAATCCTGATGTCGACCGTTTGTGCATGGTCTGTGAAATGTATATCAACAAGCAAGGTGAGGTCATT
This sequence comes from Methylomarinum sp. Ch1-1, assembly GCF_030717995.2. Classification (NCBI taxonomy): domain Bacteria; kingdom Pseudomonadati; phylum Pseudomonadota; class Gammaproteobacteria; order Methylococcales; family Methylococcaceae; genus Methylomarinum; species Methylomarinum roseum. The sequence goes on along the minus strand of NZ_CP157743.1, from coordinate 3,150,494 downwards.
CGTTCACGCTTCTTCGAGGCGGTGATGCGTTCCCATGCGCGCCTGACTTATACCAGTGTTGCACGGATGTTGGTCGATGGCGATAAGAAACTGGCGAAAAAACATCATCATCTGATGCCGCACCTGCAAGAGCTTTACGCCTTGTTCAAGGCGATGAGAAAACAGCGCGAACAGCGCGGCGCAATGGACTTCGATACCCAGGAAACGCAGATCGTATTTGGCGCCGAACGCAAGATCGAAAAGATTGTGCCGACTGAACGCAACGATGCGCATAAGTTAATCGAGGAATTCATGATTGCCGCTAATATGGCGGCGGCGCGTTTTTTGAATCGTAAGAAAATGCCGCGATTATTGCGCATCCATGAAGGGCCGGGCAGCGAGAAATTACTGACGCTGAGAACCTTCCTCGGCGAAATGGGTTTGCATCTGGGCGGCGGCGAGAACCCGACGCCGTTGGACTACATGGAGCTGCTCGATTCCGTTCAAGGGCGTCCGAACGCGCATTTGATTCAAACGGTGATGCTGCGTTCGATGTCGCAAGCGGTTTACAGTCCGGAAACCAAAGGCCATTTCGGCCTGGCGTTGGAAGCCTATGCGCATTTTACCTCGCCGATCAGACGATACCCGGATTTGCTGGTGCATCGGGCAATCCGCCATTGTCTGCAAGGTAAAACAGCGGAATCCTTCTTCTACGGTTTTCCAGACATGGTGGTGCTGGGCGAACATTGTTCCGCAAACGAGCGCCGGGCCGATGAGGCCACCCGCGATGTCGTCACCTGGCTGAAATGTGAATACATGTTGGATAAGGTCGGCGAAGAATTTACCGGTCTGATATCCGCGGTGACCGGCTTCGGCTTTTTTGTCGAATTGCAGGATATTTATGTCGAGGGGCTGGTGCACATTTCCACCTTGCCGCAGGATTATTTTCATTTCGACGCCACCAGTCATCAGCTTTATGGTGAACGCACCGGCATCCGTTATCGTCTAGGGGATATGGTCAAGGTCAAAGTGGCAAGGGTGGATCTGGACGAGAAAAAAATAGATTTTGATCTGTTGCAAACCGGCAAAAAAAGCAAGGCTAAAAAAAAGACCACAGCTAAAAAAACAACTAAGGACAGAAAAACAGCCAAGGACAGGAACAAAACAAAAAAACGGTCATGAAGTTAACGAAGTTATTCGGCATTCACGCGGTGCAGGCCGCGTTGGATTATTCGGCCAAAAAAATTCACCATGCGTGGATCGATGCGCAAAGGCAGGACAAGCGTTTAAAGCAGATCATCGAGGATTTGGCCGATTTAGGGATCAAGATTGAGAAGTCCGAACGCAAAAAGCTGGATCGGATGGCCGACGGCAAGAACCATCAGGGCATTGTCATTGAAGTCGACATGCCCACCATGCGCACGGAAGAACAATTGAAACTAGCGGTGGCGGCTTTGACCGAAATGCCTTTTTTTCTGGTGTTGGACCAGGTGCAGGACCCGCATAACCTGGGCGCTTGTCTGCGCACCGCCGATGCGGCCGCGGTGCAGGGCATTATCGTGACTAAGGACAATGCCGCCGGCATCACGCCGACGGTCTGTAAGGTAGCCAGCGGTGCGGCGGAAACGGTGCCTGTTTATCAGGTCACTAATTTAGCTAGAACCTTGCGCTGGTTGAAGGAACAGAATATTTGGGTCATGGGCAGCAGCGGTGATGCTCAGCAATCGATCTTTGACGCCGATTTGAACATGCCCTTGGCGTTAGTGATGGGCGCCGAAGGAACCGGCATGCGTCAGCTGACCCAAAAGCAATGTGATTTCCTGGTAAAAATTCCGATGGCGGGACAGGTGGAAAGCCTGAATGTGTCCGTCGCCGCCGGCGTGCTTGTCTATGAGGCATTCCGGCAGAGGACGAAGTAAACAAAATCATGCCGTCTTTAGGCAGCAGTTAAACCTGATCGCTAAGATGAAAAGCTTATCAATATCCAGCCCATTAGCAGCGCAGCGAAATACGCGATTTCGGGTCACAATATTGTTAGCGATTAGTTTAATCATGTTGATTCCCGAATCCTTGCGGGCGGATATTTCTCCGCGACTGATCGTTTCAAACTGCCGCAGCTGTCATTCCGGACTGGGGACGGTTATTCCAAGTCTCAACGTCTTATCGGCCGAACAAATCAAGCAGGCATTACTGCAATTTAAATATGACCGACGCAAGTCCACGGTGATGGGGCGCATCGTCAAGGGCTTAAGTGATGCTGAAATTAGCGCCGTAGCGCACTCTATTCAAGGTCATTCGCAATAATCATGGTTAGCCGTAGAGACTTCATCAAACTAGGCTTATCGACCACGGCCATGGCCGCAGCGGGTTGTCGGCAGTTGTCGTTCAGGCGTCGCAGCAAGGCCCATGTCGTGATCGTTGGCGGCGGTTTTGCCGGGGCCTCGGCGGCCAAGACGATCCGTAAACTGGACGATTCGATTAAAGTCACGCTGATAGAGTCTAACCCCCGTTACCTTACCTGTCCCGGCAGCAACTGGGTGTTAGGCGGTCTTCGCGACCTGGAATCGCTGGGCTTCGGTTATGATCAGCTAGCCTTGCACTACGGTATCACCGTGATTCATGAACGGGTGACAGCGGTGGATGCCGAAAAAAAATCGCTTAGACTGAGTAATCGGCAGACAATTAACTATGATCGTCTGATTATGGCGCCGGGCATCGATTTTCGTTGGGGCGACATCGAAGGCTATGACGCCGCGGTGGCCGAATATATTCCCCATGCCTGGAAAGCCGGTCAGCAGACCCAGACATTGGCTAGCCTGGTTCAGGCCATGCCTGATAATGGGACCATCGCCATTGTCGCCCCGGCCAATCCGTTTCGCTGTCCGCCCGGGCCTTACGAGAGAGCTAGCATGCTGGCCTATTATTGCCGGCAACACAAGCCGAAGGCCAAAGTTCTGATCCTCGATCACAAACGTGGATTCTCCAAGCAGGATTTGTTCGTCGAGGGTTGGAAACAACATTACGGTTACGGCACCCACGCCGCCCTGATCGAATGGCAATCGATTGCCGATAATCCGGTGATTGCGTTGGCGGCGAAAAGCAAAACGTTGCAGACCGATTTCGGCGACCAAATCAAAGCCGATGTGCTGAATGTCATTCCGGCGCAGAAAGCCGGATTGATTGCGCAGCAGGCCGGGCTGTGCGATGACAGCGGCTGGTGTCCGGTACGGCCCGTCAGCGGTGAATCAACGCTCCGACCGGATATACATGTAATCGGCGATGCGGCGATTCAGCAACCGATTCCTAAATCGGCTTTTGCCGCGACTTCGGAAGCTAAGGTTTGCGCATTTGCCGTGGTCGACTTGTTAAACGAACGAGAATTATCCGAGCCGGTTTGGGTCAACACCTGTTACAGTTTGGTGACGGCCGATCATGGCATTTCCGTCGCGATGGTTTATAAACTCAATGAGGCCGGCGAGATTAGTGCGCTAGCAGGGGCGGGCGGGGTCACCGAGCACACCGACCGGCAATCCTTGTATCTAGAATCGCGTTATGCCATGGGGTGTTATGACAGCATTACCCGAAATACTTTTTCATAATGTATCGGTCGGGCTAAGATTGGATCGATTACTTTCGAAGCCTGAACGGCCGCAAATCAATCAAAATAGAACGGCCGTTTTTAGCAGGGTATCCAGTACAGCCCATTATTCTAATGGTGGGTAAAGGCATTAAAAAATACCTAAGAATTCATGCGCTTGCTAAAGTAGTCAACTCGTCAGATGAAAATGGATGCTGTAGCAATTCCCAGTTTGGCGTTCAAAAAGGCCATGAGTGAACGGTGCTCCTCGACAGACACATCCTTGCCCTAAACGCCGCAAAAAGGCTCAAACTGATGGGGATGGCTGGCGCCTACCGAGCACCCGTCATATAGAACATGACTGAGTACTAGCACACAGCTTAATTGTTTAAAGGGGGAGGTATGAATAATAATAACGTTACTTTTTTTTCAAGATTGGTCGTAGGTATTGTGGTGTTGTTGGCGTTGATCGCCTTGCACATCATCCCGTTGCCGATTTTGGAGGTGTTGATTTTGTATGTGATGATTTTTCGTCCGCGCTGGTTTAAGGACCTGGTAGATCAGTTTTATGAGCGATAGGTGAGTAATTATATTTATTAGAAATTTAGATCGACTGTTGGGCTATCTAGCCATAAACATGGCCGAGCCTTAAGGCTTAATAAATATTGGTTTGCGATAACAGAGTTATGTCAAGTTCAGGATAATTCTGTTCAGCTCGGATAACAGGCAGGAGCATGGCGTTTTAGGGATAGCTTGTTGTGATAGGACAAAGTTTACGTAGGTCTGCGCTGGTTCTTGCTTGCGTAATTTTATCGTTGGGAATTAGGTCGCTTAATGAAGAGATACAAAAAGATCATGGCGATAGTCTTTTCCGCCATATTTCATATCTTGTCGATCATCTTGATATTTTTGGCAAGCTATAATTTTATTGAGTTTGCGTTAGGTGTGGAGGAAGAATTTATGTCCGCCGTGATAAAGTCTACCAACATCTTTGTGATTTCCTTGGCTATGTTTGAGCTGGGCGCCGGCATCAGCAAAGAATATAATTCGGAAGACGAGGGAAGTAATGTTTTTATCAATGTGAGAAGAACGATTACTCGGTTCGTCGGCACGGTCTGCATCGCGCTGGTGCTGGAAGCCTTAATCATGATCATAAAGTACAGTCAATTGGAATTGGCCGGCAATCTTTATTATCCGGTGGGAATACTGTTTGGCGGAAGCTTTTTGCTCATTTCCCTTGGGTTTTTTCTCAATATGACTAAGGGGCATGAAGAGTAACAGCGTTTTTATATCCTATGCCGGCATTGAGGTAGATCGTTCGATTCTATCTAGCGTGTAAAGCAAGGATAGCCGTCTGCGTTTGGCTTAAAAGCCTTCCAGTACGACTTTGCCGCAGGCCTTTCCGCTTTCGATGAAGGCGTGCGCGCGTTTTAGGTTGGTTGCATTGATTGTGCCGAAATGTTCGCTGAGTGTCGTTCTTAGGATGCCCGTATCGACCAACCCGGCGGCTTCGCTGAGCAGTTGATGCTGCTTGATCATATCGGTCGTTGCAAACAGCGAACGGGTGTACATGAATTCCCAGTGCAGCGATATGCTTTTTTGTTTCATCAGACCGATATCCAACTGCTCTGGGTCGTCGATCAATCCCATTCTGCCTTGCGGCGCCAGGCATTTAACGATGTCCTGATAATGGCTGTCGGTATGGGTCAGGCTGGCGACGTGGCTGACCGAGGCAAGGCCTTTTTGTTCAAGTTGTTCTGGCAATGACTGGCTGTGATCGATGACATGATTGGCTCCCAGCGCTAATGCCCAGTCCCGGGTTTGCGGGCGCGAAGCGGTGCCGATGACGGTCGCGCCGGTCAGCCTATGGGCGATCTGGGTCATCATCGAGCCGACGCCGCCTGCAGCGCCGATGATCAACAATTGTTCCGAAGGGGCATTATTATCCTTGGCGATGCCTAAGCGGTCGAACAGCAGTTCCCAGGCCGTGATCGTGGTCAGCGGCATCGCCGCCGCTTCGGCAAAGTTCAGTGATTGCGGTTTCTTCGCGGCTATCCGCTCATCGACTAGGTGCAGTTCGGCATTGCTGCCGGGACGGTCGATGGCGCCGGCATACCATACTTCATCGCCGGCTTCGAACAAGGTGACTTGATCGCCGACCGCCTCGATGATGCCGGCGGCATCCCACCCCAGTACTTTGGTTTCGCCGGGTTCCGGTGTAAAACGTTTGCGGATTTTGGTATCGACCGGATTAACCGAGACCGCCTTGACCCGGACCAGCAGATCATGGGGGCCGGGCGCCGGTGCGGGAAGGTCGACATCGATTAAAGAATCGGTTGCGCTGATGGGTAATGATTGATGATATCCGACCGCTTTCATGCTGACTCCTGGCTGTTGATGGATACAATTTAATCCCCGATGGCAATTTTTTGCAAGCCGTTCGTCGGGAGATAGTAAAGAAGCTCATGCGGCAAGCCGTTGCTCCACTGCACGAAATAAAGGCGCCTGCCGCCAATATAATCGTCAAGCGTCGCCTTCCTGCGTAGGATGTGCTGAACAACGTGAAGCGCATCAAAAACCGGTGCGCTTCCTATCGTCAGCACACCCTACCCGCATCGGGTGGATAAAGCGCAACGGATCCGCCAACGTAGGGCGGCTTCGCGGAGCAAGCCGCCAAACCCCAGCAATTCCCATATATTTGAGTATTTTTGCGGGGTTTAGGGCATGGGGTGTGTCTGTCGAGGAGCGCCGTTCACCCAGCACCTAAATTATGCTGGAATGTAAAATATAGTCCAGTAGCCATGGAATTTAGGTGCTGGGTAAACCCATCCCTGGGGGCTTGACGGCAGCATCCTTGCTGCCGACATCCTCGCCAAACACACCCCATGCCCTTTTTGAACGCCAAAGTGGGAATTGCCGCCAAACCCCGCGCCGGGGCAAAATTGGCCGTTATTGGTATCCAGGCGGATTGCCTGGCGGCGAATCCACGCTACGACTGAGATGCCCATGTAAAACCGATCGTCGTCCAGCGTCGCCTTCCTGCGGATGTGCTGAACTGCGTGAAGCGCATTAAAAACCGGTGCGCTTCCTATCGTCAGCACACCCTACCCGCATCTTCGTGCAGGTCGGAGTTACAAACCCCGTCCTGCCCAGAAAAATTCTCAAACTAGGAATTGCTGGCGCCTACCGAGTACCGGTCGTATAACATGACTGAGTGCTAGTCAGCGGTTGAGCTTAGTCTGGAAGCGGCTTAGGGCAAGGGAGAGATTTACAGTTTTACTGCCAAAAAGGTAAAAAACTGCTATTGTTAGCACACTATGACAATTCAATACATTAATACCACTGAAAAGCTGGATGCATTGTGCCAGCAAATTTTACAGGAGCCGTGGATAGCACTGGACACGGAGTTTTTAAGGGAAAAGACTTATTACCCTCAGTTTTGCCTGCTGCAAATCGCGACGCCGGAATGGGTGGCCTGCATCGATCCTTTGGCGTTACCCGATCTGGACAAGTTATTCGATGCGATTTATCAGCCTACGATCACCAAGGTGCTGCATTCCTGTCGGCAGGATCTGGAGATTTTTTATCAACTCACCGGCAAGGTGCCCGAGCCGGTTTTCGATACTCAGATAGCGGCGCCGTTACTGGGATTTCAGGAAAATCCAGGCTATGCGATGCTGGTTTCGAATTTCCTGAACATCAATCTCAGCAAGGCCCATACCCGCACCGATTGGAGTGTGCGTCCCTTAAGCGAGGCGCAGATTCAGTACGCCGCCGATGACGTGATTTATCTGTGTAAGATTTATCAAATCATGTGCGAACAGCTGGAAAAGCTGGGGCGTCTGCATTGGCTGGAAAATGACTTTAAACAGCTTAATGATACCGAGCTTTACCAAATCAGCCCGTCCAATGCTTGGTTGAAAATCAAGGGAAAGAATAAACTGACCGGTAAACAATTGTCGATCATACAAGCGTTGAGCGAATGGCGTGAAAGCACCGCTCAGTCGGTGAACAAACCACGTAATTGGCTGATCCGTGACGATATGATGCTGGAGTTGGCGAAGTTGCAGCCGGCGACGGTCTCCGAACTGGCAAAAGTGCGCAATATCAATGAACGGCTGGTCAGGCGTTACGGCAATGTGCTTTGCGATTTGATTAATGAAGCCAAGCAACATCCGCCGAAACCGTTACATGAAAACGGCAAGCCGCCGAAAAAAACTCAACAACAGGAAGCGGTGCTCGACGTGTTAACCGCGATAGTTCGCATCCGTGCGGAACAAAATTCGTTGAACCCGGTGGTTTTGGCGACCCGTAAGGATTTGGAAAAGCTGATTTATGCCGATGAAGACAATCCTTTGTTGCAGGGCTGGCGCCACAGCATGGTCGGCGAGGAGCTGCAGTGTCTGTTGGAAGGGCGTTGTGCGCTGAAACTGACGCCGGAATCGGTGATCGTCAATCAGGCGTAGCAGGGTCTGCGAGCGCGGGTCTAATTCCGCTGCGCTTTAACCGCCTTATGACACCATATCGATTGATGAGTCGGCAGCATCTTACCGTCTGTTTTCATTGATAGTCGGATAGCGGCGGACAGGTGCATTGCAGGTGGCGGTCGCCGTAGACATTGTCGATGCGTCCGACCGGCGGCCAATATTTGTCGTCATCCTGATTGTTGCCTGGAAAGAAAGCCTGAACTCTGGGATAGGGCATCTGCCATTCCTCCAATAATAGGCGGTGACTATGTGGCGCATTATGCAGCACATTGTTGTCAGGGTCGGCTTTGCCGCTTTCGATGTCGCGGATTTCCTGTCTGATTGCGATCAGCGCCTCGCAGAAACGATCGATTTCCCCCTTGTCCTCGCTTTCGGTCGGTTCGATCATCAGCGTTTCGGCGACCGGAAACGACACGGTAGGCGCATGAAAACCGTAGTCGATCAGGCGTTTGGCGATGTCTTCGACGGTGATATTGCAGCTTTGTTTGAAGGCTCGACAGTCGATGATGCATTCATGAGCGACCCGATTGTTCTTGCCGGTGTACAGGACTGGATAATGCGGCGCCAGGCGCTGGGCAATATAATTGGCGTTCAGGATGGCGTTCAGGGTGGCCTGTTTCAAGCCGTGAGCGCCCATCATCGCGATATAGGCCCAGGAAATGGTTAGGATGCTGGCCGAACCCCAAGGCGCCGCAGAGACCGTTCCAACGGTGCCGTGTTCGGTTTTATGCGGATTGACGCCTTTGACGACCGGGTGTTCAGGCAGATAGGGCGCCAGGTGTTGACCGACGCCGATCGGACCGACGCCGGGACCGCCGCCGCCATGGGGAATGCTGAAGGTTTTGTGCAGATTCAGATGGGCGACATCGGCGCCGATCTTGCCGGGCCGGCTCAGGCCCAACAGGGCGTTGAAGTTGGCGCCGTCCAGATAGACTTGCCCACCGTGTTGGTGGACGATGTCGCAGATTTCCCGGAATGCCTCTTCGAACACGCCGTGGGTGGACGGGTAGGTAATCATCAACGCAGCCAGCGTGTCGTGATGTTCGGCGACCTTGTTCCGCAAATCCTCGACGCTGACGTTGCCGTTGTCATCGCAGTCCAGCACCACGACTTTTAGACCGGCCATCACGGCGCTGGCCGGGTTGGTGCCGTGCGCCGAAGCCGGAATCAGGCAAATATTGCGTTGCTCCTGTCCGTTTGTCTGATGGTATTTGCGGATCGTCAGCAGGCCGGTGTATTCGCCCTGGGAACCGGCGTTCGGTTGAAAGGAAAAGGCGTCGAAACCGGTCAGGTCGCAGAGCATATCCTCCAGTTCTTCGATCAGTTGCTGATAACCCAAGGTCTGGTGCAGCGGCGCGAACGGATGCAGGCCGTTGAACTCATGATAGGACAGCGCCTGCATTTCGGTGGCGGCATTCAGCTTCATCGTACAGGAGCCGAGCGGGATCATGCTGCGGTCCAGCGCGATATCCTTGCGCGCCAGTTTGCGCATATAGCGCATCATCTCGGTTTCCGAATGATAGCGTTCAAACACCGGATGCTGCAGGATGGCGTCCTGGCGCAACAATGGTTGCGGCAGGCATTCGGCTATGGTTTTATCGAGCGCGTTGATATCGGGCTGATCGCCGGCGGGGCCGGAAAATATTCGCCACACGCTGCGGATCAGATCGCGATTGCTGGTTTCGTCGAGGGAAATGCCCAGGTGATCGGCATCGATGATGCGCAGGTTGATTTCCGCCTCCTGCGCCTTGTTGGCGATGCGTTTGGCTCTTCCTGGGGTGTGGATGACGAAGGTGTCGAAAAACTGCCTGCTTAGAATCGTATAGCCCATGCTTTGTAAACCTGTCGCCAGGATTTGGCTGTAGCGGTGGACCCGTCCGGCGATCAGGGCCAGGCCTTGGGGGCCGTGATAGATGGCGTAAAAGCCGGCGATGACCGCCAGCAATACCTGTGAGGTGCAGATGTTGCTGGTGGCCTTGTCGCGGCGTATATGCTGTTCGCGGGTTTGCAGCGCCATCCGCAGCGCATATTGACCGTGACAGTCCTTGGAGACGCCGATGATGCGTCCGGGCGTGCTGCGCTTATATTCGTCCTTGGTGGCGAAGAAGGCCGCATGCGGCCCGCCATAGCCCATCGGAACGCCGAAGCGCTGGGAATTGCCGACCACGATATCGGCGCCGAAGGAGCCAGGTGACTTCAATATCACCAAGCTGAGCAAGTCGGCGGCGACCGTGACCAGCGCCGATTGCTGGTGAGCGATGCGGACGATGTCGCTTAAGTCATGAACTTCGCCGTCACAGCCGGGATATTGCAGCAAGAAGGTAAAGAATTTCTGCCGTTCAAGGTCTTGCTGGTAGGGGTCGCCGACCACCACATCGAAGCCGAAGGGGCGGGCCCGCGTTTGCATCACGGCAATGGTTTGCGGATGGCAGTTTTGGTCGATGAAAACGCGGTTGGAAGGGCTTTTCGACAGGCGTCTGGCCATCGTCATCGCTTCGGCGGCGGCCGTCGCTTCGTCGAGCAATGAGGCGTTGGCCAGTTCCATGCCGGTCAGGTCGCAGATCATTTGCTGAAAATTCAGCAAGGCTTCCAGCCGGCCTTGGCTGACCTCGGCCTGATAAGGGGTGTAGGCCGTGTACCAGCCGGGATTTTCCAACACATTGCGTTTGATCACCGCCGGCATGATGGTGTCGTAATAACCCATGCCGATCAACGAAGTAAACACCTTGTTGCGATTGCGCATCTTGCGCAGGTATTTGATGACCGCCCGTTCGCTGATCGTGCCGGTCAGTTTTAACGGTTCGCTATTGAGTATGTTGTCGGGGATGGCTTGTTCGATCAGGTCATCGAGTTTTCCCAGTCCCAGCTCGGCCAGCATTTCCTGGACTTGTTGCGGGTTGGAGCCGATGTGGCGCTGGATAAAGTTGCCGCGCATTTCCAGTTGCTGCAAACTCGGGCGGGATGTGGACATGATTACCCCCTGTGGTAGTGATGCGGAACGAAAGGCAATGTTGTGACCCGCATCGAAATCTGACGGTTTCTGACTAAAGCATAGCAGCTTTGCTGGTCGAATCGACGGTCGATTAACGCCAGCGCAATCGGTTGTTTCAACGTCGGGGAGAAGCCGCCGCTGGTGACGTAGCCGACCTTTTGCCCGGAATCGTTGTGGATTTCGCTGTGTTCCCGTACCGGAATCTTGCCTTCTATCAATAGGCCGACTCGCTTCCTGGGGGCGCCCTGTTGTAGTTGTCGATGGATGATGTCGGCGCCGAGAAACTGCCGTTTTTGTTTGTCGATCACCCAACTCAGGCCGGCCTCGACCGGGCTGATGCTTTCATCGAGTTCGTGGCCGTAAAGGCTCAATCCCGCTTCCAGTCGCAAACTGTCCCGGGCGCCTAGGCCAATCGGCTGAACCGGCTCAAACGACAGGATTAATTTGGCCAGCTCCAATGCCGATTCATTGGCGACGGAAATTTCAAAACCGTCTTCACCGGTATAGCCGCTGCGGCTGATCAGGCAGGGGATGTCGTGGATCGACGTGCGGCAAAGCTGCATGAATTTCAAGCGACAGGCGGACGGCGCCAGTTGCTGCATGACTTGCTGTGCGGCCGGACCTTGCAGCGCGAACAAAGCCTGATCGGGTCGGCTGCGGAAATGCCGACCTAGATGCTGTTGCAGATGAGCATAGTCTTTGTCTTTACAGCCGGCATTGACCACCAGCATGTAATCTTGATCCAGTCGACTGACGATGATGTCGTCGATGATGCCGCCTTCGTGATTGGTCAGTACCGTGTAGCGTTGTTTGCCGCTGGGCAGAGTGCCGATTATGGATGGAAGCAGTTTTTCCAATGCCGTCGCCGCGTCATCGACGGTGATTAAACATTGGCCCATGTGGGAAATGTCGAAAAATCCGGCATGGCTGCGGCAATGCCGATGCTCGGCGATGATGCCGTTGGCATAGTGCAGCGGCATCGAGTAATTGGCAAACGAGACCATTTTGGCATCCAGGTCCCGGTGTAGGTCGTATAGCGCGGTTTGTTTGAGATCGGCCACCGGATTCCTCTCGTTTTTGATGAATGACTATAGCCTTTAGCTATAGTCTAAGTCCGATGCCTAAGCGAATTCAAACAAAAAGATATTTATTCTTTGCGGCGGTCACGTGACGATTCAAGGTCACGGTCGCTATAGTCTATAAGTCCGATGCCTTGATTACTAAAGTCCAAGCTTTTCGATGAAGCGGCTCAAATCAGGCAGAGCGCCTTGGTTCATCGCTTCGATGACGCCGTCATAGGCGCGAACTGCGGCGATGCCGGCCAGAATCAGGAAGATAATGCCGCTGATCTTATGCAGCAGAGACAGCGGCAGTTTTTGCAAGATCGTGCGCCCGGCCCAGACGCCCAACGCCGACGTAAAGATCAGCGCCAGTGTCGAGCCAATCCAGACGGCGTAGGGATTGGCGGTACTGCTGAAGGCGACGACGGCGAGCTGCGTCTTATCGCCGAACTCGGCGACGGTGATCAATAAAAAGGTCGTGAAGAATATGCTATGTCCGCTTTTCTCGACGACTTCTTCATCGTCATCCTCGTCCTCGTAATTAAATAGCGCATGAAGGCCAAAGGCGGCAAATAACAGGGCGACGGTTGCGGCGACGATATATTCCGGCAGCCATTTGGCGATCGCCGCGCCGAATACGACTGCCAAGGTGTTCAGCAAGACAAAGGCGGCAATAGCGCCCCAGATGACCGGCATACCGCGGTGTCGTGAGGCCAAGGTCATACAAACCAATTGGCTTTTGTCGCCGATTTCGGCGGCCGCTATCAGGGTGAAGCTGGCCAGCGTTGTCGCCGACAATTGGGCAAAATGTTGTGAGGCCAGAAAATTAACAATATCTTGTAAGATGTCCATGATTTGGGTCGGGTAAAAAATGAATCTGCTTGTAAAGCAATTAGCTTAGACTAGTGAGCACAACGACTATTGATCCTAAACTGTAAGTTAACAGCTGATTATAAGATATTTGTCTAAATAATAAGGTGTGAAATGGCATCATATCGCAGGGCTCCCTCATTCAAAAATACCTGAACCAGCACATTGGTTAAATAGCGCGTCATCCCTCTGGGCGGGGCGGGTTAATCAACCCGCCCCGAACGTTTTGGTTTTTAGTTTGGCATAGGATTGAAAGCTTCAGGCCGGGGTTACAATCCCCGGCCTGCTCAGCTACCCATGATTGTGAGTAGGAGGTAAATAAAAGCTGTGAAATGGCATCATATCGAATTCGATAATTCTGTAGGAGCAGCCTACGGCGTGAACGAGGGCGTCAAGCGTAAGTGTTCGGTAGCTTCAGACTCCCGCTTTTACACCGGGCTCCTACAGGCAGAGTTGGATATCGCGATAAGGTTTTAGCCTAGTAATCTTTCCAAGGCCATCATGATAATGAAGCCGATCATCAGGGCGAAGGTGGCGATTCGGGAACGGCCGTTGGCATGGGTTTCCGGGATGATTTCCTCGCTGATGACGAACAACATCGCGCCGGCGGCAAACCCCATCGCGATTGGCAGTATCGGCGAGAACACCGAGACCATCGTGATTCCCAACAGTCCGCCTACCGGTTCGACTAGTCCGGTCAGCGTGGCGATGCCGACCGCTTTCCATTTGTTGTAGCCCAGTCCGACCAGCGGCAAGGCGACCGCCATGCCTTCGGGGATGTTCTGCATGCCGATGGCGATCGCCAGCACGATGCCGTTTTTGATGTCGCCGGTTCCGAAACTGACCCCGACCGACATGCCTTCGGGAAAATTATGGATGGTGATCGCGATAATAAACAGGGAGATTTTCTGCATCGAATTCAGGCTAGTATCCGGCGCGGTGTCAAAATGCAGATGCGGTAATTTTTCATCGGCATAGTGCAGGAAATAAGCGCCGATCAGCATGCCGGCGGCGACCACCCATAAGCCATTGCCCGGCCAGATCAGGTCGCCGTACTCGATGCCGGGCAACAGTAGGGAGAATGCCGTTGCGGCCAGCATCACGCCGGCGGCCATGCCGAGCATGCCATTGAACAGCGATAGCGAGATTTCCTTGAAAAACAGCGCCGGCAGGGCGCCGACGCCGGTGGCCAGGCCGGCCAGAATGCTGGCCAGGAAGCCGATGACGACAATTTTGCCGAAGAGCAGGTATAAGGCGCCGAATATGACGATTTGCGGTGTGACTGGCATGGTAGTCAGCTAGCTGGTGAAAGTCCAGCCTTTGCCCTGTGAGAAGGGAAGAAGTAGGCGAAAGCAAGGGTGTCCAAAGAAACTCCCGGTAGCTACCCAACAGGGAAGCACGGTTACCGAGAGCCAATGCGGAATCTGAAAGAAGCTCTAGCCGAATCGGTCACCTAAACGAGAGTGAACCTTCGTAAGGCGGCAGCAAGAGGATGAGGTGCCCGCGTCCACCGAAGTCCGATATTCTCACCGTAACTTGCTGTTGTATTGAAGGTAGGTGGACCGAGATAAAGTTGACTATCTTACCCAGTGAAGGGCCGTCGGCTTCGGGTCGGTGTAACTGCGACACCTTAAGCCCTAAGCGCAGCAGTAATGCTGACGTGATGAACCGAGGGTCTGCAGATGAAGCCGTAGTAATCGTAAAGTTCGATGCCGATGAGGTTATGGTGACATAGCTGAGGGAAAAACATCGAACCAGTGACAGGAAGTTGGAGGTGAAGGGTGGAACACGTAAGCGGCCATGGCCGTTGATTATAAACTGAGGGTCTGAGATCAGCCTGACAGGAGCAATCGACTATTCGCGTCGTAAACAGTGAACGAATCGATTGCGCGAGATTGAAGAAAGGCCATTGCAAGAGAGAGAAAAAAAGTGAAATGAACGAACATGACCGATTGATTGAGGAACCAAGACTCTTTGACCAACTGTGCTCAACGTTGTATTTGAGTGCGGGATTTGAACAGGTGAAGAAGAACAAAGGCAAACCCGGCATTGACGGGGTCACGATAGCCGACTTTGAAGCCCGTTTAGACGAAGAGCTAAGTCGTCTGCAACAGGAATTGCAGGATTGGACTTACCAACCCTCGCCGGTTCGCCGAGTGGAAATACCTAAGCCTGGCGGCAAGGGCGTACGTCTGCTCGGCATACCGACGGTGCGGGATCGTGTGGTACAGACGACCCTGAAATTGTTGCTGGAACCGATCTTTGATCCGCATTTTTCAGGGCACAGCTATGGCTTTCGTCCGGGACGGAGTCAACACCAAGCGGTGCAAGCGGCGCAACGGATCGTGGAAAGCGGTAAACCCTATGTGGTGGACATCGACTTATCGAAGTTCTTCGATCGTATTCACCACGACCGGCTGATTGGCCGGATGGGGCAACGGATCGCCGACAAACGCATCTTGCGCTTGATCGGCATGATGCTGCGCAGTGGCGTGATGATCAACGGCGTCGTCAACCCCAACAAGGAAGGTGCGATGCAGGGCGGACCGTTAAGCCCTTGCTGAGCAACATTGTTCTGGACGAACTGGATCAGGAATTGGAAAAGCGCGGACTGGAATTTTGTCGGTTTGCCGATGACTGCAACATTTTCGTTGGGTCGCAAAAGGCGGCGGAGCGAGTGATGGAGAAAGTCAGCCAATTCATCGAAAACAAGCTGAAACTGAAGGTGAACCGGGAGAAAAGCCAAGTGGCTAAATCCGATGCGGTAAAGTTCTTAGGCTTTACCGTGGTCGACGGGACGGTGGCGATTGCGCACAAAGCCCTGCAAACGGCCATGAGTAAAGTCAAAGCCTTAACGCCGCGAGGCACCCATCAGACGCTGAATCACACCCTGGCCGACCTTAATCAGTGGTACGTGGGCTGGGCCAACTACTACAGCTTGACCCAATACCCGTCCCAGCTGAGGAAAATCGAAGCCCATATCCGGCGACGATTACGAGCGAGGCTGGTGAGTCAGCAGAAGCGGAAACAGCATCTGTATCGAAACCTGGTCAAACGGGGCGTACCGCGAAAGCAAGCCGCCCAGACGGTCTTTTCCAACAAGAAACGGTGGGCGCTTTCCGCAACCCGAGCGGTGACGAGAGCCTATCCGAACAGTTGGTTTATCAACCTGATGGGACAGGAAATACGATCCGACCGACAGTTAGCGCATTGGTTTGAGGTATCTCAATGGATTCGTCTTACGTGAGGAGCCGTGTACGGACCCGTACGCACGGTTCTGTGGGCAGACGGGAGCTGCGGCTCCCTCTGACCCGATATGCTAAGAATAGGCCGGTTAAGCTCGCGTAGCGCTGTGCCGGCGGTAACGCCATGATTTTCTGGTAATTGGGATTGGACTTTAAGCGTGCATACTGGGTGTCTAGAAAAACCTGAATATTTGCCATGGCATTACCTTATACATCTTATTAAAATTATCGGCCCATTATAGCGAACGGCCTGGGAAAAAATAGGGTTATTGTGAATTATCAGCAATTCCTAGTTTGTGTGTTTCAGCGGCGTTTAGAGCTTGAGGAGTGTCTGTCGAGGACAAACACGCCCCATGCCCTTTTTGAACGCCAAACTGGCCAAACTGGGAATTGCTGGGGCGGGGCGGGTTATTTAACCCGCCCCGAACGTTTAACTTATTCTAGTCACGGTTGAATCGTTCAGGACCTCGTTGACCTGCATTTCTCATAGTGTAATTGCTTTTCGCGCCGAGGGCGGCGCTCCTACGCAAAGCACCGTCTTGCCTTCGGATGTGTCGAACACCGTGAAGCGCATCAAAAACCGGTGCGCTTCCTATCATCAGCACACCCACATCCGTGAGATGGATCACGCACAGCGGATCCCTCTGGCGTATTTGTTGTTGAATTCTGTTTTGCCACTCATTCATTTAATGAGGTAGCCATGGAATATAGGCGCTGGGAGCTTGATGGCGGACTCCCTGCCGCCGACATCCTCGCCAAACACAACACTTCATTTTGTTATCCAATTGGAAATGGCTGGTGAATTAGCGAGGCGTCAGAATGGTTTGAGCTGGGTGTCTTTGTCAAAAGCAAACAGTCGGGAATATTTCCTTTTTTCTGTTCGAAGCTACAACGCGGGAACTCTTTTCATTATCATCTGTGCATTTGAAATGAACACGAGAGAAAGATGAAAAAAGTTGTGCAAGGTCTGCTGCCTTTGTTCTGTCTTAGCGGGGTAGGGGATGCGCTGGCCGAAGATAAACCCAAGATCAAATTGGAGACCGTCGATGTCATCGGAGTCACACCATTGCAGGGCAGTGGCGTTTCCGCGGATAAAATTCCCGCTCCTGTACAAACCGTTTCTTCGGATCAGCTGCAGGATGCCCAGAGTCTTTCCTTGTCGGATTATATGAACCGTTATATGGGGAGTGTGCATATCAATGAAGCGCAGAACAATCCCTTGCAGCCCGATGTCTATTATCGCGGTTTTGTCGCTTCTCCGTTGCTGGGCTTGCCTCAAGGCTTGTCCGTTTATGTCAATGGGGTGCGCTTTAACGAACCTTTCGGCGATTCGGTTAACTGGGATTTGCTGCCGCCCGGCGCGATCGATACGATGACGCTGGCGCCCGGGTCGAACCCCTTATTTGGTTTGAATACGTTGGGAGGGGCCATTTCGGTGCAGACCAAGACCGGTTTTTCCGCGCCAGGGCATCAATTGGAAGCCTATGGCGGTTCTTGGGATCGTCATTCGGAGGAATTGACCAGCGGTTGGAATAACGGCACCTGGGGCTATTTCATCGATTTGCGCCATTTCGATGAAGAAGGCTGGCGGGACTTTTCGCCGACTTCGGCGCAACAGGTTTTCGGTACGTTGAGCTGGCGCGGCGATCGCGGCAGCCTGGATTTGACGCTGGGAGCGAACGATAATGACATGAAAGGTAACGGCGCAGTTCCCGAGCAGTTGCATAACCAGCATCGGAAGGCGATATTCACG
The DNA here is from genome assembly GCF_030717995.2 of Methylomarinum sp. Ch1-1. Taxonomy (NCBI): domain Bacteria; kingdom Pseudomonadati; phylum Pseudomonadota; class Gammaproteobacteria; order Methylococcales; family Methylococcaceae; genus Methylomarinum; species Methylomarinum roseum. The sequence goes on along the minus strand of NZ_CP157743.1, from coordinate 3,132,530 downwards.
CATCCTGACCAGACCATCACGCGAATGTTTTTTTCCGAGTTGTCCGGCAGTTATGACATGGCCGATAACATTCAGTTAAGCGGTAACGCCTATTTTCGCCAGAACCGGATCAAAACCTTCAACGGCGATGACAGCGATTTCGAAGCATGTGACTTCGATAATTCTTTGTTATGTGACGAAGAGGATGAAATCGCAGAAGATATTTTTGGCAACCAGGTGTTAGCGGGCGATAATGTTGAAGGCGGGACTAATAACACCAGTCAGACCCATATGCGCAGCACCGGTGGGACGATTCAATCGTTGTTCAGTCATGATATTTTTGGTCGTGAAAACAGTTTCATATTCGGCGCCGCCTACGACTACGCCGATGTGCATTTCGAATCGGACACCGAATTAGCCCAATTGACTGCGAACCGTGGCACGATAGGCAGCGGGATTCAAATCGAGGAGGCCCGGGTCAGGCTGAACACCATCACAGAGAATTACAGTTTTTATTTCAGCGATACCTTCTCGGTGACCGATACTTTTGCACTGACCTTTGGCGGACGTTACAACCATACCAGCATTACGCTGGATAATCAGTATGTCAACGGCGAAGATAAACTCAGCGGTCACCATAATTACGACCGTTTCAATCCGTCGGTCGGTTATACCTGGAACATGCTGGACAATGTCACGATGTACGGTAGTTATAGCGAATCTTCCCGGGTGCCGACGCCGATGGAGCTTAGCTGCGCCGACGAGAACGATCCCTGTCGCTTGCCCAATGCCTTCGTCGCCGACCCGCCGTTGGCTCAAGTGGTTGCGAAATCCTGGGAAACCGGTTTCAGAGGCGACTTGAACGACTTGATGGGTGATGGCAGACTGAATTGGAATGTCGGTTTTTTTCATACCACCAATCATAACGACATTATTTTCAATCGCGGCGGTGACAGCATCAGCGAAGGCTTTTTCAGCAATGTCGGTCAAACGCTGCGTTACGGCGTTGAGTCTGGTTTCAATGCCGACATCCCGCATTTGTTCAGTGAAATCGACGATTGGCACTTTTCCACCAATTACACCTATCTGAATGCGCGTTTCCTCGATGGCTTCACGATACAAAACCCTTTAGATTTGGGCAGCGATGTCGGAGTTAATGTGGAAAGGGGAGACAGAATCCCCGGTTTGCCGGAGCATATTTATAAGGCTAGTCTAGGCGTCGATTTATGGAAAAGATGGTCGTTGGCGATCGACACGCAATATAGTGGTGAGCAGTATTTTCGCGGCGATGAAGCCAATATTACCGATCCGCTCGGAGGCTATTGGATTTTCAATGCCAGAACGGAGTTCAAGGTTAACGAGCATTTGGCGTTTTTCGGCAAGATCGAGAATATTTTCGATCGAGATTATAAAACCTTCGGCGTTTACGGCGAGGCGGATGAAGTGCTAGGAGATGACTTCGACAACCCCCGTTTCGTTTCACCTGGCGCGCCGAGAGCGGGCTGGATTGGGGTAAGGATTACATTGTAAGCAGGGCAAATTGTTGGACGGGTGCGAACCGGAAGATGTGAAAGCGTTTTCCGGTTTTTTATGGCTTTGACATTTCTTTCGGGCAATAAAAAGCCCGCTTAACGCGGGCATATCCAAACTTTTTGTTATTATTATTTTTCTTTGGACTGTATGCTTGCCTTTGGGCAGTTAATAACCAAGCAGTTACTATTCCTTATTATTGTTGTTATCAATAGCCTTATAATCAGGCCGCTCTCCTCCTCATAAACGACCGTTAGGTCGAACTCACTCCGTAAGTTGCAGAAGAGTTTATATCAAAAAAAACACAAGTGTCTATCAAAAAAAATGATTTTGTAAAAAAAATGGTATCGAGGCAAAAATATTTTTTAAATACAGTAAGTTATTGATATAAGTGGGTTCTTATAAAGAAAAATAAGCGGCAATCGCTGCATATTAATGATTTTGTTTGCGTTGTTTTTCTTCCCGAATGAAGAAGTTTAAGCGTTCATTAAGGATCGCCTGCTGATAAAAATTCAACTCTTTGGCTTGTTTGGCCAGCTTGATTTGCATGATCGCGGCTTCCGTTTGGCCTTTGGCGTAATAATATTCCGCCAGATAACGATGCGATTCCGCATCCTGTTCTAGGGCGGCCTGCGTTTGCGCCATCAGCTCATAGTAAATCGGCTGTTTCCGGGTGCGCGTATTTAGCGTTGCCAAGGTTTGTTTGGCCGGCTCCGGATATCCTGTTTTCAGCAGCGTTTCGATGAATTCAATTTTAATGGCGACATCATTGGGGAAATAATGCAGCGCCTGTTTATAGAGCTTCAAGGCTTGATCGAACTGTCGGCTGTCGAGCGCCGTTCTAGCTAAGGCGGCGGCGAATTGCGGTTGATTGGGATATTGCGCGACTAATTGACGAAAGATTTTTTCCGCGTCTGAGAACTGTTGGGATTTCAGATGAACCAAGGCGATGCCATAGCGGGCCACGGCCCGTTGAAATGGGGTTCCCTGGTTTTCGTGAGCTTGAAAATATTTTAATGTGCTCTGGTTGTCGCTGGTGGTAAGCACCCTAAGTTTGGCTTTTGTCAGCAAGTAGCCTTTGGAGTCCGGATATTGTCTGTATGGATACTGGTCGGCGCGGCCGCGGGTATCGGCGATTCGCGATGCCGAGACCGGGTGGGTGCGCAGGAATTCCGGTATGCCTTGGCCGTAATAGCGAGTGGATTGCTGTAGACGTTCAAAGAATACCGGCATGCTGCGTGGATCGTAATTGGCGTCAACCAAGGTTTGCATGCCGACTCGGTCGGCTTCCATTTCATTGTCACGGGTAAAATCGATCTGGAATTGGGTGCTGCCAGCTTGCACCGCGATCAGCGCCGCCTGACCTAGTTCCGGGGATTGGGTGCCTAAGAGTATCGCGGCCAGGGTAGCGGCGGCGGTGGGGATCGATAATTTTCTGGCCGCCTCGAAGGCCCGGTATAAATGACGCTGAGTAACGTGAGCCACCTCATGAGCCATGACCGAAGCCAGTTCACTTTCCGCCTCTGTGAGCAAGAACAAGCCTGAGTTAACGCCGATATAGCCGCCAGGACCGGCGAATGCATTAATGCTGTCATCGAGCACGACAAAAAAATGGAAAGGGTTGCCGGGCGTGTCGCTATTGGAGACCAACTGCCGGCCGATGGTTTCGATATATTGCTGGATTTCGGCATCTTCATTGATTTCGATTTGGGCGTGAAGATTTCGAAAAAAAGCTTCGCCCAATTCTTGTTCCTGGAGGGGGGATATCAAGGAACCGGAGGAATCGCCCATATCGGGCAGTTCGATTTTTTCAATACCTAACGCGATTGCAGGAATCGGCAGCATGCCTAAAGCCAGACTGAGTGTTAAGGGTTTAAAATTCATGCGGTTGAGACCGGTGAGAATGAGATTAAGTTCATGTTAACGATCTGGCTGGCTGTTGATTCGAATGCTGTTCGATCCTGTGTTCGAAGATGGAAGTGGCTTGCGGTCAAATGCTAAGTCATCATGAGAATGAGGTTTGGTTTGTCCAGAAGATGTGATGACTTGAGTCGTGGCGAATTGCGTGGCCTTGTCGAGCAATGATAACGTAAGCGGACGTTGTGTTAGTTAGACTAATTACAGCAAATTAAATCAGCAAGATTACGGCGCCCGTATTAAAATATCGTTCCAAGTATAAGCTATTTTCACCCTATTTTCCCTTCAATCCATGAATTTCGCGATACAAATCACCTGTAGCCCTTACGCCGGCAATGGTGGGCTGACCGCCTTCCGCTTTATTGAAACCGCCTTGCAAATGAATCATCAGGTGAACCGGGTGTTTTTTTATAAAGAAGGTGTTTATCATGCCTTCAAATACAACACGCCACCGGACGATGAATTACAACTCACCGCACAATGGAGCGCACTCGCAGAACGCCATGACCTGGATTTGGTGGTCTGTATTTCCGCCGCCCAGCGCCGGGGGTTGTTGTGCGAGGATGAGGCTAAGCGACAAGGTAAATTGGATGACGATGTGGCCGCGGGTTTTCGTATCGGTGGATTAGGGCAGTTGCTGGAAGCGACTCTAACGGCGGACCGCTTTGTCGAATTTTCCTGAGACTATGATAAAAAATTTTTTGTTTGTGATGAGCCAGGCTCCGCATGACGGCGCCGGTGTTCAGGAAACGCTGGATATCATTTTGACGACCGCGGCTTTTGATCAGTCAGTCAGCCTGCTGTTTCTCGATGATGGCGTCTTGCAGTTGCATCAACGTCAACAGTCCGAAAAGGTGGGCTTAAAAGATACCGCGGCGATTTTTCAGGCCCTGCAAATCTATGATGTGCATGAATACTTTGTCGAGAGCGAATCGCTGCAGCATAGAGGTCTGAAACCGGGCAATTTGATATTACCGGTGCAGGAGGTCTATCGCAAAGATATTAACGCGCTGATGCGACGCTTTGATCGGGTGATTTCCGCTTGAATAAGTGTCGCTCAGGGGTATAGCTGGCTATATGGACACAACTAAATAAACTATTTTTTGTGAATATACTAAAATAATCGCTTAGGCGCTGCCATTCTACAGCGCTTTGGCTTTGTTTTTACTTAAGAGGTTAAGAGTGGATATTGCATCCTTGGTCGGTTTTTTATTGGGTATCGGTATTATCGTCGCGGCTATTGCTACCGGCGGCGACATCATGTTGTTTGTCAATGTGCCATCATTGTTGATCGTATTGGGCGGCACCTTTGGGGTTTCGTTGATGCGTATTCCGCTGTCTGATTTCTTACGCTCTTTTGCCATTCTGGGTAAAACATTTATGAATAAAAGTGAGGACCCAGCTTCGCTGATCGAAGATGCGGTGCGGCTGGCCGATGTAGCAAGAAAGAATGGTTTATTGGCTTTGGAAAGCGAGGAAATTTCCAATGATTTTATGAAAAAAGGGGTCAATTTATGCGTCGACGGCCATGATCCGGCTTTCGTCAAAAAAATGCTGCAACAGGAAATCGACCTGATGGTCAGTCGCAATGAAGCCGGCCAAAATATGTGGAAAGGGGTCGGTGACCTGGCGCCGGCGATGGGAATGATCGGCACCTTGGTTGGCTTGGTGCAGATGCTGGCCAATATGTCCGATCCCGCCAGCATCGGTCCGGCGATGGCGGTGGCCTTGCTGACGACCCTATACGGCGCGATCGTGGCCAATTGCTTCGCATTGCCGATGGTTGATAAGCTGGCCAATGTATTGAGTTATGAAAAGACCAATAGAGAACTGATTTTGGATACCATCAGCGGTATTCAGGAAGGCATGAATCCTAAGGTGTTGGAAGCCCTGCTTAATTCCTACTTGTCCGAGAAAAAACGGCTGAACAATGAGGAAGAATGATCATGGCGGATGAATGTCCCAAATGTCCGGAGGCGGGAGCGCCGCGTTGGCTGGCGACCTTCGCCGATCTGATGTCGTTATTGATGTGCTTTTTCGTGTTGTTGTTATCGTTTGCGACGATGGACGCTAACAAGTTCAAGAAAATGTCGGAATCGATGATGAACGCCTTCGGTGTCCAGAGGGACATTCCAGCCGATGATGTGCCGATGGGCACCAGCATCATCGCTCAGCATTTTTCACCGGCCCAGACCGAGCCGACTTTATTGCCGGACGTCAAGCAGTCGACTAATCAAAAAGATACACAACTGGATGTCAGCGCTAAGGATATGGAGGTGCTGAAAAAGCAAATTATGGAAGAGAAACTCAAGGAAATTGAGGAGCAGGCCGAACAAATCAGGAAAACCTTGCAGGAGGAAATTAACGCGGGGTTGGTTACGGTAACGACGGAGGGTTTGAAAATCATCATTCGGATCAATGAAAAAGGCTCTTTTCCGTCCGGCAGCGCCGTGTTGAAAGCGGGGTTTGAGCCGGTCATGGATAAAATCACCGAGTCGGTCAATCATTCGGTGGGTGAAGTGGCCGTCGCCGGACATACCGATGATGTGCCGATTTCAACCGACTGGTATCGGTCGAATTGGGAATTGTCGGCGGCTCGTTCGGTGACGGTGGCTCATTATATGCTGAATAACAAAAACACCGATCCCAAGCGCATCGTGATTGAAGGGTATGCCGATACCCGACCATTGGTCCCAAACGACTCGGACAAAAACAGAGCGAAAAACCGACGGGTTGAGATCATTATCGAACAGGATGATCCAACTGTAGATTTGGATGATAGCGCTACGGTTATTCAGAGCGACGCATTAGCAGATAAATTGAACTAAGGTTTCCCGGAAATTGGAATATGAATACTGAGCAGCAGGAAAGACGGCGTTTTTTTCGTATCGAAGATAAGGTCAATTTGGTTTACAAGGTCGTCGATGAAAATACCGTGACGGCATTAAGCCACGTTTCCGATGATTTACTTAGCAATTGTTCGCTGGCCGCCGCCCTCGATGCGATGTCTCAGGAAGCCCGCATCATCGGCGCCCGCTTGGAAAAAAATCAACCGGAAATCTTCGAATATCTCAAAATCATCGACACCAAAATTAATTTGTTAGCCCAGGCGTTAACGATGCAGGGCAATCAATTCGGCGAACATGATAGTCGGGATGTCAATATCAGCGCTTCCGGGCTGGCTTTTGCCGCCGACGAGGAATTACAACCGGGGCGGTTTTTGGAAATAAGAATCATGCTGACTTCCTGTATGGCGGTGATAGTCGCCTATGGCAAGGTCATCTATTGCCAACGCAATGAAGAGGGCGGCGATTATCCCTATTTTGTCGGTGTTGACTATGTCAATATGAAAGACGATGACCGTGAACTGTTGATCAAGCATGTAGTGAAAAAACAGATGCAGCAGATTCGCGAGAGCAAATGAGGATCAGACTCTGACGTGGCTATTTCCGCAAATCTTAAACGTGCGCTTCGTCTGTTGGCTGATGGCGGTTTTCATTCCGGAACCGAATTGGCCGAATCGCTGGGCGTCAGTCGCTCCGCCATTTGCAAACAATTGCACGGTTTGTCCGAGCTGGGCATTGAATTAAGCGCCGTCAGCGGAAAAGGCTATAAATTACAGCATCCGATGGCCTTGCTGTCATTGCGGCAAATAGAACAGTATTTGTCGCCGCAAGCCGATCTCTTGTTGAATGGCGTCGAGATACATGACTTGATTGCATCCACCAATAGCTATTTGCTGGAAAAGGCGCAGCAGAGCGGAGCCAATGGCATCGCCTGTTTTGCCGAATTTCAATCCGCCGGCAAGGGACGTAGGGGCAGACAGTGGTTGTCGCCTTTCGGCAGCAATATTTATTTGTCGGTGTTATGGCGTTACCAATCGAGTCCGGCGATGATAGCCGGCCTGAGTCTTGCGGTCGGGGTCGCGGTCGTCAGGGCTTTGAATGAGCTGGGGATCGTCGATGTCGGTCTGAAATGGCCTAATGACATTTACTGGCGGCAGCGAAAACTGGCCGGCATCTTGATCGAAGTGTCAGGAGAAAGTGGCGGCCCCTGTAATGCAGTGATTGGCTTGGGTTTGAACTGTTATCTTCCTCCGCAACAGGCCCAAGCCATCGAACAGGCCTGGGTCGATCTCGATAGCATTGTCGGCCGCCATAGCCATGGTCTGAGAAACAAACTGGCGGCGGTGTTGTTGAACCATATCATGCCGGTTGTTGCCGATTTTGACGACAAGGGATTGAGCCATTATTTAGCCGAGTGGCGCGACTACGACTGCATGCAAGGCAGGGCGGTCGACATCTACATGGGCCAACAGTGTTATCAGGGCAAGGTCGAGGGCATCGATGATCAGGGGATGTTGATGATTCGTGACCAGGATCTGAAATTAACGCGTTTCGCTTCTGGCGAAGTGAGTTTTAGCAACTCATGAAGCTGCTGCTCGATCTCGGTAATTCCCGGTTGAAATGGGGCATAGAGCGTGACGATGATGTGAGATTTCAAGGCTCTCTCGATTATCGCAGCGAAGATTTCGTCGAACAAATTCGCCAAACCTGGCAAAGATTCGATCAGCCGGGAACGCTGGCCGTTTCTTCGGTAGGCGGTCATCAGCCGGTCGAAAAATTGCTGCGGCTGGCGCAACAGTTATGGCCCGATATCGTTATTATCCGGGCCTCATCCTCTCGTCATGCGTGTGGCGTCACCAATGCCTATCGGCAAGCGGAAAAGCTCGGTGTCGATCGTTGGCTGAATTTATTGGCTATGCATCATTATTATCCTGGCGCAGCCTGTGTGATTGACTGCGGTACGGCCATTACCGTCGATTTCCTCAACCGGCAGGGTCAGCATTTGGGCGGATTGATCAGTCCGGGCTTAAGGTTGATGAAGAGATCGTTGCAGCGAGGAACCGCTCAGTTGCCTTTTAGCGAGCAGGACAAAGTGGCTGGATTGGCGGCCGATACCGAGGCGGCGATCTATAATGGGACGCTTTATGCGGCGGCCGGATTGGTAGAGCATGTGCTGTCTAGGCAGCAGCTTTCCGGCGATGTGATCATGACCGGCGGAGATGCCTCGCTTATCGCTGAAAACCTAAGCATAAAGACGATTATCGAACCTGATATGGTGCTGAAGGGACTGTCGGTTTATTGCAAAAAAGGGTGTCGACTATGAAGTTCTGCTTCTTTCTTGTGATCTTGGCGAATGTGATTTTTTTTCTTTGGGAACTCCAAAATGGCGGGCTTCGCTCTAGCTCGCAACGCGGCATCGATGACGCATCCTCGGAAAAGCAGATTTTGTTGTTGAGTGAAATCAGCAAACACGACACGCCCGTGACCGTCCGGTTGACCGAAGAATCGACTGGATCGGCGTCCGCCGCAAGCGATCGGTTGCAGGCTGAAGACTGGCTGATGATGAGCGAATTTGGCTCCGATCAGCAAGAGATGGATTGGCTCATGGCGCAGTTGATGGCCGATGACGCAGATGCCTTGCCGGCGCCGCATGCAAGTGTGGCAGAGTTAGGCGCAAAAGCGGTCGGTCCGGCCTCGGAATTAACGGAGCAATGGCTGGCGATGGTCGAGCAAGGCGCTGAACAAGAAGAGCTTGAATTGATGGCCGCGCAACTCATGATCGATGAAAGCGACGTGGATGACTTGCAAGCAACGCAGCAAGTCCAGAAGGCGCTGATTGCCGAAGGGGAAAAATTGACCGATAGCGTTAACGATGAGGCGGACAAGGGCAGTATAAGTACCGATAAACATGAACCGCGAAGTCGGGTCGTTAGCGCTGAGCTAGATGAGGTCGTTGAGGCCTCCGCGCCGGCCTGTATTGAGATCGGGCCGTTTGCAAACGATCCGCAAATGACTGCATGGTTGAACAAACAAGGGCTGGATCCACAAAGGACGGAAACCTTTGTTAAGGAACAACAGGCGATATCCTCCTATCTGGTCTATTATCCGGCCGCCGAAACGTTTGCCGCTTCCAGAAACAATGTTGCGTTGCTGGAGAAGAGGGGAATCAAAGACTTATGGTTGTTTCGCAAAGGCGAGATGAAGGGCGCAATTTCACTGGGTCTGTTCAAACAAAAATACCGGGCGGAAAAGTTCGCTAAGCGCATGATCAGCAAGGGGATAGCAGCTGACGTGAGTGCGCGTTATACAACCGAGAAGCGTCTTTATCTCAGGGTGAATCAGCCGTTTTCAACTGTTCAGGCTGAAGACTTAGACTTGAGCAATTTGCGGATCGGCGAGACGAAGGATAAGCGGAAAGTTTCATCCTATTTGGTTTATTATCCGGCCGCCGAAACGTTTGCTGCTTCCAGAAACAATGTGTCGATGCTCAGGAATAAGGGAATTAAAGAGTTATGGCTGTTCCGAAAAGGCGAGATGAAAGGCGCCATTTCTCTCGGCTTGTTCACGGAGAAACAGCGGGCCGACAACATCGTCGAACGTTTAGCTGGCAAAGGTATCAAGGTTAACGTAGCCGAGCGTTACGATGACGAGGAGGAGCGCTCAGCCGAACAGGCCGAAGTATTGACGATCAACAAATGTGTGACAGAAGACTAAGTTGATAGAGTTGAATGAGGTGGCATGGTGATGAATCCCTCTGGACGGTGTTGCTAGATCGCCATCTGTAACGCATCACAAACCAGTTTCGCCTTCATCAGGGCTACCTCATTAAATGAATGAGTGGCAAAACAGAAAATTAGCAACAAATACGCCTAAAGTAAGTTAAACGTTTAGGGTGTGTTAAATAACCCGCCCCAATTTTGCCCTGGTGGCGGTTTTTGGCGGCTTGCTTCGCGAAGCCGCCCTACGATGCGGGTAGGGTGTGCTGACGAGTGGAAGCGCACCATTTTTGATGCGCTTCACGCTGTTCAGCACATCCTAAGGCAAGGCTACAATTAGCATGCAATAGGATTCGCCGCCAGGCAATCCGCCTGGATACGCACAACGGCCAATTTTTCCCCGGCGGCGGTTTTTAGCGCCCCGCCCTGAGGGATGACGCGATATTAACCAATCTATTGATTCAGGTATTTTTTAATGAAGGAGCTCTGGCCTTCATCCGTGAACCCATGCTTTATGTTGGTCTTTTATTTAGGGACGACTTGTCTTGGTATAAATCCTCCAGAAATTCACTTAATATCGACCGGTTTGCATGCGGTATTACGACCACATGGGCATAATCTTGTTTTGATTGATTCTTTTCCAGTTGCATGGTCGCCAAGGTGTATTATATTGCCCAGTATGGAGCGGGCACCCTCGACCAGTTGGCTAGTTTAGTAATTTATCGGGATTTTTGCCATCGGTGTTGTTGGTTTAGGCTTAGAAGATTAGGCTTGCTTCGAATACCTCATGCAAATATAGAGAAAGAATTGCATGCCGAAAATCAGGTTGGCCAGCAATAAATGGATCGGTTGAGCGATCGGCGGGACGCCCAGGCGGTCTAACGTTATGCCGGCAACAATTGCGCCGACAATCAAGCCGGTCAAGGCGTAAGCCAGTTTTAACAATAGGTTGTCCTTGGCGACCGAACGATAGATTTGCCAGCCTAACCACAGATTGGTGAATAAAATCAGCGCTGAAAACGAACGATGGACATAAAAAATGATCGGAAAGCTGTCTCGCCAGTATTGTCGGTCGATGTAGTTGTGTTCGTGGGCGATGAAGTCGACCGCTTCGCGCACTTGCGTGCCCATCGCAACTTGGATCAAGGTCATGGCCATTGCCACCTTCAGTACCGTGATAAAACGTTCGGAAATGCGCTGGCTGTCAATTTGCGCAATAAATCTCTTTTGCGAACGGGCTATCGCGTATATCAACAAGGCGACGATAAACAAGGCCAACAGCATGTGCAGCGTAATCATCAACGGCTTTAGATTGCTGGCGACCACGGCGGAGCCCAGCCAGCCTTGAAAACTGACTAGAAAAAAAGCAGTCAACGCCAGGTAAAAAATGGCTTTATCGCCTTTTAAATAAATTCTCGACGACCAGGCGGTCAGGAAAATCAAAATGCCGATAGTTACGCCGACCAAACGATTAACGTATTCGGTCCAGGTCTTGACCGGGTTGAAGTCGGTGTTCTGGTAGCCGCGTTCGGCATAGACCTCATGATAATTCGGTGGCAGTTGCGATTCATCGGTAGGGGGAATCCATTGGCCGAAGCAAGTCGGCCAGTCAGGACAGCCCATACCGGCTCCGGAGGCGCGAACGATGCCGCCCATCAAAATGACCCCATAAACCGCGAAAATGGTGAGTATGCCCAGGCGTCGAAAGCGTAAGGCTGCTTGAGTATCAATCATCATCAGGTGAGCATCGATTGAGCGAGTTCAATCTCTTCGGAAATGCCCTCGATTTCCAGCACCTCGGCATCGGACGCCAGACCCAGTTTGGCGAAAGAAGGCACCGTGCTCCAGTCAACCCGGCAAGCAGGATGGTCGCTGCCGGCAATGCTTTGTAGGAAGGCTACCTGTACGATATCGACATAATCGGCCTTGGGACCGGAATCTCTTCCGAAATCGATATATTCGGATGCGACGCATTTCAGTTCGTCGGGAAAATCCCAGGTTTCCATGATCAGTTTGCCGATGGCCGGGTGGGCCTTTTCCAGCAGTTTGTTCAGCCTGGAGGGGCTATCCCTGAATTCGGGAATGTCCTCGACCAACATTAAAATAGGCAGCTTGCCGATTTGATGGATCAGGCCGGCCAACATCGCTTCATCGGGGTTCAGATGAGGAGCGAAAGAACATAAGGCTCGGCTGATGGCGGAGACATTGACGCTTTGCTCCCAGGTCGCGCGGAAGTGCTCTTCCAACAGATCGCTGGTCGGTGTGAACATTTGTTGCATCACCAGGCTGGTGATCAGTGTGCGGATGGTTTTGTTGCCCAGGCGCGTGACAGCCATCTGGATGTTGCTGATTTCAACCATGCCTCGGTACAAAGGACTGTTCGCAACCTGAATTAATCGAGCAGACAACGCCGCGTCGGTGACAATCATTTCGGCCAGTTCCTGGGCTGTTGCATCGCCTTTCGAGACGGCGTCCCTGACTTTCAGAGCGACGTCCGGCAACGTGGGTAATACTAGCCGATTGGCATCAAGTTCTGTTTTGACATGAACGAGAAAGTCTCGAACCGATTTGAATTGCATGGATAGGTTTCCGTTATTTGCCGTTATTTATTGAAAAGGAATGAGGGTGATTTTATCCTGACTGGAATTGTTCAGTACAAGAGTTTTTTGGTCGCTGTCGCTTGTTGGCATCACCAGTAGCAATCTGCAAGTTTGTCCTAGACAGCAAAAAGCCACTATCTTGGCTGAGCTTTCTCCATTGTCGCCATCGATTATCGTTGTGTCGCGATCGATGATTTCAGCATTGCTGCATTCGGCCAGATAAAGCTCACGTTTTGCCTTACCAAGATAATGGGTGCGGGCGACGATCTCCTGGCCGGTATAACAACCTTTGTTGAAACTGATGCCGCCTAGCTTGTCGACGTTAAGCATTTGTGGGATATATTGTTCGGAAACCGACTCGTCAAACCAGGGAATGCCGGCGGATAAGTCTTGGTAACTCCAGAGATTAGAATCACCTTTTTGCAGGATTTGGCTATCCACCGTCTGTGACCAGAACCGTTTAGCATGGTCGAGATCTGCTAAAATCAGATAGCGTGGCGACGGACTCGGTAGCTTGATGATGTGTGGGTCGCCTTTAGTAACTTGATAATTGTTGACCGGCAGAGTTATATTGGCAACGCTAGGGTGTTTGCTATTCAGACCCAATAGACATAAATTTTCGGCTTCGCGGGTCAGGGTTACTTTGGCGCGCAAGATATACATCCGCAACTTGTTGATGACCTTATCTAATAAGGAAGTCGGCAGTATGACTATGAAAGCATCGTGTTGTCTGCAGATCAGTAGGTTGCTGATGACTCTGCCCTTGGCGTTGCAATATGCCGCAAAGCCTGCTTGGTCATCCGTTAAGTCGTTAATGTTGCAGGTCAGCTGGCCTTGTAGAAAGGTTGACGCATCGTCGCCACTCACTTTAAATGTCGTTAAGTGGGTGACTGGGTAAAGTCTTTCTTCGATAGTGTTGGGAGTGCTAGGCGAGAACTCAATATGCCGATCATCGGTCAAACGAGCGCCTTTCGATTGTAAAAATGCTATCCAGTCCGAATTCATGGTCTTCAGCTTTGATAAAATTTGGTGATTATAGCTTGATTAATTCAATAGGGTAATGCCTAGTTGTGAATAAAAAACCGAATCCTGTGCAAATCTTCGCCATAGAACATTCGCAGCGGCTGAATGGGCTGATCCTGTCGACTCATCTGCTCGCCGCGGCCGGTTGTTGGCTGAATAGCTTAGCGTTGAGTAATCGATTAATTTTACTTGTGTTTTTGCTAAGCAGTTTATTTATTCAACTATGGCGTTATAATAAAAAACAGATTGTATCTTTAAAATATTCCGAGCACGGCGGCTGGGAATTAGTGTTAATAAATGATCTTTGCATCCCGGTCGAGTTTGAGGCGACATCTGTTTTAACCGTTTGGATGATGTTGTTGAGCTGTAAGATTGGTCGACAAAAAAAGATTATTGTTGTCTTTAGCGATGCGTTATCCGATAAAGACTATCGAACAATGCTGGCGACCCTTAAAACTTCGGGGTAGCGAATAGGAAATCATAGTGAACTCCAAGCAAGATTATCAACTTAGACTCAACAGGATTAAAAATCTCCCTCCGTTGCCTGAAGCAAGCCTCAGGATTATCGATGCGGTTAATGATCCGGATATCTCGGTGAATGAGCTGGTCGATGTGCTCTCTTTGTCGCCTTCTTTGGTTGCCCGCTTATTAGGTTTGGCAAATTCGGCTTATTTCGGATGCAGCGGAAAAATCAGTGATCTCCGCAAAGCGATTATTCAAGTGTTGGGATTGAATTTGGTAAAGAGTCTATCCTTGAGCATCGCATTGAACGTGCATCTTGATATTAGAAAATGTCCGGGTTTCAATGCCGACGATCACTGGAGTCAAGCCCTGATGACGGCCGTCTTTGCGCAAAAATTATCGAGTAAAAATCAAAATGAGTTCGATTCATCAGCCACCGTTTATACTTCCGGCTTGCTGTTGAATATCGGCATGTTAGTGGCGGTTTTTCTGTTTCCGGAAAGCATGAATGATATTTTTGGCCGTAGTGACAAATCCATTCATTACGTGCATGAGAATATTCGCCACTCATTTGGTGTCACTCATTATCGACTGGGCTATTTATTATTGAATAAATGGCGCTTGCCGCCGGTTTACCAGGCGGTGTTGAAGGAGTTCGATAATCCAGGCTATCGCGGCAAGGTTGCGCAACTGATTGAACTCATTAAGCTTAGCCAGGCTCTTACGATCACTATTAACAGCGATGCGCCATTTACATTGTCGGATTACCAAGTCGCGCTCGACAGGCTATCCTTGTCGGCCGAGGATTTGATAGCCGCAATAGATGAAGTCAAGGAGCATAAAAATAATATTCGTGAATTGGCGGCGATAATCAGTGGATAACAAAATGCCAGAAAATATAAATTACGAGATTGGTGTTGAGCACGGCATGGAGGACATTGTCGTCGATTTGATGAACTCGTTGTCGACGATAAAAGAATTGTCTGAGCTCAATTATCAGTTAAGCGTCAATGATGAAAAGTTGCTGTTGGATAAGGCGTTGTCGACGCTGATTCAAAATCAGGATATGGAGCGCTGTTCCTTTTTCTTACTGAATGAGGATGAACAAGTCTTGGTTAATGTGACCGGGCTCAGTTACTTCGAAGTTTTGGAGGACCTAAACGAGAGCTTCCAATCACGACAATTCAAGGTCGGCGAAGGCATCATCGGGCTTGCCGCGGAAAAGAAAACGCTGCAGCATTGCCACAATTGCCGCGAGGATGAGCGCTTTATTAACAATGGGGCAGAGATGGATGGCGCCATGCCGGGCTCGATTATCAGTGTACCGGTTTTTGCCGCTAACCTTGAATTGATCGGGGTGCTCAATATTTCCCATCCAGAACCGTATTATTTTACTGAATGGCATATACGCTTATTGGAAATCTACAAGAATATGTTGGGGCAATTGATCTCCAATTATCGTTTGTTTCATCAAATGGAGCGTCAGATTGCCAGCCGAACGACAAAGTTGGAAAGAGCCTATAAGGATATCAAGCGCCTGAAAGAACATTACGAAAACATTTCGGTGCTCGACCAGCTGACGGGTCTTTATAATAGGCGTTATTTTTATAACCAGATTAAGATGACGATGGCCGGCTATGAGCGCTATGGGCAAGCGATGTGTTTGTTGATTATGGATATCGATCATTTTAAATCGATCAATGACAACTATGGGCACATTTTTGGCGATCAGGTGTTGATCGATATCGCGAACCTGTTAAAAACACAGGTTCGTCATGCCGATGTGTTGGTGCGCTTTGGCGGAGAGGAATTTGTCATTATTTTTACCAATACCAGCTGTGCCAATGGCATTATGTTTGCCGAACGAATCAGAAAGGAGGTCAATCAGCTGTTCTGGCAAAAAAAGGATGATTCGATCCGAGTGACGATGAGCATAGGGCTTTATTGTCATGATAATGATTGTTGCCAGAGCATGCCGCGGGCGAATATCGATCAAATCATTCATTATGCCGATATGGCGCTTTATGCCGCCAAGAAAAGAGGACGAAATCAGGTCGTCAAATTCAGCAAAGAGCTGATTGAGGAATAGAATCTGGCTTCCGGTTTTTAGATTCAGTCATTCGATTGTATAATCTGCCTCCTGTTTTGGTCCGATAGGGCCTGCTCCTTCAAATATTCAGTTAAGAGAACTCTATGGCACTTCATTGTGGTATTGTCGGTTTGCCTAATGTCGGTAAGTCGACTTTGTTTAATGCGTTAACTCAGGCGACCATCGCGGCGGAAAATTATCCTTTTTGCACGATAGATCCGAATATTGGGGTGGTGCCGGTCCCAGATCCAAGAATGGACAAGCTGGCGGACATCGTAAAACCTGAGAGAGTGTTGCCGACCACGATAGAGTTTGTCGATATCGCAGGCCTGGTCGCCGGCGCCTCCAAAGGCGAAGGACTGGGTAATCAGTTCTTGGGCAATATCAGGGAAACGGACGCGATCGTCCATGTCGTACGTTGTTTTGAAGATGACAACGTCGTTCATGTCGCCGGTAAGGTCGATCCCACTGGCGATATCGAAGTCATCAATACCGAATTGGCGCTGGCGGATATGGCTTCGGTGGAAAAAGCCTTGCAACGCGCCGCCAAGGCCTCAAAGTCCGGCAATAAGGAGGAATTGGCAAAAAAACAGGTGTTGGAAAAAGTAGCAAAACATCTGGATAACGGCGAACCGGTTCGTTCGTTGAATTTGACCGAGGACGAGCTCAAGCTGATCAAAGAGCTGTGTCTCATTACGATAAAGCCTACTTTATATATCGCCAATGTTCAAGAAGATGGTTTTGTAGACAATCCGATGTTGGATCAAGTCGCCGATTATGCCGCCAAGGAAGGGGCGAAGGTCGTGTCGGTATGCGCGGCTATCGAAGCGGAAATAGTGCAATTGGAGGATGATGAAAAGAAGGAGTTTCTCGATGAACTGGGTCTGGAAGAGCCGGGATTAAACAGAGTCGTCAGGGCCGCTTACGAATTATTGAACCTTTCCACTTATTTTACCGCTGGCGTCAAGGAAGTGCGGGCTTGGACCGTTTTGAAAGGCGCATTAGCGCCTCAAGCGGCCGGCGTCATTCACACCGATTTCGAAAAAGGTTTCATCCGCGCCGAAGTGATTTCCTATGAGGACTTCATTGCTTGTAATGGCGAGCAGGGGGCCAAGGACGCCGGAAAATGGCGTCTCGAAGGCAAGGAGTATGTGGTCCAGGACGGTGATGTGATACATTTTCGATTTAATGTTTGACATTCGTCAAACAGGTTCTTATAATTATTAGCTCTTCGGGACGGTCTGTTTCGAAGAGTCAATACAGTGGCGACATAGCTCAGTCCGGTTAGAGCGCGGGATTCATAACCCCGAGGTCCCAGGTTCGATCCCCGGTGTCGCCACCACTTTACCCCCTTGAAAAATAAGGATTTTTTTCAAATAGCCATCGGTTAAAACACGCACACAAACCGTAGCACTACACTAAATACTACACTACTCCAAACACGGAGAAGCTGTATAACTACGCTAGTTGCTACACCATTCCGAATACACCTATATTCGAGGTTTGTATGGCGTATACCATTCGAAAAATACAAAATAAATCCGGTCATGTTTACAGGTCCGTTATCCGTGATCGGCTCGGCAAACAAATCAAATCCAAAACCTTTAAACGCAAAACCGACGCCAAAGCCTGGGCGGACCGGATCGAGCAAGACCGTGATGCCATTGCCGCTTTTGGCAACAAGGGCGCAAGGCTGACCTTTGCCAAATTGGTCGATGAATACATGCTCCAGTGGGCTGGCAAGGATATCGAACACCAATTACAGCGAAGCCGGTTCTGGGTCAAACGGTTTGGCGATTACCGGCTGAATGAAATCGACGCCGATAAAATCCGCGCCGAACTGAATGCCATGAAAACTAAAAATTGCCGGGTAGGGCAAGGACGCGGAAAGAACGCCGGCAAAACTAAATCCATTGACAAAACCCTGTCCAATACCACCGTAAACCGCTACCGTGGGACGCTGTCGTCGATTTTTACCTATGCCTTTAAGCAAGGCTATGTGACAGCTAATCCCGTCAGGAGAACGTCGAGCCTGCCCCAGCCTAAGGGCCGTGTGCGCTATCTGTCGTCAGTCGAGCGTGACCGCCTGTTAGCGGCTTGTCGTCAGTCTGAATGGATCCGGCTTTATTTGCTGGTGTTGATGGCGATGACCACAGGCATGAGGAAATCAGAACTCTTGAATCAATCGTGAATCAATCGAGTCTGACCCTAATACTGCTCTGATTTTGCGGCGCAGCGCGTCATAGGTGTAATGGGTTTCGCGGCCGAGGCGGTCGCGTATTTTGACCAAGTCCAGCTTGTCCCAGGTGTATTCCACCGCGGTGCCGTCGTCATAACTCACGCTGGAATCAATCGAGTCTGACCCTAATACTGCTTATCGCCCGCGGCACAGCCAACATCAATGTCTGGCGAAGCTGGGCGAAACCATTCAGCAGAAGCGTGTCAACCATGTGGTCGAAGCCGACATTCGAAGCTTCTTCAACAAGGTCAATCATGATTGGATGCTGGAATTTCTCCGCCACCGGATCGGAGACCCGCGGATCCTCCGCCTGATCGAGCGTATGCTTAAAGGCGGGATACTGGAAGATGGTCTGGTGCAAGCCAGTGAAGAGGGTACGCCCCAGGGCTCCATCCTCTCGCCGCTGTTATCGAACATCTACCTGCACTATGTACTGGACCTCTGGTTCAGTCGGCGGGTGGTGCTACGAAGCGCAGGCGAAGCGTACTATTTTCGTTTTGCCGACGACTTCGTGGCCGGGTTCCAATACAAACAAGAAGCGGACGCCTTCATGAAGGCCTTATCGGGACGACTGGAACAGTTCGGATTGAGTCTCGCCGAAGAGAAGACCCGCTGCATAGAATTCGGGCGATTCGCCAGAACCAATGCGCAAAGGAAAGGGAAGAAGCCGGAAGAGTTTACATTTCTCGGTTTTACCCACTACTGTGGGAAGACCAAGCGGGGAGACTTCAAGGTCAAGCGACGCACCGCGCGCAAGAAATTCGGCGCGGGCTTGAAGGCCTTCGACGAATGGGCGAGCAAGGCGCGACACAAGCTGACCAAGGGCGAAATGCTACGCCGCGCCAAGGCGCGGGTAGCTGGCCACCTGAACTATTATGCCATCACGGATAACGCAACCCGGTGCAGTGACTTTGTCTATCGCGCAACACACATTCTGTATAAACGGCTCAACCGCAAGAGCCAGCGCAAGGCTTACAACTGGGACCGGTTCAACCAGGCTTTAAATAGCATTGGTTGGCCGCGCGTACGCATCCGCATAGACCTGAATCCATTTCGAAGGGCGGAGGCTTGCTGAATGACTGATCGAGGAGCCGGATGTGGGAAAGCCGCTTGTCCGGTTCTGAGAGGGGGCGGGTATCAACCTGCGTCATGGGTGAGATATTGTGGCACCGTCGGGAAACCAGGCGGCAAACGGAGAAAACCAACATCACCCTACCGCGCTGGGAGTGCCTGTCCTACTCGAAACACCGGCTGGCTCATAGCTCTTAATGCGATGACTTCGTCAGCTGGACGCTGCCACGCTTCAAACGGCATTCTTTCGCAATAGGCCGCTAAGGTGGCCGCATCGATAGTGTCGGTCTTACTCCGTTTCATCAAGGCCTGAGCGAAGTTATGCGCGGCTTTAGGATTGATAACCATCACTTCGAGGTCATCGGCCCGACTCAATGCGACCGCTAAATCAAAATGATAAACGCCCGTTGCTTCCAAGCAAATCCGCGTTTCGCCTTTCAATTTGGTTAATCGCTGAATGATCTCAAGATGCCCGGCTGCAGTATTTTCAAATTTTTTGGCCGGACGTGCTTTCCCTTTGATAATCACGACGACCACTAATTCTTTTTGGCTCACATCAATGCCAACATAGTTCATTATCTATCTTCCTAAGATTTGTTTGTTATGATGATCGCTGGTTTCCCAACCCTGACACTTCATCTACCGTCCTTGTGAATGCAGACTCAGAAGCTTAGCTTACAGGTCTCAGATACTCCGCGGCATGGATGACGAGGGAGGGGAGCCTATCTACGAACAAGCTAAAGGCTTCAGGGTGGGACGGCTTCCCCAGAAATCGACAATCACTATAAACTTTTGGGTTTAAATTATCTTGTGTTTGAAGATGTCTTTAATATACAAGGGTGGTTTCGAAGTTTTGGCGGATTGCCTAGCGGCGAATCCATCTTACGGCCTTAGTCCTTTTGGATAGGGTCTTTAAGGTCTTTTAAAACATCTAACGCAGCTTCTACACCCTCATCTGCTGCTTTTTTAATAAATATAAGACCCAATGGTTTGTTTTGAGATATACCATAGGAGCCATAAAATAAATTAAGACCGTGATCTAGCATTGCTTTAGGGTAACCCTGTTCAGCAGATAACCTATAAAGCTCTGCTGCCTTGTTTTTATCCTCTGCTAACAAATCACCAAATTCATAACTCTCTGCTAATGCATATGTTGCAGGCATAAACCCTAAGTTCGAGGCCCTTTTTAATAGTCTAATCCTTCTTTCATGAAACTCATTTTCCGTTTCTGAGTTTTTTATGCTAAAAGAGGCATAAAGAAATAAAGATTCTGGTAAATCTTGTCTAATTAATGGCTTTAATAGTTCAAGCGCTTTTTTTAAATCACCTTGATTTATTTCATTTTTTGCTAACTCTAATTGTTTTTTTATCTCATTGCTAACCATGAGGAATTACCTGTTGTCCTTTCGGATCTCTGCAACGACATTGAATGTGATGGGTTGATTTCGCACCCAAATTGTCTTTAGCTGCTTTTTCGGCAGCTTTTTTAGCTTCCATAAGCGAATTTCCTTCACCATATCCCAGTGCAGATTCCTGATTATTATTTGACGAATTATCAGGACACCTACCATCCCTGTTTGCTCTGCAAATACAGCTATATTTACCACGTTTTCTGTCTGGATAAGGAACCGGAGTAGCTGCATTACGAGGAACAATATCAGAACCCTCTCCAGCAGAACTTGGGTAAATTACCGCAGCAACACCAGCGGCGACCGCAACCGCTCCAGCTCCAACCGCGCTAGCCGCTGTACCTGCAGCTTCAGCTATGCCGCCAGCACTTGGAAGAGGTAGCGCAATATCTAACCCATCAGGATCCGTCCAATTAACCGGATTCCCCCCAGCATAGGCGTAAGTATTAATTCCCCCATCTAACCCAATTGGATCGGAGGTAATGTACCTACCCGTTGCCGGATCATAATACCGGTTCCAGTTGTAATACAAGCCCGACTCCCGATCGTAATACTGCCCCGGAAACCGCAAGTCGTTGTCGATGGTTTCGGTGGTGATCGCGGTTTGTCCGAACGGGGCGTAACTCGCTTGCCAGACGATGTTTTGCGCTTGGTCGGTGATGACTTGCGGCGTTCCGATGTGGTCGAGGTGGTAATAATAGGCGTTTAAGCTGCGCTCGCTTTCGTCCAGCCGGTATTCCTGGGGATGGCCCTGAGTTTTGTCCATGATATGGGCGAAGCCTTTGCCGTCGTCGGGCAGGCGTATCCAGCCTTTAAGTTCTTGGTTTGCGCCTTGACCGATGGCGAAATGGTAGACGGCGCCTTCCCCGGTGATATCGATCTGCCATAAGGCGGCGTCGATGACGGTGTCCAGCAAACTGCCGTCGATGCGGAGCAGACGGATGCGCCGGGTGTTAATGTCGACACTCAGTTCGGCATCCCGGTGGGGTTGCTTGGAGAGAAAACGGTAGACGCCTTCGCGATCGGTCCGGTACTGCGCCAGCGGCTGTCCTTGCCAATACAGGGTATTGTGCAGCAGTTCGCCGCTGCCGCTCAGTTGGGCGATGCGCCGGCCTTGCAGATCGTACAGGCTGTATTCGGCGCCCTCGGCGCTTTGTTTGACCACGCGTTGGCCGAGACCGTTGTATTGATAGCTGGCAATTTGGCCTTGGCCGCCGGCGATGCTCGCCAAGCGGTTGTGCGGATCGTATTGATAGGCGTATCCGGCGCTACCAGCGGTTTTTTCGATCAGGTTGCCGGCGGCATCGTAGCTCAAGGCGGTATTCAGCCCGCTATCGGAGATAGATTGTAGCCGGTTACTGTGGGCATCGATGCCGTAGTTTTCGCTATTGCGGACGGTACGGTTGCCGTTGGCGTCGTATTGATACGCGTTCGGAAACGGTCCGGCCGCTTGGCTTAGGCGATGCAAGGCGTCGTATTGGTAAGTGCGGTTTTGCAAGGGATCGAGCAGATCGCCGATAGCCGCCACGTCGGATGCCGGCGTGTACTGCCATTGCCGGTGGAATACCGTTTGTTGGCCACTCAGGTTCAGCTCGGTAAGCCTTCCGAGTCCATCCACCTGGCGTTGGTAATGGATACCGTTGCCATATTGGAAGGCGGCGATGCCGTCGGCCGCGACCGGATGGTAGCTGACGCCGGAAACGACCGGCGTTTTGCCGCCGCCCGCCGTGCTGCCTATGCTTTCGACCCGGCCATGGTTGTCGTATTGGAAGTCGAAGACTTGGCCGTTCGGGTAAACGTGTTGAGTCAACAGTCCTTGGCCCGGTTCGTAGCGGTAGTCGTAGGCGAATTGTTGGCTGAAGGTTTTGCCGCCCAAAGCGCTCAAGCCGGTATCCTGGCGTTCGATGTCGCCGTAACGATTGTACAACCATTGGGTTTGGCCGGTCGGATCGCTCATTCCGGTGCGTTTACCGAGCGCGGTTTGACGCAGTTCGGTGCTTACGGAGTCGCCGTAGTTGTCGCCGTCGTAATACCAGCGCAGGTCGTAGCCGCTATCGGCATAGTTAACCTCGGTCAGGCGGTTCAAGGCGTCGTAATGGTATTGGCTGACGCTGCCGCGGGCGTCGGTTTTTTGCACCGCTTGGCCGAGCACGTTATAGGTATAGGCGGTCAAGCCGCTGTCCGGACTGTCGGTTTGCAAGGTATTGCCGACTTCGTCCAATAGATATTGGGTGGCATGGCCGTTCGGGTCGGTCACAGCCACCAGGCGGTTGGAACGGTCATAGTCGAAGTCGCTCGCGCCCTGGTCGGCGTCGATCACACGGGCTAAACGGCTCGTGCTTTGTTCGTAAACGTAACGGGTTTTATGGCCTTCGGCATCGATCATGGCGGTTTTGCGGCCTTGGATGTCGTATTCGTAGTGGGTCGTCTGGTCTAACGGATCGGTTACGGAGAGTAGCCGGTCGCTGGCGTCGTAGGCATAAGTGGTTTCCCGGCCCAGATGATCTTTTTCGCTGATTTTGCGGCGCAGGGCGTCATACGTGTAATGGGTTTCGCGGCCGAGGCGGTCGCGTATTTTGACCAAGTCCAGCTTGTCCCAGGTGTATTCCACCGCGGTGCCGTCGTCATAACTCACGCTGAGCAGCCGATTCAAGTCGTCGTAGGCTTGCGTGCGGGTGTGGCCGCCGGTATCGGTGTAGGCGACGACGCGGCCGCTGTCGTCGTAAGCGTATTGTTCGGTTTTGCCGCTCGGATAGCTCACCTTGACCCGATAGCCCAGCGCGTCATATTCGTAGCGGGTGACATGGCCCAAGGCATTGCGGCGGGTCAGTATTTGCCCGGCGGCATTGTAGGTAAAGGTGGTGCTATGGCCTAAACCGTCGGTGGCACGGACCAGGTTGTGGTGGTCGTTCCATTCGAATTCAGCCACGGTTTCTTCGCTGCCGTTACGCCATTTGACGATTTTCACCGGATCGATTTGGTTGTCGGCGTAGAGATAGCGGGTGACATGGCCTAACGGGCTTTTTTCCAGCGTGGGTTTGCCAAAGGCGTTGAATTCGCGGATGAAGATTTGCGAGCTGCCGTCGTCCAACACGCGGCCGAGACGCGAAGGGTTTTCCTGGTAGATATTGTGTTCCGTTATAGCGGAAGTTTGCCCCGGGTAGTTGAACCACACCCGGTGCTCCAGGGGTTTTTTAAAGGTTTCCAACAGGCCGCTGGTTTTGCTGTCCGGCGTGTGCAGCCAATGGGAAACTTCCGCTTTGGACAGGTTCCGTCCGTAGTCTTTATAGGTTTGCTTGTCCCAGTAGGCGGTGTTGCGGTAATGGTGATAATTATTGAGCGTTTTAATGTCACCGCGGGGTTGGTCGGAAACGTATCGCGGAATGCCTAACGATTGACCGTATTCGATGCGTTCTTGTTCGCCGTAGGGATCGGTGACGATCAAGGTTCTGGATGTACCGTTGCCGCTGTAAGCGAATCGGGTATCGCCATAGGGCGTGGTCATGACGTTGATGAAGTCGCCGCTATCATAGCCGAAGGCCGACACGATTCCAACTGGGTCGGTAATGCTGGCTAAACGGCCGTTATTATCGTAATCGATGATCGCTTCCCGGCCGAACGGGTCGGTGACTCGGGTGATTAACTTGGTATTAGCGAAATGCTCATAAGACAAAACAGTCGTTTGTCCCAAGGCATCGGTAATGCCGGTCAGGCGCAATTGTGCGTCGTAGGTTAACTGGACGGCATGGCCTTGCGGATCGATTTTTTGCGTTAAGAACACCCGGCGCACACCGCTGACGGCGCCGTCGCTGAAACTGTAGATTTCTTTGGCGCCATTGGACAGACGCCGTTCGTAAACGATCGGATCGGCGGAAATCCGGTAGAGCCGGGCATTGTCCGAAACGCCTTTCTGGAATTCGCCGGTCGCCGCGTTGTAGTTAGCGTAATCGACGGCGCCGCCGCCGGCCGCGATACGATTGACGACAGCGGACGGATTGGTCGGCACGTCTTGGATGTAAGTTAACCAATTGTGAGTCCATTTGGGTCCCAGGTTGCCGAACGTAAAGTTGGCCGGCTGGTTGGCTTCGCGTTGATTGTAGGTGAAGGTGAAGCGAATGGGAGCGCCCAGCGCCGGCGTATAGCGGATCGGCGTGTCGGTGATATTCAGGCTGACCAACATGGTATGGACGTCGTAATAGGCCATGCCGACCTTCCCATCCGGTTGATCAATGCTGTTGCACGGTTGTTTGGATTTTTTGACGTCGCAAGTAGTGGTGCGGTTAGGGTCGCTGCTGGCCGTATAGCCCTGGCCGTAGACGCTCTCGGCTTGGGCTATGGTGACCGGTTGCCAATCAGCGCCTAACTCGATGCCGCTATCCGGCACTAAAAAATAGCCGCTGGCTTGGGCGTTGATCGCATCGGCGCTAAACCAGAGATCTTGGCCGAAAGTCGGGTCTTGGATATGGTACAGATCGCCTTGCTTCTCGACGATGGCGGCGTAATGGTTAACGTTCCAATGGATCACGGACGGCACCGGAATACTTTGCCCGGCATTACGGTAGACCGTCCGGTAAGGCATGTGGGCTTGTTCCGCCAATTGGCCCAGTTCAAGCAAATTAACACCGTTAACGCCAGAGCGGTAAGCATCGAGCACTTGCAGCCCTTCGGCATCGGGTTGTTGCCATTTGAGCACGGAGTACAGCGCCTTGGGACCGCATAAATAGGTGACGCCCGGATGGTTGCGCATCATCCACAGGCCTTCTTCAGCCCCGGCGACCGCGGCGGTGGCCGGGCCGGTAAACGCGCGGCCTTTGACGGAGGCTAATAAGCTTTCCACCCGGTCCGCATGGCCCAAGCGGGCATGCATGCGGATGAGTTCGCTGAAAGCGCGGTCGGCTAAGGCTTTCGCTTCGGATTCCTTATGGTCTTTGCTGAGTGTCCACGCCTTTTCGAAGGCGGCGAAGGTTTGGCTAAAGTAACCGTTGCGGTAATAGGCCAATCCTAAATTCAATTGGATGGAAGCTGCCCAGGGCGTATTGCGGTTGAGTCGCTGGTATTGGGACAAGCGTTCCAAGTCAGTCGCCCCAGGCCGGGTTTCCGGTTTTACCAGGGGAATCAAATCTGCCGTCGCTGCATTGAGATAAATCAGCGGCTCGTCAAATCCGGGAACTACGACGGGTTGCACAATAGAAACGGTGTTCGGGGAATTGACTCGCGTCGCACTGGGTGTGCAGGCCGCTAAATAGAGGCCGAAAAACAAGACGAACAAACCTTGACAGAAATGCTGTGCTTTCATGAAACGCTTCCTTACTTCAATGGTGAAGGGCATTACCCGATATTGGCTCTGAGTCGAGCAGGGAATCTTGAGCCGGTTCCGAAGCTCATTCACCTAGCTCCGTGCCGGTTCGTTCAACGTCGCGCCATTCCGGGGTGTCGGAACCGCACATGACGAATGGGATCAACTTATATCATACGTTAGGAGCGCAACGCAATACCGGCAGTCATCGTTTCTAATTCCTGATTCCCCATTGTTGCTCTTCGCCGGAATTGAATGGCCACAGTGACAACCGGTTGCATTGATGATTCGCCGCAGGCTCAAAGTGCGCGGGCGACCGGCTGTTCAGCAAATTGTAAGATTGGGCTGTGACCGATTTTCATTATTGTCAGATCAGGCTTTAGCCAATACAAGGCGGCGAGGACTGTTTAGCTCAACCCTGTTACGAACAAAAATGTAATCATTCAGGGTCTAGCAGTCTTTAGGGAGCAGGTCATTGATTTCTCGGGACGCGTTCACCCAGCACCTAATTTATCTTGGAATGTAAAATGCAGTCCAAGAGCCATGGTATTTAGGTGCAGGGTGAATACATCACTGGCAGCTAACAGCATCCTGCTGCACGCTGCACTTGCACTTTCTTGTGCGGCGGCCGCTGCCGATTTCCTATCTTATGCGGCACTTGCACGTCTCTGTGCGGCGGCCGCTGCCGATTTCCTATCTCACGCGGCACTTGCACGTTTCTGTGCGGCGGCCGCTGCCGATTTCCTATCTCACGCGGCACTTGCACGTCCCTGTGCGGCGTAAGCTCTGATTAACATCCTGTTGCAGACAGCCCGATAAATCAATTATCGACTCCCTCTGAAAAAAACTATGCCGAATAGTTACTTAAAAATTAATCGTTGCGCTCGTAGGGCGCCGCCCTCGGCGCGAAAAGTTTCACTTGACCACAGGGCGAGCCTATTTGTGCGGAAGAGCGGGGAATCTGGCGCCTCGTCTATTTGTAACTTAATGATCGGATAAGGAAGCAAGGTTAAACTCATGTCTTTGCTTAGCAGCGCACATATTTAATGTCGCATTGCTGCTATTTTCCCGTACGTTAAAAAAAGATATAGGAGATGCCTTATGAGGGTTTTGAAATTTGTACTGATAGCTGCATTATCGGCGGCGTCCGCCTCCACGCTGGCTGATAACAGGACTAAAGATGCGGTAATCGGCGGTGGCCTGGGAGGGGCTTTGGGCGGTTATATCGGCTCGGAAGCCGGCGGCAGAACGGGCGCAATTGTAGGGAGTGCGGCGGGTGCTGCCTTAGGGAGCGCGCTTACAACACATAGTAGCGACTATGATAGAAACAGAAGGGATTATGAAGACCGCTATAGAGATGATTATCGGCCTAGATATAAAAAGCATAAAAAATGTCCTCCCGGATTGGCTATGCAAAACAGATGCTGATGAGCTGATTTAATGGGCATGATTCGCTACGAAGATAGAAAATTAATCACAATGCTCGTAGGAGCGCCGCCCTCGGCGCGAAAAACTTCATTTGGTCCGAGAGGCGCGACCTCCAAGAAGAAAAGCCAAAAGTCGACTTTTTTTCCGAAAAAATAAGCTGACTCAGCACTCTCTGTTTATAATTATCCTCATCTACCAGTTTTTATAAGTGAGGTAATTATCAGCGAATTAATTGACACTTGGTTGCAGTTTTTTGCCTGTTTATTGCTGATTGGTTATGCCGGCGTGAAGTTGACGATCTATGGCGATACGATCTCGCATAAAACCGGCCTGGGCGGTAACTGGATTGGTTTTTTGTTGATGGCGACCGTCACCTCGATACCGGAGTTGGCCAGTGGGATCAGCGCCGTGACCCTCGCCGGCGCCCCCGATATCGCGATAGGAACATTACTGGGCAGCTGTGTTTTTAATCTCGTCATCATCGTAATCCTGGATTTGCTTTATCGTCCGACATTAATCTACCGCATGGCCAGTGTCGGCCATGTCTTATCTGGCGGATTTGGCATCGTGCTGATCGGTGTGTGTGGCTTGGGCCTGATTTTGGCGCATGCCGGCGAGACTTTGGGCTTAGGACATATTGGGATCTATACGCCGGTTATATTGCTACTCTATATCGTTACTGTGCGCACCGTTTTCAGTTATGAAAATCGACAAATCGAAGCATATGCAGAGCAAGAAGCGGACGCTTATCCTTCGTTGTCGCTGAAATCGGCGATGCTGCGATATCTGGTCGCCGCAATGATCGTTGTCGTGACCGGTATCTGGTTGCCGTTAGTGGCTAAAAAAATCGCATTGATCATGCATTGGCAAGAAAGTTTTGTCGGCACCTTGCTGGTCGCCTTTATCACGTCGTTGCCGGAAATGGTGGTTGCTGTCACGGCAATCAAGATTCATGCGTTAGATATGGCGATCGGCAATATATTTGGCAGCAATTTGTTCAATATTGCTGTCGTCGCAATCGAAGATATTTGTTATCGAGCCGGCCCAATCCTAGCGGCGGTTTCGCCGGTGCATTTGCTGTCGATTTTGACGTCGTTGGTCATGACCGGTTTTGCCATTATCGGTTTATTCTACCGTGCCGAGCGGCGGGTCTTTAAACTGGTGGGTTGGAACAGCTGGTTATTGTTTGCTCTTTACCTGTTTAATTCCTATTTCTTGTTTATTTATGGCTAGCGAGCATTATGAACCTGCTTGGGAGCAAGTGAGACATTGCAAGCTAATTAAAAATCTTAACGTCAAGCCTCCCTACCATTTTTGCATTTCTTGACTACAATCAAAGTATTTGTCGAGGAACGCCGTGTATTCATCCTTGGGGGGGCTTGACGACGGACTCCCTGCCGCCGATATCCTCGCCACACACACCACAGGACCTCTTTGTCATCCAAATTGGGAATTGCTGGTATTTTGTAATAGACTTCGTTGTTAGTCAGGCTTGCAGGCGTTTGCATAGCAAATGCCGAAGTCTGCCTGGCGCCACGAATAAACAAGCTGAAGGCGGTTCATGCTGGGCTATGACATATCTAACATTTGGCTAATTGGCGGTTTTGCGCTGATGCTGCTAGAGCTGTTGATACCGGGAGGCATCATTTTTTTTCTAGGGCTAGCCGCCGTGCTGGTATCGATATGTCTCTATGCCGGCCTTATTGACGGCTGGTTACAAGCTTTCACCGTTTGGTTTATCGCCTCTCCGAGTTTACTGTTTGCACTGCGTGGCGTGGTACAGAAACTGATACCCGCTCAGGTCGATCATGGCAGAACCGACGAGGACCTAGATGCCTATAACGCCATCGCAAAGGTATGCGAGGCCATTCCTGTCAAAGGCGAGGGGCGCATTGCTTTTCGGGGCAGCACTTGGATGGCGAGAAATTATCACGATGATCAAGGTTTGGAAATCGGCGCCAAAGTTCGTGTCGTTTTTCGCGATAACTTGGTGTGGGTGGTGGAAGCCATAGACTCATCAGAAAATAACAAACAAAAATATCCGGATAACAACCCTTAGGAGGACTTTATGTTGACTGCTCTCACGATATTCGTTTTATTGGCAGGTATTGTTTTATGGAACCTGATGATCATTGTGCCCATGCGTCAAGCATGTGTGCTGGAGCGTTTTGGTAATTTCCGGCGGGTTTTGGAGCCGGGGTTCCATATTGTTGTGCCTTTTTTGGATAAAGTCGCCTATCGCCATGAAATTCGCGAGCAAGTCTTCGATATTCCGGCTCAGCTCTGTATCACCCGAGACAATATTCAGGTCGCGGTCGACGGTGTGGTGTATTTGAAGGTGATGGACGCCAAACGGGCCAGTTACGGAATTGGCAATTACCAGTTGGCCAGCATTAATTTGGCGCAGACCACGATGCGCTCGGAAATCGGTAAGCTGACGCTGAGTGATACCTTTTATGAACGTGACAAGCTAAATGATTCGATTGTAAGAGAAATAGACGAAGCCTCCGACCCATGGGGCATTAAAGTCATGCGTTACGAAATCAAGAATATTTCGCCTTCGGATCAAGTCGTGCATACCTTAGAGAAACAAATGGAAGCGGAGCGGGAAAAACGGGCGGATATCACGTTGGCGATGGCGCAAAAGGAATCGAAAATCCTGATCTCAGAAGGTCATCGCCAGGAAGCGATCAATATCTCTGAGGGGGAAAAGCAAAAGCGGATCAACGAAGCGCAGGGCCGCGCTAGCGAAATCAAAATATTGGCGGAAGCGTCTGCCGAGGGATTGCAGCAAGTCGCGCATGCGATCAAGCAGCCGGGCGGCGACATGGCGGTAAAAATGCGCTTGGTCGAAGATTTTATCGGCAGAGTCGGCGAGGTGATGAAGGGGGCGGATGTGTCTGTTTTGCCGACCGACCTCGCCCATATCAAAGGCCTCTTGTCGGCGCTTAATCAAAACCTGCCTTTAACTCAAAATAGCGGAAAATAACATGACGAACGAACTGAACCCAGCCGATCTGTTTAATTTTGCCGTATGGGGCGTCATCTTTTTAATCATTATTGTCAAGCTATTTCGTTCCATCCGAATTGTATCCACTCGCACCGCCTTGGTTGTCGAAAGGTTAGGCAAATACCAGGCCACACTGGGGCCCGGTTTTCATGTGCTGATCCCGTTTATCGATGTGGTGACAGCAATGCAGGATTTGCGAGAAGAAACCATCGATGTGCCGCCGCAGGAATGCTTTTCCAAGGACGAAGTAAAAGTTGAGGTCGACGGTGTGATCTACATGTCTGTCGCAGATCCCGTCAAAGCCACCTATGGCGTGACCGATTACCGTTATGCCGCGATGCAATTGGCGCAGACGACAACCCGTTCGGTGATCGGTACGCTGGAGTTGGATAAAACCTTCGAAGAACGCGACATGATCAGCCAGGCGGTGGTCGATACGCTTAACAAAGCCGGTAGCGCCTGGGGGGTGCATGTGCATCGTTACGAGATTAAAAATATCAAGACACCGAGTACGGTGCAAAAAGCGATGGAAAAACAGGTGAATGCCGAACGGGAAAAACGCGCTATTCTGGCGAGAGCCGAAGGGGATAAGCAAAGCCGCATTAATACCTCGGAAGGGACGATGCGAGAATTGATCAACTTGTCGGAAGGCGAGCGACAACGCTTGGTCAACGAAGCCGAAGGCAGGGCTTCGGAAATTCTGTCATTGGCGAGAGCGACCGCCGATTCGATCGAGAAAATTGGCCATGCGGTGGTGCAACCAGGCGGCGAAGATGCGATCAAGCTTAATTTATCGGAAAAATTTATCGACAATATTTCTCATTTATCCGATGCGGAAACTTCGGTTATTTTTCCGGCCGATTTGACCAATTTAAATCAATTGCTGGAAGCGCTGGATTTACATATCGAGCACCAGAAGGGGTAATCCGGCCAATATCACTTAAATTACAGGGTGGCTGTAAGTATTCACACACCCTAGCTGAAAATACAAAATAATTGACAAACCGACACAAGAACATTGTACAAATCCATTAAGAAGCCTTAGTATTTATCCCATGCAACTCAGTAACCAGGACCTAAGCCAAATCGATGAAGACGAGCTTCTCAATTTACCGGAAGAGGAATTACGTTACCTATCGATTAAGTTACTTAACGACCTAAAAGAAGCGCGTGAGCGCTTAAGCCAAAATTCGCGCAACAGCTCTCGTCCACCTAGCAGCGAAGCGCCTTGGGATAAAGCAGCTACAGATAATACAAACGATCAAGAACAAACGGAGATCGATAAGTCTGCTGAAACGGAAGACACCGTCACCCCCCCGTCGCCTTCTAAAAAAGATCAGCAACAGTCCGCTGATCCTAACAATGAACATCAAGAACCCCGCAAACCCGGCAAACAACCAGGCGCACAAGGCTTTGGCCGAACACAAAAGCTAGCCATTACCCACTATCAAGATCATTACCCTGAAATATGTGCCTGCTGCCATCAAACATTAGAGCCGCGTCATGCTATCGCCTATGCCGCGTATGAAACAATCAATGTCGAATGGGGCGATGTTGAGCATCCAGGCATTCTAGTCACCCATACCAAGCACACTCTCTATGAAGTAGTGTGCGCCAATGGACATATCACGCGCAAAGAAGTCAGTCGTAGCAGTCATGCTCAATTGCCGGGTATTAGCCGAACTGAATGGCGTTTAGTGGGGCCTGGACTGGCAGCAATGATTGTTTGTCTTGCCTACCGTATGCGCCTATCGCGTGAGCGTATTCAGGAATTTTTATATGACTGGTTAGGTATTAAATTAAGTGTTGGCACCATCAATAATACCCTGCATGAAAGTGGCGCAGCGGCTATGCCGCTTGAAGATGAGTTTGCACAAGAAATCATTAACAGCGAATTGCTGCATGTAGACGAAACCTCCTGGATGGAGCACACGACTTTTCTTTGGTTATGGGTGTTCAGTACGAATCGCGTCACAGCCTATTGGATTGCTACGCGTAGCGCTGAATTATTGGAAAATCTTTTAGGCGACGACTTTAATGGTTGGTTAATGAGCGATGGCTACACGGTTTATCGCAAATATCTGAGTCGGTTACGTTGCTGGGCTCATCTTCTGCGTAAAGCGAAAGGGCTCAATGAAAGCTTAAACAGAGACGCCCAGCTTTTTGGTCAACAAACGCACGATTTACTGGCTGTGTTGATAGGTGCGGTACGCAAAGCGCGAATAACACCACCTGATACGCCACTTTCTGAAACTTATCGCCTGCAATTACTGCTCTATCAGCAGATGTGTATACAAATGAAAACCCATGAACATAAGAAAACAGCAGCATTAGCCACGGAAATGCTAAATGACTGGACAGCTATTTTTCAAGTTCTGGATCAACCGCATCAGCCCTTAACGAATAATGAAGCGGAGCGAGCGTTGCGCCACTGGGTTATTTTACGCGGCATTTGCTATGGCACGCGCTCGGAAAATGGGACGCGTGTGTTCGCTATTTTAATCAGCGTCATTGAAACCTGCCGCAAAAGAAATCAGTCACCGTGGATTTATTTGGCACAAGTGATCGCAAGTCAGCGGTCAGGCTTGCCGGTACCGGCCTTGCCAATTGTTAGGGTGTCTGAATAATTACGGGTGGCTAGCGTGCGTATCGGCGTTTTTATCATGTTTATGGTCCTGCTTGCCATGTGCGGTCTAGTACAGGGCAAGAGTCAGGCCGAAACAGCGTCGACAGCGTCGCCGGTTTACCTCGTAGATATCGATGCGATGATCAATCCGGGCTCTTATGCCTTGCTTGAGCATGCCATCGATATCGCCGAAGCGAATTCAGCGGCGGCGCTGATCGTGCGCATCAACACCCCGGGCGGTTTGCTCAGCACTACGCGGGACATGGTTAGAGCAATCGCGGATTCCAGAGTGCCTGTCATCGGTTATGTGGGGCCTTCAGGCGCCAGCGCCACTTCGGCCGGCGCCTTCATCTTGTTATCCACCCACATTGCAGTGATGAATACCGGCACCAATGTGGGGGCCGCTTCACCGGTCGCGGGCGACGGCGGCGACATTGAAGGTACGATGGGCAAGAAAGTCATGAACGACAGCAAGGCTTTTATGCGCAGTATCGCCAAGCATCATCATCGCAATGCCGATATCGCCGAACTTTTTGTCTCTGAAGCGAAAAGCCTTACTGCACAGGAAGCCATGCAAGCCAATGTGATCGATCAGGTAGTGCCGGTATTTTCCGAGCTGCTGCAGGCTGTTGACGGCCGCGAAATTCAATTTCAGGGTCAAAAATTGACGCTGAAACTCGCCGGTCGTGAAGTTCGCCAGATCGAACCGCGCTTGATTGACTATCTATTGAAAATGATCGCCCATCCCCAGATTGCTCATATGTTGATTTCTCTGGGTCTACTCGCAATTTACGTCGAAATTCTCAGTCCTGGTCTGACATTTCCCGGTGTATTGGGGGGGATTGCCGTTGTGCTGGGATTGATAGGGATACAAACCTTGCCGGTCAATGTCGGCTTTTTACTGTTAATGTTATTCGGCATTACGCTGATGGTGGCCGAATATTTTGTCGCTGGTTTTGGGGTGCTCGGGATCGGCGGCGCTGCGGCCTTCATACTCGGCAGTTTAAACCTGTTCGATGCGCCGATATCGGCCGATGATCATGACATGATAATGATGGTCAGCATCGCGGTCAGCGCGGCGATGCTGTTCGCCACGCTAGTCATTACCGGCAGTCTGGCTTTCGGCTCGCGTAAAAATAAACACCTGGAAGGTAAATGCGGAGAGGCGATGGTGAGCTTCGATCGCAGCGGCTATGTGTTGGTTGATCAACAGCGCTGGGCGGCCGATACGATTGAGCCTTTGAATCATGGCGACCCCATCGTCGTCGTTAAGCAAGACGAGCATGATCGACTGTTGGTGAAAAAATCGTCTCAGACATCTTAGAAATCCTCGATGCTTACGTCGGTCACAATGTCCTTACGGATTTCCTTACCTAACGGAGACTCTCCCCGCTACTGAATTGCTATCGTACCGAGCGAGACGATTCGTAATCCTGTTCTGAGCGATTCAACCGTGCCTAAAGGCAACAATACGGATGTGAGTAGGGTGCGCTGACGATAGGAAGCGCTCCGGTTTTTTGATGCGCTTCACGCTGTTCAGCACATCCTACAAATGTTCGAGGCGGGTTAAATAACCCGCCCCGCGTGGCGGAGCGCCGCCCTCGGCGCGAAAAGAGCCATTCGGCCCGAGGGCGGGCCTCCTACGGGCAGACTTTGGCGGATCCGCGGCGCTTGCCGCCCTCCAGGATAATTTAGCTGCCGGGTGAACGGCGCTCCTCGACAGACACGCCCTAAACACAACCTCGGTTCGGGATAAAAGAAGCATAATAGCAACTGTCAAGTTTCACGCAAATTCCATTATCATCAAGGTTTTTAATATTGGTATTATGAAATCACTCAAACTAATGAGAAAATTTAGCCACTTATTGATTACATATATTTCACCGAATAATTATGAAAATGCCGAAGTCTATACAGGTCAAGATTGTTGACCATCCCGATAAACTGATAAACAAGGCTAAACAAGAGGCCAAAAAAAACGGCATCCAGTTTTTGGGAGATGCCGATCGGGGCATCATCAGGGGGTTTGGAATCGAAGCGGACTATGTGCTGCAGGATGAGCTGCTGACGGTTACCGTCTTTCGTAAACCAATGTTGCTTCCATGGGCCAAAGTCGAACAGAAAGTTAGAACCTTTGTCGATACAGGCGCCAGCAGAATCAATTAATCGATTGCTGGGCGGCGCAGCTCCCTTTTGAACATAGCAGGGCGATCATGGCCAACACAATTTCTGAACATGAAAAAAATAAGTCGCCGGCTATCGCGTCTTTCGATCCGGCCGATCCGCAATGGTATCTGAACCGTGAATTGACCTGGCTGGAATTTAATAAGCGGGTCTTGCATGAGGCTGAAGATCCACGAACCTCGTTGTTGGAGCGGGTTAAATTTTTGGCCATCGTCAGTTCCAATCTGGATGAGTTTTTCATGAAGCGAATCGGCGGCCTGAAACAGCAGGTGGGCGCCGGTATCAGGGAACTCAGCGTCGATGGCCGCAGCCCCCAACAGCAAATCGACGAATGTTATGCAATGGTTCGCGACATTGAGGCCAAAAAACAAAGCTTATTCATTCACATATCCGAGTTGCTCGAACAACAAGGGATAAACATCGTCTCTTATCGGCAACTGTCCGCGGAACAGCGCCGGCAGATGCGCGAACACTATATTCGGAATATCTTTCCGCTGGTGACGCCGCAGGCCATCGACCCGGCTCATCCATTCCCATTCATTTCGAACCTGTCCCTGAATCTGCTGGCCGGGGTCTATGAGACGAAGCCGCAACAGATGACCCTGGTGAGGATAAAAGTACCGATCAGTTTCGGCGTGCGGCGCTTTATTCAAGTCGGCGACGAACAGCTTTATATCGATTTAGCCGATTTGATCGCCAATAATCTCGATCTGTTATTTCCCGGCATGAACATCGCCTTCAGCGATAATTTTCGGGTGACCCGTAATGCCATTACCGAAAAGAATGAGGAACAAGCGGACGATTTGCTGCAAATGATCGAATCCGAACTACGCGAGCGTAGATTCGCATCGGTCGTGCGATTGGAAGTCGCCGCGACGATGAATAAATTGCAAAGCGGTATGCTCGCCGCGGAACTGGGGTTAAACGAGAGACAGGATGTGTTTGTCGTAGGCCAGTTATTGGCGATGTCCGATTTGTTTCAGATTGCCTCAATCGCTCGTCCCGATCTGCTCGATCCACCGCATCACCCCTGCGATCATCCGAAGTTGGCCGGCGCCACCAATATTTTTCACGCGATACGCGAACAAGGTGTGATATTGCTGCAGCACCCGTATGAATCGTTCGTGACCACGGTCGAACGCTTTGTCAAGGAGGCCAGCCGCGATGTCAATGTGCAGGCGATCAAAATGACCTTGTATCGAACTTCCTCGGATACAAAAATTATCCAGTATCTGATCGATGCGGCCTTGAACGGCAAGCAGGTGGCCGTCGTCGTGGAACTGAAGGCGCGCTTTGACGAATCGGCCAACATCAAATGGGCGCACCGGATGGAGCAGGCTGGCATTCATGTCACTTACGGCGTTGTCGGTTTAAAAACCCATAGTAAAGTCATTTACGTGGTTCGGCAGGATTATAACGGCCTGCGACGCTATGCCCATATTGGCACCGGCAATTATCATGCCGGCACCGCGCGCATGTATACCGACCTCGGAATCTTGATTTGCGACTCCCATATCGGAGAGGAATTGACCGAACTATTCAATTTTCTGACCACCGGTCTGGTGCCGAAACGTAATTACCGCAATCTATTGACGGCGCCTAAAGTTTTGAAAGCCAGTCTGCTGGAAAAAATCGAACGGGAAATCGGCAAACACGGCATCGATAAGCCCGGCCTGATTCAGTTTAAAATGAATGCGCTGGAGGATGCCGATATCACCGCAGCGCTTTACCGGGCGTCGCAGGCCGGCGTTAAAATTGACCTGATTATTCGCGATACTTGCCGTTTAAGACCGGGCATTCCGGGGATATCCGATAATGTTAGAGTGATCAGCATCGTCGGACGTTTTCTTGAACATTCCCGGATTTTTTATTTTTTCAACGGCGGCGAAGAAGAGTATTTCATCGGTTCGGCTGATTGCATGAAGCGTAATCTGGAAAGTCGAGTCGAAGTCGTCACGCCTGTGCAAAAGACGGAGTTGCAAGCCTGTTTGCGGGAAATATTGGATGCGCAATTAAGCAATCAACGCAGCGTCTGGGACATGCAGTCCGATGGCCGCTATATTCAGCGCCACCCTAAGAGCCAGGCTGACGGTATAGGGGCTCAGGAAAGACTGATCACATTGGCTAACAATCGCATTAAACGGGCCGAATCCGGTAAGAAGCAGAAAAAAGTTAAACGCCCTAAAAGCGTCAACCGGAATACATGTTGAAAGCAGTACTGGTTTAGCCTGCATTGATAGCGCAGCTGAAAATTCCTTAACTCCCTTAATATTAGTGTGGTTATAATGCTTATTAAACTAAGCTTTATTATTCAATGACAGCGCATGACCGATTATTCCACTGACCCACCGAAGCAAGTTGCTTTCTTGGCGTGCTGTCGCGTTCCTGTAGGTCGCGTCCAGGGATTCGTGCGATGAATGTGGAACGCAAAAATTATTCTGCTCGTCTTCGCATCATACCTTGGATATTGGCCAGCATCATATTATTGGGCGGCTTTGCTATCACTGCTCATGTTTGGCGCAATATCAAGCAAGACGATTTTGAAAAACTCCAAGCCGAATTCGAGTTTTCGGCGGACATGGCCGCTAATAATATTCTGAACCGAGTTCATAGTTATGCAATGGTGATGCGTGGGGTCAAAGGATTCTATGAAGGCTCCGAACGAGTTTCCTTAGACGAGTTCCGGGACTTTGTTCGGGCCTTGGAGTTGCGCCATCAAAGCGGTGTCCAGGGCGTCGGTCTGGTGAAAATCGTCGCGAAAGACGAAAAAATTCATCATGTCGCTGAAATGCGTCGCAATGGAAGACCGGATTATCAGCTCAAGCCGGTCGGTGAGCGCCCTGTTTATGCGCCCATCATTCATATGGAGCCGATGAACGACGACAACTTGAAGGTATTGGGATTCGATGTTCTGACCGCTCCGCCGGCCAAGGCGGCGATGGAGCGGGCTCGCGATTCGGGCGATATCGCCATTACTTCCAGGATCACCCTGATCCAGGATGCCGGCAAGCCGGGGGTTTATGGATTCGTCATGTACCTGCCGATGTACCGCAAGGGGGCGAATCCCGATAGCGTGATCGCGCGGCGTGAGGCTATTGTCGCCTGGGTGGACGTGCCTTTTCGTATGAATGATCTGATGGCGGGGCTGAGCGGGTTGGTCGACCCCGGTATAGAGATCGAAATCCATGACGGAGCTCCGCGCTCCGGACTATCGTTGATGTATCGATCCGGCGCAATCGGGGAAACGGCCAATCAGGATGAAAATAGCTTAACAACGCGTCGTCGACTCGATATAGGCGGCCGCCACTGGGCGTTGCTGATGAGAACGACGCCTGTTTTCGAAGCCCGCATCTCGAACCGTCAGCGTTCAGTCATGGCGGCCCTCTTTGGCGTTGTCTTAACACTGTCGTTGGCGTGGATCGCTTGGCTGCTGGCCAGAAGGCACGCGTTTGCAAGGCTGCGCTATCGAGAATTGTTCGATCAGGCCGGCGACGGCGTTCTACTGGTAAGTCGGGATTTTCACTTTATCGACGCCAACGCCGTCGCCTTGCAAATGTTGGGTTACACACGCGAAGAGCTGATGAAGCGACGTCTGCCCGATATACTGGCCAGAAATGAGCTGCCTCTTTTGCAGCCGGCCGCCGATCAAAGCATGGGCGGCAAGCCACACTTGCAGGAATGGAGCTATAGGCGCAAGGACGGTAGCGAATCAATGGCCGAGGTCAATGTGCGTTGGCTTGATAATGACTGTCATTTAGCGATCCTGCGCGACCTAAGCGAACGTAAGAAGACCGAACGGCAAATTCGACGACTGAGCGAACTTTATCGCGCCTTGAGCGAGATGAATCAGGCCATCATTCGCATGGACGATGAAAGCGAATTACTGCCGCTGGTGTGTCGCTGCGCGGTGGATTTCGGCAACATGAAAATGGCCTGGGTCGGTCATCTAGATGCGAAGCGTTCAGACATCGCGCCGGCCGAAGCTTACGGCAGCGGCGTCGGTTTTCTTCACGGTTTGAGACTATCGGTAAACGGCGATCTCGACGAAGGTTGCGGGCCCGCCGGGACGGCGCTACGAGAAAATCGCTCGGTGATCGTCAATGATTGCCTCAGCGATCCGATGACGCGGTGTTGGCGAAGTAGGGCGCAGCGTTTCGGTTTCGGCTCCTCGGCTTCCTTTCCGATTCAGCGCAGCGGTCAGTCTTACGCGGTATTGAATGTTTATCATGGCCAGAAAGAGGCTTTTGATGAGCAAACGACGGCCTTGTTAAGGGAAATGGCCGTCGACATCAGCTTTGCGCTTGATAATTTTGATCGGGAAGATCAGCGTCAGCAGTTGGCCAAGGATCTGGATAAGGCCTATCAGCGCATTACTCATATCATCGATATCAATCCGGCTATTATTTACTCGCT
Organism: Methylomarinum sp. Ch1-1; assembly: GCF_030717995.2. Taxonomy (NCBI): domain Bacteria; kingdom Pseudomonadati; phylum Pseudomonadota; class Gammaproteobacteria; order Methylococcales; family Methylococcaceae; genus Methylomarinum; species Methylomarinum roseum. The sequence continues at coordinate 3,092,692 of NZ_CP157743.1, read as the reverse complement.
GAGCGTGCGCAATTTAATGCAATGCGATTTTCGGGTCGATTTTGTCAGCGCCAACGCCCAACGGGTCACAGGCTATAGCCATGAAGACTTGCATAGACGGGATTTTTGGCGGGATCATGTGCATCCCGACGATCTTTCAACCGTTTTGCAGGCCCAGCAGCATTTGTTCGAAACCGGGCTATTGAATCATCAATATCGTTTTCGTCATGCCGACGGCCATTACCTGTGGATAGAAGATCAATTGTTGGTGAACCGGGATGAGAATGGGGATCCTTCCGGCATCGTCGGAGCCTGGTTGAATATTACCCAAGCCAAGCAGACCGAAGAGGAATTGCTGCTTAGAAAGGAGTTGTTGTTAGAATCCCAGCGCATCGCCAAGATCGGCAGCTGGCGCGTCGATATTCCATCGGGCAGGCTGACCTGGTCGCACGAGACTTACCGTCTTTATCAAGTGTCTCCCGACGAATTCGAGCATAGTTTTGACGCATTTTTGCAATTGCTCCCAGTCGAAGAGCGAACGGCTATGCGGACATGGATCGATAAATATCTGGAAGGCAAAACGCCGTCCAAACTGGAGTTCAAAATAGTCATGCCCGACGGCGGCGTACGTTTTATCGAGGCGCAAGGAGAGTTTAAGCATGATCATTGCGGCGAGGTGGTGGCGCTGCAAGGCACGATGCAGGATATTACCGAACGCGTGGCGGCGGAGCAGCAGCTGCGCCTCAATGCAAAAGTGTTTGAATCCAGTCGGGAAGGCATCGTCATCACCGACGCCGATAACAACATTGTCTCGGTCAACCGGGCATATGCCGAGATTAGCGGTTATTCCGCCGAAGAAGCGATCGGCATGACTCCCAGGCTGGTATCCTCGGGCAAGCAAGACCAGTCATTTTACCAAGCGATGTGGCGCGATATTATCGACCGCGGCCATTGGCAGGGCGAGGTGGTCAATCGGCGCAAAAACGGCGAACTGTATCCGCAGTGGATCTCGATCAATGTCATCAGGGATCAGGGCGGAAAAATCACCCATCATGTAGGCATCTTGAGCGATTTGACCGAATATAAGGCCGCCGAAGAACGTATACAGTTCTTGAGTCATTTCGATCCCTTGACCCACTTGCCTAATCGTACGCTGTTGCGCGACCGCACCCAATTGGCCTTGGCGGCGGCACATCGAGCGGGGCATCAAGTTGTCATGATGTGCCTGGATATCGACCGTTTCAAAATCATCAATGATTCGTTAGGACCGCAGATAGGCGATCAGCTGATCAAAAAACTGTCCGTCCGTTTGACTAGCCATTTGCATCCCGATGATACGTTGAGCCGACAGGGCGGCGACGAATTCATCCTATTATTGCCAGAAACGAACGCCGAAGGAGCGGCGCATGTCGCACAAAAAGTGTTGACGCAAGTGGCTCTGCCTTTTGTCATCAACGACCACTCTCTCACCTTGACTGCGAGTATCGGCATCGCCGAATATCCGCAGGATGGCGAAAATTTCGAACAGTTGATGCAGTCGGCCGATGCGGCGCTGTTTCGCGCCAAGGAAAATGGGCGCAACAATTTTCAGTTTTTTACCCGTCAATTGCACGATCATGCCAAACATGTCTTGGAAATTGAAAATGAATTACGCCAAGCTCTGGAGAAAGGGGAATTGCGCCTGTATTATCAGCCGCAGGTCGATGTCGAAAGCTGGCGTATCATCGGTGCGGAAGCACTGATACGCTGGCGACATCACTCCAAAGGCATGCTCTCCCCCGGTCTGTTTATACCGGTCGCCGAAGAAAGCGGGCTGATCAGCGAAATCGGCGACTGGGTATTGCTCGAAGCGGTTCGCCAGATAGCCGACTGGCAAGCGGCCGGTTTGCCGATCGTTCCGGTCGCGATCAATATTTCTGTTGCGCAATTTCGTCAAGATGCGCTTTATCAGAAAGTCGTTCAGGCTTTGCGCGACTATAAGCTCGATCCGTCGATGCTGGAATTGGAAATGACCGAGGGGATCGCAATGGATAGCAGCGGCAGAACGACCGGGATGTTGGACCAATTTAATGCGTTGGGAGTCAAGCTTTCGATTGACGATTTCGGCACCGGTTATTCATCGCTCAGCTATCTAAAACGCTATAAAATCGATAAGCTAAAAATCGACCAGTCCTTTATACGCGATCTTTGTTTCGACCCCGACGACGAAGCGATAGTCACCGCGATTATCGGCATGGCCAACAGTCTCGGGTTTAAAGTTGTCGCGGAAGGCGTCGAGACTCGCGAGCAGCTCGAGTATCTTAAACACAAACAGTGCGATGAAGTACAAGGCTATTTCTTCAGCAAGCCGGTGCCGGCGGAGGCCTTCGCCGAGTTGTTGCGCGTCGGCAAGATCAGCAAGTGTGAATGAACTTAGCTGACGAAGCGGTCCATGAGGTTCCGCTTCAAGGGTTTAGGGTGGGTTTCACTGACCGAAGACATCGACGCCTTCCGGGACCTCGAAGTGAAATGTTTCGTCGGTCAGCGACGGATTAAGTTTTAGGTTGCTAAAGTAGATTCGGGTCAGTTGGCCGAAGTTGTCGCTCAATTCCATGCCGGCCAACTTGCCCTCACTGAGACCGATCAAAATATATTTAAAGCCGCTTTGCTCGTTTTTGGGCGATAACTTGATCCAGTTCAGGCCTTCATCCTGTCCTTGCTGCTTCAGCAGGAAGCTTTCTTCCAAATCGATTTCTCCGCTCAACAACAAGGCGGGGGTGGCGCCCAGTGAATCGTCGATAGTTTTGATGGTGACCTGTTCCAAATCGGCATCGTAAAACCAAACTTTGTCTTGGTTGGAAATAATTTCCTGAATAAAAGGTTTTTGATACTGCCAGCGGAAATAGCCCGGTCTGCGCAAATAAAATACGCCGAAACTGGTTTGCGCCGGATTGCCGTGTTGATCGAAACTAACCTGTTTGAAATCGGCGGTCAACGATCGGGTGGAAGATAGAAATGATTTCAGTTGCTGTTCGGGCGTTTCCGCCGCTTGAGCAAGGCTGACGGCGAAGATTAACGGGATCAGTAGTCTAATTTTTGCTAGCATCATCTTAAAAGTTATCTTGTAAAAAGTCATTGAACCAATGTTTCGCCTTGTCTACCGCAGTTTCGACACATGGCGACGTTTCCGTCGGCGCCGAACCTTGCACGAAGGGATATAAATGGGCTTCGGCACAGTGTTCATTAGCGAGCAAGCCGGTTTCCGGGTCGATCCATTGCATCTCTATGTTGTCTGGTGGGATTAGGTTGACCGGTTGTTTGGCGATCTCTTTCATCAATTGGATCCATACTTGCAGGGCGCCGCTGGCGCCGGTCAGGCCTGCGGGTTTGTTATCATCTCGCCCCAACCAGACCACCGACAGATAGTCGCCGCTGAAACCGGCAAACCAGCTGTCCCTTAGTTTATTGGTAGTGCCTGTTTTGCCGGCCAGACCCAGGGTCTTCGGCAAATACAGATAGGCCGAACGACCAGTGCCTTCATTCATCACCTCCTGCAATATGGTATTGGTAATGTAGGTGACCGCAGGGTCTATCGTTTGTCTTACCGTGTAAGGATAGCTCTGCAAGCGTTCGCCATCGGCGGCGATCACGGCGCGTATCGAGCGTAATGGCGAGGCAAAACCGTCGCCGGCCAGAGTCTGGTACATTTGCGTGACTTCCAGTGGCGTTAGCGGCGATGCGCCCAGCAATAACGACGGAAATAAATCGACCTCTCTGCTGACGCCCATGTTGCGCAAGGTTTTAGCCGTTCGGGCGATGCCGACATCCATCCCGACCCTGACGGTGGCTAAGTTATAGGAATGACTGAGCGCGGTATGCAATTCAACTTCGCCATGTTCTTGATTATCATAGTTTTTCGGGTTCCAATCCTTGCCTTTCGGTCCCTTGACTTCGATCGCTGCGTCGTCGATTTTAGTGGTGATGGTGTATTTATTCGGATACTCGAGCGCCGTCAGGTATACGACGGGCTTGATTAATGAACCTATCGGGCGGATCGCATCCAGGGCCCGGTTAAATCCGGCCGAGGAGGCATGTCGGCTGCCTGCCAGCGCGACGATTTCGGCGCTGTCCCGGCTGGTGACAACGGCGGCGCTTTCCAGTTTATTGACGTTAGATTTTTTTTCCAGATGCGGTAATTTGTTTTTTAAGGTGTTTTCCAACTCATTTTGGATCGTCACATCCAGCGTGGTGAAGACTCTCAGCCCTTCCGAAGTCAGGTCTTCTTCCCGGTATTCTTGTCTCAACTGCCTCTTCACCAAGTCTAAAAAGGCCGGGTAGCGATTCGCCGAACGATGGACCCGAGAAATCACCGCTAATTTCTCGTGTTTTGCCGCCTGCGCCTGCCTTTTGGTGATGAAGCCCTGATGCTGCATTTCATCGAGCACCAGGTTGCGCCGTTTTACCGCTCTGTCGGGATAACGCCGCGGGTCGTAATACGAAGGGCCGCGGACCAGCGCGACCAGTGTCGCTATTTGGTGCAGGGATAGGTTCTCAAGCGGTCTGCCAAAGTAAAACTCGCTGGCCAGGCCAAAGCCGTGGACGGCGCTGGCGCCATCCTGGCCCAGATAGATCTCGTTTAGATAAGCCTCCAGAATATCATCTTTGTTGAAGCGATACTCCAGAATTAGCGCCATCAGCGCTTCGTTAGCTTTGCGCCATAGGCTTCGTTCCGAGGTCAAATAAAAATTTTTGACTAATTGTTGGGTGATCGTGCTGCCGCCCTGAACGACGCCGCCGGCCTTTAGGTTGGCCCATATGGCTCGGGCAATGGCCTTGAAAGACACGCCAAAGTGCTGGTAAAAGTCTCTGTCCTCGGTCGCCAACAAGCCTTGGATCAGGGCGTCCGGGGTATTTTCCAATTTAATCAGGATCCTGTCTTCCTTGCGGGTGGGGTAAAAACTGCCGATTTGCACCGGATCCATGCGATAAATCGCCAGATTGCCGGAATTGCTCAGATTGATGATGCGATCAACGCGGGAGCCATGGAAACTGATCTTTAATGATTGACTATTTTGTTGTGTGTCCCAGAAGTCAAAACTCTTGGTTTTTAGATAAACTTGATTCTTTTTGACGTAATAAGTCCCTTGCGAGGCAAGGTGATAATCATGCCGATAATTTAATTGGCTAAGCAGTTCTTCGAATTTCTTGAGGCTCAGTTCATAGCCGGTATAGAGTTCGACCGGACTGGCGTAGACGCGGGCCGGTATCGACCAGCGTTTGCCGGCAAACTGTTTGCGTACGGTGTAGTCGAGATAGCCTAGATAGGAAAAGAACACAAATCCGGCGAATATCAGGCTATAGAGTAAGGTTTTTTTTAACCATGACATCGGTCGCTTTTGGCGCTGATTCTTTTTGGTGACTTTTGTCTTTGCTTTGCTTTTTACTTTTTTCGCCATTAAATCTCGGGGTGTTGTTTGCAATATATCGATGAGTTTTAGCTCAACATCGTTCTGTCGTGGATCGACAGGCAATCTGTCGTTGTCGACCCGAGACGGATTGTCTATTATCTAATATTTGCGGCTGAATCGCGACTGAATGGCATCATGGAGGTGACTGATAGACGCTGAAAAGGACGTGCTTTAACCGGGAGGAAGATTAATTAGGCATTAATTTCCTGGGATTTGTTCGGCCATGCCGGGTCCCTGCGTAGGTGGGGGCTGCATTAAGTTCATGATGGACATGCTGTTACTTTGTAGTAAGTTGATTTCCGGTTTGCCAAAAATATAGCCTTGTCCGAAATCAATGCCGTACTCCTTTAGTTTTTTGATCGTCGTTGGAGTTTCGACGAATTCGGCAATGGTTTTTTTACCCAGGCGGGCGGCGATCTCCGCCATCGACTTGACTAACACCTGGTCGGTTTCATCGTTGTTTAGGTTCTGAATGAACTGGCCGTCGATTTTGACATAATCGACCGGAAAGCTTTTAAGATAATTGAACGAGCAAAAACCGGCGCCGAAGTCATCCAATGCGAACTTACAGCCCAATGCCCTGATTTTAATGATCATGTCGCGGGCCTTCTCATAGTTTTGAAAGGCGGCTGTTTCGGTGATTTCGAAGGTCAGCCGCTTGGCGTCAACCCAGGTGAGCTCCAGTTTGTCTCTGATGGTCTGCAATAGTTTCGTTTCTTGAAACGCCGTGCTAGAGAGGTTGATCGCGAGAGAGACATGGGACATGTCGGCAGGCAGACCGGCCAAAAAGTCGATCGCGGTTTCGACGACCCACAGGTCGATGCTATGGATCAGTCCCATGCGTTCGGCCGCCGGAATAAACTGATTGGGCGAAATAACCACATCATCTTCGCCTTTCATTCTGATCAAGGCTTCGTAATGGGAGATTTCACCGCTACTTAGAGCCACGACCGGTTGATAAACGAGGAATAATTCTTTTTCCAGCAAGGCTTTTTTGATCAGCGGCACCCAATAAATATCGCGTCTTCTTTCTTTGACGGCGACATCGTTCTCATTGAACAGCCATAACATATTGCGGCCGTTTTCCTTGGCGTTATTACAGGCTTGGCGGGCTCGCAACACCAGTTCGCTGGGATGATAGATATGGCTGGCGGCATTCAGCGTGGAAATGCCGATGGAAATCGAGATGCTGTAGCAGACTTCGCCGGTGAAGAAACGAAATTCCTCGACCGCTTTTTTTATTTTTTCGGCATAGGTCAATACCTGGCCTTCGTTTTTGTTTTCTAGGAACAAACAAAATTCATCCGATCCTATGCGAGCGAACAGGTTTTTAGCGGAAACGAATTTCCTGATCAATACGACCAATTCCACCAGCAAGCGGTCGCCGACTTCAAAACCTTCCAGCTCATTGATCATGCTGAAGCGGTCGACATCAATGAACAACAAGGCGCCATTGGGCGTTAAATCCTTGCCGCGATTCAGAATCAGCCTCAGTTGACGCTCAAAATTGTTGCGATTATACAAGCCGGTCAACTCGTCATGGACGACCAGATATTTCAATTTTGAATCGACAACCTTGCGTTCCGCTAACTCATTGATCAGCCTTTCTTCCTGCTTATGCCTGAGAAAGCGTTCATGTTTCATGTTTAATTGAAAACCCACTAACAGCAGTAATTCATGATAGTTAAGCGGGTATTGCATCGCTTGAGTCAGGCATTGATTATGAGCTTCGCTATTATCCGGGGCGCAAAAATAATGCGGATCGACGATCTCCTTACTCAATACGATGAAGGGGATGATTGAACCATCGGTGGCGCAGGAAAGGCTTAGGCACATTTCCCGCACCTGGCATTGCGGCAATTGATCATTGATAATGACCAGCCCGATTTGTTCGGGGCGGTTATAAAAGGGTCTTAAGATTTCATAGACTTTGCTGCCGTCTTCGGCGATGCGAATATTCTGGAATCCATTTTCGGTTAATACGGCAATCAGTTTTTGCGCTGAGTCCTCTTCATGTTCGGCGACAATAATGATCTTATCTTGCAGTGAACTATAATTAACCATAATAGCGACCAAGCTCATCAGTGAGTCTGCCGTTCATTGAATCCATCAACAGCAGCAGTTTTAAATTAACAACCGAACCTAATGCATTATTCCGAGCATCACGGTTGGCGGCGATATAACATATGGCGACAAAACTTGTAATTCTTCGTGGAAGGTCTAGTGTTTAATTAGTTTTTATTTGTCCTTCTCTATTTTAGTATAGGCATTATTTTAAGAATTGAAAGCTTAATAGTTTATGGTCACTTCTTTACAATCAGATTTAACAGTTTCGGATCTGCTGAAAGGCGATTTACAACTGGCTTCGCCGCCAGCGATTTATTTCGAGCTGAAAAAAGTTATCGAAGATCCACATAAGTCGATGACCGATGCCGCCTTCGTGATCGAAAAGGATGCGGCGTTAGCCCTTAAATTGTTGAAAATCGTCAATAGCGCCTTTTATGGTTTTCCTTCCCGCATTAGTTCGGTAAACAGAGCGGTTACCATCATAGGTCTGCAGGAATTGCAGAACCTGATTCTCGGCGCCGTGATTATCGAACGCTTCTCCGATTTACCCGGCGATATTATCTCGATGCATGATTTTTGGGCTAGGAGTCTGAAATGCGCATTAATTTCTAGGGAACTAGACGACTATTTGGGGAGAGAATATTGCGATGCCGTTTTTCTATGCGGACTGTTGCACGATATCGGTCAATTGGTTTTTTTTCGCCGCATTCCCGAATTAGCCAGAGAGGTCGAGCTCTTGGTGCAGTCCAAGCAGGACATAACGCTGGAAGATCAAAGCGCCGTTGAAGATCAGGTGATAGGTTTTGATCACTATCGGACCGGCGCCGAGCTTTGTCGCAGCTGGAAACTGCCTGATATTATTGTCGAAAGCATCAGGCTGCATAATTATCCGGATAATACCGGCCGTTATTTCAAAATTTCGGCAATGACTCGGTTGGCGAATTATTATTCAAAATTGGAACTCGAGCACAATGCCGTCATCGCCAATAGCTTGGGTATTTCGGCGCCGGAAATGGAGGTTATTCTGGAACAAGCCTATAGTCAGTTCGACGAAATCTTTAATTTGTTTTACTCAGGCCATTAACAACTTGACCCGGCAACAGGCTATTCAACAGGTTCGATCATGACATTAAACAATTTCTCAGCAGCGTTTTTCTCTTTCTTATTACTGTCCGGCTGTTCCAGCATGTATTACAACACCTTGGAACAGATCGGTATTCCCAAACGGGAGGTCATGGTTCATCGGGTTGAAAAGGCCCGTGATACCCAGGAAGAAACCAAGGAGCAGTTCAAATCGGCCTTGGAACAATTTACCGCTGTCACCAATTACAGGGGCGGGGATCTAGAGCAGGTTTATAACAAATTAAATACTGAATATCTCGCCAGTGTCGACAAAGCCGACGAGGTTAAAAAGCGTATCGAGGATATCGAAGATGTTTCCGAAGCGTTGTTTGCCGAATGGGAAGAAGAACTTCAGCAATACAGCAGCGCTTCGTTAAGAAGGAGCAGTGCAAGAAAACTGGCGAATACTCGCAACCATTACCAGCAGTTGATCGCCGCGATGAAACGGGCAGAAGCGAAAATCGAACCGGTTTTGGCCGTTTTTAAAGATCAGGTTTTATATTTAAAGCACAACTTGAATGCGCAGGCGATTGCCTCGTTGAAGGGGGAGCTAGATACGGTCAAGGCGGATATCTCATCGCTGATTATCGCGATGGAAAACTCGATCGATGAGGCCAACGCCTTCATCAAGACGATGGAAAGCAATTAACCCGGTTGGCGGCGAATATGCTCGCCGCCATGAGCTGAACTAATTCATTTCATTAAAAGCTTCGTTGCTTACCGATCGTCTTTTCCCTCAGGCGTTTCAGTCGACTGTTCGGCGGCTTCAGGACTGGCCTCGGTCAGCTGGTTCAGATCTATTGCCGCGATGCGGTCATAGTCGAACTGACTCAGCGTAAAAATAGTCTCCCTGTCATCACGGCTGACATAATACTTTCCGTCGGCGTTGATGAAACGGTAGCGCCAGTGACCTTGAGGCCCGGAAACCTCAAGGCTGATCACATCGGTTCCGGCCGCTTGCAGATCTGGCGCCTGATCGGTCGCCGCCAACACGCGCAAGTTTCTCAGTGCCGCCGCCAATTGTCGCGCTTCTTCCTGGTTTAATTCAGGAGCTGGGTCTTCGGCGTCTTCCGTTGCCATGAAATGCCAGCCAGGTTCTTGTTGCTTCAGCTGATAATCCGGTCCCTTGATGCGCTTTATTTTACTGACCGCGAGCAGGGACTTGTCCAGCCAGTCTTGTTTTTTCGCCGGCCAATCGAAACTGTTCAGCTTAGCGCTATAAACGGCATTATCACCGGCTCGGCGTATATGCGATTGGCGAAAACCGGATGCAGTGCCGATATAGAGCTCTCCGGCCAGCGTGTCGCCCTGATACAACTGCAGGCGACGCTGGAATTTGTCTTCCGCCACCTCGAAACGTTGATGGCTGCTTGTTGTGGTCGCAACCGGCCAGCCGCTTTTCAAGTCGTGCAGTTTGTCGAGCAGACTTTCCAATTTGTCGGCGTCCGCCGGCAGTTTCTGCAAGGCCGGAATCCGCCAGTCATCACCGGATTTAGTCAACGTGACGCTATGCTCGCCGTCGCTGATTAAAATCCGCTCCAGTTGCTCCGCGTTAAAGCTTAATAAGGCTAGTCCCTGGTTTTCTTGCCGCGGCTTCAAGCCGCCCCAGAACAATGCCGCGGCAATCAGCAGTTGCGCCAGCAGCAGTCCGCTTAACCAGGTTTGAAGTTTTGTCATCGCATGCCTCCTTAATCTACCAATAAACGTAAATATTCCCGCTGTCGCGCCTTGTGCCGCTGCCGTTGCAGCAATGCGACGATACCCAATGCGATGGCGGCCAGGGCATAATTCAGATATTCCCAGAACAATTGCTCGCCATGTTCCAAGGGCGGAAGGGTGCGGTTGAAGTGTCCGCGCGTCCGGATGCTCAATAGACTGGCATCCTCCAGCGACCAGTCGATGCTGTTGGCGACCAATTGCAGGGAGTTCAGGTATTCGCTGCGGCTGCTCGAGCCGGCCAGATGGATCATCTGGTCGTTGAGAAAGTCGTTGGACGCGAACAAGATGATGCGGGCCGATTGTGGAGAATGCTCGATCACGCCGGAAGCGGCAACGTCGTCATCTTCGATGGATTCTTCGTTGGAGCTTTCCTCCTTCTTCAGTAATGGCGAAGGCTTGCCGGCGAAGTAGGAATCGAAACGTCCGGCGCTGATCACGCCTAATAGTTGCGAACCGGTTTCGCCTTCAGGCTGATAGTGAGTTTGGCCGCTATTGTCGATACGCGGCATCACGTCGGTAGCTGCGGATAACCACGATTGCTCGGAGCTGCGTAGCAACTCGGTGATCGTGCGCAGTTTTTGCTTTTCCTGGTCTACGACCACCGGCGACGCCCAGGCCAACGTCAGTTGCGGCAGATCCGCGGTAATCGGATGATCCTGATTGAGGCCTTCGCCGCGTAAGTCGATGAAATAGGGATAATCCAGCATGCGCAATTCCTGTAACTGGAAGCCGCCGACGTTGCGTGTGACCGGCAGCGGAAAGGCCGAGTTCTGCGGATCCAGCACCAGCTTGTCTTGCAAGCTTAGTCCATGATGCGCGAGCCAGTCGGATAGGCCGCTGTGATGTTTTTGCACGGTCAGCGTACGAGGCGTCAGCGTGGCGCTGAACGGCGAGGTGGCGGCGATAACGGTGCCGCCTTGCATCAGGAACTGGTCGACCGCGAACAGTTGTTTCTCGTTTAGATCCGTGGGCGAGAGCAATAACAGGATATCGGCTTCGCCGGACACATGGCCGTCATCCAGGTCTTCCTGTTGCACATTCAGTTCGGCGCCGAGAAAGTTTTCCAGTTCGCTGAATTGGGGGCCTTCCATGCCGTAGCGCGCATAAGCCGGATTGCCTGCCGGAGCGACCATCGCGACGGTTTTGGTGAAGCCGCTGGCGAAACGTTTGATGCCGGCTTCCAGGTTGCGCCTAAAACTGTCTTCGCTCATGTCGTCTAGCGGAATCTGCACGACTTGTTCAGCGTTAGCCAGGGTCAGATAAAAGTAAAAGTGGTGCTCACTGAATAAATTGGCGGCCATCGCTTGAAAGCCGTAATCTTCGGCGATTTGGCGGGCGACTTTACCGCCGTCGGCATTAGGGTCGATGAAGTTGGCGCTGAGACGGCCGTCGGCTTGCGCCTGCATGTCTTCGATCACCGATTTCACGGTTTTTTTGAATACCACCAGTTCTTCAGGCAATGTGACGTCGGCCGAGACATAGGCGTTGAAGGTCAATTCGCCCTTGACGGTGTCAAACAAATTACCGCTGGCCTGATAGGCGTTCAATACCTTCTTGATCGCTCGGGTCAGGTCGTGTTCAGGATTGCGCAGCCGCACTTCCAGGTCGGTCTCGCTACGGGTTTGGATCTCGATCAGGTCGCGAAATCCCAAAACCTGATGTTCGTCGCCATACTGAACCAAGATGTTGAAATAGGAGCTGACGATTGCCGATTGGTAACGATCGGCAATCTGAAACGGTATCGGTTGGATGCCGTATTTTTGATTGGCTTCCTGCTCGAGCTCCGGTTCTTTCAGCGGATCGACGAATTCGACTCGGACCTTGTCGTGGCCGGCGATTTCGTATTCGCGCATCAGGTCGCGTAGTTGCGGCACTAGCGGCGCCAGCAACGGATGAGTCTTGCTGCTGAAATAACCGCGCAGCAACAAGGGTTCCCGCAGTTGGTTTAGATAGCGCTCGGTGGCTTCCGAGATAGAGTATTGATCACCTTCGGTGACATCGACCCGCAAGGCTTGAATCTGGCCGAGCCAGAGATTGGCGCCCAAGGCATTGCCCAGCAGCAGTGCGGTGACGATACGCCAGCTTTTATGATGTGGCGTCGTTTCAGTGGTCGCCCAGCGTTCCTTTTCCAGCACGTAGGTGTTCAGGGTTAGAAATACGGCGATGATGCTGAAATAATAATACAGGTCGCGTAGATCGATGACGCCGCGGGTGATCGAATCGAAGCGGGAGCCGCTGCCGAGCAGACGCAGCCATTCGCCGGTCCGGGTGCCGAAGAAATCGGTGATGGCCTCGTTGCCGAGTAGATAGAACACGCCGCATAACGCAGTGGCGCTGATCAGACTGACGATCTGGTTATCGCTGCGAGCCGAAACGAATAGGCCGATGCTCAGATAGGCCGCACCCAGCAGTAGGGTGGCCAGATAACCGGCCCAGACCGGGCCCCAATCAAGATCGCCGATTAAGGCCACGGTGATCGGCAGCGGCAGCGTGATCAGCAGCGCGGTGGCTAACAAGGTCAGGCAACCGGCAAATTTACCGATAACGAAATGCCACAGCGGCGCCGGCTGGGTCAACACATGCTCCAGCGTGCCGGTGCGTCTTTCCTCGCTCCACAACCGCATCGTCAAAGTGCTGGCCAGGAAGATCAGCAGCACCGGCATCCATTCGAACAGCGGCCTCACGTCTGCGATATTGCGGGCGAAAAAGGCTTCGCCCCAGAAAAAAATGAATAGGGTGATTGCCGCGAAGGTCGCCAGAAACAGATAGGCGATCGGTGAGGCGAAAAATAGGGTGGTTTCCTTGCCGGCGATCCGGCGAATTAACGGCAGGGCTTGGCTGTCAGGCTGCATCGCTTAATTCCTCCTTTGCTTTGGTCTCGACCGTGGCGTTGCTGACTTCTCGGAACAAGGTTTCCAGGTCGCGCTGTTCTGGATGCAGTTGATAGAGTTCGGCGCCGGCCTCGATGATGCTTTTCGCCAGTGCGGCGCTGATGGTATTGCAGGCGTCCCGTTCGGATAGCGTCAGGCGATAGCGATAGCCGCCCTCCGGTTCGGCGGCATGGCTCAATACTTCCAGGTTTTCGATGCCGTTTAGCGCGCGTAGCCGTTGCTCTGCTGATTGCGGCGCCAGCGTCGTCGCAATCAGCAGATGATTGCTATGGCGTAGTTCGTCGAGCCTGGCGTCCACGGCCAGTCGGCCGTTGCGCAGGATCAATGCCCGGTCGCATAGGGCTTCAACTTCCTGCATGATATGGGTGGACAGAATCACCGTCGCATCTTGGGCGAGATCTCGGATTAGCCGCCGCATTTGTTCGGTTTGGGTGGGGTCCAGGCCATTGGTCGGCTCGTCTAGAATCAACAATCTGGGCTGGCCGAGAATGGCTTGGGCGACGCCGACCCTTTGCTTATAGCCTCTCGATAGCGTGGAGATCGGCGATAGCAGGCGATCGGCGATTGCGGTGGCGCCGATCGCACGCTTGATTTCCAGATATTTGTGATCGCCTGTCAGGCCTTTCAGTTCCGCGGCGTAGTCCAGGTAGTCGGCTACACTCATTTCCGGATAGATCGGCAGGCTTTCCGGCAGGTAGCCCAGGGTACGCTGCACCTGTTTGGCGTCATCGGTCAGATCGATGCCGTCGATGCTGATGCGTCCTTGATTGGGCTCCAGGTAGCCGCTCAACATCTTCATGATCGTGGTTTTGCCGGCGCCGTTATGCCCTAACAGGCCGACGATTTCGCCTTGACCGATACTGAAACCGACTCGGTCTACCGCGACAAAGTCGCCGTAGAGACGGGTCAAGTCGCTGACTTCCAGCATGTTGTCCTCCTTATCGAACGATATGTATGAATGTTTGTTTGTTTGTTGCTTATCGAAGATTATTGGGCTAGGCGGCGGGTGTAGCCCAAATGATTTTTAACTTATCCTACAGTTGACTCAGCAGGGGCGGAGGACGCGCCGGTTTGCTGCGTCTATCAGTCGAAAAAAACATTGCTCTAAATTCCTTTGCAAGCGAGATGATTCAGAAATACAAGCTATCAACGATTGATTCGACAAGAAGATAGGGGCAATGTTGAAAATTTCAAGATATTTTTGCGGTTTGAATGGCTAGTCTTACGTTTTTAGCTGAAGTTTCCCAATTTTTTGAGGGCAAGGAATATCAGATAATGCTAATATTCAGCTTAAACATTAGCCGGCTCTAATATTGATTGTTAGGCTATGCCGAATCTCATTAAAAACAATAGCTTATGGGTGAATGAGGTCGCCTTTTGTAGTATAATATTGGTTTCTAAATCATTGATTACACAAACAAAAGGGCCTCATTCATGTTCATTTTACGCGATCTTCTCCGCCCTCTCCAAGCCCATTTTTCCGAGACTGATCTGGGACGGGAGCGAGCTTCTTTGTTTGTCTACACGCTGCTCGCCGTGATTGTTCCGTTTACCTCATCGATGTCGTCTAATTTATGGCGGGCCTTGGAGACTTTGTTCGGGATCGAGATTAAGCAAAAGCGGTTCTATACCTTCATGGCTTCGTCGACACTGCCCTGGGAAAGGCTTTGGACGACGCTGTGGGGATTGATTCCGTCCCCCACGACCGATGGCCGCTTATTGATTGGCTTGGACGATTTTATCAACCTCAAAGTGGGTCAACACATTTTCGGCTGCGCGTCGATTTTCGATCATGCCGCCAAAGCGAATCAAAGCCGTTACCCCTGGGCGCAAAATGTGGTGTCGATCGGCTTACTGAAGCAGGTCAAAGGTCGTTAGGCCTGTTTGTTTTGGGCTTTCGTTTTACTTACCCCGTCACATGATCGCCGAACAAAAGGAAACCGCCAAAATCAAAGGCCAAGTCGCGCCGTTTCAAAGCAAACTCACGCAAGCGGCGGAATTGCTAATCGCCGTCGCCGGTCACTTTGCTTCGACACCAATGCTGGCGGTCACCGACAGCTGGTTTGGGAATCAGGGTTATGGAAGCCGGTGCGCCAAACGGTAGGCGAACGTTTTCACCTGTTATCCCGATTGCGCAGCAACCAGGTGCTCTATGCGCTCCCCGACGCCCGGTCCGCCGATGCCAAGACACGCGGACGCCCCGTAAATACGGCCAGCGTCTGGGGACCGTGACCGACCGAGCGCACGCGCTCCGGCAGCAAACTGCTGCCTATCAGGTTAACCTGTATGGCAAAGTACGCGAAGTACTGGCGGTTGAGAAAACCGTCATGCTGAAGACCTTAAAATGCCCCATCAAGGTCGTGTGGGTGTTTCGTAAAACCCAGTGGGTCGCCTTGTTTACGACCGATCTCGACTTGTCGGTCACCCAGGTCATCGAATATTATGGCGCTCGCTGGAAGATCGAGTCCGGCTTTAAAGAACTCAAGCAAGACATTGGCAGTCAAAAATGCCAGAGCCGGAATGCCCAGGCCGTGATAAACCACCTGCATTTCTGTATGATGGCCACCACGGTCACCTGGATGTACGCCGATCGCATCAAAGCGGATCCGCAACGTCGGCACAAGGTCAAGGGGCGGACGAGTTTCGCCTTTTCCGATGTCCGGCGCCTCATCGCCGAAGCCTCACTGAGTGAAGATTTTGATAGGCTTTGCCATAAACCCACCAATCCCATGAAAAATTCGCTGGTCACGGTGTTGTTACGCATGGTGGCTTGAGGCGTTTTTAGGAAACTTCAGGTTTTTAGTAACTATTCAGCATAAAAATACCTTTTCCATCAGTTACTTGCTCTAGAAGATGCCGTTCACCCAGCACCTAAATTACAGCGCTACTGGACTACATTTTACATTCTAGGATTGTTTAGGTGCTGGGTGAAGAGGGCTGTAAGTTGTCGGAGAGTCATGTTTAACTAAATGGCCGATGAAATATCCTTGCATATTTTGGTCAACGTCGTTATGTTGAAGTTTGCAGACGATTCCACTACGCCCAGGAGATGAGCATTATGGCGACACAACAAGCTAGCAATGAGGAATTGCAAAAACAACTCGAGGCATTGCGTGAAGATTTCGCCGACTTGGCTAAGACAATCAAAACGATGTCATCGGCTTATGTCGGAGAAAAGCAGGAGGGTTTCCAACACGCGGCCGAACAAGCTCAACAACAAGTGAAAGATTCGTTCGGCAAAGTGGAGGGTGAAGTCAAGGCTAACCCACTCACCAGCCTGGCCATCTCATTTGGGGTGGGGGTGTTGATCGGCAAACTGCTGGATCGTTGAATAAAAGCCATGGATGATAACATCGGGTAATCATGAGCCTGCGTTACAGACTGAAGATCCATAGCATCGCGATTGCGATCGCGCTCGTTTTTTTTCTGATTGCACTGGGCTTCAGCGCTGTGGCGTTGTTTTATAACTTTTCTCAGTATTTTTCAGCGGATGTGTCGGCTTTGTTGACGGCGGCGGTCTATCTGATATTGGCGCTGATCGTTTTGAGCTTCGCGCGCTTATTCAGCCTACTCGATAGGCGTCGATGCAGGCCATTACGCCGCACAAAGCGCCATAATCCACTGGAAGCGGCGCTGCAAGAATCGCTGGACCCGGAAATTCGTGACTGGGTTGAACAGAATCCGGGGCGTAGCATCACGCTAACCTTGTTGGCCGGCATGGTGCTGGGAAGCAGCGATGATGCGCGAGATCTGCTGAAAAAATATTGTGAGCGCTATTTTAACGAGCGTTGATTAAGTTGCAAGGCGGGAATAAGCCAGTAATTCCCAGTTTGAGTATTTTTGCAGGGTTTAGGGCATGAGGTGTGTCTGTCGAGGAGCGCCGTAAACCCATCCCTGGGGGCTTGACGGCAGCATCCTTGCTGCCGACATCCTCGCCAAACACACCCCATGCCCTTTTTGAACGCCAAAGTGAATTGCAGGGAATAAGCCCGTTTGATTCGCTACTGAGTATCAGCGGGGGGCAGTCCATGATGGATATCCGAACGAAGCGAATCTACGACCCCGCCAGCGATGAAGACGGTTTTCGTGTTCTCGTCGATAGGCTATGGCCGCGCGGCATGACAAAAGAGCGGGCTCAGGTCGATCTTTGGTTGAAGGACACCGCGCCTAGCACCACATTGCGAAAATGGTTCGCCCATGATCCGTCGAAATGGGCGTCTTTCAAGCGTCGTTATTTTGCTGAACTTGATGTCAAGCAAGACGCCCTCGCTCGTTTGATCGAAAAAGCGGGGCAGGGCCGGTTAACGCTGTTGTTTGCCGCCCGCGATACTGACTGCAATCATGCCGTGGCAATGAAGGAATATCTGCTTGCGCATGCCCCTAAGTAGTGTCTGACAGAAAAAGCCTTTTTTTCAACCGATACCCAACTTTTGCCACACTCATTTTGATCAACCCAGGCCATTTTCCGGAAAAAATCCATCGCTGTCTCGTCTGATTTCTTCATTAGCGGGCCATTCACCGGTCTGCGGGCGCAACTATCCTGTAGTGAGCCTTTTCTCGCTCCGATGGTATTGTTCAGGCCGCTTGTTGGTAGGGGCCGCGCTTGCGTTTTTCTTTCGCCTGCGCCTGCTGACGCAGGATGGCGCCCAACCGTTTGATATTGCGCGAGACGACCGCCAGTGCGACATAGCGTTTGAAGCCATCGAGGCCGTGGTCGGGGCAGATATCCAAGCCGTTATGCTCCAGGGCATTGATGGCCGATTCCACGGCGGAGTGTTGGTGGCGTAGTTGTTTAAAAGCATTGCTGCCTTCCCGCGCTTGATCCGCGGCGCTGAGTCGGCCTTTTTTGGGCAGAATCACCTGTTCCAGATGATTTTTCAGTTCCTTTTGGTTAGCCGGGCTGTGAAAGCCTTTGTCGAAGCTGGTCACGGTCAGTTCGGGGAAGCGCCGGCGCGTTTCGGTGACCATGTCGACGGCGACTTTGTCATCGGTTTGCTTTTCCATCACTAGGTGGTGAAGAACGAAGCGATGGTGGTCCTCCATCACGCAGACCCTTAAACCCAACTCAACCGGGACGCCTGCTTTGCCTTTGCTGATCCATTCGGTGTGCGGTTCAAACACGGAGAAGATCTTTTCGGCATGAGGGATGGTTTCGCTGCGTATGACGCGGCGCTCAATTTGGTCCAGCAGCAGGCGGGCATAGGCCTGGTAGGATTGCAACGGCTGCGTTTCATCGGCCAGGGCGCCACGGTCCAGGGCTTGTTTTAAGGTGCGCTCGGATTTGCCCAGGTAGGCGCTCGCCAGGTCCAGGTAGGTCTGATGAGCCTGTTGGATGGCTTGTTCCCGTACGGCTTGTTTGTTTTCATCCTGGCTGGTGGAGCGTTTGAGCTGTTGAGCTCTTCGGTACTGTTGTTTGAGTCGCCGGATGTTGTGCCGGTATTGACGCCAGTCCGGCAGGTCATAGTGTTTCGCCAGCGTATGACTCTCTTCAATAGCTTTGCGGATCGCATCATACAGCAGGTTGATGTCGGTCGGAAAATGGACGTCGGTTTCGACCACAAAGGAATCGCACCGCCCTCTCAGTTTATCGCTGTGGTCGACCGTCGCGGCGGCAGTCGAGTCACTGCGGACGGTTGGCCCAGCGTTTGGCTTTTTTTTTACCAGGGCATGGCCGGCTCTGACCACTTCCTGGTTGATTTGATCGAACAGTTCCGGGGTGAACAGCCTCAGATTGTCTTTGATGCGCTGGAGAGAATACTTCGTGTCGTCACACCAGTCGCTATGGCCCAGCATCTGTCGAATGGTATTGTGGTGGTTGGCCAGTTCATGGATGCGGTCGTAGTCGGTATTCAGGCCCAGACGCAAAACGCCCAGCACTAGAATTTTCCATTGTTCCAGGCCGGGCCGACCGCGCCTTGGGTCAGCGGGTTGCTGACGCTCTGCTTCGCTAAGGCCCTGACCGCTTCGGTAGGGAATAACCTGCTCGAGGATGGCGAACACACGGTCGCGCAGTTCGGGCGTGGTATAGATGTACTGCAACCCTAGCAGCAGTTGCGGGATGTCGTCTCTGGATTTGAGGTTAATCTCGATGTCGGCAATATCGACCTGACCGAGGCTCATTTGCGGATTCTTGACGGTGCGCATAGGATTTCAACGGACGAAGATTTCTGGTTTTCGTAAATTTTTATGGCGGCGCTCACCTAAAATCAGTACCTTACGGATTGAGCAACGCAACAATCGTGATTTTGGGCTGAAAACTCATTTCCCGGAATTCATTATATCCCATTGATTATTTTAGGGATAATCAATTTTCGGTCAGGCATTAAGTAGTCACGTCGCTGCCCTTTGAAATTAAAGAAAAGTAACTATTCAGCTTGATACTAAGAAAATTTTTCTTTTACTATCAATTGCTTGCGGAAGAAGTGTATGCGGCAAGGATGTCGCATCCAAGCCTATAGGGACATATTTACGGCGTCTTCTGGAGCAAGTAACTGATAGTAAAAGCATTTTTATACTGAATAGTTACAAAGAACATTACATTCATCGTTCCTGCTTCGGTCTGTCGATGCGCAAGCTTGAACGAGGGGGGGTGAAATCGTCGAAACGCCTTTCGCGTCTAAGGTGCGCTTCCGGAAGGCGGGATGTTCAGGACAGCTTATCGACGCGTACGGTCTTGATTGCCCGCTCGCTCATCGCATCGATGGTGAAGCGGTAGCCGTAGTCTTCAAAGCTTTCTCCGACCGCCGGCAGGTGGTGGAGGTGCGCCAACATCAGGCCGCCCAGGGAAAAGTAGTCCTGGCCGTTGATTTTCGTGCCCAGGATTTCATTGACTTCGGAAATGGGAACCTTAGCGTCGATCAGCATCGAGCCTTCGCTAAGTTTCTGGCACATCATGCGTTTCCGGTAACGCCGGCGCGATTGGTCCTCCGGCGTTTCTTCGAGATCGCCGACCACTTCCTCATACAAGTCCTGTTTATCGATCATGCCGATGCAGGTGCCGAATTCGTCGACCGCGATCGCAGTCCGGCAGTCTTGTTTATCGAACAGTAGGAACAATTCTTCCAGATATTGATTTTCGGTGACGAACAAGGCCGGCGAAATAATGTCGCTTAATTTGTCGTTTTTAAGGTCCAATTCCATGATATCCCACGGCGACAAGGACAGTACGCCGACGATGTTGCTGATATTGCCGTCATAAATCGGGATGTCGTTAAAACTGAGCGATTTACATAGTCTGACCGCATTCTCCAAGGAACTGTCCTTGTCCAGCGCAACCATATCGGCTACCGGCGTCATGACTTGTCCGACGGTGGTGTCGGAAAATCGTATCGCCCGTTTGATGCGGTAACGGTCGAACACGTCCAAGTTGCTGCCCATTTCCGCTAATTCGACGATGGAGCGTATTTGTTCGCGTGAGATAAACAGGCTCGAATCGGCCTTAACGCTGCCGGTCAGATGGGCGATGAAGCGGGCGATGCGCGAGAATATGAAAATCAACGGGAAAAACAACTTGGTAAATAGCGCCAGGATGCGAATCAGATAGGGGGCTATCAAGGTCGCGTGTTGCTGATAAACACTCTTCGGGACGATTTCGCCGAAAATCAGGAACAACGGCGAATAGATCAGCAGGGCGTATAAATCGGCGTCGTTGCCGAACAGGTCGACCAATAACAACGTTCCTAGCGTGGTCAAGGCCACGGTCGCGATATTGGTGCCGACCAGCGTCGTACCTAGCAATATATCCGGGGTCTGAAACAGTTTTAGCACCGCTTGAGCGCCTTTATTACCCATACGGGCCTGATGCCGTAGTTTGATTTTGTCGGAACTGACCAAGGCGATTTCCGAGCCGGAGAAGAAGCCTTTCAACAGCAGCAACAACAGCATCAATAGTAGTGTGACCAGAATCGTCATCACTGTTCTCCTTCTTTATATTCGTTATTGAAAGCGGCGTTCGATTCCTCGCCACGGGAAACGCGCACCCGCGCGATGCGGTGACCATCCATTTCTAGCACGGTCAACCAATAATCATCTAATTGCACGCGATCGCCGGTTTTCGGCAGACGGTCTAGGCGGCGAAATAGGACGCCGGCGATGGTGGTCATGCGCGCATCGGTGATGACGAAGTTGGTCAGGTCTTCGAAATCAATCAGCTTCATGTCGCCCGGCACGTCGTAGATCTCGGTATTGGCTTCATGAATGACGCCCGGCATTTCGGTTTTCGGGCAGATCTCGCCAAACACGAACTCGAGCACGCCTTCTAGCGTGACCATGCCTTCGACGCCGCCGAATTCGTTGAGGATTACCGCGGCTCTGGCGTTATTGAGTTTGAAAAAATCGAACATTTCATCGACTTTCTTGGTTAGTGGTACGACGATCGGCGGATGAATCAAGTCGGCGAGTTCGGTGGTGTCCTGTTTTTCCGGCTCAAGCAACAGGGACGCGACATCGTCGGCATGGACGAAGCCGAGCAGATTGTCATGATGGTTTTTGAAAACGGGAATACGATACTGTTTGTGTTGGCGAAAATAATTGGTGACTTTGTCCACCGGCCATTTGCCGTTGATGAAGGGCATTTTCGTGCGCGGTATCATGATTTCGACCACTTCGGTGGCGCCGGCTTCAAGCAGATTGAAGATCATCAATTTCTGGTTGCTACCCAATTGCCCGGTTTTCACGACATCATCGACTAGGGTTCGGAATTCGTCGACATGAAGAATATTGTCGGGCGATTTTTCTTGGCCGACCAGAAACGTGGTGACTCGGTCGG
This sequence comes from Methylomarinum sp. Ch1-1, assembly GCF_030717995.2. Classification (NCBI taxonomy): domain Bacteria; kingdom Pseudomonadati; phylum Pseudomonadota; class Gammaproteobacteria; order Methylococcales; family Methylococcaceae; genus Methylomarinum; species Methylomarinum roseum. The sequence continues at coordinate 3,070,700 of NZ_CP157743.1, read as the reverse complement.
ATACCTTCCAGACCAGCCAGCGCAACGGCGCGACCAGTTTGATCCAGTTGCGTATCACTGGGATGACGATGCGTGTGCTGACTTCAACCGGATTGGAAACTGCGATCGTTTTGGGCGTCACTTCGCCAAATACCAATAATAGCGGCACCATGACAAACAGTGTGAACCAGCCGGCCTTGCTTTCTCCATACAGCTCGATCAAGATCACCGTCATATTGGCGGCAGCGGCAATGTTGATCAGTTCATTGCCGCATAAAATGGAGATGATCAAGCGCCTCGGTTGTTCCAATAAGGTATGGAGGGTCGATGACTGCGGATGATTTTGATTGTGCAGGGTTTGTAAATCCAGTCGCGTCAGCGAAAATAACGCAGTTTCCGAACTCGAAAAAACCGCCGATCCCATCAGCAACAAGAGTTGCATGAGCATGCGTACGATTAGTTCCGGTTCGTTCAGTTTTGCGCTATTCGGCGTGACGAAGCTCAGAAATTGCTGCCAAAGCAGCGCGAGTTGGTCAAGATAAAGTTCCAATGTGTACCCCGCTCCTGAAGCTATGTTGTTGTCTGTTTATTTAGTGATTGTCCATTTTGAGGCAGCAGGTTATTGATTTCATAAAAGCGTAAATATGCCCCTGTAAGCTTTTTCTGCAACGTCCTGTTAGTCAGTCTGAGAAATTAACAATCTACTCCCTAAACCCTGAAAGATACTGAATAGTTAAAAAGTTTAGCCTAGAAAGTATCAATGCCGGAATCATTTTCCTTATTCCATAGGGTTCGGTTGAATCTTAGATAGGCGAACATTGGGATGCACCTACATCCTAACAACCTGGCGGGTATTTTTCAGATTTTTACAGCGATCTATACGGGATGATTTCCGATCCCTTGGCCGCTACTCAGGGCTACCTCATTAAAAAATACCTGAACCAACACATTGGTTAATATCGCGTCATCCCTCTGGGCGGGGCGGGTTATTTAACCCGCCCCAAACTTTTAGTCACGGTTGAATCGTTCAGGACCTCGTTGACCTGCATTTCGCATAGCGACATGCGAACTACTTTTCGCGCCGAGAGCGGCACTCCTACGCAAAGCACCGTATGTTGAACATTGAACAGCGCGAAGCGCATCAAAAACCGGTGCGCTTCCTATCGTCAGCACACCCCGCATCGTAGGGCGGCTTCGCGTAGCAAGCCGCCAAAAACCGCCACCGGGGCAAAATTGGCCGTGCACACGCGGGGCGGGTTATTTAACACCCCCTAAACGTTTAACTTACTTTAGGCGTATTTGTTGTTAATTTTCTGTTTTGCCTCTCATTCATTTAATGCGGGAGCCCTGGGGTGCTCAGCAATTGCCAATTTGAGTATTTTTGCGGGGTTTAGGGCATGGGGTGTGTCTGTCGAGGAGCGCCGTAAACCCATCCATGGGGGCTTGACGGCAGCATCCTTGCTGCCGACATCCTCGCCAAACACACCCCATGCCCTTTTTGAACGCCAAAGTGGGAATTGCTGCTGGGGTGCTAGTATTTCCCTATTGACATTTGGCTTGTGTTAATGAACTGTCCTGTCGGTGAGCGGGTCTTATTAGCAGGTCGGCATTATTCACTAAGATAAAAGCGGGAGAATATAATGATGAAAGTTCTTATCAAAGCGGTTCTTGGCGTCGTCTTGTTGCTGTTTACTCTGAATAGTGTCGTTGCCGATGACAGACCGAGATTCAGGACTGACAGATCAAGCAAGTCACACAGATCAACGCCGAGGTCAACTCATCAGTCAAGGCCCGGGCCTCAGAGAGCAAGTCCCCAACAGCGATTTAAGACCATACCTAGGACGCAACGAATATCGCCGCAGCCGTCACACAGACCGCAGCCCAGTTATCGGGCCGTCAAGCCTCGCCGGGTTCCTCCCGCCCATTCTTCTTCCCGTTTTCGTCATGAATACTATAGACCAGGCTACCATACACGCTATTTACCACATGGATATAAGCGGCTTTGGATCGGTGGGCTGCAATATTTTTTTTATGATGGCTTTTTTTATCGTCCTTATCGGGATCAATACCGTGTTGTCGATGCGCCGATCGGCGCCATTGTCTTATCGTTGCCTAGATTGCATTTTTCCTTGTTTTTTAATGGCATTGAATATTTTCTCGCCGGCGATACCTATTACCGGCGTCATCCGAATGGCTATATAGTAGTGCCCAATCCAGGCTTCAGAGACGCTTGGCGTTAACCCGGATATTTCAGTGGGGGAATCGTAGTTCCGGGCAATCGGACGAAGAAGGTTGGGCAAACATCAGCAATGCCATAGCAGGCTCCGGCTTGAGCGATTTTGTTCACGATTGGTAGTCCGGTTTTTCAAAAAAAACTTCAGGTACAAACGGCGCCCGAAACATAGGCTCTCTATTAATCTTGATGCATGGGGTGTTGACACTTATTTCAAAGATCAAGGTCGCCTTTGTGAAATATCCGGGTTAAGTCTTTTACGATGCGCGGAGTGGGAAAAGCAGGGTAATGCTGATACTATAGGCGATTTTACGCGCAGGGTTCAAGTTGACGCATGGATAAGCAAGCAGTGTTATTACGGGCCAGTAATCTGGCCTGTATCCGTGATGATCGGGTCTTGTTTTCGGGATTGAGTTTTATCCTAAAACCGCAACAAATTCTGCTGCTGGAAGGTAAAAACGGCAGCGGTAAAACCTCGTTGTTGCGCATCTTATGTGGATTCAGGGAGGCTGATGAGGGCGAGATTCAATGGTGTGGGACCCCCATCGACAACAGTCGTTACCATGCCGATATGGCTTACGTCGGCCATATGGATGGCGTCAAAAAGGAGTTGTCCGTGCTGGAAAACCTGAAAATGTCGCTGGCCATGGCTAGGCCGGGAAGGTTCACCATCGAGCAGGCCTTGGATAAGGTGCATCTTGCCGGTTATGACGACACCCTGGTTCAGGCCTTGTCGGCCGGACAGAAACGGCGCTTGTCTCTGGCTAGATTGCTGATCACCGATAATATCCTGTGGATTCTGGATGAGCCGTTTACCTCATTGGACAGACAAGGCATCCAGCTGATCGAGTCGCTGATGCTGAAACATGTCAATGACGGCGGCATGATCGTCATGACTTCCCACCATGACCTGGCCTTGCATGCGACTGATATTCAACGTATCGATTTATCAACATGTCATTAACCGCAGCCTTTATCGCCATCATACGGCGTGATTTAGTTCTGGCGTTTCGTCGCCGGGCCGAGATCGCCAATCCTTTATTCTTCTTCGTCTTGATTGTGACCTTGTTTCCCTTGGGTATAGGCGCTCAGCCGAAATTACTACAGGCGATGGCGCCCGGCATCATTTGGGTGTCGGCGTTGCTGGCGGCAATGCTTTCGCTGGACAGCCTGTTTCGTTCCGACTTCGATGACGGCTCTCTGGAACAAATGTTGCTGAGTTCCCATCCGATTTCGGTATTGGTGTTGGCGAAAATTTTGGCCCACTGGCTGGTGACGGGTCTGCCGCTGCTGTTGGTTGCGCCGCTGCTGGCGTTGTTTTTAGGAATGCCTGAACAAGCTTTAGGAACTTTATTGATCACGCTGGTCTTAGGAACGCCGGTGTTGAGTCTGATCGGCGCCATCGGCGTCGCCTTGACCGTAGGCTTGAGACGGGGGGGGATGATCTTGTCGTTATTGGTGTTGCCTCTCTATATTCCTGTTTTGATTTTCGCTAGCAATGCGGTGGATATGGCGGCGACCGGGTTGCCGGTTTCAGCTCAGTTTAATATTCTGGCGGCAATATTGTTGATGGCTCTGGTGTTGGCGCCGTTACCGGCTGCATCGGCATTGAAGATGAGCATCAATTAGTCCGTCGATTTGGCTGTCCTGATGTAACTAAGGAACGAGTGTAATTATTCAGCGTAGTTTTATAAGAGGGAGTAGGCTATTGATTTATCGGGCTGTCTGCAACAGGACGTTGCAGTCAGAGCTTACGCCGCACAGGGACGTGTAAGTGCAGCGTGAGGCAGGATGCCATTAGCTGCCATGGAAGTATTAACGCGTCCCGAGAAATCAATGGTCTACTCCCTAAACCCTGAAAGATACTGAATAGTTACGGAACGAGTATAGAAGTTATCTTGTTCATGTTCCTAAGCGGTGTTTTGTGAAGATTATGGCTATTTGCAATAATCTATTGCCCATATAATGTATGGTTTTTAATCGAATGAGGAGTTCCTGGTATGGGAGCGGGTAAATATCTATCTGTTTTTACGTCGGCGACGGCAGAGCAAAGAAGTGCGAATTTTGAAGATTACTGGACATTTACCCAGCACCATGGCGGGGAGCTTTTTGAAGCTGACAAGGATCTGGCTAAAAAACGGGCGCGGCTGAAACATTTTCAGGATAACCCGGTTAGGTTGCGCAAACCTTTGGTCGACCCTGACGCCTTTTACCGTAATTATGTGGCCATGCAAGACGACCCTAAATCGTTGGATCGCATGACCTTGATGCTGACCTGTATTTATAAATTTGCCCGACATGAGTGGGTTGGCATTAAAGGCGCTTGGGACGCGGTGCCGGATATGGCCAACTCGCATACAGTGGAAGATAAGATTAGTCGTGTGCATCTAGCCGAAGAGTTTTGTCATGTGCGTTTATTCGATGAAATGCTGCGGACTTGTGGATTGGATAAGGTCGAATGGGCGCCTTTAGGCCCGATCAAGGAAAAAATCTATGAACAGTTTCCGAAACTCCCAGGTTTTTTAATGGATTCACCGGCTTTCGTGACTGAATTGATGGGAGTGACTTTTTATCGTCATTTAGATGCCTTATTTGACGACGTGCTGGCCGACGAACCGGAAGTTCGTGTCCGTTTGAAAGCATTGCTGGACGAAATTACTATTGATGAAGTCGCCCATGTCGGGCAACGAAGAAACTTCATTGGTCCTATCGGTATGAAGGTTTCCAAGGCGCTGGTTAAACCGTTTTATACGATGTTTTTTAATGACATACCGGAAGTGGCGGAAGTGTTTGATGTCAACCAGATGATTGAGGATGGTTTGGCGTTCGATTTTAATGAGTTGCCAGAGTCGATCGTTGAGCGCAGTTGGATACCAACTTACTGCAAGGTGGACTTGGATCCTGAGGATGCCCGGCTTTCCTTGGAGAAGTAAATCCTTTATTATTTAGCGTATTATAATTAAGTGATGTTTTAGCATGTCTTTGATACCCGCTCCAATCAGTCGATTTTTTCACCGCCTGGCTTCTCCACCGCATTTTTACGCCTTTGCCGATAAATTAATGCCCTGGCTGACGGCGATCTTTATTCTGCTGGTCGGCGGCGGCCTTTATGGCGGTTTATTTTTGGCGCCGCAGGATTACCAGCAAGGGGACAGTTACCGGATTATCTATATTCATGTGCCGGCGGCCTGGATGTCGCTGTTTATTTATGTCTTGATGGCGGTCGCCGGCGCCATCGGTCTGATCTGGCGCATTAAGTTGGCGGAAGTGGTGTTGGTCAGCAGTGCGCCGATCGGCGCCAGTTTTACCTTTATCGCCTTGGTGACCGGTTCGTTATGGGGCAAACCGATGTGGGGGACTTGGTGGGTTTGGGATGCCAGATTGACCTCGGAGCTGATACTGTTGTTCTTGTATTTGGGCGTGATCAGCCTGTACGGCGCCATCGAGGATCGCCGCGCCGCGTCCAGGGCGGTATCGATACTGGCTTTGGTCGGCGTCATTAATATTCCGATCATCCATTATTCGGTGGAATGGTGGAACACGTTGCATCAGGGCCCGACTGTCAGCAAGATGGACAAGCCCTCCATCCATGTCAGTATGCTGGTGCCGTTATTGTTGATGGCGATTGCGTTCAAGGTTTATTACGTGATCGCGCTGTTGCAGGGAGCCAAAGTGGAATTGCTCAGGCGCGAACAGAACACTCAGTGGGTCAAGAAAATGCTGGAGAATTGAAAATGATGAATTGGCAGGAATTTTTTGCCATGGGCGGTTACGCCTTTTATGTATGGACGTCTTATGGAATATGTTTGCTGGTGTTGATGGCCAACGTGATCATGCCGATACTGCAGCGTAAACAACTGATGCGTCAATTGCAGCTGAAACAGAAACGGTCACGCTCATGAAACCGGCTAGAAAACAACGTTTGATTCTGATTTTGTTGATGCTGGCCGGGGTCGGCGCCGCGGCGACCTTCGCCTTACAGGCGTTCAACGAAAATCTAATGTATTTTTTTTCCACGACCGATGTCGTGGAAGGAAAGGCGCCTAGAGACACCTTGTTCCGTCTCGGCGGCATGGTCGTCGATGGCAGCGTCGAGCGCCCCGGCGATGGTCTGATGGTGCGCTTCAAATTGACCGATTTCAGCGAGGAAGTGACGGTGGAATACACCGGCATATTGCCGGACTTGTTCAGGGAGGGGCAGGGCATCGTCGCCAAAGGCAGGTTGAATTCTCAAGGCGTGTTCATCGCCGAAGAAGTGCTGGCTAAGCATGACGAAAACTATATGCCGCCGGAAGTCGCCGACACCCTGAAAAAACCGCAACAAAGCAAGGCGGAGTAGCGATATGATGGCAGAACTAGGGCATTTTTCGCTGATCATGGCGCTATGCATGGCGATTATCTTGGGAGCTCTGCCGATCATCGGCGCCGCCCGTTCGATTCCTGGCTGGGTCCATGTCGCAAGACCCGCGGCCTATGCGCAATTGCTGTTCATGGCGATTTCCTACGCCTGTCTGACCTATGCCTTCCTGGCGCATGATTTTTCCGTCGCTTATGTGGCGCAGAATTCCAACACCGCCTTGCCGACGCTGTATCTGATCTCAGGCGTCTGGGGCGCGCATGAAGGCTCATTACTGCTGTGGGCTTTGACGCTGTCGATTTGGACTGGATTGGTCGCTCTGTTCAGTAAAAATATTCCCGACGTTACTCGAGCCCGGGTATTGGGCGTAATGGGGCTGGTCAGCATCGGCTTCATCCTGTTTCTGATGCTAACGTCCAATCCTTTTGCCCGTCTGTTTCCGTCGCCGCTGGAAGGCCGTGACTTGAACCCCTTGTTGCAGGACCCTGGGCTGGCGATCCATCCGCCGATGCTGTACATGGGCTATGTCGGTTTCTCGGTCGCCTTTGCCTTTTCCATCGCCGCGTTGTTGGAAGGGCGGCTGGATTCGGCCTGGGCGCGCTGGTCTAGGCCGTGGACCAATATCGCCTGGATGTTTCTGACCCTGGGCATCACGCTGGGTAGTTGGTGGGCCTATTATGAACTGGGCTGGGGCGGTTGGTGGTTTTGGGATCCGGTCGAAAACGCCTCGTTCATGCCGTGGCTGGTCGGCACCGCACTGATTCATTCGCTGGCGGCCAGTGAAAAGCGCGGTGTGTTCAAAACCTGGACCGTGTTATTGGCGATTTTCGCCTTTTCGTTGAGCCTGCTGGGCACCTTTCTGGTGCGTTCCGGCGTGTTGACCTCGGTACACGCCTTCGCCAGCGATCCGGCCCGCGGTCTGTTTATACTCATTTTCCTGGCCGTGGTGGTCGGCGGCTCGTTGTTGCTCTATGCGATACGGGCGCCGCAGGTCAAAAGCAGCGCCAGTTTCGAGTTGATCTCGAGAGAATCGGTGCTGCTGATCAACAACATTTTGTTGGTCGTGACCGCCGCTAGCATCCTGCTTGGCACCTTGTATCCCTTATTTGTCGATGCCTTGGGGCTGGGCAAGATTTCGGTCGGACCGCCCTATTTCAATGCCGTGTTCATACCGTTGATGGCGCCGATGGCGCTTGCCGTCGGTCTTGGCGTCATGCTGCGTTGGAAACGCGATCAGATCGGCGCCTTGCTGCAGCGATTGCTGGGCGTGATCGTCGCTTGCGTCGTCGGTGGTTTGCTGATTCCGCTGGCGATGCCGTTTTATTCCTGGGGCGCGGTGCTTGGCGCGACGCTGGCCTTATGGACCGTGGCTGTTTCCGGTCTGGCCTTTAAAGACCGTTTCGGCAAGCAAGGTTTCACGATGGGCAGGCTGACTCAAATTCCGGCCGGATTTTACGGTATGACCTTGGCGCATCTGGGCATTGCGGTATTCGTGATAGGCATTACCTTCACATCGATCTACAGCGTCGAGCGTGACGTCAGGATGGCGCCAGGCGATACTCTCGATATGTCCGGTTATCTCTTTAAGTTTCATGGCGTCAAGCAGGCCGAGGGACCCAATTACCGGGCCGAACAAGGCTTTTTGACGGTCTCTTACCAAGGTGAAGAGGTGGCCAGGCTGGCGCCGCAAAAGCGCGTTTATCGGGTGCAGAAAATGCCGATGACCGAGGCGGCGATCGATGCCGGCCTGTTTCGAGACTTGTTTGTGGCGATAGGCGAACCGCTGGGCGATCAGGGCGCCTGGAGCCTGCGCGTCTATTACAAGGCCTTCATTCGCTGGATTTGGCTGGGCGCTTTGTTGATGGCGGCCGGCGGCTTGCTGGCCACGACCGATAAGCGTTATCGTATCAGCAATAAAAAAAGGACAGTAGCGCATGCTTAGATACGTGATTCCATTATTGATTTTTGCCGTGCTGGCGCTGTTTTTGGCGTTGGGTTTGAAGCTGAATCCGCGCGATATCCCATCGCCTTTGATCGACAAGCCGGCGCCGGAATTTTCGTTGCCGGTGCTATCCGAACCCGAGCGGCAGCTGAGCGAACAGGATTTTAAAGGCCAGGTCTGGCTGTTGAATGTCTGGGCTTCCTGGTGCGTTTCATGTCGTTCCGAACATCCGGTATTGAATCAACTGGCCAAACTGAATGCAGCGCCGATCGTCGGCCTCAATTACAAGGACGAGCCCGATGCCGCCAGGCAGTGGCTGGCGCAATTGGGCAATCCCTATCGTGTCAGCATCATGGACACCGAGGGCCGCACCGGCATCGATTATGGAGTTTACGGCGTGCCGGAAACCTTCGTCATCGATAAGCAAGGCCTGATTCGATATAAACATACCGGACCGGTCACTCCCGAAGATGTCGAGCGGATGTTGCTGCCGATGATTGCAAAGTTGAAGGCGGAAAATTGATGATAAGGTTGAGTGTATTGTTATTATGCCTGTGGATCAGCGTTGCTCAGGCCGCCGTCGAATACCGGCAATTTGATAATGCCGAACAGGAACAGGCTTATCAAAACCTGATTTCCGAACTGCGCTGTCTCGTCTGTCAAAATCAGACCATCGCCGACTCGAACGCGGATTTGGCCAAGGATTTGCGCAGGCAAGTCTATGAGATGCTGCAACAGGGTAAGAGTGAGCAGGATATCGTCGATTTCATGACCCAGCGCTATGGCGATTTTGTCATGTACCGTCCGCCGTTAAAGGCTAAAACCCTATTCTTATGGATCGGGCCATTGCTTTTTGTCGTGATCGGACTCGCAATGCTGCTTATTGTCAGCCGCAGAAAACGGAGCGTGGCCGAGGCCGGTGGCTTAACCGGCGAAAAAAAGGCCAAAATCGACGCTTTACTGGAAGAAGGTGACGACTCTTGAGTAACTTATTTTGGATCGCCGTCGCGGCATTGATCGGGATCGCCATGCTTTTCATCGTGCCGCCGTTGTGGCGTCGTAACGAATTGGCCGAATCGGAGGTGGACCAGCGCAATATCAACATCGCCAGGCAGCGCCTGAAAGAACTCAAGCGCTTGCTAGAAGAGGGCGCGTTGACTCAGGCCCAATTCGATGAGCAGTATCAGGAATTGGAACTGACCTTGAGCGACGAGTTGGACAGTCTGAAACAGATTAGCGCTCCGTCGTCGCAAGGCAAATGGATCATTCCGGTTGTCGTGTTGTTCGTGCCGCTGCTCAGCCTGTCGCTGTATTTTTCATTGGGCGATACTCAGGCGCAAGTCAAAGCCGAACAGCAGCAATTGGCTCGTCAACAGCAGGAAAAGGCTCAGCAAACCATCGACAAGATGGTGGCCGGGCTGGCCGAACGCTTGAAGCAGCAACCGGATGACGCCGAAGGCTGGCTGATGTTGGGACGCTCCCTCAAATATATGCAGCAATACGATAAAGCCGCGGAGGCCTTCGCCCAAGCCTATCGTTTACTCGGCGACGAGGTCAGCGTGATGTTGTATTATGCCGATGCTCTGGCGATGGCCAGAGGCGGTCGGCTGGCAGGCAAACCGGCGGAATTGATTTTCAAGGCGCTGGCCTTATCGCCCGACGACGCCACCGGCTTGTGGCTGGGCGGCATGGCCAAGGCGGAAGCCGGAGAATTCGCTCAGGCCTTGCAATACTGGCAAAAACTGGAGCCGCTGTTGCCTAAGGATTCGCCTTCGCGCCGGGAATTGCAGGGCATGATGGCGGCGCTGAAATCGCGATTGAACGAGACAACGGAACCGGCGGAGGCGGCTCCGGCGGTCAATATCGCCGTCAGCGTCCGCTTGTCTGAGTCATTGCGCCAACAGGCGCAGGCCGACGATGTCGTGTTTGTTTATGCGCAGGCCTTGAACGGACCGAAAATGCCATTAGCGATCGTGCGTAAGTCGGTCGCCGATTTGCCGTTATCGGTGCAATTAAACGACGCGATGGCGATGACGCCGGCGATGAAGCTATCAGCCTTTAGCCGAGTCAAGGTCATCGCCAGAGTCTCCGGTTCCGGCAATGCGATGCCACAGGCCGGCGACTTGATCGGCCAGGCCGAAGTTGCTGAATTAGGGCCGAACAGTTCCGTCGCCATTACCATCGACCGACGGGTGGAATAATGGATCAATCCATCGAATTCGATTTGGACCTGATTAATCGCTACAATACCTCGGGGCCGCGTTACACCTCTTATCCGACCGCGTTGGAGCTGCATGAAGGTTTCGGCGATGCCGAATACCGGCAACATATCGCCCAATCGAATGCGGCGGGCGGACCTTTGTCGCTGTATTTTCACATCCCATTCTGCGACACGGTGTGTTTTTATTGCGCCTGCAACAAAATCATCACCAAGAACCGTAAGCATGCCGAACCGTATCTGGACAATTTGTGCAGGGAAATCGCCATGCAGGGGGATTTATTCGAACGCAGCCGGCCAGTCAATCAATTGCATTGGGGCGGCGGCACCCCGACATTTTTGCAGGCCGGACAAATGCGCCGTCTGATGGAAACCACTCGTGAGCATTTCAGTTTGCGTGATGATGATCAGGGCGAGTATTCGATCGAAGTCGACCCGCGCGAAACCGATGACGGGACTATCGCCTTGCTGCGTCAGCTGGGATTCAACCGCATCAGCCTTGGCCTGCAGGATTTTGACCCGGCGGTGCAAAAAGCGGTGAATCGTCTGCAAACTAAGGAGCAAACGTTTGCCGTCCTGGAGGCGGCGAGACAGGAAGGGTTTCGCTCCACCAATATCGACCTGATTTACGGTCTGCCGCTGCAAACGGTGCGGACATTTGCCGATACCTTGGATCTGGTATTGGAGTATCTGCCGGATCGTTTTTCGGTCTTCAATTATGCGCATTTACCCAGTCGTTTCAAGACTCAACGGCAAATCAACGAAGCGGATATGCCTAGCCCGCAGGTCAAGTTGGATATCCTGCAAATGGTCGGGCGCAAGCTGACCGAGGCCGGATATGTCTATATCGGCATGGACCATTTCGCCCGTCCCGATGACGAACTGGCCGTCGCTCAGCGCGAAGGAAAACTGTACCGCAATTTTCAGGGTTACTCCACCCATTCAGACTGCGATCTGGTGGGCTTGGGGATCACCTCGATCGGTCGAGTCGGCGACGCCTATATTCAGAACGTCAAGGCGCTGGATCGGTATGACGAATTGATTGCCAGGGGCCGATTGCCGGTTTATAAGGGTGTGACGTTGGATGAGGATGACAAATTACGTAGAGCGGTGATCAGTCAGTTAATCTGCCATTTTCAGTTATCCTTTAAGTCCATCGAACAGAATTTTCACATCGATTTCGGCCAGTATTTTGCCGATGAATTGAAAACCTTACAAGCCATGCAAGCGGACGGCCTGCTGAGGGTCGGCGCCGACGGCATACGGGTATTGTCGCCCGGACGGCTGCTGATTCGTAATATCTGCATGGTTTTCGATAAATATCTGGCGCAAAAACGGCAGCAGTTTTCCAAGGTCATTTAATCTCTTTTCTGACCATTAAGACACGCTTTGAATATATTCTTGTAGGTTTTCCTGCCGTCGTCTGTCAATCAATCATTGATAAAATTCTTGGACAAAAGGCAAAATAGAAGTTGGCGGGTTTGCATGCAACGGAATCCAACAGGAATAAATAGTCTTGAATGAAAGGGGAAAACAATGGGATTAGATCACAAGCAGGCTTTACAGTTGGCACGCGACGGGCACTGGGAGCGGGCTCATGAAATGGTTCAGCCTTATTCCGACAAGATGGCTTGTTTGATACATGCCTATCTGCACAGGGAGGAGGGAGACTTGAGCAATGCCGGCTATTGGTACAGACGAGCCGGCGAAAAAATGCCGGACAATACTCTGGAAGCGGAATTAAAACGCCTAGCTGCTTTGCTGAATGCCGAATGACCTAACAGCTTTGCCTGTATACTTTAAGATGTTCCATACCTTCATTTTCTCCACAAGTCACCTGAGGCTTTTCATTGAGCGATTAATTCGCATTTCAATAAACCTGTACCTATAGATCTCCATGCAAAAAAACGCTTTCATTACCGGCAACAGCACAGGTCTGGGTAAAGGCCTCAGCGAAGTTTTACTGTCCAGGGGTTACAGTGTTTACGGTTGCAGCCGGCGTGGCTGTGGGCTGCAAGGAAGCATCAAAGACGGCGTCATCGATTTGACCGACTTCGATAGCGTGCCCAGTGCGCTGGAACAGCTGCTGCAGGACGTCAGTGCCTTGCAGCTAGTGGTGTTGAATGCCGGCATGCTAGGCCGCTTGCAGGACATCCGCGAGGCCTCGTTGGATGAACTGAAACAACTGATGGACATCAATGTCTGGGCTAACAAGGTCGTCTTGGACTGGTTGCTGGCCTCGGGTATTCGTGTCGAACAAATCCTGTTGATCTCCTCTGGCGCTGCGGTGCTAGGCAACAAAGGCTGGGCAGGGTATGCCTTGTCGAAGGCGGCGCTGAACATGTTGGCCAAGCTCTATGCCCACGAATTCCCCGAAACTCATATCAGCGCGGTCGCGCCGGGACTGATCGATTCGACAATGATCGATTATCTTTGTCACGATGCGGACAGCGAAAAATTTCCGGCGCTGAAACGTATTCATAAAGCGCGTGAAGAAAACAAGATTCTGTCGCCTGTCGCCGCGGCGGAAAGAATACTGGAAGCCTTAAGCAGGCTGAAAGACTTAGAAAGCGGTAGCTTTATCGATTTAAGGCAGATTTTGGCGCCTGAAGAATACCATGAACTGATGCGGGCCAGGACGGCGGTGGAAAATAACAGCAGCGGTCACTAATTTAAGTCGAGTCGGTATATCACCCTGATCAATAGGGTTTATTGGGCAAATTAAAATAAATTTCGCCTGTACATTCGAAAGCGCTAAAATAGCGTCTTAAAAACCTCCCGTATAAAGCGGATCGACTGCTTTTCGCTTATCTAGTTCCCTTGTTTAAAGGTCTACAGGACCGCTGTTGGATGATTAATGAATCTTGAAGTTTTTCTATCTTTATTCACGTTAATGCTGATTTCTCTGGCCGTTTATGTTTTTGCGCAAAAACTGCGTATGCCATATACGGTATTGTTGGTCATCGTCGGTTCGCTGTTGGTGCCGATATCGCAGATTGAGGTGTTTTCGTTTATCAATAGTTTTCAATTGACGCCGGAATTGCTGTTTTTCGTGTTTTTGCCGATTCTGATTTTCGAGTCGGCCTATAACATCAAGATCAGCAGCATGCTCGATAATATTCGGGCAATCAGTTTATTGGCCATCGTCGGCTTGCTGATGTCTACCGTTTTCATCGGCATAGGCGGTCATTACCTGTTCAAAGTGCTGAGTTTCGATGTGCCGTTGATCGTCATGTTGTTGTTTGGCGCCATTATTTCGGCGACCGACCCGGTGGCGGTGCTGTCTTTGTTCAAGGAATACGGCGCTCCCCGTCGTTTGACGCTGATATTCGAAGGCGAAAGTTTATTCAACGATGGAACGGCGTTTGCAATTTTTCTGGTGTTCCTGGAGGTCATTGTTCATGGGTATGCGGGCGCCAGTTCCATCGTCAGCGGACTGCTAAGTTTCTTCATCATGGTGTTTGGCGGCATTATCTTCGGCATGTTGATGGGCTTTTTATTCGCCAAGCTAATCGAATGGGTGAAGGGGCATGAACATCTGGAAATCACGCTAACCCTGCTGGTCGCCCATTTCACCTTTATTCTGACCGAAGTGATCTCCGAGAATCTGGTGATCGCCGACCAACATATACATTTATCGTCGATTATCGCCACGATGGTTGCTTCGATGATCATCGGCAATTTCGGACGCTTCAAGATGTCTCTGGCCGTCGAAGGCTATATGGAGAGATTTTGGAGTTATTTCGGCTTCGTCACCAACTCGTTGGTGTTCATCTTGATGGGGCTGCTGTTCGTTAAGCAGTCGATAGATCTGCATGTTGCGCTGTTGCCGATCATCTTATCGATCATCGTCGTCATGATCGGTCGTGCGCTGGCGATTTATCCGGTGCTCGGTTTTTTAAATCTGACCAAAAAAGAAGAGCCTATTCCGTTGTCATGGATGCATCTGTTGTCCTGGGGCAGTCTGCGCGGCGCGCTGGCCGTGATCATGGTGTTGTTGATACCGGAGGATATAGCCTTGGATGGCTGGCATTATGATTTTTCGGTTAAGGATTTCGTGACTGCGATCACGATCGGTTGTATTTATTTTACTCTGCTGGTCAAGGCGACCAGCATCGGTAAGGTCATGCATCGTCTCGGTATCGACGCCTTGAGCAATTATGAGGAAGTCAGTTATTACAAAAGCAAATCGCTGATTTTTGACGAAGTGTTGAATACGTTGGATATGCTGCTTGCCGAGCAGAAATTGAACGAAGCCCAGTATCATAATCTTAGAAAATACTATCTTGACCAATATCACAAAGTCAGAAAGGAATATAAGGATAAAATCGGTGACGACAGTGTGATGACCGAAAATTTATTGCGCGTTTTCGTGCTGGGCATGGAAAAGGACGAGTTAAAAGAAATCTACCGTCGTGGTGAAATCAACGAAAAAGTCTACAAGAAAATCTTAAACCTTCTCGATATTCAGATGGAGCGGGTGGAAAAAGGTCGTTCGCAGTTGAATACACTGGACGAGAAGTTCCCGCTCGATGGCATCGAGCGCTTCATCAATGCGATCCGGAGGTTGTTGTTTCTTTCTTCCCCACAACTGCAACCGCAAGAGCTTTATATCTATTACCGGACCCAGTATAAGATGTTGGAAATGGTGGTGGCGCGTTTGGAAGGGCTCACCGATACCAGTCTCATCGAGGTGTTTGACGACCAAGAAGCGCTGACTAAGACGATTGAGCTGTATCGAGCGCTGGCCGCCAACACCAAAAATAACCTGGATCACATGCTGGAAGAAAACTATGAATTGCTGAACAATTTCAATGCGATTTCCGGCGAAAAAACCTTGGCCGCTAAGGAATTGGAGACCCTCAACAACCTGAGTAAAAACGAGATCATCACCAGCAAGCTGTATATCATGTTGCATAAGGAATTGCGGAAAAAATAAACGTATTGGCACAGGTTTGAAAGTTTTGGGACGGGGTTGTACCTCGTCCTGCTTAAAAATTATTGTAACTATTCAGTATAAAAATATTTTTACTATCAGTTGCTTGCTCCAGAAGACGCCGTTCACCCAGCACCTAAATAAACGAAGATGATTTATCGCAGCCATTAGCCTATGGAATTTAGGTGCTGGGGGCTTGACGGCCGCATCCTTGCTGCCGACACCCTCGCCAAACACACCCCATGCCCTTTTTGAACGCCAAACTGATGGGAATTGCTGGTACCAATGAGGCCAACTCACAATCCAGCGTTAAATGTAATATACTTTCAAAGAAGTCTGTTCTCTAAACACAAGACCTTCAATCGCCTGGACGGCGTCCAGGAAAGCACAACAACAATAACGCGCACATTAGAATGCAGCGGGAGATTTTGATGGATATAGAAATTTTCAAGTTAATCGCCCCTTATGCGGGTATCGCTGGGCTCATCATCGCTTTCATTATTTATCGGGTCGTGCTTGCTCATGATACCGGTAGCGATAAGATGCGCGCGATAGCCGACCTGATTCATGACGGCGCGATGGTTTTTCTGAAGTCCGAATATAAGATTCTGTTGCTGTTCGTATTGCTGGTTGCAGGCTTGATCTATTTTAAAATCGGTCATGGTTCGGCTTATGCATTTTTGGCCGGCGCAGGCTGTTCGATGTCGGCCGGTTTTTTCGGCATGAAGGCGGCCACCCGGGCCAATGTCAGAACCTCCGCGGCGGCCAACCAGAAAGGGATGGGGGCGGCTTTGTCGGTGGCCTTCGGCGGCGGTTCGGTGATGGGCTTGGCGGTTGCCTCATTGGGGTTGGCCGGAGTGTCGACGGTGTTCGCTCTGATCGATCCCAGCGATGTCGCTAATTACAAAATTTTAAGCGGTTTCGCGATGGGCGCGTCCTCGATCGCGCTGTTTGCCAGAATTGGCGGCGGGATTTATACCAAGGCGGCGGATGTCGGCGCCGACCTGGTCGGCAAGGTGGAAGCCGGCATTCCCGAGGATGATCCTCGCAATCCGGCTACTATTGCCGATAATGTCGGCGATAATGTCGGCGATACCGCCGGCATGGGAGCCGATATTTTCGAGTCTTATGTCGGCTCGGTTGTTGCCTCGATCGCTATTGCCGCCACGTCGACCAACTTTGTCGATATGACCCTGATGCAGCCGAAGGCCCTGTTGTTGCCGATCGCCTTGATCGTGCTGGGATTGCTGGCCTCGGTCATTGGCGTACTGGCGATGAATCTGTTGAAAAATATCCATCCGGCCCATGCGCTGGAGGCGGTCACCTGGATTGCCGCCTTAGTGTTCCTGAGTCTTGCTTATCTGCTGATCCATCATCTCGGCATACAGTTTAAACTCGGCGATCGTATAACGGCCTTGGATGGTCCCTTTTATGCCGTATTGGGCGGAACGGTCGTCGGTATTTTCATCGGTCGTGTGACCGATTATTATACCGCGAAAAAACCGATCGAGAAGATTGCCGAGGCGTCGAATTTCGGACCGGCAACCAATATCATTGCCGGACTCGGCATCGGTATGCGCTCGACCGTGTTGCCGGTATTGGGCATCTGCGTCGCGATTTTTCTGGCTTTTCATTCGGCTGGCCTGTATGGCATAGGCATTGCCGCAGTGGGAATGTTGGCTACGACCGGGGTGACGATGTCGGTCGACGCCTACGGTCCGATCGCCGATAATGCCGGCGGCATCAGCGAAATGTCGGAACTGGGGGCGGAAACCCGCAAGATCACCGATTCGCTGGATGCGATCGGCAATACCACAGCCGCCGTCGGCAAAGGCTTCGCCATCGGCTCCGCGGCATTGACCGCATTGGCTTTGTTTTCCGCCTATGCAACGGCGGCGCAGTTAGACAAGATCGACCTGCTGAATCCGCTGGTCGTGATCGGTCTGTTCGTTGGCGGTTCCGTGCCGTTTCTGGTCGGCGCGATGACGATGGATTCGGTCGGAAAGGCAGCTCAAGACATGGTCGAGGAGGTGCGCAGACAGTTTCGGGAAATTCCGGGACTGATGGAAGGCGACACGCCGCCTGATTCCAGTCGCTGTATCGAAATATCCACGAAGGCATCGCTGAGAGAAATGATCCTGCCGGGCATCACCACCGTTTCGGCGCCGGTAATTGTCGGATTCTTCTTGGGTAAACAAGCACTGGGCGGCTTGCTGGCAGGCTCCTTGCTCGCCGGGGTATTGTTGGCGCTGTTTATGGCCAATGCCGGCGGCGCTTGGGATAACGCCAAGAAGTTGATCGAGGGCGGCGCGCATGGCGGCAAGGGTGGCGATGCCCATAAGGCGGCGGTGTGCGGAGATACCGTCGGCGACCCGTTCAAGGACACTTCCGGGCCGGCATTGAATATCGTCGTCAAGTTGATGGCGATCGTATCTTTGGTGATTGCGCCGCTGTTGGTGTAAATGAGGCTTGCGGATGTCCTGTTATTCAGGTAAAAAGTTCATGGTTTTTTGGACCTTTCCCTATACGCTATAATCCCATTGCTTTAAATAATAGGAATTAAGTAATGGCCGAATTTAGACAATACAAATGTAAAACTTGTGGACATATTTACGATGAAGCTAAAGGCGATCCTGACAGCGGCATCGCTCCAGGCACTCGCTGGGAAGACTTGCCTGATGACTGGGAGTGTCCGCAATGCGGCGCAGTTAAAGTCATGTTCACGTTGATGAAATAGGAATATGCACCGTTTGTCATCGACAGACGGCTAATTTTCGGCCAGGGATGGTTGATCCTTTTCTTTTTTGCTATTCAAAATGTAACTATTCAGTATCTTTCGGGTTTTAGGCAGTAGGTCACTGATTTCTCGGGACGCGTGAATACATCCATGTAAGCTCTGACTGCAACGTCCTGTTGCAGACAGCCCGATAAATCAATGACCTACTCCCTCTTAGTAAAACTACGCTGAATAATTACTTCAAAATGAAAATAGCCGCTCATCGAGTCGAGCATTGACAAGCTCAATACGTCCCCCTTACTATGGCTTAGCATATAAGAATAATTGTAACTATTCAGTATAAGAATTTTTACTATCAGTTACTTGCTCCAGAAGACGCCGTTCACCCAGCACCTAAATTCCATAGGCTAATGGCTGCGATAAATCATCTTCGTTTATTTAGGTGCTGGGTGAATATATCCCTATAGGCTTGGATGCGACATCCCTGTCGCATACACTTCTTCCGCAAGCAATTGAGAGTAAAAGAAATATTTTCTCAGTATCAAGCTGAATAGTTAAGGATAACTTTACTTCGCTTTAGCAGATGTAGGAAGTATCGGGATCGATTCCAGAAGACGGCTTGAAGACATCCTTGTAGGCCCGGATGCTTTTCATGTTACATGGCGTTCTTCCGGCAATAGCTCATGTTCGCCGTATCGATAAGTTAGTCATTCCTATATACTCTGAATCGTGGCTAATCAAAATTGGATGACTGTGAACAGCTCTTCTCGTCCCTCGCCTCATCACTTGCTCGATCGTGTCGTGGCCTACGCCTTGCGCGGCGGCCTGCCGGTATTTTTTTTCGTTTTATCGATTTCTCTGGGCGTTATCGCGTTGTGGCTGACCCCGCGTGAGGAGGAGCCGCAGATTGTCGTGCCGATGGCGAATGTGCTGGTTTCGGCGCCGGGTTTGTCGGCGCGACAGGTGGAAAAGCAGGTTACTACCCGACTGGAAAAGTTGCTATCGCAGATCACCGGCATCGAACATGTTTATTCCCGTTCCGAGACCGGACAGGCCATCGTTACATTACGCTTCTATGTCGGCGAGGACCGCGAGGATGCTCTGCTGAACACGTACAGCAAGCTGTATTCGAACCAGGATCAGGTGCCGGCGGTCGTGCGCAATTGGATCGTCAAGCCGATCGAAGTTGACGATGTGCCGATCGTGATGATCGGTTTATGGAGCGAGCGGCCCGACTTGTATGGTGATTATGAACTGCGCCGTTTTGCCGATGAAATCTCCAACGATTTGCAGCAAATAGAAGACACCAATCAGATTACCGTCCACGGAGGACGTCCTCGGCGTATCAATATCAACCTGAATGTGCAAAGTTTGGCGGCCAGACACAGTTCGCCGATAGACGTGTTGCATGCGATACAATCAGCCAATCTGTTATTCCAGGCCGGTCTGGTGTCGGTGGATCAGCAATCGATTGAATTGGAAGCCGGCGATTTCATCGACAGCGTCGAACAACTGCGTGGCTTGGTCATCAATCGGGTCGACGGCGTGCCTGTGTATTTGCGGGACGTGGCCGAGATAGTCGATGGACCCGGCGAAGTTGAGGATTACAGCTGGATACGCTTTGCCCACAACCATCCGTCGGCCAGTCAGTATAAGCAGGATTACCCGTTGGCGACGCTGGCGATTGCGAAAAAGCGCGGCGCCAATGCCGTGGCGGTCGCCAACGATATTCATGCGCGTCTGGCCGAATTGCAACGCAAGCTGCTGCCGCCGGAAGTTAAACTGGAAGTATTGCGCGATTATGGCAAAACAGCCAATGACAAGGTCAATAACCTGACCAGCAGTCTAGGCTTCGCGATCGCGACGGTGGTCGTTTTCATCGGCGTTTTTTTGGGTTGGCGGCCGGCGCTGGTGGTCGGCTTGGCGATTCCGATCTGTTACGGCGCGACGCTGGCGCTGGATATGGCTTTCGGTTACACGATCAATCGAGTGACGCTGTTTGCGCTGATTTTGGCCTTGGGTCTGCTGGTCGATGATCCAATCACCGGCATCGATAACATAGAACGCTTCATGCGTCAGGGGCAGGGCAGTCAGAGCGAACGTATTATCGCGGCGATGGCCGAGATTAGACCGGCTTTGTTGATGTCGACGCTGACCATTATCCTGGCGTTTATTCCGCTGGCCTTTATTACCGGCATGATGGGGCCTTATATGGCGCCGATGGCGTTCAACGTCCCTATCGCGGTTATATTGTCGACCGTCGTCGCCTTCATCGTCACGCCATGGTTGGCCAGCAAGGCGCTGAAACCGGTCGAAGACAGCCAGGTATCGGGTGCGATGATGAATTTTTATGCGCGTCTGCTTAACCCTTGCATCGCAAATCGAAAATCCGCCTGGTTATTGATCGCCGTGATGCTGGTATTATTTATCGCCACGGCCTTACTGCCGGTGTTGAGAATGGTGCCGCTGAAATTGCTGCCCTATGACAACAAGGCCGAAATGCAGATCATCGTCGATATGCCGGAACACAGTGATCTGGAACATACTGCGGCGATCACCCGGCGAGCGATGACCTTGGCGAGCCAGCTGCCGGAGGTTTATGCCTTGGCGGCTTATGTCGGCAAGCCTTCGCCGATCGATTTCAATGGTCTGGTGCGTCAGTATGACTATCGCCTCGCCCCGAACCTGGCCGACATCCGTTTGACGTTGGCGCCTAAGCTCGAACGTGAACATCAGTCGCATGCGGTGTTGTTGCGACTGCGTAAATTATTGCAGCCGCTCAACCGGGACGGCATTTCGATCAAGGTGGTTGAAGTGCCTCCCGGACCGCCGGTCATGAGCACGCTGGTCGCCGAAATTTATGGCGAAACCTTCACCGACTATCAGCAACAGCAGCAGGCCGCACAACGGGTCATGCAACGTTTGGCCCAGGAACCCTTCGTCGTCGATATCGACTCCAGCATCGCGGCGGAACAACGGCGCTGGCGCTTTCGGACCGATAAGGAAAAAGCGGCTATGTCGGGGATATCGACCCAGGCTATCGCGACGACTTTGCAGATCGCCAATCAGGGGCAGGTGGCCGGTTATCTGAACCTTGAGCGCGAGCTGCAACCGGTGGCGATGCAGTTACAGTTACCCAAACAGGAGCGCAGTGAAAAGCATGACTTATCGGTGCTGGTGATAAAGGGAAGGGACGGTCAATTGGTTCCCTTACAGGAGTTGGGCGAGTTTGCCGAATTAACCGCCGATCAGCCCATTCTGCATAAGGATCTGAAAACGGTCGTTTATGTCATGGCCGAACTGGAAGGGCGCACCCCGGCGGAAGTGATCGCCGATGTCAATGCCGACCTGTCTCAGCGCGATGATACCGCGCCGGCCTGGGATAGTCGCACCTTTCTGGATTCCGGCGGCGGTATTCCCTGGCGCTTGCCGGATGGTGTGTCGTTGTCGTGGTCCGGTGAAGGAGAATGGAAAATTACCGTGCGCGTGTTCAGGGACATGGGCTTGGCTTTTGCGTTCGCCTTGGTCGGCATCTTCTTCGTGCTGCGTGTGCAAACCGAGTCGACGACATTGTCGCTGATCATCATGTCATCGATTCCATTGACCATCATCGGCATCATGCCCGGCTTTTGGCTGTTAAATCAGTTCGGTGAGCGCTTCATCGATGGCAGTCCCGATCCGGTACTGTTTACCGCTACCGCGATGATCGGCATGATTGCGTTGGCCGGCATCGTCGTGCGTAATTCGCTGATTCTGGTCGAATTCATCATGCAGGCCAAGTCCGAAGGCATGGTGCTGAAAGAAGCCCTGCGTCAGGCCGGCGCGGTGCGGATGCGGCCGGTGTTGCTGACCGCCGGCACGACGCTGTTGGGCAACATCGTCATCGTCTTAGACCCGGTGTTCAGTGGCCTGGCTATCGCCATCATTTTCGGCATTTTGGCTTCGACGGTGTTTACGTTGTTGGTGGTCCCTACAGTCTATTATTTGATTTATGCGGATAGTTATGAACAGTCAACTTAAAAAGGGTTTGATGGCGCTGGCGGCGGCCGCTTTATTGATCTTGATGATTTTATGGATGGCCGGCGCATTCAACGACAAAATCGTCCCGGACACCTTGCCGGCTGGCCTCGCCTATCAAGGGCCGGTGCTGAAATTGAAAAAGCAGCCTGTCCCCATTTATGAGGAGATTGCCGCGACCTTGCAATCCGAACAATCTTCCGCGATATCCGCGCAAATCATGGCGCGGGTCACCAAGGTTCATGTTCATGCCGGCGACAGCGTCAATGACGGCGATTTACTGATCGAGCTGGATAATGTCGATTTGAAGTCTCGCGTCGCGCAGGCGCGGGATCAGCGCAATGCGCTATACGCCCAGTTACAGCGGGCAAAACAACATTATGAGCGCACTCGCCATTTATTCGCCAAGCAAAGCGCGACTCAAGCGACTCTGGAGGTGGCGACGGCGGAATATCACAGTGTGCGAGCACAATATTCCGCCGCCAAACAGCGTATGGCCGAGGTGGAAAATGCGCTGAGCTACAGCCGAATCAAGGCGACTTTTTCCGGACGGGTGATCGATCATTTCGTCGAAAACGGCGATATGGCGACGCCGGGCATGCGTCTGCTGTCGGTATACGACCCGCACACGCTGCGTGTCGCCGCCTATGTCAGGGAATCGCTAGCGCTGACTCTGCAGACCGGGCTAAGGCTACAGGCGGTCATCGACGCGTTGCAAAAGGAGATGACGGTGGTCATCGATGAAATCGTGCCGGCGGCAGAACCCGGCGCGCGCAGTTTTCTGGTCAAGGCGCAAATCGAACATGACGTTAAACTATTGCCCGGTATGTTCGCCCGCATTCGCATTCCGCTGGGGATGGAAGATAGATTGTTGATTCCAGCCCGTTACAGCAAACAGGTTGGACAACTGGATGTGGTCTGGGTGGTCAAGCAAGGCGTCGTGGAGCGCCGCTTCGTACGGTTGGGCAGGCAAAGCAATGGCCTGGTTAGGGTGATCAGCGGCCTGAGGGAAGGAGAGCAGTTACTGGCGCCGGAGGATTTGCCTGACTCTGCAGTTTGACGGGTAGGTCATTCCAATAGAAATTTGTTTCATCCTGGAGGACAGGAAGATGCAGTCATCAAGTTGGGACGTGTGTATCTCATGTCTGTTCAATATCGTAGTTTGGAAGCGTCGTAGCGCCATACGGGAATCTTGCTGTATGCCACTACGATGCCGCTTTTGCTCGAGAGTTACGAGAGTTTGTTGTTAAGAAACTCGACGACGTCGGTTAATGGGATGTCCTGATTTTCGCTGGCTGTGCGAGCCCGGTATTCGGCGGTGCCGTTATCGAGGCCGCGGTCGCCGATGACGATGCGATGGGGGATGCCGATCAACTCCATGTCCGAGAACATGAAGCCGGCGCGTACCTTGCGGTCGTCAAACAGCACATCGATGCCGGCATCGAGCAGCTCCTGATAGAGCTTTTCCGCGGTATCCCTGAGACGGTCGGATTTATGCATGTTCATCGGACACAGCGCCACTTGGAAAGGCGCCAGTTCATTCGGCCAGATGATGCCCTTGTCGTCATGACCCTGTTCGATGGCGGCGGCGACGACGCGGGAAATACCGATGCCGTAACAGCCCATGATCATGATCTGGTTTTTGCCGCCCTCGTTGATCACAGACGCATTCATCGATTCACTGTATTTATTGCCCAATTGGAAGATATGGCCGACTTCGATGCCGCGGGCGATCGTCAGCGTGCCTTTGCCGTCCGGACTGGGATCGCCTTCGACGACGATGCGTAGATCCTCGACGCGTTCCGGCAGCGCCAAGTCGCGTTCCCAGTTGACGCCTTTATAATGCTGACCGTCTTCGTTGGCGCCGCAAACAAAGTCGCTCATCAAGGTGACGCTGCGGTCGGCGATGATTGGAAAATCCAATCCGAACGGACCGATGGAGCCGGGTTTGCATCCGCAGGCGGCGATGATTTCCTCGTCGCTGGCGAATTGCAGCGGCGAGACAATGCCGTCGATTTTTTCCGCCTTCAGTTCGTTCAGCTCATGGTCGCCTCTGACCAGCAGGGCGACGAGGCCATCGTCTTCGTCTTTGACGATCAAGGTTTTCAGACATTGTTCGGCGGTGATCGCAAAGAAGCGGCTGACTTCTTCGATGCTATGTTGTTCCGGCGTGGCGACCTTTTCCAGGGATTGGGCGGGTTCGGCGCGATCGCCGATAGGCATGATCGCCTCGGCTTTTTCGATATTGGCGGCGTAGTCGCTGTCGCTGGAAAAGGCGATCGCGTCTTCGCCGGAATCGGCCAGCACATGGAATTCATGGGAGACCGCGCCGCCGATCGAGCCGGAATCGGCGATCACGGCTCGGAATTCCAGACCGAAGCGGTTGAAAATATTGCTATAGGCCTGATACATGACGTCATAGGTTTGCTGCAGCGATTCTTGATCCAGGTGGAATGAATAGGCATCCTTCATGACGAATTCGCGCGAACGCATGACGCCGAAGCGAGGGCGGATCTCGTCGCGAAACTTGGTCTGGATTTGGTAATAGGTGATCGGCAACTGTTTATAGCTTTTCAGTTCATTGCGCGCCAGATCGGTGATGATTTCCTCGTGAGTCGGTCCCAGGCAGAAGTCGCGGTCATGGCGATCCTGCAGACGGGCCAGTTCCGGACCGTATTGTTCCCAGCGGCCGGTTTCCTGCCATAATTCAGCCGGCTGCAACGCCGGCATCAGCACTTCCAGAGCGCCCGCTTTTTCCATTTCTTCGCGGGTGATTTTTTCGACTTTGCGTAAAACCCGTAGGCCCAACGGCAGCCAGGTATAGAGTCCGGCGGCCAGTTTGCGGATCAGGCCGGCGCGAATCATCAGTTTGTGGCTGGCAATTTCGGCATCGGATGGAATTTCTTTGACGGTGCTGAGAGGAAATTGTGTAGTACGCATTATGTTTTGTGAAATATAAGTCAAAAACCGGGTATTTTACCTTTTTAACGGAAAAAACGGGTAATTCTTTAAACCGTCCCAGCAATTCCCAGTTTAAGTTGTTAGTAGGTGTATTGTGACACCGTTAGAGGGTGGAGAGGAGTCCATATCATCAGTTTGAGTATTTTTGAACGCCAAAGCGGGAATTGCTGAAACCGTCCCTGTTCAAATTCATGTCCGAAACGCCGTACTAATGCCTAAACTGAGCATAGTAGCCGTGGCCGCATAAACTAACGGGTTAGAAGAAGGCAATCATCATGCCTTGCACCGTCGATTCCTCGACGTTGTCCAGGCCGAATTTGTTGTACCAATACATATATTCGGCGCCAATGTAAAACTTGTCGCTTTTCCAGCCGACCAGGTCGCCGACATCGATCAACATTTGCGGTTGCGCCAGGATATGGACGTTGCCGGAGTTGTTGGTATTGCCGGTTCTGAAATCGGCAAACCCGCGGAACTTGGCTTTGATGCCGGCAATGCTGAAAGGCAGGCTCCAGACCGGCGTGAATTGCAGACCATATTTGCCCGAAACGCTGTCATCCTTGTAGACGGCGGCGTCCAATTGCAGGTAATCGAACCACTGATTGTTCAGGTCGAAGCTGACGCCGGCCAGATAGGCCTTGAAGTTGTCCTGCTCCGGTTTGTTACTGATATTGACGCCCGCCAGCAGCGAAATATCGTTGACCGGTCCGAAACCGATGTTATTGCCGCTAACCTTGCTCAGGCTGATATAGGAATACACTTCGGCATAAACTTCGACGCCGATATCATTGCGGCTGACCATATCGACGAAAAAAAAGTTGCTGCCGTATTGCCAGCCGTGAGCGTGCTCGACCGTGACTGTCGTTCGGTCGCGATCACCCAGCTCGAAATCGCCGCCATAGAGTAATTGTATGTTGCTGCTGCTCCAGTCGAAGGCATGGGCAGAAGAGGTCAATATCGATAGCACCAGGGCCGTGTTAATCAGTTTCATTGACCGCTTGCTTGTGTGATTTCATCGCTTTTAGATAGGCCAGGATACTGTTCACCTGGGCATCGTTCAAAAGTTCGGCAAAAACGGGCATTTTACTGTTCGGGCGATAGGCCGGGTTGTTCAATATCAAGCCGGTTAATTGTTTGTCGGCATAGCGTTCGCTAACGTTTTGAGGCGCATTTAATTCGGGGCCGACGCTGCCGCCGCTGCCATTGACGGCATGGCAGCGTATGCAGTAGCGGCTGAATTCGGCAAACCCCCGGCTGATTTTGTCGTTTGTAGAAACCGGTGCCGCCTTGCCGAAATAAATTCTGGCCGGTTGCAAAGTGATGCGGCTTAATTGAAAAGGCCAAGGGTAACGCCATTTATCGATATCGGCTTTGCTCCAAACCAAATAATAAGGCGCCGGAGTGATCTTTTCCTTGCCAAATTTAAAAGCGATCCAATCATTTTCGTTGGCGTCAAGATCACGGAAGGCCAGGTAGCCTTGCTCCTCCAAGGCGTCGGGATAAGCCATCGAAACCTTATAACCGTCGATAGCGGTAAACACTAGCACCGCTTGTTGCAGATCGCCGGCATAATCGGCGCTTAGTTCATCGATGATGCCTTTCAGCGGATAAGCCCGGTAGTGTTTAGCGGTTTGGTAAACCGGGTCCTTGGGCACCTCGACCGTTGTGCTTGTCAATGAAGACGGCGTTAAATCGCGTTGTAATTGAATTTCTGGCCAAGGCGCGGCCGACAGCTCGCCGCAAAACAGGATCATTGCCAGGTTCATTATCAGGGTCGGGAACAAATTATCTTTATTCATGGTTGCTTACTATGTTGCAAATGAGTTTCTTTAAAGTTTGGGCGTCGACCGGTTTGGTCAAATAATGATCGAAGCCGGCATTCAGGGCATTGTTGATGATGTCTTTTTCTGCATAGGCGCTGATCGCGACAGTGGTCAGCGGAAAGCCTTGCTCTTTGATCTTGCCTAGCAATTGCAAGCCGGATAATTTCGGCATATTCAAATCAATCAGCGCCAGATGGTAATGATGTTTTTGTAACATATGCCAGGCTTCTTCGCCATCGGTGGCGACATCGTAACGACAGTTGAATTCATTGAGCATGTGGGAAAAAAGCAGGATATTGATTTCATTATCATCGGCAACCAAAATGTTGATATCTTTAGCGAGGCCTAAGGCCGAGGCGTGGTCGGCTGTCGAGGGCTGCTGCTGTTCGATTTCATTCTGTATCGGCATCGAGACCGTGAAACGACTGCCCCGGTTAAGCTGGCTGGTCAGGGAGATGGTGCCGCCCATCAATCGAATCAGTTCTTGGGTAATGGCCAGCCCAAGTCCGACTCCTTCCTTGGAAAACTCCTGTTCATCGATTTGTACAAACGGTGAAAAAACCAGTTTCTGGTTTTCCTCGGAAATGCCGCATCCGCTATCCTCGATGGTGAAAATCAGTTTGTTTGCATCGCTTGCGACAGACAAACTGACATAGCCTTGATCGGTGAATTTGATCGCGTTATTGAGCAGGTTCACCAAGATTTGTCGCAAACGATTTTCATCGCTGTTAATCGTGGTTAGATCATGATGCTTGTTGAACATGAAATATAAGTTTTTGTTTTCCGCCTTCAGCTTGAAAATGGAAACGATGTCATCGAGAAAGGCGTTTAACTCGAATGGCCGGTTTTGGATCGTAATTTTATTGGTTTCTATCCTGGAAATGTCGAGCAGATCATTGATTAGACTTAATAAATGATTGCCGCAATGGTCGATGATATTAATCTGTTTAAGGTCATCGTCCGATAACTGAGCTTTTTTTTGCAACAGTTGGGTGAAGCCGAGTATGCCGTTCAACGGCGTACGCAATTCATGGCTGATATTGGAAATAAAGCGTGATTTTGCCTGATTGGCGGCTTCGGCATGGTTTTTTGCCGCGAGTAATTCGGCGGTGCGTTCGGTGACGATCGCCTCCGTTTCGAAATAGCGCCCGGTCAGCAGCAACAGGCCGGTGCCCAGCAGACTGGTAAACAATAAGCCGCTGATGATGACCCACCACA
The DNA here is from genome assembly GCF_030717995.2 of Methylomarinum sp. Ch1-1. Taxonomy (NCBI): domain Bacteria; kingdom Pseudomonadati; phylum Pseudomonadota; class Gammaproteobacteria; order Methylococcales; family Methylococcaceae; genus Methylomarinum; species Methylomarinum roseum. The sequence goes on along the minus strand of NZ_CP157743.1, from coordinate 3,042,279 downwards.
TCGCCCAGTACGTATGATTGTCGATATGGATCTGCAGACCGTAGAACAGCAGCCATTCTTGGTTGGCGATATTCAAACGATGTTGGAGAGTGTCGTTCAGCAGCGATGCCTGACCGAGATTGTTAAAAAGCTCGAGGCCGCTGGCGGAATCGACGATTGCCAGGCTGAGGCGTGGGAGTGGCGTGTTTTCCAGAATTGCCGATATCAGCTCATGGACCGATATGGATATCGAAATCACCCCGGCCGTTTTGATTTGCCGCGTGCCGGTTTTTTGATAGACAGGGATGAACAAGTCTAGGAGGTTTTCAGACTGCCTCAGAAAGGTGGCTGAGCCGGTTGATAAAAAGTAAGGGTTATCGAACAGCGACTGTATCGGCGTCGGAATCGTATCGAGATTGGCTGGAAAACCGGCCTTTTTTAGCTGGTATTTCACTGTCAGCTTGTTTTCGGCATCGGGCTTTATCCAGCGTATCGATTTCAGTTCCGGAAATCGCGCCAGTGACGAATGAGTAAAGGTGTCGAATTCCTGTTTCGTTATTTCGTTCGAGCTGATGAAAAAACGATGAATAGCTTCCAGGTTTCTCAACTGACTTTGCACTCGTGTACTGAAGGCATTGGTGAGGAGGTTCGATTGGTCGGCAAATTGTTCCCGTTGGCGGGCATATTCGAGTTTTTGCACATAGAAAAAGAATAGGATGACCAATACGAAAGTGGCGATTAACGGCAATGTCAATATTACTCGCCGCCGCTTCCACACCGGGCTGTCCTGAGAAAACAGAGTTAGGATCAAGGGGGTGAAGATTAGTGCGCCGATCGTGTCGCCTACCCACCAACTGAACCAGTTGGCCGCTATTTCCGTCCAGCTGAGGATGCCGGTGAAAAACATTGTGCTGATGCCGATCGTCGCCGGTATCAGGCAACTGAGCGGGCCGCCGATCAGCACGAACTGGAGTATGTCTTTGTTCTTTATCAAATCATTGGGTATGCCGATATAGTGGCGTATCAACAGATAGGCGACATAGGCGCACAGCGTGGCGCCCGCGCCGGTGGCCAGGTAGATTATGACCGATTGCGGATTGAAGCCGAAGGCCCAGGCGCTGATGCAGAAATTGCCGATGAAAATGCCGGGCCAAATGCGTGGACCGCAAAGCAAGATGGCGGCCAGGGCGATGCCTGCCGGCGGCCAGACCGCTCCCGCCTGGCTGGGAGGCACAGCGAGTTGTAAACCCAACAAGCCGAGGCCAAAATAACTGATGGCGACAAATACGATCAGAAACAGTGTGGTCGAAAATTTTTGCAATTCGGATTTAACGGGCATGCTTGTTTTTTTGCTGTTAACGGTTAAGCTTAATTGATTATCGCATCGATGGCATACGAATACAGTGGAAATGATAAACAAAATCACTGAGTTTATAAAAGAAGGGGTATGGTTGCTGCCCGATGAAAGGCTAGGCCGGCTAGAAGTCATGGCGGTAAAAACCTTAAGAGTCACCTTGTTATCGACCCAGGGCTTTGTCAAGGATTTATGTCCGCTGCGCGCTTCCGCATTGACCCTCTACACGTTGCTGTCGATTGTACCGGTGATTGCGATGTTATTCGGCATTGCCAAAGGTTTCGGCTTCGAAAAAATGTTGCGCGACCGTTTGCTGGAACAGACGCCGGAACAGGATGCCTTGATGATACAGTTGATCGAATTCGCCGAAAACATGTTGGCTAATACCAAGGGCGGGGTAGTGGCCGGTATCGGGGTCGTGCTGTTGCTATGGACAGTCATCAAGGTGATCGGCAATATCGAGGAATCCTTCAACCATATTTGGAAAATTGCTCTGAATCGCTCCTGGGCGAGAAAGGTCAGTGATTATTTGTCGATCATGTTGTTGGCTCCGGTGCTGTTGATTGCCTCCGGCAGTATCACCGTGTTCGTCAAAACCCAGGTGACCTGGCTGATGGAGGTCATGCATTTGCCGGAATGGGCGGCCAGGTTGGTGCTTTATGGCTTAAGCTTCTCGCCGTTTCTGATCATGGCGATTTTATTTTCCATCGTGTTCATGTTCATGCCGAACCGGCAAGTCGAACTGAAGGCCGCCGCCATCGCCGGCATCGTCACCGGGGTGCTCTATCAATGGGTGCAGTGGGCCTATTTGAGCTTGCAGTTGGGAGCGTCCAGTTATAACGCCATCTACGGCAGCTTCGCAGCCTTGCCATTATTTTTGATCTGGCTGCAGTTGGGCTGGTTTGTCGTGTTATTAGGCTGCGAGATTAGTTTTTATATTCAAAATTATCGCAGTTACTGTCATAACGAAAAGTTTTCCGACTTAAGCCTCGCTCTGCGCAGAAACATCGCCTTGCAAGTGATGCATTTGATCGTCACTCTCTTCGTCTCGGCCGACGAGGCCTTGAATAGCGAGGCTATTTCGGCGCGGTTGAATCTGCCGCTGTCGGTCGTGCAAAAGACCTTACAGATTCTGCTCGATAGCCGGTTAATCGTCGAGTTGAAGGCTGGGGAGGATGATTCAAGCCTCTATCAACCGGCTTATGATATTAATCAAATTACCGTGCTTAACGTGATCAAGGCCTTGGATACCGCCGGCAGGAATCGTCTGCCGGCAGACAAGGGGTTGGATCGTTTTTCCTCATTGAACGAGGAATGGTTCGCCAGTCTGGAACACAGTGACTGCAATCGTTTATTAAAAGAAATATAAGGAGTTCAATGAAAGCTGTTGGCTTATTGTTGCTGGCGTTATGGTTGATAACCGATGCGCTGCTTAAACTGACCCATTGGCATTTCGCCTATCAAATCCCGCTGCTGGCGGCGCTGGCCTTGATCACTGGCGCGATCCTGTTATTATCTGTGATTAAATCGCGTTTTGGAGATATTGGATTACTTTTATTGGCTATTTGGTTGATTTTAAGTAGCTGCATTCAACTCTTTCACGTTAGCTTTCCCTATAGCGGTTTAACGCTGGCGATACTGGCGATAGTCAGCGGCGTTTTTTTAATCTTGCGTAAATAAAAATGACTGAAACAAATAAACGTAGGCATCAGCGCCTCAAACACCATGCTAAAATTCAACTGATGACCTCGCCTGGTGAAACGTTGATCGTCAGTCTCCGCGACTTATCCGAAAGCGGCCTGTTTTTGTCGTGCGGCGATCAGGGGTTGGTTAAGGAAGGGGACGTGGTCGGTGTCAAAACGATGGAGTTCGAAGATGCGCCGATCCAACAGGCGAAAGTTATTAGAATCGAACAGGGCCAGGGATTTGCCGTCGAGTTTATCAACGCCTAAGGAAGTCTGATTAAATCGGTGTCAGAGGGATGGTTTTTTTCAGCGTTTTCCTAAAAAACTTCAGTTCCAGAGTGAAAAACGTCTCATGCACTCAGGTCGATAGTTCCTCCGATTTGCGGGTCGCTGCCCTGTTGCAGCAGCTCAGCTTGGGCTTTGCTGGCCATCGCTGTCGCGCTGCTGGCGACGCGGCGGTCTTGTGATGAAGGCTGAGCGGGGGCCAGCGCCGCTCTCTTGATCAATTCGGCTTTTCTCAGGGTCGCCTCGGGATCACCGGGGACTTCGGAAATATCGATGTTGACTTCACCGCCAATCGCGTAGCGGCGGCCGTCAGGACCGGTGGCGAAGGTGAAGCTTGCGCCACCGACAGCGATGCCCGAGGCAGCGCTGATGTGAGCTTGTTCATGAGTCCTGACTTCTTGATCGCGCGCTTTTAACTGTTCAACGCTGCGTTGTTCCTGTAGCGTAAGCGCGTCGGCATTAGCCGCCTGCGCGGATGACGTTTTCGCCTCCGGCGATGACTCGGTTTTGCCGCTCGCATGCGCCGCGGCGTGGCTAGCGCTGATATCGATGGAAGGAGGAACGGATGACAGCATAAGTATCCCGGTGATGATTTGACCGGCCTAGGTTGTAATTCATTGATCGCGATGAAGTTCAATGATACAGAGTATATAATAGTTCAATTTTGTACTGTTATCATTAATGTCAGTAGCCGACACCCTGAAACAACTTTCACGTCAATTATCCGCCTGCATGAATGTCGACAGACATGCTTGCAAAAGGCAGTTGGATCGTTTACGCAGCGAATATCAAAAAGGCAACAATCCCGCCGATAAGGTCGCCGCCTTAGCCGCTCGTATCGAGCGCTCCATCGCCAGGCGAAGCCGGCGGAAAGCGACGAGGCCGGCGATTAATTATCCCGATTTACCGGTCACCGACAAAAAAGACGATATCGCCCACTTGATCGAAAAAAATCAGGTCGTCATCGTTTGCGGCGAAACCGGTTCCGGCAAAACTACTCAGTTGCCGAAAATCTGTTTGTCGATAGGCCGGGGAGAAGCCGGTTTCATCGGTCACACCCAACCGCGCCGTATCGCCGCCCGCACCGTTTCCGACCGGATCGCCGAGGAACTGGGCGAATCGGTCGGCAAGTCCGTCGGTTACAAGGTGCGTTTCCATGACAAAACCCATGAACAGTCGTTGGTCAAGCTGATGACCGACGGCATCCTATTGGCGGAAAGTCAAAACGACCCTTACCTGAATCAATATGACACGATCATCATCGACGAAGCCCACGAGCGCAGTCTGAATATCGATTTTTTGCTCGGTTATTTAAAATGGCTGTTGCCGAAAAGACCCGATTTAAAGCTGATCATCACCTCTGCGACCATCGATCCGCAACGTTTTTCCAAGCATTTCGATGATGCGCCGATCATCGAAGTTTCCGGGCGCACCTATCCGGTGGAAATTCGCTATCGACCGATCGAATTGATCGAGGAAGATGATGAGACCTCGGCCGACTTGCAACAGGGTATACTCGATGCCGTCGATGAGCTGCACCGTGACTTGCGCGGCGACATCTTGATTTTCTTAAATGGCGAGCGGGAGATCCGGGAAACGGCCGATGCGCTGAAAAAGCATCATAGCAATCGTTACGAAATCCTGCCGCTGTATTCTAAACTCAGCGTCAGCGAACAGGAGCGGGTGTTCAAAAGCAGCGGGCGCTTGCGTATCGTGTTGTCGACCAATGTCGCCGAAACCTCGTTGACCGTACCCGGCATACGCGGCGTCATCGACAGCGGTCATGCCCGCATCAGCCGCTACAGCCATCGCAGTAAGATCCAGCGTCTGCCGATCGAAAAGATTTCCCAGGCCAGCGCCAATCAACGGGCGGGACGCTGCGGCCGGGTTGCCGAGGGCATTTGCATACGTCTCTATTCGGAAGAGGATTTCAACAGCCGCCCGCAGTTTACCGAACCGGAAATCCTGCGTACCAATCTGTCGTCGGTGATGTTGCAGATGACCGCGCTGAAACTCGGCGATATTGAGGACTTTCCTTTTGTCGAGCCGCCGGAAGACAAGATGATTCGGGATGGCAAGAATGTCCTGCACGAAGTCAATGCCTTGGATAAACAAGGCAAGTTGACCGAAACCGGTAGACAGCTGGCTAAGATACCCACCGACCCCAAGCTGGCGCGCATGCTGCTCGCCGCGGCCAAGCAGAATTGCCTGACCGAGGTGGCGATTATCGTGTCGGGGTTGAGCATTCAAGATCCCCGGGAAAAGCCAGCGGACAAGATGCAGCAGGCGGAAAGCAAGCATGCCCAGTTCAAGGCCGAGGATTCCGATTTTCTGACCCTGCTCAATCTTTGGAATCATTACGAGGAACAGAAAAAACACCTGTCCAACAACAAGTTGCGCAAGTATTGCCGTGACACTTTTCTGTCCTATATCCGCATGCGCGAATGGTATGACATTCATGTTCAGATCATGCAGGTGATCAAGGGCGAGCTGAAATTGAGGCCCAATCAGGTCGAGGCCGGCTATGGCGAAATCCATCGCGCTCTGTTGACCGGCTTATTGTCCAATATCGGTTTCCGCCATGAGCAATATGAATATCTGGGCGCCCGCAATCTGAAATTCTATATCTTTCCCGGTTCCGGTCAGCATAAGGCGCGGCCGAAATGGCTGATGGCCGCCGAACAGGTGGAAACTTCGAAGGTTTATGCGCGCACCGTCGCCAAGATAGAGCCTGAATGGGTCGAAGAATGCGCCCAGCACCTGGTCAAGCGTAATTATTACGATCCTCATTGGGAAAAAAAGGCCGGACGCTGCGCCGTTTATGAGCGTACTTTGCTGTACGGCTTGACGCTGCAGTCGAAACGTAAAATCCCCTATGAGCGCATCGATCCGAAAGCGGCGCGGGAAATTTTCATACGCTGCGGCCTGGTCGCTCAGGATTATCACACCAACGCGCCGTTCTTCAAGGCCAATCAAAAGCTGTTGGAAGAGGTCGGTTATATTCAGCATAAAGGGCGCCGCGTCGACTTGGTCGAGGACGAGGAGTGGCTGTACCAATTTTACGATAAAAAACTGCCCGAGTCGGTGGTCAACGGCATCACCTTGGATCAATGGCGCAAGAAGGCGGAAAAAGACCATCCGAAAATTTTGTTCCTAACCAAGGATGACCTAACGCGTAGCGACGACGAGCAGGTCAATGAATGGGATTTTCCGGATAGCAAGAAAATCGGCGATTTGACCCTGGATCTGCATTATCGCTTCGAGCCGGGTCATGACGAAGACGGCGTCACCGTGATCGTGCCGGTGCACCAGCTTAATCAGCTGCGCATGCAGCCATTCGACTGGTTGGTGCCGGGCATGCTGGAAGAAAAAATCATCGCCTTGATCAAGACCCTGCCTAAGCAGTTGCGCAAACATTTTGTGCCGGTGCCGCAAACGGCCAAACGTTGTCTCGAGATCGAGCCGGACTTCAAGGGTTCGCTGTATGAATGGCTAGGCAAGCGCTTGCGTCAATTGACCGGCGAGTCGATTCCGCTGAACGAATGGCAGCCGGAGGGCTTGCCGGAACACTTGAAGATGAATTTTCGCGTCGTCGATGAAAAAGGTCGGTCGCTTGCCTATGGCCGCAATCTCGATAAACTGCAGAAAAAGTATGCGCAAACGGCCGGGGACAGCTTCGATCAGCTCGCCGCCGATGAATTGAACTATAGCGGTTGTATCGCCTGGGCCTTCGATGACCTGCCGGAAACCTGGAAATTCATGCAGAAAGGCCAGTCCTTTGTCGGTTATCCGGCGATCATCGATGAAAAAGACGCGGTAGGCGTGCGTATTTTCGATACCCGAGACAAGGCCAGACAAGCCCATCTGGCGGGGTTGAATCGCTTGTTTCAATTATACTGCCGCAAGGAGTGTCGCTACCTGCAAAAAAACATGCCGCTGAAACAAGCGACCACGATGTTGTTCAGTCAACTGCCGGTCCATCCTCTGCTGCCCGAACGCGAAGGCGGCGAATTTCGCGAAGACCTGTTGTTTGCGGTGTTTGCCGCCGTGTTCGTGCAACAACAGGACATACGCTCCCAGCAGCAGTTTGAACAAACGCTGACCGAGCGAAAAAAACAATTAGTCAGCGTCGCCAATGAGGTCGGAGTGTTGTTGAACGACATCGCGGAACAGTACGCCGAGATCAGGAAACAATTAAAGCAACCCGGCCTCGGCGCTATCGCCGATGATGTCGGGGAGCAACTGTCCTTGCTGTTATTCAAAGGTTTTTTGCGTCATACGCCTTATCAGCAATTGAAATGCCTGCCGCGCTATCTGAAGGCCGTCGTTTACCGCCTACAGAAACGCAAGGACGACGACCGCAAAATGCAGGAGTTGCTGCGTTTTTGGCGGCGCTATTGGAAACGTGTCGAACAGAAAATGAAAACGGAAACTGTGATTCCGGAGCAGCAACCGTTTCGCTGGAGCCTGGAGGAGTTCCGAGTTTCTTTGTTTGCCCAACAGCTCAAAACCGCTTATCCTGTTTCTGCTAAAAGACTGGAAAAGGCCTGGGATGAACTGTTCTGAAGGCGGTCCGGGCTTTTTAAAATAACCCTTGAGGTCGTTAAATGATACCTATCAGAGATACGGTAGTCTGCAATACCACGCCGGTGGTTACCTGGTCTATCATGGCGATTTGCAGCGTCATTTTCTTGCTGATGCAATTGTTGCCGCAAGAATCTCAACGTCAAATCGTCTATTTATATGGCATGGTTCCCATTCGCTATTCGCATCCGCAATGGGCGATCACTTTCGGTCTCCCCCCCGATGGCTATTTGTCTTTTTTGACCAGTCTTTTCCTGCATGGAGGCTGGATGCATATCATCATGAACCTATTGTTTTTATGGATTTTCGCCGACAATATCGAAGACTTGATGGGGCATGGGCGTTTTCTGGTGTTTTATCTGCTGTGCGGTTTATTGGCGACTTACGTGCAATGGTATAACGATCCGGAATTGGTCTTTCCGGTCGTCGGCGCATCGGGGGCCATTGCCGGAGTCTTGGGGGCGTATTTTTTTCAGTACCCTTACGCCAGGGTCATCATCATGATACCGATCTTCTTCTTTCCGCTGTTTTTTGAAATTCCGGCCATCGCTTTTCTCGGTCTTTGGGTGATTATTCAGTTGCATAAGGCGACGACGGCCATGATATTCGACGGGGTCACTGTCGATGTCGCCTGGTGGTCTCACCTGGGCGGCTTTTTAGCCGGCGCCTTTCTGCATAAGCTGTTTTTGATCAAACAGCCTGTGCTAGAGCAACCTAACGACGAAGAATAAGACAGTCGATTGATAGCACGTCATTGTCGGTCCCGATGGCGGGATCCGCCGCTTTTTACGGCGTTGTCATAATCCTGCAATATTTATGGCATATTATCCGCGCATCGAATCAATTTGAGCAGTAACGATGCGTTTTAATTTATGGGGCCTTTTTTCGAGCTTAATGCTGGCTGCAGCACTATTGGCGATCGCGAGGCCGGTTTATGCCTTCGAAGAGCCGGCGCATAACAAGGCGTTCAACCGAATCGCCTCATTTCCCATTTATCTGAATTCACATATCGATCAGCAAAGCGTCGCCGAAATCGTCGATGTCAGCAAGGACGGCAATACCCTGGTTTATACCGATGGCGTTGCCGGTAAATTGGGCTTCGTCGACATCGTCAATCCATCACGCCCCCAGGCATTGGGTCTTATCGACGTCGAGGGCGAACCGACTTCGGTCGCCGTGGCCGACAAATACGCCCTGGTCGTCGTCAATACCTCCAGTGATTTCAACGATCCCAGCGGAAAAATGCTGGTTGTCGACATCAAAAAAAGACGTCAGGTCGCCGCTTTCGATCTGGGCGGACAGCCGGATGCGATCGCCGTCAGTCCCGATCAACGCTATGCCGCCGTCGTCATCGAAAATGAACGCGACGAGGATGTGAACGGAGGACGATTGCCGCAGGGGGAAAGCGGTTTTCTGGTGATCGTCGATCTGGTGGGCAAGCCTGAGCAATGGGAATTGCGTGATGTGCAGCTGGCCGGCATTGCCGATCTCTATCCCGAGGATGCGGAGCCGGAATATGTCGATATCAACGCCCAAAATATCGCCGTGGTGACCTTCCAGGAAAACAATCACCTGGCGCTGATCGATCTGGCGAGTGGCGCGATCATCAATCATTTCAGCGCCGGTTACGTCGATTTGTTCGATATCGATACCCAAGAGGAAAAGCCGGCCCTGATCACCCTGACCGGTGAGCAGCTGCATCGCGCCAGGGAACCGGATGGTGTCACCTGGTTGACGGAACAATGGTTCGTGACTGCCGATGAAGGCGATTTAGACGGCGGCAGCCGTGGCATTACCGTGTTCGACAAAAACGGTCATGTCGTTTATAGCGCGGGCAATCAGTTGGAGCACGAGGCCGTGCGCACCGGCCATTATCCGGACGGCCGGTCTAATAATCATGGCAACGAGCCGGAAAATGTCGAGGTCGGCCGCTACGGCAATGACACGTTTTTATTCGTCGCCTCGGAACGATCTAGCGTCGTTTTCGTTTATAAGGTCAGCGCAGACGGCCGTTCATTCGAACTTCGGCAAACCTTGCCGGCCGGCTTAGGTCCGGAAGGCCTTAAAGCCATACCGCAACGCAAGCTATTGGTCGCCGCCAGTGAAAATGATGCGCGCGCAGAGGGTTACCGTTCGGTGCTGAACATCTATCAATTGCAAGCAAAGCCGCCCGCTTATCCGACGCTTATTTCCGCCGACCGGGCTGACGGCAGCCCGATACCGTGGGGGGCCTTGTCCGGATTGACGCATGATCTGTACGAGGAGCATAGCGTCTATGCAATACATGACGGCTTTTTTCAACAAAGCCGCATTTATAAATTGGATACTCGGCATCATCTGGCCGTCATCAGCGCGGAAATCGTCTTGGTCGACAGTCTCGGAAAGTTGGCGGCGACCGCACCCGCCTTGGTCAATGCCGATGGCAGCGTCAATCTCGACGCCGAAGGCATCAGCAGCAGCGCGAACGGCGGATTCTGGATAGCCTCGGAAGGCGCCGGCAGCGACGTGAGCGCCAATTTGCTAGTCCATGTCGATGCTGCGGGTGAGATTAACGAGGTCGTCACACTGCCTGACGCCAGCGCCGCCCAGCAGCAACGTTTCGGTTTCGAGGGCGTCGCTTCGGTCGGGGCTGGCGACCGCGAGGTGTTGTTTGTCGCTTTCCAGCGAGAATGGCGCAATGACCCCACAGGCTACGCCCGTATCGGACGTTATGATATTGCGGCGGCCGAATGGCGTTTCTATTATTATCCGTTGGATAAGGCGCAATCGCCTAACGGCGGTTGGGTAGGCTTGTCGGAAATCAGCGCGCTCGGTCCTGATGAATTTGCCGTGATCGAACGCGATAATCAGGCTAATTCCGATGCGCGCATCAAACGCCTATACAAATTCTCGGTGAGCGGCATGACTGCGCTGCCGGAACCTCAGGCGGGGGCCGCACCGTCATTTCCGTTGCTCGATAAGGTGTTGGTGCAAGACTTGTTGCCGGCGCTAAAAGCCAGCGGCGGGATGGCGCTGGAAAAAATAGAAGGCATGACGGTTGCGGAAAATGGCGATGTGTTGATCGTCAACGATAACGACGGCGTCGAGGGTTCCAACGGCGAAACACAGTTGCTGCGCTTGCAAGGGCTGATGCATTATTGATATCAATATCAGCAGCAAGGCCAGCTGGCTCTAGATGCTTCCTCCCATGTTCTGAGTGAACAACCGATGATAAAGGCCGGCACCTTGTCGGCCCTTCCTACTACTTGATTACGTATAACTCTCAGCCAGATCCTGTAGCCCTGGATAAGCGTCGTGTCGGCAGGGAATCAGGGCTCCCTCATTAAAAATACCTGAACCAATACATTGGTCAATATCGCGTCATCCCTTTGGGCGGCGCTCCTACGCCAAAGCACCCTTGCCTTCGAATGTGCTGAACAGCGTGAAGCGCATCAAAAACTACCCGCACCGGTAGGGCGGATCAAGCGCAGCGGATCCGCCAACGTAGGGCGGCTTCGCGAAGCAAGCCGCCAAAAACCGCCACCGGGGCAAAATTGGCATTGTGCGTATCAAAGGCGGATTGCCTGTCGGCGAATCCGCCCTACGGTTGCGATGCCAATGTAAAGCCGATCGTCTTGAAGCACATCGAAACATGGTGCGCTTCCTATCGTCAGCACACCCTACCCACATCCGTGAGATGGGGCACGCGCAGCGGATCGGCTAAAAGCATTCAATGTACGCGGGGCGGGTTATTTAATTCATGTCGGACTCCTGGGAAAGAAGAGGAGTCCACATCATCATCCTGCCTGGCGTATTTGTTGTTAATTTTCTGTTTTGCCACTCATTCATTTAAGGCGGCTCTGAGGAGGGTAGACCTGCTGGCCCGTTGGGGAGGCGACGAGTTCATGATCATCTTGCCGCCGCTGAAAATCTTGGAAACGGAGCGGCAGCGAAGTGAAGATTTTTAGTCCCCGATAGGCGTAGGGCCGATTGTTTTGTCGGAATCGAAGCGAGAGCGAAGGTGGAGACAAAATAAAAGGTCTCCCGAAACGCCGTCAAGTCATTTGTGGGAGTGCGACGGAGCCAGCATCGAGTTTACGATGATATGGCGGAGTGGCACGGACGCAGGACGAATCGGGGCCGCCGGAGGCAATAATCGCCACGTAATTTCTGCCGCTTGCTTGGGCTGGGATGCCCAAAACAAGCTTTCGCAGAAATAGTGGCGCGCTAGACACGCATTTAGCGGAAGCGGAGCGGGTCGCCGGAAAGATAAGACAGCTAGTCTCCGATGAGCAAATAGACGGAGTGAGCAGGGTGACGGCAAGTTTCGGCGTGGCGCAGTTAAACAAAGCCGAGCGGCTGATGGATTTTCTGAAACGAGCCGATCAGGCCCTGTACGAGGCCAAGGTTTCCGGCAGGGATGCGGTTCATGTCGCCGCCTCCGGCAGGGATAAAAGCACCGGCTGAACGCCTAGGCCCGTTAAGCGCCGCGCTATGATGTCGGCCTGCGAAAAGTAAAGAAATTATCGTTGTTTTCCTTTATAATGGCGATTTTTATTTTACGGCTGATTTGCAGGAAATTCGCAATAATCGGCTTAAAATTTGACGGGCTTCATTACATCAATTCGGGAAAAACAATATTATGAATAAAATTAACGTCGCGTTGGTTAGGCTGTTGCAATTTGTGGTTTTTGTACTGTTTACCTTCATGGTGCTGGCCTATTTCGGCGCATTGATTCTGGTGCCGCTGGATCTGGTTGTGCTGTTGACAAAACTGTTAAGTTTTGTCGGTATCAGCACGCTGTTTGGCGCGATCGTGGCAATTCCGGTCGTCGGCTATTTGGGAATGATTGTCTACAAAACGCCCGGCTTGCTGCAAATGCTGATCGATACCGGTGTCGATCTGGTCAAGACCGGCAAACAACGTGTCGAGGCCTTCAACGAGATCGTCGACAGCATCAAATAAGCCATAGCGCTGCGTTGATTGAAAAGGGCGTATTCAACGCCCTTTTTTTTGCCTGGCGCTCCGGCTGCGGTAGGCTCAGCTTAGCGAAACCCAACCTAAACAATGCGAGTGGGCTTCACGACTGCTCGGTGAAAAAACGCTTCAGATAGCTGCCGGTATGCGACTTCGGATGATCGGCAATTTGCGCCGGCGTCCCTTCGGCGACCAGGGTGCCGCCGCCTATGCCGCCTTCCGGACCCATGTCGATGATCCAGTCGGCGGTTTTTATCACATCCAGGTTATGTTCGATGACGATGACGGTATTGCCGTGGTCGCGCAGGGCATGCAGCACCGTCAGCAATTGCTTGATGTCGTGAAAATGCAGGCCGGTGGTCGGTTCATCGAGTATATACAGGGTCTTGCCGGTATCGCGCTTGGACAATTCCTTGGCCAGCTTGACTCGTTGCGCTTCGCCGCCGGATAGGGTGATGGCGTTTTGTCCCAGCGTGATGTAGCTTAAACCGACATCGATCAGGGTTTGCAGCTTTCTCGCCAGCACCGGCACCGGACTGAAGAACTCGGCAGCGTCTTCGACGGTCATGTTGAGGACTTCATTGATGGTTTTGCCCTTGTAACGGATCTCCAGCGTTTCCCGATTATAGCGCTTGCCGTGGCAGACATCGCAGGGTACGAAGATATCCGGCAGAAAATGCATCTCCACCTTGATCACCCCGTCCCCCTTGCAGGCTTCGCAGCGTCCGCCCTTGACGTTGAAACTGAAGCGTCCGGGCGTATAACCGCGGGAACGGGCCTCCGGGGTGGCGGCGAACAATTCCCTGACTGGGGTGAAGATGCCGGTATAGGTGGCCGGGTTAGAGCGAGGCGTGCGGCCGATCGGGCTTTGGTTGATGTCGACGACCTTGTCGAAATGCTCCAGCCCGTCGATGCCGTCACAGGGCGCGGGGATGCAGCCGGCCTTATTGATCTGGCGCGCGACATGACGGTAAAGCGTGTCGTTGATCAACGTCGATTTTCCGGAACCGGAAACGCCGGTGATACAGGTCAACAGACCGACCGGAAAAGAAATTTCGACATTTTTCAGGTTGTTGCCGTGGGCATTGTGTATCGTGATCTGTTTTTCCGTATTTGGCGGCGTCAGTTTTTTCGGTACGGCGATTTCATTGACGCCGAGTAGGTACTGGCCGGTCAGCGACTGCGGCTGCCGCATGATTTCCTCGGGCGTGCCTTGGGCGATGATTTGTCCGCCATGTACGCCGGCGCCCGGACCGATGTCGATGATATGATCGGCCGAGCGGATCGCGTCTTCATCGTGTTCGACGACGATCACGGTATTGCCCAGGTCACGCAGTCTGAACAAGGTGTTCAGCAGGCGCTGGTTGTCGCGTTGATGCAGACCGATGGACGGTTCGTCGAGCACATACATCACGCCCACCAGGCCGGCGCCGATCTGGCTGGCCAGGCGTATGCGTTGCGCCTCGCCGCCGGACAAGGTGTCGGCGCTGCGATCCAGGGTGAGGTAGTCCAGACCGACATTGACTAGAAACTCCAGGCGTTCTTGTATCTCCTTGTTGATTTTGGCGGCGACCTCGCCGCGATGGCCGGGGATCTGCAGTTGCTTGAAGAACTCCGACGTCTGTTTGATCGGCAGCGCGGTGAGGTGATGCAAGGGCCGGTCTGCGATGAATACATGCCGTGCGGCTTTGTTCAAGCGTGCGCCGTTGCATTGCGAGCAGGGTTTCTGGGACAGGTATTTGGCCAGCTCATCCCTGACCATTTGCGAATCGGTTTCATGATAACGCCGCTCCATGTTGGCGATGATGCCTTCGAAGGGGTGTCTGCGCGTGCTCGGCTTGCTCGAACCGGAAAAAAATCGGAAGCTGATTTCCTCGTTGCCGCTGCCATAAAGAATGATGTCCTGAATTTTCTTCGGTATCTCCGAGAACGGCGCTTCGGGATCGAAATCGTAATGATCGGCCAGAGCGCAGATGATCTGATAATAATAGGCGTTGCGTCGGTCCCAGCCGCGAATGGCGCCGCCGGCCAAACTGATATCGGGATTATGGATGACTAGCTCGGGGTCGAAATGTTGTCTAACGCCTAAACCATCGCAGCCGGGGCAGGCGCCTTTGGGATTGTTGAAGGAAAAGATGCGTGGCTCCAGTTCGCTCAGGCTGTAGCCGCACTGGGAGCAGGCGTAACGTTCGGAAAAAAGGATGTTGCGGTCGCTTTCCATCGATGCGGCAATGGCGAGGCCGTCGGCGATGCGCAGCGCCGTTTCGAACGATTCGGCCAGGCGCAGACTCAGATCTTCACGTATCTTGAAGCGGTCGACGATCACCTCGATGGTATGCTTTCTTTTCAGGTCCAGTGTCGGCGGCTCGTCCAGGTCGTAAATTTTGCCGTCGATCCTGGCGCGTATGAAGCCCTGGGCGCGTAAATCATCCAACAGTTGGATATGCTCACCCTTACGGTCGTTGACGACCGGAGCCAACAACATCCAGCGTTCGCCTTCGGGCTGCGCCAGCACCTGATCGACCATCTGACTGACGGTTTGCGCCTCTAAGGAAATATTATGTTCGGGACAGCGGGGAATGCCGGCGCGGGCATATAACAGGCGGAGATAATCGTAGATTTCGGTGATCGTGCCGACCGTCGAGCGGGGATTGTGCGACGTCGACTTCTGTTCAATGGAAATGGCCGGCGATAAGCCTTCGATATGGTCGACATCCGGTTTTTCCATCATCGACAAAAATTGCCGGGCATAGGCGGACAACGATTCCACATAACGGCGTTGCCCTTCCGCGTATATGGTGTCGAAGGCCAGCGATGATTTTCCGGAGCCCGACAGGCCGGTGATGACGATGAGCGAATCGCGCGGTAAATCCAGGTCGATATTTTTCAGGTTGTGCGTACGCGCACCCCGAATACTGATGGTATCCATTAAACAATGTCTGACAAATTAAACAACCCCATAATATACGATTGTTGAGACTTTAACGTCCAGCATAGAACCGAATAAATTTTTCCGTGGCGGATTTGTATTATAAACAGCATTGCCATTGCCGGCTGCGCTCCATGATTTTGGGTTTCGTTGCCCATGGTGAAATTAGCAGACTAGGGTAGAATAGCCGGTCTAACCATGAACGTTTCCTAGAGGTGCATTTGTTCCCCCGTTTTTATTTGAAAATTCTGTTTTTGATCGGCTTGCCGTTGTCGCCATTGTTGTCGTCTGCCGCCGAGCAAGGCGTGCCGGTTCGCGTCGCCCCGGTGGAGCGCATGTCGCGCGGGCAACAGTTGTCCTTGCCTGGCGAAATCACCACCCAACGCATTTCCCAAATATCCTCAAGGGTCGATGCGATGGTGGTCGAGGTCAAGGTGGAGGAAGGGAGTTATGTCGAGCAGGGTGATGTGCTGATTCGACTCGACGATCAATTGACCCGGTTTGATCTGGAACGCTCGATCGCCGCGCTGGAAGAGGCGAGGGCGCAATTGCAGGAAAGCAAACGGCAGCGCGGCGAGTTTTCCAGGTTGATCGGCGATAAATTCATCGCCAAGACCTCCTATGAGGCGGCGCAATCGAAAGTGCGTATCAGCGCGGCGGTCGTCAAGCGTCTGCAGGCGGAAAGACAACGTTTTCAGGAATTGCTCAACCGCCATGTGATCAAGGCGCCCTTTAGCGGCGTGATCAGTGAAAAACTGGTCGAAGTCGGGCAATGGGTGAAGGTCGGCAACAGCGTGCTGACCCTAGTCGATAACCATCATCTCCGCGTCGAGGTGGACGTGCCGCAGCGTTATTTTTCTCGTCTGTCGACCGATACCGACGTCGTCATCGTTCCGGATGCGTTGCCCGCTCAAAAGCTAACGACAAAGGTCAGTCATATCATCCCGGTGGCCAACGCCACGTCGCATTACTTTCCGGTGCATATCGATATCGATAGCGAGTCGTTGACATTGGCGCCCGGCATGACGGTTAGAGTCAAATTATTGTCCGGCCCGGATCGGCAAAAGCCGGTGCTGTTGGTGCCTAGAGATGCGTTAATCAAGCAGCCGGATCAATCGGACAGCGTCTGGTTGATCAAAAAACAGCAAGACCAGCTGCAAGCACAAGCGGTGGAAGTGACCGTCGGCCAAGTATTCGACAATCTGGTCGAAATCGTCGCCGGTCAGATAGCCGACGGCGACCGGGTGGTGATTCGCGGCAATGAAATTTTGAAGCCGGGACAGGTGGTCAGGATTATTCCTTGATGATTCGTAACGAGATAACATTCTCCGGCAGTTGCCTCTATAGATAAAAATCAATCATGTTTCAGTTTGTCATAAAAAATGGCGTCATCGTCACCGTCGCTATTTTGATCGTTTGCCTGTTCGGCAGCCTGGCGATCCTCCGGGTGCCGATTCAGATGATTCCCGATCTCGATGTCAGGACGGTCAGCATCAAGACCGATTGGCCCGGCGCCACCCCCCAGGATGTCGAAAAGGAGATCATCATCGAACAGGAAGAATATCTGCGTTCGATGCCGGGACTGGAACGGATCATTTCCAACGCCTCGACCGGAGGCGGCACGATCGAGTTGGAATTCGGTCACGGTGCCGATATCAACGAGGTATTGATTCGGGTCAACAACGCCTTGTCTCAGGTGCCGTCCTATCCGGAGAATGTCGATCAGCCGCGCATCCTGACCAGCTCGATCTCCAGCAATTCGTTCATGTATTTTCGCGTCCAGCCCTTGCCGGGCAATCCGCAGCAGGTGGACATGGAGCTGATGCATGATTATGTGGAAGACCAGATTAAACCCAGGCTGGAGCGCATCCCCGGCGTTTCCCAGGCCGACATGTGGGGCGGCAGCGAACGACAGATTCGGATTTACCTGGACCCGGCCAGGTTGGCGGAGCGTCATATCAGTGTGGCGGATTTCAAACGGGCGCTCAGACAGCGTAACCAGGACGTGTCCGGCGGCGACCTGGACAGCGGCAAACGCCGTTATTTGCTCAGAACGACCGGACGTTTCCGCTCGTTGGAAGATATCGAGGACATGGTCATCGCCCGACGCAATAACACCTCGGTGCATCTGCGCGATGTCGGTTATGTGGAGCTGGACCGTTTCGAAACCCGGGTCAAGTCGTTCGCCAACGGCCAGCCCAATATCACCATCGGCATCCGCCGCGAGATCGGCGCCAATGTCATCGAGATCATGGAAGCGATGATGGACAAGGTCGAAGAGCTGAATCAGACCCTGCTGAAACGGCAAGGTCTGAGAATGGAATTGACCAGCGAGGACGTGCAATATGTACGCAGCGCCGTCGCCGTGGTTCAGCAAAACCTGCTGCTGGGCGCCGTGCTGGCGTCGGCCGTGTTGTTCCTGTTCCTGCGCTCCTTTTCGGCCACGCTGCTCGGGGCCAGCGGCATTCCCGTGTGTACGATCGCCGCCTTCATCGGCTTATTGTTGATGGGACGCACCATCAACGTCATTTCGCTGGCCGGCGTCGCGTTCGCGATCGGCATGACACTGGACAACAGCATCGTCGTGCTGGAAAACATCTATCGGCATTTACACCTGGGCAAGAGCCGAGTCCAGGCCGCGTTAGACGGCGTCAGGGAGGTGTGGCCGGCGGTGCTGGCGTCGACGCTGACGACGGTGTTTGTCTTCATCCCGATCATCTATATCACTCAGGAAGCGGGGCAGTTGTATTCCGATATCGCCATCGCCATCGCCGCCTCGATTATCGTCTCGATGTTGGTCGCGATCACGGTGATACCGGCTGCAGCCAGTCGCTACTTGGGGGCGCAGCCGGCGGCGCATAAGCGCGCGAAAAAAAGCGCCGGATTGAGAGCCGCCGATGCGATCATCGGCTTCGTCGACTGGATATTGCATAGCGTCGCTCGCCGCCTGTTGACGATGGGAGCCATTTTACTGGTCACCACGGTGATTATTTTCGCTTTGATGCCGAAGGCCGAATATCTGCCGGAAGGCGAGGAGGCGAAGACCTTTTCCTTCCTGTTCGCGCCGCCCGGCTATAACCTCGATGAGGTGATGAGCGTGGTCGAACCGATGCACGATTTTCTGCTGCCTTATCTGAAGGACAAGCCGGAATTATATGAGCAAGGAAAAAGCGAGGTGCCGGCGCTGAAATTCATCGTCACCTATGCGCGGCCGCAATCGATTCTATTCATCATCGAAACCCAGGACCGCAATCATATCGACGACTTGATTCAGGTGTTGACGAAGAAATTCAGCCAGGTTCCCGGCATGGTGTCCTTTTCGTCCCGGGGCTCCATCTTCGCCAGCAATCTGGGCGGGACGCGCAGCATTAACCTCGATATCAGCGGCCCGGAACTTGCGCCGCTGTTCGATACCGGTTTCAAGGTTTTTCTGCAGGCCAAACAGGTCTTCGACAAGCCGCAGGTGCGGCCGGAGCCGGCCAGCCTGACCATGGGCCAGCCTTTGCTGGAGATCCAGCCGGACTGGGAGCGGGCCGCGGAGCTGGGCTTTAGCGCCGAGGAGCTGGGCTATCTGATTTGGGCTTACAGCGATGGCGCCTATGTCGATGAATTTTTCCTGGGCGACGACAAGATCGACATCTTCCTCTATAGCAGCAAAGGCGTCGTCAAATCCCCGGAAGATCTGAACGAGTTGGTGTTGTATTCGCCTTCCGGCAACATGGTGACGCTGAACAGCGTCGCCAGCATCAAAGAAAGCGTCAATACAGAGACGATACGCCGGGTCGACGGCGAACGCACGGTCACGCTGTCGATCATACCGCCGCGCGACATTCCCTTGGAAGTCGCAGTCGAGACGGTTAAACGCGACATCATCGAAAACATGGAGACTTCCGGAAAATTACCTGAAGGCTTATCGTTACGCATCAGCGGCGCCAGCGATCGTCTGCAGGCCACCCGGCAGGCCTTGGCCGATAATTTCATCGTCGCGGTGCTGATTTCTTATCTGCTGATGGTCGCGATCTTCAGGCATTGGGGCTACCCGTTGATCATCATGACCACGGTGCCGCTGGGCATCAGCGGCGGCATCGCCGGCCTGTGGCTGTTCAACTGGTTTGGCGGCGCGCTCGATAAATTCGGGCTGGAGGCGACACAGCAACCGTTCGATATGCTGACGATGCTGGGATTTCTGATCCTGATCGGCACCGTCGTCAACAATCCGATCCTGCTGGTCGAGCAGGCCAGAACCAATATCGACGAGAAGGGCATGGAACCGCTGCAAGGCATTATCGACAGCGTCAGGTTGAGATTGCGGCCTATCGTGATGTCCAGCGTTACGACGATATTGGGTTTGTCGCCATTGGTCTTTCTGCCCGGCGAAGGCACCGAGCTTTATCGCGGCATCGGCATCATCGTGTTGTTCGGCATCATGTTTTCAACGCTGATCACGCTGCTGTTCATCCCGATACTGTTGAGCTTTATTTTTCAATGGAAACGCTATTTCTCCAAATCCGGTGTTGCCAGGAACGATAGCATAAATATTAGGTAGGATGGGTGGAGCAACGCGAAACCCATCTTAAGTGGATTGCTGCCTTACCGAGGCTATCGTAGCAGCGTCGCCCTTAGCGCAAAAGCCACCGATGATTTCGTATTCCCGAACGACTATTTAAAACAAAGGTTGTTATAATAGCCGGCTTTCAACAGAGATTAGCAGAGGTCAGATTTGAGCCAGTTACAGGATATCACGAGTCCGATGACGTCGATGGAAAAACGTGCGACTCTGTCGCTCGCCAGCATCTATGCCTTGCGCATGCTGGGACTGTTCATGATTCTGCCGGTTCTGTCGCTGTTTACCGAACAAATGGAGGGCGCGACCCCGTTATTGGTGGGGCTGGCGATCAGCATCTACGGTCTGACCCAGGCTTTGTTGCAAATCCCCTTCGGCCTGCTGTCGGACCGTTTCGGACGCAAGAAAATCATCATCATCGGACTGATCCTGTTTTCCGCCGGCAGCATGGTCGCGGCCGTTTCGACGACGATATACGGTGTGTTGCTGGGCCGGGCCTTGCAGGGCGGCGGCGCGATCGCCGCGGCGATCATGGCCTTGGTCGCCGACCTGACCCAGGAAGTGCATCGCACCAAGGCGATGGCCACGATAGGCGCCAGCATCGGCATGTCCTTCGGCGTCGCCATCACGCTGGGACCTATTCTGGCCCATTATGTCGGCGTCGCCGGAATTTTCTGGCTGACCGCCGGTCTGGCTCTGCTGGCGATGCTGGTTGTTCTGTTCGTCGTACCCAATCCGCAAAAAGTTTCCACCCACCGCGACGCCGAATTGATCCCTTCGCAATTCAGCAAGGTCATCAGCAACCCGGATTTGCTGCGCCTCGATTATGGGATTTTTGTCCTGCATTTGATCCTGACCGCCAGCTTCGTCGTGGTCCCGTTGCTGCTGCGCGACGCCGGCCTGCTGCCGGGGCGCCACTGGCTGGTTTATCTGCCGATATTGGTCACCTCGATGGCGGTGATGATTCCTTTTATCATTTTGGCCGAGAAAAAACGGCAGATGAAGAAGGTCTTTATCGGCGCGATTTGCACCCTGGTCATCGCCGATTTCGGCCTGTCGATGCTCCATGGCGAACTGATCGGCCTGATCGCCTGTCTGTGGCTGTTTTTCTGCGGTTTTAATTTACTGGAAGCGACGTTGCCGTCGCTGATCTCGAAAACGGCGCCCGGCGACCTGAAAGGAACGGCGATGGGCGCTTATTCCAGTTCCCAATTTTTCGGCGCATTTTTGGGCGGCGCCAGTGGCGGCTGGTTATATGGCGAATACGGCGCGATCGCGGTGTTCTGGTTTGCCGCCGCCTTGGCCGCCAGCTGGGTGATCGTCGCGGCGTTCATGAAACCGCCGCGTTATCTGGCCAACATGCTGTTGTCGCTGGATGCGGTCAGCGCCGAGCAAGCCGATGAATTCAGTCGGCAATTGCTGAAGATCGACGGGGTGGAAGAAGTCAGGCTGCATTTCGAAGAAAATGCCGCTTATTTAAAAGTCGACAATTCTGTGCTCGACAAGGAAGAGTTGCAACAATTGTTGGTACAATGGGCCCAAATTTAATCAACGGAGTCAATAATGCTTAATAAAGTCATGTTAATCGGTAATCTGGGCGCCGACCCGGAAGTGAGATATATGCCCAGCGGCGGGGCGGTGACCAACGTCAGCCTAGCCACAACCCGACGCTGGAAGGACCGACAATCGGGCGAACGCAGGGAACATACCGAATGGCATCGAGTCGTGTTTTTCAATCGTTTGGCCGAGGTGGCCGGCGAATATCTGCGTAAAGGCAGTCAGGTCTACGTCGAAGGCCGCATTCAAACCAGAAAATGGCAGGACCAATCCGGCCAGGACCGGTATTCGACCGAAATCATCGCCGAGGAAATGCAAATGCTCGGCAGCCGCAGCGGTGGCACCGCCAATTTCGGCGATAGTGCCCAGCAGGGCGGCTATTCCGCGCCGCAGTCGCAACCTTCCGCGGCGCCGCAACAGCAACAACCTTCCGGCAACACACCGCCGCCGGCAAGCTATGATGATTTCGACGACGATATCCCGTTTTGATTCATAGCCTAAGTCTTTAGAAGTAAAGAAAAACCACCCGCAAGGGTGGTTTTTTTATCGTTCTAAATCAAGAAAACATTCAAAATAACACAATATCTTGTGTTATTATTTCCAAAAAGCACTAGATGTCCATTTTTGATTTTGCCGACAAAAATGCCCAGCTGCTAGTCTCAACAATCCGATTTGAAACCATTTAACCGATAGGGAATCAACTATGACAGCACAGCTTCATGTTGTTACGAATACCGTGACCGAAATTCCATTCCAGAGCGCCTCGCTCGATATTTGGGACACCAAGTATCGTTTAAAAACCAAAGACGGCCAGCCCGTCGATGGCTCTATGGACGAGACCTATAAAAGAGTCGCCAGGGCGTTGGCCGACGTCGAAAAAGGCAAGGCCAAGCAGGAGCGCTATTACAAGGAATTTCTTTGGGCGTTAAGGCAGGGCGTGATTCCCGCTGGCCGCATCGTTTCCAATGCCGGCGCCCAGGCGCATAAGCCGGCCACCTCGACGATCAACTGCACGGTCTCCGGCATCATCGAGGATTCGATGGACGACATCCTGGGGAAGGTGCATGAGGCGGGGTTGACCCTGAAAGCCGGTTGCGGCATCGGTTATGAATTTTCCACGCTGCGCCCGAAAAACGCCTATGTGTCCGGCGCGGGCGCTTATACCTCCGGTCCGCTGTCGTTCATGGATATCTACGACAAGATGTGTTTCACCGTGTCGTCGGCCGGCGGTCGCCGCGGCGCGCAAATGGCGACTTTCGACGTCGCCCACCCCGATGTGGTCGAGTTCATTCGCGCCAAGCGCGAAGACGGCCGCCTGCGCCAATTCAATTTGTCGTTGCTGATTACCGGCGAATTTGTCGAAGCGGTCAAAAACGACGCCGACTGGCCGTTGTCGTTTCCGGTGACCGAGAAGGAAGTCGAGGTCGATAAGCTGGACCTGAACGATGAACAGCAAATCGTCTGGCGCGACCTGCCCAATAAAGGCGCCTATATCGTCAATGAAGACGGCAAATTGGCCTGCCGCATCACCAAAACGATACCGGCCCGCCGTTTGTGGGACATCATCATGTCTTCGACTTACGATTACGCCGAGCCGGGCTTTATCCTGATCGATAAAGTCAACGAAATGAACAACAACTGGTTCTGCGAAAACATCCGCGCGACCAATCCATGCGGCGAGCAACCATTGCCGCCATACGGCAGCTGTCTGCTGGGATCGGTCAACCTGACCCGCTTCGTCGACAAACCGTTCAGCAAGGAAGCCCGTTTCGACTGGGAAACCTACCGCAAGGCGGTCCGCATCTTCACCCGCATGTTGGATAACGTCGTCGAGATCAACGGCTTGCCGCTGGAACAGCAACGCAATGAAATCATGGGCAAACGCCGCCATGGCATGGGTTATCTGGGACTCGGCTCGACTCTGACGATGCTGGGCATGAAATACGGCGATGAAAGCTCGTTGGCCTTCACCGAACGAGTCACCAAGGAGTTGGCGATCGAAGGCTGGAAGGAAGGCCTGAGTCTGGCCCAGGAAAAAGGCACGGCGCCGGCTCTGGAACAAATGTACAGCGTGACCGGGGAAATGCTACACAAGCGACCGGAAATGAAAGCCGACGGTTATAAAATCGGCGATCAAGTGCCGGGCAAGGTGCTGCATGCCAAATACAGCCGCTACATGCAGCAGCTGGCGCAGGAAGAACCGGAGCTGGTCAAGCAACTGGCCGAAACCGGCTGCCGCTTTACCCACCACAGCTCGATCGCCCCGACCGGCACGATCTCGTTGTCCTTGGCCAACAACGCCAGCAACGGCATCGAGCCGAGCTTCGCCCATCATTATTCGCGCAACGTCATCCGCGAAGGCAAGAAAAGCAAGGAAAAAGTCGATGTGTTCTCGTTTGAACTGCTGGCTTACCGCGAGCTGATCAATCCGAAGGCGATGCCGTATAGCGACGACCCCGAACAACAGTTGCCCGACTATTTCATCACCGCTGACAATATTTCGCCGAAACAACATGTCGATATTCAGGCGGCGGCGCAGAAATGGATCGATTCGTCGATTTCGAAAACCGCCAACGTGCCGACCGAATATCCTTATGAGGACTTCAAGTCGATTTACGAATATGCCTACGAAAAAGGCTTGAAAGGCTGTACGACCTTCCGCTTCAACCCGGAAGTGTTCCAGGGCGTATTGGTCAAGGAAACCGATCTCGAGAACACCACCTACCAATTCACGCTGGAAGACGGTCATGTCGTCGAATTGAAAGGCAACGAGGAAGTGGAATATGACGGCGAAGTCCATACCGCCGCGAACCTGTTCGATGCCTTGAAAGAAGGTTATTACGGCAAATTCTAACGATCACTGACATATTGTCGGCTGGGCAAAGATAGCGCCCAGCCGACTTGAAACGAGACTAACCATGTTACACAAAATCAACAAAAAAATTGTCAGCTACAAGGTGCTGACAGAAGAAAACAAAGCCGAAGCGGCCGCTGCCGAGGAAAAAGACTCGCTTGAGAGCATGCATGAGAAGGTCGAGCGGCCGGAAGTGTTGCTGGGCTCGACCTATAAAATCAAGACGCCGCAATCGGAACATGCCTTGTATATCACCATCAACGACATGATTTTGAACGCTGGCACCGAACACGAAGAGCGCCGCCCCTACGAAGTATTTATCAATTCCAAGAACATGGAGCACTTCCAATGGGTGCTGGCGTTGACCCGAGTCATCTCGGCGGTGTTCCGCAAGGGCGGCGATGTGTGTTTCCTGGTCGAAGAACTGAAGGCGGTGTTCGACCCGAAAGGCGGTTATTTCAAGAAGGGCGGCGTGTTCATGCCGTCGCTGGTCGCCGAAATCGGCTATGCGATCGAATCGCACATGAAGCACATCGGCATGATCAAGCCGGATGAATTGTCCGATCACCAGAAACAATTCCTGGCCGAAAAACGCAAGGAATTCGAAGCCAAGCACGGCGCGACCAATGGCGAGGACAGCGAATTCCCCGAGCAGGCGGTGTTATGCAGCAAATGCAACACCAAGGCCATGGTGCTGATGGACGGCTGCATGACCTGTCTGAACTGCGGCGAAAGCAAGTGCGGTTGATGGTTTGATTTAAATTAGCCAATATTTTGATACGGGGCCTGTAGGATGTGCTGAGGAACGAAGCGCATCAATGTCGCGATCGATGCGCTTCACTTTGTTCAGCACATCCTACGTGCTGCGGCGAAAGCAAATGCAGTTGATAGTTGCTTCTGCTAGCCAATCTATCAGGTATATTGGCCAGGTTCCCGGTAAATATCGGCTTATCAGGGCGAATTGGCCTGATATTGGAATAGGTTGGCAATTCTGCCTGAAAATACCGGCAATATCAGGTTATCAGGGAAAATTTGTCTGATAATAATAGTTATATTTTTGGAGAAATACATGGCAAATGAAGAAAAAGAGCAACAACCGATTCCGGTTGATATACCAACGGGAAATCCAGGAACCGACAATAATAACTCACCACAGCCAAAAGATTTAGATCCTGTTCCAGTAGAAATGGATAAAGGATAAATGAATAATTCCGAAGCATGGTCACATTACAAAGACTATGTAAATGATTTAAATGAATTCTCTCGGAAACTTGGATTTGCTGGCTCTGCTATATGTTGGGTATTAAAAGATAGCAATGGTAATTTTCCAAAATATGTTTTAGTCGCGCTAGCTTGTTTTGTTTTCTTCTTTATTGCTGATGTGCTGCAAAAATTTATTGGTGCTTTGCTTCATCGGTGGTGGATTAGAAAAAGAGAAGTTGAACTGTGGACAGAAATACAGAGCATTGAAGGAGAATATTTGAAACCTGGCTGGCTTGATAAGCCGCCATTTACGTTTTTTGTATTAAAAATAGCTTTTCTTTTAATTGCATTTGTTTTTTTAGGTGTTGCAGTTTTTTTAAAGTAGCAAATATAACGTTGCGCCCAAGGTGACGCTGTGATTCGCTCTGCGTTATGTTTTCAAGTACCCTGGACATTATGACAAATGGGCTAAGAATAGGTTTTTATGAAAGGATTACGAGATATAGCAAATTTCGGCAAAGTTGAAGCAGAAGATGATGCTGTTCTTGACTATTTTGTTGAGATGAATGTAACTGAGAACGTAGATAGCAATGATGCTTTTCTGGTACTTGGAAGAAAAGGATCTGGAAAAACAGCACTATTTAGATATTTTACAAAGGGCGAAAGGGTCAGACTCGATAGGAAATGACCACAAATAATTAGGGTCAGAGTAACAATAATCTATCCAAAAAGAGGATAATTAAATATTTGGGCGAAAAGTGGGCGAAAGGATCAAACTCGATAGGAAATGACCAAAATACGCATGGTCTTCAAAAGAGAAAACGTCATAAAATGTAAGGCCTTGGTCATGTCCAATAGGTAAACCTGAATCAGTTGTTTTTGTCCCACATGACATTGCATTTCGCTTTTGCCGCAGCTTCAAGCAATTCGATCAAAGGCAGGGCGCGGTGTGACAGACTGATAACCGGTTCGCCTTCCTCCTCCTCAGACTTATCCGGTTCTGGCAATCGCTGTTCTTTCTGGAGCGCATCGACTAAACGCTCTAACGCCTCTTGGACATCGTCGGCGAGGATAGCCCCGGGCACCGTTCCGCTATGCCCCATCAATCTCAATAAATGTACCGCTACGTCACCGAACATCGTGATATCCGCGTAAGCGGAGCAGGAAAAGGTTACTAACATGATCATCTCCTCTAAGGGAATGTTGAAAATTATAACGCGAGACGGGCAACGAGGCAGAGTTCCGTGGTGGCGCTAATAGGCAAAAGGGTCAGACACGAATGGCACTTACTTAAGCGATAAATGAAGCTCGCCCTCACCCACGAATGCATATTTGACCATACAAAGTCCTGATCAATGATGGTTACTGTGAGTCATCAAGCTGGACAAGTCAATGAAAGTTGATTACTTTCTGATGCAGGTACTTAATTATTGCGGAATTGAATATGAACATTCTCAAGCCAATCATCATCGCCTTTATTCTGATGGGCGTTTCACCATGTTTGTCGGCCTCATCCAAAGATGCCAATGTTCTGATTGACGTTGTAATTTTACGTCCATTAGGCTTTGTCAGCATGATAGGCGGTGCTGCCGTGTTCCTTGGTTTGAGTCCGCTAACCGCCTTTGCCGCCATACCCGAGCCGCATGACTCCTTTGAGAAGATGGGCGACATTTTGGTTGTCAATCCGGCAAAATTCACCTTTGAAAGAGAAGTTGGAGACTTTAGTTTCGTGAATTCAGATGATTAACTTGGCAAATTCCGCCAACCAGTTGTACCCAGGGTGAAAACGGGTCGACTCGATTGGAGAAAAGGAGGCGTCCGCTGTTCTGTTTTTTCGTAGCGATAAAGCGTTGGAGCCCAATAGAAGATGAATAAAAAGGGAGTAGTTGCGGCGGGGCATGAACAAACCGCAGAAGCGGCCGGATTCATTCTTGCAGAAGGCGGCAATGCTTTTGATGCGGTGATTGCGGCGCATTTAGCGGCTTGTGTGGTGGAGCCGGTGTTGTCCTCATTGGCTGGCGGCGGCTTTTTATTGGCCCGACCTGCAGACGGCAACAGTGTTTTGTATGATTTTTTCGTGCAAACGCCGATATCCAAACGGTCTGTCGAAGAAACGGACTTTTTCCCGATTTCAGCGGACTTCGGTACAGTTCAACAGGAATTTCATATTGGCTTGGGCTCGATCGCGACACCCGGTACGGTCAAAGGGCTATTTGCGATTCATCGGGAGCACGGAACTCTGCCTATGACGGTGCTTGCCGAACCGGCTATCGAAATGGCGTAGCGATGAATGCCTTTCAGGCTTACATCTTCGATGTCGTCAAGGCCATCTATCAGCAGTACCCCGAGACTCATAAAATTTTAGGTAGTAAAATCCGGCAAGGTCAGTTGCTGCAGCAAGGGGAAATATTATATCAGCCGGATTTAGCGGATTGCCTCGAGGTATTGGCTAAGGAAGGCGAAGCGTTTTTTTATCAGGGCGAGATCGCTGACGCCGTGACTCGATTATGCGCCGAACAGGGTGGCCATCTTGTCGGCGAAGATTTTGAACAATATCGGTTGGTCAAACGAAAACCGTTGTCTATCGATTATCGTGATGCTGCCGTGCTGACCAACCCCGCTCCCAGCTCAGGTGGCACGCTGATCGCTTTTGCCTTGCAATTGCTGCGATCGTTCGACCCGTCTGCTTATCGCTATGGCTCGGTTCCCTATCTCGATTTATTGGCTCAGGTTCAGGACATGACCAACAAGGCGCGTATCGATGCCTACCTGAGCGAGAATTCACCGCATCCTGCAGAACACGTTCTGGATCCGGAAGTTGTTGAAGCCTATCGCACTCAGATCAAACCCGCGGCATTGTGTTCACGGGGCACCACACATATCAGCGTGATCGATCGTCTGGGTAATATCGCCAGCCTGACTACCAGCAATGGTGAAGGTTGCGGTTTGTTCGTTCCCGGCACCGGCATCATGCTCAATAACATGCTCGGCGAAGAAGATCTTAACCCCAAGGGCTTTCACCATTGGCCGGCCAATCAGCGTATGTCCTCGATGATGGCGCCTTGCATCGTGACGCTTCCGGATAAGCGGCATATCGCTCTGGGTTCAGG
Source organism: Methylomarinum sp. Ch1-1 (assembly GCF_030717995.2). Taxonomy (NCBI): domain Bacteria; kingdom Pseudomonadati; phylum Pseudomonadota; class Gammaproteobacteria; order Methylococcales; family Methylococcaceae; genus Methylomarinum; species Methylomarinum roseum. Next base: position 3,013,218 of record NZ_CP157743.1, on the reverse strand, counting down.
CGGTTCCAACCGCCTGCGCACGGCTATCCTGCAGGTCCTGCTCAACGTGATCGACTTTAAAATGCCGCTGGATCAGGCGGTTTCCCATCCTCGGATCCATCATGAGGCCGGCTTGCTCAGTATAGAGGGAGGATTTGAGGACGATATGATAGCGCTGCTCCTTAAAAACTATCCTAACTACAAAGTCTGGCACAGCCGCAATCTGTTTTTTGGCGGGACGCATTCGGTGAGTAGTTCGGTTGACGGATTTTTCGGCATCGGCGATCCACGACGAGGCGGATATGCAATGGAGGTTTCCTAGCACATGCCTATTTAGCCTATTGAACCAAGCAACAATGAACTTTGATTGACTATGATATGAGTTCCGTTACTTACGATATACCGGCATCCCGGAAATGATCGGGAGAACAATTGTTTACCGAGGGTATCAAAAACGTGAGACGTGGCAACGAGGCAGAGTTTGTGGCGGTGATAACAAAAAAGTTTTATCCAGGCGGTAATTTCTTGAGTTGATGCCGAAATGTTGAAATTTATCCTGTCATTTCCATAGTTCCACAGTTAAACTTTCATTCTTTGTAGTGCAAATCTAGGAGTCTATGATGGAAATCCATGTTTATGATACTTATGTCAAAGCGGGTGACGGGCATATTATGCATTTTGACGTATTTACGGCCGAGAAAGATGATCAAAAAGCGATTCTGCATGCCAAGAAATGGTTAGCCTCGATTGGCGAAGCGAAAGCTGAGGTGTCAAGTAAAGAATGCCAATTCTGCCATAGTCAGCAGGCGCCGGATGATGTCTTAGATAGCATCAAGCAACAGGGGTATTTTATTTATCAATTGGAAGGATGTCCTGGCCATACCCGTGCACGATAAAAAGAGAATAAAAGGGGATAATCACATGAGCGAGTCGATTTTGGTTGACGGGGATGTCCCAAAATCTATCACGGGGTAGTGGCGCGCTTGTGTTTGGTTGATTGCTAAAGCTGGCCTTATTTTCTCTAAGGCTGATTCTCTCAATGTCTAATAATTGAACGGAGCCAGCAGAGAGGGCAACTGCTCAGTTTTTTCCGCTTTGCAGCATCATGCCGGGTTTTGGTTTTGGTAACGCCCAGTCGATTAATGATGTTATCACCAGCCAATTAGTGTCAATGGCCAACAGAATTGAGCCACTTTTGTAGGATTAAGACGACTGAATCAGTTTTGTTTTGAGTCGGTAACTTTCTCCTCCCAGCATAAACCGGCCCAGCGGGGTGTTAAAGCTGACTTTATAGCCGGCGTCGATGGCTTTCAGGCCAATGCCGATGGCCAAGCTAGGTTTTACCGACACAGGGCAGTCCGTGAACACGACGTTATCGCGGTTATCGATAAACCGAAGTCCAGCAGTCTGTTGACTTCCCGTTTGCTGATCGTGGCCTGAAAGCGATAGTCGAATTCCTCCAGGCTTTTGAGCAAGGGGAAACCGGCGCGTTTGCGATTTTGCTCGATTCGCTTGATATTGCGCTGCCGTTGTCGGTCTTTGTTTTATAGTACGATTTAGGTTATAAAAAACATTAATAAACTTATTTAAGTACTTGTAATATAAAAAAAATATTTATATTCTAGTGCTGCTGGATATCTATTTATGGTGAACACCAAAGGTGTCGGGTTTTTTATGTGCTTTCCGAAAAAAAATTTAATATATAGTATAAACATACTATATTCCTATTTATAGGGAGGGGGATGGGCTGCCATTATGCTGTGCACTTTGTATTAGTTTGCGCCCAGTAGTCGTATCGTATTGGCCAATAATCTATTGGTCTACGCGAACGTATTAGTCACAACAAACTAAATCGCTTGAAAGTCTGAACAGGATTTGAAAGGAGGGTGTAATGAGTTTTGTTGTTAAACTACCGTAGGGTTGGGGCGCCTAATGGCTTTATCGGATTATCAAGAAGACTGGTTTCATCCGCTTTTGGCAAAAGTCATTTACATCTCGACTGAGATCAACTCAGTCACCTTCGGATGGTTAATGTCTGCAGCCACGCTAGACCTGATATTTTACACACTTTACCTAGGAAATATGATTGATCTTAATCCTAGGCACAAATATTGTTTATAGGAGGTGAATTTATGATTGAGATGAAGTCAAAAACCGCTTTTAGAACGCGCTGAATAATGCCATCTCTGAATTGCCTGACGCTCACCGATGGCAACATGGCTTTACAGCCCCCTCATACCGTGGCTCCGATCCGTTCATTTTAATGCCGATGGACAGATCGCTAAAGGGCGGGATATGTAGAATAATTAGTAGACTTTATTAATAAGATTAAAAGTAATATTTAAGATACTGATAATTAATGTATTTATCTTAGTTTATTGGTGCCTTGAGATAGAAAATATCTCATCATGCCTATAGGGTATTATTAATAAATAGTATAAATATACTATATTCTTGTTACAAAAATAATTTGAACCTCCGCTATAGATGATTGCCACCATTAACCATAGAAGAGGCAAATTCATTCACTATTGATTGTCGACACAACGTTTAACCTTCGCGATAACAAAGCATCGTTAACATTTATCTGCTCAGTCATAATCCTAAAAGGATGACAATAATTTCTTTCCAATCTTTGTTCTATCTCTGAATTTTTCTCGTGGGGGTGTGAAAAAATAGCCGTTCATGAATTGGTTAAGACCTTGTGTCACCGCGAGATCAAGTTCGTATCTGTCGACTATCGGTTTGGCGCCCGAGTGCTTTGATCAACAACTAATTTACAGACTTGTCCTGGGGACAGCCAAAATATAAAGGCCCCGGGTTTGGGACACGAATTATGTCAATTAACACCACTAGCCTCAAAAATTTTCTTACCATCGCGCTTCAGTACGTTTATCCGCATCATTTAGTATGCCGTTTGTTGAGTTTTTTGGCTCATCTTGAGAATGAAGCTTGGAAGGACTATATGGTCAAACGTTTTGGAAAACGTTATAAAGTCAATACAAAGGAAGCCATCTCTCGTAACTTGAAGCGCTATCCAAGTTTCAATTCGTTTTTTACACGCGAGCTGAAGCCTGGCGCGCGGCCGATCACAGAACTTGAGTGTGGCGTAGCTTCTCCCGCCGATGGTACAGTCAGTCAAGCGGGTAAAATTAGTGACGGTGAGCTCATACAGGCTAAGGGGAAAAACTACACGGTTGCGGCGTTGCTTGGTGGTGAGGAGCAAAGAACCGACAATTTTAAAGAGGGGATGTTTACGACAATTTATCTGTCGCCCAGGGATTATCATCGCATCCATATGCCGTTTAATGGCGTCTTGCAAGAAACAGTACACATTCCCGGCCGTTTATTCAGTTTCGATCAAGCTACCGTGAATGCAATGCCCAATCTATATGCTAAAAATGAACGGGTGGTGAGTTTTTTTGATACAGAGGCCGGCCCAATGGCGCTCGTTATGGTTGGGTCTATTTTTTCTTCCAGTATTGAAACGGTTTGGGATGGTATTGTTACTCCGCCTAGTTACTCCGAAATTCGACGGTGGAACTATCCTTACAATCCGCCCAGCGCAAAAAAAGGTGAAGAAATAGGTCGGTTTAATAGAGGGTCCACCGTTATATTGTTGTTTGCTAAAGGCGCAGTTGAGTGGGAGTCGACTATGATTTCTGGAAACGCCGTTAAAATGGGAGCATTAATAGGTAAGGTGATCTCATAATGTTGCTTTGCGGATTGCTGTCGGCTAATTATTTATTCCATAAATAACGTTAATTAAACAATTCAAGCTACTGATATATAAAGTGTTAATATAAGTTTTTCAGGGCGAAAGCCTGCTGCATACTCGGTTCTTGCTGCCCGAGCGGAGGCTCGAAGAGATTGTATTCGGCGTAGATACTTAGAGCATGGATTTACAAGCGAATCAGGCATTGAGTGCGCAGGGGAACCAATGTACGCCTCATAATAGATTTTGGGAATCGATGCCACTAAAACCGATTCGCCGTGCGGCGAGTCGTCAAGCATCGAATCCGCCAAACGTTGTCAATCAAGACTTCCACAAACGCCTCTACGGCTATTTATCATTGACCATCAAGTGTTAACAGCGAATGCCATAACAGTTTTTGCTTCGGCGGAATATTCATCATGTTCGCCAAACCTATATTCATCTGAGTGTTAGAAGAGGGCGTCGGTATTGCTGGCGGTCTGGGATAGCTTAGCGATCGACTGTTACGCCATATTTGCTTGATTACATCGCATAAACCAATTATCAGATGCCTTTTGTTCCACGGGGAACTCTTAATAGATTACTTTATCCCGCATTAATTATGTTCCTTAAGTAACATTAATAGTGTGGTGTATCTAGTTGAATTCTATAGCCATATTGATAATATTTTTTGTAAAAAATAACGGCTATGGCGCTGGTCAGAACAAATATGACATATTACGGATATCCGTTCTACAGTTACCGTTGTCAGCGCTGATGTAACCTCAGGGAAGGCTCCGCTTACGGTAAACTTTTCCAGCACAGGTTAATAGGATCCGGAAGGCTTCGGTTCTGGTATATTCATGGGATTTTAGTGATGGTTTTAGTGACAGAGGGTCAATTGAATCATGCTTGTTGGACGGAGCCGCTAACGCGGAGAAAACCCCGCTTTATCGTAAAATCAAGTGTAACCTCATTTCTCCTCTTACTCATAAAAGGGTACTGTGTAAGCTCCACTAACACTGAGGTTACACTGCCATGAAGACACCCAACAATACGAAATTCAACCATTATTATGCTCTGCATTGCAAACATCTAAAACTTAAAGGTCTGCAGCCAAAAACTATCGATGCCTATTCACGCGCTATCCGTCGGATCGGTGATTATTTCGATGGCAATCTGGAGGATCTTTCCCAGGAACAGTTGCTGGATTATTTTTGTGAATTGTTGGAGCGTCTGTCTTGGAGTGCCGTCAAGCTGGATCTGTATGGTTTGAAGTTTTTCTATATGCATGTGTTGAACAAGCCCTGGACGGATATTGCACTGATCAAGCCGCCCAGGACAGTTCGTATTCCCGATATTGTCACGATCGCTGAGGCACAACAGCTGTTTCTATCAACCCGTAAGTTGAGCTACCGGGTATTCTTTTTCACGCTTTACAGTATGGGTTTGCGATTGGGTGAAGGACTCCGATTGCAAGTCGGGGATATCGATGCCGAGCGTCTGCGCGTGCATATTCGTAATGCCAAAGGTAACAAGGATCGCTTAGTTCCGTTACCTTTAAATACCTTGCAGGTTCTGCGGCATTTTTGGAAACTGCATCGGCATCCCACCTTGCTCTTTCCCAACCGCAAACGGGGATTGAAGGCAGCGCACATGGCCGAGTCACCTCTCGATAGAGGCGGCGTGCAAACGACTATGGCGGCGGTCGTCAACGGAATGGGGCTAAAAAAAAGATTTCCTGTCATTCGCTGCGCCACAGTTATGCCACACATCTGCTGGAGGCTGGCGTCGATTTGGTGGAGCTGCAACAGATCCTGGGCCATGTCAGCCTGTTGACCACTTCGCGTTACACCCATTTAACCGATGTCACTGGAAAGAATTCGGAGCAGCAAATCAATCAGTTGATTAATGCTTTCGACCTGACCTGGGGGAACGTCAAATGATCCCGATTTCTTCAGTTATCGATCAGTTTGAAGCAGACTTTCTCAATCAGTACCCGTCCCAAATTCTGCCCAGCCAGTTAAAGGCTTTGCAGGCCTTGAAAATCTGTCGAACCCGGCACAGTCCTGTCATGCAAGTGAATTGTACCGAGTGCGAACATCAGACCTTCGTGCCGCATTCCTGTGGCCACCGCAACTGCCCCCATTGTCAACATCACGAAAGCCAGCAATGGATCGAACGGCAGCTGCAGAAACAGGTGCCCGCCCAGTATTTCATGATCACCTTTACGCTGCCGGCACAGTTGAGAACACTTGCCTGGCGACATCAACGGCTGCTTTACAGCGTGCTGTTCGAATGTGTCTGGGAAACCTTGCAAACCTTCAGCCGCAATGACCGGAAGCTCAATGGGGATCCCGGCGTCATTGCGGTCCTGCATACGCATTCCCGCGCACTGGATTATCATCCCCATATTCATGCCGTGATGCCCGCCGCGATTGTGGATCAATGCAAACGCCTGTGGCGAACCAAGACAGGAAAGTATCTGTTCAATCACAAGGCACTGGCGAAAGTCTTCCGCGCCAAAATGCTGACCCGCCTTGCCCGAGAAAACCTGTCGTTGCCCAAGGCGACGCCTCACAAATGGGTCGTTGACTGCAAGCGGGTGGGTTCGGGGGACAAGGCGCTGGTGTATCTGGGGCGCTATCTATATCGCGGTGTTATCCGGGAAAAGGACATTCTGTCCTGCCGGGACGGCAAGGTCACTTACCGGTATCAAGACAGTAAAACGAAACGCTGGCAAATCAAAACGGTCTCCGGCGCCGATTTTTTATGGCGGGTGCTCCAGCATGTGCTGCCCAAAGGTTTTCGCCGAGCCAGAAACTATGGCTTCCTGCATCCCAACAGCAAAGGTACGATCCGGATTTTGCAATACCTTAAGAAACTCGATCCCCAAAAATGGTTGCCGGTTATCCGGCAACGGCCACAAATGCGCTGTGCGTGCTGTGGTGGCGTCATGGCGGTGGGACGAACGCGCATACCGGCGGTCGAGTCGATGGCTTTGGCGCAGACGCTGGCGCCCATTTAACCAAGGGATCCATTGCGGTTATGTAAATGCTATGCACTTTCGCCCCTCCCTCAAGCAGCTTAGTTCAGGTTGAGAAGAGCGTTCGGCTTGAAATCAGGATAAATCGTTCAAAAAAGACGCTCCGTCAGAGGAGCCTAATGGAATTCTGTCCAATACCAGACCATCAGACAAAAAAACAGCAGCCTGACTGTTCAATCAGGCTGCTCCACAAAAAGCTATTTTCATAGCATCGTTCACACGTTCACTTAGTCCCGGGCCCATCCAACAAACGGTTCAGAGGGTGGCTTCGCGCTTCGCGCTCGCACCATCTAACCTTATTCGTTAGGCTTCTTATCATTAATCTTCGAAGATATCTGCTGCGACATTGTGGTATAAAACATCGTTTTTTTGATTGATACATGAAACCTGATGCGTAAACAAGTCATGTTGCAGGCCAAGAAGTGACGGAATGTTAATGTCAAATAAAGATCAACGTGACCCCCAGTTTTTGCCTGAGAAGAATCCGCTCACCGAAATCTACCGCGATGATTGGTTACTGGTTGTCCACAAGCCGGCCGGTTTGCTGGTGCATCGCAGTCCCATCGACCGGCATGAAACCGAATTTGCCTTGCAATATGCACGGGCGATGAATGGCGGCCAGTATGTTTATCCTGTGCATCGGCTGGACCGCCCAACCTCTGGCTTGTTGGTGTTTGCCCGAGACCAGCAAACCGCGAGTACTCTGGGTAAGGCGATGATGGCCGGAGCCGTGAGAAAAACCTATCTGGCGATGGTGCGGGGATGGTTGCCTGAACAAGGGGTTATTGATCACCCGCTGCGCGACGAACCGGAGGATAAGCGACGTAAGGGAGATCCTCAGCCCGTGCGTGAAGCGCTTACTCGGTACCGCCGCCTGGCGACCACGGAAATTCCGGTGGAAATAGAAGGATACCCCACCAGCCGGTACAGTCTGGTGGCCTTGTATCCCGAAACAGGCCGGAAACATCAATTGCGCAGGCATATGAAGCATATCAGCCACCCGATCATCGGCGATGCCAACCACGGGCGAGGGCGCCACAATCGCTATTTCGCAAAACGGTTTGGGCAAGGGCGGTTAATGCTAGCTTCTACAAGCATGGATTTTCTTCATCCGGTTACCGGTGTGCGGCTGCAATTAAATGCAGAGCCGGAGGCGAGTTTTCTGAAATTACTGCCTATATTCGGTGACGGCTTGCTGGCTTCGGATTTTGGCTAATGGTTTGACCAAATCGAATATCTAGAGCGAAGCCCCCACAATTTCCACGGCGGAGTGTTGGTGGCGTAGTTGTTTAAAAGCATTGCTGCCTTCCCGCGCTTGATCCGCGGCGCTGAGTCGGCCTTTTTTGGGCAAAACCACCTGTTCCAGATGATTTTTCAGTTCCTTTTGGTTAGCCGGGCTGTGAAAGCCTTTGTCGAAGCTGGTCACGGTCAGTTCGGGGAAGCGCCGGCGCGTTTCGGTGACCATGTCGACGGCGACTTTGTCATCGGTTTGCTTTTCCATCACTAGGTGGTGAAGAACGAAGCGATGGTGGTCCTCCATCACGCAGACCCTTAAACCCAACTCAACCGGGACGCCTGCTTTGCCTACAGGGATGTAGGTAAGGAGCGTGAGCAGGACTAGCGCGCCACTATTTCTGCGAAAGCTTGTTTTGGGCATCCCAGCCCAAGCAAGCGGCAGAAATTACGTGGCGATTATTGCCTCCGGCGGCCCCGATTCGTCCTGCGTCCGTGCCACTCCGCCATATCATCGTAAACTCGATGCTGGCTCCGTCGCACTCCCACAAATGACTTGACGGCGTTTCGGGAGACCTTTTATTTTGTCTCCACCTTCGCTCTCGCTTCGATTCCGACAAAACAATCGGCCCTACGCCTATCGGGGACTAAAAATCTTCACTTCGCTGGCGCTCCGTTTCCAAGATTTTCAGCGGCGGAAGCTTTGCCTTTGCTGATCCATTCGGTGTGCGGTTCAAACACGGAGAAGATCTTTTCGGCATGAGGGATGGTTTCGCTGCGTATGACGCGGCGCTCAATTTGGTCCAGCAGCAGGCGGGCATAGGCCTGGTAGGATTGCAACGGCTGCGTTTCATCGGCCAGGGCGCCACGGTCCAGGGCTTGTTTTAAGGTGCGCTCGGATTTGCCCAGGTAGGCGCTCGCCAGGTCCAGGTAGGTCTGATGAGCCTGTTGGATGGCTTGTTCCCGTACGGCTTGTTTGTTTTCATCCTGGCTGGTGGAGCGTTTGAGCTGTTGAGCTCTTCGGTACTGTTGTTTGAGTCGCCAGATGTTGTGCCGGTATTGGCGCCAGTCCGGCAGGTCATGGTGTTTCGCCAGCGTATGACTCTCTTCAATAGCTTTGCGGATCGCATCATACAGCAGGTTGATGTCGGTCGGAAAATGGACGTCGGTTTCGACCACAAAGGAATCGCACCGCCCTCTCAGTTTATCGCTGTGGTCGACCGTCGCGGCGGCAGTCGAGTCACTGCGGACGGTTGGCCCAGCGTTTGGCTTTTTTTTACCAGGGCATGGCCGGCTCTGACCACTTCCTGGTTGATTTGATCGAACAGTTCCGGGGTGAACAGCCTTAGATTGTCTTTGATGCGCTGGAGAGAATACTTCGTGTCGTCACACCAGTCGCTATGGCCCAGCATCTGTCGAATGGTATTGTGGTGGTTGGCCAGTTCATGGATGCGGTCGTAGTCGGTATTCAGGCCCAGACGCAAAACGCCCAGCACTAGAATTTTCCATTGTTCCAGGCCGGACCGACCGCGCCTTGGGTCAGCGGGTTGCTGACGCTCTGCTTCGCTAAGGCCCTGACCGCTTCGGTAGGGAATAACCTGCTCGAGGATGGCGAACACACGGTCGCGCAGTTCGGGCGTGGTATAGATGTACTGCAACCCTAGCAGCAGTTGCGGGATGTCGTCTCTGGATTTGAGGTTAATCTCGATGTCGGCAATATCGACCTGACCGAGGCTCATTTGCGGATTCTTGACGGTGCGCATAGGATTTCAACGGACGAAGATTTCTGGTTTTCGTAAATTTTTATGGCGGCGCTCACCCAAAATCAGTACCTTACGGATTGAGCAACGCAACAATCGTGATTTTGGGCTGCAAACTCATTTCCCGGAATTCATTATATCCCATTGATTATTTTAGGGATAATCAATTTTCGGTCAGGCACTATATAGCATATTTATACTATATTCTAATAAATGGTGATAAATTATATGACCCCGAAGCATAGACTGGTAACATAAGCATCTCGAAAATTTAACCTATAAATCAATTAAGGATAGGGCTGGCATTTTTTTAGGTACTATTAACTAAAGCGATGCTCCTGCAACGACTTCATCCAAGCTTACAGTTGAAGCGAAATACTCCCGTGTCCATAAGTGTTCCCCGTTGAAATTTCTTTGTCTCCCTCTGAATTTTCTTATAATCGCTATTGCGCTAATAGCCAACTGAGCTTGATACAGCAATGTTGGTCGGAATACTTAAACAAATATGAACAGGGGGGGCTCTCAAAATGGCCTTCTAAAACTTCAATGCCTTTTTGCTTAGCCAGTTCATGCAGAATATCACCCAGATATCTTCTTAAGCCGCCATAGATAACTTTCTTACTTTTCTTCGGAATAAATACAATGTGGTATTTACAATCCCATCGCGTATGCGCCAAACTCTTCTAGATATATTAACTATCCCATTGTTTTTTTTGATAAATATGGCTTCATTAATCGTCTGACTAAGGTACAATAGGGCATTTCTAATGATAGTTAATGGATGTTTTCAGACGGATGGCGAACTTCAATACGCATGTGGGGGTGGCGACTACCGCGAGCACGGCTGCAGCGACTACGGCGGCTAATCTCGGACTGATCGAGCTGATAGACGCGCCTTGGTATATTTTCATAGGTGTGATCGGTGGAATGTTGCCCGATATTGATGCCGATAATTCCACTCCGGTTAAAAGATTGTTCATGTTATTGGCCGGACTGAGCAGTGCAGGCGCATGGGTCGTATTCGAGAATTTGATGGCTCCTCAGCGCCTGATGTTATTGGCTGTCGTCACATTTTTTGTCGTACGCTATCCGGTTTTTTTTCTATTTCAGAAACTGACCGTGCATAGAGGCGTTTTTCATTCTTTGTTAGCCGCGTTTTTTTTCGGCTTGCTTACGACCTGTGGCAGTCATTATATTTTGGGCTGGAATATATTGCAGTCGTGGCTCAACGGTTTGTTTCTTGTCATCGGCTTTGTTGTCCACTTATGCCTTGATGAGCTTTTTAGCGTGGACTTGGCAAACGGTAGAATGAAAAAATCCTTCGGCACGGCCTTTAAGCTGTTCAGTTACAAGAATATGACGGCATCCGTTTTGTTATTCATTTCGGTCGTTGCGTTGTTTATCGTCGCCCCTCCATACTCGCATTTGCTACAGGTTTGGCAACGGTTGCATTGGGTGAAGACCGAAGGCAGTTGTTAGTGCCCCAGCATTCAATATTTCAATGCACTTCGTTGAAATAATTTACTAGCGCGCCACTATTTCTGCGAAAGCTTGTTTTGGGCATCCCAGCCCAAGCAAGCGGCAGAAATTACGTGGCGATTATTGCCTCCGGCGGCCCCGATTCGTCCTGCGTCCGTGCCACTCCGCCATATCATCGTAAACTCGATGCTGGCTCCGTCGCACTCCCACAAATGACTTGACGGCGTTTCGGGAGACCTTTTATTTTGTCTCCACCTTCGCTCTCGCTTCGATTCCGACAAAACAATCGGCCCTACGCCTATCGGGGACTAAAAATCTTCACTTCGCTGGCGCTCCGTTTCCAAGATTTTCAGCGGTTGCATCCGGGGGCTCTTTACTATGCTGGATTCCGCTTTGTTCCTTCCGGCTCACTTGCATAAGACTAGCGAAACAGTCGCGATCGATGCACCTCACGTTGTTCGCTACTTCCTACATAAAGGACTTAGCCTGTAATGATTTAAGCTCAGAAAATGCCGTTTTAATTAGTACTTTGCAAAGCCACAGTGGGTCTGCTAGCTTTGTGCGCCCTATGATATTATCAAATGTATTAACTTTATCGTTCCATCTGTACAATAATAAAAATGATTAAAAAGATTAAAGAAAACCCCGTCATCACGAATTTCAAGGACAAATATCCCAATGCAAATGCCATCATTGTAGTTGTTGCGATCATCATGTTTTGGCGCGGCGTATGGGGATTACTCGATATTTATTTATTTCCAGGTTCGCCAGCTCTTAGTTATCTGGTTTCTATCACCTTGGGGGTATTGATCTTGTATCTGGATGGATTTAGTCTGGATAATTTGAAAAGGTAATCAATAAAATTTAATTGGTCAGTGGGTGAATTAGCGGGAGCGGTTGAATCAAGCGGCAGGACGGTAATACTCAGCCTTCAATCGAAAAAAAACTTGAAGCTGTTCACATTTTTTAATTAGATGCTAAGCTTGTTTTAAAAAAATAAGCGCTGCTGAACTTTCAAGCGATTGCTTGACCCATCCCCTTAATCCCTGGAGAAAACATGAAATATTTTCATTTTTTCGTTACTAAAAGTCTGTTCTTGTTGTTGGCTTTAACGGTTGTTAAGCCGATCTATGCCGAACAACCGGCTGTTAATACCGATGCATTATATGAGGCTTTGTTTACCGCATGTCGATCTTCATCGGAAACTTCTACTTCTTTTTTCAATGATTGCCTTGATGCTTTGCAGTCTTCCGAAGAGTCTTTGTCGGCACTGACTCCGGATGAAATTTTCGCGAACAACACCAATGTGACCAGCAGCGCCATCAATGACAACTTCAACCGGATGGACTTGTTACGGCAGTTCGGCAGTCGGCCGATCGGTGGCGGAGCCAGCGCGGACTCTATTGCCAGCCGCTTCGACATCTATACCAATGGTCATACGTCTTGGCAAGAATATAATCGCCAGAGTTTAAATCCGGGATTCGATCTGTTTGATTCGAAAGTCATGATCGGGGCCGATTATCGTTTCAACGATAATTTTATTGCCGGTTTGACCAGCAGTTACCTCAGTTCCGACACCACGCTAAATCAAGGGGCAGGGGAGATCGATACCGACGGTTATGCCTTTTCGATCTATGGTTCCTATTATCTGAATGATAGTTTTTTCATCGACGGCACTTTCGCTTATGCCGACCAGCGCCATAGGACGACTCGGAATATTGCTTATGGAAGCGTCAGCCAAGTCGCTTCAGCCGATGTCGACTCCGATACGTTTTCGGCGGGTGTGGTCACCGGCTACAATTTCTTTGTCGATGGTTGGACCATTACACCAACCGCTCGCTGGATGTATCGCAGCATTCAGCTCGATGGCTATACGGAATCGCTGTCGAATCCAAGTGCTGCCGGCGGCACCTTAGGCGTGGCGATTGGAGACCAGGAATATGAATCGATTACCGGCAACTTTGGCGCTCAGGTCAGCTATGCTTGGAGCCAGTCTTGGGGTGTATTGATGCCGACGCTGGCGGCCGAATACGTTCACGAATTTTCCAACAATTCTCAGAGCGTCAACGTGCGTTTTATCAATGCGCCGGACGGCACCGGCGGATTCAGCATCCGCAACAGCGCCAGGGACAGGGATTACGCCACCATCAATGCCGGATTATCCGCCCAGTTTGCCCGTGGCGTTTCGGCTTTTGTCATGTATGAAAAACTGCTGGATCTAAACAGCATCACCAGCGATTCCTTGTCGATGGGTGTGCGTTTGGAACTTTAGAGCCTGTAGCGTGTAGGGAGGATCAAGCGCAGCGATCCGCCAAATCTTTTTCCACCTCTGCGAAGTACAATGCCGTGGGAGCACCGCCCTCGGCGCGAAAAGCTTCATTCGACCCATCGATACTATATTTCTGATGAAAGCGCATGGAATGGGCGGGAACCGCGGAAGCTTGTTCCCGCCTAAAGCCATGTTCAAAGGCTAGGCAAGCCGATATGCAGGCACAGCTGTTGTTCGGGTAAACAGCGCTGCGCGTTACACGCTTGTACCGTCAGCAACAACTTGAGTGGTTCTTGAATGTTTTGATCGGCAATGTCGATTTCAAGTGCGGATTCATGTTCGTTTTTGGCAATCACTTGCCTCAGTTCAAACGCCGACTGGTTTAATAAACCGTACTTCGCGGCCTGATTCAGATGCCAGCCTTCGTTGAATCGCCAGTAGACGGTTAGACGGATCTGGGTTTTGGTCTCACGCGAGGCGGATGCCGTTACTTTGATCGCACCATCGCCGGCATATTGATAACCGCCGATTTCTCCATGCTGTAATTCGTCCATTTGCGCCAACATGTAGGCATAAGCGACTGGTTGTCTGTTGATCTGACTGGCGTAACATCGTAGTATATTGCTGGCTTGTTGCCGGTACGCACTGTTTCCGCTCCGCCTGTATAATCTACTTAACACACGAACAGCAACGGCATTGCCGGAGGGCAGGGCACCGTCGTAACTGTCTTTCGGCTGGGTAAATAACAATCGCTCGTTACCCATATTTAAAGCGCCTGTCGAAGCATCGAGGAATTTATCGAGCATCTCGTCGACTAGTTGCTGTGCTCGACTCAAATAAACACTATTATCGGTGACGTCGTATAACAGTAATAATGCTTCGACCAGGTGCGCGTAATCATCCTGTCTGGCCGCGACCGAAGTCTTTCCTTGCAGGTTGACGCGCCATAACTGCCGGCCATCACGTTGGTGTCGCCATAATGCGCTCGCCGCTCGTTCGGCGGCTTCAAGATAAGCCGGATCATGCAAGAGTTGTCCGGCTTCGGCTAGCGCAGTGATCATCATGCCGTTCCATGAGGCCAAAATTTTTTCATCGGTCAATGGTGGAATTCGTTGCTCACGAGTCTGCCGTAGGCGGTCCAGAATGGGATCGAGACGTTGCGTCAAATCGCTTAGGGATTGTTGTTTTTCCTCTGCGACACTGGGCAAAGAGCGGGGGAGATACAGGATATTCTTGCCTTCAAAATTGCCTTTTTCGCTGACACCATATAAATCGATGACGAGCTGTGCTTCGTCTTCACTTAAGGCTTTTTTGATTTCATCGATGCTCCAGACGAAATAAGTTCCCTCATGCCCTTCGCTGTCGGCGTCTGTCGCCGAATAAAACAGGCCTCTTTCGTCGCGCATGTTCCTGAGCACATAATCCAATGTCTGTCGGGCGATGCGAACATGCAGCGGATTGCCGGTTAAGCTAAATGTCTGCAAATACACGCGGGATAGATAGGCTTGGTTATAGAGCATTTTTTCAAAATGCGGCACCAGCCAATGATTATCGACCGCATAACGGTGAAAACCGCCACAAATTTGATCATAAATCCCTCCCTGCGCCATGGCTTCCAAGGTATGTTCCAGCGCCACCAATAACTGACCATTGGGCTTTCGCTGCAATGAATGAAGTAACAATAACAACAAGGGTTCATGAGGAAATTTAGGGGCGCCGCTGAAGCCGCCATAACGATCATCGTAGTTTTGTAAAATATTGTCGAGGGCTGACTGCATGATGTTTTTTTCCAGCTCGGCGAGCTGCGCCTGATTCGATGTCGTTTGTTCTACTGCATCGGCGAGTTGTTCGGCCTGGATGAACAAGACATCCCGTTGTTGATGCCAGGCCCTTCCTATTTGAGTCAGTAAATCGATGAAACTGGTCTGAGGATAATAAGTGCCGGCATAAAAGGGGCGGCCATCGGGACACAAAAAAGAGGACATCGGCCAACCGCCGTGCCCGGTAAAAAGGGTGACGGCGGTCATATAGGTGGCATCGATATCGGGGTGCTGCTCTCTGTCCACCTTGATGCAGATAAAATGTTCGTTTAATAGTTTGGCGACGGTGGTGCTTTCAAAGCTTTGTTCTTCCATCACATGACACCAGTGACAGGTGGCGTAGCCTATCGACAGAAATATCGGTTTATCCTGTTCCCTGGCTGCCGTAAATGCTTCTTCTCCCCAGGCATACCAATCGACCGGATTATGCGCATGCTGTAATAGGTAAGGCGAATCCTCCAATATCAGACGGTTGGTATAAATCGGCCGGCCATCTTCCTGTAAATGACGTGTTCTGGGTTGATAGCCAGGGCCCTTGGCGGTCAAAGCCGCGTTTAGCTGATCTTTTAATAACTGAGAATTTGTCATGTTATTTGCTAGGGGCTGTTGCCGTTTCACATAGGTAACCATAAAAAAGCGCAAGCCAAGGCCACAGAAGCTTCAAAATTTCGTTTGAGCTTGTCATATCGTGTAGCAATAGCTCTGAAATGTTTCAGTCTTGCAAACACATTTTCAACGAGGTGACGATATTTGTAGAGACACCAATCCATATCATCATTCCCTACGTTTGAATTCTTTTTTCTTGGAATGACAGGAACAGTTCCTTTGTCTTGAATCTGAACACGTAGTGGTTCACTGTCATAGCCTTTGTCAGCAACGATATAGTCAGCTTTAGGCAGTTCAGCGACCAAGGTTGGCGCTTCTTTACAATCATGAACTTCGCCACCCGTCACTGTAAAGTGGATGGGAAGACCACAGGCATCAACAGCCATATGAATTTTGGTTGTATTACCCGCAACAGATTTACCAATCGCCGATTCTTGCCCATAGGCCGCACCGCTACTATGCTGATGAGCTTTCACAATACTTCCATCAATAAATTCCCATTCCAAGTCAGGCTCAACTATCAGTTCGTTAAAAATACCCATCAGTTTTTCTTTACGAGACCATTCATTGAAGCGTTTATAAACAGCATTCCAGTTACCAAAGGCACTGGGTAGATCTCGCCAGGGACAACCTACGCGCAAACGATAAAAAATCCCTTCGGTTGTTTGCCGAAGAAAGGGTTTGTCATATATCCCCATTTTCAACATAATCATCTTCAATTTTCCCCAGTGTTCATCCGTAAACATTTGTCGCGGCATAGTTTGCTTGTTTTTGGCTCAAAATAAACAAGTTATGAGGCGGAATTATTGAAATTCAAGGGTAAGTTACAAAACGGCAACAGCCCCTAATGTCATTGATTTACATTCATGATAAGCCATTTCGTGCTAAAACTACATTGCTGTCTATGATATTTATTCGCTATACTCGAGCGTAGTAGGGCAGATCAACATACTCGCAAAAATCGGTGTGCGAACCTTATGTTAACGTGGTAATTTTCTTGGGAATAGATATGAGTTTACAAGACGACTTCAATGAATTGACAGAAAACCTCAAACAACAACGCGATTCCATTGCGTTGAAAGTGCATTTAGCGGAAATGGATGTAAAAGAGGAGTGGGAAAAAGCCGAAAAGAAATGGGATAAGTTCAGCGCCAAGGCCAGAGACATTTATGACGACACGGTGGACACGGGCGAAGAGGTGATCGATACCGCCAAAATCATCGGCGATGAATTGAACCAGGCTTATCAACGCATCAAGGCGCGTTTATAATTAAAAAGGCCTGCCAACAAGGCAAATATGGACTTGTTGGCAGGCCGCAGTAGCAGAGATAACTTAATCGGCGATCGGTAAACCGCTAGGTACTCTGTAAGGTACAGTCGCTCTGGTATCCAGGCTAGCCGGGTCGGTCAGTGCATTGAGGAAATCAATTAAATAAGTGACATCTTCTTCTGACAAGTCTAACGGCTGGATTTCAATGCTCGCTTTAAGTTCTTCACGGCTCATCATATCGTCGTAAACGAGTCGGTCAATCTCATCCAGATCGGCGCGAGGAGGTAAACGGGCCTGGCTGATATCATAATTATCCAAGCTTTCCTCCGGATGCAAATGATGTTGAATCATTGCCTCTAAGGTGTCGTAAGCGCCATCATGTCCCCAAGGTCCAGTGACCGCGACATTGCGCAAAGTAGGGGTGCGGAAACGGTAGCGATCAAGACTGTCGCCGGTGACCTGTTCGCGCCCGTAGTCGTCATGACCCTCTAAACCATCGCCTTTGCCCGGACCGATTTGCGGAATGCCGAGAGCATGGAATTGATGATCCGTTTGTAACGGACCGCTGTGACAGGACATACAGTTGTTTTGGAAAATTTTGAATCCCATTCTTTCGGCTTGGCCCAGGTTAATTTCTCCTCTCAAATAACGATCGAAAGTACTGTTGTCGGCACGGAATGCCGTCGCCTCGAAGGCGCCAATGGCATTGGCGATGTGGACAAAACTGACATCCTGATCTTGTACGCTTGGGTAAGCTTTGTGAATCAAGTCGCGGTATTCGGCAATTCCCATCACTCGCTCGGTCAACAAACGCCAGACTGTAGTGACGTCACCCGCAGCGGCGGCATCGGCGACCGGGTTTTCGCCGGCTTGGCCAGCCATTTCGGTATTCGATGTCGGCGGAAACATCGCCTGTACGGCCAAGGAGTGATCCAGGCCGGGCGGTAACGCATCGCCGGCTGGAGAGTCGAATCCAGATGGATGATCCGGATTTTCAGTCACTCGGCCGTCATGGAACATCGTTACGAATTCCTTTGCGCCCAGGTTATATAGATGCGGCGCATTTCTCGGTACGCGCTCGTGAATGGCGTCACTGCCAGATCCGGTGTCGCGGGTGACACCCAATCCCTTGCCGCCTTCACCAACCGGCAGAGCCAGGCCGTCGCCGGTGCCGGCTAAGGGATGGTGGCAAGTGGCGCACGAGGTGTTTTTATTGCCCGATATGATTTTGTCATAAAACAGAAACTGCCCGAGTTTGATTTTTTCCGGACTGGCGTTATGAAAATCCATATCCGTTAATGCGCTGTGGTTAGCGGCGTGGGCTGCAGGGCTTATCATTGCCCCCAGCAAAATGGTCTTTATTATATTTTTCATTGCTTGGTTTCTACTTGATTGAATCACACACATGCTAGGTTTAAGCAAAAGGAGTGCCAACCATAGATCTCTAACATAATAAAAATAAAGCCGCTTCGAAACAATTTCTTACAGCATGTGTGATTAATCTGACAAGATGCTAGCTTAATGACGAAGTTCATAACTGTGTTATATGACATATTGGGGGGAGGTGAAATAACACAGTTAGCAATGTTTAAAGAAGTGACGTTAAGCGATAAAAATAAACTTGCGCGTTTTATTTATTTGTTACATTTTTAGCTAGTCCGGATATTTGCAAACTGTAACGGGAAAATGGCCATCTTTGTGAAATATCCAGGCTAGAATCGATTGAACTACAGGAACGATGATGAACAAAGATAACAAGATTCCAAACTGGAGTATGGACAGCGCGTTACGCTATATCTACATCAATGAAGTAATATTCGTCGTGTTGGTGTTGTTGTGCTTTATCGGTGAATTATTGGCCGAAGCAACCGATCGTATTGCGTTTTTTTATTGGTTATGCGTCACGCCGCTCTTTTTCTATTGCTCTTTATTGAGTGAAAAAGCTAAAGCCATCAGTACCGGTATTAGCAACAAACATCTGATCCGTTATGAGTTGTTCTACTGGGGCAGTGCCTTCGGTTGTGTATTATTGGTTTTTTTGATGTGGCATGCAGAAACGATCACGCCTGGAGGCGGCGCGATGACCATTCATATTATTCTGGCTCATACGATGTTTTTGAGCGGTATCGTATTGGGTGTTCATTATTATCTGATTGGCGGAATTCTGTTTGTGACGGCTGCATTATCGATTGTGATGGGCGGAAACTTCGGTGTGGATCTAGTTTTGTCGCTGCCATTTATCTGGTTGGGATTTTATCTTGAAGAAACGCTGTTGTTTCCAACCCTTAAAAGAAAGAATGATTACCTTAAAGAACGGGAAGAATCTGATTGGCAGGAGGGGGATCGGCGATCCTAGCCACGGAAAAAGTTTTAACTCGAAACCGCCATGGACACACTGTATACTGAAGTTTGAACCATAACTTCTCTGACTCTCTGTATGCCTTTCTGAGAATCTAAATAATAAATCAAACATGCTAAATAAGCTTACACCAAAACTATCCGCCATTTTAGTAACTGCCGTCGTCATCGTCTTGTTCTTATTTTATCAGTGGTTTTCTAGTAATAACCAGATCAATACGGCTGATATGCCACCGAGGGTTACAGAGCCTGTCCTTAATATACTCCATAAGCAAAACCTCGATAAACGTCTGGAATATGCCGAGTCTATGCCGATCATACGAGACATGACAAAATATCTTTACCAGCTTGATGCGTTAATACAAACCAATAAGGACAAGGCAAGAGCGCCATTATCGATCGTGTATCGTAGGCTCTTATATCTGAAAGCCAAGGGTTTAAACATTGACGGTGCGAACAAAATACTGAAAGATCACACCACAAAATACTTGGCAAAAGAAGAGCCGTAAGACGAATTCGGCAATATCAAGTCGCTAAGCCTAATCAGATGTAAATGACTGATATTACCTTACACATGGTCGCTACAAGATTTGGTTGTCTGTCGCAACGTATAGTTACTGAATGAGGCATTGCGCAGCATCTGCGCCCAGCCCTGAGCTTCTTCTAGTTCGGGACGTTTTCTTCCGATCGACCGCCGTTTGGAAGAATTTTTGGGGCACAAGTATTAATCTCCACTGAAACGTTAGTGTTCGTTTGACTCAAAGAAACCGGTCAGTTGCTCCGGGGTGAAATCGTCGACGCGAATGGCATTCCGTCGGGCTTGCCCAGCTCGCCGCATCGATGCGGCCTCCGAGGGGTCAATAATGCCGTCTTGCAATGCGTCAGCCAATATTTCATCTGGCGTTCCGGTGGAAAGTCGACCTTGTTTCTGAGCAAGGTGAATCTTTGCTTCGACCGGCGCCGCCGCCAGCACCGCCTTGAATGCTGCTTCGATACGGCCGCTGGCGTCCTCAGGCATGGCATTGATGTATATTCCCGCCGTCAAGCGTTCTCGAGCAGGGTTGTCGGTCAAAAGTTTTTGCGCCAGCGCGCCGGTCAACGACTCTTGCGGCGGCGCATAGGGCTTACCCAGCGGAAACAGCGCATGGCGCAAAAGCTGGGCGGGCACCCTTGCCGGCAACAGCCCGAACACCGCCAACAGAGATTGTTGGGCGCGATGTAGACTGTATTGGCAGGCCCAATCCAGCAAGGGCAGATCATCCCGCTGTGATCCCTGGTTTTCGAAGTGTTTCAGTGCGCACGAACAGAGATACAGATGACTGAGGATGTCGGCGAAGCGGCCGGAGAGACGCTCCTTGCGTTTCAGTCGACCACCGAGCGTCAACAGCGCGAAATCTGCAGCCAGTGCGAAGCCAGTGCTGAGCCGGGTTAATTGCCGGTAATAACGCCGGGTCTGTTTATCGCCCGGCGTGCGAACCAGTGCTACACCTCCCAACCCGAAGCAGAAGCCTCGGGTCAGATTGCCCAAAAAAAAGCCGACATGCCGCCACAGGAGATCGTCGAACTCCGCTAGGGACCGGTCCGGGTCAGGCTCGTTCAGCGCATTCATTTCGAGTTGTACGAAAGGATGGCAGCGCACCGACCCCTGGCCGAAGATCATCATCGTCCGGGTGAGGATATTGGCGCCTTCGACGGTAATGCCGACCGGAATCACCTGATACAAGCGACCGATGAAGTTCGAGGGTCCAAGGCAAATGCCTGAACCGCCCTGAATATCCATGCCGTCGTTGATGATGCGGCGCATGGCTTCGGTGGCGTGGTATTTGAGTATGGCGGAAATGATCGCCGGTTTTTCGCCGACATCGAGTGCGGCGCAGGTAATATGCCGTGCGGCATCCAGCAAATAAGTCAAACCAGCCATCCGCGCCAGCACTTCCTCGATCCCTTCGAAGACGCCTATGGGTCTATTGAATTGGGTGCGAATCCGTGCATAGGCGCCGCAGTTGCGGCAAACGAATTTGGCCGCACCAACGCTGAGCGCCGGCAGTGAAATAGCGCGACCGGTAGCGAGACTTTGCATCAGCATTCTCCAGCCCTGGCCGGCCTGGGCTACGCCGCCGATGATCCAATCGAGCGGGATGAAAACGTCTTTACCCCAATTGGGGCCGTTTTGAAAAGCCGAATCGAGCGGAAAATGGCGATGTCCGATCGAGATGCCGGAGGTGTCGGTCGGGATCAATGCGACAGTGATTCCCAGGTCTTCAGTTTCTCCTAACAGATGATCCGGGTCGTATAATTTAAAAGCCAAGCCTAGCACCGTGGCGACCGGCCCCAGGGTAATGTAACGTTTTTCCCAGTTCAGACGGATACCCAATATCTTTTCGTCGCCTTGGAAAGTGTCGTAACAAACCACGCCGTTGTCGGTCATCGATCCGGCATCGCTGCCCGCCTCCGGACTCGTCAGCCCAAAGGCGGGTATTTCCAGGCCATCCGCCAGACGGGGTAAATAATGTTGCTTTTGCTGTTCCGTGCCATAGGCCAGTAACAGCTTGGCCGGACCCAATGAATTCGGCACCATTACCGTGACGGCGGCGGAAACCGAACGGCTGGCTATTTTCATGACGACCTGGGAGTGAGCGAATTCGGAGAAATCCAGGCCGCCATAGGATTTGGGGATGATGAGGCCGCAAAATTTATGTTGTTTGATATACTTCCAAACTGCTTCGGACAAGTCACGGCGATTGTGAGTAATATCCCAGTCGTCGAGCATTGCACACAAGGTCTCCACCGGGCCGTCGAGATAGTCCCGTTCCTCCTTACTTAATTGTGCGGGAGCAAGGCTGAGTTTGCGCCAGTCAGGCTTGCCGTTGAACAATTCGGCATCCCACCAGGTGTTGCCGGCTTCCAATGCCTCTCGTTCTGTTTGCGACATCGTTGGCATACGTTTTCGCATCCATTTGAATAACGGCCGGGTCAGAAATTGCCGTCTCAAGGGTCGAACCACCAGTATCGTTACTGCGCCAATGACGATGATCAGAAAAAATTCGTTCATTGCATACTCCTTTTCTGTCGTTCCCATTGTTACCGGAGAGCGTGACAGCTTCTTGGTCCTTACTCCTCAGTTACGTAAGGGCTTGCCTGTTTTCAGCAAATGTTCCAAGCGCGCCTGAGTGCCGGGCTGCTGGACCAGATGCAAAAATGCTTCCCGTTCAAGGTCGAGCAGCCCCTGTTCGCTCAATGGCAGGGTGATGTCGGTATCGTCGCCGCAGAGGACATGGGCGAGCTGCCTGGCGATGACGCCGTCGTAGGCGCTCGCCTTGCCGGACTGTTGCTGGTTACGCACAGCGATATCCAACGTCGCCTGGGCCGATGCGCCGGGCAAATAAAACTCGTAAGGCTCCGGCGGCGAGTAATTTTCCGTTAAACTCAAGGCGAGAGCTTTGGCGTCGGCTAACAAGCGTTCCTTGTTCATCGTGATGCCGTCGGATCGATCGAGAAAGAGAAATTTCTTGGCGTCGAATGCCGATTGCGATACCTTGGCCAGGGCGATGGTCTCAAAGCATTGCGCGATCGCCGGCATCGGACCGCCCGGGCGTTTCGGAAATTCCAGCCAGCGCCGCAGTAATTCCTTGCAGCCGCCCCAGCCGGGCACCAAACCGACGCCGGTTTCCACCAGGCCTACATAGAGTTCGGCATGGGCCTGAATGGCATCGCAGTGCAACAGAATCTCGCAGCCGCCGCCGAGCGCCAGGCCGGTCGGCGCGCCGACGACAGGGAAGGGGGCGTATTTCAAGGCCGCATAGCTTTGCTGACCGAGGCGCAAAATGTCATCGACCGCTTGCCAGTCTTGTTGCATCAGCGAGGGCGCCAATAACTTGAGGTTAGCCCCTGCGGAAAAGTTTTCGCCTTCGTTGTAGATCACCAGGCCTTGGAAATCCTGCCGGATCAATTCGGCTGCTTCGCTGAGCAAGGTGAGGCTGTCGGGATCCAGCGTGTTCATCTTGCTATGAAATTCGAAACAAACGATGCCGTCGCCGATGTCCCAAAGACTGGCCGACGCATTATGCAACAGCGCTTCGCCGCTGTGTTTGAGGGCGTTCAAGGACAGCACGCCCGGCCGTATCGGCAGTGGACGATAGTGTCCCGGTTGATGCTTGAATTGCAGCCGGTGCTTGTCGAAACGGTAGAAACTCTGGCCGTCCGTCAGCAGCGAGGGCGCGGGGCGACCTTCATCGCGCAAGCGCTGGGCGAACCAATCGACGCCGAAGCGATCCAGCAGTTGAAACGGGCCGTAACGCCAGTTGTAACCCATTAGCATGGCGTCGTCGATGGAGACGATATCGTCGGCGATTTCGGGTATCAGCTCGGCGCAATAAGTCAAGGTCTCGGACCAGACCCGCCAGGCATAACGGTTAAGCGAACCGTCGCCAGCTAAGAATTTTCGTAAAGACTCGGGACTGTCGCCGACGTCTTCGATGCGGAATTTTTCACTGGTATGATAGTCTCCGTTTTTGAGATCAATGGATTCTTTGATCTTATCGGTGCTGCCTGGTTTTAGGCGGTAAAAGCCACCCTTGCCTTTGCGGCCGGTATAGCCTTGTTCGATCATGTCCGTCATTAACGATGGAATGGCGGCGATGTCGCGCAGCTTATCTTCCGCCGGCAGGGTTTGTAGAAAACTCTTCAGGATATGCGGCATTAAATCCAGACCGACTAGATCCAGCAATCCGAATACGCCGGTTTTGGGAATGCCAAACAACGTCATGACGGCATCGCTTTGTTCGACGCTTAAATTCAGGGCGATGGCTTCCCGTATCGCGGTTTGAATCCAGAAAGTGCCGATGCGGTTGGCTATGAACCCCGGCGTGTCGTGACACAATACACAGCCCTTACCGAGTTTTTGGTCGGCGAAGACGCGAATGCGGTCAAGCGCCTCGGGCGCCAGGTCCGAAGAAGTAACCAGTTCCAGCAGACGCATATAGCGCGGTGGATTGAAAAAGTGAGTGATCAGGAAGCGGCGTTTGAAGCTGTCGGGCAATTCCTGAGTCAAGACATGCAACGGCAAGGATGAGGTATTCGAAGAAATGAGCGTGCCGGGACGACAAACCTTATCCAGCTTTCGGTATAAATCGCGTTTGACGGCCGGATTTTCGACCACCGCCTCGATCACCCAATCGACCTCGGCGAGACGGAATAAATCGTCCTCGTTGTTTCCGGGATGGATCAAACCCACATTTTCCGAGAGCATCAACGGCGGCGGTTCGGTTGTGAGTAATTTGGCGATGGCGGCTTCGGCAATGGCATTGCGATTAGAGCCTTCCTGGGCCGGTAGATCCAATAAATAGACCGCTATGCCGGCATTGGCGACTTGCGCGGCGATGCCGGAGCCCATGACACCGGCGCCGATGACGGCAACTCTTTCAATGTTCATGACAGGTCTCCAATATTGTCGCAATGCCTTGACCACCGCCGATACATTGAGTGGCCAGGGCGTAGCGTTTACGTTCACGTTGCAATAACGCGGCGGCCTTGCCCGTAATGCGCGCGCCGGTTGCGCCAAGAGGATGGCCCAGAGCGATCGCGCCGCCGTCCAGATTCAGTTTGTCCGCGGCGACAGGAAGCTCTTTAAGAACGGCCAAGACTTGTGCGGCAAAAGCTTCATTCAATTCGACGATGTCGATGTCGTCGAGCCTCAATCCCGCCCGGCGCAAAGCTTTATGGCTTGCCACGACCGGCCCGATGCCCATGATTTCGGGCTGGCACGCGGAAACTGCGACAGCCTTGATGCGCGCCAGTTTAGGCAGATTGTGCGCGTCTGCATACGCCTCGCTGCAAACCAGGACGGCCGCCGCACCGTCGGTCAAGGGCGATGAGGTTGCCGCCGTGACGCTGCCGTTTTCGCTAAAGGCCGGAGAGAGTTCGGTCATGGCTTCCGGCGTCGTTTCCGGACGCAAGCAACCGTCCCGTTCGATACCTTCGCCGCTCGCAGTCACGATCGGGATGATTTCATCGATGAACAGCCTCTGTTGCTCGGCCGCATGGGCTTTTTGCTGACTGGTCAATGCGAAGGCCTCTTGATCGGCGCGGGCGATGGCGTATTTCAACGCCAGGTTTTCCGCAGTTTCCCCCATGCCAATATAGGCCTGAGGATAGTCCCGGTAAAGTCCGGGATGGGGCAGAGTGTTGAATCCCCCCATCGGCACTCGGCTCATCGATTCGACGCCGGCGCAGATAAAGACGTCGCCGGCATTCATCTGAATCGCGCCGGCGGCCATATGGATGGCTTGCATCGAGGAACCGCAGAAGCGGTTGACGGTTACGCCGGCAATGCCGATGGGCAATTCCGCCAGATGCACGACCAGGCGGGCCAAGTTCAACCCTTGCTCACCTTCAGGAAAGGCGCAGCCTAAAATCAGGTCTTCGATGTCGTTGAGGTCGATCCCGCTTTCCCGGACTAAAGATTTGACCAATTGCGCGGCCAGCTCATCCGGTCTGACGGCGGCGAGAGCGCCCTTGTGCGCGGGAGTGAATGGCGAGCGCGCATAACCCGCGATAATGGCATTGTTCATGAGGCAATCTCCTTGATGAGTTCTGTAACGGGTGTTAAAGACATTGGTGATGGACGCCGCCGTTGTTTTTGTATGAATGCATCGATCACGGCCCAGGTTTCGCCCAAATTTTCCATTAAAATGCCGTGCCGATCGGCCGTGACCGCTTGCAATTGTTTATCTTTCGCTCCGATTTTGTTGAAAAATATTTCCGCGCTTTCCGGCGCCACGATCGGATCTTGGTCGGCATAAACTAAGAGCGTCGGTGTTTCAATATCGCCTAATAATGCTTCCGTATGTTGAATGAGGCGTCTCAATTCATACAAAGCGCGGACAGGGATGTTGCGGTAATTGATGTCGGGATGCTCCGGTTTGTTTTCGATGAACGGTTTAACGCCTTCGAAGGAAGAAACCCAATGCACCAAAGCGTTGGTGTTATGCAGCAAGGAAACCAGCATGAAAGCGGGGTTAGTGAATTTGACCGGGACTGTTACAGCAACCACGCCAGCCAATTCAGGCGGATTATTCGCCGCCAGTTTCAGGCCCAGTACCCCGCCGGTGGAAAAACCGACGATGAAGAGTTTGTCGCAATGAATTTTCAGGATGTTAAAACCGTGCCTGACGCTTTCATCCCAGTCTTCAAAACTCAAGTCGCGCAGAGCGTAAGGCGAAGTACCATGTCCCTTGAGTCTGACCCCCATCACCGTATATCCTTGTGAGGAGAGCTTTCGACCATAATCCCGGACTTCCGCCGGGCTGGCCAACAAACCATGAATCAACAGAATACCGAAGCCGTTGGCTTGTTTCGGCTGGATCAGAAAAGGGGAGGGATCGGCAATTGCGGTTTCGCTATCCTTGAAGTTCCCGTTTTGCCGCTTGCTGCAGCTTTCCTGCTCGATCGCCAGCGCCAGTTGTTCATCCTCGAAGCGCCAGGCGGCCAGTTGAAGGGGGGAGATTTGCGGGTATGTCCGGTCTGCCGTCAGCAAGGCTTCGCGCACGCTGCTTAACGGCGCGGCTTCGTTATGGTAAACGATAATGGGGTTTTCCAGGCGAACCTGATCGAAATCGTGATCCTCACAGAGTTTAGGTAAAAATCGGTAGCACTCGTCTTGTTCGGCGATCAATCCGGCTTCCTTGGCGACGCATATGAAATGATCGAATCGGCGATTGACGCCATGCGCTAAATCGCCATATTCGTCGGGAATCAACAGGCTGCGGTGGAGATAGATGTCAGGATTTTTTTGCAGGTTTTTGATGGCAATATACAGCACCGTATAGAAACGGCTTTTTTCGATGTAGTCACGTTTGTCGCCCAAATAGTTCATGATTAACGTCGATGCCAAATGGCTCAGGTTGATCGTGACCGAGGCGTAGATTTTTTCCATATATTGATTGCGCGAACATTGTGCGTTTTTTATGAAAAAATACCCCAATAATCGCTGTTTCCAGTTTGTCGCTTGCTTGTTCAATTTGAAAACGGTATTTGAATCGGTGATGTCCGGCGCCAACTTTTCCATGAGCCAATGCGTGCGCCAATCCCAAACGCAACAAGGATTGACCGGATCGCCCAGGCGTATATCCATGTCGGTATCTTTGAGCAGTATGTTGCCTTCGATCAATAGCTCCTCGGATTGCCGTTCGGTCAAGTCGCCGGAAAATCTTTCAACAATTTTGAACAACAGGTTTTCCGAGGATCGGATCGGATAAAAGGTGATGCTGCCCGGCACGATCAAGGTCGGTTTCAGCGACACTGCCATCAAGACATCTAAACTGTCGAATTTCAGTTGATCTTGCCAGTGTTGCAAGCGCTCCTGGTCATGGATTTTAAAAGCATGGCGAATGGCCGCTTTCAAGGCCTCTACGCCTTGGCCCAACACTGCCGGTCCGGTATGAAGTTTACGCCGCTTGCCGGTGGATCGAGAAAAAATACTGTATTGACCTTTGTGATCGATCACGCGGTGGTCTTTGACCATACTCCCTTCCGGAAAAACGATGACCTTGCGTCCGCGCAGTATTTGTTCCGCCAACATGGCGAATAGGCGAGGATGATCGTGAGGAAAGACACCGACCTGCATGAGATAATTAGACAGAATAGTGTCTTCCTTGAAAAATTCGCCGGACGCAATCGCGCAACTGTAGGCGCCGGTTTGTTCGAAAATCAGAAACTGGGGTATGAAGGTTTCGAAACGAGAGAAATGATTGAACAGAAATATATCGCCTTGCAGCACTTGGGTGTCGGCAAATAGTTCTAATTTAACCTTGAGCAGGTTCTTGAGGTTCCTGAACAGCTTGACTGAGCGGTTGTAAAGCACGGTGTCGATGTCGGGCCAGTCTTCGGCATAGATGGGGTGTTTCATGTTAGCCTCCACTTCACTGCATTGACGATGTCAGGCAAACCCGTTCAATGGGTCGAAAAAAAAACGGACAATGCTTATCGTTAAGTCGTCTTCCTCGCCCCAGACTTACACAACGACAGACAATAAATCGTAATTACATAATTAATCACTGTGACAGAATCTAAAAAAATAGGTCATTTAACACACACAAAAGCGGTTGACAGGATCATTTAGACTCTGATTATTTGAATTAGACAGATAATCACAAAAATTGATCCGACACCGTGGCGTTAGGCGATAAATCCGCCGTTCATGCCGACGTCGTATCGGATAGGATTGGTGTAATCCATTCGACGCCTCTGATCGCGGCGATGTCCGGGAGGGAGGGGTAGGTCGGCAAGACGCCGCCGTGGTCGGGCTTCGCCCTGGGAAAGCTTGATTTCGATTATTTTGACTTGCGGTTGCGGCGCTTTTTCGGCAAATAACCCTTCATCAAACATGCCCCGTGCGTTGCGGCAATCAAAATAAACCGTGTCGATTTGCCAAATCAAATCTTCGCCCGTGGGATGACGGGATCTTAACCGATGTGTCGGTTCAGGTAATTTAATGAGGGAGCCCTGGCTCGTGCCATAAGTTATCGAGAAGTTACTTCGAACTTTGCTGATTTTTTTTAACCGGACAGTAGTGCGTCAATGTGTAACTTCTATTTAAGTTGTTTGCTTCAGGAAGACTAAAAGAAAGAAATGAATAGCCTAGGGTATTTAGGCGCTGGGTGAATACCTTAGCTATATGGCTGCAACGCCTGAACATCAGAGTCAATGGACCCGATAAATCAATTACCTACTCATCTTGATAATAGTCCGCTGAATAATTACAAAAATGGATGTCAATAGCGCCAGTAACGAGGCGATAGCAAAACCAAGATAGTGAAAATTTCCAGTCGTCCCAACAGCATGGCGAAACAACCCAACCATTTGACCGGATCGGAAACGGTAATGAAGCTCACGGCAACTTCACCAAGCCCCGGACCTACATTGTTGATGCAAGCCGCGACTGCGGCGAAGGCAGATACCTGGTCGAGACCGAATTCCATCATCAACAGCATGATAATGACAAAGGCGACAACGTACAACGAGAAGAAGCCCCAGACTGCATCGATAATGTTTTCCGCCTGCACTTCATTATTTACCTTGACCGGTATGTAGGCGTTTGGGTGAATCAAGCGTTTGATTTCCCTTTCTCCCTGTTTATAGAGAAAGATGACGCGGATGACCTTCAGGCCGCCGGCTGTCGACCCCGCACAGCCGCCGATAAATCCGGCAAACACCAGCAACACCGGCACCACGCCCGGCCACAGATAAAACTCGGTGGTAGTAAATCCTGACGTAGTCATAAAGGAAACGGTTTGGAACATGCCGTGCCGCATGGCGTCGAACAGTGATAAACCGGCGGTTCCATTAAAATAGATATGCCCTCCAACCAGGCCGCCACAGATCAACAAGATGGAGATGTAGGTGAAGGCTTCGCTGTCCTTGAAGTAGCAAGAAATTGATCGTTTTTGCAACGCGATGAAATGCAGGGCGAAATTGAGGCCGGACACCATCATGAAGAAAATCGCGATGAACTCTAGGGCAGGGTTGTTGAAGTAACCGAAGCTGGCGTCATGAGTTGAGTAACCGCCATTGGCGACGGTCGAAAAGGAATGTGCGATGGCGTCGAACCAATCCATACCGGCGAGTCGATAACAAATTGCACAGACCACAGTGATAAAAAGATAAATGACCCATAGCGCCTTGGCAGTCTCGGTAATGCGTGGCGTCAATTTCGCATCCTTGACCGGCCCCGGCACCTCCGCCCGATATAACTGCATGCCGCCGATACCGAGGATGGGTAGAACGGCCAACGCCAACACGATGACGCCCATGCCGCCCAGCCATTGCAATTGTTGTCGGTAAAACAGGATCGATGGCGGCAATTGGTCTAACCCTTCCAGTACCGTGGCGCCTGTGGTGGTAAATCCGGAAATCGACTCGAACACCGCATCGGTAAAGCTCATATTGGGTGTTTCGGCCAGTTGAAAGGGAACCGATCCAATGGTGCCCAGAATCATCCAATAAAAGGCCACGATTAAAAAACCATCACGGTGGTAGAGCTGATGCTTTTCTTTGCGCAGTGGAAACCACAGCGACAAACCGATCACGAGGATAATTAAAAAGCTTTGCCAAAAAAGATGTTCGTTTTGGTCATGAAAAATGATAGAAACCAGCAGTGGCGTGAACATCGTGAAACTAAACAAGATCAGCAACAGGCCGATGCTTCTGAGGACGACTTTAGCTTGCATAAGGGTAGGGTGCTCTTGTGTCAGAGGCGTTGAAAATAGCTTTCAACGTGTTTAATCAGCATTTTATCGAGCACGAACATGACGATGTGGTCGTTTTCTTCGAAAACGGTGTCGTGATGGATAGGAATGATCTTGCCGCGTCTGATCAATGAACCAAGAACCACCCCCTCGGGCAGTTTGATCTGTTCTACTTTCAGGCCCACCACGGAGCGTGCCGCGCCGTCTTTATGGGCGATCGCTTCCAGAGCTTCGGCGGTTCCGCCACACAGCGAACTGACTCGGGCGACATCGCCTTTGCGAACATGTTTTAGAATGCTGCCCAACGTTTCTTGATTCGGCAGCACGACGACATCGATATCGGTTTCTTCGACCAATTTGACGTAGGCGCTATGATTGAGCAGGCAAATGGCTTTTTTGGCGCCCAGTTTTTTTGCCAGCGCGGCCGAAATGATGTTTGCGCCGTCGTTATTGGTCACCGCGCAAAACAAATCGGTTCTTTCGATCATTTCATCAAGCAGAAGCGTTTCATCGGTGCTGTCTCCGTGCAGAACGGTGGCTTTTTTCAGATCGACCGCGATATTTTTGATACGATCGATATCCTGTTCGATCACCTTGACTTGATGTTCTTTTTCCAAAGCCATCGCCAAGCGCTTGCCGACATGTCCACCGCCGGCGATGATAACGCTCTTGATGGGCTCTTCCAGCGTATGGAGTTCGGTCAGCACTTTACGGATTTTCTCTCTGGGAGAAACGAAGAATACTTCGTCGGCTTCCTTGATGACGGCCTCGCCATTGACCGGAATAGGGGAGCCTTGCCTGAAGATCGCGACCACACGAATTTTTCCGCTGGTCAATCGCTCTTTCAAGTCTTTGATCCGTCTTCCGGTCAGAAAGCCTTCAGCCGCCGCCTTGATCGAGAACAGTCTGACCATGCCATTGGCGAAGGAAGAAATATGTTTGACGCCCGGAAACTTGATCAGATTATGAATGGCTTGCATGACGATCTGTTCGGGACTGATCACGATGTCAATGGGAATGCCGCCGGGGCGAAACAGTTCGGGATGCTTCAGATAATCGATCGCCCTGACACGGGCGATGGTTTTCGGTTTACTGTAAAGCGTGTTGATGATCTGGCAGGCGAGCATATTGGTTTCGTCCCGATCCGTGACCGCTATGACGATATCGGCATTTTGTACGCCGGCTTCCTCCAATATTCTTGGATGTCCGGCATTGCCCGTTACCGTGGCGATATCCAAGCGCTCTTTCAGATTAGCCAGCAAATGCGTCCTGATATCGATCACGACAATATCATTTTCCTCGCTGGCCAAAGCGGTGGCGACTGATGAGCCGGTCACTCCGGCCCCTAAAATGACAATTTTCATTTTTCGTTAGGTGATAGGATGATAGTGTTTTGATAGGAAACCGGTTGACATGCTCAGTAGCCGCCTCTAGCCTAGTTAAGGCGTCTAAAGTAACATAGAATGGGATGCAGGCATCAATCTTAACAGACTAAAAGACATGGACGTTAATTTGTGAGTTCATGCGTATTTTTTGAATTCCAAAACATCAGCCCGCTGATGCTCCCCGAGAACCGAAAATACAAGTTGTATAATATAGACAGGATTGTTATTTTTTGGACTTTCATGGAATAGCAATTATAGAGAATATGGCTAAAAAATTCTACGCTGAATAGTTATAAATGCAGGGTTCCCTCATTAAAAAGTACCTGAACCAACACATTGGTTAATATCGCATCATCCCTCTGGGCGGGGCGGGTTATTTCACCCGCCCCAAACGTTTGAATCGTTCAGGACCACGTTGACCTGCATTTCGCATAGCGACATGCGGCTACTTGCGCCGCGGCTCCGCCGAAGTCTGCCCGTAGGAGGAGGCCCGCCCTCGGGCCGAATGGCTCTTTTCGCGCCGAGGGCGGCGCTCCTACGCAAAGCACCGTCTTGCCTTCGGATGTTGAACAGCGTGAGCGGCTTCGCGAAGCAAGCTGCCAAAAACCGCCACCGGGGCAAAATTGGTCATGCACGCGAGGCGGGGTATTTAACACACCCTAAACGTTTAACTTACTTCAGGCGTATTTGTCGTTAAATTCTGTTTTGCCACTCATTCATTTAATGAGGTAGCCCTGGTTATAAATGACTTAACTTTTGGGGTGATATTTTATCGTCTTGCGCCGCAAGATGCTTTCCTTTCAGAGAAAAAACTATAGGGTTGGGTCAAGTCAGCTTGGTGAATTATCCGACCTGAATATCGACTCCAGGGTACTTGATGCGTCGCTGTCTCGGCGTTGCGATTACGTAAACAAAGGTCAAGGGCCCTAAGCGACCCACGAACATCAGCACCATGATCAGCCATTGGCCGGCAACGGACAACTCGCCGGTCAGGCCTCTCGACAAGCCCACAGTGCCGAGAGCGGAAACCACTTCGAACAAGATGTCAATCAACGGCGCTTGTTGCAACACCGACAATAACAGCGTGCCGGCAAATACAAGAGCCAGGGAAATCACGCTGATGGCAAAAGCCTTCATGACGGTATTTTGGGAAATCGATCGATGCATCAAGGTCACTTCGTCCCGTCTTCCCAGAAAAGCGTAAATCGACATAAAAATGACGATGAACGTGCCTAATTTGATGCCGCTTGCGGTGCTCAGGGAGCCGCCGCCGATAAACATCAACAACAGCGTCATTAGGGTCGTCGAATCGCTCAACGCTTCGACCGGCAAGGCATTGAAACCGGCCGTGCGCGGCGTCACCGCCTGAAACCAAGCGGCGGTCAATTGATCGGCCAGTGGAAGGCTGCCAATCGTGCCGGGATTGTTCCGCTCAAACAGCCAGACCAGCAACCAAGCTAACAGATTGATGATTACGGTGCTGCCGATCATTGCTTTGCTGTAGATCTGGAGTTTCTTCCAGCCCCGGATTTGCCAAAGATCCAGCAACACGACGAAGCCGAGCCCGCCGATAATGAACAACGCGCTGACAACCAGGTTGACCGGCAGATTGAACGCATAGCGCGTCAAACTGTCCGCCGATAACGCGAAACCGGCATTATTGAAGGCCGAGATCGTATAAAAAAAGGCCTCATACAGTGCCTGGCTCCAGCCGTGATCGGTGCTCCATAACAGGGTCAGCAATACGATGCCGGCCGCTTCTATGGAGAAGGCGAAATAAAACACCGCAAAGGCCACTTCCCAGATTTTACTGAGACTGGTCTGGTTTAGCGCCTCGAGCGCCAGCAATTGATGTTTGATGCCGATGCGCTTGCCCATGCTCATCGCGGTCAGAATCGAAAACGTCATGAATCCCAAACCGCCGGCCTGAATCAGTAGGGCAATGACAATTTGTCCGAATACAGTGAAGTCGGCGCCGGTATCGAGCACGACCAGGCCGGTCACCGTGACGGCCGATGTTGCGGTAAATAGGGCATCAAGCCAGCCGATCGCTTTAGGGGTCGCAATCTGAAGTTTGAGCAATAACGTGCCGGTGACGATCAGACCCAGATAACCGGCAATTAGAATCGCGGGAGGACTGGCTTTCAAAACGGTATTGGACAGATGAATTCGAGCTAATTTGAATCGACGCCGCAAAGAGAACATGATTGTCATCGAATTATACGAGTCTCGGCACCAGCTTGGTCAATGACAGTCGGTCTCCCGCTAGCACCAACATGTCGCCTTGTTCGATGACGAATTGCTCGTGCGGGGACGGATAGAGTTTCTCTCGCCGCTTGATCAACAGACAAAAGACATGCCCAGTCACTTCGGACAATAAATCGGAAAGCACCGTCCCCGACAGTTTTTCGATGGCGGGGATTTCGACCACGTATTGTCTGTCGCCCAAAGACATGTACTCCCTTATCATCGGATAATAAAGTGTTCGCGCCGTCCTGACGCCCATTTCCTCTTCCGGGTGAATGATGCGGCTGACCCCCAGACTCTTTAAAATGAGATGGTGCTCGTCGGTCGTCGCTTTCACCCAAATGTTTTGGAGACCTAAGTTTTTTAAATGGACGACGCAAATCAGACTGGCCTTCATGTCCTCGCCGATCGCGACGACCACGGCATCGTAA
Organism: Methylomarinum sp. Ch1-1; assembly: GCF_030717995.2. Lineage (NCBI taxonomy): Bacteria > Pseudomonadati > Pseudomonadota > Gammaproteobacteria > Methylococcales > Methylococcaceae > Methylomarinum > Methylomarinum roseum. The sequence continues at coordinate 2,978,398 of NZ_CP157743.1, read as the reverse complement.
TAGGCCAGGCTCAATTCCTCCAACGCGACTTCGTCGGTCGCGTCGGCGATCACCGCGTGAGAGAGCGAGCTGGCGACGCTTTCGACCACCTTCCTGTCGTTATCGATCCCGATGACCTCATTTCCCATCTTCGCCAATTGCAAGGCCAGCGTGATGCCGAAGCTCCCCAAACCAATGATTGCGTACTGAGCCATTTCTTTTCCTCAAATCAATCCAAAATCTTCCATTCGTGAAACGAGGCGCGGATTCACAAATTATTCAAAACAACGGTTCGCGTTCCAACCGGCGCTACCAGGAATGCTTGTTTTTAGCTATTTTATGGTAACACGCGTTATTCGCGATCAAATCAAAATGCATATTTTCACAAGAGCAAACAACCTATGCAAATTAAAAATCAAAAAGTTTCCGCAATTGAAGCCTAGTACTCGCCTTCTGAAATACCTTCGATAATTTAGACAAGTAGAGGCTTACCAATATAGGTCCATCGAAACGGTTTTGCCAATGTTTCATTAAAAAATGCAATGAACGCCTGAATTCTTTGATTCAGAGCCTTAATCGAAGGGAAACTTCCGCGTTTGAGTAAGCGACGGCTTAAAATGCCGAACCAAATCTCGACTTGGTTCAGCCATGAACAATGTTTTGGTGTATAAACAAAACGGATACGGTGCTCGGTGCATTGTAAAAAGTCCGCGCGCGACGCCATGTTCTCTAAAATGCCGGATTGTCCTTTCTCGCCCAGCGGGGCTTCGATGCCGCAGAGTTCTGCCACACATTTCACCAATGAAGCGGATTTATGCGTATTCAGTTGGTCGGCAATAAATACCCATTTTGCCGTGGGGTCAGTAGCGACGGTCGCCTGGATATGGGCCACAAAATCGTTTTCTGTTCGGGTGTCGCCCAACGTTGGACACAGGATTTTTCCGGTCGCTACTTCAAAATTGGCTATCAGGGTTTGTGTGCCATGCCGTTTGTACTCAAATTCGTGTAATTCCAGTTTTCCTTTGGACATCGGGGGTGATCCGGATGAATCCGTTCCAGCGCCTGAATACCGGTTTTCTCGTCCACACTGATCACATGTACACCGGATTCGTGTAGCTCTTGAGCTTGATGGTAGAGCTTGCAAACGTCTCTCACTTCTTGTCGAAAGGTCGCTTCATCTTCGGCTTTGTGGTTGAGCCAATATTTAGTGCGATGCGGTTTCAAATCCCCCTGATTTTAAAAAACGCCCGATACTGCTGAGCGAAATGGTGTCTACAATCCCCCTATCAATAGCGGTTCGGACGAGTGCCGGTTGCGTCCAATGACTGAGATGCTCGGGAGGCGTTTCACAAGCGAGCGCCAATAACTGGCAAATCTGCTCCGCAGTAAAGACGCCGGGGCAGCCAGCGCGTGGTTTGTCGGCCAACACGTGACTGATCGCCTCGCGCAACTTTTTTGATTGGTCGGCATATTTTTCCAACTCAATACTGTCGCCTAACCAACGCTTTCGCCAAAACCCGACCGTTTCTTCACAGAGCCCCAGGTTTTGAGCGATCGATTTATTGGTGTTGCCGACGTGGGCCAATAACACGATTTGAGCACGTTGCACCAGACTGTGTGGCGCTTCGCGACTTCGAACAATGGTTTCCAAAATGCTCTGCTGTTCAGAGCTCAATGTCAGTGGGAGGAGTGGGCGTGCCAAGGGATTATTTTATTGGTTTCAAATCGTTGTATTATCCAATATATTTCAAGTTTATTGTACTAGGAGGTCAATTCATAAAAATATCGTAAAGAATTTCTAGGGTAATGAGGCTTTGATAAATAATCAATATGTTCGCATAATGTATATTATGTCAAATTACAAAACTCGCCGCCGTCGCAATCGTTACCGCATGCGTCATCCTATTTTCCGGTGGCTTTTATGGTCTATTTTCCCGATCCCCTGGCCAACGCATCAACCGGCCATCGGGTTGCGCGCCTGTTAGGTGGACGTGATGACCCTGTCCGAATTCCATTGGCTGATGATCGATGCCGGTTTCCACACGGAAAAAGAACTGGCCGACTTCTTCGAGGTCACCGAAAGAACCGTGCGCAATTGGCAAAAGCATCGGTTGCCGAAACCGGTACGGGCCTGTCTGGAACTGATGAGCGGCAAACTCGATTGCCTAGGTAAACCCTGGCGAGGCTTCCGGTTGACGCCGGAAGCCATCGAATCCCCCAACGGCGATTTCATTTATGCCCATGAAGTCCGCGCGATCGCCTATGTCTACCTGGCGGCCGACATCGATCGCGCTCGGCTTTGTACCATGCTGAAGTATACGACCCCGATCCGTCGGCGCAACCGTTGCCGGAAAGCGGAAAAACCGGCGCTGACCGTCGTCACGGACACAGCGCATCCATGCAAACATAAGACGCGAAATTGACACAATCCCGTCAAACCGTTGAGCCACCAAGGATGGCGCCAATCACGAATCCTTTGGTTGTTACTAAGCATAACGCGACGCTGAGTCGATGGAATGTAGCTATAGACTGACAAAATCATCGCGATCCCCCCTCAAAAGTCCCTAACATCATAAAAAAAGGAATTGCCCGGCCGATATCGAATATCAATCGTGTTTTCAGGAGATGCCGATGAATCAAGCCCATTTTCACTGGTTGCTCATCGACGCCGGTTTTCGAGATGAAAAAGAACTGGCGGCTTTTTTTGAAGTGACCGAAAGAACCGTCCATAATTGGAAAAAACAGCGTCCGCCTAAGTCCGTGCAAGCGTGTTTGGAACTGATGAGCGGTCGCCTCGATTGCTTGGGCAAGCCGTGGCGAGGTTTTCGTTTGACGCCGGAAGCCATCGAATCCCCCAACGGCGATTTTATTTATGCCCATGAAGTCCGCGCGATCAGATATGTGTATCAAGCGGCCGGCATCGAGCGCGCCCGCCTCTGCACCATGCTGAAACATACGACGCCGATTCAGCGACGCGAGCGAAGCTCGAAGCTTAGTGACGTTTCTGGAAAAAATAAACAACTCAACTTAGAGGTTAGTAAGCTTGATACCGATACTTCTTAAGTAACTGCGGATTAACTAAAAAGGGTGATAGCCATTGTCCGCACTGATTTGCTCGGGCAGTAGTTGCCCAGCGTTGTCTTGCAGATCTTGAAGGGCCGGCCCAACCTCCAGCTTGTCGTTGGCGTGCTGACTGAGGTGTTGGCCTACGATGATTTGATGATCGGCATCGACACTGATTTTCCCATTGTAGGCGAATTGCCTGTTTGGCGGCTCGAATTTTAGCCAATCGGCTTTGTTTGAATTACAAATCTTCCGGGAGCTCGTAGTATGTGAATCAAGCGGCCGGCATCGAGTGCGCCCGCCTCTGCCTCAGAAACGCGGTCGGAATTTGAAGAACTCGGCCATCATGCGACTGTTTTTAGACGCCTCCGGTCAAGTCACGTTCAACAGGCCTCGCTGAACGATAAAACCGACTACCTTATTCAAGCCCTCCGCGGTTTTAAGATTTGTAAAAACAAAGGGATGCCCTCCTCGCATCTTACGGGCATCGCTATCCATCACATCAAGTGAAGCGCCGACATAAGGCGCCAAGTCGATTTTGTTGATCACCAGCAAATCGGAACGGGTGATGCCCGGCCCGCCCTTGCGGGGAATCTTGTCGCCGGCAGACACATCTATGACATAAATAGTCAAATCGGCCAATTCCGGGCTAAAGGTCGCACTCAAGTTGTCACCGCCGGTTTCGACGCCCAAGATACGTTCCTCGGGCAAGGCCTGGCTGCGAATCAGGAACTGTTGATCTTCTCGCGTGTATATATCGTTGGTCACGACGCCGATTTGATAATCCTGGCTCATTTCTTTGCACAAGGCATCGACCAGTGCAGTCTTGCCTGACCCGACCGGGCCGCCTATACCGACTCTCAGAATTTGTTTATCCATTTTTATGGTCCTTTATTAATGTCCTGAAGTTTCCTAAAAACGCCTCAAGCCACCATGCGTAACAACACCGCGACCAGCGAATTTTTCATGGGATTGGTGGGTTTATGGCAAAGCCTATCAAAATCTTCACTCAGTGAGGCTTCGGCGATGAGGCGCCGGACATCGGAAAAGGCGAAACTCGTCCGCCCCTTGACCTTGTGCCGACGTTGCGGATCCGCTTTGATGCGATCGGCGTACATCCAGGTGACCGTGGTGGCCATCATACAGAAATGCAGGTGGTTTATCACGGCCTGGGCATTCCGGCTCTGGCATTTTTGACTGCCAATGTCTTGCTTGAGTTCTTTAAAGCCGGACTCGATCTTCCACCGAGCGCCATAATATTCGATGACCTGGGTGACCGACAAGTCGAGATCGGTCGTAAACAAGGCGACCCACTGGGTTTTACGAAACACCCACACGACCTTGATGGGGCATTTTAAGGTCTTCAGCATGACGGTTTTCTCAACCGCCAGTACTTCGCGTACTTTGCCATACAGGTTAACCTGATAGGCAGCAGTTTGCTGCCGGAGCGCGTGCGCTCGGTCGGTCACGGTCCCCAGACGCTGGCCGTATTTACGGGGGCGTCCGCGTGTCTTGGCATCGGCGGGCCGGGCGTCGGGGAGCGCATAGAGCACCTGGTTGCTGCGCAATCGGGATAACAGGTGAAAACGTTCGCCTACCGTTTGGCGCACCGGCTTCCATAACCCCTGATTCCCAAACCAGCTGTCGGTGACCGCCAGCATCGGTGTCGAAGCAAAGTGACCGGCGACGGCGATTAGCATTTCCGCCGCTTGCGTGAGTTTGCTTTGAAACGGCGCGACTTGGCCTTTGATTTTGGCGGTTTCCTTTTGTTCGGCGATCATGTGACGGGGTAAGTAAAAACGAAAGCCCAAAAACAAACAGGCCCAACGACCTTTGACCTGCTTCAGTAAGCCGATCGACACCACATTTTGCGCCCAGGGGTAACGGCTTTGATTCGCTTTGGCGGCATGATCGAAAATCGACGCGCAGCCGAAAATGTGTTGACCCACTTTGAGGTTGATAAAATCGTCCAAGCCAATCAATAAGCGGCCATCGGTCGTGGGGGACGGAATCAATCCCCACAGCGTCCTTGTCGAACAACCATAGATGGACGATATCGCCGAATAGATTAGCCTTCGGCATTCGGCCGCTCATTTTGTCCAGCCGATCCGGATTGCCGATATTCACCGTGCGATCAGCCGCATCACCCACAAAGGTCAACCGGTTCAATCCGCCTTCGCTGTTCGGCAAAGTCAATCGAGCCAATTTTCTCTTGCACCACGTCACCGACACCGGGAAACGCGACGTTAAAACGCCGGGCTTTGGCGGCGGCTTTCTCTCGCAGGTAATCGGTGAAGCTTTTACCGTTGTAGTCGCTTTCCAGGTTATGGAAGTGTTTCGCGGCATCGAAGAAAGCTTGGAAGGCTTGTTCGGGATCGTTAATCCCCTCTCTTGCCATAAAGGAGGTTAAACCGGATAAGCCGTTGATAAACAGCCAGCGATCCGAAGGCAGATTGGCCGCCCTGACAGCAATCGAAAGCGCTTGATCCGGCATCTTTTTCCCCAAACAGAGAACGGACGTAAGTTCGACTCATTCCGCCATGCCCAGCGTAACAAATTCAAACCACATCCGACTAGCGTGGCAGCTCGGTACCTTCGTTCATTATCCGGATGTATTCTACATAGGAATAAAGGCGGTTTCGCTTCTGACCGGTTACCTCTTCGACAATGCCAAGTTGTTCCAGTTCACGCAGGCATGCGTTAACGGTTGCCGGTGACAGCTGGGTCTTCTCCTGAATCCAGTTTGGCGAGGCCATCGGCCGCTCCAGCATCACTTTGTGAATCAGATGCGCAGAGCCGGAAATGCGTTTGAGACCATTGATACGTTGACCATCCTCAGCAGAAAGCTTCATCAGTTGCTGGGCTGTCTCCACTGCCTGAGTGGCTGTATGGATGACGGCGTCAGCAAAGAAGTCCAGCCAAGCCTCCCAGTCACCAGTCAGGCGTACTTCATTCAGCAGTTCATAATACCGCTGCCGATGAGTTTTGAAATACAAACTCAAGTAAAGCATCGGCTCTTTAAGCACTCGCTCAGAACAGAGCAGCAGAGTGATGATCAAACGCCCCAGACGTCCGTTACCATCTAAAAACGGGTGGATGGTTTCAAACTGAACATGGGCCAGAGCCGCTTTGATAAGAACAGACGTCTTTTCCGGTTGATCGTGCAAAAACAGCTCCAGCTTACCCATGCACTCCTGAACATATTCCGGAGGCGGAGGTACGAAAGCAGCTGTACCGGGACGGCTACCACCAATCCAGTTCTGGCTTCTGCGAAACTCACCCGGATCACATTCCTTACCGCGCCCCTTCGACAGCAGAACACTGTGAATCTCTTTCAGCAATCGGAGAGAGATAGGAAAATCTTCATTCAGTCGATTCAAGCCGTGATTCAGCGCCGCCACATAATTACTGACCTCCTGCACGTCATCCAGCGGCACACCGGGTTGATGCTCAAATTCAAACAACAACAGGTCGGAAAGCGAAGATTGTGTTCCCTCAATCATCGAGGAAAGAACCGCTTCTTTACGCACATACATATAAAGAAAGAGCGAGGTGTCCGGGAGCAACACCGAAACACTGTCCAGACGACCGAGAGCCAACAGGGCCTGATCAAACTTTTCCCTGAGTTCGGATGACCATTCAATAGGTGGCGTTGGCGGCAATGGAGCCGGAACAAAGGCTTGTGCCTTTTCACCAACTGTCGAAATGGTTATGTAATGGCCTTGTAGATCCCTGTTCATGCTCTTATTTCACTTTTTGAATTAACAGTTCTTTTATTTTAACTTAGGCCTCTATCTAAAATAAGGTCGCAACAGGAAATTGTCAAGGGAGCGTTATGGAATGTCGTTCAGACTCGGTTAGAGGATTGATGTACATCCTCTAGGCGGTGCAGACTTGCCGATTTTTCGGAAAGGGAAAACCGCGTTAACTTCGTTTCCCGAGCCATCCGGACCAAAATTGCCAAAATCAGCTGTCTGCCGGTGCCATGGGTGGGGAAATCGACATTTTTGACCCTTCCCAAGCGTTTCTCCAGACTTGAGTTACCTGATTAGCAAGCTTCTTCAGCTAAAGCCCAAAAACCAGGATATTCTCGACCAGAAGGCGCATACTGGCCACTTAATTCCCCCAGGAGTCCAACTCATGGCCATGAATAAAATTCAGTTTCAAACAGGCCTGTCACTGCCTGCCTTTTTAGCGCAATGTAAAGTCAGCCTGGAACAGTCCCGTTGGCCCCAGGGCTTTCGCTGCCCCGGCTGCGGGGATGCCGAACACTATGTGCTTAAATCTGGCAGGCGCAAAACCTTCCAATGTCGGTCCTGCCGGTTACAGACGTCGCTGATTTCGGGCACTTTATTCCAGAGCACCCACCTTAAACTGACGGTCTGGTTTCTGGCGATCTACTTGATCAGCCAGGCTAAGACCGGCTTGTCCGCCCTCACTTTGAAACGGCAATTGGGCGTCAGTTACCCCACTGCATGGTTGATCCAGCAGAAACTGATGCAAGCGATGGTCGAACGGGAGGCCCGATACACCTTGGACGGCGACATCCAGGTAGACGATGCCTATCTCGGGGGCGAATTAGCTGGCGGCAAGGCCGGTCGCGGTTCGGAGAACAAGGTACCGTTTATCGCGGCACTCTCACTCACCCCCGAGGGACAGCCGAGGTTTATCAAGATGGCGCCGATTCCCGGTTTTACCCGCAAAGCCATTGCCAATTGGGCACAAGATGATCTCAGCTCCGGCTGTGTCGTGCGGTCCGATGGCTTGGCCTGTTTTTCCGGCGTGACCGATGCCGATTGCAAACACCAGGTGATCATCGCCGGTGGCCGGAAGCCCAGGGACCTGCCGGAATTCTGTTGGATCAATACGGTGCTGGGCAATCTCAAAACCAGTCTAGGCGGCGCCTACCATGCTTTCGATTTCGCAAAATACGGCACCCGTTACTTAGGTGCGTTCGCATACCGCTTTAACCGACGCTTCCGTCTCGATACCATTACGACGCGCCTTATCGTGGCTGCGGCTACGACTGAACCCCGCCCGGATTATTGGCTTCGGCAAGCTGACGCATCTTGCTAATCAGGAAATTCATTGGTTTATTAAGCTATGATTTGTCGGAAACTTTCTACAAAGGAATTCTTGCAGTCATATCCAAGTTAATATTGCCTCGGTTTCTGCCGTAGCCAGGCACAGCGCTGTGGTGTATTTAACCTAGCGCGCCACTATTTCTGCGAAAGCTTGTTTTGGGCATCCCAGCCCAAGCAAGCGGCAGAAATTACGTGGCGATTATTGCCTCCGGCGGCCCCGATTCGTCCTGCGTCCGTGCCACTCCGCCATATCATCGTAAACTCGATGCTGGCTCCGTCGCACTCCCACAAATGACTTGACGGCGTTTCGGGAGACCTTTTATTTTGTCTCCACCTTATCGGGTCAGAGGGAGCCGCAGCTCCCGTCTGCCCACAGAACCGTGCGTACGGGTCCGTACACGGCTCCTCACGTAAGACGAATCCATTGAGATACCTCAAACCAATGCGCTAACTGTCGGTCGGATCGTATTTCCTGTCCCATCAGGTTGATAAACCAACTGTTCGGATAGGCTCTCGTCACCGCTCGGGTTGCGGAAAGCGCCCACCGTTTCTTGTTGGAAAAGACCGTCTGGGCGGCTTGCTTTCGCGGTACGCCCCGTTTGACCAGGTTTCGATACAGATGCTGTTTCCGCTTCTGCTGACTCACCAGCCTCGCTCGTAATCGTCGCCGGATATGGGCTTCGATTTTCCTCAGCTGGGACGGGTATTGGGTCAAGCTGTAGTAGTTGGCCCAGCCCACGTACCACTGATTAAGGTCGGCCAGGGTGTGATTCAGCGTCTGATGGGTGCCTCGCGGCGTTAAGGCTTTGACTTTACTCATGGCCGTTTGCAGGGCTTTGTGCGCAATCGCTACCGTCCCGTCGACCACGGTAAAGCCTAAGAACTTTACCGCATCGGATTTAGCCACTTGGCTTTTCTCCCGGTTCACCTTCAGTTTCAGCTTGTTTTCGATGAATTGGCTGACTTTCTCCATCACTCGCTCCGCCGCCTTTTGCGACCCAACGAAAATGTTGCAGTCATCGGCAAACCGACAAAATTCCAGTCCGCGCTTTTCCAATTCCTGATCCAGTTCGTCCAGAACAATGTTGCTCAGCAAGGGCTTAACGGTCCGCCCTGCATCGCACCTTCCTTGTTAGGGTTGACGACGCCGTTGATCATCACGCCACTGCGCAGCATCATGCCGATCAAGCGCAAGATGCGTTTGTCGGCGATCCGTTGCCCCATCCGGCCAATCAGCCGGTCGTGGTGAATACGATCGAAGAACTTCGATAAGTCGATGTCCACCACATAGGGTTTACCGCTTTCCACGATCCGTTGCGCCGCTTGCACCGCTTGGTGTTGACTCCGTCCCGGACGAAAGCCATAGCTGTGCCCTGAAAAATGCGGATCAAAGATCGGTTCCAGCAACAATTTCAGGGTCGTCTGTACCACACGATCCCGCACCGTCGGTATGCCGAGCAGACGTACGCCCTTGCCGCCAGGCTTAGGTATTTCCACTCGGCGAACCGGCGAGGGTTGGTAAGTCCAATCCTGCAATTCCTGTTGCAGACGACTTAGCTCTTCGTCTAAACGGGCTTCAAAGTCGGCTATCGTGACCCCGTCAATGCCGGGTTTGCCTTTGTTCTTCTTCACCTGTTCAAATCCGCACTCAAATACAACGTTGAGCACAGTTGGTCAAAGAGTCTTGGTTCCTCAATCAATCGGTCATGTTCGTTCATTTCACTTTTTCTCTCTCTTGCAATGGCCTTTCTTCAATCTCGCGCAATCGATTCGTTCACTGTTTACGACGCGAATAGTCGATTGCTCCTGTCAGGCTGATCTCAGACCCTCAGTTTATAATCAACGGCCATGGCCGCTACGTGTTCCACCCTTCACCTCCAACTTCCTGTCACTGGTTCGATGTTTTCCCTCAGCTATGTCACCATAACCTCATCGGCATCGAACTTTACGATTACTACGGCTTCATCTGCAGACCCTCGGTTCATCACGTCAGCATTACTGCTGCGCTTAGGGCTTAAGGTGTCGCAGTTACACCGACCCGAAGCCGACGGCCCTTCACTGGGTAAGATAGTCAACTTTATCTCGGTCCACCTACCTTCAATACAACAGCAAGTTACGGTGAGAATATCGGACTTCGGTGGACGCGGGCACCTCATCCTCTTGCTGCCGCCTTACGAAGGTTCACTCTCGTTTAGGTGACCGATTCGGCTAGAGCTTCTTTCAGATTCCGCATTGGCTCTCGGTAACCGTGCTTCCCTGTTGGGTAGCTACCGGGAGTTTCTTTGGACACCCTTGCTTTCGCCTACTTCTTCCCTTCTCACAGGGCAAAGGCTGGACTTTCACCAGCTAGCTGACTACCATGCCAGTCACACCGCTCTCGCTTCGATTCCGACAAAACAATCGGCCCTACGCCTATCGGGGACTAAAAATCTTCACTTCGCTGGCGCTCCGTTTCCAAGATTTTCAGCGGATGCGTTAAAACGGTACGGGACACTGCTATTGTTTAGTTAAACCCGATCATCACCTTCATGCTCCATGGATTTGGCCAACACTTGTTTGATACGAGCTTTCGATTGCTTCGAAAGCGTTACCGATTCCGGTAGTAACACGCCGCCCGTTTGCCTCTTACGACGCAAGAGTGAGCGCAGTTTTTTCATATCTCTGACATAGCGCCGGCACAAACCGCACATCGCAATATGAAATGAAAGTCCCAAACGCTCACGCCAGGTCAATTTGGTATCCATTGATTTCGAAGCCAAATGGCTCGCTTGTTTACATGTCAACATGGCCCTTCTCATTTCTGACCAAACCAATTCAAGTCAAGACAATGCCGCAATTGCGTACGCATCCTCGACATCATTACCCACAAATTATTCAATGTTGAAATAGACAATGTCTGCCTCAGCTCCTCGCTTTCCATTCCGTCGACTTCGCGCAGGATAAACAATTGCGCCAATCGCGGCGGTAATCTATCAATGCATTCTTGTAGTACTCGAATGAATTGCTCTTGTTCCAATACCTTATCCGGATTCGACCAGGAAGCCAGATCAATACTCCAATTGCCTTGCTCATCGAAAAAATCATTCTCTGGATCATTGGCCAAACCATCGTCATATTCCTGTGCTTGTTCCTTGGTCGCCTTACGGAAATAATCCATGATTTTATGTTTCAGTATGCCAATCAGCCAGGTTCTCTCGGAAGCCTGACCTGCATAATTTTCCTTCGCCTTCAAGGCAGCCAACAAAGTTTCTTGCACCAGGTCCTCGGCCACATCGGGGGCTCTCACCCTGGCTAGGCTAAATCGGTACAAAACATCTCCATATTTATCCAACCATTGTTCAGGTGCGGAACCTTTATGCGGCATCTCGGTAACCTTATAGTTATTATTGAAAAAGTTACCGCTATTTTATCCAAGATGAGGCCCCGGGTCATGCATTGACAACATTTATAGCCGACTATCATCGGTTAAATGGAGCTTATATTCGCAAATTACTGGCGTTTATTGTCTCGTTTGACAATCAATCTCTATCGTGATGCTTGATTAAAATGTAAACGCTTAAACTCTACACCCTTTAATCAGACCTGACATTATGATCCATTAACCGACCAGTCGTAAGGAATGTTCGTCTTGATCCTCAAATCCGGCAATCCGGGACGATAACGCTTGATAAAAGACGCTACGCCACCATAGGCCTCGAAATCCTCTTCGAACCAGTCGAAAATCTTCGATACTTGGATGACCTTCCCCGCTATCCTCAGACCCTTTCCCGAATTATCCAGAAATTGACGGGTCTGCTCGTCCAATTGTTCGTTTAAACGAACGGCCGTATAAGGTTCGGCTCTGAGGTCGGGACAACTGACCGAGGCGCAAACAATGGCCATGTGGATACGCGGTTCCCCCATCTTGCGCAAGATCTCATGTTCAACTTCCCCCAGCGTCACCGTTTTGCCGCCCAGTTGACCGGCGGGTTTATTCCAGACCGGACTGAAAAAACTGCCGGCATCCTTGATGCTGTCGGTCGGCCAATGGTCGGCGACCATCTTCAACGCCAATATATTGTACGCGTTGATATAAAACGCCAACCGCTCTTCCTTGCTAGCTAGGTGGTTAATATCGAATGCGGATAGATTTCGATAGGCCTTTTCCAGACTGCCGTCGCTGTTCAGTGCGGCATAATCGACCTGCATCAATTTCACGCCATTTTTCAGACCCGGTTTCACATGCTTCAACACACTACGGTAATCATTCCAGTCCGGTTCTTCGGCGGCAACGGGTTGAATCGCCAGCGCGACTACGATAATAAAAAATAATGCTCTCAACGACATGATTCGCTCCATTTTTAAATTTACACGTTTTTTAAATTTACACGTTGGTCGTATTCGATACGCAATCCTTACAGGCGGCTAAAAAAAAGCGCCCTGAATGTTGGTTGTAAGGATCTTCCTTTGAGCGCGACAGCTTAATATTCATCAAGATCTTTAAGATCTTTTGATTTTCATTCAACATCTCCAAAGAAAAGGATATAACCTCATGCGCCTTCAATTTATTTTTGTCAGCCTCTGCCTTTTATTAGCTATTGCGCTGTTCTCATACTATTGGCGATCGCTATTGTGGACTCTGGCCATCGTATTGCCGGTTGTATTCTTAGGGCTGTATGACATGTTGCAACGAAGGCATTCCCTGCTCAGGAATTATCCGGTAATCGGTCGGGCGCGCCGAATGATGGAAAGCCTAAGGCCTATGGTTCAACAATACTTCATCGAACCGGACACCGAAGGTGCGCCGATCAACCGGGTATTCCGTTCGGTGGTCTACCAAAGGGCTAAATGCGAACTGGACACCGTTCCCTACGGCACCAAATTCGATGTCTATCGGGTCGGCTACGAATGGATCGGACATTCCCTGGCGGCGCAGAACCTAGCCGAGATCGAGAAGGATTTACGGGTAACCGTGGGCGGTCGGTTCTGTAAACAGCCCTATTCCGCCAGCATCCTGAACATTTCAGCAATGAGCTTCGGTGCGCTCAGCCGCAACGCCATCATGGCGCTTAACGGCGGCGCCGCCTTGGGCGATTTTGCCCATAATACCGGCGAAGGCGGACTCAGCGACCACCATCTGCAACCCGGCGGCGATTTGATTTGGCAAATCGGCACCGCCTATTTCGGCTGCCGCAATGCGCTCGGGCTATTCGATGAAAGTCTGTTTGCCGAAAAAGCAGCGCATCCGCAGGTTAAAATGATCGAAATCAAACTTTCCCAGGGCGCCAAACCCGGCCACGGCGGCGTCCTGCCGGCCTGCAAAAACACCCCGGAAATTGCGGCGATCAGAGGCGTCGAAGCCTATAAACAGGTCAATTCTCCTGCCGTTCATTCGGCCTTTTCCTCGCCATTGGAATTGATGGCATTTATCCGGAAACTGCGTGATCTGTCCGACGGCAAACCGGTAGGCTTCAAGCTCAGCATCGGCCGGCGTAGCGAATTCATTGCTTTATGCAAGGCCATGTTGGAAACCGGCATCACCCCGGATTTCATAACCGTGGATGGCGGCGAAGGCGGCACCGGTGCAGCTCCGCTGGAATACACCAATTCCGTTGGCATGCCGTTACTCGACGCATTGGCCTTCGTCAGCGATTGCCTGGTTGGTTTCGGTCTAAAACCGGAGATCAAGATCATCGCCTCCGGCAAGGTATTCACCGGCTTTCATCTGGTCAAACGTTTGGCGCTGGGTGCGGATCTGTGCAACAGCGCCCGCGGCATGATGCTCGCGTTAGGCTGCATTCAATCGTTGCAATGCAACAAAGACACCTGCCCGACCGGCATCGCTACGCAAAACAAAGCGCTCATGAAGGGCCTGGTAGTAACCGATAAAAAACGGCGGGTGGCTAATTTTCAACGCGAAACGGTCATCAGCGCGGCGGAAATCATCGCAGCGGCCGGCCTTCGGCATACCCAGGAATTGAACCGTAGTCATATTTTTCGCCGGGTCAGCGCGACCGAAATAAAGCGCTACGCAGATATCTATCCCAGCCTGATCGAGGGTTGTTTGTTGAGCGATGATCTATCCGATGCTTACCGCGAAGATATGCGTTTGGCCAATTCCAATCGTTATTAAAGTCAGTGAAAGGGTCTGTAAGTTTTCGTTTTCCAAGCCGACTGATGGGTATGGAATCCTAAAGAGACAGCTCTTTAGGCCCCTGAATTAACAAGAAACCTAAGTGAACATTTTATCACTTGCTGGAGGTTATTATGTTCAGACCCGCAATATTGGCGCTTACTTTGATGGCGAGCGCCTGCTCGACAATACCCGAGCAGATTCGGCATGCGCCAAGCCCTGATGTTCGTCTGCCGGAAGTTCAAGAAGATTTCTCGGCGCATCAGGGTAAATCGGTGCGTTGGGGAGGAACCGTACTGGAGGTGATCAATGACGAATCTTTTACAACAATACAAACTCTCCATTACCCGTTACAGTCTAATGGCCGTCCAGAAACGGACGATCCATCGAATGGCCGTTTCATCATCAAAAGCGAAAAGTTTCTCGACCCGCCGTTTATACGAAAGGGCGCGAACTGACGGTGACAGGAACGCTCAGCTCAGCGAGCTGAGCGAGAACAAAGGCGGTCACAAAACCCTTAAATTACCTGTTATCGAGTCACGGCAAATTCATCTTTGGCCGCAACAACATGAGTATCGCCATTACGGTTATTGTGGCTATTATCCCTTGTATGGCGGTTATCATTACGCGGGATGTCATCGTCCACCGGTCAGGAGATATTCAGCAAAGGGGGTAGTCAGTTAGCTCCTCTTAGTACAATATATAGTGGTGGAACAATTTGACGATTGCTCGAGCAAGCGGTTGTTACAGGTCCAGTAATCGACTCTGAAATTGCCCATGGCTATGATTGGTTGCACCACAACATGTAGTAGGTAGAGGAGCTAACCGACTACCCCGTTTCAGCAATTCCCATATATGGACTGTTTGAGTATTATTGCGGGGTTTAGGGCATGGTCACAGCAATTCCCAATTTAAAACCCTGGTAAAATAGTGGCAATTTTAAACCTGTAAATCACCCCCCATAATCCCATAGGTCAATTCAAATGGACTTGGAAATAATTAACCAGATTCGCACTACCTTCGAAAACCTGCCTGACCACCGCAAACCCGGCAACAATCGGAAATATGCGGTGGAAGATGCCGCCCTGAGCGCCTTCTCGGTCTTCTTTACGCAAAGCCCGTCTTTTCTGGACTATCAGCAGCGAATGCAAAAGCTTCACAATCGAAATAATGCGCAATCAATTTTTGGTGTCCATCAAATTCCTTCGACCAGCCAAATCGGCAACCTGCTGGATCCGATTGCACCGGAAACACTCTATCCGGTGTTGGCCGAGGTGGGTGACCAGCTTTACACGCAGGGTTGTCTGAAGCCGTTCATGAGTGTTGGCGGCACCTTGTTGGTGGCGATGGACGGCACCGATTCCTTCAGCTCGGAAAAGATTTCCTGTCCGTGCTGTACTCAACAAACGCTGAAAAACGGCCAAACCTTATACCGTCACACCGTCGTGACACCGGTGATTGTCGCCCCCGGGCAAAGCCGCGTGGTGCCTTTGCCGCCGGAATTTGTTCGCGTCCAAGACGGCGTCGACAAACAAGACTGCGAATTGGCGGCGGCCAAGCGCTGGCTCACCACGTGGGGTGCTCATTACGCTCCTCGAGGCATCACCGTGCTGGGCGATGATTTGTATTGTCACCAGCCGTTTTGTGAGGCCGTGCGTGCGCAGCACCTGGATTTTCTGTTCGTCTGCAAGCCTGATTCCCATGCGTTATTGTACGAATGGCTCGACGATTTTACCCGGACCGGCGAGGTCCAAACGCTCGAAAAAAGCCGTTGGAACGGCAAACAACGCCTGACCGAACGCTACCGTTACCTCAATCAAGTCCCGCTCCGCAACAGCGACGATGCGTTAATGGTCAATTGGTGCGAAGTGACGATCCTCAATGCCAAACAAGAAGTGGTCTACCGTAATGCCTGGGCGACATCACACACCCTCGACGAACACAATGTGATCGACATGGTCGCTGCAGGCCGCGCGCGCTGGAAAATAGAGAACGAAAACAACAATGTTCTCAAGAATCACGGCTATCATTTCGAGCATAACTTTGCCCACGGCAAGCAGCATTTGTCCAACTTCTTGGCGACCCTTAACTTATTGGCTTTCCTCGCTCATACCGCGCTTGAATGGTTGGACGAGGCTTACCGGGCCGTCCGCCATGCGGCGCCCTCCAGGCGCACTTTCTTCGAACAATTCCGAACCTTGCTTCAGTTCATGCCTTTTGATAATTGGCAGCATCTGATGCGGTTCATGCTATATGGTGAAAATCTAATACCCAGGAAAACGTAAGGTTTTAAATTGGGAATTGCTGGCATGGTCACTAGATTTTGTTAAGCCATGAAAATGCGTACTCGAAATAAGTGATCATCCGAAAAACGGAGGCGATCATGAAAACTATTCTGTTGACCCTGGTATTATTAAGTTTTTCCTTTGTAGGCTCACAAGAAGCGGAAGCCAGGCGCTTCGGAGGCCACCATTTTAGCCACGGCCGGCATCATCCCCATACAGGTTATGGCCGTCGACATGTCAAACCCAGATATGGATTGCCGTTAAATTATCGCCATGGTCATCGCCGGAATCATTTTCATGGCGGCCACCACTACGGCCGTAGGCGATTTTATTATGGCAATCGTTATCCTGGTTATCGATTTTATTACGGAAAACGCTTTTATCGCTAAACAACCGGCGCCGCGTCGGGTAGCATGAAGTTACTCAACGCGGCTCTCCCCCCATGCCCTAAACACAGCACAAATGCTCAAACCGGGAATATCTGGCGCCTGCCGAGTACCCGTCATATATAAAATGACTGAGCACTAGATTATAGATCCGTTTGTTTTGCCAGCCAATCGACCAATTCCTGCTCTTCTATAATCCTCAAGTGACGGATTTCCTGATGATCGCGACTAAAAAATGCGTGACCGGCAATTCTCCTCGCCAACGCTTATTGACGTCGAAATAAATTTTTTACGGAACTGCTCAAGCCTTTGCGTTTCTTACCATTCAGATCGCTCTCCCCTATTCTTCTTTCGCAGCGCGAATAGGTCCGGCATGATGGAGGTCTACCTGTCTAACAACCCGAACATGGCTATTCACTGTAAGTAAAACCATTTCATTACGACTCATTATTAAACGATAACAATCCATTCAGGAGCGCGCTATGGGCAAGTCCATACGAAACAGAAATGTATTTATCGTCAGTGCAGTGTTGCTGGCTTCATCGAGTGGCTGTGTCTCGGTCCCGGTGGAAAATCCGGATGATCCATGGGAAAGCTGGAACCGCGGCGCGCAACAGTTCAATGACGACTTCGACGAGAACATTATGAAACCATTGGCGAAAGGCTATCTGGTCGCCACCCCGGAGCCTGTCGACCGGGGCATCAGTAATTTCTTCAGTAACATCGATGATATCGGCGTCACCCTCAACGATGCGTTGCAATGGAAAGTGCAACAGGCGGGCATGGACATGGGTCGTTTTCTGCTGAACACCACGGTCGGCGTCGCCGGCTTCATCGATGTCGCGACCGACATCGGCCTGCCCAAGCACAATGAAGACTTCGAGCAAACCCTGGGCGTTTGGGGCGTATCGTCCGGCCCCTATTTGGTCATTCCCTTTTGGGGACCCAGTTCGCCTAGAGGCGTCGGTGGCCTGATCGGCGACGCCGCGATGGATCCCGTCAACTATACCGTCTTCGGCGGCGTCGCCGCGAATGTCGCCGGCACCGCCTCCGATCTATTGGACGTCACTGATCGCCGAGCCGGTCTGATGACCACCGAAAAAATCGTCGACGAAGCCGCGATAGACCGTTATGCCTTCATCCGGAATTCTTATCAGCAACACAGAGAATACCTGGTTAATGATGGAAATATACCTGAAGACGACTTGCTGGAACCGATTGAGAGCAACGAAAGCGAAGGAATGACTATGGAGCCGAGTCAATAATTTTCTTTATGGCTCCCAAGATCCAGTTTACCCAATGGCGCATCGATGGAAACCGCCATCACTGACCTTTTGACCCCCCTTGTTTTACCAAAAGCTTTCAACGGCGACAATGGCAACATCCGAATCTACGCTGGATTTTGTTGCTATAGCGCCTTGAGCCACCTGTGAATTTCACTTCGGGCCCTTTCTGTTAACGCGGCCAAACCCGCAATAGCACCTGCCGCATCGGGGCTTACGGGGTCTTGCGATAAAACGATCGAACGACGGCCTAACAGGCGGTTGTCGCGACCGTTCAAGGCCTCGATCTTCATGTCGATGAACAACCTGGCATGATCCGGGGTGACGAATTGTTGCTCGAAGCGATCGAGCCGAATCTTCAATGTTATCGATCGTTGTCCGGGAATGGCGAGGTAAGGCTCGATCAACACCGGCAGCGGCGCTTCCCAGCGATCCAGGTTGTAATAGCGAATCGCCGAGGGGTCCCGGTATAACAGTCGGTAGCGGATCCGCTCGTCCCATAGCCAGGCCGGTGCATCGACGCGCACCTGGACTCGTTGTTCCGACGCTATGTCAATCGGCCCCAGATCGTGTTGGAGCGGCAGTCTCCGGCCCGCACCGCCCGAGCAGGCGGCGACGGTCAACGCCAGAAAGAGCCAGCTTGCGCGTATCATAAACGGTTTCATCGTGCCTCCTCGAAGCCCGGTTCGCCGGGCGCGGGTTGTAATGGATCTGCGCCCAGCAACAGGGACTGCGGATCGTATTCCAAAATTGTCGCGATTCGATCGAAACGCCGCGCGGAATCTTGTAATCGCAGCATCAGACGGTCGGCTTTCGGCAGGGTCGTATCGAGCAGATGGCGGCCAACCTGCCGACCGGTCGCCAGCGTCGCGACGCTCTCCTCGCTCAATACCTGCAGATCGTCGCGAACTTGTCCGCCCAACATCCGATATTCGTCCGCCAGTCGATGGACATCAGTCAATGCGCGGCGCGCGTCGGCAAGCAGCGCCGGCGCATCGTCCAAAACAGTCAAAACGTGATCCTGAAGTCGATTGAAACGCAGGCTTGCGCGCTCGAGATTAAGCAGCGTCCCTTGCGCATGGGCGATGGTTTCGTCGTCCAGCAAGCGATTCAAACGCCGTATCAGTTCCCGGCTTTCCACCAGTGTATCTTCGCCCGACTCGGACAAGCGGTCGATCAAGGAAGGCTCGATAGGGATACGCTTGCCCGGGTTATCGCCCTCCGGCAGATAACCGCCCGGCATATTCTCGCGGTTTTTCAGCGCGATCCGGGTCAGCCCGGTGACGCCCTGCATTTCCAGCGTCGCATAAACGCCCCGTTTCAGCCTTACGCCTTCGTTAATCGCCATCGGCACGACGATCAGGCCCGGGTCGTCGGGGTCGAAACTCACGTCACTGACCTTGCCGATCGCGATCCCCCGGTAATAAACGGTAGAACCCGGCTTCAGACCGGTCACCGCCCCCCGGCTGACGGCGACATAGGTATGACTGCGGTGGTCGAATTCGCCCAGCCAGATGACGATGATCACGCTGACAGCGATCAGAACCGCCATGAACAAACCGGTCAGCAACGCGAAACTGTCTTTACCCATGGTCGGACTCCATTGCATTGAACACTCGCCGGGCGCGGTGATTCTGGAAAAATTCCCCGATGAAAGGATGGTCGATTTTCAACACCTCAATCAAGGGTGCGAACGCGATCAGCCGACCATCCGCCAGCACCGCGATCTTGTCACACAAGTCGCGCAGGATATGAAGGTCGTGAGTCACCATCACCACGGTAAAATTCAGTTCATGGTGCAATTCACGCAGCAGCGAGACGAAGTCCTCGCTGGCGACCGGATCCAGCCCCGAGGTCGGTTCGTCCAGCAACAGCAGCTCGGGTTCAAGAATCAGGGCCCGGGCCAGCGCCGCACGCTTGACCATGCCGCCGGAAAGTTCGGCCGGCATCAACATCGCGTCATGCGCGTTCAGGCCGACCATGGCCAGCCGCATGCATACCAATTGCCCAATCAATCCTTCGTCGTCGATACCCAGTTCGCGCAGCGGCAAGGCGATATTATCGAAGACGCTCAAGGCGCTGAACAAAGCCCCTCCCTGAAACAGAACGCCGATATGATTACGCCGTTGCCGGCAATCCAGCGCACAGGTGTCCGCAACCTCCTCGCCCAAGACGCGCACATGCCCCCTGCTGGGATATTCCAGCCCCATCATTTCGCGCAACAAGGTGGTTTTGCCACTGCCGGAGGCGCCCACAAGGCCGACGATTTCGCCGGCCGGAAGATGCAAGCTGATGTCGCGGTGGACACGGTGTGCGCCAAAAGCCGTATGGATATGATCCAGCTCGACCGCATAAGGACTATTCATGGCAATCCCACCTCCCTGAACAAAATTGAATAAACGGTATCGACCATGATCACGACAGTGATGGCCGCCACCACGGCGCGCGTGGTTTCCCGGCCCAGGCTTTCGCTGTTCGGCTGGATCAAAAAACCGAAATGGCAGGCGATCAGGGCGATCATCATGCCGAAGGTCACGCCCTTGGCGAGACCGATATAGAAATTGACCACCGGCACCGCCTTCGGCAGCTGATCGATAAACTGCCGGTAGCCGATGTCCAGCGTCAACTGCGCCGATATCATGCCGCCCACCAACGCCATGATATCGGTCCAGACGATCAGCAACGGCACGGCCAGCGACAGCGCGGCGACTTTCGGCAAGACCAGCCGCTGAGAATGCGACATACCCAATACCGCCATCGCATCCAGTTCCTGGGTTACGCGCATGATGCCGATTTCGGCGGTCATCGCGGAACCGGAGCGGCCGGCGATCAATATGGCAGCCAGCATCGGCCCCAACTCGCGAATGATGGAAAGCCCGAGCAGGTCGATGATATAGATTTCGGCGCCGAAACGCTGTAATTGCAAAGACGACAGATAGCTCATCGACACCCCCACCAACAGGCCGATCAACGCGGTAATGCCCAGCGCGCTGACTCCCGCCTGGTAAATCGTGATAGAGGTTTCCTTGAGCGGAAATGAAGCGGGATGACGCAGCATAAAGCCGATATCGAGCAATAGGCGCCCGAACAAGGTCAGCCAAGCCGAGAGATGGCGGTAAAAACCCTCTCCAAGACCCCGCCAGTAAGCAGCCAGCCCCGACAAATTCACTTTCATCGGCGCCTGGCGGGGAATCGTCCGGCCGCGCCAGTAGAGGAACAAAGCCCGATGCTCGGGACGCATCTCGATGTCATCCGGCAACTTTTCGCCCCAGGCCTGCCAAAGCAAAAAGGCTGCCGCCCGATCCATGCTTTCGACGGCTTCGAGATTCCATGTCCGGCCGTTTGCGTCGTCCAGTTTGTTGAGTCTCCGGCGCACTTCGGGCGCCGTGGCCAACGACCGCAACGTCCATCGGCCTTGCAGCCTTATCGTACCAGTCATCTCTTCCGACACTTTCAGAACAGCCATGTCATCGTCGTCGTTTGCCTTCGGCTTATGGGTCATAATGCACGTATTAATAAAACAATTTTTTAATAAGTCGGTTGCCGGAGCCAAACCTTACGGGCCCCTAAGGAAATGCTGATTAATTCAGCATTTCCTGGAGTGCAAGGATGCACGACCAAAATCGATCGCCATAACCGATTGGTTTTGTGAGGTTAAGGGAGGTCGCATTTTCCTTAACTGGGCGCTGAGAAATCCAGGACGGATTTATTCAGCGCTTCCCTAATATAAACTCCGGCATGGATTCACGGTGATGCTGCCCGGCCTACCGTAAAAGAGAGATCCCCTTCCGTCCACTCCGTTTTGGAGCAGCGCTTGAATAGAGCTTTCTCGGCGCCCGTAAGTCTTGGCACACCGTGAACTAAGGATTTAATCGGTATTTCGCTCGAAAATCACGCATAAATCGGCCAACCGATAACCAATACGACTAATGTGACGATGCCAATAAAGATATTCATTGGCAGTCCTACTTTCAGAAAATCCGTGAAACGGTAGCCGCCGGGGCCATATACCATCAAGTTGGTTTGGTAGCCTAAGGGTGTGGCGAAACTGGCCGATGCCGCCATCATGATCGCGAACACGAACGGTTCCTGGTTCAATGATGCTTTTTCGGTAATCTCGAGTACCACCGGCAGCATCAATACGGCCGCGGCATTGTTGGTGATGGTTTCGGTCAACAACGACACGGCTGCATAGGTCAGGATCAGCAACAACAGACCGTCGCCGTGACTAAAGCCGACGATATTTTCCGCCAGGAAGGCCGCGACGCCGGTTTTTTGCAGCGCCGCGCCCAACGCAAACGAAGCCGCGATAGTCATGATCACGCTCAGATCCAGGCTTTTTTCCGCCTGACTGACCGAACAACAGCCGGTGGCGATCATCGCCACCGCCCCGATCAACGCCGCGTTCAACATCGAAATCCAGCCCACCCCGGCCGCCGAAACCACCGCGATCAGAATAGCCCAGGATAACAGCGCGCGTTCATGCCTGGGTGGTTCGTGATCCAGTTCATTGATCAACAGAAAATCCTTGTTGTAACGTTGCCGGGTGACGAAGGCTGGACGCGCCTCCAACAACAAGGTGTCGCCCGCCTGCAGTCTGATATTGCCCAAGTTGCCCTTAACCCTTTCGCCGTTGCGGGCGACCGCCAATACGATGGCGCCGTAGCGATTTCTGAAGCGGGCATCGCGTATCGCATGACCGATTGCGTCGCAATGCGGCGACACGACCGCTTCGACCAATCGGCGCCCCGCCCTGTTTTCACTCAGCGTCTGCTGCGGATCCAAATCCGCCGAGGAAGCGATGCCGTTGATTCGCAGCAGTTCCGAAATCGCTTCGGTATCGCCGGCGAAAATTAAATGATCGTCGCCTTGCAGAATCTCATCGGACGATACCGCCGTTAAGACGACGCCCTGGCGTTCGATTTCCACCAAGTAAACGCGCTTTAAATCGCGCAAGCCCGCCTCGACGATGGATTTGCCGACCAGCGGCCCATTCGGTGTGATCTTGACCTCGAGCGTGAATTCGCGCAGATTGTCAAATGCTTTCTTGTCGCTGCGATCGGGCAGCCACTTGGGAAAAAACAGCCAGATAAACAGCAGTCCCAGGATGGCGACCGGCAAGCCGACGGCCGTTATCGCGAACAGCGAGAATCCCGGTTGACCGGTCAACGCTTGATATTGGCCATTCAGAACCAAATTGGTGCTGGTGCCGATCAGGGTCAGGGTGCCGCCTAAAATAGCCGTGTAGCTCAGCGGTATCATCAACTTGGATGGCGCGATATTGATTCGTTTCGCCCAGGTATTGATGGCCGGAATCATCGTCGCGACCACGGGCGTGTTGTTCAGAAAGCCGCTCAACAGAACCACCGGCAGGAAGATCCGCGACAGGGCCGAACGTTCGCTCTTAGGAGCCCCCAACACTTTGTTGACCAAAAGATCGACGCCCCCCGACGAATGGATGCCGGCGGCCACGACAAACATCGCCGCGACGGTAATCAAGCCGGTATTGCTGAAACCGGCGACCGCCTCGGCGCCGGACAGCACGCCGCAAACGCTCAGAATCGTCAACACGGTAACCAACACGATGTGCGGACCTATTCGGGTAAAAATGAGCGTAACGAGCGTACCCACAGTGAGAGATAAAGACAACCAACCCTGCCATTCCATAACCAATCCGGTCTCTTGCTTGTGTTAAAACAGCACATTTTATAGGACATCGTTTATGATAAAAAGAATTTAAAAACGATATAGTTATTACTTTTTAGAATATAGGCGCCGTCGAATTGCCTGTCGGCAAAATAACGACGCCTGACTCAAACCCACGCCCCGCAAAATTTCACGGCTGCCAACCTCATTCAGGATTATTTTGTAAGGCTAACCCGAACACTGCGACACACGTATAGCTATCGAACATAGCGAACTCATTCATTATCAATCCGGAGGTGTATTATGAACACGAAATTAATCAAAACGTTGGCCGGCGGTTTCGCCGGCACATTGGTCATGACCCTGATGATGCGGTTCGCAGCGCCGATGCTGGTCGGGCAACCGATGGACATCGCCGCGATGCTGGGCAACATGATGGGCGGCATCTATGCGTTGGGCATGGCGGTTCATATCATGCTTGGCGTCGTTGCGTTTCCATTGCTGTACGCCTTGTTACTGTACCGCTTTTTGCCGGGCGCGCCGGTCATGAAAGGCCTGTTGTTCGGTACAGCATTATGGCTACTGGCCGCCACGATGGTGATGCCGATGGCCGGCGCTGGTTTCTTCATGGCCAACATCGGCGGCTTCAAGGCGGCCATGGCGGCTTTGATGGGACATTGGGTGTACGGTGGCCTGCTGGGTGCGGTAGCCGGAAAAGTGGGATGCGACCATTGCACCGAGCATTCCCATGTTCATGGATGACCGATAGCCAATTGGAGGCGCTGGCTCCAAAGCGATCGGCTCCCGCTGTCCGTCCCTTATCTTTAAGGGGCGCTACCGCGCCGGTCCGATAGCTTCGAATACTCAGGAGGACTCAGCCATGAACAGTAAACACACAATAACCCTGCACGAAGAGACCGGCCCGAAAAGCTATCCGCTAACGCGGTTAGCCGGAACGCTTGGCCCCGATGTCGTCGACATACGCCCGCTTTATCGCCGAACGGGCCAGCCGGAGCAACGACTATGAACATCAAACCCGCCGCGGCCGAACAACGCCGCATCGACGCGCAGAGCAGCGGACATTCCGATTCCGCCTGGCGCGATTGGGGTCCCTATCTGAGCGAACGGCAATGGGGCACGGTGCGGGAGGATTATAGCGCCGACGGCGAAGCCTGGGACTACTTTCCGTTCGAACACGCCGGCAGCCGCGCCTATCGCTGGGGCGAGGACGGCATCGCCGGTTTTTGCGACATCCGCCAGCACTTATGCCTGAGCGTTGCCGTATGGAACGAAAAAGACCCCATTTTGAAAGAGCGCCTGTTCGGCCTCGGCAACGGCCAAGGCAATCATGGCGAGGACGTCAAGGAGCTGTATTACTACCTCGATGCGACGCCCAGTCATGCCTATCTGAAAATGCTCTACAAATATCCACAGGCGGCGTTTCCATATAGCCGCTTGGTCGAGGAAAACCGCCGCCGGGACAGACACGAACGAGAATACGAACTGCTCGACAGCGGCGTGTTCGACGAGGACCGTTACTTCGACGTCTTCGTCGAATACGCCAAGGCCTCCCCGGACGACATCCTGATGCGCGTCACTGCCCATAACCGAGGGCTCGAACCCGCGCCGCTGCATATCCTGCCGCAACTGTGGTTCCGCAACACCTGGAGCTGGGGCTATGATGCAAGCCGGCCGTCGCTGTCCGCCACCGAAACAGGGTGCATCGTCATCGAGCATGAAGCCCTGGGCGCCTACCATTGCTACCTGGACGGCTCACCGGAACTCTTGTTCTGCGACAACGATACCCATGTCAAGCGGCTCTATGACATCGAAGCCGAAGGATTCTTCAAGGACGGTTTCCACGACGCCGTCGTGCACGGCAATCGCCGGGCCGTCAATCCGGCCGAACAAGGCACCAAGGCCTGCGGCCATTACGCCTTGACCTTGCCCGCGGGCGGGCATAGCGAATTCCGCTTGCGCCTGACCCGGACACCCAACCGCAAAGCGTTCATCGATTTCGACAAAATCTTCGCCGCCCGCATTGAAGAGGCCGATGAATTTTACGCCGTCTTGCAACAGGATTTGACCGATGCCGAATCACGCCGGATTCAGCGTCAGGCGCTCGCCGGCATGATCTGGAATAAACAGTTTTATTATTACGATATTCCTCAATGGTTGAACGGCGACCCAGGACAGCCCGCGCCGCCGTCGGAACGCCGACGCGGACGCAACCGTAACTGGTTGCATCTGAACAACGCCGACATCATCTCGATGCCGGACAAATGGGAATATCCGTGGTACGCCTCGTGGGATCTGGCGTTCCACTGCGTGGCGCTGGCGATGATCGACCCGGCCTTCGCCAAGCATCAGATCCTGTTGATGACGCGGGTCTGGTACATGCACCCCAACGGCCAGATTCCCGCCTACGAATGGTCGTTCGACGACGTCAATCCGCCGGTGCATGCCTGGGCCGCCTGGGAAGTGTACAAAAGCGAATGCGATGCCAACGGCGGCGTCGGCGACCTGGATTTTCTCGAACGGGTTCTACACAAACTGATCGTCAATTTCACCTGGTGGGTCAACCGCAAGGATATCGACGACAACAACGTGTTTCAGGGCGGCTTTCTGGGCCTGGACAACATCGGCGTTTTCGACCGCAGCGCCCCGCTGCCGACCGGCGGCCACCTCAACCAATCGGACGCCACCAGTTGGATGGCGATGTATTGCCTCAACTTGATGCGCATCGCGCTGGAGCTGGCGCTGCATAACCGCACCTATGAGGATATCGCCACCAAGTTTTTCGAACATTTTCTCTACATCGCCAAGGCCATGACCCATATCGGTGATGATGGATTCGGCCTGTGGAATGAAGAAGACGGCTTCTTTTACGACGTGCTGCGCCTTCCCGATGGCCAGATGATGCCGCTGAAAGTCCGCTCTATGATCGGCCTGATTCCGCTGTTCGCGGTCGAAATTCTGGAACCGGAAATCCTCGATCGTTTGCCCGATTTCAATCGGCGCCTGCAATGGTTTCTGAACTACCGACCGGATTTGGCCGGACTGGTGTCGCACTGGAACGAACCCGGCCGCGGCAACCGCCGCCTGTTGTCGCTGCTGCGCGGGCATCGCATGAAATTGCTGTTGAAACGCATGCTCGATGAAAGCGAATTTTTGTCCGATTACGGCGTCCGTTCGTTGTCGCGCGTCTATCTCGATGCACCCTATGTGTTCGATTGCTGCGGCGAACCGGTCTCGGTGCGCTATCAACCGGGCGAAACCGAAACGGTGATGTTCGGCGGCAATTCCAACTGGCGAGGACCGGTCTGGTTTCCGGTCAACTATTTGATCGTGACCTCGCTGAAACGCTTCGCGTCGTATTACGGCGACGATTTTAAAATCGAATG
The DNA here is from genome assembly GCF_030717995.2 of Methylomarinum sp. Ch1-1. Taxonomy (NCBI): domain Bacteria; kingdom Pseudomonadati; phylum Pseudomonadota; class Gammaproteobacteria; order Methylococcales; family Methylococcaceae; genus Methylomarinum; species Methylomarinum roseum. The sequence goes on along the minus strand of NZ_CP157743.1, from coordinate 2,951,156 downwards.
TCCGACCGGATCGGGGCAATTTCTGAATATCACCGAAATCGCCGACGAACTGACGTTGCGCTTGACCCGCTTGTTCCGCTACGACCGGAACGGACAACGGCCGCTGTTCGGCGCCGCTGATAAACTGCAAAAAGGCCCGCATTTCAGAGATTATCTGTTGTTTCATGAATATTTCCACGGCGACGACGGGCGAGGTCTGGGCGCGTCGCATCAGACCGGCTGGACCGGCCTGGTGGCGAAACTGCTGCAAGCCGATAAGCGGTAGGATGCAGTCGATAGGCGAATGCCGAGCATTCCGGCCTCGCCGAACGTATTAATCAGCGCTCTATGAAGAAAACCTTAAGGGCGCCTGTCTAACTCCGTGCGCTTCACGTTTCCAATCCCTTCCGTAACAATTCCTCTTGTCCCCGTATTTTCAATATCTAATTATCAGATATCATAATCGAATTATATCGTTTCATTTGTCTTGCGCAATTCATTAACATTTCCCCAACAAAAGTTCACTACCAAACAACAAAAGCGTGAAAGCCCGAGGTTATATGGATAAGCCAATAAAGTTTGATTTATCGAAACCGGAAAACCACAACGAAATCGCGATACAGATCCTGTCGATTTTACAAGATATTCGTTTCGGTTCTATCGAAATCGTGGTGCATGACGGCCGCGTGGTGCAAATCGACAAACACGAAAAATACCGGATCAAGACCGGACACAACAAACAGTAAATCCACCGAACCCATCGGAGATACATAAAAAGATTGAACGGTTGACTGACCGGAACACCGGAAGCGGCCGTGTTTTCAGGGGAAACGAAACATGACCAATAACAAACAGTCCGCGCTGGCGTTGGCGGTTGCGAGTTTGATCGCGCAACCGGCGTTGGCGTCAGACGGCTCGATTATCGAATCGGCCTACGACAGGGCCGAGAAGGCTTATTACTCAAAAGAATGGAAAGAACTGCCCGACGAAGCCTTGATTCGATCGAATCGCATCAAATGGAACCGGGTCGCCAAGGCGGCGCTGAACCTGCCCGACTGGGTCGAGTTCAGCCTCAGTCAGCGCACCCGTTACGAGAATGTCGGCCATAACTGGCGTTCCGGGCAAAATCCCGGCACCAACGACCAATTGCCGCTACTATCACGCATTCACTTGGGCGTCAATCAGGGGCCGTTCTGGGTCATGTTCGAAGGTCAGGACTCACGCACGCATTATGACGAGCCGGGCGATTTTACCCGGCGCATGGTCAATGAGTTCGATATTTTGCAATTGTTCGGCTCGGCCACGTTCAAGAACGTGTTCGACACCGGCTTGCGCACCGATTTCCATGTCGGCCGCATCACGCTGGAATTGGGTAAGGCGCGCTTGATCGGCCGCAACAATTATCCGAATACCACCAATGCCTTCGACGGCGGCCACATCGCGCTGGGCAACGACAAGGACTGGCGGGTGCGGGCGTTCTTGACCTCGCCGGTCAATCGCTTTGAACGGCAGTTGGATGAAAGCAGCAAGAAAACTCTGTTCTGGGGAACGGCGTTCGAGTCGAAACAACTGAGTTGGCTGAACGGCGAGGTGTATTACCTGGGGATCAGCGAAAACAAAGATCCCAAACGCAGCCGCCATTTCTCGACCTTCGGCGCCCACGGTTATGTAAAAGAAATCAAGAAAACAGGGGATTTTAACAAAGGCGAGTCCGGGCGCTGGTACTATGATTTCGAAGGCATCGTGCAAGACGGTGAGAGGCGGAACAAGGATCATTTCGCCTATGCCGGTTTCGCCAGAATTGGCTACTCCTTCAATGTTCCCTGGATTCCGCAAGTGTTGGCCGAATACGTTTATGCCAGCGGCAGCGACGATCCGAATAGCGGCAAAAGCCAAACCTTCGACCGGCTGTTCGGCTTGCGCCGTACCGGATCCGACCTGATGCAGACCAGCCTGTACGGACCGTTCGGCCATTCCAACCTGGAAGCAGCCGGTTGGCGCCTTTCGGTGAGACCGACCGGCAACAGCAGGATTCACTTCAAGCACCACGCCAACTGGCTGGCGGAAGCCAAGGACGCCTTCGACGGCTCGCAAGTGTCGGGCGGCAACCTGCAGGACAAGACTGGCAGCTCAGGCCGTTGGCTGGGCCATGACATCGAGCTGCTCGGTGAATACAAATTCGGCTCCAACTGGATTCTGTCGGCCGGCTACTCGCACTGGCTCAAGGGCGATTATTTCGACCGGCTGGCGCAACTGCCGAACCGCGGAAAACTGCCGCAAGGCGGTGAAAAGGATACCGATTACTTTTTCGTACAGTCGGAACTGCGTTTCTGACAGCCTTTTTTAACCTTCATTTAACGACAAGAGAATTATTATGAAAGCATTTAAATTACTCGCATTGCCTATTCTGGCCGCCAATTTGTTGATTGCCCCAACCGCGCAAGCCGATCGTAGCCTACTCAATATTTCCTACGACCCGACCCGGGAGCTGTATCAAGAATTCAACCAGAAATTCATCGACCACTGGCAGGAAAAAACCGGCGAGACGGTCACGATCCAGCAATCGCACGGCGGCGCCGGCAAGCAGGCGCGCGCGGTCATCGACGGACTGGAAGGCGACGTACTGACCTTGGCGCTGTCCTATGACATCGATCAGATCGCCAAGCTCACCGGCAAGCTCGATAAAGACTGGCAAACGCGTTTGCCGAACAACAGCGCGCCGTACACCTCGACCATCGTGTTTCTGGTGCGCAAGGGCAATCCGAAAGCCATCAAGGATTGGGACGATTTGATCAAGGATGGCGTGTCGGTCATCACCCCAAATCCGAAAACGTCCGGCGGCGCGCGTTACAACTATCTGGCCGCCTGGGCCTTTGCCGAGAAAAAATACGGCAGCAAGGACGCCGCCAAGGATTTCGTGAAAAAGCTGTATAAAAACGTGCCGGTCTTGGATTCCGGCGCGCGCGGCTCGACCACCACCTTCGTGCAACGCGGCATCGGCGACGTGTTGCTGGCCTGGGAAAACGAAGCCTTCCTGGCGGTCAATCAACTGGGTCCCGATCAGTTCGACATTGTCGTGCCAAAGGCCAGTATCCTGGCGGAAACGCCGGTCACGGTGCTTGATAAAGTCGCCGAGAAACACGGCGCCACGGATCTGGCCACGGCTTATCTGGAATATTTGTATTCACCGGTAGGCCAGCGTCTGGCGGCCAAGTATTACTATCGTCCGCAACAGCCGGAGCACGCCGACCCCAAAGACCTGGCGCGTTTCCCAGAACTGGAACGCTTTTCGGTAGATGAGGTGTTTGGCGGCTGGCAACAAGCCCAGGAAACCCACTTCAACGATGGCGGCACCTTCGACCAGATTTATGCACCGTAATACCCGCATCGTTCCCACGCTCCGCGTGGGAACGCATCGCGAGACGCTCCGCGTCGTATCCCGCCCCGTCGCTCTACACAGCGCGGGAACCGGCATCACTTCGCGCCAAACACAAAAACGGATGAGAGATAAAACACCGCCGTTTTTTGCCATTTAACTCCACTCATTCCCAAGCTCTTTGCTTGGGAATGTGGGCAGAGAAGCACTAGCTTCTCGAAACCGGCAAGCTAGAGCTTGCGGTAATGGTTTTCCCAAACGGAGTTTGGGAAACAGGAAAATGATTACTATTTAAAAAGGCTAACGACATGCCACAAAGTTACATCATGCCGGGATTTCGCCCGGCCCTGGGGTTTACCCTGTTTTATCTGGCGCTGATCGTGCTGATACCCTTGAGCGCGCTGGTATTCAAAAGCCTGCAGCTCAGCCTGGATCAATACTGGGACATACTGACCAACCAACGAGTCCAGGCCTCGTTCCGGGTCAGTTTCGTCTCGGCCTTGATCGCCGCCGCCATCGCTGCGTTATTTGGCTTCATCATCGCCTGGACCCTGGTGCGCTATCCGTTTCCCGGCAAGCGCTTGTTCGATGCCCTGATCGATTTGCCGTTCGCGTTGCCGACCGCGGTCGCCGGCATCGTGCTGGCGGCCATCTACGAACCGAAAGGCATCATCGGTGAAATCGTCATGCAGACACTCGGCGTGCAAATCGCCTACAAGCCACTCGGCATCGTATTCGCGCTGATTTTTATCGGCCTGCCGTTTGTCGTGCGCACCATAGAGCCGGTGTTGCAGGAATTCGATACGGCAATGGAAGAAGCGGCTGCCAGCCTCGGCGCCAATCGCCTGCAAACGTTTATCAGAATTATTCTGCCCAATATCCTGCCGGCGGCGCTGACCGGTTTCGCCTTGGCGTTCGCGCGCGGGGTCGGAGAGTACGGCTCGGTGATTTTCATCGCCGGTAATATGCCTTATGTCTCGGAAATCGTGCCGCTGCTGATCATCACCAAGCTGGAACAATATGATTACGCCGGCGCGACCGCCATCGGCCTGACCATGCTGATTATCTCGTTTTTATTATTATTGCTGGTCAATGCGCTGCAATGGTGGGTGCGCCGGCGCAGCGGCCAACTTTAAAAGGGAACTACGATGAATACACTTACAAATTCCGCTACGAACCCTGAAGCCATCGTCCTAAGCGAACCGGACTGGGTGCGCTACGGCTTGACCGGACTGACGCTGTCCATTATCGGCCTGTTCTTGATTCTGCCGTTGGCCACGGTATTACTCGAAGCCTTTTCCAAAGGATGGGAAACCTATAGCGCCAGCCTCGGCCATCCCGACACCTTGGCCGCGATACGCCTGACGCTGTTGACCGCAGCCATTACCGTGCCATTGACCACTGTGTTCGGCATCAGCGCGGCCTGGGCCATCGCTCGCTTCGAATTTCGCGGCAAAAGCTTTTTGATCACATTGATCGACCTGCCGTTTTCGGTGTCGCCGGTCATCGCCGGCTTGATTTATGTACTGGTATTCGGCGCCCAGGGCTGGCTGGGGCCTTGGTTGTCCGAACATGATATCAAAATCGTGTTCGCGGTGCCGGGCATTATCCTGGCGACCCTGTTCGTCACTTTTCCGTTCGTCGCCCGTGAGCTGATTCCGCTGATGCAGGAAATGGGACACGAGGAAGAAGAAGCGGCCTTGTCGCTCGGCGCCAGCGGCTGGAAAACCTTTTTCAGGATCACCCTGCCCAACATCAAATGGGGACTGCTGTACGGCGTACTCTTGTGTAATGCCCGCGCGATGGGTGAATTCGGGGCGGTATCCGTGGTGTCCGGCCACATTCGTGGGCTGACCAATACGCTGCCGCTGCACGTCGAAATTACCTATAACGAATACGACTTCGTCGGCTCCTTCGCTAGCGCCTCGTTATTGGCCGGTTTGGCGGTGGTCACGCTAGTCGTGAAGACCTATTTGGAATGGAAGCAAAACCAGGATCGGAAAGTGGCATAAGTCGGCAGTAGGCTGGGTTGAGCGATAGCGATACCCAGCAGAAATAACCGAAAAGCTGGGTTTCACGTTGTTCAACCCAGCCTACATAAACGAATTGAACGAGAGCACCACGATGAGTATCACCCTTAACAACATCAACAAGAACTTTGGCGGGTTTACCGCGCTGGACAACATTAACCTGGAGATTCCCGAAGGCGAACTGGTCGCCTTGCTGGGACCGTCCGGCTGCGGCAAAACCACGCTGCTCAGAATCATCGCCGGCCTGGAACAGGCCGATCAAGGAGAAGTGTTCCTCAAAGGCGACAATGTGACCGATCAACCGGTCAAAAACCGGCAAATCGGCTTCGTGTTCCAGCATTACGCCTTGTTTCGGCATATGACCGTGTTCGACAACATCGCCTTTGGCTTGCGCGTGAAACCTCGCAAGGAACGCCCAAGCGAGGTGGAAATCAAGGACAAGGTGCATAAATTGCTCAACCTGGTGCAACTGGACTGGCTGGCCGACCGCTTTCCCGATCAACTGTCCGGCGGCCAACGTCAACGCATCGCCCTGGCCCGCGCCCTGGCGGTGGAACCATCGGTGTTGTTGCTGGACGAGCCGTTCGGCGCGCTCGATGCCAGCGTGCGCAAGGACTTGCGGCTGTGGCTGCGACATCTGCACCACGAATTGAACGTCACCAGCATCTTCGTGACCCACGACCAGGAAGAGGCGATGGAAGTCGCCAGCCAGATCGTCGTGCTGAATCACGGCAAAATCGAACAGAAAGGCACGCCCAGCGAAATTTATGATCACCCTAACAACGATTTCGTCTCCCGTTTCATCGGCCATACCAACGTGTTTCATCTGGAAAAGGACGACAGCGCTTGGCTGCAAAGCGCCGGCATCATCATCGACGAACCCAAGGGCGTTATCGCGCATGTGCGCCCGCACAATATTCAAATCGAAAAACCTATCGATTCGGCTAATACACCGGTTTATTTGAAGGATTGGCAGCACCTGGGCGGCACTATCCGACTGGAATTAAGCAAAGACGGCGCCAACGGCAACGCGGCGACGATCTATGCCGAAATGCCGAACGAACAATTTCGCGCATTGGATTTGCACAAAGGCGACGGAGTGGCATTGCGCATCAAGCATGCGCATTGGTTCAACTGATCGAACCCGGCATCGATGTCAACAATATGAATCTAAATCAATTGGAAATTTTGCAGTATTTACAGGAAACCGGCTACAACGTGACCAAGGTGGCGGAACGCATGAATATCGTGCAGTCGGCGGTCAGTCGGCAACTGCTGATGCTGGAGGACGAACTAGGCAGTCCGCTGTTCAAGCGCCACGGTAAACGCCTGATTGGCTCCACCGCGTTGGGAAACAGCATCCTGGAACAGGTGGCCACCATCAGGCAAGCCAAACGCAACATCCGCATGCTGGCCGACGATTATCTGGAAAACCGCAACGGCACACTGAACATCGCGACCACGCATACCCAGGCTAAATACCTCTTGCCGAAACCGATCACCCAATTCAAGAAGAAATACCCGGACATCAAAATCTACATCGAACAATCATCGCCCGATAATTTGATTCACTTGCTGCATGAGCAAAAGGCCGACATCGCCATCTGTACCGAAAAGCTCGATGACGACCCGAAACTGGTCATCAAACCTTGCTACCAGTGGCACCATGTCGTCATCGTGCCGCACAGCCATCCGCTAACCCATGGCGAAATCACGTTGGAACGTCTGGCGAATTTTCCGATTCTTACCTACAGCCGGGGCTTTACCGGCCGCAGCAACCTGGAAAAAGCCTTCGCCGCGGCCGGCATGGAGTTGGATGTCACGCTGGCGGCGGCCGATTCCGATGTGATCAAGACCTATGTTCGCTTGGGTCTTGGCATCGGCTTGATTGCAGAAACATCGTTGGAACCCGGAACGGATTACGACCTGTCGATACTGAGCCTCGAGCATTTGATTCCGCACTCGACGACAAAATTCGCCTATTTGAAAGACAGTTACTTGCCTGCCTATACCCATTATTTCATCGATCAATTGCTGGCGGCATCCAGAAACAATGCGTTGTTCAGTTCCGATAATAAATGTTAGGAATCATTCCTAGAAACCGTGTGAGGAAAATATTATCTCGGGAATTTCCTCGGGGGCGGCCGTTACCGTGGCGGACCGTATTGCCAGGCGCCAGGAAAACGCAGGCAAAACCATCGTCGTGGTGCTGCCGGACTCGGGCGAGCGCTATTTAAGCTCGGTGTTGTTCGAGGGGCTTGTTCGATACATAAAAGCCGGCCCCGTCATCACATACCCATCCGCATACGGACTTTTGATGACTATTGGCAGCAATTCCCAGTTTGAGCATTTTCGCGGTGTTTAGGGCATGGGCCGTGTCTGTCGAGGAGCGCCGTTCACTCAGCACCTAAATAAACGACGATAATAAATCATAGCCAATAGTCTATGGTATTTAGGTGCTGGGTAAACCCTTCCTTGGGGGCTTGACGGCAGCAAGCCTTGCTGCCGACATCCTCGCCAAACACGCCCCATGCCCTTTTTGAGCTCCAAATTGGTATTGGCATGACTGTTGACAATGAGTGCACAAGAGCTGTATCTTAGCCCTAACGTCACAAGCTGACCGGACAACCGGAAGCCAGTGACGCCAGAGCGCTCAGCGCTCTGGCGTCACTGGCTTTTTTTATGTCTGAATATATTGGCCTTTACACAGCTATTGCCTGAATAATTCGGAGTTCAGAGTAAACACTTATGAATAATCGAAGGAATGAAAAAGCGTCGACCGGCTTAAGCATCGACGGGATCGTCGCGCAGTTACGCGGCCTCCGCAACCATTCACTGGAGTTGCGCGAACGTCTTGACAAACCGCCAAAACTGCCGTCCCGCACCGCGCTGGCAGCGGTCGTCGAGGGGCTGAGCGCCGCGTTGTTTCCCAATAGACTCGGGCTGCCCGACCTTGACGAAGACGGTATCGATGCCTACGTCGGTCACACGCTCGATACCCATTTACGCGGCCTGAAAAAGCAAATTCGGCGCGAGCTGGGCTTTAGATCGCGCCAAGATTGTTATAGCGATCCGGTGCAACGGCAGGCAACCCAATTGATCCGCGGCTTCGCCAATGAGTTGCCGAAAATCCGGCAGCTGCTTGACACCGACATCCAGGCCGCCTTCGAAGGCGACCCCGCCGCCGGCAGCAGCGACGAGGTATTGGTGTGCTACCCGGGAATCAATGCCATCATTCATCACCGTATCGCGCATGTCCTGTACGGGCTGGGAGCGCCGCTGACCGCGCGCATGATTGCCGAAATTGCCCATTCCGCCACCGGCATCGACATCCACCCCGGCGCCACGATCGGCGAAAGTTTCTTCATCGATCACGGCACCGGCGTCGTGATCGGCGAAACCGCGGTCATCGGTCGGCATGTCCGCGTGTATCAGGCCGTCACCTTGGGCGCCAAACGCTTTCCGAAAAACCCGGATGGCAGCCTGGTGAAAGGCAACCTCCGCCATCCCATCGTCGAAGACGACGTGGTGATTTATGCGGGCGCCACCATTCTGGGCCGTATCACCCTCGGCAAAGGCTCCACGATCGGCGGCAATGTGTGGCTGACCGAAAGCGTTCCGCCCGGCAGCGTGATCACGCAACAACACATGCAACAACAAAATTGAACTTAATAACAACCAGGAGATAAATCATGACCGAATCCGATATTCATCAAGCCCATACCGCGCTAGGCGACGTCGCCGCGCGTACGCTGTCGAATGCGACCAAAACCGTGCCGATGATGGGGACGATCACGCCGCGCTGGCTCGTTCATCTGTTGCCCTGGGTGCCGGTCGAAGCCGGTATCTACCGTGTCAACAAAGTCAAGAGCGAAACCAGTATCGCGGTCGATTGTTCCAGCCTCGACGAAAAAGTGTTGCCGCAAACCTATGTCGATTACGAGGAATGGGGCCGCGAATACCGTTTGAACGCGGTGAATACGGTACTCGATGTCCACACCCGCGTCGCCGATTTATACAGCAGCCCGCACAATCAAATTCACGAACAGTTGCGACTGACCATCGAGACCGTCAAGGAAAGGCAGGAAAGCGAATTGATCAACAACGCCGAATACGGCTTGCTGAACAATGTCGCCGATTCGCAAAAGGTGCAAACCCGTAATGGCGCACCGACCCCTGACGACCTTGACGAATTGATCTCAAAAGTGTGGAAAGAACCTGCGTTTTTCCTCGCGCATCCGCGCGCAATCGCCGCCTTCGGCCGGGAAGCGACCCGCCGCGGCACACCGCCGCCGACCTTAAGCCTATTCGGTTCTCAATTCGTCACCTGGCGCGGCATTCCGTTGATTCCCACCGATAAACTCAAAGTCACCAATGAAACGACCAACATCCTGCTGCTGCGCACCGGCGAAAGCCGCCAAGGCGTCGTCGGTCTGTATCAACCCAACCTGACCGACGAACTGAGCATGGGCTTGTCGGTGCGCTTCATGGGCATCAATCATAAAGCCATCGCTTCATACTTGGTATCACTCTATTGTTCGCTGGCCGTTTTGACCGAAGACGCGATCGGCGTACTCGAAAATGTTGCCGTGGACCAATACTATGACTACAAATAATTCAACAAACATCGACTCAAGCGCATTAGGCCTACCCGATGAAAGCCAGTTAACGCAGTGGGCCAACGCGCTGTTCGCCGCCCCGCCGGTTTCGGAGGCTGATTTCGGCGTACCGGGCTCGGCTGCCACGCATAATCCGGTTCAGCCGATTCCGGCAGCGGAGCAAGCGATTATTGGCCGTCATTCGTTGCAACCGAGCGGCTTGCCACTGGAAACCGATCTCAAGGAACAACTCAGCGATTATTTACAACGTTCCGCCAAAGCACCCGTCAGTTCGGAAACGCAAGCTTTGGACTTGAAAATTCCAGGCTCGGCGGCGACTCACGAGTCGATCCCGCCGATTCCGGCTGCCGAACAATCGTTACTCGGTCGGCATCCGCTTCAACCCAGCGGTTTGCCGTTACAAGCGGAACTCAAAACCTTGTTAGCGCAACATTTGAAGGCTCCGGCAAATACTTTGGCAACGCCACAGTCGGTAGGTGGTTATTATTTTCTCAATGAAGTAGCGCAATTGGGCCGTGCGGCTCAAGAGGCCGGGTTGGGTTCGACTCATCCGCCATTCGATGTCCATGCCATACGCCGTGACTTTCCGATATTGAGCGAATTAGTCAATGGCCGGCCTTTGGTATGGTTTGACAATGCCGCGACGACACAAAAGCCGCAAGTCGTGATCGACCGGTTGAGCGAGTTTTACAGCTACGAAAACTCGAACATTCACCGTGCTGCCCATGAACTGGCCGCGCGTGCGACCGATGCCTATGAAAAAGCTCGCGATATCGTCACACGTTTCCTGAATGCGTCATCGCCAAAGGAGATCGTGTTTGTGCGCGGGTCCACCGAAGCTATCAATCTAGTGGCGCAAAGTTACGGCAGACAACATATCGGTGAAGGCGACGAAATCGTCATCAGTTGGCTCGAACATCACGCCAACATCGTGCCGTGGCAACAGCTTTGCCGGGAAACCGGCGCGGTGCTGCGCGTCATTCCGGTCGATGACAGCGGCCAGGTCATTTTGAGTGAGTATCAGAAACTGCTGAATGCCAAAACCAAACTGGTTTCGTTCACGCATGTCTCGAACGCTTTGGGCACGATTACACCGGCTGAGGAAATGATCGCGATGGCGCAACAGGTCGGCGCAAAGGTCTTATTGGATGCCGCGCAATCGGTGTCGCATCTCGGCGTCGACGTTCAGCAACTGAACTGCGATTGGCTGGTGTTTTCCGGACACAAGATATTTGGCCCCACCGGTATCGGCGTGTTGTACGGCAAGGAAGAACTGCTCAATTCGATGGAGCCGTGGCAAGGCGGCGGTAACATGATCGAGGATGTCACGTTTGAAAAGACCGTTTACCAACCCGCACCCGCCCGCTTCGAAGCCGGTACCGGCAACATCGCCGACGCAGTCGGTCTCGGCGCCGCGCTAGAATACCTTCAAGGCATCGGCATCGTGAATGTTGCCCGTTACGAGCACGAACTGCTCGAATACGCGACCGAACTGCTCAAGTGCATTCCTGGGTTACGTCTGATCGGCGCCGCGCAAGACAAAACCAGTGTCTTGTCGTTCGTGTTGAAAGGACACAGCACCGCGGACGTCGGCAAAGCACTGAACCAGGAAGGTATCGCAGTCCGTTCCGGGCATCACTGCGCGCAACCGATACTGCGCCATTTCGGCCATGAAAGCACGGTGCGCCCGTCATTGGCGTTTTACAACACCCATGAGGAGGTCAATGTTCTGATCGAATCCTTAAAACGCCTGGCGGGAACGAAAACCTTTTTCAGTTGAAAAAATTACCGGATGAGCTGTTTGGAAGAGCGGTAAAATCCGTTACGCCAACGCATCGCTTCTTTCACCCTTTCAAAAACCGTGACGCTATAATACCTTGGCAAATCATTTCCAAACGGCTTCCGATTACAAGGGCGCCAGACCGCCAAACAAGCCGCCAGCCCTCGTGCCAAACGGTTTGACGGTTGTTTCTACCAGTAGCGGCTTCATTTGATGGATGTCGCTTTTCTGATAGCAAGCGCCGCGCTGGCTGCTTCAACGCTTGCCGCCGTAGCAGGAACAGGCGGCGGCGTGATTTTACTGCCGGTGCTGGTCTCCGTATTTGGCGCCCGGGAAGCCGTTTCCATCTATACGGCTGCTCAACTGTGCGGAAATTTGAGCCGAGTCGTTTTGAACCGCCAAGCCATTCAGCCGGTCGTCGTATTCTGGTTTTGCTGCGGTGCGATCCCCTGTTCATTCCTTGGCGCCTGGCTGTTTGCCCGGCTCCCCGATAGCAAGCTAACCGCTATTCTGGGGGCGTTTTTGATTGCATCGGTGGCATGGCGCCATCTGTTTAAATATTCGGCGACCGGTTTCCAAACGCCTTGGTTTATGCCGATCGGCGCGGCATTTTCGGTTGTTTCGGCGCTGGTTGGCAGTGCGGGCCCTTTTCTGGCCCCGTTTTATTTGTCTTACGGCTTGGTCAAAGGCGCTTTCATCGGCACCGAAGCCTTGGGTACGAGCATGGTACACATCAGTAAATTACTTGCCTATCAGGGCCTGAACGCGACCACGACAAATACGTGGCTAGTAGGGTTACTAACCGGTCCGGTGATGATTTTGGGTTCATTGATCGGCAAGCGTTGGTTGGCTGAAATGTCCGTTTCGATGTTCACTTGTTTGATAGACGCGATGATCGCCGGTTTTGGACTGTGGTTTCTTATTCAATAACGAAAAACAGCTCCTCCGCTGACGCAGATGCTGTTTTTTCCCGTCGCGCAACTGTTTGATCGAATCAAGCGGACCATTGACCGGCATGGAATTAAGTCCCGGATACGGTCGACGCGTTGCTGAATTGCTTCAGGTAACGTTCGCTGTCCGGTTCATTCAGCCAGCGATGGGCGTGATGCTCGATGAGATCGAACAGCCGGTTGTATTTATCGACTTCCGCCTTCTCGTGGGTTTTGATACCGAAATAGTATTGATTACCCTGTTCACGATCGGCAACCACCCTATCGTTATAAACGGCAAAATCCAGCGAACCATTGAAACCGTCCCCGTTTTTCAGCGGCAAATCCTCGCGAAACGCGATACGCACATCGACGCCGTCGTCACTTTGCCGTTGCAAAACCTTTTGTACCGCCGGATCGTGGCAATCCCGGCGGCCTATCACGAACACACGGGTAATCCGAACCCCGCGCGCCAAAGCGTCCAGATTGGCCTGATAGTAATTGACCAACGCCCCCCGGCTATCCCAGTTGACCAGCATCGGATCGACCGCTTTGACACGGTGTTTTGTCTGCTCCAGCGCTTTCGCGCTTTCCAGATAAAACTCCGCTTCGTTCAACAACAGGCAACCGCGTTCGAGCAGGCCCAGATTGCGCCTGAAGTCCTTCAACAATTCCCGTGATTTCTCCCGGCACGCTGGTTCGGCGATGGCCGCGAGGGCTTCGCTGATTTTGTAGCCGCTGTGGTGCAAATTCGCCAAACTGCGCCGTGCGCGGACAATTTCTTCGCGAATCAAATAAGTGGCCAGAGACAGCAGCACGCCGACGCCGAAGATGATAAAGGCCGCTTCCTCGTATTTGAGCATCCAGTGAAAATACAGGGCAAGCAGCGCACCGATGATGAATTCGATAAAAATAGCCATCATCCCCCTCCCGGCAAATGATCGAAAGCGCGCGCCGCATAAAGTGGTTGGCTGCCTGATAAATCAGGTGCTGTTTTCTCCTGCAATTCCAGGACGAGTTCCCGAATCAACGGCCATTGGCCATGACCGGAATCGCTGTTGATGTGGCCCGCCGGACCGGCATTGTAAAAAGCCAGCCCCCAGAACCGGCTGAGTTGTTTGGCATGCGCGAAACTCAGCCACGGGTCGTTCTCACTCGCCACTAACAAACCCGTGGTTTCGAGCTTTTGCCGAGGCAGATGAACAGCGATCGAGGCGCTTGCATCGGATTCATGCTCGATCAAGCCGTGCAGCGAGAAGCGCAGCGGCGATGCCGGCGCCACCATGATCAGTCCATTCACCTGGTCCGGCCGGCGAGAGGCGACGATACTGCTGGCCAGACAGCCAAAACTGTGCGCGACCAGAATGACTCGATGGCCGATTTTCTCAATATGATTATCAATGGCATCGGCCCAAGAGAACAGTTCCGGTCGTTCCCAATCGATGCCACGGACGCGCTCGCACCCGGGCAAGGCCCGTTCCAGCCAGGTTTGCCAATGATTTTCGCCGCTGCCATGATAGCCGGGCACTATGAGAATCTTACTGTTCATCGCTTCACCTCATGCTTGTTGACTCTGATTCTATAAAAATGGGTTCAACCAACTTGCGCCAAACGTGGCGAGTCATCCTTCCAGACCGAACCGGGTGTTTGGTAATAGCTTCCCGCCACCCATTCAAAACCGACATCGCGGGCCAAATTATCGATCTTTTGATCGTCGATATCCGACAATACGGATCGCGCTCCGACCGAAGCCGCCAGCCTTTGCGCCTGTTGCAGTTTTTGCGACAAATTCGGGTCTTCGATCACGGCGAAGCCCTTGGCGGACACCTCGACCCAATCCGGAGACAGCGTGCTTATCAGCGCCACCGCCGAACCGCCCAGCGCCGGATAGTCAAGCTTCAGGGCCAGGCGGTATCCGCGTTTCCGGTAGTTTTCGAGTCCGACCATCAACGCTTCGTAGTATTGCGCATAGACGGGGCTGAGCCGCAAGGCGATCACGATATTGCCGGTCTCCAGGCCGCATTTGGCGATGACTTCCTTGAAATAAGCGCCGTGGTCTTTTTTGACGCCGAGGATGTGCCGGGGATCGACCTCCAATTGCAGGAAAACCGGCTCATGCGAATGCGGCAGAAAATTGAGCATGTGCACAGTGCGAGCCAGGCGATCGAATTCGACGATCGAATCCGCGCCGAATGCTCGCCTGTTGGGCAGCGACAGAATCAGCTCCAGCTCATGACTCTGAAGATGCGGTATTTCGGCAGTCGTGACCTGCAAGCCCGCGGCATAACCTAGGATTCGTTCAGGATCCAGCGTTTCCCGGACCGGCTCCAAATGGGTTCCGATCCGAATGGGACCGAATAGGCCATGAACGGCGCCCTGTTTCAAGAAAAAAGGGCGGAAATGGGTACGATGCTCCCACTCCAAGCGATCATTGAAATATTCGACCAGTTGTTGTAAAGGCATTTTTCGCTCCTTGTCGTTTATTGGATTTGCGCTTCAGGTTTAAAAAAGGCGGAGCATAGGCTCCGCCGGAAAGATATCCTTATTTTTGAGGAGGACAACATCACCCGCTCCTTCAGACAATGCTCATGATGGCAATCTTCATTGCATGGCTGTAGCTTAGCGAATTCAATACTTTTCTAAAAACGATATAATTAGATTTTTAATTCTAAAATTTAGATAATGCATCCGTCACGGTTGTTTCCCGGTCGCCTAACAAAAGGAATGTCAATCATCATGAATATGAACCAAATTGAATTATTGCGGGTGCTTTACGAAAACGGCTTCAATCTGTCGAAAGCCGCCGACCGCATGCATGTCGTACAATCGGCAGTCAGCCGCCAATTACAATTGTTCGAGGAGGAACTGGGTTCGCCGCTGCTGACCCGGCATGGCAAGAAGTTGACAGGATTGACGCCTTTGGGGCAAAAGGTGTTGGCCCAAACGCAGACCATGCAGCAGGCCAAAAAAAACATCCTGTCGATCGCGTCCGAATATAAAAACGGCGACACCGGCATCCTGCACATCGCGACCACGCATACCCAAGCCAAATATTTCCTGCCAAAGCCGATTCGGCGATTCCGCGACAAATACCCCAAAGTCAAAGTCTATATCGTACAATCCTCGCCCGAGCACCTGATCGATTTTCTGCACAACGGCGAGGCCGATCTGGCCATTTGCACCGAAAAGGTGTCCGAGGATGGAACGCTGGTCGTCAAACCTTGTTACGAGTGGCATCATGCCGTCGTAATGCCGAAACAGCACCCTTTGGCGAGCGGAGAACTGACATTGGAGCGGCTGGCTTCGTGTCCGGTTCTGACCTATTCGTTCGGTTTTACCGGCCGCTCCAATATCGAAAAAGCCTTCGAGAACTCTGGCTTGACCTTGGATGTGGTGCTCGCGGCCGCCGATACCGATGTCATCAAGACCTATGTGCGGCTGGGTCTGGGGGTCGGCTTGATCGCCGAAATGGCTTACGATGCGGTTGCCGATGCCGATTTAGTGGTTCGCAATTTGTCCAGTCTTATTCCAAGCTCGGTGACCAAAATCGCCTATTTGCGGCAAAACTATCTACCCGCTTACGGCCGTCATTTTATCGAAGAATTGTTGGAAGCCGCCGAGGACATCAACTTTCAATAGACACGCAAACGAAACGATGACGGGAGATTGCCATCACGATCCGAGTCCGTCTGCAGGACAGCAAAAGCATCAAGATCCTCGACGGCAGCGACGCCCTGCCCTCCTCGTCGCGTGTCGCAACGTAGGCGTCGCTCCCACAGCGAATATTGCCAATCCAGAGCGAGTCCAAACAGTACAGCTGTAGGCGCTGAATAGTTAGTGCGGACGCTCATTTTACACGACTGTTTTCATTCACAAGAAATCCCGCTTGCCTCTCTTCTGTCGTTGCCGCCAGAAGCTGCTCCACTCCAATAAAGGTTCCGAATCTCCGGCATGTCTTGATAAGCCCGGGCATTGAATGCGGGTTCCGAGAGCCGAAGAGCGGATAACGACTGCGGGCTTGGGCCATCAACGGGTCCGGGCCAGCCACTTGTTGAAGAGCCACTTCACAAGGGGTGTCATGCGCGTGCGATTGAATTGATCGCCCAGTTTGCGGATCGCCTCGGCCTGGGTCGGGTACGGGTGAATCGTGCTGCCGATCTGCTTCAGTCCCAGGCCGTGAGTCATGGCCAGGGTGATCTCGGAAATCATGTCGCCCGCATGGCCCGCGACGAGGGTGGCGCCGATGATCTTGTCAGTCCCTTTCCTGACGTGGATTTTCACGAAGCCTTCGTCTTCTCCGTCCAGGATCGCGCGGTCGACATCGCTGAATGCCTGCACGAAGGTGTCAACTTCGATTCCCTGTTCCTGGGCTTGATGCTCGTAGAGCCCGACGTGGGCAATCTCTGGTGACGTGTAGGTGCACCAGGGCATCACCAGCGACGTGGACTTCTTGCGACCCTTGAACAGCGCGTTTTGAATCACGATGCGCGCCATGAAATCGGCCGCGTGCGTGAACTGAAACGGCGAACAAATGTCTCCGGCGGCGTAAATCCGGGAGTTCGTCGTTTGCATGCGTTCATTGACCTTAACGCCCTTGTTGTCGTAATCAACGCCTACGTCTTCCAGGTTCAGATTTTCGACGTTGGGCGCCCGGCCGACGGCTACCAACAGTTTGTCGATCGGCTCGTCATAGCCCTGGCCGTGCGATTCGACGACGAGCCGAATGCCGCCATCGTGCTTGATCTCCAGTTTCTTGCCGCAGCAAAGCAACTTGACGCCGGATCGTGTGATCGCCTGTTGCACGATCCCGGCCGCGTCACGATCTTCGCGCGGCAGGATGCCATGCGTCGCCTCCACCAGGAAGACTTCGGAACCCAGCTGTGCGAACGCCTGGGCCATTTCGCAGCCGATCGGTCCAGCGCCAATGACGCCGAATCGTGCGGGCAACTCGGTCAGCGAGAACAACGTTTCATTGGTCAGATAGTCAACGGCATCCAAACCCGGAATCGGCGGCGCCGCGGCGCGCGCACCGGTTGCGATCACCGCCCGCTTGAAGTGAAGATGGCTGCCGTCCACGTTAACAGTGCTGGAATCCACAAAGCGCGCCTGCCCGAAATAGACATCGATACCGAGATCACGAAATCGTGACGCCGAATCATTCAGGCTGATACTGGCCCGCAATCGTCGCATCCGCTGCATGGCGGCGGCGAAGTTCACATTCATCCCGTCAGGCACTTCGACACCAAACTCGCGTGCATTGCGCACGGCTGCCGCGACCCTTGCCGCGCTGATGACGCCCTTGGACGGCACGCAACCGACATTCAGACAGTCGCCGCCCATCAGACTGCGTTCGATCAACGCGACTCTGGCCCCTAGTCCCGCCGCGCCGACCGCGGTGACCAAGCCGGCAGTGCCGGCTCCGATGACGACCAAATTGTATCGCCCGGCCGGTTTCGGGTTCACCCAGTCCGAAGGATGAACGTTGCGAACCAGCTCCTGATTGAACGCGTCCGCCGGACTGGTTTGCGGCA
Organism: Methylomarinum sp. Ch1-1; assembly: GCF_030717995.2. Classification (NCBI taxonomy): domain Bacteria; kingdom Pseudomonadati; phylum Pseudomonadota; class Gammaproteobacteria; order Methylococcales; family Methylococcaceae; genus Methylomarinum; species Methylomarinum roseum. The sequence continues at coordinate 2,932,912 of NZ_CP157743.1, read as the reverse complement.
ATCGCTCGATCACCGGCTGATCGACCGGATTCATGGTTTCTTGATAAGTCATTGATTCCTCCATTGTGTAGTTAACGAGACAGTCTTTGTTTGATTGAACGGCAGTTGATCAGCCCTATCGACCCCAGCAATTCCCATATATGGACTCCTCTCCAATTGCAAGCCAAGATTGTTCAAAAATGATGTTTCCAACAGAGATCGAGATTGCCGCCATATATTCGGCCTCTTGATGAAGGTATTTATCGACCTTCGGGCCCTGATGAAGCTATCCGCGCGCTTTTATCTCTATCACTTTGCCGATTTCAAGGAATCTTCGGGAATAACGGATTTTAAAAGCGCCGGTCTGACCTGTTGAATGTCATCACTTTGAGAGTCTTGCCTCCGCAATTTGGTTGAACTCGTTTACTACAGTGTTGTTAGGGTTATCCACGCTTTGTCCACATGCGTAGAGCCCTTCAATCGTGCTCGGAGCTTGTGGGCAAAGGGTGGATAACCCGGTTTTCATCGGCTTAGGCCATTTGTGGCACGTAATCGCCGCCACGCGTTGCCAGCGCCCAAATGATCCGGGCGTTCTTGTTGGCCAAAGCCACGGCCGCTTTGTTGAAGCCTCGCCGTTCAATCAAGCCTTTGAGCCACAGGCTCAAGGGGTCGCTCTTGTCACCGCAGTATTTCAGCACCGCTCTTGCCCCGTGAATCAAGGATGTGCGCAATTGGCGGTTGCCGCGTTTACTGATGCCCAGTAATACCTGCTTATCGCCGCTGCTGTGCTGCCTTGGCACCACGCCCAAGCTGGCCGCGTAATCTCGGCTCGAATCATAACCCTTGCCATCGCCGACGTCAGCCGTGGCCAAAATGGCGGTCAAAGGACCGATACCCGGTATGTCAAGCAATCGTCGGGCTAAGGCATTGTTTTGGCATACTGCCGTAATTTCCCGGTCCAGAGCCCGGATCGCTTCGTCCAAGGCTTTCAGCGCTTGATACTGCTCGGCAAACAGCTTCCGGCTCAGCGTGCTGAGGTCATTTTCCCCGTCCTCCAGAATACTGGGCAGTTGTTTTCTGAACTGATTCACGCTACGCGGCAGCACGATGCCTCGTTCAGCCAGATAACCGCGCATTTGATTGACCAAGGCCGTGCGTTCGTCCACCTTACCTCGCCGGACACCTTGCAGCATGGCTAAGTCTTGCTGCTCAATGCCTTTGATCGCCACGCTGCGTTTGTTCGGCTGGCAGGCCGCCGTGTAAATCGCCTCGGCGTCGTTGTAATCGTTTTTATTGCCAACCACGAATGCCTTCACGAAGCGAGTATTCAACAGCACTACTTCGTGGCCCAGGGCCTGAAATGCCCGGGCCCAATGATGAGCGCCGCCGCAGGCTTCCATCGCGATCACGCTCACCGGCATCTGAGCCACAAAGGCCAACAGTTCCGACCGTTTCAATTTCTTTTTCTTTGCTTTGCCGTCTTGCATCATGAACATATGAAACACTAGTTTTGCAATATCTAAACCCACTACGTTAAGATTCATCTCGAACTCCTCTTTGTTCTGTTTAAGTTGTTAGTAGGTGTATTGTGACACCGTTAGAGGGTGGAGAGGAGTCCATATCATCACTTTGGCGTTCAAAAAGGGCATGGGGTGTGTTTGGCGAGGATGTCGGCAGCAAGGATGCTGCCGTCAAGCCCCCAGGGATGGGTTTACCCAGCACCTAAATTCCATGGCTACTGGACTATATTTTACATTCCAGCATAATTTAGGTGCTGGGTGAACGGCGCTCCTCGACAGACACACCCTGTGCCCTAAACCCCGCAAAAATACTCAAACTGATGGGAATTGCTGTTATCGACCCTCAGCTCGACAACGTGGATTTGTCGACAAGCTGGAGGATGGCATTGAACCTTGCCTTTTTCATTTTCACAGGACATTCGTCAGCTCATCGAAGTTCTTGACAACCAGATCCGGCCTGGGGCCCAAGGCATCGAATGGCGCACCGGTCCGATTGATCCAGCAGACTTTGAAGCCGAAGCTTTTAGCGCCCAGCGCATCCCAGGAGTTCGAGGAGACGAAAAGGACCTCCTCTTTTGGAAGTCCCGTTTGCTGTAGCGCAAGCTGATAGACCTTGGGTGAAGGCTTATAAAGTTTCACTGCATCTGCGCTGAGCACCCACTGAAAGTGTGGCCGGAGCCCGGTTCGCTCCAAGCCGCTACTAAGCATTTCCGGAGTTCCGTTGGACAATACCGCCAATGAGTATTTTTCCTTCAGTCGAGGCAGAGCCGCTGCGACATCGGGGTACGGACTGGGAAGCAGCCAGGCCTCCATCAGCCGTTGCCGTTGCCCGGTGGTCATTTGCAAGCCGAAGCGCTCTACAGCAAACTCAAGCGCTTCCCCGGTCACTTGCCAGAAATCCCGGTATTGCTCCATCAGCACCCGCAAAAACGTGTACTCAAGCTGCTTGGCTCGCCACTGCTTGTTAAAAGCGATCGGATCGGGCGCCACCTCTTTACAGGCTTTGGCGACCGCCCCAACATCGACAACCGTCCCGTACATGTCGAAGACAATGCCATTGATAAGTAATTTCGTCATAATTTTGGCTCCCGGTGGTTCTACCCTTGTGTGCTTTACGGCTTACGCATCCCATCCGTTCCTTGAATCATTTCCCGTCAAGGGGTTAATTAACCAAAAGAACGATTTATCCCGGCACCTCGCTGAAACCCTTGGTATCACTGGCTTGTAGCCGAAAAATCGATTTCAGAATCCCCAATCAGTTTTTTTGATAACCTCTTGAATATTAAGAAGACTTCCCTGGTTGTAAAATTCATATTTGCCGATGAAGTTGATGTGCTGCCAGGCGACGGGTGAAAAACGCAGTATTTCCTTCGCTTTGCTTGGGTCCGAGGTTTGATAATGCTGATAAAGTGCCGACAAAATAGTTGCATTGTAAAAAATCACCGCGTTGGCAATGAGCCGGATGGATTCGGCATTGATGTCGAGTTCAATTTCAGTCTTTCCATTGAGCATCCGGCCGCCGCTGACTTTGGCAATGGTCGCGCTTAATTGGTGATAGGATTCGCCGCGATTCAATGAACCTTGCACAACCTCGCGTACTTCTTTGTTGTCGATATAATCCAGCAAATAATCGGTCTTGATGATTTCATCGAAGGCGATCAGCGCTTTCAAGGTCGGGTTCAGCTTTTTATAAGAGGATAATTTGCTGACGATCTGGCTTTGTGTCGTCTTTTTAGTGGTCAGTGAAGCCAGTATTCTCAAGACCTTATCCCACTCCTTGATAATCAGGGCTTTATTAACCTTTTTGCTGGGTTTGATAATTTGTTTGGCATAGTGCTCGATCTCATCGAAGCACACCAGATCATGCTCGGATTTGTCCCGCAACAGAGTAAAGCGCGGCATAAACCGGTAACCGAACAGATACATCAGGGCGAAGTTGACGCGATTGATGCTGTGCATATCGCCGGAAACAGCCGTAATTTCAACATCCGAAGTATTGCTTTCGACAATATCCAACAAGAAATGGCTTTCATGCTGATTGGCGCCGATGACCTTAAGACAAAGCGGTAGATGATTGGCGTTTAGTGAGAATAAGACCACGCCTTGCAACATGCCAAAATATTTCTTCGAATACCGCGATTTGATTGTATTGTATTTCGTTGCGAACTTTTGACCGTCAACACTGGCGTGAACGCCATAATCGGACAAGTTGTACTCCGAAAAAATGGGCAATTTGGCCGTATGATTCATGATGACATCATTGGCTGTCGCGAGGGTTTGATAGCGAATATGGTTCTTATTCACCCGATCCAGGTCTTGTTCTTTTATATCGCTAATCGCTTTCATCTTTTTGGTTTCCGTCCCCGTCGCGTTGGCGATAATGCAGGCATGAATGACTTCGGAATCGGGGAACGATTTCGCGTATTTGGGTTGAAGGTGCGAAAATGATTTTAGAAACCCCGTGTTTTCCGCTGAAAACTTGAGAATATCGGCAATACTGCAAACATGAAGCTTTTCGTAGAAGGGGTTGTTAACGCCGTCATCGAGCCGGGTATACGGCAGCGTCCATTTGACGCTGTCGCCTTGCTTATTGTGCTGAATTTTTAGGCTGGTATTTTCGCCGGCATGAATATGCTGACTGAAGTTTCCCAATTTTTTGAGGGCAAGGAATATCAGATAATGCTAATATTCAGCTTAAACATTAGCTGGCTCTAATATTGATTGTTAGGCTATGCCGAATCTCATTAAAAACAATAGCTTATGGGTGAATGAGGTCGCCTTTTGTAGTATAATATTGGTTTCTAAATCATTGATTACACAAACAAAAGGGCCTCATTCATGTTCATTTTACGCGATCTTCTCCGCCCTCTCCAAGCCCATTTTTCCGAGACTGATCTGGGACGGGAGCGAGCTTCTTTGTTTGTCTACACGCTGCTCGCCGTGATTGTTCCGTTTACCTCATCGATGTCGTCTAATTTATGGCGGGCCTTGGAGACTTTGTTCGGGATCGAGATTAAGCAAAAGCGGTTCTATACCTTCATGGCTTCGTCGACACTGCCCTGGGAAAGGCTTTGGACGACGCTGTGGGGATTGATTCCGTCCCCCACGACCGATGGCCGCTTATTGATTGGCTTGGACGATTTTATCAACCTCAAAGTGGGTCAACACATTTTCGGCTGCGCGTCGATTTTCGATCATGCCGCCAAAGCGAATCAAAGCCGTTACCCCTGGGCGCAAAATGTGGTGTCGATCGGCTTACTGAAGCAGGTCAAAGGTCGTTGGGCCTGTTTGTTTTTGGGCTTTCGTTTTTACTTACCCCGTCACATGATCGCCGAACAAAAGGAAACCGCCAAAATCAAAGGCCAAGTCGCGCCGTTTCAAAGCAAACTCACGCAAGCGGCGGAATTGCTAATCGCCGTCGCCGGTCACTTTGCTTCGACACCAATGCTGGCGGTCACCGACAGCTGGTTTGGGAATCAGGGGTTATGGAAGCCGGTGCGCCAAACGGTAGGCGAACGTTTTCACCTGTTATCCCGATTGCGCAGCAACCAGGTGCTCTATGCGCTCCCCGACGCCCGGTCCGCCGATGCCAAGACACGCGGACGCCCCCCGTAAATACGGCCAGCGTCTGGGGACCGTGACCGACCGAGCGCACGCGCTCCGGCAGCAAACTGCTGCCTATCAGGTTAACCTGTATGGCAAAGTACGCGAAGTACTGGCGGTTGAGAAAACCGTCATGCTGAAGACCTTAAAATGCCCCATCAAGGTCGTGTGGGTGTTTCGTAAAACCCAGTGGGTCGCCTTGTTTACGACCGATCTCGACTTGTCGGTCACCCAGGTCATCGAATATTATGGCGCTCGCTGGAAGATCGAGTCCGGCTTTAAAGAACTCAAGCAAGACATTGGCAGTCAAAAATGCCAGAGCCGGAATGCCCAGGCCGTGATAAACCACCTGCATTTCTGTATGATGGCCACCACGGTCACCTGGATGTACGCCGATCGCATCAAAGCGGATCCGCAACGTCGGCACAAGGTCAAGGGGCGGACGAGTTTCGCCTTTTCCGATGTCCGGCGCCTCATCGCCGAAGCCTCACTGAGTGAAGATTTTGATAGGCTTTGCCATAAACCCACCAATCCCATGAAAAATTCGCTGGTCGCGGTGTTGTTACGCATGGTGGCTTGAGGCGTTTTTAGGAAACTTCAGTATGCTGATTGACCAAGTCGTATTTGGGTTTCAGGTTTTTTTCGAGTTCGTCCAGCAAGGTAGCAATATCCATCGACAACAAAGGCATATTGAGCTGTTTTAAAATTTCATCCTTGTGCTCGGCCCAATGTTCCGCGTCTATCAGCTCATCGTCCAGGGTACGATAGTTGATGCTGTCTTTGATGAAGACCGTGTTGTTGGCTATACCTTGCTTGATCTGGTGGTAAACCATGCATTCGTAGCGGTCGCCATCGACCCGCTTGACGACTTTTTGAGCGTCGGTTTTTACTTTGAGGGTGAGAAGCTTTTTTAGCGATTGGGGAAAAAAGTTCAGGGGCGCCTCTTGATAGGGATAATCCCGAAAAGATTGGCCCGTGCTCAGATGTTTTCTTAAAAAGCAATGGCCTGCGTCAATCCCTCATTCGTGCAAGAAAACTCCAGCACCTTGAATAAGGGCCGAATATTCTTCTTAATGGTCAAGGCTTGTTGTGTGTAGTATTGCCAGCGATAAAATCCCGATCCAGATTGGGCTTTTAAAATCATCCAGGAACTGTCTGTAATCGGCCTGTGGAACCACCTCGAAGGCTTTGGCTCTCACTTGTTCATCGGGAATGCGGCTATCGATATTAATGGCTAACACTTGGCAAGCCTGATTTCTCAGTTTTGTATCGACGTTTTCCAGCAGCTCAATTTTTGAGCGTTGATAATCGTCGGCGTCATCGGCATATTTGTTCATCTTCTGGATGAGGCTGGTCACCAGAGAATCGTTGATTTTAAGAAAGCGGCGATGCACGTAGCAAAGCAAATACAGCCGGGTCAGGTTTTTATCGCTAATCCGCCTAAGTTTCTGGATGGTGTAGAATTCCGCTAGATTCGCATAGTAGATAATATTCTGTTCCGACAACCCCAGTTTTGGCATCAGAAGCCGGGACTGTTGATAAATGTCGACGATCAATTGTTGTTTGGCCACGCTATTCTTGATTTCCGTGGTGCTGAAATTCTTCTGATCCTTTTTCAGTAAGGTGAGGTTATAAAACAGCTCGTCGTTTTGTAAAAGCTTATCCAATTGCGCGCGAAGTGCTTTATCGGCATCGGTGTACAGCTTATTGACTAAACGGTTGCGCTCTTCCTGAAGCGCGGTCGAAACGATATCCTGGAAAGTCGAATACGCCGGCCGGATTACATTCTGTTGTTGGCAGTAGACCAGCAAGCCTTCCAACACAAATTTTGCCAGCGCGTGGCGTTTGACCAAGCCTTTGGCCTCTTTGAGCAATTGGGTCTGAAAGCCGGCATCGGCCTCTTTCAAACCGAATTTACGCATCAGTTCGCAACGGTTCCGGTAATGGTGATTTTTCGATACCTGTTTTTTAGGAAAGGGCTCTCCCGGAAAATACAGTTGCATAATAAAAGCCGTATCCGCTTTCACCCGTTGAAAACTGAACAGGAAGAAATAATTGACGGCTCGGTAATAGCCTAGCTGCAAGACATAGTCGACTTTACGGGCGGTGTTGTTTTCGAGGCTATCGAGGACGGCTCTATCGTCTGCATCGAGGGAGAACAGAAATGACCGCTCTTCATCATCGAGCTTGGGTATCGAATAAAGCGCGTTGATTTCGTCCTGGGTCAATATGTTCAGTCGTGCCATGTGTTTTGTAGGATTGCCGGCGATTGCTATGACAAGGCATCTTATGTCGATCACAGTTGCTTCTGAAACAGGATTTTGACAAATGATGCCTATCAATAGATCAAGGTCTAGTGATCGATTGGGAGTCGAACCGAAAAGTCTATCAATAGACAGCATTTTACTTTATGATCGACAGTCTATCACAACATTAAAAATTCATTTGATAGAAAATGATCATCGGATACGCCAGAACCTCGACCATCGATCAAATTGCCGGCCTCGAAGCGCAGCTCTGGGAACTCGAAGCCGTTCAGTGCCAAAAATATTTCAGGAGCAAGTATCGTCTGTCGCGGTTCGCATACAGCTCGAAGCGGCCTTGGACTTTGCGCGGGAAGGCGATGTACTGGTGGCCACCAAACTCGACCGGCTTGCCCGGTCGGTCGCTGACCTCATGACGATTATTAACACGCTGGAACAAAAAGCGGTTGGTCTCAGGATTTTGAATCTGGGTATGGACACCCAGACGCCGACCGGCAAATTAATGCTGACCGTTTTAGGCGGCGTTGCCCAGTTCGAGCGGGAAATGATGCTGGAACGGCAACGGAAGGCGTCGCTAGGCCAAGGCCGCCGGCAAGTATAAAGGCCGTAAACCGTTGGACGATGCGTTGCGGGAAGAAGTCGTGCGTCTTGCCGATAGCAGATTGACCAAAAGCAAAATCGCCCGCCAATTGAACATCGGCGAGGCTACGGTCTATCGTATTCTGTCCGCGAAGAAAAAGAACCGGCAGGAATCAGAGACGTAAGGATTCCTTCGTAAAGCTGTATGCAAACAGGTTGATTTTGAATCCGGGGCAGACGCGAAAGCAACCCAAGGGCGATAAGCCGGCGACATCGCAAGCCGAAAAGGCGGAACCCGGCGCTACGCAGGCGGCGGACAAGGCTAAGGGTTTTGTCTGGAATCCGAACCCTACAACACACCACCGTGCGATTCATACGCCGTATGGCCGTATCCATCTTCCCAGCAGTTAAGAAATATGTAAGTCTAATTCAGCTCCAATATTAGCAAAATATAACATTTGACTTGGCGTCATATGAAAATGGGGCACCCTAATATTCTCATCTAGCGAGATTGAAATTTGAACCTCAAGTTGAGAGCTATTAAACACAAGGTTTTTAAGGTTCTGATCGTTATCAATATTTTCAATAAGGTGATCTATAGCTACTAAAAAACCAATTTCATAAACAACTTTAATACGGTATTTAAAAAAATTACTCGCATATAATTCACCTGTGCGAGAGCGCCATACATCACCTTTTTTGTGAAAAACAATATCCTCTTGATACTTAAGGCTTATGTATTCATCTGAAAACCCAGAACCAATTAGATTCAAATAAAATTCTTCCATAATTTTCTACAAATTGTTGACATTAAACCCAGTAGGCTCTCCTGGCCCCGATCCACCTTTTGGCTTAACAACAATATCTCCATTTGGTTTGACATATAAGTCATATCCTCCTGCCCCTTTCCCACCTGGAGTCTTTAAATCCTCTATCGTTTCTCCCTCTTCAGCCAATATATCTTTGAGTTTTTTCTCGTCACTTTTGCCCAAATATTTATCTTGAGAATCGCTAGAATCATCAGCCTCGTTGTGCATAGCATTCGCACAAGCCTGAACTCCACGCTGCAAAGCATCCCGACAACTTGGATTCAGGATACAAGCAACACTCACCCCAGCTGCCGCACAAGCAACTGGATTGGCAAGACAGAGAGCTACAGCCGCAGCATCACCTGCAACTAACCCCTGAGGATCGGTATATCTAAGCGGATTGTTATAAACATAGGCATAAGTATTCAGCCCACCCTCAAGCCCAATCGGGTCGGAGGTAATGTATCGTCCAATATTGGGATCATAATACCGGTTCCAGTTGTAATACAAGCCCGACTCCCGATCGTAATACTGCCCCGGAAAGCGCAAGTCGTTGTCGATGGTTTCGGTGGTGATCGCGGTTTGTCCGAACGGCGCGTAACTCGCTTGCCAGACGATGTTTTGCGCTTGGTCGGTGATGACTTGCGGCGTTCCGATGTGGTCGAGGTGGTAATAATAGGCGTTTAAGCTGCGCTCGCTTTCGTCCAGCCGGTATTCCTGGGGATGGCCCTGAGTTTTGTCCATGATATGGGCGAAGCCTTTGCCGTCGTCGGGCAGGCGTATCCAGCCTTTAAGTTCTTGGTTTGCGCCTTGACCGATGGCGAAATGGTAGACCGTGCCTGCGCCGGTGGTATCGATCTGCCATAAGGCGGCGTCGATGACGGTGTCCAGCAAACTGCCGTCGATGCGGAGCAGACGGATGCGCCGGGTGTTGATGTCGACACGCAGTTCGGCATCCCGGTGCGGTTTCTTGGAAAGAAAACGGTAGACGCCTTCGCGATCGGTCCGGTACTGCGCCAGCGGCTGTCCTTGCCAATACAGGGTATTGTGCAGCAGTTCGCCGCTGCCGCTCAGTTGGGCGATGCGCCGGCCTTGCAGATCGTACAGGCTGTATTCGGCGCCCTCGGCGCTTTGTTTGACCACGCGTTGGCCGAGACCGTTGTATTGATAGCTGGCAATTTGGCCTTGGCCGCCGGCGATGCTCGCCAAGCGGTTGTGCGGATCGTATTGATAGGCGTATCCGGCGCTACCAGCGGTTTTTTCGATCAGGTTGCCGGCGGCATCGTAGCTCAAGGCGGTATTCAGCCCGCTATCGGAGATAGATTGTAGCCGGTTACTGTGGGCATCGATGCCGTAGTTTTCGGTATTGCGGACGGTGCGGTTGCCGTTGGCGTCGTATTGATACGCATTCGGAAACGGTCCGGCCGCTTGGCTTAGGCGATGCAAGGCGTCGTATTGGTAAGTGCGGTTTTGCAAGGGATCGAGCAGATCGCCGATAGCCGCCACGTCGGATGCCGGCGTGTACTGCCATTGCCGGTGGAATACCGTTTGTTGGCCACTCAGGTTCAGCTCGGTAAGCCTTCCGAGTCCATCCACCTGGCGTTGGTAATGGATACCGTTGCCATATTGGAAGGCGGCGATGCCGTCGGCCGCGACCGGATGGTAGCTGACGCCGGAAACGACCGGCGTTTTGCCGCCGCCCGCCGTGCTGCCTATGCTTTCGACCCGGCCATGGTTGTCGTATTGGAAGTCGAAGACTTGGCCGTTCGGGTAAACGTGTTGAGTCAACAGTCCTTGGCCCGGTTCGTAGCGGTAGTCGTAGGCGAATTGTTGGCTGAAGGTTTTGCCGCCCAAAGCGCTCAAGCCGGTATCCTGGCGTTCGATGTCGCCGTAACGATTGTACAACCATTGGGTTTGGCCGGTCGGATCGCTCATTCCGGTGCGTTTACCGAGCGCGGTTTGACGCAGTTCGGTGCTTACGGAGTCGCCGTAGTTGTCGCCGTCGTAATACCAGCGCAGGTCGTAGCCGCTATCGGCATAGTTAACCTCGGTCAGGCGGTTCAAGGCGTCGTAATGGTATGGCTGACGCTGCCGCGGGCGTCGGTTTTTGCACCGCTTGGCCGAGCACGTTATAGGTATAGGCGGTCAAGCCGCTGTCCGGACTGTCGGTTTGCAAGGTATTGCCGACTTCGTCCAATAGATATTGGGTGGCATGGCCGTTCGGGTCGGTCACAGCCACCAGGCGGTTGGAACGGTCATAGTCGAAGTCGCTCGCGCCCTGGTCGGCGTCGATCACACGGGCTAAACGGCTCGTGCTTTGTTCGTAAACGTAACGGGTTTTATGGCCTTCGGCATCGATCATGGCGGTTTTGCGGCCTTGGATGTCGTATTCGTAGTGGGTCGTCTGGTCTAACGGATCGGTTACGGAGAGTAGCCGGTCGCTGGCGTCGTAGGCATAAGTGGTTTCCCGGCCCAGATGATCTTTTTCGCTGATTTTGCGGCGCAGGGCGTCATACGTGTAATGGGTTTCGCGGCCGAGGCGGTCGCGTATTTTGACCAAGTCCAGCTTGTCCCAGGTGTATTCCACCGCGGTGCCGTCGTCATAACTCACGCTGAGCAGCCGATTCAAGTCGTCGTAGGCTTGCGTGCGGGTGTGGCCGCCGGTATCGGTGTAGGCGACGACGCGGCCGCTGTCGTCGTAAGCGTATTGTTCGGTTTTGCCGCTCGGATAGCTCACCTTGACCCGATAGCCCAGCGCGTCATATTCGTAGCGGGTGACATGGCCCAAGGCATTGCGGCGGGTCAGTATTTGCCCGGCGGCATTGTAGGTAAAGGTGGTGCTATGGCCTAAACCGTCGGTGGCACGGACCAGGTTGTGGTGGTCGTTCCATTCGAATTCAGCCACGGTTTCTTCGCTGCCGTTACGCCATTTGACGATTTTCACCGGATCGATTTGGTTGTCGGCGTAGAGATAGCGGGTGACATGGCCTAACGGGCTTTTTCCAGCGTGGGTTTGCCAAAGGCGTTGAATTCGCGGATGAAGATTTGCGAGCTGCCGTCGTCCAACACGCGGCCGAGACGCGAAGGGTTTTCCTGGTAGATATTGTGTTCCGTTATAGCGGAAGTTTGCCCCGGGTAGTTGAACCACACCCGGTGCTCCAGGGGTTTTTTAAAGGTTTCCAACAGGCCGCTGGTTTTGCTGTCCGGCGTGTGCAGCCAATGGGAAACTTCCGCTTTGGACAGGTTCCGTCCGTAGTCTTTATAGGTTTGCTTGTCCCAGTAGGCGGTGTTGCGGTAATGGTGATAATTATTGAGCGTTTTAATGTCACCGCGGGGTTGGTCGGAAACGTATCGCGGAATGCCTAACGATTGACCGTATTCGATGCGTTCTTGTTCGCCGTAGGGATCGGTGACGATCAAGGTTCTGGATGTACCGTTGCCGCTGTAAGCGAATCGGGTATCGCCATAGGGCGTGGTCATGACGTTGATGAAGTCGCCGCTATCATAGCCGAAGGCCGACACGATTCCAACTGGGTCGGTAATGCTGGCTAAACGGCCGTTATTATCGTAATCGATGATCGCTTCCCGGCCGAACGGGTCGGTGACTCGGGTGATTAACTTGGTATTAGCGAAATGCTCATAAGACAAAACAGTCGTTTGTCCCAAGGCATCGGTAATGCCGGTCAGGCGCAATTGTGCGTCGTAGGTTAACTGGACGGCATGGCCTTGCGGATCGATTTTTTGCGTTAAGAACACCCGGCGCACACCGCTGACGGCGCCGTCGCTGAAACTGTAGATTTCTTTGGCGCCATTGGACAGACGCCGTTCGTAAACGATCGGATCGGCGGAAATCCGGTAGAGCCGGGCATTGTCCGAAACGCCTTTCTGGAATTCGCCGGTCGCCGCGTTGTAGTTAGCGTAATCGACGGCGCCGCCGCCGGCCGCGATACGATTGACGACAGCGGACGGATTGGTCGGCACGTCTTGGATGTAAGTTAACCAATTGTGAGTCCATTTGGGTCCCAGGTTGCCGAACGTAAAGTTGGCCGGCTGGTTGGCTTCGCGTTGATTGTAGGTGAAGGTGAAGCGAATGGAGCGCCCAGCGCCGGCGTATAGCGGATCGGCGTGTCGGTGATATTCAGGCTGACCAACATGGTATGGACGTCGTAATAGGCCATGCCGACCTTCCCATCCGGTTGATCAATGCTGTTGCACGGTTGTTTGGATTTTTTGACGTCGCAAGTAGTGGTGCGGTTAGGGTCGCTGCTGGCCGTATAGCCCTGGCCGTAGACGCTCTCGGCTTGGGCTATGGTGACCGGTTGCCAATCAGCGCCTAACTCGATGCCGCTATCCGGCACTAAAAAATAGCCGCTGGCTTGGGCGTTGATCGCATCGGCGCTAAACCAGAGATCTTGGCCGAAAGTCGGGTCTTGGATATGGTACAGATCGCCTTGCTTCTCGACGATGGCGGCGTAATGGTTAACGTTCCAATGGATCACGGACGGCACCGGAATACTTTGCCCGGCATTACGGTAGACCGTCCGGTAAGGCATGTGGGCTTGTTCCGCCAATTGGCCCAGTTCAAGCAAATTAACACCGTTAACGCCAGAGCGGTAAGCATCGAGCACTTGCAGCCCTTCGGCATCGGGTTGTTGCCATTTGAGCACGGAGTACAGCGCCTTGGGACCGCATAAATAGGTGATTCCCGGATGGTTGCGCATCATCCACAGGCCTTCTTCAGCCCCGGCGACCGCGGCGGTGGCCGGGCCGGTAAACGCGCGGCCTTTGATGGAGGCTAATAAGCTTTCCACCCGGTCCGCATGGCCCAAGCGGGCATGCATGCGGATGAGTTCGCTGAAAGCGCGGTCGGCTAAGGCTTTCGCTTCGGATTCCTTATGGTCTTTGCTGAGTGTCCACGCCTTTTCGAAGGCGGCGAAGGTTTGGCTAAAGTAACCGTTGCGGTAATAGGCCAATCCTAAATTCAATTGGATGGAAGCTGCCCAGGGCGTATTGCGGTTGAGTCGCTGGTATTGGGACAAGCGTTCCAAGTCAGTCGCCCCAGGCCGGGTTTCCGGTTTTACCAGGGGAATCAAATCTGCCGTCGCTGCATTGAGATAAATCAGCGGCTCGTCAAATCCGGGAACTACGACGGGTTGCACAATAGAAACGGTGTTTGGGGAATTGACTCGCGTCGCACTGGGTGTGCAGGCCGCTAAATAGAGCCCGAAAAACAAAACGAACAAGCCTTGACAGAAATGGCGTGCCTTCATGAAACGCTTCCTTAGTTCAATGGTGACTGGGCATTACCCGATATTGGCTCTGAGTCGAGCAGGGAATCTTGAGCCGGTTCCGAAGCTCATTCACCTAGCTCCGTGCCGGTTCGTTCAACGTCGCGCCATTCCGGGGTGTCGGAACCGCACATGACGAATGGGATCAACTTATATCATACGTTAGGAGCGCAACGCAAGAACGCCAAAGGATGACAGCGAATTCAGAGATAAATCAATCGGCCAACTTGAAATCGATTTTTCGGCTGCAAGCCAGTAATACCAAAGGTTTCGGTGGAGTGCCGGGACAAATCGTTCTTTTGGTTAATTAACCCCGTCAAGGAAAGCGATCAGGTGGCCGCTTATCTGTTCCGGCTTTTCCTCCATCAGCCAATGCCCGGCGTCCTTGATCCAGATCAGCTTGGCGTTTGGAATCGTCTGCTGAAGCTGGCTTGCGTAGGCCGGTTTTTGAAAGATGTCATTCTCTGCCCACATAATGAGCGTTTCATGGGGCAGATGCCTAAGGTCGCCGGCAATCGCTTGGGTGTACTCCGGGTTCAATCGCCGAAAATTGCGAAATAAGGCCTTTTTGCCGGCTTCGGACGACCACGGCGCAAGATATAGGTCGACAACTTCATCGGTCATCGCTGCTTTGTTGTAGACGCCTTGCGGCATGAATCCGCGCATCATTGTCAGGAAGGCTTCGAGGCTCATGTTCTCCTCAGCACCCGTTTTCTGCAGCGGTATGAACTCCGGAATCGGCCAGGAATCAAAACAGACCGCATCGATCAAGACCAGCTTTCGAACTCTTTCAGGATAATTGACCGCGATAAGTTGTGCGACCCCTCCGCCTATATCATGCGCCACGATGTCGGCGGACTTGATGCCGAGTTCATCCATAAACTTCACGATCAGGCGGCTCTGCGCTTCAATGGAGACGTTGGCCTCCACCGGTTTATCCGATTTTCCGTAATTCAGCAGATCGGGCGCAAACACCTGGTGTGTTTTGGCCAATTCCGGCATTACCTTCCGCCACAACAGATTTGATGTCGGGATGCCATGAATCAGGACGACCGGACTGCCCTCGCCCTGTTCAGCGTAAGCGATGCTGTGTCCATCGATTTTGATAATGTGATGCTTGGATTGTTTCATGATCATTAATGCTCCTCTTTAGATTCGTTATTGATGAACGGGTTGAGCCAGCTTTCGGCAGGTGAATCTCGCTTCCTGTAGCGCATCCAGGACAACAATTCATCGGCAAAAGCCACTGGCCGCGCGTTGTATTGAATGCACTGAGTCTGGTGCCAGCTATGCACGTCCCCTGATCGGGTAGTCCTTACTCATCACGAACTGAAGCCCCTTCAAGAGCGACTTCAAGTCGGGGCGGGCGAACGGCGCGTTGGAGATGTCGATGATCTGCGCGTTGCCCTCCGGATTAATCACGAACAGCCCCGGCTCCGCAAACGGCCGGTCGGTCTCCTCTGGCGAGCGCGGGTCCGAGATGTAAAGGCCGAGCTCGCGCATCTGATCGACGGACAGGTCGTAACCGACCGGAAATTTCCAGCCGCATTCGGCCACTTCAGCCTCGGCCTTTTCCTTGCTATCGGCTGAAACGGTCGATACGGCGATATTCATGGCCCGGAAGTCTTCGAGCATCTCGTTGAGCGTGTTCAGGTACGCCTTGCAGAGTGGGCAATGTTGTCCTCGATAGACGATGAGAACTCGCCAGCCCGACCCATCCGCCGGAACCACGCGTTCGCCGGAAACGGCATTCCAAGTCATTGTCGGAAACTTCTCGCCAGCGGTCATTTTTTTTGTGTTCATCATTCCTCCCAGATATTTTGTGATTAATTGAGTTGATACACACGGGCAAAGTGGCTATTCGACCGATTGCCGATGCTTCAGCAATTGCGCCAAGTCGTATTGAAGCAAATCGCCAATGCGCTCAAGACTCAGGTCTGCGGCGGGGTAGGCAGCCAGAATCTTTGGATCCAGCGCGTAATGACCCTGCCGCACGAAGACAGTGGTGACCTGCGAACCCCAGCTTTTTTTTACAGAAGTGAGCAGGCGCAGTTTGTCCTCGACCAGTATGTAATGTTCAGCCGGGCAGCGCTCGGCGACATCGTCGAGTTCCTTTTCCTTATGCAAATAAATCAAGACTTTACCGGCCACCGCTTCAGACAGTCCGGAGCGGTCCACCTTGTGCGGCTGGAAGACTACATCACCGTCGGTGAGGAGAGCCGCCGACCCCCATTGCTTGACGTGCGCGATGACCTCAAGCGCATGGGGAAAGAGACGGTCGGCAAAGGGATAGTTGAGCAAAAAGCGGGAGACAGTGAGAATACCGGGATCGCGCGGATACTCGCCGCGATAGCGCTGCAGGGCGCCCAGATAATCGGCATAGCCCAGCTCGGTTCGCAGTTGCTCGAAGAGGCGCCAGTAGTGCTGCGCGCGTTCGGCGCCCACTTCGCGTTCGAGGTGGCATTCCAGTTCGGCGATGACGTGGTCGTTGTCGAGCAGCGTGTTGTCCACGTCGAACAGGAAGGCAATGTCGGCTCTGGATGTGTTCATTGTTTAATCCTATTTTGGGTGGTTGTTTTATAGCTTACTTCTCGATGTGTCCGTCGAACTCATTAACTACATCCCGGTAGGCAAGGAATCCACCTTACCTATATTTCGCTGCCGAGAGGACTACCGCCGCATTAGAAGTGGTCGAATGGCGGCGGCTGAAACCGATATTGATCCAGCGTCTTGTAATGCCCATGCCCATAAGCGTGAATGGCGTCCATCCGTTTAGTGAATTAACATCGTTCCCACCAGACCCAGCAGGAACCCGGAGACAGCGCCGATAGCAGGAAAGTCATGGTGTTTCAGGTGCGCACGGGGTGCAATGTCGTCAAAAATCAAATAGAGAATGCCTCCGCTACAAAAAAGCATCAGTACGCCCAGCGTTTCGTTGCTTGTCGATAACCGGAAAAAACCTAGCCACGCCGCAAGCGGACCCGTCAAAGGGATGACAAGGAAAAGCAGCCACAGCCACCCATGCGACATTCCGCTGTCATGCATCTCATGATAGGCGGCAAAGCCCTCCGGCATGTTTTGCAACGCGATCATTAGGGCAAGCAGATAGACGATATCAGAGCCGGTTGCGGCGGCTGCACCGAGAAGCAAGGCTTCCGGAATAAAGTCCAGTAACATGCCGATGAATTGTGACGCAGTACTGCCCGAGCGTTTTAGCCGTGAATCGAGTTGCCAGAATACGAGACCTCCCATCAAGAAGGCGAATGAGGCAGAAAGCACCGAGACATACTCGATGCCGTAAGGCAATAGGACAAGCGCTATCGCAGCGAGCAAAGCTCCGCCGCCAAAGTATGACACGAAGCTATCTAAGTCATGTTGCAAGCAGATCGACCTCAGCGAAACGCTTGAAGAAATCAAGGCGCCCACCGGAATCGACAGGCCCGCGGCAAGAGCCAGCGATAAGGTCAATGTTAATGTCATCGTGAAGTCCTCGGGATGTCATAAATCCGGACAACAGGGCTGCCTTCACCCCGTTCAGGACCTGCGCGAGAATGCCTGTCCCTCTTCATCATGTCGCGGCGCCGTTGCACCCTATTGGCGCCCATTCTTCCAAGGCCGATCATTCCAGTTTTCATGGGTGTCTGCTTTTTCCTAACCGATTGTTTGATGTTTGTGTTGCGTTCGCCCATAGCCGAAACCCTCCTGGGAACGCGTTGGCATTGTTTCCGGCGCGGCAACCCGGCGGAGGGCCGCGCCGAGAATCCGGATAGCCACTGATAATCCGCTGGCACTGAGGGGTTATCACCGACATTCATGATTGCCCTCTGTTAAACCGGCGATAACGCCGGATCAGCGTATTGGTTGAACTGTCATGGTCGAGTTGTGGTTCATCCGCGCCTTTGAGTTCGCCGGCGGTTTTCTTGGCCAGCGCCTTTCCCAATTCGACGCCCCACTGATCGAATGAGTCGATATTCCAAATCACGCCTTGGGTGAAGACACTGTGTTCAAAGAGCGCGACCAGCAAACCCAGCGTTCTGGGTGTCAACCGGTCCAGAAGCAAGGTATTGCTGGGGCGGTTTCCTTCGAAGCTACGGTGCGGCGCCAGCCAGTCGGGCGTACCCTCGGCCTTGACTTCGGCCTCCGTCTTGCCGAAGGCCAGCGCCTCGGTCTGCGCGAAGCAATTGGCCATCAACAGATCGTGTTGATCACCCAGCGGATTCAAGCTCTTATAGAATCCGATGAAATCGCAGGGAATCAGGCGGGTACCCTGGTGCAGCAACTGGAAAAACGAGTGTTGGCCGTTGGTGCCCGGCTCGCCCCAATAGATCGGCGCGGTTTGATAATCGACGTTGGCGCCCTCCAGCGTGACATGCTTGCCGTTGCTTTCCATGGTCAATTGTTGCAAATAGGCCGGGAAGCGCTTCAAATATTGGCAATACGGAAACACCGCCACCGACTGGGCGTCGAGGAAATTGTTGTACCAGAGTTTCAGCAAAGCCATGATGACCGGCATGTTGCGCTCGAACGGCGTATGCCGAAAATGCTCGTCCATGGCATGAAAGCCTTCCAGCATCGCCCGAAAATGATTCGGCCCGACCGCGATCATGGTCGACAGGCCGATGGCCGAATCCATCGAATAACGTCCGCCGTCCCAATCCCAGAAACCGAACATGTTATCGGTATCGATGCCGAATTTCTTGACTTCCTCAGCATTGGTCGAGACCGCGACGAAATGCCGGCTGATGGCCTGTTCGTCGCCAAGCTTTTGCAGACACCAGTTGCGGGCGGCACGGGCATTGGTCAGGGTTTCCAGTGTAGTGAAGGTTTTCGAGCAAACGATGAACAGGGTCTGTTCAGGATCGAGGTCACGGGTAGCTTCGACGAAGTCCGTGCCATCGACGTTGGAAACGAAGCGCAGCGTCAGATTGCGCTGACTGTAAGATTTAAGTGCTTCATAAGCCATCACGGGCCCCAGATCGGAACCGCCGATACCGATATTGACGATATTGACGATGGGCTTGCCGGTGTGTCCCAGCCATTGCCTGTTTCTCAACTGCTCGGCAAACACGCTCATGCGGTCGAGCACAGCATGTACTTCGGCCACCACGTTCACGCCGTCAAGCATAATACGCGCGCCTTCCGGCGCTCGTAATGCGGTATGCAGTGCGGCGCGTCCTTCGGTGCTGTTGATGGCTTCGCCGTTAAACATGGACTCGATGCGTTCGCGCAACTGACATTCATTAGCCAACCGGATCAGTAGACGCAGGGTTTCATCGGTGATGCGATTTTTCGAATAATCCAGATAAAGGTCCGGAATTTCGATGACCAGGCGCTCGCCGCGCTTAGGATCGGCGGCGAAAAGCTCGCGTAAATGCGTGTCTTTGACTTGCTCGCTGTGAGTGTGCAAGGCTTTCCAGGCGGGTCGCTGAGTCAGCGGCAGGAAATTTGAATCGTGAGTCATGGTTATTGTTCCTTTCCTGTTTGATCAGTGCCGTCGGGTTGCGTGGTTAATCGCCGCCAACGATGGCCGTTACGCGCCAATAGTTCATCGGCAACCGCAGGCCCCTCGCTGCCGGCTGTATAGCTGGGTATGTCCCCGGAGGGCTGTTTGCGCCAGGCTTCGAGAATCGGGTCGATCAAGCGCCATTGCGCCTCGACACCATCGCTGCGGGTGAACAACGTCGCGTCACCGCAGAGCGCGTCCAGCAACAGCGTCTCGTAGGCTTCTGGAATGCGTTGTTCGAAGGCTTGCTGATAGCTGAAGTCCATCCGTACATGAGCGGTTTTCATGTCAGCGCCCGGTTGTTTGGCGTCGAAGCCGATATCGATGCCTTCGTTGGGATGGATGCGCAAAGCGATGACATTGGGCTCGATCAGCTCTGCCTTGTCTGCGAACAAGGGTTGCGGCGGCCGCTTGAAGTGCACGGTTAATTCGGTGACACCGCGCGCCAAACGCTTGCCGGTGCGAAGATAAAACGGTACCCTGGCCCAGCGCCAGTTTTCGATCCGAAATTCGGCGGCGACATAGGTTTCGGTGTGTGACTCGGCGGTAACCCCGGGTTCCTGCCGATAACCCGGCACTTCATTGCCTTCGATCAGACCGGAGCCGTATCGTCCTCGCACGGTTTTCTCAGCGACTTCCTTTGCGGTCATCGGTTTAATGGTTTTCCAGAGCAGAATTTTCGCATCCCGCACGGCGTCGGCGTCGAAGGCAATGGGTGGCTCCATCGCGATCAGCGCCAGTAATTGCATCAAATGGTTGGTGACCATATCGCGCAGGGCGCCGGCCTCTTCGTAGTAGCCGCCGCGATGGCCTACGCCCAAGGTTTCCGCGGCGGTGATTTCGATATACTCGATATGCTGCCGATTCCACACCGGTTCGAACAGCGCATTGCCGAAGCGGAAAAACAGGATATTCTGCACCGTTTCTTTACCCAGGTAATGGTCGATCCGATAGATCTGATGTTCCGAAAACACCTTTGCAACCGTCTCACTCAAGTCTTGCGCGGAGGCTAGATCATGTCCGAAAGGTTTCTCGATGATGATTCTGGCCCAACCCGCTGTCTCGCGATGCAGTCCGGCTTGACCCAAGCCGCCAACAATCGAACTGGCCAGTATCGGCGGCGTGGCGCAATAATAGAGTCGGTTGCCGAGACTGCCGTTCAACGCCTGGATACGGGCCGCAAGCCCCGAATAACAGTCCGGGTCTTTCAAGTTCCCGGCAAAATAATGTAATTTTTCGGCGAATTGACACCAGTCTCCGGCATCGAATAAATGCTCGCCTTTGGCCTTGCGCACGGCCGTTTGCATCGTCACCCGAAATTGTTCGTCACTCATCGGTTCACGATCCACGCCGATGATCAGCGATTTGGCGGATAGCCCACCTTGATGGGCTAGATGACACAAAGCCGGCATCAGTTTTCGCTGCGTTAAATCGCCGCTGGCGCCGAAAATGACGATCACACTCGGCTCGGCTTGAGTGACCGAGGATTCACTGGTATTTTCGGCGACTGCTTCAATGTTGATAGTCATGATGTACCCGCCTGTTTGGCTTCTACATGGCCGCCGAATTGCCGGCGCATCGCCGACAGCATTTTTTCACCGAAGGTATGCTCCTGACGCGAGCGAAAACGAGCGTAAAGCGCTGCCGTCAACACGTCGGCGGATACCGCTTCTTCGACGGCTGCCTGTACTGTCCAACGGCCTTCGCCGGAATCGGTGACATAGCCGCTGTAATTCGACAGTTCGGGGTCTTCGGCCAGGGCTTGCGCCGTCAGGTCCAGCAGCCATGAGCCGATCACGCTGCCGCGCCGCCACAGTTCGGCGATTTCGCCGCTTTCAAAGTGGTACCGGTAAGCCTCGGGTAGCGACTCGGAAGCTGCGCCGCGCAAAATGTCGAAACCTTCCGCATAAGCCTGCATCAGGCCGTATTCAATGCCATTGTGCACCATCTTGACGAAATGGCCGGAGCCTACCGGGCCGCAGTGTAGGTAACCCAATTCAGCGGTGCTAACCGAATTATCCCGGTTCGGGGTAGGCGGTATATCGCCCCGTCCCGGCGCCAAGGCCGCGAAGATCGGTTCGAGCCGTTGCACCGGGCCTTGTTCGCCGCCGATCATCAACGAATAGCCTCGCTCGATACCCCAGGTGCCGCCGCTGGTGCCTACATCCAGATAGTGAATGCCACGCTCTTTCAGGAGCTCGGCCCGGCGCACGTCATCCTTGAAATAAGAATTGCCGCCATCGATGAGGATATCGCTAGACTCCAGAAGCTTGGCCAACGCCGTCACGGTTTGTTCGACGATGTCGCCCGCAGGAACCATCATCCACACGGCGCGCGGCGCCGGCAGTCGGCTTGCCAACTCCTCAAGCGAAGCAGCGCCCTCTGCGCCTTCCTCGACCAAATGCGCGACATTGTCCGGATTAAGATCATAGACGACGACTTCATGACCGCTCTTGAGCAATCGCCGGGTCATGTTCGCGCCCATCTTTCCCAAACCTATCATGGCTATTTTCATCGGTGTGTCTCCAGTTCTGAGTAATCGAAATTTATCGTTTAGTGTTGCAACGATAATGGGTCGTAGCTTATGGGAAGTCCTTACATAGCCTGATTAAACCTAAAAACATCAGTCGAATGCTACGTAGCGTAATAAGGCATTGACTGATAAATTTAACTTCATTTCCTCTGATTCACCTATGGGGTGATTCAAACCCGCTTCACGGTTTTGTGAAGAAATCTGAACGCGGAATTCAGCAGAATAGCTCTAGATAAGGACTACGGCCATTATCGTCGAGCGATTCTTTGTCTTCCACGCCCAGATTTTCCACAAAATCCGTGCTCAACTGATGTTTTTAGGTTAAACAAAGCCCCTCTCCACCCGCTAAAAAAGGCAGGAGGGAAATTCCAGAATCAGTTCCCGCCTCCGCCTTCTGTCGGCTGAATGCAACCTTGCAAGGCTTTCTCGTCGTAGCGCAGGAGATTCAAATGCGTCGGATTTGCGAGCAGTTGTTGCGCCGACAGGAATCCCGCCACTGTCCAGCTCTGGAATCGTCTTGCTTCCTTTCCTAACAGACGCCCTTCCCGGCCATCGAAGTATTCGGACCAATCTTCAACCATGAGCCTGTCGGCAGCTGTTTCGAGCGCGCGTTTCGCCAATTCGGTCCGGCCTGTCATCTGCGCCGCTGCGGCCAATAACCACAACAGGAACGGCCAACTGCCGCCATTATGATAAGACCACGGACTGTTCTTTGGGTCACTGCCGGTGACGATCGCCCAATCCCGCCCCTCCAGCGCGGGGAAACAGAGCTTTAGCGGCATTTGTCCGATCAGGTCATCCCAGCGTTGCGCTATCAGATCCATGATGCTCTGGGATTGTTCCGCCGTTGCCAGGGACGATACCACCGCCAATAGATTACCTTGAGCGAAATACCGAAAATCCATTCGCGCCGGCCCCAGATTGCCGGCGAAGTAGCCGCCTTTAGAGGGCATCCAATCCACCAGCGCCGGGGGGATGGTTTCCGGATAAATATTGAACTCATTGACAATGTTTTGCCCGTATTCCTCTACCTTGTACCGATAGATAGCATTCAAGCGACGCAGATCCAACCAGTAATAACGCCTGATATGATAGGCCAGATGAGCCAGTCGGTCGGCGACAGCCGCCAGGCAAGTTTCGTCGCCTACGAGCAATTCCTGCGCCGCAGATAACGCGGTAAAAAACAAGGACTGGATATCAAGGGGATAACCATAAACACCCATGCGCCGATCGATCATATAGCCGCCGTCGGGAACCAGGAGGGTGGGATACATATCGAAACGCGCCACCAAGCTCAGCTCGACAATCATTTTTATCGCCTGTTGAAATTCAGCCTTCCTAGCCAGATCGACATCCCCGCTTGCCTGTACGTAGGCACGCAGTAAAATGAGCCACCAGAA
This sequence comes from Methylomarinum sp. Ch1-1, assembly GCF_030717995.2. NCBI lineage: Bacteria > Pseudomonadati > Pseudomonadota > Gammaproteobacteria > Methylococcales > Methylococcaceae > Methylomarinum > Methylomarinum roseum. The sequence continues at coordinate 2,909,434 of NZ_CP157743.1, read as the reverse complement.
ACCGGAATCGACCGGGGCCACCCGCGCGATGGCGCGCTCTCCAAAATCCGGAACCAGTTCCTCGCCGTTTTTGCTTTGCTGCACGGTAAAACTGGCAGGCATAAGCCCTCGACCGGCTTTGAAACAGTTCATCTGCTTTTCCCTGCTCTGCAATTTAACCAGTACCGTCAGGAAATTACGAACGATGTCCGTTTCGCCGCGCATTAAAAACGCCAGTGCAGAGACTGCAAAATCGCGCGTGAAACACTGACTGTAATTGAGTTCGGCAGCACTCGGGTCGCGGGCGGCTACCGTCCCTACCGGATTACCCCGGAAGTAAACCACCGATTGTTTTAGCTCACGCCATGCAGCATCTATGATCTTTGCATCAATCACATCGTTCCCCCTTGAAGCATTGTCTTAAAGCGTCTTGTCCCTTTGCTTCCAGTATAAGTCGAACCAATACGGCGTTCCTTACAATTAAATAGTATTCCTGGCATGTGCGTAGTTTTTATATATTTTATACGGCTAGTCGCACAGCACTACTTCCCTCGGGAATAGCGTAAGGTCAGTCGACATCCGGTCATCATATTATTGAGTGTTTTTCCGAGTGATTATGTACAAATGTTTAAACTTTTGGTTGAGTAGACCGGTTTCTTTCGACCAAATAACATCGTACTTGCCATGCTTCTCTGGAACGCCCCGCCGCACGCGGCTACTACGTGATTGCAAATAGTTTGTTATTTCATCAATTGTTACCAAGCCCCTCACAGAACCGTGCTTGCGCTATTTACGCACACGGCTCCTCATTAAGAACCCTATTCACGGATTCAGAATAGATTCACCAAGATTTTAGGTTTCGGCAGTGGAAAACGCGCTAACAATAGAGCAAACTTTGCCCAACTACAGCAGTTTCTCCGACCTCGCCGATTCAGCCATTTGTGTAGAATGCGTTGCACTTGATAAAAGTACAGGTTTATTCCTCGACTGTTATCGGTGACGCCATAGTAGCCGTAATGGCCTCGCAGTTTGCGGGCGGTTCGCTTGAGTATTTCGGCGGTCGGCAGGTTTCGGTTTGCCTTAAGCCATGCACGGTAGGCTTTCAGCTTCGCCGTTAGGCGTTTACCGATCGTCTTCCGCTTCATCCGAAAGCGTTTTCCGTCTCGCGTCCGTGAACAGTAATGGGTAAACCCCAGAAAATCAAAGGTCGCCGCCTTTTCGCCACGCGCTCTCGCACGTTTGACCGCTAACGGGCCAAATTCAATGCATTGCGTTTTCTCCGGTGCTAACGTCAGCTCAAACAGGGCGAGCCGTGCTTCTAGCTCGTTCCGGAATCGTTTGGCATCCGCTTCCTGCTGGAAGCAGACGACAAAGTCGTCCGCATAGCGTATCATTCGGGCGACTCCACCGCAGCTTTTCGCAAACTTGCGGGTCATCCACAAGTCTAGGCTGTAGTGCAAATAGAGATTAGCTAGCAAGGGCGATATCACGCCACCTTGCGGCGTACCTGTTTCACTGGCTTTAAACTGTCCGTCTTCGACGATACCCGCTTTCAAGAAGCGTTTGATGTAGCGCAATACGCGTTTGTCGGCGATACGATGCGCGAGAAAAGTCATCAGCTGCTCTTGGTCAACCGTATCGAAAAAGCCTTTATATCGGCTTCCACAATGTGGTTTATCGGTCGATTTTCGACTGTTTGGCTTAACGCTCGCAGCGCATCATGACAGCTTTACCCGGCCTGAATCCATACGAGTCGTCTATAAAGTCTTGCTCATAGATAGCCTGTAAGATTTTGACCAGCCCGGCTTGCACCAGTTTGTCTTCCAGCGCCGGTATCCCTAAGGGCCTTAACTTATCAGTCCCGGGCTTGGGATGTAAACCCGTTGCACCGGTTGGGGTATGTAGGCCATTCGGTGCAGTTTACCAACTAGCTGCTGAAGGTTTTCCAGTAAGTTGTTCTCGTACTGTTGCTTGGTGACTCCATCAATACCTGACGCAGCATGATTCCTCAGCGCGTCAAAGCATCCCCATAACATTTCCACTGTCATCAGATGAAACAAGCTGGTGAACTGACAGTTCGGTTCGTTACGGGCTTTCTCCGCTATACGTTGCAGTTTCGTGGTTACCGTTTCTTCGTTTCTGGGCACGTTCGGTATGTCTCCTTAACGTTGTTTCTTAATGTAACGGTCTTCCCTCCCGCAGCATTACCCGCGTTCATCGGTACTACACCGTTATCCGACTACCTATAGGCATTTGTCTTTCTTACTTTATGATCGCTTGTCCGACATACTCGCTTCCTTGTGAGGCCTGATAGGTTCTCCCAGGTTGCCGTTTATTCCCGGTGTCCAACATGCCATGCTCTTCGACCCCGGAGAGGCAGAGTAAGACTTGTCATGACGCCTCACTCTGTGTTGATTTCCGCATAGTTAACTACGTCATCCCTCTCTTGTCTCTGCTTTCGAGGCTCAATCACTTCAGCTTTCGCTTACGGCCTGTTGTCTTGAGTTGCTTTGTGCTTAATCTTTGGGGTTACCCCCGCCGACCCAAAGACTCTACCCAGTGGCTGACCGGCCTTCTGGGACGGGATTCTCGCCCGCTGGAATAAACGACCTTGCCTGGCCGCACTAACTATTCAGTATCTTTCAGGGTTTAGGGAGTAGACCATTGATTTCTCGGGACGCGTGAATACTTCCATGTAAGCTCTGACTGCAACGTCCTGTTGCAGACAGCCCGATAAATCAATAGCCTACTCCCTCTGATAAAAATACGCTGAATAACAAACTTTTTTACTGAATGGGATACATTACTGGCAGCGTCCAGAAATTGATTTGATCATGAATCAGCGGACGGCCCTTCTCGCCCGGACGCAAACGCTCGCGGATCACGATCGCGATATCGGATAAAACCCCCGGATGTTTACGGTAATATCCGTGGCCGATAAAACTGCTTATTCCTTCTACATCGATAAAATTCACGTTCCTCATCCGAGAGAAGATTTTCCGATCGATTGGCTCCAGATTGTTATGCGCCAGTTTACCGAAGCGCAGACCGGACATCAGTAACTGGGAAATACCCAGGGCCTCATCTGAAGGATTCATATAGACGGTTATCTGCCCGATAGCGGGTCCAAACTTTTCCGCCATCAAACGCTGTCTGACCACGTCAAAATCCAGATCCGGCGCCGCCAGAATGAGGTTTTCTATTTTTAGAACGGTACGCGGGTCGTGTCCGGCGGCCCTGACTTCGATCACCAGCTCACGCAAGGCGCTCGTCGTGATATCGGTGCCGCGGCTGTGGGCGATGATGTGGATGCGTTCGAGCTCCGGCACGGCGGCCAGTATTCGTAGCGTTTCCTTGAGATGATAGATGCTGAACTCGCCCGATTCACGATCGGTGAAATAACCGAAAGGGCCGCCGCTGGCCGCGGGCCAGGAATAAAACAGCGGTAAGCCTAGACGGCCGGTAAAGTGCCAAAGCTCGGCCATGCTTAGAGCGGCCTCGTTGAAATCCGTGTTAAAGCCATGCACGAAGACAATGACTTCTTTGTTTTTGATTGCAGTAAGACGCCTCCGCAGCGTAGCTTGCAGGGTCACAATCGCTTTTTGATAGGCCGCCTCCGCATCCGGTAAAATTTTTATCACCCCACCCTTAAACGAAAAAGGCAATGGCGTATCCGGAAAGCGCACTATCTCTTCCGGGTCAGCCGGCTTCAGAGAAATGGCCTTTTCACGGTCAGCTGAACTGCTGGCCTTGACCAGTCCCTCCCATGTCAACCCCTCGCCGAATTCAATTATTAACCTGCCGAAAGCCATCGAGGACGACCGTTTGTTACCATAGGACAGCGCGTCCTGCCCGGATGACGCCTGCTGTCTGTCGGTGACAAATAAAAGCCCGGCCGACGATGTTCGATGAACAGGCGCAACACTCTCGGACGGATAAGGTTTGGCATAGGCGAAGAGATTGGGAGCTTCGACCAGCGAACGGGAGGAGCCGCACGCCGACAATAGCATTGCCAGAATGATATTAACTAGTGTCTGACAGAAAAAGCCTTTTTTTCAACCGATACCCAACTTTTGCCACACTCATTTTGATCAACCCAGGCCATTTTCCGGAAAAAATCCATCGCTGTCTCGTCTGATTTCTTCATTAGCGGGCCATTCACCGGTCTGCGGGCGCAACTATCCTGTAGTGAGCCTTTTCTCGCTCCGATGGTATTGTTCAGGCCGCTTGTTGGTAGGGGCCGCGCTTGCGTTTTTCTTTCGCCTGCGCCTGCTGACGCAGGATGGCGCCCAACCGTTTGATATTGCGCGAGACGACCGCCAGTGCGACATAGCGTTTGAAGCCATCGAGGCCGTGGTCGGGGCAGATATCCAAGCCGTTATGCTCCAGGGCATTGATGGCCGATTCCACGGCGGAGTGTTGGTGGCGTAGTTGTTTAAAAGCATTGCTGCCTTCCCGCGCTTGATCCGCGGCGCTGAGTCGGCCTTTTTTGGGCAGAATCACCTGTTCCAGATGATTTTTCAGTTCCTTTTGGTTAGCCGGGCTGTGAAAGCCTTTGTCGAAGCTGGTCACGGTCAGTTCGGGGAAGCGCCGGCGCGTTTCGGTGACCATGTCGACGGCGACTTTGTCATCGGTTTGCTTTTCCATCACTAGGTGGTGAAGAACGAAGCGATGGTGGTCCTCCATCACGCAGACCCTTAAACCCAACTCAACCGGGACGCCTGCTTTGCCTACAGGGATGTAGGTAAGGAGCGTGAGCAGGAGCGGAAGCTTTGCCTTTGCTGATCCATTCGGTGTGCGGTTCAAACACGGAGAAGATCTTTTCGGCATGAGGGATGGTTTCGCTGCGTATGACGCGGCGCTCAATTTGGTCCAGCAGCAGGCGGGCATAGGCCTGGTAGGATTGCAACGGCTGCGTTTCATCGGCCAGGGCGCCACGGTCCAGGGCTTGTTTTAAGGTGCGCTCGGATTTGCCCAGGTAGGCGCTCGCCAGGTCCAGGTAGGTCTGATGAGCCTGTTGGATGGCTTGTTCCCGTACGGCTTGTTTGTTTTCATCCTGGCTGGTGGAGCGTTTGAGCTGTTGAGCTCTTCGGTACTGTTGTTTGAGTCGCCGGATGTTGTGCCGGTATTGGCGCCAGTCCGGCAGGTCATAGTGTTTCGCCAGCGTATGACTCTCTTCAATGGCTTTGCGGATCGCATCATACAGCAGGTTGATGTCGGTCGGAAAATGGACGTCGGTTTCGACCACAAAGGAATCGCACCGCCCTCTCAGTTTATCGCTGTGGTCGACCGTCGCGGCGGCAGTCGAGTCACTGCGGACGGTTGGCCCAGCGTTTGGCTTTTTTTTTACCAGGGCATGGCCGGCTCTGACCACTTCCTGGTTGATTTGATCGAACAGTTCCGGGGTGAACAGCCTTAGATTGTCTTTGATGCGCTGGAGAGAATACTTCGTGTCGTCACACCAGTCGCTATGGCCCAGCATCTGTCGAATGGTATTGTGGTGGTTGGCCAGTTCATGGATGCGGTCGTAGTCGGTATTCAGGCCCAGACGCAAAACGCCCAGCACTAGAATTTTCCATTGTTCCAGGCCGGGCCGACCGCGCCCTGGGTCAGCGGGTTGCTGACGCTCTGCTTCGCTAAGGCCCTGACCGCTTCGGTAGGGGATAACCTGCTCGAGGATGGCGAACACACGGTCGCGCAGTTCGGGCGTGGTATAGATGTACTGCAACCCTAGCAGCAGTTGCGGGATGTCGTCTCTGGATTTGAGGTTAATCTCGATGTCGGCAATATCGACCTGACCGAGGCTCATTTGCGGATTCTTGACGGTGCGCATAGGATTTCAACGGACGAAGATTTCTGGTTTTCGTAAATTTTTATGGCGGCGCTCACCTAAAATCAGTACCTTACGGATTGAGCAACGCAACAATCGTGATTTTGGGCTGCAAACTCATTTCCCGGAATTCATTATATCCCATTGATTATTTTAGGGATAATCAATTTTCGGTCAGGCACTAACTAGGACAACGCCTGTTGACCGGTTAGCACACACTCTCTTCAACATAATTTTCAACTCATTCCGGTTCAATCATCATTACCAAAGGCGACCCGACCGGCGGCGCCGATGAGCGTACAACCTCATATTTTGTTAATGTAGGTAGGGCTTACCGCGATCCTGATCTAGCGCATCGGGGAACCCGCATGCACCGTTCCTCCGTGCGTGACGCAGCACGACCCGGCGTGCATTTCTACGCCGAGCGCGGAAACGATACGCCCCTTGTAAACAAGCGGTTTCACACCCAGGATTCAGATCCGTTTCAGTCTTGTCAAGGGATTGTAAAAACTGCTGTCAATAGCAGCGAGTTCCGCTTCCGGGTGTTGCCTCGACATGATCTTCCCTATGACGCTCTCGGCGTCCTTTTTGGCATAGATCAAGACAAGGTTTTTACCGTTCTCCAGGTCGTCGTGAAATTGTGAAATCTTTTTATTTTCCGTGGCAATTCCGGTCAGGCCGCCTTCCCATGCGCCAAACAATGAAAAAAACACAACGATCGCATAATAGGCGCCGACCGATACGTCCGGGCCGAAAGGCTTGGCCGAATAAAACCAATACGCAGCCAATAATCCCACGACAAAACCGCCGATCGCGCCGATGATGCCGAAACGAAGGATATCCAGTTGCTCGAGATAGTTGCTCGAATGGATCTTGTTTGTTGTCAACCCGGTTTCATCCTTGCTCATCACATGAATGAACCAGTCGTCGATACCGGCCTTATGTAGATCATCGGTAATCTTGCTGACACTGGCGATGGTGGGACTCAGATAGTAAAGACATTTCATGGCATTCTCCCGTTAATTAATGACGACTTTGGTAACTAAGGAACGAGCATGAAGTAACTTCTTCAAGTAGGAAGGGGGTTCGGTGGCTCGTTTGACAGGTGTCGGCGGCAGGGATAGCCGCCGTCAAGCCTACACCGCACAAGGACGTGTAAGTGCAGCGGTAAGCAGGAGCTGTTAGCTGCCACGGATGTATTCACCCAGCACCTAAATTCCATAGGATAATGGCTGCGATAAATCATCTTCGTTTATTTAGGTGCTGGGTGAACGGCGTCCTGTCAAGCGAGTTACCGAACCTCCACAAAGCTTACGGTTTCGAGAAGCTATTTTGTGCATGCTCCTAAGCTATAGCGATTCCTTGTGAATCGACTATTAGTCGTCGGTTACAACGACTCCTTACGCTTATCGCAGCCGGCTTACGCAGAGAATTGCGACTGATGCCCTCGTGGCATGAGGCGCTCGCTCAATAGACGGGGTCATACATCATGGCTCGGATCGTTTCTATCCGGATATCCCGGTCAGCCGCTTTAGCCAGGCCTTGCCTATAAGCGACTTCCGCGACAGCGGCAGCGATTTTCAGCGAAACCTCCCTGAGTTGCGACAACGGTGGATACAAGCTTCCCTGACGCAAATCGTCGTCGGCGACACTGTCGGCCAGCACTTCGGCGGCCTTCAGGAACATTTCATCGCTGATGCGAGTGGCTTGGCAAGCCAGCGCACCCAGGCCGATGCCGGGAAAGATATAGGCATTGTTGCCCTGCCCCGGTTTCAGCGTTTTTCCGTTCATCAGGACAGGCGCGAACGGGCTGCCGCTGGCGAATAAGGCTCTTCCCTCGCTCCAACGATAAGCCTGTTCGGCGCTGCATTCGGCCCGCTCGGTCGGATTCGACAAGGCGAAGATCACCGGCCGTTCATTGATACTCGCCATGGTCCGGATAATCCGCTCGCCGAAGGCGCCCGGCGAGCCGGTTGCGCCGATTAATACTTGGGGTTTGATACGTTCGATCGCTTCGATGACGCCGGCCGGCGACGCATCGTGCGCATAAGGGCGGTTGTGCGGCGCCAAGCCCTCGCGGCCAGCCACCAATAAACCGTCGACATCGGCGAACCATAGACGCTTGCGCGCCTGATCCGGCGTCAAGCCGGCCGCAACCAACGCGAACTGTACTAAATCGCCGATACCGGTCGCGGCCGACCCGGCCCCTAAGAACAGTATTTTCAACGTCTCAAAGGCCTTTCCGGTGGTTCGGCAAGCCGCAAATACCCCGGCCAGGGCCACGGCGGCGGTTCCCTGAATATCATCGTTGAAGCATAGCGCCTTGTTCCGATACCGGTTCAATAACGTATAAGCATTGGGCGTCAGAAAATCCTCGAACTGAATCAAGGCGCGCGGATATCTGAGTTGCACCGCGGCGACGAATTCATCGACCAGAGCCAGATAGTCGGCGCCACGCAGTCGGGGTTGCCGGGTTCCAAGGTATAAAGGGTCCTCTCGCAACATCTGATTATCGGTGCCGACATCAAGCATCACCGGTAGACATTGCGCCGGCGGAATGCCGGCGAACGCGGTGTATAAGGCCAGCTTGCCGATCGGGATGCCCATGCCGTTCGCGCCCAGGTCGCCGAGACCGAGAATGCGCTCGCCATCGGTCACGACGATCATGCGCACATCCCGCTCCGGCCAATTATCCAGAATATCGAAGATGTCGCCGCGGTCGGTCGGCGTGATATAAAAACCGCGCGGCTGCCTGAAAATATGGGCAAATTCCCGGCAGGCCTGGCCCACGGTCGGGGTATAGACGAGCGGCATGATTTCTTCGATATATTCCAGCAACACTCGGTAAAACAAGCGTTCGTTACGCTGCTGCAGCGCCATCAACAAGATATAGCGCTCGATGTCGTAAGCCTTGCGCCTGAGATTCTCCATGATTAGTTCAGTCTGTAGCCGCTGGGAACTGACCGCGGCCGGCAATAGACCACGTAATTTAAAGCGTTCGCGTTCGTCTTCGGTGAAGGCGGTCGATTTGTTGTATTGGCTGTTGTTCAGCAAGGCCAATCCAGTCAGGCCGGCGGGCGGTCGGGAATTCGCCATTCACGCCACCCGCTTCTGTAGCTTCAGACGTTCCGCCGCCATTCGCGTGCCCTGCACGCGGGCCCGGATCTTCGCGAAAGCGAGGTCTCGGCCTGTCGACGTGTCGTCCTCGAACGGCGAAAAACCGCAATCGTCGGTGGTCCCCAGCTGCTCCGGCGCGATATACTGGCTTGCCAGCAAGATGCGGTCGCACACCAGCTTCGGCGTTTCGATGGTATTGTCGAGCACATCGACGACACCGATAAAAACGCGTTGATCGGGTTTTATACAACGGGCGACGGTTTCCAGCACCCGGCAGGGATCTTGTTCACTGGCCAGTTGCAGGTAGAAATTTCCCGCCTTGAGGCGGAACAAATCCGGCAGCAACGCGGTGTAGTCGACATCGCCGCTGTGGGTGGCGTCATGATCGCCGCCGGGGCATGTATGCACCCCGATGCGCGCCCTCTGTTCCGGGGGAAATTGCTCCAGCACCCGATTGTTCAAGGCTATGAATTGCCGCAGCAGCGCCTTGCTGGGATCGAGTTTTATCGCCAGCCGGCCCTCGGTGAAATCGATTTGCACCTTATGCGCGCCGGCGGCGAGACATAGGCGGATATCGCCTGCCACTTCCCTCACCAAGTCGTCCAGGAATTGCTCGCGACTATATCCGGCCAGTCCGTGCTCGGGGTACAGCAGGCTTAGCGCGGAAGCGGATATCACCGCCTGCTTGACCGGAACGCTTGCATAATACATGGCCGACTGCAGGTATTTGACCGCGTACTGGCGATAATGGAACGGTCCTCCGGTCAAGCGGGGCAACTGCCGGCTATGACCGTCGTCGAACTCAATCATCAGGCCGTCGGCGACAATGTTATCGAGGCCCTCCAGCGGATAACTCAGAAAACTGCTTTTGCGTTGTTCACCGTCGCTGATGATCGGCGAACCGGTGTCCTCGAAGCGCCGCACGGTATCCTGCAAAGCCTGGTCGTACGCCTCGGCCAATTCCGCAGGCGAGGCCTCGCCGACGCGGTAACGTTGTAACACCGCCAGCAATTGCGGTGGTCTGGGAATGCTGCCTATCGGTTCGGTGGGAATCATCGTGAGCTCCTGAGTATCAATGCGCTGGATTTTTTCGGCGCGACATAAACGGCGGTGTCCAGATGGAAAGAATACCAGGCGAACCAGAAGGTTCTGACGGCCGGCAGCGGCTTGCCGGAGGCATCGAACGCCTCGGCGATTCGGTGTTCGGAATCATAACGGATGATGATCTCGTGGCCGCCGACACTATCGCTGAATTTGCTCGGGCTCTGCTCCAGTTCGATGAACGGATAGGCCTTGTAGACCCCCTTGATTTCGACGCCCAGCACCGCTTCCTTGGGATGGTAACGCTTGCTGACCGCGGTGACGACCGGAAACATCAGCCGCGGACTGTCCAGATAGGCCTGGTAGGGGCTGTGCCGATAAGCGCGGCGATAACCGGTATCGGTCGACAGCACCCGGGTATCGGGATGACGGCTTAACCAATCTTGCCAGGTGGTGTGCAATACCGGCAAGGGGTGTAACTGTTTGCCTTTGTGCGGTCCCGAAACCGCCTGCGTCATCAGCTGCGACCATAGCGACTCGGTTTGACGGTCGTATAGCAATACGTCGCTGTTATATAGCAGCCCGGAGACGCCGAATGTGTGCGGCTCGCCATCGATGCGGGCGGAAAACGCCATGCCGCTGCCGCATAACGGACAAAACGTGATCACGACCGGTTCGTCGCCGAAGCGGTCGTTGACGATTTCATGCCAGTTGAGAATATTGATCGGATACGCCCTGGCTTCACCATGGTAGGTCATGCCCAACACCGGCGAAGATTCTTTTAAATAATCGGCCTGGGAAGGCTCGATAAACGTCGGGTTGTCGATGGCCGGAATGCCGTCCTTGACCGGGCCGCCGCTCAGAATGTGGTCGGCCGGAACCAGGGCCCCGGTCAGATCGAAACCGTTTTTGCTTTGCGCCGAGCAGCCGCTCAGCCACAACAGCAGGTAAAGCATCGTAAAGGGTTTTAACAGCTTCATCGCTCTCTCCTCCTCATGTTCATCGCAACGCGGCGGAATGAAACACCAGCATTTTTTCGTTCTGCATCTCCCTGAAGGTATAGGGAATGCCGCCAACGCCGTAACCGGATTGCTTGAGGCCGGCGAACGGCATCCAGTCCACGCGAAACGCGGTGTGGTCGTTGAGCATCACGCTCGATGCTTGCAAATGATGGTATGCATACAGGGCTGTATCGATATCGCGCGTCATGACCGCCGCCTGAAAGGCGAACGGTGTGTCATTGGCTCGGCTGATTGCTTCGTCGAGGGTATCGTAGGGATAAATGCAGACCACAGGGCCGAAGATTTCCTCCCGGCTCACCCGGCTGGCCGTATCGGGATCGAACAACACTGTTGGCGGATAGAGGACTTCCGACATTCTCTTGCCACCGGTCAGGCAGTCGGCGCCCGCCTCCAGCGCTTGATTGACCCAGGCGTCGATGCGTTCGACCGCCTCGGGCCGAATCAACGGACCGACATCGGTGTCGGCATTAGCCGGGTCGCCGACCCGCAATTCGCCGGCGCCGTGCGCCAATCTTTCGGCCAGATCCCTGGCGATGGGGCGCTGAGCGAAAATCCGTTGCACCGAGACGCAGACTTGCCCGGCATGATAAAAAGCGCCCTTCAGCAACAACGGCAACATGGCGTCGAGGTCGGCGTCATCCGCGACGATGACCGGCGCCGCGCCGCCATGTTCCAACGCGCAACGTGTTCCCGGCGCCAACTTCGAGCGTAACCGCCAACCGACCTCGGCGCTGCCGATGAAACTGAGAAAGGCGACCCGGGAATCGGTCGCCAGGGCTTCGGCGACTGTCAAATTTTCGGTCACCAGCGGTTGGCACCAGGCTTCGGGTAAACCCGCTTCGCGCAGCAGATCGACCAGCAGAAAGGCGGACAGCGGGGTTTTTTCGGCCGGCTTGACGATGACCGGACAGCCGGCGGCAATCGCCGGACCGATTTGATGCACGATCAAATTGAGCGGATGATTGAACGCGCTGATCGCCACCACCGGACCGATCGGTTCGCGATGGGTGAATGCCAGGCGTCCGGCCGAGGCGGCGTTGAGCTGCATCGGTACTTCCCGACCGCTTTCCGAGCGCAGGCATTCCCGACAATTCTTGACGCCGTCGATCGCCCGCATGAGTTCGGCCTGGGTATCCCGGTAGGGCTTGCCGCCTTCGGCGACCGCTGCGGCAATCAACTGTTCGGCGCGTTGCTCCATCAACGTCGCCATCCGTTCCAGGATGGCGGCGCGCCGGGCGGCCGGCAACCACTGATTGCGTTTTTGATAAAGCGAGAAACTGGTGTTCAGCGCCTGTTCGACACCGGCCGAATCGACGCTGGCGACGGTTCCGACGACGTCGCCGCTGTACGGCGATTTGACTTCGAGGATGCCCGCTTGATCTGCGCCCGGCACTTTAACAGAAAAATGCATGAAAACCTCCCAATTCAAGACTGACTCAATAACTTGCCGAGTTTTTCGGTCAAGCGCATGTTTTCCGAATAATCCACCGGCACGTCGATGACGACGACGGTGTCGTCGGCGAACGCCTGTTTCAGCGTCGGCAGCAACTGGTCGGCCGCATTGACCCGATAGCCTTTAGCGCCGAAGGCCTCGGCGTATTTGACGAAATCCGGATTGTTGAACTCGATGAAACCGGTGCGGCCGAAACGGCGTTGCTGATGCCACTTGATCAGGCCGTATTCACCATCATTCCAGATCATGATCACGATCGGGATTTGATAACGCAGCGCGGTTTCGATTTCCTGCGAATTCATCATGAAACCGGCGTCACCGGTGATGGTCAACACCTTGCGCTCAGGATGCACCAATTTAGCGGCGATTGCGCCAGGCACACCGATGCCCATCGACGCAAATCCGTTGGAGATAATGCAGGTGTTCGGCGCCTCGCAGCGGAACAGGCGGGCAATCCACATCTTGTGGGCGCCGACATCGGAAATCAGAATATCCTCATCGTCCAACATCGCCCGGGTATCGGCGAGGATGCGTTGCGGCTTGAGCGGAAAGCCGGCGTCCTGCGCATAGGCATCCAGTTCGCTGACGATGGTCCGCTTCAAGTCGTCGCCGTTATGGTGGGATTTCGGCCGCACATACTCGGCGATATCGCGCAACGCCAGCGCAATGTCGCCGACCACGTCGGCGGAAACCCCATAATGGGCGTCGATCTCGGCGGGGGTGTTATGAATGTGGACGATTTTTTTATCGCGGCGGGGATGCCATAAATACGGATGATATTCCACCATGTCGAAGCCGATGCAAATCACCAGGTCGGCTTGCTCGAAGCCGCAGGCGACATAATCGTGCGCCTGCAGGCCGATCGTGCCGAGTGACAGAGCATGGGAAAAAGGAATGACGCCCTTGGCCATGAAGGTTTGTGAAACCGGAATATTCAGGCGCTCGGCGAATTGCATCAGGTCCTGACAAGCCCGATTGCGAATCACGCCATTGCCGGCCAGAATGATCGGCGCCTCGGCCTTGGAAATCAACTGCACGGCCTGTGTGATGCTGGCTTCGGTCGGCTTGGGCAGGAACGAGCGATTGACTGACAACGCCTCCTGAGCCTGATCGAGCGTTTGCCCGGCTATATTTTCCGGCAGACAAATAAAGGCGCCGCCGGGGTTATGTCCCTGCGCTTCCTGAAAAGCCTTACGGGTGATTTCCGGAATGTTTTCCGCTTCCATCGCCATTGCACTGTAATGGGATATCGGCTTGAACAGACTCACCAAATCGAGCACCTGATGGCTTTCCTTGTGCAAGCGGGTCGTCGCGCCCTGGCCTGCGATGGCGACGATCGGCGCCCGGTCCATGTTGGCGTCGGCGAAACCGGTGATCAGGTTGGTGGCGCCGGGACCGAGCGTCGCCAGGCAGACGCCGGCGTTGCCGGTCAGGCGGCCGTATACGTCGGCCATGAACGCCGCTCCTTGTTCGTGGCGCACCGTGATGAAGCGAATCTTGCTGTCCCTCAAGGCGTCCATCACATGCAAGTTTTCCTCGCCGGGAATGCCAAAGATATATTCAACGCCTTCGTTTTCCAAACATTTGACGAGTAATTCGGCGGCGGTCGACATGGTGGATCTCCTCTAAGGATATGGTCGTAAATAACTTCCAAGGTCCCTCCATCGTTCCCGCTCTGCGTGGGAATGAAGTCTGAACCGCTCTGCGGTTCGGGACGCTGGAGCGTCCCTAGCCGGGTTCCCACGCAGAGCACTCATCGTTATACACATCTTTATGTTATCCATGTCATTCCGGCAGGGATTGCCGGAATCCAGGCTACATGGATGTATTCGGGCTATCATCCTTGACCCTGGATACCCGCATCCCAGCGGGTATGACGAGACTTATGTATAACGATGAGCGCAGAGCATGGGAACCCTATCGGGAAGTTATTGTTAGCAAAAGTATTAGCATTGCAATTTGGATTGTTGAGCAAGCCGTTGGCTGTATAGGGAAGTCGCTCACAAGCATCATGAAAACTCCGCTTGCAAGGTTGCTCGTCCATGAGCGCCGGCTTCCCGCCATCCATTCAAGCATTACGGTTACCGCATCTCTGGCATTCGTTGAAAAACGAATGCCAGAGATGCCTCAATCAACCTATCTTGTCTATACGTCGCGCTAGTTCTCCAATACTTACACTGAGAAAAAGATTTATGCTCAAGTCCTGTTTTCAGCCAAGCCAGGATGCCAAGTCGTTACTCGATGTCTTGCGCCAGAATGATTTCAACCCGCCGGTTTTTCGCTCTGTTTGCGGCTGTATTATTCGGCGCTAGCGGTTGAGTATCGGCGTGTCCTTCAACCTCGACGCGGACCGGGTCGATGAGTGGATCCTGCAATAAGTGATGTGCGACAGTCACCGCCCGGGAAGCCGAGAGTTCCCAATTAGAGCGGTAGTAATCGGTTTCGATCGGTATGTCGTCGGTATGGCCGCCTACTAAAATCTTGCCGGACAGTCTCTTTATCGAAGCACTTATTTTTTTCATCACCGGAGAAAACCCCGCCTTCAATTCGGCGCTGCCGGAAGAAAACGAACCGGTTTCGTTGATGCGGATGATGATATCTAGATCACGAGTCTCGACTGTAACCAAGCCGGATTCGATTTCCTCGGCTAGCGCCTTGCGAATTTGCTCCGCCGCGTCCTCTATTTCCTGTCTTTTGGCTTCGACGATCAGTTTTTTCAGCTCGTCGACCTGCAAGCGCAAGTCTTTCAGTCTGGCGTCTCTGTCTTGCGGCGTTTCTGTATCGAGGTTTTGCGCGACGCTTTGCTTCACCTCCGCCAGCGGCGTCGGTTCCGTTACCGCCGGCGAAAAATGCTGAGCGATGATACTGGTCCCCATCGGCACTTCGGTGACCTTAACCACCTTTTGCACTCCGAATGCATCCTGGATCGATTGGGCCATTTCCTTGAAATGCTTGACATCCATCGACGAAAACGACAGCAATAAAACAAAAAAAGCCATTAACAACGTCACCATATCGGCAAACGTCGCCATCCAGGGTGGTGCGCCAGTCGGTGGACATTTTTTTTCCGCCATTTCTTACTCCTTTTGACTATTGATATTCTCGGCGTTTACCTGTCTTTTCCGGTCAGTACTTTTTTATACTCCTCGACCGCCATCCAACTAAAAAAAACAGCCATGAGAAGACTCAACAAGGGGCCAAAAAATGATTCCCATACGGTTGACAGCATCGCGATACGAGTATCGTTACGCCAATATCGCACAGTCACCCTATCGTCGGCTTCGGGGGCAAACAAATAACTATAAGGATGCCGGTTTTTGAATCGATGGCTTTTGCCCCGATGGTCGCTGAATCGAATCTCCAGATAAAAGTTATCCTGACCGGACCGATAAACACGATCCACCGTAACGACCCGGCCTTCGGTCTTGAGGCCGTCCATGGCAATGCGCAGACTGTTAAATAAATCGCTTCCGCTGGTGTAGAAAAGAAATCCGCTCAAGGCGGTAAAAGCGCAGGCATAGACGAACGCTTTCAGCCGTATTGTCATGATATTTGTAAACTTATCTTCTGCGCCAGCGATGATAACGGGCTACCCAGCGCAACAAACCTTCCGGCGCATGCGCTTTCTTCCAAACGCCGGCCGCGTATTTGTTGGCCTCGGCCAGGGTCGGATAGATATGTATCGTCCCCAACACCTTGTTCAGGCCAATACCGTGTTTCATTGCCAGCACGAATTCGGCGATCAAATCGCCGGCGTGTTCTCCGACGATGGTGACCCCTAGAATCTTGTCCTTGCCAGGCTTGGTCAATATCTTCACGAAACCGTGCGCCTCGCCGTCGGCGATCGCCCGGTCCAGATCGTCGATGCCGTAGGACACGACTTCATAGGCAATGCCTTGCTGCTTGGCGTCCTGTTCGTTAAGCCCGACACGCGCGACTTCCGGATCGGTGAAAGTCGACCACGGAATCACCGAATAATCGGTGCGGAATTTCTTGAAGCGGCCGAACAGGGCGTTGACCGCGGCATACCAGGCCTGATGGGCGGCGGTATGGGTGAATTGATATGGCCCTGCAACATCGCCGACCGCATAGATATTGGGATAATTGGTGCGTTGGAACGGGTCGGTGGCGATGGTCTTACGTGGCGACAACGCTATTCCCAGTTCCTCGATGCCATAGCCGGTCACATTGGGTGCGCGCCCTATCGCGACCAAGACCTGGTCGAACGGGATCTTGACCGTTTGTTCTTCGTGTTCAGCCAGCAGGATTTTTTCACCGTTTTCTATGATGAACGCCTTGGCCGTGTGTTCCACCCGCACATCGACGCCTTCCTTGCTGAATCGCTTCATGACCGCCTCGGATACTTCGGGGTCTTCGCGGCCCATGATGCGCGGCGCCATTTCCACTTGAGTGACGCGACTGCCCAAACGGGCGAAACTTTGCGTCAACTCGCTGCCGATCGGTCCGCCGCCCAGGACCAACAGGCGCTTTGGGAGCTCGCGCAGATTCCAGACATTATCCGAAGTCAGGTAGTCAATTTTATCGAGCCCCGGAATTGGCGGCACGAACGGGCGTGCCCCGGCGGCGATGACGATGGCCCGGGTGGTCAGGGTCTTCACGCCCTGCGCCGTGGTGACCTTCACTTCCCAGGGAGACAGAATTTTAGCCTCGCCGGTCACGACCTCGACGCCGAGTTCGCTATAACGCTCGATCGAATCATGCGGTTCGACGGTTTTAATAACAGTCTGCACCCGCTCCATCACAGCGGCGAAATCGACATCGGCCTGGGCCTGCTTGATGCCGAATTCCTCATGGCGTTTGAGATGCGACAGCCACTTGGCCGAACGGATCAGCGCTTTGGACGGCACGCAGCCGGTGTTCAGGCAATCGCCCCCCATCTTGTGTTTTTCGATCAGCGTCACCTTGGCCTTGACCGCCGCGGCGATATAGGCGGTCACCAAACCGCCGGAACCGGCGCCGATGACGATCAGGTTGTTGTCGTAAGCTTTGGGTTTGCGCCATCCCCGATAGACTTTCAGACGGCGCGCCGCCTCGACGATTTTTTTCGCCAATAACGGAAACAACCCCAACAGCACGAAAGAGCCCAACAAGGCCGGCGACAGAATGTCGGACAGCGAATCGATCTGCGCCAGTTGCGTGCCGGCATTGACGTAAACGACCGTACCCGCCAACATACCGACCTGGCTGACCCAATAAAAGGTCCAGGTGCGAATCGCCGTCAATCCCATCGCCAGATTGATCACGAAAAACGGAAACAGCGGCACCAATCGCAAGGTGAATAAATAAAAGGCGCCGTCACGGGCGACGCCTTCGTCGATCGCTTGCAATCGTTTTTCGAAGCGCGCCCTGACGGCGTCCCGAAACACGAAGCGCGCGGCCAGGAACGCCAGTGTCGCGCCGATGGTCGAGGCGAAGGAGACGATCAAGGTTCCCCACAGCAGACCGAATACGGCGCCGCCGGCCAGCGTCAATACCGCCGCGCCGGGCAGCGATAGACCGGTAACGGCGATATAGAGTAGAGCGTAGATTGCAATAGCTAAGACCTTATTTGCGCTACGAAAGGATTCGATATCGGCCTGTCGGGCCTTTAACGTATCCAGGGTTAGATACTGTTGCAGGTCGAAGGCGAAAAAAGCCGCGACGGCGCCCGCGATCAACAATAACAACAGCCATTTTGACAGTTTCATTGCCCACCCTCCTTCGATAAGGCTAAATCCATGTCGGTAAAAGTTGATCGGGGCCGAAACGGCTCCCTACCCTGGCTAGTTGCTAACATCATAGTCACTCCAATTAAATCGATTGTCGATGCCTGTTGGTCGCTGAATCGAGACAATACTTACAGGCCGTAGCCCGGATGCAGCGCAGCGGAATCCGGGGATGTTCGTATCTCCGACGCCTCGCATTCCATAGGGCTATCTGCGGGCTGCGGACTGGCGACCTAGCGAAAGCACGATACACAAGTTACCGGACCGATAGTTGTCAATTAACGCCGCTGGCGAAAACCTTGATTCGCTCGAACGACAAATGATCGCCACTGTCCTTACCGTGATAAATTTCTACGATCATTCCCTGTTCATCGACCAGAATATCGGCTGGCATCGTCGTCATTTCGCCTTTAATGGAAGAAGGGAAATAGCCTTTGACGAACATGGCATTCAATAACATCGGCATCCTGAACAACATTGCCTTCAGTGTTCCCGTCAACGACCGTCGAATGGCGAATTTATCGTAATATTTCGAATACTCGTCCGCCAGTATCGGGAAGGGCGTCGACTGCTTGCCGGCCTGTTTTTGCAAGTTGCTCAGCGGCGAATCGAACACGGCAATGACGGTGAAATCATCGCTTAACTCTTGCCAACGGCTGATCAGTTCATGAATCCTCAATTGGCAAAACGGGCAAGCGGCAAAGCGCATGAATGACAGCAGATAACGTTTGCCTTGGATTTGTTTTAGATTGAAACGGCTACCGTCGATGGCAGGCAGGCTGAGTTCGGTAATTAAATGGCCAATTTGATAAGATTTGCTTTGTTCTTGCTTCGATGTCTTTGTTGAGACGTGCATGGCGAGTCCTTTGCTTTGTAAGCTTAACGTTTCACTGTCATAAAATTATCTTCATCGCGCATCAAATAAAGCATCAAGCAACCGGCCAACATCGGCCAGGCGGCAAAAAACAATAAATTCGGGCCTTCGAACGGCGCCAGATATTGCCGGAACGATGATAGGGTCGAAACGGCGTGGAAAAGCAATACGGCGCCATAGCAAAAACGTTTATAAAGGCCGAGCAAGAACCCTAGTAAAATAATCAGTTCGGCAGCGCCGATCAGCGCTATGACCGTATCGTTAAATCCACCCAGCCAATAGAATTTCTGGTAGACCTTAGCCGCATGTTCGGGGTTGATGAACTTGTCCAAAGTCCACATCAACATCACGACAAAGATGCTGACACGCATGAAAAACAATGACCATTGCAAACGAGCCTGAGCATTCATAGCCCCGCCATCCGTTCGGCCAGAGCCCTCAGCAGGGCGATATAGATTTGATGGCAAAAATCGCGCGCTTCCTCGGAGGTCGACTCCCATCTGGAGCTCCATTCGACGAAAGTCGAACCCGACAGGGTTATCGGTTTGAGCTGGATCTGACCAACATAATTCTGCACTTCGTCGGACGATACCGGCGACGGTCCGTCGTCGATGGAATAACGGATGCGATAATCGTCATTATTGCATTCGAGCAGCGTTTCGTGGAAAACATCATTCAGGACGCGCTTGGCGCCGACTTCGGTCCCGCCTGAAACGCCAACAGCGACGCAGGATTGAATGACATTATCGGCCCAGGACATATCGTGAAAATCCTTCAGGGTATCCCAAACTTGTTCGATAGGCGCCTCGACGACGATGGATTGATAACATTGCGGCATAGTGTCCTCCCTAAAATTGAAGATGCAGTTTTATTGAATGATTGTTCAACAATCAAAATCAGCATAGCTTTTATTGAACAATTGTTCAATAATTAAGTTTTAAACGACGAGATATTAGTATGGCCAGACCCATTGCATTCGACCGCGACCACGTTCTGCAACAGGCGATCGATGTCTTTTGGCTAAGAGGTTATACGGCAACCTCGATCAAAAACCTGGTAAATGCCACCGGCCTCCAGCCTGGCAGTCTGTACGTACGCCGCTTTTGGCGACAAGCGGGGGCTTTTTTTGGCGTCGCTGGATGCTTATTTCGCTAATTTGAAAAAATCCCTGTTCAACGTGTTACACAGCGATGATGATCCGCTGCAGCGTTTGCGCGCGTTTTTCGAACAGCTGGTGCAAGAATCCTGCAACGATCCCGATCGCAAAGGCTGTTTATTGATCAACACGTTGTCGGAAATACCCGTGCAGGATGCTGAAATCAATGCCCGATTGCAACGCATGTTTACCGAGGTACGACGGGAACTACAGCAAGTGTTATCCGAAGCGCAACGGCAAGGCCGGCTCGCCTCCAAGCAAAATCCTGAAGCATTGGCCCAATTCTTGGTGACGGGGATTTTCGGTTTACGTCTGTTTAATAAAATGCAACCCGACCGCTTAGATTTACAAATTATCGTCGATCAATTGCTGAGTGTGATCGATCCCGACAGTCGCCACCGCCCGTCCCCTTTTCAACATCCTTGATTTCATCCACGGAAAATTGATCGCAACGTGCGGAGAAACTCCATGTAAGGTTCGCCGCAATCATCCGACACCATATAGGTGTGAACACCAATATCTTTCAACCCGATCCAAGCCGATGGACAACATGCGGTCGTAACTGTTGTTGTCCAGCCTGGGTGCGCTGCTGGCAACACCACTGGGTATCGCCTCGGCGTTGTTCAGCCGTTACTATGCCCGTCCTTGGTTGGCCGCCGCCTACCGCCGTTTGATCGAGTTGTTGGCCGGTATCCCTTCGGTGGTTTACGGCTTTTGGGGGCTGACGACCCTGGCGCCGCTGATCGGCCGCCTGCAGCCGCCGGGCGTCAGTCTGTTATCGGCGATTTTGATATTAGCCTTGATGATAACCGTGGCGCTGACCGCCAACATCGCCCTGGAAATGGCGTATGCGATGGGCGAGCATCGCTCCGCTTCCGTTATCGATCCGCCGCAACATCGAGTTGCCGCTGCGCGAACACGGCCTGCGCAGGCAAGCCGATCTGAACCGGCGGGTTGAGGAGGTACTCCGGGACGTCGGCTTGTGGGAGGAAGTCAAAGACAGGCTGGACTCGCCGGCGCAGGCCTTATCCGGCGGCCAGCAACAGCGCCTCTACATTGCCCGGGCGTTGGCGTTGAGACCGAAGGCGTTATTGATGGACGAACCCTGCAGCGCGCTGGACCCGATTTCCTCCGGGGTCGTGGAGGATTTGATTCTGCGCCTCAGCGGGCGCTACACCATCGTGATCGTCACCCATAATCTGGCACAGGGCCCGCCGCATCGCCAATTATGCCGGGCTATTCTGGCTTAAAGACCAGGCCGGTTGCCTGATCGAATTCGGCCGCTGCCAACAGGTTTTCGAAGCCCCGGCGCACGAACTGACCGCGGCTTATGTTAACGGCAATCGAGGATGAATATTCGATCCATGAGCGAAAAGATTCGGCCTCAACGATTGAAAAATCGTCGGCAAAAATATATCTCTCACTTTCAAATTTATTTTGTAAGGTTTAAGAAGTCTTTCCGACTTAACAGTGCAAGTTTTTGAACCGATCCGGATAATTTAACGGGTCGATTTTCTTGCAATTCAACCAAAATTCGGAGACAAACATGAAAAAAAATAAATTGATTGCTTCATTGAGCGGCGTTGCTGCGATTTCGTTATTGAGCGGCCACGCAGTACAGGCTGATGAAAATCCATTCGCGATGCAGAAAATCGACCATTCCATGCAACTGGCGGAAGCGGGTTCTAAGGGCCGCGAAGGTAAATGCGGCGAAGGTAAATGTGGAGCAGGCAAAATGAAGGAAGGCGGTTGCAGCGGCAGCATGGAAAAGATGAAAGAAGGCAAATGCAGCGAAGGTAAATGCGGGGCCGGCAAGATGAAGGAAGGCGGTTGCAGCGGCAGCATGACTGCGCCTGACTCCGAGCAATAACAGAAAGGTCCCGTCATGAGCAAGCTCAACCTGGACGGGGCCGGACTTGGCCTTCGGCGGGAACTGATGTTTCCGTTGATGGCCGAGCCTTCGCCCGTGATCGATTTTTTTGAAATCTCGCCTGAAAACTATCTCGATTTGGGCGGAAAAAGAGCCCGTGATTTTCGCTGGTTCAGCGAACGCTATCCGATGGTCGCCCATGGTCTGTCATTGAACATTGGCGGTCCCGACCCATTGGATGAGGCGTTTTTAATACGCCTTAAACGTTTTATGGATGAACATCAGATTCGTCTCTATACAGAACATCTCAGCTATTGCGCAGCCGAAGGACATTTGTACGACTTGCTGCCGATTCCTTTTACCGAAGAAGCCGTGCATTATGTAGCGGAACGTGTACGCCGCACACAGGACATACTAGAGCGCCCCATCGCTCTGGAAAATGCTTCTTACTATGTTCAAGCGCCAATTTCCGAGATGGATGAATTGAGTTTTATTCGCGCCGTACTCGACGAAGCCGATTGTTGGCTTCACCTGGACGTTAACAATATCTATGTCAATAGCGTCAATCATGGTTATGACGCGGCTATGTTCTTGTCGGGCTTGCCGGGGGAGCGAATTGTCTACGGCCATGTCGCCGGACACGACCGCGATTCAACCGACCTGATCATCGACACCCACGGACAGGACGTGATCAATCCAGTTTGGCGTTTATTGGAATTGGCTTACGACAATTTCGGCCTATTCCCGACACTCTTGGAAAGGGACTTCAATATTCCGCCATTGAATGATTTAGTGAATGAAGTCGGGCGCATTAGTAACCTGCAAAACCGATGGCTACTAACAAAGCTGGCAAAAAGCGCCTAGGACGAAACCATGACCGCAACGAAAAAGATATCAACAAACCAAGCGCAGCCCTCCCACTTTCAGGCTTATCAATGGCAATTCGCCAATTATTTGCGGGATCCGTTGAGAAATGAACCCTTTCCAGCGACATTGCCGGTGGGAATCGGTGTTTACGCCACATTACTGCACAACAAAATCGACGGCAGCTTACGGCATTGTTTCCCTATTACTCATGATTTGTTGGGTCCATCGCTATGGCGCCAATTGGTAGAGGCTTTTATTCGCAGCCACCGTTGCCAATCGCCTTTATACCGGGAAATTCCGGATGAATTCGTCGACTTTCTGGTAAACGGAAAGGCCGAACCGGAACTTCCCGAATTTATTATCGAATTGGCGCATTACGAATGGATGGAATTGCTCTTGGAAACGACGCCTGAAGATCAGATGCCGCCCCTTATCGCGATGACCGATCCACTGGAGCAGGTCCCCATTCTCAACCCGGTCTTGCATCTACTGTATTACCATTATCCGGTGCATCGCATCAATGCCATCACGTCGCCTTGGTCTTCGTGGCAACGCCAGCGAAAGCCGTATCCTCGCGAAACCGTTATCCTGATCGGCCTGAGAGACCCGGAGTTAAATCCTCAGTTTATCGAGGTCAATGCCGCTACCGCTCGCTTGATCGAACTGCTTAAACAACAAATATTGTCCGGTCGAAAAGCCCTTACTTTGCTGCAGAACGATATTAATCAGCATGACCGGGACAGCCTGTTGACTCATGGCGCCGACACACTGAAACGACTGCATAACCAAAACATCATTGTAGGAGCCCTCAATGTCTGACAAATACACTAAAACCTTATCCACTCGACAAAATACAGTTTCTTTAGCTGAATTTTGCGGTGCCATCAAAAAGAACCCGCTCATCGCTTTCTATAGTCGGGTAACCGCTTGGTTGGAGCGGCATGCCGATCAATTACCGCCTTTATTGTTGCGGCTCATCCTGGCTTATGAATTCTGGGAGGCTGGAATGATGAAGCTGAACGGCGAAAACTGGTTCGCCCAATTGAACTTCCCTTTTCCGTTCGGTTTGTTGTCTACCGATGCACTCTGGTTCATGGGAACCTGGCTGGAACTAATCGGCGCGATAGCTTTGCTGCTAGGCTTGGGGACGCGAATCATCACCTTATCGCTGATGGTTTTAACCATCGTAGCGATCGAGACCGTACATTGGCCGGCCGAATGGAGTTCACTGTCCGAACTGTGGCGTGGCTACGCGATCTCCAGCAAAGGTTTCGGTAACTATAAACTTCCGCTGCTCTATCTAATCATGTTTTTACCGTTGTTGTTCAGAGGCGCTGGACGCTGGAGTCTGGACCATGTATTTCGGCGTCTATAAGATTTTAGGGGGAAGTCCAAGGCACGAAAACACTCGTTTACGTCTATGTTAAGGCGTATATTATTCAGCGTATTTTATCAGAGGGAGTAAATTATTGATTTATCGGGCTGTCTGCAACAGGACGTTGCAGCCAGAGCTTACATGGCAGCAATTCCCACTTTGGCGTTCAAAAAGGGCATGGGGTGTGTTTGGCGAGGATGTCGGCAGCAAGGATGCTGCCGTCAAGCCCCCAGGGATGGGTTTACGGCGCTCCTCGACAGACACACCCCATGCCCTAAACACCGCAAAAATACTCAAACTGATGGGAATTGCTGCTTACATGGATGTATTCACCCAGCACCTAAATTAACGAAGATTATTAATCATAGCCAATAACCTAGGGTATTTAGGTGCTGGGTGAACGCGTCCCGAGAAATCAATGGTCTACTCCCTAAACCCTGAAAGATACTGAATAGTTACAATTTCATTTTAGATCAGCTGAACATCAGGTCCGACCCCAAGCTGCCGTTCGCCTATGGCAATCAACTATGTCGGCACTACATCAATGAGCTGTCATTAAGTTTGGATAGTGAGAGGCAACTTTTAGCTATCCTGAGAGACTTTCGGTGTATAGAATTTTGAATAAGTGTAAGCGTCAGTAACCTGACATCATGAAATTGTCGCTTTCAAATTCACAGCAAGCACGATTATTGAACAAAATTCAGTTCTTTTTGCAGGGATTTGAAATCCAAAATGAGTATGGTTTTACCTTGTACCGAAATTAACTCCTTGCGACTGAGTTGTTGCAGGATGCGGGAAAATGTCTCTGGTCTTACCGAGAGTCGTGAAGCCAATACTTGTTTTGGAGTTTCCAAATCTAGGCTGTACTGATTGCCGATGCCCTCTGGCGCCGCTTGTAACAAGAGTTGAATCACGCGCATGCTGGCATTTTGCAGGGTCAGTTGTTCAATGTCTTGAATCGCCGCATGCAGTCGTTTGCTCATACCTCCCAACATTCTCAAACAGAGTTCGTTTGACTCTTGCAGCAGGCTCAAAAACTGCTTCATATCGATTCGCCACAGTTGACTGTTTAATACGGCTTTGGCGCTGACCGGGTAACTGTTGATTTTAAAAAACATCACGGCCTCGGCAAAGCTTTGCCCCGGTTGAATTATCTCTATCACCTTTTCCTCGCCCATCGGCGATAGCCGGTACAGTTGAATTTGTCCGTCATCGAGCAAGTAAAAATATCGAGCTACATCGCCAAAATGAAATACGTGCTCGTTTTCTGTCAGTTCAAGCCTTTGAACACCTGACAGAATTTGAATGAATTGATCGTCATCCAGAATACTGAACAAATAATGCTTACCTAACTGTTGCTTGATCCTATTTGGCATAAAAACCCACTTGATTTAAGTCAAGGACACTTTAACGGTAGGCACATTATTCTTGCAACCACTTTAAACATTTATTCCAGCACCAGGAGACACTATGTTCTGTTATCAATGCGAACAAACCACTCGTTCTGAGAACGGTAACGGCTGCCATGAGGTCAAAGGCGTTTGCGGTAAGGATGAAACAACTGCCGATCTGCAGGACTTGATGATTTACGGCCTGCAAGGAATCGCCCAGTTTGCGAAGCGTATGAGACAAGCCGGCCAGCCTCAAACCAAAGCCGATGAATTTATTCTGTATGGCTTGTTTACAACACTGACCAACGTCAATTTCAACGCAAATCGCTTCGTGCAATTGATCAAGGAAACCGCTCAATGGCGCGATCAACTCAAGACGCAATACGCATCAATTAACCCGACTGATTGCGCGTCGCTTGAATCGGTATCCGAACAGGCGAAATGGCAACCGGCAGCCAATATGCCCGGCCTGTTAGCGCAAGCCAGACTGGCCGCAATCAATTTAGACGTCCAATCATTGGGCGAGGATGTCGTCGGTCTGCGTGCCATGCTGTTATACGGTATCAAAGGCGCAGCGGCTTATGCCTACCATGCCTTGATGCTCGGTTATCGAGATGATGCCATCTATGCCGGTTTTGAAGATGCCTTGGATTTTATCGCGTCACATCCAAGCAATGCGGATGACTTACTGACTTGGTGTCTGCGCATAGGCGAGTTGAATTATAAAGTTATGGAAATGTTGGATGCCGCCAATACCGGAAAATTCGGCGCTCAGGAAATCAGTACGGTCAATCTGGGTACAGTTAAGGGCAAGTCCATTTTGGTTAGCGGTCACGATATGCACGATTTGGCACAGTTGCTGGAACAAACCAAAGATACCGGTATCAATGTCTACACCCACGGCGAAATGTTGCCGGCCCATGCCTATCCAAAATTGAAAGCCTATCCGCATCTGGTCGGCAATTACGGCACGGCCTGGCAGAATCAACAGCACGAATTCGCCCAGTTTCCCGGCCCAATCGTGATGACTTCCAATTGTCTGATTGAACCCGATAGCGCTTATCGGCACCGCATTTTTACCGCCGGTCCAGTCGGTTGGCAGGGGCTGAGACATATCGCTAATGGCGATTTTTCCCCGGTCATCGAAGCGGCTCAAGCCTTGCCGGGTTTTACGGATGACACGGTTGGCCAACAGATTACCATTGGCTTTGGCCGCGATACCGTGATGAGCGTGGCGGATAAAGTCATCGATGCCGTTAAAACGGGCGCTATCAAACATTTCTTCTTGGTTGGCGGCTGCGACGGAGCTGCACCAGGGCGTAATTATTTCACGGATGTCGCGGAACAAGCTCCCGACAATACGGTGGTCATGACGCTCGGTTGCGGCAAGTATCGCTTCAATACCCATGAATTTGGTGATATTGGCGGCATCCCCCGTCTGTTGGATATGGGCCAGTGCAATGATGCCTATTCTGCTATCCAGGTGGCGGGGGCTTTGGCTAAAGCCTTCGATTGCGGCGTCAATGACTTGCCGCTATCGCTGATGATTTCCTGGTTTGAACAGAAAGCCGTTGCGGTATTGCTGACCTTGTTGTCGTTAGGTATTCGTGGCATTCGTTTGGGACCCACCTTGCCCGCGTTTTTGACGCCGGCATTATTGGCCAAACTCGGCGAAGCGTTCGATCTAAAGGCAACCGCTAACGCCGCGGAAGATATTCAGGATGCCATGCGCGCAGCCACCTAATTCAAGGACGTCACTATGTCAGAACATCAAATTAAAGTAACGACGCGGGATGGACATGAATTAAGCTTTGGTTGTAGCGACGATTGCGACGTAGTGAGTGCTGCCGAACAAGTAGAGATCAAGTTGCCGTCCCTGTGCCGGGACGGTGGCTGTGGCGCCTGTGTCGGTCACTGCGATAGTGGACAATACGTTTTGGGCCAATTCAACAATACCGTGTTGTCCAATGAGGCAGTAGCTAAAGGTGAGGTACTGTTATGCCGAACTTATCCGAAACAGGATTTGCATATCAGTGCGCCTTACGATTACGCTCATATCCGTTTTGGCAAACAAAACATGCGACAGGCGACGATCATCCATTTGGAAAAGATCGCCGAACGCACGGTGCGGTTAAAGTTGCAACTGATTGAGGATGAAGCCGGCTTGGCCGTGGAATTCGAGCCGGGCCAGTGCATGGAGCTGGAAATCCCCGGCACGGACATTCGCAGGGCTTATTCCCTGGCTAATACCGGTAATTGGCATGGCGAATTGGAGTTTTTGATTCGGCTGCAACCGGAAGGCAAATTTTCCGACTACCTCAACCAACAAGCTCAACCGGGACAGATACTCAACGTGTACGGCCCCAATGGCGCCTTTGGTTTGCAAGCCGATAGTTTTAGCCCAGCCATTTTTATCGCAGGCGGTACCGGCCTGGCACCTTTCCTTTCTATCCTGCGGCGTATGGCGGAATGGGGCGAGGACAGAGCTATTCATCTACTATTCGGTGTCAACCAGGAAAACGAATTGTTTTGCACCGAGGAACTGGAAAAACTACAGCAACAATTACCCAGTCTGACCGTGACCCTTTGCGTATGGAAACCGGCAGAGGCCTGGAGCAACGGCTTCCGCGGCACGCCTGCCGATGCCTTACAACAGTCTTTATCTGATAAGCCCGACGGTTATGACCTCTATTTATGCGGTCCACCACTAATGATCTCGGCGGCTAGACAGGTCGCGATCTCACAGGGAATCGATGAACAGAAAATTTATTCTGAAAAATTTGGATAAAAAATCATACCCTTTCCATCAAAAGCCGACAGACCTAAACGTTTTTGACTGTTTGGCTTTTGTTTTTCTTTGGGGGAATTTTATCACTGCTCTATCGACTATGACTTGACAGTAATTTTTTGTTTCTGCGTAAATGACTCAAAATCAGCAGTTACCTGACGCTCAGTTATCGAAATATTTGACTCTGTTAATGACTCTTGATGGCCGAAACCTGATGTTCAACCGATTGTTAATAAATGATTTCTCAGTGGCTGCTTTAGAGTAATTTCATACACTCGTAACTATCTAATGCTTTGGTTCAAATATTTTCCATGATCCGAATTGGTTAAGTTATTTGAAATGCTCGCGAGAGTCTTATGACAGCAATTCCCAATTTAAAACCTTACGTTTTCCTGGGTATTAGATTTTCACCATATAGCATGAACCGCATCAGATGCTGCCAATTATCAAAAGGCATGAACTGAAGCAAGGTTCGGAATTGTTCGAAGAAAGTGCGCCTGGAGGGCGCCGCATGGCGGACGGCCCGGTAAGCCTCGTCCAACCATTCAAGCGCGGTATGAGCGAGGAAAGCCAATAAGTTGAGGGTCGCCAAGAAGTTGGACAAATGCTGCTTGCCGTGGGCAAAGTTATGCTCGAAATGATAGCCGTGATTCTTGAGGACATTGTTGTTTTCGTTCTCTATTTTCCAGCGGGCGCGGCCTGCAGCGACCATGTCGATCACATTGTGTTCGTCGAGGGTGTGTGATGTCGCCCAGGCATTACGGTAGACCACTTCTTGTTTGGCATTGAGGATCGTCACTTCGCACCAATTGACCATTAACGCATCGTCGCTGTTGCGGAGCGGGACTTGATTGAGATAACGGTAGCGTTCGGTCAGGCGTTGTTTGCCGTTCCAACGGCTTTTTTCGAGCGTTTGGACCTCGCCGGTCCGGGTAAAATCGTCGAGCCATTCGTACAATAACGCATGGGAATCAGGCTTGCAGACGAACAGAAAATCCAGGTGCTGCGCACGCACGGCCTCACAAAACGGCTGGTGACAATACAAATCATCGCCCAGCACGGTGATGCCTCGAGGAGCGTAATGAGCACCCCACGTGGTGAGCCAGCGCTTGGCCGCCGCCAATTCGCAGTCTTGTTTGTCGACGCCGTCTTGGACGCGAACAAATTCCGGCGGCAAAGGCACCACGCGGCTTTGCCCGGGGGCGACAATCACCGGTGTCACGACGGTGTGACGGTATAAGGTTTGGCCGTTTTTCAGCGTTTGTTGAGTACAGCACGGACAGGAAATCTTTTCCGAGCTGAAGGAATCGGTGCCGTCCATCGCCACCAACAAGGTGCCGCCAACACTCATGAACGGCTTCAGACAACCCTGCGTGTAAAGCTGGTCACCCACCTCGGCCAACACCGGATAGAGTGTTTCCGGTGCAATCGGATCCAGCAGGTTGCCGATTTGGCTAGGGGCTGTTGCCGTTTCACATAGGTAACCATAAAAAAGCGCAAGCCAAGGCCACAGAAGCTTCAAAATTTCGTTTGAGCTTGTCATATCGTGTAGCAATAGCTCTGAAATGTTTCAGTCTTGCAAACACATTTTCAACGAGGTGACGATATTTGTAGAGACACCAATCCATATCATCATTCCCTACGTTTGAATTCTTTTTTCTTGGAATGACAGGAACAGTTCCTTTGTCTTGAATCTGAACACGTAGTGGTTCACTGTCATAGCCTTTGTCAGCAACGATATAGTCAGCTTTAGGCAGTTCAGCGACCAAGGTTGGCGCTTCTTTACAATCATGAACTTCGCCACCCGTCACTGTAAAGTGGATGGGAAGACCACAGGCATCAACAGCCATATGAATTTTGGTTGTATTACCCGCAACAGATTTACCAATCGCCGATTCTTGCCCATAGGCCGCACCGCTACTATGCTGATGAGCTTTCACAATACTTCCATCAATAAATTCCCATTCCAAGTCAGGCTCAACTATCAGTTCGTTAAAAATACCCATCAGTTTTTCTTTACGAGACCATTCATTGAAGCGTTTATAAACAGCATTCCAGTTACCAAAGGCACTGGGTAGATCTCGCCAGGGACAACCTACGCGCAAACGATAAAAAATCCCTTCGGTTGTTTGCCGAAGAAAGGGTTTGTCATATATCCCCATTTTCAACATAATCATCTTCAATTTTCCCCAGTGTTCATCCGTAAACATTTGTCGCGGCATAGTTTGCTTGTTTTTGGCTCAAAATAAACAAGTTATGAGGCGGAATTATTGAAATTCAAGGGTAAGTTACAAAACGGCAACAGCCCCTAGTCGAAGGAATTTGATGGACACCAAAAATTGATTGCGCATTGTTTCGATTGTGAAGCTTTTGCATTCGCTGCTGATAGTCCAGAAAAGACGGGCTTTGCGTAAAGAAGACCGAGAAGGCGCTCAGGGCGGCATCTTCCACCGCATATTTCCGATTGTTGCCGGGTTTGCGGTGGTCAGGCAGGTTTTCGAAGGTAGTGCGAATCTGGTTAATTATTTCCAAGTCCATTTGAATTGACCTATGGGATTATGGGGGGTGATTTACAGGTTTAAAATTGCCACTATTTTACCAGGGTTTTAAATTGGGAATTGCTGGTCTTATGATGATTTTTTCAACTCCGAAACTTTATATGTTAAATTATAATCGCCGTCGTCATACAGAGCAGCCACGTTCTCAATGGACAGTCGCCTACACTGCTCATGCGTTCAGGAACGAAAGATGGATTTCGCTGCCATAACGGTGAATAATATCCTGTTTAACCGCGCGATAGGCTTTGGCATTGCGCTTACGGGTTGATTTTTCAACCGCACGCCGAGCTAATTCATCTGAAATTACATCCATGAAAAGCTCGGCCAGCAGTAACCTGGCCGCATCGCGAAAATATCCGCGGCCATCGACATACAGCTGCACTGTCGGCGCTGAGGTGTTGATGATGATTTTTCGTTCCTCAGGACTGTATACCGCTCTCTCCAACGCATTATCGAGCCGCCGAAACTCATAGCCGACGAACATATCGGCGCCGTGATCTCGCGGTTTTTTTCGTTTTGCATCATGAGCGGAATAGCCATGGCGGCGGCCGGATGCCTCTTCGGCGATAACGATCTCGCACCAGGCCGAATAGTTCCCGATGCGCGCACTGATTTCACCATGATCTCCTACTACATCACCCACGATTGACCATTCTAGCCGCTGCAGGCCGCTGTACTTTTCGATCGGTACTGTTGTCGGCGCGGGCTCTATACGCATCGAATCGGACAAGTGATAGTCGAGGCTCAGAAATTCGTTATCGGGAAACTGATTGTGATCGACTAGCAAAGCGACATGAAAAAGGTAATTAACCTTGCGATAATAGAAAGGCGTGGTAAAACGCAGAGCTGCCGGTAATTCTGTCTGCTCGAATGCGTCGGTTTCCATTTCCGGCATAGGCGGCAGTACGATGCCCAAGTCTTGAATCGCCGCCCGGCTCATGCGCTGGAGCAGATGCTCGATCATATGGCTGGTCCGTCCAGACGTGGTTGCGCGCTGCAAATGCTTCAGTTTTTCTTGCTCCGCCAACACATATGGCGCGATCATTCTGCTGACGGCCTCGGAAAAAGCCCTGACGAAGGCATTCTTAGTATTCAATCCCTCTCTTTCGTCGCTAATTATCGCCATGCCCTGGCCTAATTTATCGGTCAACGCTTGGCAACGCACCGTGCCAAAAAGATACTCGGTTCCCACCTGGCTTTCATATTCAAACAGTTGACAGTCGAGGACCGCGGAGTCTGAGAGGACGAGCAAGCCATTGGTCCGCTCATCGCCTTTCAGTATTAATTCCTCATCCTGGGCGCGTTTCAAGGTCAGGGTAAACGGATAGCTCTCTCGTTGATAGACAAAGTTACCGGATTGATCTGGTCCTAGCAGTGTTATAGCAGCCGGTTCACGATACCGCACAGGTCCGCGCCGTTCCGTTTCTTTGCCTCGTTGGATATTCAGCAGTTCTACATTGCGTCGCGACAGCACATCGCGCAGATAGATATTATTGGCTACCGTCTGCACAACGGTGCGGTAATGGGAGATATTGACGTAGCTGTTTTCAATGACGATCGTCACTTGGGTGCCGCTGCCGACTATGCCCATACGGCGATAGTCTTCCTTTTCCGCCGATCGGTCACCTCCCGAATCGTCATATAAATAGCCGCCATTCTCGCTGCGGAATAATTCAATATGGGAATATCGTCCGTTGTGTATGGACTCGATCCAACCGTGACCGAGTCCAAAAATGGCCTGCTTCAGCCCACGACCGAAATATCCGCGCCCGCCACCTTCTCCCCGCGCCAAAGGGCTGTGGGCGCCTCCATAGGCCAAAATCGAGCAGATCCGCTTGAATGACATCCCTTCCGCCTGGTCGCTGACTACCAGCACCCCCCCCGGCCTTATGACGTTGATATTCGATGAGTATGCGGCCAGTCACTTGGGTTTCGAAATTTTCTAGTCGAGCATAACTGTCATCGGAGTTGGTGATCAATTCGACCAAGGCCTTCTCTACAGAAGCGAAGCGGCGCGAATCGATATCGATGACCCGTTGGTCCACTGGCATTGCGGTGATTGCCATGCAAGCTCCCCTTTTACGTTTTGCTGAAGTTTCCTAATAATTCGGAAGTAATCCGTTGTAGCGTCTAGAGCGACATTATTTTTAACAGGGTTTGCGTGAAACATGGCAAATCCATTAAAAAATACCCCTACAAGTCAGGATACCCCCCTAAAAACTGGGAAACTTCAGTACGTTTTGTATATCTTAACTTTTACGTTTTGTATATCTTAATTCGCCGGATATGAACTCTTATGTTTGACGGCGATGGAATTTTCGACTTAGTCCATACGTCATTCTTCCAACATGCTTTGTACCTTAAAAGGCATGAATTAGCAGAGGCGGAATTCACTCGTGATTAGTATTAAAGCATAAACTCATTCCTAAAACAGTAAATATGCCCAGCGTCGGGACGGGATGAATTATCCGACCCGACCTAGCCAGTCTTCCTTTACTCGGCCATTCCTGCAAACCATTGCTGTTTCAGCAAATTTTCCAGGAACCGCAAGCAAATTGTTAAGTCGTAATAACATGCCGGCCCCTCTTCGAGGCGACGGTCTTTCATCAATGAGGAGGTAATAAGGAATACGGTCCATCGATTCCAAAATGTACGCTTATTCAAACAGGCTGGATTAGCGGTGGACAATGGCATCCTCGTAGAGGAAGAGCCCTTGTAATTATTCAGCGTAGCTTTACTAAGAGGGAGTAGGTTATTGATTTATCGGGCTGTCTGCAACAGGACGTTGCAGTCAGAGCTTACATGGAAGTATTCACCCAGCACCTAAATACCATAGACTATTGGCAATGATTTATAATCGTCGTTTATTTAGGTGCTGGGTGAACGCGTCCTGAGAAATCAATGACCTACTGCCTAAAACCCGAAAGATACTGAATAGTTACGAGCCCTTTAAGAAAGACGTCCTCTATTATCAGCAGGAAAATCGAGTGCGAGGCGTATTGTTATGGAAGGTTTGGGAATACGTCGACGCGGCTCGCGCGTTAATCGCCAAATCGGGACCGATTAGCCAGGCGGATATGCAATTATGTTAATCGTTTCCCATTCGCTTACATCCTTTCACGGAGAACCTAGTTATGAGTAGCAAACGCAATTACATTCTATCCGATGACGATGGCTTGAACGCTTATAGCCTGCCGCGGTTGTCCGGTTCGGTGGGGCCCGATGTTGTCGATATTCGAGCTCTCTATCAACAAAGCGGGCTTTTTGCTTACGACCCTGGTTTTACCTCGACCGCCAGCTGCCGTTCGGAAATCACCTATATCGATGGTGAAGCCGGTATCCTATTATATCGCGGTCATCCGATTGAACAACTGGCCGAAAAATGTTCATTCCTGGAGGTCAGCTACTTATTGTTAAATGGAGAATTACCTACGCAGAAGCAGTATGATGACTTTGTCAGACAGGTGACCTATCATACGTTGTTGCATGATCAACTCAGTTATTTCTTTCAAGGGTTTCGACGCGATGCTCATCCGATGGCGATCATGGTTGCTGTGGTCGGTGCGCTATCGGCTTTTTATCACGATGCCTTGGATATACGTTCTAAGGCCAACAGGGATCTAAGCGCGATAAGAATTATCGCCAAAATCCCGACCATCGTGGCGATGAGTTATAAATACAGTATCGGTCTGTCCTTCATGTATCCTCGCAATGACTTAGGCTATGTCGAAAATTTCATGCGCATGATGTTGGGTAATCCTTGTGAGGAATATCATGAAAATCCGGTGTTGGTTAAAGCCTTGGACCGAATTTTGATTCTACATGCCGACCATGAGCAAAACGCTTCGACCTCAACGGTACGCTTAGCCGGCTCCAGCGGAGCCAATCCTTATGCCTGTCTCACTTCGGGCATTGCATGCCTATGGGGACCGGCGCACGGAGGCGCCAACGAAGCGGTATTGAATATGCTGCTGGAGATCGGCGATTCTGAAAATATCAGTCATTACCTGGAAAAAGCCAAAGATAAAAACGACCCCTTCCGACTGATGGGCTTCGGCCACCGTGTCTATAAAAACTACGACCCGCGAGCAAAACTGATGCGGCAAACCTGTCATGAGGTGCTTGATGAGTTAGGCTTGCATGACGACCCCTTATTCAAGCTGGCATTGGAACTCGAGCGCATCGCGCTGGAAGATGAGTATTTCATCGAGAAAAAACTCTATCCCAATGTCGATTTTTATTCAGGCATCGTCCTCAGGGCCTTGGGAATACCAGTCAACATGTTTACCGCGATGTTTGCCATGGGCCGTAGCGTCGGCTGGATAGCGCACTGGGATGAAATGATCTCCGACCCGGAACATAAAATTGGCCGTCCGCGTCAACTCTATACCGGGAAAACCCAGCGCGACGTGTTGTCGATCGGCGAACGAGAGAACAGCGCTTAATCTATCGTTTCAATCCAATGACAGCGCTGTTTGACGGCTTCGGCGGTGTTATTATGACCGATGCCCTTAGCGATCAGTCCAACCACCCTATCATCGGTGTCGTAACCGATATGGGCATCCAAGGGATTTGCCATTTTCCCCATCCCGAACACATCATAGACTGTCGCGACGTTGATAATGACATTGGTCACACTGATGCAGAGTCTGGAGTCCAGATAATTGTTGATGAAATTCTCCGGTATCGCATAACTCAGCAAGTCGTTAGGATCGCTAAACGCGATGATCGGCGTTTTGGCCAGCATCCGTTCGTCATACTTTTCACCTTCAGGCTCACAAAAGGTGTCATGCTGATTGCTGACTTCCGGTAATTTCCGTCCCAATTGCAGCATCGGCAATTGATTGGACATCATATAAATGGGGATTTCCTTGCTTTTTAAAGCAGTCACTAAATCCCAATGCAGCTGATCAGTTTGCGGGCCACCAAATAACGAAGCGATTCTTTGTAAGCCGTCGATGGTGATGCGGCTGCCTAGGCTATGAGAGACAAAAGCGTAATTATCGTTATAGATCGAGTCGATGTTTTGCCACTGACAGCTCTGGTGGACTTCATCGGGCAAATCATTCCAATTGCCGCTGGTCATCCAGCATAACGATTGTTCGAAGGCGACCAGGATATCTTCGCGGCTATCACCCAGATAGATAATCGGGTCAGGGCCGGTATCATTGGAAAACTTCTTTAATAAATCGTTGACTTCGGCGCGCCTGAAGGAATATTCCCCGGAATTATCATAAGACAGAACCTTTTTTTCCTCGGCGGTAATTTCCGACCATGTCAGTTCATAAAGCAGTAATTCTTGGCTTTGTTCTTTGTTCAGGTAGCGGTTGATGCGCAGATTGCCCAGTTTTTTTTCGCCATTGTTTGGAGAACTTAGGGCGATATTTTTATGTTTTGTCGCTGTCACCGTTAAATCGAGTTCTTTGGCCAATTTCTCAAAAAATTCGGTGGCGTAGCCCGGCAAGTGATCCCCTACCCCATGAACCATCAGGACTTTCATTTTACTCCCCTCGACTTCAAGGTTTGGCTTTAAACCTTCGAAAGCATGTCCTCGAATTTCGCATAAGCGGGTGTCCTCTTGCTGTTGTTTTTCCATAATCGCTTCGGTTATGCCTCTTCCAAAACTTGCACAACCATTGAGGGTTATAGCGAGAGTCAATAAAACGAGTGTTGTCAGTGTCTGCTTCATAACAATATCGATGGCTCGTAAAAAGGGATTATGTTCTGATAGTTGATGCCATTCTAAAGTAATTCGTCAAAAAACTGTATTTGCGGCTTGTTAGCCATTACAATTTAGTTTTTCTGAAACGGGGTAGATTGTGTTCAAATTAAAAATTGCTGCTGTTTTGTTGGCAACATTGCCTATTCAACAGGGATATGCTCAAGATTTAATCGAAACCTATCAACTGGCTCTGGAAAACGATCCGCAATTTAAAAGCGCCTATCTCAATCAGTTTTCAACGGCGGAATTTAAATCACAAAGCATCGCCCAGATGCTGCCAAATATATCGGTTTCCGCATCCAGTTCCAGGGACAGATTGAATAACAAAAAGGCCACGTTCCAGCGCGCCGGCACCCAAAACTTTTGGAATCATGGCATAACCTTCAATTTCACACAACCGGTGTTCAACTGGGGGCATTGGGTGCAACTGGGCCAATCCGACAATCGCATCGCCCAGGCGGAGGCTCAATATCAGGCGGAATATCAGGCCTTGATCGTCAGAACAGCAGAAGCCTATTTCGACGTTCTGGCAGCCGAGGATAACCTTGAGTTCACGGTTGCAGAAAAAAAAGCCATTGCCAAGCAACTGGAGCAAGCGAAACAGCGCTTCGAAGTCGGCTTAATCGCGATTACCGACGTCTATGAAGCGCAGGCGGCCTATGACCAGGCTAGAGCCAATGAAATTGAGGCCGCCAATTTACTCGATGACGCCAAGGAAGGCCTGCGCGAACTGATCGGCGATAATCAGGCAGATTTAAATCCTCTGCATGAAAAAATCATCTTGAATCGCCCCGAACCCGACGATATATCCTTGTGGGCGAATTCGGCGCAAAATAATAATTTCAATATCGTGGCTCAATTAAACCAGGCCGAGGTGGCCAGAAAAGAAATCAGGTTGCAACAAAGCGCCCATTTGCCGACCATCGATATCGTCGCCAATTATAACGTCCAGGATAATACCAGTACCTTTGGCTTGCGAGGCGACACGCAAAGCGTCGGCTTGCAACTGAACCTGCCTATTTTCGAAGGCGGCGGCGTCTATTCCCGCACCCAGCAAGCCCAGTATGACTATCAACGCGAAAAAGAAGATCTGACCAAGGTTAAAAGAACGGTCACCCGTCAGGTTAGAAATGCCTATCGCGGCGTGTTGGCCAGCCTCAGTCGGGTAAAAGCGCTGACGGCGACCGTTAAATCGTCGCAAAGCGCTTTGGAGGCCTCCGAGGCCGGTTTAGAAGTCGGCACCCGGACCATGGTCGATGTGCTGGCCGAACAGCGCAATCTGTTTCGATCGAAAAGGGATTACGCCCGCAGTCGCTATGATTATTTAATCAACGGCATCAAGTTAAAAGAAGCCGCCGGCAGTTTGAGCGAGGCTGATTTGCAGGAAGTCAACAAATTCTTGCAACGCTAGCCCGGTCGGCTATTTGACAAAGTCAGCTCACACTACTTCCGCGCCGTCACCAAGGCATTGACTTCCATGCGGTTCGATAATTGGATATCGGTGAATCCGGCATCGGCCAATTGCTGCAAGGAAACGCTTTCACGCATCACATGATTTTCCGATTCGTCGCTAAATAAATGTATGATCCAATGTTCCAGCACATCCAGACGCTGATGTTCGGTGAGGACCTTGAAGTAGCCCGCGACTTCCTGCTGTATCTTCACGGTATGGGCTGAAATGTCATCCAGGCCGTAGCGGTCGCCGTTGATAAATTGACCGTCCTTTTTTAACACCCGGTAGATTTCGTTGATCACCTGTTCCCGGTAGCTATGTTCGAAATTGTGCAAGGTATAAGCCGAGGCGAGCATATCGATACTATCGGAGGCGATATTTTGCAAGGCGGTCAAGGCATCATCGCTGGAAAATGTCACCCTCCCCTGTTCCTGCCAACTTTGCAGATTGGTTTTGGCCTGTTGTTGCATAGTTGGCTCATTATCGACGCTCAATACCTTGACTCGGTCATCGGCGGATAAGACCGATAACGTGGTGATGCCGGTTCCGCCGCCCAACTCCAGGACGTGTATATCTTCGCTGGTAGCGGAAGCCCCAAAGGTCTTGACGGCTTCGCCGACCAGACGGCTCATTTCCGTGGCTAAAGGACAAATAAGCTTGAGCAGCTGATAATCTTGCCCAATGACGCCGGAAAACATGGCGTCAAATTGTTGCTGACTAGTCATGCGTTTGTTTTTCCTCTTGTTTGCGTTGATAGGCGGCTAATTGTTCAGGCGTCGCTTCGCGTTGAAATTTTTCCTTCCATTGCGGATAGGGCATGCCGTAAACGATTTCCCTGGCCTGTTCATAATCGAGCGTATCGCCTCGTTCGGCAGCGGCTTCGACATACCACTTGGCCAGACAATTACGACAGAAATTGGCCAGAATCATCAAGTCGATATTTTGCACTTCGCTATGCTCTTGCAAATGTTTCAACAAGTGTCTGAAGGCGGCGGCCTCATATTCGATTTTGTTATCTTCGTTCATCATAAATCCTTAAAATCCTGCTATTCTAACAGAAACATGTTTCAGTTAATGTACATTGGCGCCCAAAGATTTTACAATTACGCTCAACGCAGATGAAATCCGGCGTTTTTTAGTGAGCCGCGTTACATAAAAATTAAATGCATCGATAGACATCACTCGTGGAAATACATAGTTCATCTCTGGCTTTGTTACCGGCTTCGACGACCCCATCAACGGCCGCTCAAACCAATAACGCCAAGTTAACTGCGAATAAGGAACTTAATTCAAATGAACAAGACAAAGCAAGCATTGCGCGTCAGCCTGAAAACGGCATTGTCAATCCCGAACAACTGGAACAACAACTAGAACAGCTTAAATCTGTGTCACTCGCGTCAGAAAATTTACCCGCCAACAGTCGTATAGTCAAAGCCCTGAATGCCTACAGCGAAACGGTAAATAGTCCATTACAGGAACAACGAACCCGATTAGCCGGGATCGATCTTTACGTCTGAACAAGCAGATTCTGCTATATAACTCATGAAGCAATTACTCGAATTTATCCCTATCATACTGTTTTTTATCGCCTATAAGTTGTATGACATTTATGTCGCGACCGGCGTCGTCATCGTTGCAACGATTGTCCAGGTCGCCATCACCTGGCTCAAATACCGAAAGGTCGAGAAAATGCAATGGATTACGCTGGTGCTCATCGTCGTCATGGGCGGAGCGACCATCTATTTGCAGGATGAAAACTTCATTAAATGGAAACTAACGATCATCGAATGGTTGTTTGGGCTCGCCTTTCTCGGCAGCCAATTTATCGGCCACAAACCCTTTGTCGAACGTATGATGGGCGCTAATCTGGAATTGCCCGGAAAAGTATGGAGAAGATTGAACTTGATCTGGTCCGCATTTTTCATGGGGGTCGGCTGTCTTAATTTGTATGTGATGTATTCCTTCAATACCGATGATTGGGTCAGCTTCAAAACCTTTGTCGTGCCAGGCCTGATGGTCGTATTCATCATTTTACAAATGATTTATTTATATAGATATCTGCCCGAAACAGAGGAAAAAGAATAGTGTTATATGCCATCCTAAGCGAGGACGTCGAAAAGAGTTTGGAAAAACGACAGTCGGCCCGCCCTGCTCACCTGCAACGTTTGCAACATTTACAGGACCAAGGACGCCTGGTCTTAGCCGGCCCGCATCCGTCCATAGACAGTGACAACCCCGGCGAAACCGGCTTCACCGGCAGCCTGGTCGTAGCCGAGTTCAACAGCTTGAGCGAAGCGCAAAGCTGGGCCGACGCCGATCCTTATATCGAGGCTGGTGTTTACGCCCGTGTCACCGTGAAACCATTCAAACAGGTATTTCCTCAATGAGATCTGAAACTATCAAGCAAAAATTAACTGAAGCTCTAAACCCGGAACTGATCGAAGTCATCGATAACAGTGCGGCTCATGCCGGACATTTAGGTGCGGCACAAGGCGGCGGGCATTACAATGTGACTATCATTGCAGATAGCTTTGCCGGTAAGTCGTTGGTGCAGCGACACCAATTAATTTATAAAGCGCTAGGCGACATGATGAAAGAAGAAATTCATGCGCTGGGCATTAATGCATTAACCCCCACTGAACACAATGAAGGAAAATGATAAATGAATAAAAAACTGATTCCGATCATCCTCGCTAGCACCACTTTATTGCCCGGTTGTTTTGAAGAAAAAACCAATAATGCGGGGGGAGCTGAGCCGGCGGCTCCGGCAGTCTCTAAAGAAGACGCAGTCGCCGTGGTCAACGGCAAATATATCAGTAAGCAAAGCCTGCAGGCTCTGGAAAACGACATCAAGCAGCGCAGTCATGGTCAATCGTCGTTTCCCAAGGAACAATTGATCGAAGAATTGATTCAACGCGAATTATTGGTGCAAGAGGCGCTGGAGAAAAAACTGGACCAATCGCCTGAAGTCGTCGAGCGCTTGAGCACGATCAAGAACTCCCTACTGTCGCAAGCCGCCTTACAGAATTATCTGAAATCCAATCCGGTGACCGATGACGAAATCAAAGCCGAATATGATTCGAAAATGGGCAATGCCGGCACCGAGTATAAGGCTCGCCACATTCTGGTCAAAAGCGAAGAAGAAGCGAAGCAGTTGATCGACGAACTGAATAAAGGGGCCGACTTTGTTGAATTGGCGAAAAGCAAGTCGACGGGTCCTTCAGGCCCCCAAGGCGGCGATCTAGGTTGGTTTACCGCCGACAGAATGGTAGCGCCTTTTTCTGAAGCGGTCATTGCGATGGAGAATGGGAAATTCAGCACCGAACCGGTCGAGACTCAGTTCGGCTGGCATGTGATCTTAAGAGAGGATTCAAGAGCACAGACTCCACCTCCGCTTGAAGCGGTTAAAGAGCAGATCCGTCCAATGCTGCAACGCCAGAAAGTTCAAGCTATGATGGAAAATCTGCGCAATCAGGCTAAAGTGGAAATTCTGCTGCCGGCGAGCGCGGAAAAAGCTGAGGCGGAGCCGGCCGCAGCTGCCGAAGCGACAGAACAAGTAGAAACCGAAGTAAAATCAGAGACTACAACAGAACCGCAAGAACCCGAAGCTCCAGCAAGCGAAAGCGAGCAAAGCGAAGAGAAAGCAGCTACGCCAGCTGAATAACAATCGCGAAGCCAACTAAAACGGCTGGCAATCGTACAAACGCCTCCATCAATCTTTGGGGGCGTTTTTTTACTCGTCGGCAAACTTCGGTGGTTTATAACGATGCACATTCAGGGTCAACAAAAACGGTTCTTCATCGATCTCGACATCGGAACGCTTTCGCCGCGCGTTTTGATCCTGAACGGATTGCGGCAACGGCCTGATCCGTGGAATCTGGAAATCGGCATCATGTAAATAAAAAATTGGCGCATAGGCCAAACGCTGACATTTCTCAGGACATTGTCGATATTTGTCCGCTATAACCCGAACCAAATTCACCCTGCGGTGAACGATCTCCGTCTTGATCAACGCGAGATATTCATTGCCCCGCAAGCTGCGCATTAAACGATAATCATGTTGCAAACGCTGATCGCTCGGATCTTCAGGGTCTTCGCTGCCTAGCGCTCGCAGTTTATCTTCGATAATTTGTTTGGCGGTAAGCCTCACCGAAGGAACATAGCGATTCCAGAAAAAACCGGCATATTCCAAAGGATAAGATACCGAAATAAATTTACGACAGACTTGTATCCGGTTTAACCTGGCAAGCCCCATATCGGACAAGGCCTTCCTCGATAACGGAACCTTGACCATTTGATCGCTTTCCGATGACGGGATTTCCAACATAATCTTATCCATGGCCATCAAGATTTTCTGTAGCTCCTTCTTAGCCAGATTTAATCGTTCAAGTTGCTGCAGCGTGTGTTCGGAACAAGCGATCACCCCCGGCATCTGTCTAGTATCCTTTCCGGATGCTTCATGATCTTCAAACATCGTTTCATTGACCATGTCTACAATAGCCATGCGCGCGGATCGCCAATCGGCAGGCAATAAGCGCTCATGGCCATCGATCCAGGCTGGAAACTGGGTCTCGTTCAGGATGGCCTCGGACAACGCTTGATTATGTTGCAACAGATTGTGATAAGCTCGAGCCAGATCCGCGCGTAATTCAGAATGTAAACTCGCCATAAATTTCGCATTAAAATAGTATATTTATACTATTTTAATGCATTCTTCTCAACCGATCAGGATTACTTCATTAAATGAATGAGTGGCAAAGCAGAATTTAACAACAAATACGCCAGGCAGAATGAAGATATGGACTCCTCTCCTTTCCAAGGTGTCGTATACAGCGGTCATTTTTAAACGGAATAAAACAGGGGCCCGACATGAATTATAACGTAGTGGATCTTGAGCGGGCCGGGCTTTGTAAGCCATACGCATCAAGCTAAACGCAACTCCTCGCTTTTTGATGCGCTTCACGCTGTTCAGCACATCCGAAGACAAGGCTACATTGACATGCAACAGGATTCGCCGCCAGGCAATCCGCCTGGATACGCACAACGGCTAATTTTGCCTCCGGTGGCGGGGTTTGGCGGCTTGCTTCGCGAAGCCGCCCTACAATGGCGGATCCGCTGCGCTTAATCCGCCCTACCCGCACCGGTTTTTGATGCGCTTCACGCTGTTCAACATCCGAAGGCAAGACGGTGCTTTGCGTAGGAGCGCCGCCCTCGGCGCGAAAAGAGCCATTCGGCCCGAGGGCGGGCCTCCTACGGGCAGACTTTGGCGAAGCCGCGGCGCAAGGGGAGCCCTGCTCAACCGATAAGTTAATTGATTTGGCTAAGATTAGAGAAAATGTAGACTAATGGCTAGCTATAGTGATCACGACCTTGGCTCAACTCATCATACGGTCATGAATAAAATATTGTTCTTTAGCAGATGAGTCTCCTTCCCTATTTGATTTTTAGCTTAAATTAAGGTTTTTGTATTTAATACACTTCTGTGCTTCGGGGTGTGTTAAATTTAGTACCAATAAAATAGATTATAGTATAAATATACTATTTTATTAATCCGTTGCTCTGCTTGTTTATAA
The DNA here is from genome assembly GCF_030717995.2 of Methylomarinum sp. Ch1-1. Taxonomy (NCBI): domain Bacteria; kingdom Pseudomonadati; phylum Pseudomonadota; class Gammaproteobacteria; order Methylococcales; family Methylococcaceae; genus Methylomarinum; species Methylomarinum roseum. The sequence goes on along the minus strand of NZ_CP157743.1, from coordinate 2,865,639 downwards.
TATTATGGTTGAGAAGCTCAGGCTGGGAAATTATTTATCAGCAGCGCTAAATCCTATGAAGCCAGCTGATTCATTTTAATTTTTCAAAGTACTGCAGCATCAGTTGTATGCTTTGATTCCCTCGGTATTCGTTGATGTCCAGCTTATACGCCGCTTTCAGTAAACGGCATCCCAACCAACTTTCCGGTTGTTCGACGAAAAAGCCGATGGCGTCGATCAATAACGAACAATTGTCGGGTCTGAGTACAAACTTTAAATGATGCTGCCCCACTATTCTGCACTGAATAACCTCGAATTGACCGTGAAAAACAGGTTCCGGGAATTCCTGCCCCCAGGTGGCCGAATTTCGGAGCAATTCGGCGAATTCCATCGTTAATTGCCTTTCCTGCAGTTCGCCGTCCGAATAAATTTTCTGCTCCAGGTCCGCATGTTCCAACTTCTCGCTGACAATTTCATCGAATGCCAACGCGAATGGTGGATAATCATGCATTTTGATACTTAATCCGGCCGCCATCGCATGGCCGCCAAACTTGCTCAACAACTGCGGGTGTCTTGCCGCTACTTCGCTTAATACGTCGCGGATATGGACGCCGTTGATCGAGCGAGCCGAGCCCTTGATCTCGCCGTTATCGGCCGGAGCAAAAGCGACGACCGGCCTGTGCAACCGATCCTTAATGCGCGAGGCCAGTATACCTATGACACCCTGATGCCAATCCTGGTTGAACAGGCATACGCCGGACGGTAAATGCTTTTCATCTAAGGCCTTCATTTCCGACAGCAGCTGCATGGCTTCTTTTTTCATCTGCCCTTCGATGTCTTTACGGTCCTGGTTCAGCTCATCAAGTTGTTGTGCGACTTGTTTGCAATATTCCGGGTCATCGCTGAGCAGGCATTGAATGCCCAGTGACATATCATCCATGCGGCCGGCAGCATTCAAGCGCGGCCCGATCGCGAAACCGAGGTCGGACGCATGAATGTTAGTCAGTTTACGGCCGGAAATTTCGACTAAAGCGGGAATGCCCGGGTGACATTGCCCCGAGCGTATGCGCAGCAACCCTTGATGCACCAGGATTCTATTGACCTGATCCAAGGCGACGACATCGGCGACGGTGCCTAATGCGACGAGATCCAGCAATTGGGCCAAATTAGGTTCGGCAATATGTTGCTGTTGAAACCAATTCCGTTCGCGCAGGCGGCTGCGCAAGGCCATCAAGACATAGAATATGACGCCGACGCCGGCGATGTTGGAGCTGGGAAATTTATCGTCAGGCAAATTGGGATTGACGATGGCCTCCGCATCGGGCAACTGCTCTCCCGGAAGGTGATGATCGGTGATCAAGACCTTTATACCGGCCTGACGTGCGGCCTCGACCCCGCTTATGCTGGAAATGCCGTTATCGACGGTGACGATGACATCGGGATTCTGTTGTTTGACCAGCGCCACGATTTCGGGGGTCAGGCCGTATCCATATTCAAAACGATTGGGTACGACAAAAGAAACGTATTGGGCGCCTAGCAATGTCAAGCCGCGCAAAGCCACTGCGCAGCTGGTGGCGCCGTCGGCGTCGAAATCCGCGACGATGGCGATTCTTTGCCGTTCCTTCAACGCGGTCTGCAAATGTCCGACCATGTCCTCGATGCCGCTCAGCAACCAGGGCGACGGCAATTTGTTCAACGAGCGCTCCAGTTGTTCCGCTTTCGTGACGCCGCGGCTGCTGAAAATGCGTTTTAACAGCGGGTCGAGTCCCTCCAGTTGCAGATGTTTCTTGCCTTCCGGACGCAGAACGATATTTTTTTTAACACCCTGATAATACATGGCTTACGATAAAAAAGCCGGCTGTCGCCGGCTTATGTTAGACACCAAAAGAAACGATGAGTATCACGGCGGCTGGCCGCATGACGGTATTTAATCGCCTCGGCGAGACTTACATGTGATCCAGAATCGCTTTCTTCACCGCATCCAGGGTCGCATCGATGGTTACCGGATGGGTGTCTTTACATTGGCCTATCGCGGTATCCGGATCCTTCAATCCATTGCCGGTCAATGTACAGACGATTTTGCTACCTTCCGGAATTTTACCCGCTCCGATATCTTGTAATGCGCCCGCCAGCGATGCAGCCGATGCCGGTTCGCAGAAGATACCTTCAAACTGGGACAGCATTTTCTGAGCGGCAAGAATCTGCTCGTCGCTCATCGCATCAAACCAGCCGCCGGATTCCTTCTGCGCATTCCAGGCCTTATCCCAAGATTGGGGATGGCCTATGCGTATCGCCGTGGCGACGGTCTCCGGATTATCGACCATTTTTCCGGTGACGAATGGCGCCGCGCCGGCGGCCTGATAACCGCACATGACCGGGCGTTTATCGGTCACCGCCTTATGCCCTTCGAAATCGCTGGCGTATTCGGAATAGCCTTTCCAGTAGGCGGTAATATTTCCGGCATTGCCGACCGGTAAACAATGAAAGTCAGGAGCGCAACCCAGTTCGTCGACGATTTCGAAGGCCGCCGTTTTCTGACCTTCGATACGAAACGGATTGATCGAGTTGACGATCGTGACCGGGGCATGGTCGGCCACTTCCTTAACCAACGCCATGCCGGCATCGAAATTGCCGTTGATCTGAATGATTTCGGCGCCGTACATCAAGGTTTGCGCCAATTTTCCCATCGCGATCTTGCCTTCCGGAATCAACACGAAAGCCTTGATGCCGGCGCGCACCGCATAGGCGGCCGCCGCAGCCGAGGTGTTGCCGGTGGAGGCGCAGATGATGGCCTGGCTGCCTTCTTCCACCGCCTTGGTCACCGCCATCGTCATGCCGCGATCCTTGAATGAACCGGTCGGATTCAAACCTTCGTATTTAACATAAATATCGACATCCTTACCGATCAGCCTGGGGATATTTTGCAACTGTATCAGTGGCGTGTTGCCTTCACCGAGACTGATGAAGCGAGTATTATCGCTCACCGGTAAACGGTCTTTATAATTTTCAATTAAACCTGTGTATCGTTTACGAATAGACATAATTATTTATTTCAAGGATTCCAGACGAATGCGGCAAACTTTGCCGGTGACGGTAGATAATGCTTCAATTTCGCTAATTGCGGCATTCATTTCTTTTTCCAGCGTCAACTGGGTCAGCATGATGATCGGCAGCACCGCTTCGCCTTCGTGAGGTTCTTTCTGGATCATCGCCTCGATGCTGATATTATGATCGGCGAGAATATGGGTAATATCGGCCAGCACGCCGGGTTTATCTTCCACCGTCAGGCGCAGATAATAGGCGGTGCGGAAGTCTTCGTCCGACAACACCGGAATATCGACTATCGCCTCCGGCTGAAAGGCCAAATGCGGCACCCTGTTTTCAGGATCGCTGGTCAGCGCACGGACGACATCGACGACATCGGCGACCACTGCGGAAGCGGTCGCCTCGGCGCCGGCGCCGGCGCCGTAATAGAGCGTTGGACCGACCGCATCCCCTTTGACCAACACCGCGTTCATCACGCCATCGACATTGGCGATCAAGCGGCGTTCCGGAATCAACGTCGGATGCACGCGCAATTCGATGCCCTTCTCGGTTTTTCGGGCGATGCCCAGATGTTTGATGCGATAGCCCAGCTGTTCGGCGTATTCGACATCCTCACGGGTGATCTTGCTAATGCCTTCGGTAAAAATCTTGTCGAATTGCAGCGGAATGCCGAATGCGATAGACGCCAAAATGGTCAGCTTGTGAGCGGCATCGATGCCCTCAACATCGAAAATAGGATTGGCTTCCGCGTAGCCTAAGGCTTGCGCTTCGGCCAAGACGTCGCCGAAATCACGTCCTTTATCGCGCATTTCGGTCAAAATGAAGTTGCCGGTGCCGTTGATGATGCCCGCCAGCCACTCGATCTGGTTGCCGCTCAAGCCTTCTCGTATCGCCTTGATGATCGGAATGCCGCCGGCGACCGCCGCCTCAAACAACACCATTACGCCCTTCTCGCTGGCCTTGCGAAAAATTTCGTTGCCATGCAACGCGATCAAGGCCTTGTTGGCGGTGACCACGTGCTTGCCTTTTTCGATCGCCTGCAACACCAAGTCCTTCGCCAGGGTTTCGCCACCGATCAATTCCAGCACAACCTCGATTTCCGGGTCATTGATAATGTCGAACGGGTCGGCGGTCAAGGCAATGCCATCGGTATCACAAATGCGTTCCCGGTCCAGGTTTCTCGCCAGAGCACGGGTCACGATGATCTCCCGTCCCGCCCTGCGGGCGATTTCTTTTGCGTTCCGCTTCAACACATTGACGGTGCCGCCACCGACTGTGCCTAAACCCAATATACCAATTTTTACCGGTTTCAAATGTCACTCCCAAACTGTAAATTCTCTTTTTTGCAAAGCGCGCCGCTAATAATTCAGGCGGCGCCAAGCATGCGATTAGCTCAACAGCCGGCTATTATACTACGTTGTCTTTCTTCAGCATATTGCGAATGCCGCGCAACGCCTGCCGAGTTCTGTGCTCATTCTCAATCAGGCTGAAGCGCACATGACTATCGCCGTGCTGGCCGAAACCGATGCCCGGCGAAACCGCGACTTTGGCATCGATAATCATTTTTTTGCTGAATTCAACCGACCCCATATCCTTGTAGGCGTCGGGAATCGGCGCCCAAACAAACATCGTAGCCTTCGGTTTTTCGACCCGCCAGCCCATCGCATTCAGCCCGTCGCATAGTACGTCACGGCGATTTTTGTACATCTCGCAGATTTCCTTTACGCAATCCTGCGGCCCTTCCAACGCGGTAATGGCGGCCACCTGAATCGGCGTAAAAGTGCCGTAATCCATATACGACTTGATCCGGGTCAAGGCCGCCACCAACTGGGGGTTTCCGCACATGAAACCAACCCGCCAACCGGGCATGTTATAGCTTTTCGATAACGAGAAAAATTCCACCGCGACGTCTTTCGCCCCCTCGACCTGTAATATCGATGGCGCCTTATAGCCGTCAAACACGATATCGGCATAGGCGATGTCATGGACCACCCAGATATTATGCTCTTTGGCCACAGCAACGATCTTTTCGAAGAAATCCAATTCGATGCATTGCGTGGTCGGGTTGCCGGGAAAATTCAGAATCAGCATCTTCGGTTTCGGCCAGGAGTCCTCGATAGCCCTTTCCAACTCTTCAAAAAAGTCCACTCCGGGCACCAGAGGCACATGGCGTAAATCGGCGCCGGCGATGACGACGCCATAGGGATGAATCGGATAGGCAGGATTCGGCACCAACACGATGTCTCCCGGCCCCAAGGTGGCCAACGCCAGGTGAGCCAGTCCTTCTTTGGAACCGATCGTGACGATCGCCTCGGTTTCCGGATTTAAATCGACATCGAACCGATTTTTGTACCAATTGCAAATGGCCTTGCGTAAACGGGGTATGCCTTTCGAAACGGAATAGCGGTGAGTGTCGCAGCGAACGGTCGCCTCAACCATTTTGTCGACGATATGCTTGGGCGTCGGTTGATCGGGATTCCCCATCCCAAAATCAATAATATCTTCACCCTCGGAACGGGCCTTGGCTTTTAATTCATTGACGATATTAAAAACATAAGGCGGGAGACGACTGATTCGATGAAATTCTTCCATTAACGACTCTAAAAAGTTATGACTATAAAATTGGCAAACTGTTTAAGGTAGTGTTTTTACATACCCTTGTCAATCAGCCAATTCGGGACTGCTTGGCATTTCGATGAATTGACCTGAGGTCATGGATAGGCATGAAAGTGGGTTTCGGTCATTAGCCGTTCCACGCGGTGTAAGTCTTGCTCGGTGTCGACGCCGGCCGGCGGCGTTTGCGCGACCGTGTTAACGCGTATTTTTCCCCCATGCCACAACACCCGCAGCTGTTCCAGCGACTCGACCGCCTCCAACGGAGACGCCGGCCAGTCGCAATAACGCGTTAAAAACTCGACGGTATAGGCGTACATGCCGATATGTCTTAAAAAAGGCTGTGCCTCATTGCTCAAGTCGGCGCGCTCCGGAAAGGCGCCTCGTTCCCACGGAATAGGCGCCCTGCTGAAATAAAGCGCGTAACCGTCCTTGTCCAACACCACCTTGACGGCATTCGGGTTAAAGATTTCGGCCTGATCATCAATCCGCGCCGCCAATGTAGCCATGCCGGCCAGTTCTTGACCGGCCAAGGCATCGGCCACCTCGTTAATATAGTCCGGCGGTATCAGCGGTTCGTCGCCTTGCAGATTGACGATGATGTCCTCGTCCCGCCATTTCAGAACACTCGCTACCTCAGCGATTCTTTCACTGCCGGAAGCATGGTTGGGATCGGTCATCACGACCTGCAGACCCAGCGTTTCGACAGCACTATAGATGCGTCGATCATCGGTAGCGACCACCACCTGCTCTGCCTGAGCTTCCAGCGCGCGGGCGCAAACATGGGCGATCATCGGCTTACCGGCAATATCGAGCAAGGGTTTGCCGGGCAAACGGGTGGAACCGAAGCGGGCCGGAATCACGACCTTGAATGCCGTCTTCTTCATTTTTTTAATGCGTCTATTTCTTCATTGGATAATTCGCGCGCTTCATCCTCCAGCATCACCGGAATGTCGTCGCGTATCGGAAAGGCCAAGCGGTCGGCCTTGCAGATTAATTCCTGTTTGGCGTTGTCATAGATCAAGGAGCTTTTACAAATGGGACAGGCCAGAATATCGAGTAATTTTTTATCCATGTTTTTTTTCTTTCAATAAAGTTAATAATTGCTCGCTGAACTCCGCTTGCGGTTCAGCATCGATCGGAACATACCAATGTTTTTCACCGGCAAATTTCAGGCATTTGACTGCATCTTTTTCGGTCATCAGCACTGGTCTATCATCATCAAATTCAATATCGGCGGCGGTAAACTGATGATGATCGGGAAACGCCCGCCCCTCAAAACTCAGACCGGCCTGGTCGAGTAAGTTAAAAAAACGGTTCGGATTGCCGATGCCGGCCAAGGCATGTAGTCCTTGGCCGCAAAATTCCCGCAGCGGCACGGATTCACCGGTTTTCAGACAAACCGCCTCGGCGCCGACAAAATGCATCGAATACTCCCCTTCCTCCACGGCGACGCCATTGACGATCACCAAGTCGACTTCGCGTAGACGTTCCAGCGGTTCTCTGAGCGGTCCAGCCGGCAGGCAATAGCCGTTGCCAAAACGGCGTTCGCCATCGATCACCGTGATTTCGATATCCCGTTCTAAAGCATAATGTTGCAGGCCGTCATCGGAAATAATGATATTACATTGATGCAGCCCGGTTAGCAGTTGGGCCGCCGCAACCCGGTTGCGGCAAACGGCCATCGGGCAGTCGCTGTGTTTAACGATCACCAAGGGCTCATCGCCGACGATGCCAGGTTGGCTGTCCGCCTCCACGATAACCGGTTCGTTCTTCGCTGCGCCGCCATACCCACGGCTGATTATCCCGGGACGATAACCTTTTTGTTTCAACAGCTTGGCCAGCCAGATTACCAGCGGCGTCTTGCCGGTGCCGCCGACGCTGATATTGCCGACGATGATGACAGGAACCGGCAGTTTTGTCGACTTAAGCAAGCCCTTACGATATAAAAAACGACGTAAACGGATGATGTCCAGATAAATCATCGACAAAGGCGCGATCCAGATAGAGAAATACCTCTCTCCATACCATACATCCTGCCACCATCGAGCCAAGGTTTTTTTCATGGCGTCGTCGGCACGCTTTTGGTAGCGAAGGTAATGCGCTTGAACCCCAGCTGACTGGCGATATCCAGAGCGCTAACGACGGCCTGATGCGGCGTCTTGCCGTCGGCGCTAATGACGAAGGGGATCCGTCTGGAATTGCCGGCCGCCTGACTCAACGCTCTTTTCAATGTCGACAATTTTTGATTGATCAACTGATGAAATTTGCCATCGTCGCCGGACAAAAAATAGGTGCCGTCCTCATCGATCATCAACGTGATGATCTTTTCTTTGCTATCGCTCTCTACGCCGTGCGCTTCCGGCAAGTTCACTTTCAACTCGGTTTGCCGATTGAAGGTCGTCGTGACCATGAAAAAAATCAATAACAAAAACACCACATCGATCATCGGCGTGATCGAGATCTCCAGCGGCGGTCTTTTTCGGCGATGAAAATCCATCAGGCTTCCTCTCTGTCACCATGCATGACGTCAATCAGATGCAAAGACTCCTCTTCCATCTTGACCACATACTCATCAACCAAACGTTCAAAATAGCGATGAAAGATCAAGCTGGGAATCGCGACGGTCAATCCGGCCGCGGTGGTAATCAATGCCTCGGAAATGCCGCCGGCCAACACGCCCGGATCGCCGACCCCGTGCACCATGATCGCGGAAAAAACCTTGATCATGCCGATGACGGTCCCCAGCAAGCCCAGTAACGGCGTAATTGAAGCGATGGTGCCCAGTGAATTGAGATAACGCTCCAAATCATGCACCACTTGTCGCCCGGCCTCCTCGATACTGATCTTCATCATTTCCCGGCCGTGTTCACTGTTGGCGAGTCCAGCCGACAACACCGCTCCCAGCGGCGAACTAACCTTGATTCGGCGCAACGTCACATCGTCGAGCTTATTATCCCGATGCAATTGCCATATGCTTGGAACCAGCTCCGCCGGCAAGATTTTCTTGCGTTGCAATGACCAGAAGCGCTCGCCAATAATACCCATTGCACCGATCGAGCACAGAATAATCGGCAACATCATCCAGCCGCCATTTTTAATCAATTCAAACACGTATTTATTCCTTTGTTAACAACCAGATATAGAGTCATACACGACAGCTGAGAGCAACTTCGTCGTGCGCATTTATACATCAAAACGGCGGCCATTTTAACGCATTAGCGTTTGTTTTTCTCGCCCGACCCAGAAGAAGGCGATCAAGAAAGCCAGGCAACAGGAAGCGGCCGCCATCGAATAGACAAAGGTGGCGCCGAAAGAATCCCAAAGATAGCCGCTGTAGAGACTCCCCAGCATGCCCCCCAAGCCGAAGCTCATGCTGCTGTATAAAGCCTGGCCTTTGCCTTGGTGTCGGCTGCCGAAATAATGATGCACCAGATGTATCGCCGCAACATGCGACGAGCCGAAGGTGGCGGCATGCAGCAACTGGGCTGCGACCATCAGCATTAGCGACTCCGGAAAATGGGCTATCATCCACCAGCGGACGATGCTGAGAAAAATACTGAACAGTAAGATAGTCCGCAAGCTGATCTTCGACAGCAGCCTTTTCATGAAGATGAACAGGATGATTTCCGCGCAGACCCCCAGAGCCCAGAGCAGGCCGATCATTGTCGCCGAATAAGCGTATTGATTCAGATAAATGGAGTAAAAAACATAATAAGGGCCGTGGGCCAATTGCAACAACATGTAAACCACGAAGAAAGCCAATACTTCCGGTTTCATCAGGATATGCCACAGACCGAGGCCATCCTGCTGGGAATGACTGGCCCGCGCTTCCGGCGTAATCATGGCAACCAACCAGATCAGGCTCAGCAACACGATGATCAGCCAAGGCAGATAAGCGATGTCAAATAATTCCAACAAGCTGCCTATGCCCAGTACCGAGGCGATGAAGCCCACCGACCCCCACAGCCTGATCTGGCTATAGCGGTGCGATTCCTGCTTCAGATGAAACAAGGTGGCGGCCTCGAATTGCGGCAGCGCTGCATTCCAGAAAAAACTGAAGCAGACCGTGATCACCGCATAGTGGAGATAGCCTTCGGCGAACAGGAAGCCGGAAAAAAACAACGCACCGAAGAACGACGCGATACGGATAACCCTGAGGCTTTTACCGGTATGATCGGCGATCCAGCCCCATAAATTCGGCGCAATGATCTTGGTCGCGACCATTAAAGCCGACAGTTCGCCGATTTCGAGCGCCGAAAACCCGGTGTTTTTCAGGTACAGACTCCAGTACGGTAAAAAGCCGCCCAGCGTCGCGAAATAACAAAAATAAAAAGCGGAGAGTCGCCAATATGGCAATGTCATGCAGACCGATTCATGCTGTTTGATAGGGGAAGTCACTGTTTAGCCGCTAGTACAGCACCATTATTCTAATGGCGGGTAAAGACATTAAAAAATACCGATCTACTCGACCAAAATACCTAAGAATTCATGCGATTGCTAAAGCAGACAATTCGTCAGACGAAAATGACATGTAAGCTCTGACTGCAACGTCCTGTTGCAGACAGCCCGATAAATCAATAATCGACTCCCTCTTATAAAACCACTAAAACCACGCTGATTAAAGACAATAATTTTAAGCGCTGTAGACATCCTATCCAAACCGAAAAGGATGTCTATACCACCTGCCCTGTTAACGCAAAACCGGCAAGCCGGCATCGACGTCGATATTCTGCGCCCGGTGCCGCAGCAGATGGTCCATCAGCGTGATCGCCATCATCGCCTCGGCGATCGGCGTCGCCCTGATGCCGACACAGGGGTCATGGCGTCCATGGGTGACTACCTCGATGCTCTCGCCGTGCCGGTTAATGCTTTTGCCGGGAAGACGCAGGCTGGAGGTCGGTTTCAAGGCGATTCTGGCAACGACGTCCTGGCCCGTCGAAATGCCGCCGAGCACGCCGCCGGCATGATTGCTTAAAAACCCTTCCGGGGTGATTTCGTCACGAAAGGCGGTGCCCTTGCTGTCGACACAGGCGAAGCCGTCGCCGATTTCGACGCCTTTGACCGCATTGATGCTCATCAAGGAATGAGCCAATTCGGCATCGAGGCGGTCAAACACCGGCTCCCCTAAACCGGGCGGCACATTGCGGGCGACGACATCGACCTGAGCGCCGATCGACTCCCCTTCCTTACGCAATGCATCCATATAGGCTTCCAGTTCAGCCACCTTATCGGCATCGGGGCAGAAGAAAGGATTGCTATCGATGACATCCCAATCGATTTTTTCGATCTTGATTGGCCCTAATTGTGATAAATACCCGCGAATTTCAACATTGAACTGCTGTTTCAGGTATTTTTTCGCGATCGCGCCGGCCGCCACCCGAATCGCCGTTTCCCGCGCCGAGGAGCGACCGCCGCCGCGATAGTCGCGGAAACCGTATTTATGCTGATAGCTGTAATCGGCATGACCTGGACGAAAGGTATCGGCGATTTTGCTGTAATCCTTGGAACGCTGATCGGTATTTTCGATCAGCAAGCCGATTGGCGTGCCGGTGGTTTTTCCTTCGAAAACTCCGGATAGAATTTTCACCTGGTCGGCCTCGCGCCGTTGCGTGGTATGCCGCGACGTACCCGGCTTTCTTCTGTCCAGGTCGATCTGCAAATCGTCTTCAGACAACTCCATGCCGGGGGGACATCCGTCGACTATGCCGCCCAGGGCCGGACCGTGACTTTCGCCGAATGTAGTGACAGTGAATAATTTTCCTATTGAGTTTCCAGACATCGTTATAAAGCGTTGGCAAATAAAGAATGATAGTGATTGAGCTGTTCGGCCGTTAACAGAAACACGCCGTCGCCGCCGCGTTCGAATTCCAGCCAGTAAAAAGGCACTTCCGGGAATAAATGCTGTAAGGTTTCTGAGCTGCTGCCCACTTCGATCACGAGTATGCCGTGCTCCGTCAAATAACGACCTGCATCGACCAGTATGCGCAATACCAGATCCAGTCCGCTAACGCCTCCCTTGAAGCCCATTGCTGGTTCGGCATGAAACTCGGGCGGCAACCCTTCCCATTCCTCAACACTGACATAGGGCGGGTTGCTGACGATGATATCGTAGGGTTTCCGAGGCAACGCCGTAAACAAATCCGATTGATGCAGCGTGACCTGATCGGCGAGATCATGTTTTTCGATATTGATCCGGGCAACCTCACAGGCGTCGTCGGACAATTCCACCGCATCGATCTGCGCCTCCGGGAAAGCATAGGCGCAGGCGATGGCGATACAGCCGCTGCCGGTGCACAGATCAAGGACATTGAAGACACGCTCCTCATCGATCCAGGGATCGAAACGTTCCTCTATCAGTTCAGCGAGCGGAGAGCGCGGCACCAGCACCCGCTCGTCGACATAAAACGGCAAACCGGCGAATATCGCCTCGTGAGTCAAATAGGCGGACGGTTTGCGTTCGCGGATTCTTCTTCGAATCAGGTCGACGACGGCCTCTCTTTCCTCCATCGTCAACATAGTGTCCAAATAAGTCTCGGCCAGATTATAGGGTTGATCCAGTGTATGCAATACAATCGCCGCCGCCTCATCCAGCGCCGTGACCGTGCCATGTCCTAGAAAAACCCGATTGGCGGCGAACTGACTGGCGCCCCAGCGAATATAGTCCCTGATGCTGCTAAGTGTTGTGATAACATCTGCTGATGTTGTGTTCATGGCTTATAATTAATTTTCAATGAATCTGGATCAACCGGAGCATGAATTTTAAACTAAACTGTACTGGCTTGTCCGAATAAAGCAAAAATTTTTATGTCCGACCCCGTAACCCCTCCACAATCCGCCAATCTCGCCAAGAACCGTTTATATTTGGATTGCTACAAATATATGCAGTCCGACAAACTGGCATTGCCGACCATTCCAGATGTATCCTTCAAGATTCGACGGGCGATCAATGATAAAAAAGCGAATAACAGTAAAATCGCCAAAGTCGTACAGATCGACCCCAGCATCACTGCACGGCTGATCAAAATTTCCAACAGCCCCCTTTATCGCGGCCGCAGGAAAATTGAAAGTTGCCCCGAGGCCCTGACGCGTCTGGGCCTGAAAGTGTCTCAGAACATCATTACCGCATTTGCGATGAAAGCCGTTTTCACCGCCAAATCCCATATCATTCGGCGCAAGATGCAGGATTTATGGACGCACAGCAGCTATGTCGCGGCGATCAGCGCGGTTTTTGCCCATAAAACGCCCGGCTTCGATCCCGACCGGGCGATGCTGGCCGGCCTGATACACGATATCGGTGTCGTGCCAATTCTGGCTTACGCGGATAAAAATGCCGATATCCTGACCCATCCCAAGGATCTTGCCGAAACCATCAAGGAGCTGAAAAATGACATCGGCATACAGATTATCCGCAAATGGGATTTCCCCAGCGACTTTGAAGATGTCATCAATCATTCGGAGGACTGGTACCGCGATGGCGGCCCGGAAGCCGACTATACCGATATCGTGATGATATCCCAGCTACACAGCTATATCGGCAAGATCGATATCAAGAAAATGCCGAAAATGGACCAGCTCCCCGCCTATAAAAAACTGGCGGCCGGCCATCTCGATGCGGACCAGAGCATCAACATTCTGGATCAGGCCAGGGACGAAATCGATCATATCCAACAAATGCTCAGCTAGTTGATGGACATCAAGCTGCCTTTGCCATCCTTATCGTTGCCCGCTGGTAAAGGCCGACTCGACACCTCATTGCTGCAGTTAAACCAATATCTGGACGTCAAGGTCGTCGACGCCGATGTCGCCAAGAATAACTTGGCGTTACAGTTAGGCAATAAAATTTTGCAGACCCAAAGCGATAAACCCGTCGATATAAAGGCCGGACAAAAGCTGACGCTGCAAGTCGTCAAATTAAGCCCGCTGATTGAATTCAAAGTCGTTGCTGCGCAGACAGAGACGCCGGGTCAACAGAATCAACACCCCCCCTCCGCTTATCGGTCTTCTTCCGAACTCCTGTTGAAACAGGTTTTACCGCAAGCCAGCAGCCTAAAAGAAACATCGGCATTATTGCAACAATTGCCGCAAGGCCAGCGTTTGCAGATGCAAGTGACCGTGGCCGGCGCCGAGCAGCTGACCGGCATGGCATCCGTCGTCGAAGGCGGCCATAAAGAAAACGTGAAAACGCCGCAAATGTTAACGCTGTCCGATAAACAGTTCGTCACCTCGGCCGACGGCAAACAGCCGCCTTGGGCAACGGCGAAACCGGGCCAGCTGATCACGCTGGAGGCGGTCAAAAGCGGCGATCAGGTCCAGTTAAAAATTGTGCAAAACAATACCGCGACAGTGACCGACCAAGTCGTTCACGCGGCCTTAAAACGCTATTTACCGCAGCAAGAACCTGCCGGCGCCGTGATCAATCAACTGATTAGAACCCTGCCTGCGCTGGAAAAAAATGAGCAGATTCCGCAGACGCTTAAGAGACTGGCGCGACAAATTCTGCAGCAGCTTCCGCAACGCTCACAGCTGACTCAGGTGGAAACGTTAAAACAGCAAATCGCTCTATCCGGGCGTTTTCTTGAAAGCCATCTAATTCAAGACAAAACCGACATCGATCTACAGCAAGATTTCAAATTGAGATTGTTAAAACTGATCGATCAGTTGCAGCAGCAAACCGAACCTAAGACGGAGCAAAAGCTAGCCAACAATGAGCTTAACATGCTGAAGGCGCTATTACAGAAATCCACGCAATCGCTGGCCAGGGTCATTGTCGATCAACTCCAGACGCTGCCGAAAGAGGAAGGCAATAAACAAGTATGGATGCTGGAGCTTCCGTTTATCGATGACCAGCAAGCTAATCAGGTAACGATAGCAATCGAACAGGAAAAAAACTCCGCACCAGCGGGACAAAAAAACGGCTGGTCGGTCAAGATCACCGTCACACCGCCCGAATTAGGAACAATACAGTGCAAAATCAGCTATTACGACAACCTTATCAGCACCCGTTTCTGGAGCGAAAGTAGCGCCACCGTCGCGAAAATCGACCGGCAATTGGATTATCTAAAACAGCAGTTTGAAAAAAACGGCCTCAAGCCGGGACCGATGGAGGTACAGCAAGGCAAACCGGAACAGACGAGCACCCCATTGCCCGGTAAAAATCTATTGAACGAAAAAGTTTGAGAGGAAGGCGAAGGATGCAAAACCGCGCATCCTTCATGACGAGTCTTATTCAACCACGCTTAAGCCTGACTGTCTGGCGAAATAAGCGGCGATGTCTTGCAGGTCGTCCTCGGACAAGCCATTCAGCATCGACTGCATGATCGGGTTGTTGCGTTTTCCCGCTTGATAGTCATGCATGGCCTTGATCAGATAGTTTTCATGCTGTCCGGCCAGAATCGGCATGTTGCCGCCATCCTTCAGCTTATTGGTATGGCAGCTGACGCAGGTTGCGGCCAATTCTTTGCCGTTGGCAGGATTCCCCCTCGCAGGTGCTGGACTTTTTTTACCGGGATTGGCTTGGATGTAGGCGGCGATATTTTCGATGGTCTGCTCGCTTAGGTCATAGGCATTCGCTTTCATCGTGCCGTGAGCGCGATTTTTTTCCTTATAGGCTTTCAGCGCCGCCACGCTATACTCGGCCCGCTGCCCACCGATTTTCGGCACATAATAGGTCGGATAGGCATTGCTGTAGTTAGGAGCGCTGTGGCAACCGCGACAGGTTTCAAACGCCGCCTTACCTTCTTCCAGATCAGCCGCCTGCGCCTGTATGCTTGACAACGCCAGAAAGCTGCAAGCAAATGCGATAATTGATTTTTTCATTAGTTCTACAATCCGGTTGTGAGAATGTTTAAGTATGATCCCGCATCTAAACCCGGGGCTCGATTAAGCCGCTATATTACTAAATGCCCAAAAACCATGCAAAGCAACGATCTCAAAAAACACATTTAAATGGAATTTAACATGCTAAATCCAAGCTCGGCTCGGGATAAAAGACTTATATATTGCAAAGGGTTCAGACAGTATCAGGTCGCTCTGGAAGAAGTATGCGGCATGGCCGTTTTTTGTTCTGACCGCGCTCAAGCCTACGCCGCACAAGGACGTGTAAGTGCAGCGGTAAGCAGGAGCTGTTAGCCGCCACGGACGTATTCACCCAGCACCTAAATTCCATAGGCTAATGGCTGCGATAAATCATCTTCGTTTATTTAGGTGCTGGGTGAACGGCGTCTTCTGGAAGCGCTAGCTGATACAGGCGGGTTCCGTAACCGGCACTCAGGTTTAAACCTAGGCAGATCATAACTCTCGATCGTCAGCAGTCATCAAGCGGGCCGCCAGGCGATGATCGGAAAATGTCTCCAATGCCCGGCCTATTTGTAAACACCTGCCGCCCTGGGCCTGATACTGAGCGCTGAAATCATGAATGAAATCCATCACGGTATGGTCGATCAAATAACCGTCGGAAAAATTGAAGACGATAGTCTTACCGTTCTCCAATTCCGCCAACGCCTTTTTCAACGGCAGAAAATTGGAAAACATCGCCGAACCGATCAGTTTAACGACGATGGTGTTATCATCGGGACGGCGTATGCTGAAGTGTATCTTGAACATGTTCTCGGGCCAAACGCCACGCGCCAAATGTATGCCTAGTTTGACGGCGATGCCTATCGCCACGCCGATCAACAGATCGGTAGCTAATACGCCGATGATCGTGATGACAAACAACGCGAACTGTTCCAAGCCTATATCCAATACGTTCCTGAATGATTGCGGCGCAGCCAGTCGGTACCCGGTATAGACCAATAGCACGGCCAACGAGGCTAACGGAATATTATGGATCAGGTGGGGAAATAGTACGACGAACAACAACAGGATCAGGCCGTGAAAGAAATTGGCCCAGCCGGTCCGGGCGCCGTTATCGACATTGGCCGAACTCCGCACGATTTCTGCAATCATCGGCAGGCCGCCTATCATGCCGGCGATGACGTTACCGACGCCTATAGCGGTCAGATCCTTATTCAAATCGGTCGTCCGCTTATAAGGATCGAGACGGTCTACCGCGCTCGCGCTCAACATGCTTTCCAGCGTTCCGACCAAACACAGGCTGATCACCGCTCCCCAGAACTCCGGCGTGGCCCACTTGGAAAAATCGGGAAAATAGAAACTGGCCAGGAAATCATCAGGTATATCAACCAGAAATCGCGGCGCGATCAGATGCTCATGCTCGCCGATCGGGGATAGCGACAAATGAATGTGTTCATGCTGCAAGCCGAAGAACTGTCCCAGCAACATGCCGACAAGCAGCACCACCATCGGCGCCGGAATCATTTTCCAGCGGGCGGACTTGAGTCGCGGCCATAGGCCCAATACCAGCAAACCGCTCAACCCGATGAAGGCAATCTCCGGGGTGGGGTTCATCAAACTATGTGGGATCTGCGCCAAGGTGGACAGGATACCCCCCGGTTCAGGGGTGACACCGAGCATCACATGGCTCTGCTTGGCGATAATGATAATGCCTATCGCCGCTAGCATGCCATGAACGACGGCGGCGGGGAAAAATGCGCTGAGCTGTCCGGCTCTGAATACGCCCAGCAATATCTGCAACACGCTGGCGACGACGATCGCCGCCAAGGTGTAACGATAACCGGCCATCGCATCGCCCTCGCCTAGCGTTTGAACCGCGGCAAAGACCACGACGATCAAGCCCGCCGCGGGTCCGTTTATCGTGACATAAGAACCATTAAAGCGCGACACCAAGATGCCGCCGATCACCGCCGATATAATGCCGGCGGCCGGCGGAAAGCCGGAAGCCACGGCGATCCCCAGACACAGCGGCAAAGCCATCAAAAACACCAGAAATCCCGACAGCAAGTCGCTGCGCCAATTTTCCTTTAACCCTTCCAGACCCGTTTTAGGTAGGGAAGCTGATGCGTGTGAATAATGATTCATTAGCAGTCCCGTTAGAATAAATCATTAATAATATCATTTTAAGCAAGGTAAAAGGAAAACAACAATTCATCAGTTTGAGCGCAGGGCTACCTCATTAAATGAATGAGTGGCAAAACAGAAAATTAGCAACAATTACCAGCAATTCCCAGTTTAAGTATTTTTGCAGGGTTTAGGGCATGAGGTGTGTCTGTCGAGGAGCGCCGTTCACCCAGCACCTAAATTATCCTGGAATGTAAAATATAGTCCTGTAGCCATGGAATTTAGGTGCTGGGTAAACCCATCCCTGGGGGCTTGACGGCAG
Organism: Methylomarinum sp. Ch1-1; assembly: GCF_030717995.2. Lineage (NCBI taxonomy): Bacteria > Pseudomonadati > Pseudomonadota > Gammaproteobacteria > Methylococcales > Methylococcaceae > Methylomarinum > Methylomarinum roseum. The sequence continues at coordinate 2,847,758 of NZ_CP157743.1, read as the reverse complement.
CATCCTTGCTGCCGACATCCTCGCCAAACACACCCCATACCCTTTTTGAACGCCAAAGTGGGAATTGCTGAACAATTACGCCTAAAGTAAGTTAAACGTTTAGGGTGTGTTAAATAACCCGCCCCAATTTTGCCCTGGTGGCGGTTTTTGGCGGCTTGCTTTGCGAAGCCGCCCTACCCGTACCCGTACCGGTAGGGTGTGCTGACGATAGGAAGCGCACCATTTTTGATGCGCCACACGTTGTTCAGCACATATAACGAGAACGCTCTTCGCAACTGTTGTCATTTTGGAAATGCAGCATGCAGCATTGCCGACCCATTTAGCCTTCCGCTTGGGCAATGACTTCGGCCTTACGCGTCTCCTCCTTACCGATCGTCAATAAATCCCAGATCAGCAACACCAACCCGGCAAATGTCACCAAGCCCCAGACTAAGCGCCATACCATCGCGTTTTGAAAAGAAGGATGATTCTGCGCACTGAAATAACCGCCCCAAGTGGAACCCTCCATCGCCCGCTCTATGAACGACTGTTCGTAACCTGCGATCAGCAACGCGATGGTCATGCCCATCACGCCGGCATTCAGCAGACCCAGCGCCCATTTCCAGCGCCAGGCATTGCGACTGCCGCCGGCCATCCAGACATCGCCCCGCCAGTGTTGAATGGCCAGATAAAAGAACGCGATGTTGATCGTCGCGTAAGCGCCGAAAAAGGCGAGATGACCATGAGACGCCGACCATTGCGTGCCGTGGGTGTAAAGATTGATCTGCGGCAAAGTATGCATAAATCCCCATACACCGGCGCCGAAGAAATTACCGAAGGCATGGGCAATGATCCAGGCCAAGGCCGGATGATTGCCGGTTTTAAAAGCATGAACGCCGGAATCGTAGACGGCATGCACCACCATCGCAACCAGCGGGATGGGTTCCAATGCCGAGAAAAAGCCGCCTATCGTCAACCAGTATTCAGGCGTGCCGATCCAGAAATAATGGTGACCTAGCCCCAAGATCCCCGAACCGAACATCAAGGCGACCTCGATATACAGCCAGGTTTGCACGATTTTGCGTCTAACCCCCAGCAACTTCATCAGCGACCAAGCCATGATCACGCCGACCAAGACCTCCCAGGTCGCTTCCACCCAGAGATGAATCACCCACCACCACCAATATTGATCATGGGTGATATTGGTCATATAAAACATACCGGCCAGATAAAGTCCGGCCAAGGCGACCAAATCCAGGGTCAGGACGCCGGCGATACCGGACCATTTCCCCTTGCTGAAAGTGGCGACTACGTTATAGAAAAACACCAACATCACCGCGACGATGCCGATATCCGCCCAACGCGGCGCTTCGATATATTCCCGGCCTTCGTTAATGAACCAGAGGCTGGAATCGGTGCCGGAACCGATCTGTATGAACAAATAGACCAATACCACCAGCGTCACCGCTCCGGTCAACACCCAAAAAGCAAGATTTCCCCATTTCAAGCCGACGATGTCGCTGCCGCTTTCGTCTTCCAGCAGCCAATAAATGCTGCCCATAAAACCGTACAGCATCCAGACCACCATGGCGTTAATATGCACCATTCGGTTGACGTTGAAATCCAGAATTTCATAAAGGAAGCCGGGAGCAATAAACTGTATCGCCGCCAGCAATCCGAACACAATTTGCGCGAAGAATAGGATCACCGCGACACTGAAATATTTAACCGCCAATTGCTGTCCGCCGCTCAGGTTACCGCTATCTAACCGAACCCAGGACTGGAATCGCTGAATCAACGTACAGACTCGATTCTGAAAAATCAGGGTCACCGATTTTGCTTCATTCGAACTCATATTCAGTCCTCCGTCTCGATGCTGGTAAAGTGATGGGGAAAGCCGTTGGTGTCGATGCTGGCCATCCATTTCAAGAAGGCGACTATGCCCTTGGCTTCATCTTCGGTAATGTTCAGGTTAGGCATCTTACGGCCGCTGCCATAGGTGCGCGCGTTCTTCTCGGGGTCCATCAGAAACTTGACCATCATATCCTCGCGCAGCTCGGTGCTGATCCAGCCTTGATCCAACCAGGCTTTGGTCAAATCCGGCGCATAATAAGCCCCGTTGCCGAGCAGTGTATGGCAATTCATGCAATTTTTCGCCTGTATGGTTTTTTTACCCAGGGTGACCCTCTGCTCTGCCTCTTCAGGGGTGAATCTTTTGCCGAATAACAGTTGTTCTCCGCCAATCACCGGCATATATTTATTTAGTTGTTCATCGAAGCGATAATCGATTTTTTGATTAATGACGGTATAGGCCGGGACGCGCTGAGTGCCGGCCGATGTCTTGCTAAGCGAATCCAGCGTCAGCACGATTAAAATTAAAAAGGACCCGGCGGTCACCCAAACAGCCGTTTTTTTCCAGAATGATTCCGAAGCCCAAAGTGGTGTCTCGTTCATCGGTCTTCCCCCCTTTTTGTGATGGTTGTTCGGTCATCATGTGTTTTCACACATAAATGCCAAATGCCGATAGGCGCAAAAAAATAGCCGATGACCATAGCGAATGAAATCAGCAGCCAATAACCTGAAAAATTCGCCGCCCTAGTCAATTCGGCTACAGCAATGACCAACACGATGTAAGATAAATAAGCGCATTGCTTAATGCGCGGATTCGTATGGATCTTGGACCAGGCAAACAGCAAGGCATAAGCGGCCCCCGCCATGATGATGAGCGCCGATGAAAAAAAAGTGATAAAAAAGTCTTTTAGCGCAACGGGTTCAATCATAAGCAATTGACAATGAAATGTGTTCAGGCATTGAAAAAACCTTCAAGGGCGACGAAGCAAAGCTTTAAAAACCTGCTTTTGATAGCGATAAATTGTGTGACTAATCCATCAAAAACCGATAATCATGTGCTCATATTAGGTCTTGTAACAACAAAATGCGAATTTTTCTCATTCATTAATTATTCAGCGTAGTTTTATAAGAGGGGTTATTGATTTATCGGGCTGTCTGCAACAGGCAGATTTTTGCCCTGACCGTCAAGGAAGGCGAAAATGTAGAAAATGCAGGAGCAATTTTCTACCTGCAAAATCTGCATGTCCATCGTCCCTGACGGTCAGACGTTGCAGTCACCCCTTACGCCGCACAAGGAAGTGCAAGTGCCGCGTGAGATAGGACATCGCTAGCGGCCGCCGCACAAGGAAGTGCAAGTGCCGCGTGAGATAGGACATCGCTAGCGGCCGCCGCACAAGGAAGTGCAAGTGCCGCGTGGGGCAGGATGCCATTAGCTGCCATGGATGTATTAACCCAGCACCTAAATTAACGAAGATTATTAATCATAGCCAATAACCCAGGGTATTTAGGTGCTGGGTGAACCCGTCCCGAGAAATCAATGACCTACTGCCTAAAACCCGAAAGATACTGAATAGTTACAATGAATGCTGTATTAGCTCCTTTTTTTAGATGATGGGTTGTGCATCCCTGCACTGTTGTTACCGGCATCTCCTCAGCGAATCAGAATGTTGTTTCCTTTCCCTAATTCAGGATCGGCATCAGGCATATTCATCAACACGGTGATCGCTCCCCGCATCGCGGCGCTCATCGTATGATCAACAATTGCATTATTGGTGGGATGATCGGCGGGCGACACCAGATCAAAGGTATCCGCCGTGGCTACCGAGACGTTGTAAGTTTGGACACCTTCCAGCACATTTTTCGGATTGCCGTTGATATATACCCTATCCCAGATACCGGCGATGGGGTGAAAGGCAACCGGGTTGTTGATGTTAGCATTGACAAAAAATATCCGGACTCTTTCGCCGGGCTTCGACTGTAACGTCAATGACGCGTCTTCATCGTGGACCGGATCGTAATGGAATATTTTTCCATTGATTAACGACCCCGCCCAGCCGCGATTTTCGATCATGGCGTCTTTATCCTTTGCATTGGGAAAGTATTGCGATTGAATCAATACATATTCTCGGTCTGGCTTAGGATAATTTTTACTATATCCTTCTTTCGGATCAACAATGATGATGCCATACATGCCTCTAGCGATGTGTTGCGCCATCGTCGCGGCGCCGCAATGATACATAAAGACCCCGGGATGCTTGGCGACAAAGCTGAACTGCTTGCTTTCACCTGGTTTTACTTCACTAAACTCTTTCAACACATCGACTACGGCCGCATGAAAATCCATGGAGTGACTTTCTTTATTGGTATCCGGGTTGGTGAGAGTAAAGTCTACCGTATCGCCTTCAGTCACACGCACGACCGGCCCCGGAATCTTGCCATCATAAGTCCAGGCCGGATACTCAGTTCCTTTATTGTCGATGACGACGGTATTTTCCTTGGCCGTCATCGAGACTTTTACCGTTTTCGCGGCAATCGGTTCTGCGATACAAAGAGCCGTCAACATAACGGCTAATACTCTGTATTTGCCTGGGTTGGATAAATATTGAATATTCATGTATTTCCCCTATTATTGTTTTATAAAAATGAAAGTAACTGCTCGCCCCACTTATCGAATGCGGCAGGGGTGGATGCGATCCGCTTATCCACCCTACGAATGAAAGAACGCGGGTTTTCTGCTAACACTGGCAGAGCTGGTGTAAATAGTTAACCAAACCCTCAATTTCTTCATCCGACAGTGTGGAGCCCCAAGGTGGCATCAAGACCGATTTATTAATTGATTGCCCACCCTCCTTGATGACTTTAAAAAGCTCCGCATCGGTTCTAGCCGACATTTCCTTTGCATCTGTGTGATCTCGCGGTTGGGTCGACATATCGGCGACATTGATTCCTTTGCCATTGCCTTCCATACCGTGACATTGCACGCAATAGGTTTTGTAATTGTCCTTCGCCGTTTCAGCGCCTGCATCAGCTGAGGAAATCAATAACAGCGAACAGTAAATCCACATCAACGTTAAAGGTTTCATTTAAAATTCTCCTGACTTAAGGCGCGCAGATAATGCGCCAGTTTCTGTAGGTCTCTTTCCTTTAAACTCTTATTGGGCATGATGGTTTTAGGATTCCAGGCCTGGGGGTTGCGCATGAAACTGATTAAATAATCTTCCTGCAAGCGCTTTGCCGCCGTATAGACTTCAGGTCCGGAGAGACCACCGTAACCCGGTTCGATTTGATGACAAGCTAAACAACCTTTGAACTTGTCAAACGTCATTTCACCCATCGTGATAGAAATTGACCCCGGTTTATAATCGCCGGCTTCCACCAGATTTTGGTTTTGCTTTAGCGTCATTAACAGCCCGGTAACGCGTGAGGCTTCTTCGCTGGACAAACTTGGGTGTTTCACCAGACTCTCCGTCTCGATTTCGTCCGATTTTTCCCCTTGCTTGAGATGGCGGCCATAGAACATTCCCGCGGGCCTGATTCGAGTCGGGTTTTGCAGCCATTCCGTCAGCCACTCGGATTTATATTTGATCCCCGCCGAAGACAAGTCCGGACCTTTTCTGTCCCAGAGATCCTTTAATGTTTCCGGAGTCTTTTTATCGATCGTATGACAAGATAGGCATTGACTATCAAGACTATTCTTGTCGAAATTTCGCTCATCGGCGGAAGTGGTCCCTGCGATGGCGGTCAGCAACGCGGCCGATAAAAAGAGACGATATTGACGTGTCTTGCCATTCATCTTATTCCCCCCTATTTCTGCGGCGTCTTCTTTCAATAGGCGTCCCTTTAAAGCCCGCTTGATCATGTATGCCATGCGCCTTCTTGACTGATTCGCTAAAGAAGAAGTCGCCATCAAAATCCTTGTCTTTCCAAACATACCAATCGTCCACCGGGATGCCCTCATATTCGATTATCGTGATGGCGCCACCGGGGAATTTACCGGCATTGGTAACATGGGTATCGACATGGTCATGAGCGATGAAACGGCCCGGATTATTCATTGTGATGATCGCGTCATAGCGCTCGCCTGGACCGATTAACAAGGTATCGGCTTCGTAAGGCTCGGCTAACGGCAAGCCATCCTTATGGGTGACTAACATATCGTGTCCGTGAGGATGAAAAGAGTGAATCGCGCCGCCGGCGCCGAACAAGCGAAAACGAACGACATCCCCTTTTTTGACGCGTAAGGGCTGAGTGAAAGGAAACGAACGACCATTGATAGAAAAATAATCGACCACATCCGCCGGAGTGCCTCCTTCGCCGAACTTGTCCGCATGACTTGACTCCCAACTGCTGAACATCAAAACGGCATCCTTGGTGACAGTTTTTTCCAGCTCGGTTGGATTGACCGGATCGACAATAATCGGCCCCCACATACCTCGAATCCCGACATGTTCGTTGACATTGGTATGGCAGTGATACCAAAGGCTTCCGGTTTTCTCCGCCTTCCATTTATAGGTAAAACTGTCGCCCGCTTCGATGGCCGCTTGTGTCACATCCGGAACGCCGTCATGGCGCCAATTATTGGTCTGATAAACACCATGCCAATGGATCGTGTGAGGCGTCGATGTGTTATTGGTCACCAACACTTCAACATCATCACCTTCTTTTACATGAATCAACGGTGCCGGAACCTGGCCATTGAAGGCAAAGACTTTGTATTCCAACTTGGGGGCGACGTTAATCGTCACCTCCTCGATAGTCATCTCAAATTGATGTTGCTCCGCTTGAACCATAGTTACCCAGAAAGTCACCATGCCAAGACATATAAGTTTTCCAACGTTCATATTGCACTCTCCTCTCAAGCAATCACGCTAAGTTGAATATTGTTGCGTGATTTGAACCTAAGCTTACCTACCTTAATTAACTTTGTAAAGTATTTACTGTTATAAGTTTTTTATGTTGCAAATTCTTATTTATTTGACCGTTTATTGTTTGCTGATTAATGTTTAAAATAACCAAGCAACCTTGGAGAGATCGCTCAAGCATTCAAAACAGCCCTTGGAATTTAAGTTGGGACGAACGGTCTAAAAAAATTTAATGAACAAAGAGGGAATTTATGGGAATCGTGGGATTCAGTGAAAATCAACAGAAAATACTGCGTTATTTGGTGAAGGAAAAAGAAGGATTGACCATTGAACAGTTTTCCAAACTTTTGCAAATCTCAAGAAGCGCCATACATCAACACATGATGGTATTGGAGAGAGATGGCTATGTCAGAAAATCCGTATCGATGCAAACAAAAGGTCGACCGGGCGCTACGTTTGTACTAACGGAAAAAGGGATACATATTTTCCCTAAAAATTACAGCCTTTTTGCTGAAATGCTGATCAATTTAATCAAACATAAATTGGGTTCAGAGGAGCTGATTAAATACCTCCAAGAATTGGGGGCATCACTTTCAGAAAGCAAAAAAGCGGCGTTGAAAAACAAATCGTTGAATGAACAGATAGAAATGACGGTAACGATTATGCAGGAATTGGGATATGAAGCCCAAATAGCGAAGAGTGAAACTGGAAATGACCTGATGATCGATGCCTATAATTGTATTTTTCATGATCTGGCCTACAAGAACCAGGAAGTCTGTGAACTAGATCTTTCATTGCTCTCATCCCTACTTAATAGCGAGATTGAACACGTCTGTTGTATGGCGAAGGGTGATGGCCGTTGTCGTTTTAAAGTATTGCCTTACGATAAATCCAAAGAAGATGACTAAATGTAATTTGGTTCTTAACTCCTCCTTTTCCTCCAAATAACCGGCATCACGGACAAAACCCTCATTGCACGGGCGCTTTCTCTGCAAGCATTTCAAGCTATAAATCACGCAGCCTGAGCAGCAATCGCTCAAGCCAGAGTCTGCGCTGGCATCCGTGATGTTTATCCAACCTTCTGCGTCCGATATCCCTTAAATTCCATTCTCTTCATGAAATATCCGGGTTAACGAAATAGCGGACTTAGTATGGTGCTTACATTCTTGTCCTGACTTCGTTTCTAAAGCACTGAATAATTCGGGAAAAAGTATCTTTATTTCCCCCATAGTTATGAATCTTATTTATTTTAAATGTTTTATATGTTTTCTATGTTATCTTTAGTATTCGTTAGACTGTACCGGACGAGGCCCGACATGCTACAAAAAATTAGTTCACGACAACATCAGATTCTTGAATTGTTAATGAAAAACAAAACGGGGCTGAGTATCGACGAAATCGCCAATGCCCTGGATATTTCCAGAACGGCGGTACAGCAACATTTTGTCGCCATTGAAAACGAAGACTACATCAGAAAAAACACCCTCAATAAAACCGCCGGTCGTCCGGTCACCATTTATGTCATCACCGACAAAGGGATCAATTATTTCCCCAAGCAATACGCCTGGTTTTCGGAATTGATATTGAGCGATCTGCAGGATGAAATCGGCCCCGAACGCTTTCGAGGCTATATGCAAAGACTGGGTATCAGGTTAGCGGAAAAATTACGCGACCGGTTTGAAGGGAAGAACCTGGAAATGCGCCTGGAAGAGCTACTCGTCATCATGACCGAGCTGGGTTATCAAGTCGAAACGACGGATAACGGCGATCCGGATCATATCCACATGCAAGCGCATAATTGCGTTTATCATGACCTCGCCCAACAACACCAAGAGATCTGTCAATTCGATATAGCATTGATGTCTAACTTGCTTGATCGAAACGTAGAACTATTGACGTGCATGGCTAAAGGCGACTGCACTTGCCGCTTTAACATCAAAAAGTAAAAACGCTATTTTTTCAATATTAGGGCTCCCTCATTGAAAAGTACCGTAACCAACACATTGGTTAATATCGCCTCATCCCTATGGGTGAGGCGGATTATTTAACCCGCCCCAAACGTTTAACTTACTCTAGTCACGGTTGAATCGTTCAGGATCTCGTTGACCTGCATGTCGCAAGCGACATGCGGCTACTTGCTTTTCGCGCCAAGGGCGACTGCCCGTAGGAGGCCCGGCCTCGGGCCGAATGGCTCTTTTCGCGCCGAGGGCGGCGCTCCTACGCAAAGCACCGTCTTGCCTTCGGATGTTGAACAGCGTGAAGCGCATCAAAAACCGGTGCGCTTCCTATCGTCAGCACACCCTACCCGCTCGGTCGAACACAATTTGGCCATTAAACCGCCGACCAGAGGTTAACCGCCGAAACTGCAAGGGCGGCCGATCGGTCGCCCTTGCTGTCAATGTAAGCGTTATTTAATTCCTCTTTCTTTACCACCCCGGAAAATCTCATCAAATTCAGGAATTAACAAAAAAACATTGAATAGAGCCTGTTATAAATACTTATAATGAGTCAATCCTCATGCCTTTGAGCAACAAACGGACACTCATTATAGGAACTCATGATCAAGCGAATTTTCCTTATCCTTACGTTATCCGTATTGATTTTCGGCGGCCTGTTCGGCTGGAAGTTTTACCAGGACAGACAAGCGCAAAGCCAAATGCAAGCGCCGCCGCCCGCCGTTGTGGCGGTTACCAAAGTCAAACAGGAGCAGTGGCAGCCGTATTTGACCAGCGTCGGCAGCCTTGTTGCCGTCGCCGGCGTTGACGTCAGCAATGAACTGGCCGGCAAGATCACGGCCATTCATTTCGAGTCGGGGCAGTCGGTCAGGAAAGGGCAGTTGTTAATTGAACTGGATACATCGACGGATGAAGCAGAGCTCAGAGGTCTGCAGGCCGATCAATTATTGGCGCAGGTCCGTTTCGATCGAGGCAAGAAGCTAATCGGTAAACAATTCATCTCCAAATCCGATTATGACCTTAACCGCGCGCAGCTGGCCCAGGCCAAATCGGCCGTCAAGGCCAAACTGTCGGTAATCGACAAAAAACACATCCGGGCGCCTTTCGACGGCAAACTCGGCATCCGGCTGGTCGATATCGGACAGTATCTGGCCGAAGGTTCGGCGATTGTGCCCTTGCAAATGCTCGATCCCATCTATGTCGATTTCACGCTGCCCGAGCAGCATCTGGCCGGACTGACTATTGGCCAGCAATTGATTCTGACGGTGCAGGCTTATCCGGACAAGCCATTTAATGGCAAGATCAGCGCCATCAATCCGGCCATCGACATCGAGACCCGGTCGATCAAGCTGCGCGCGACGCTGGCCAATCCCGAACAGATCCTGCGTCCGGGCATGTTTGCCGACGTGCGGGTCTTGTCCAGCTGGAAACAGGACGTGCTGACGCTGCCCGATACGGCCATCACCTACAACCCTTACGGCGATTCCGTGTTCGTGGTCGAGTCCGGCGAGCAGGTCCTAACGGTACAGCGCCATCAAGTGGAAACGGGCGAAACGCGCGAGGGTCGTGTGCAAATCCTCAAGGGCCTGCAGGCCGGCGAGCGCGTGGTCAGCGCCGGCCAGGTCAAATTGCGCAACGACATGCCGGTGCGCATCGACGACCAACCCGCGCCCGGCGAACGTGAGAATGCGCCATGAAATTCACCGACCTGTTTATCCATCGGCCGGTACTGGCCAGCGTCATCAGCTTGCTGATTCTGGTGATCGGCCTGCGATCGATTCTCGTTCTGGACGTGCGCCAATATCCGAAGACCGAAGACACGGTCGTCACCATCAGCACGGTCTATCCCGGCGCCAGCAGCGATCTGGTCAAGGGCTTCATCACGACGCCGCTTCAGCAGGCGATTGCCGAGGCCGAAGGTATCGATTACCTGTCCTCGACCAGCCGTCAGAGTAGCTCCACGATCGAAGCGCATATGCGCCTGAACTACAACCCGAATGCAGCGGTGGCCGAAATTCAGGCCAAAGTCGCGAGCCAGCGCAACGTCCTGCCAGAAGAAGCCGAAGACCCGGTCATTACTTCGCAGACCGGCGACCGGACAGCACTGATGTATCTGGCTTTATACAGCGACACGCTGTCGCCGGCGCAGATCACCGACTACATGCTGCGCGTCATACAGCCCAAGATGCAGGCCGTGGCCGGCGTCGGCAAGGCGCAGATGCTGGGCAACAAAACCTTCGCCATGCGCATCTGGCTAGACCCGCAGCGCATGGCGGCGCTGGGCGTGACCGCCAATGATGTCGCCGAGGTGCTGCGCACCAACAATTTTCTGTCAGGCGCCGGCCAAACCAAGGGCGATTACGTCATGATGGACCTGAGCGCCACGACCGATGTCGCGGACGAACAGGACTTTCGGCAGTTGGTCGTGGGCAACCGCAACGGCACGCTGGTGCGCCTTGGCGATGTCGCACAGACGGAAATGGGCAGCGAAAACTATGATTCAATTAATTGGTATAAAGGCAAGAATGCCATCTTCATGGGCATCGAGCAGGCGCCGGGCGCCAATCCGCTGGTGGTCGCCCAGAATGCGCGAAAAGCACTGAACGAGCTTGAGGACGAGTTGCCGGAAGCTCTCAAGGTGCTGGTGCCTTACGATGCCAGCCAGTTCATCCAGGACTCGATCAATGAAGTCTTTTTTACCCTGATAGCTGCGGTCGCGATTGTGCTGATAGTGATCTATCTGTCCCTGGGCTCGGCGCGCGCGGCGCTGGTGCCGGCCGTGACCGTGCCGCTGGCGCTGATCGGCAGCACGTTTCTGATGCTGCTGATGGGCTTTTCGATCAATCTGCTGACCATGCTGGCGATGGTGCTGGCTATCGGTCTGGTCGTTGATGATGCCATTGTCATCGTCGAAAATGTGCATCGTCACATCGAGTTGGGCACCCCGCGTTTTCAGGCTGCGATTGAAGCCATGCGCGAACTGGTGCTGCCGGTTATCGCCACGACCGTCGCCCTGGCCGCGGTCTATCTGCCGATCGGCTTCATGGGCGGCCTGGTCGGGACATTGTTTACCGAGTTCGCTTTTTCGCTGGTCGCGGCCGTGGTCGTATCGACCGTTGTAGCGCTGACGCTGGCCCCCATGCTCAGTTCGAAAGTCCTGAAGGAAAAAGGCGCGGCCGGCCGCTTCGAGCATACCGTCGAGCGTTTGTTTATCGGCCTTTCCGAGCATTACCGGCGCATGCTGCATAAAGTTTTGGAATTCCCGTCAGTGCTGCCGGTTTTCGCGCTGGCCGTGATGGTCAGCCTTTATTTCATGTTCGCGCTGGCGCAGAAAGAGCTGGCGCCGACCGAGGACCAGAGCATCCTGTTCTTCATGGCCACGGGGCCGCAGACCGCGACCTTGAAATACAACGAGACTTACACGCGCGAATTGGTCAAGACTTTCGAGACCATTCCCGAATACAACGAAAGCTTTTTGCTGCTCGGTTTCGGCGGCGACGACAACGTCGTGTTCGGCGGTTTTAAAATGCCGTCGACGACCGAGCGGCAGCGCTCGCAAATGGACATCCAACCGGAGCTGCAGGCCAAGGTCAATGACATCGCCGGTTTTCAGACGGCCGTGATTCCGCGCCCGAGCCTGCCCGGATCGGGCGGCGGCCTGCCGCTGCAGTTCGTGATACAAAGCGATGCCGATTATGCGCAGATCGATCAGCTCGCCGATCAGCTGGTGAACTCGGCCACGGCCAGCGGACGGTTTTCCTTTCTGATGAAGGAAGTCGAATTCACCCGGCCCAAGGCTACGCTGGTGATTAATCGCAACCGGGCCGCCGATCTCGGCATTTCGATGGAGGACATCGGCCGCAATCTGGCCGCATTGCTGGGCGACAGCTATATCAATCGCTTCAATCTGCAGGGGCGCAGCTACAAGGTCATACCGCAGGTGAAAGACGGGTACCGGCTCAACACCGGCAAGTTCAGCGATTATTACCTGCGCACCGCTTCCGGCGGCCAAGTGCCGCTTTCGTCGCTGGTGCACATCGAAAAATCGGTGGAACCCAGCAAGCGGACTCAGTTTCAGCAGCTCAACAGCCTGACGGTTTCAGGATCGCCTGTGCCGAACGTCGCCCTGGGCGATGCCATGGCTTATCTGGAGCAGCTGGCCCGCGACATCTTTCCGCGCGGTTACAGCTTTGATTACACGGGCGCCTCGCGCCAGTATGCGCAGCAGGGCAGCGAACTGATCATCACTTTTTTCATGTCCCTGCTGGTTATTTACCTGATACTGGCGGCGCAGTTCGAAAGCTGGCGCGATCCGCTGATTATTCTGACCTCGGTGCCGATGTCCATCGCCAGCGCGCTGGCGTTTTTGATGCTGGGGGTTGCCTCGATCAATATTTACACGCAGATAGGGCTGATTACCCTGATCGGGCTGACGGCCAAAAACGGCATATTGATCGTCGAATTCGCCAATCAGTTGCAGATCAGAGAAGGTCTGTCCAAACACGATGCCGTGGAACAGGCGGCCAAGATCCGCTTGCGGCCTATCCTCATGACGGCCGTATCGACGATGGTCGGCATGGTTCCGCTGCTGCTGGCGACAGGGCCGGGAGCTGCCAGCCGCTTCGATATTGGCCTGGTGATCGTCACTGGCCTCGGCATCGGTGGTACGCTGTTTACGCTGTTCGTCGTGCCGCCTTTTTATCTGCTGCTGGCGCGCGACCGGCGTCAGGGCGAGGGGCTTGTTCAGAAATCATAGGATGGATGGATAATGGATAGGAATTTCAACCCCACTTTCCTATATCTTCGGGCTCTTCGGGCTCTTCGCAATATTTGCAATATTTGGGGTCAGAATATTTGGGGTCAGAGTAAGAATATTCGAGGCGTCCTCGTCTGATTCTTTGGCTGGACTCGGTGGTGTTTCGTCAGAACCCGCTGTGTCCCGCTGTGTTTCCGATTCGTTGCCGGCATCATTCCGACCGGCCTCTTTTTCCCAGGACGCTTCACTGCCGGGCGGCCGGGAGCTGTTGCGGGAATTTTGCTTTAAGCGTTCGCGCGCCTCTTTTAAATCATTGAGCAATTTCACGGAAAGATGGCGCAGAACTTCTTCCGGTAAATTCAGAAGTTCTTCTTCATCAAGTTGGCTTAAATCTCGGTCGCTCAGCTGCATGGGCTATAGGTTACTTCGTGTGATCAGTCTGAATATTTACTCTCGACCTGCTTCCAGAATCAATTTCGTTTTAGCTGGATCTTTTAATTCTTTCACCCCTATATCTTGTATCAGGAGGCGCTAATTGACTACCCCTTTTAAAGTATTGCCTTACGATAAATCCAAAGAAGATGACTAAATGTAATTAGGTTCTTAACTCCTCCTTTTCCTCCAAATAACCGGCATCACGGACAAAACTCTCATTGCACGGGCGCTTTATCTGCAAGTATTTCAACCTATAAATCACGTAGCCTGAGCAGCAATCGCTCAAGCCAGAGTCTGCGATGACATCCGTGAAGTAGATCCAACCTTCTGCGTCCGATATCCCTGAAATTCCATTCTCTTCATGAAATATCCGGGTTAACGAAATAGCGGACTTAGTATGGTGCTTACATTCTTGTCCTGACTTCGTTTCTGAAGCACTGAATAATTCGAGCAAAAAGTATCTTTATTTCCGCCCATAGTTATGAATCTTATTTATTTTAAATGTTTTATATGTTTTCTATGCTATCTTTAGTATTCGTTAGACTGTACCGGACGAGGCCAGACATGCTACAAAAGATTAGTTCCCGACAGCATCAAATTCTTGATTTGTTAATGAAAAACAGGACGGGGCTGAGTATCGACGAAATCGCCAATGCCCTGGATATTTCCAGAACGGCGGTACAGCAACATTTTGTCGCCATTGAAAACGAAAGCTACATCAAAAAAAATACCCTCAATAAAACCGCCGGTCGTCCGGTCACCATTTATGTCATCACCGACAAAGGGATCAATTATTTCCCCAAGCAATACGCCTGGTTTTCTGAATTGATATTGAGCGATCTGCAGGATGAAATCAGCCCCGAACGCTTTCGAGGCTATATGCAAAGACTGGGCATCAGGTTGGCGGAAAAATTACGCGACCGGTTTGAAGGGAAAAACCTGGAAAAGCGCCTTGAAGAGTTACTCGTCATCATGACCGACCTGGGTTATCAAGTCGAAACGACAGATAACGGCGATCCGGATCATATCCACATGCAAGCGCATAATTGTGTTTATCATGACCTCGCCCAACAACATCAAGAGATTTGTCAATTCGATATAGCATTGATGTCTAACTTGCTCGATCGAAACGTAGAACTATTGACGTGCATGGCTAAAGGCGACTGCACTTGCCGCTTTAACATCAAAAAGTAAAAAAGCACCGTCTTGCCTTCGGATGTACTGAACTGCGTGAAGCGCTTCAAAAACCGGTGCGCTTCCTATCGCCAGCACACCCTACCCGCATCGTAGGACGGCTTCGCGAAGCAAGCCGCCAAAAAATGCCACCGGGGCAAAATTAGCCATTGTGCTTATCAGGCGGATTGCCTGGCGGCGAATCACCCTACGGCTGCGAAGCCAATTTAGCCTTGCCTGCATAGGATGTGCCGAACTGTTTGAAGCGCATCAAAAACGGTGCGCTTCCTATCGTCAGCACACCCTACCCGTACCGGTAGGGCGGATCAAGCGCAGCGGATCCGCCAACGTAGGGCGGCTTCGCGAAGCAAGCCGCCAAAAACCGCCACCGGGGCAAAATTGGCCGTGCACGCGGGGCGGGGTATAAACGTTTAACTTACTTTAGGCGTATTTGTCGTTAATTTCTGTTTTGCCACTCATTCATTTAATAAGGTAGCCCTGCCTGCTACCCTTGATTTTGGACAATAATCCTATCGATCAGTTGCTCGACGCCGTCTAATTCGTGCTGATATATTTGGGTTCGATAGGCATCGCCATCGCTGTTGACCGACGAACTGTATAAGGCATCGCCCGACTCGCTGATATTGATTCGAGTCAGCGTGGAAAGGCCCGGCTGTAACGGGTTTTGCTTGAGTTCTTCGGCATCCAGACCGATGCGCACTGGCACTCTTTCGGCGATATGAATGAAGTTTCCGCTTGAATTATCGGTCGGCAACAGCGCGAAAGAACTTCCGGTTCCTGGATTGATCCCTTGCACCCGGCCGTGATAAAGCAACTCATCGCCATAGGCATCGACTCTAATTTCTGCCGACTGTCCCGGCCTGATATCGGCGATTTTGGTTTCCAAGAAGTTCGCATCGATCCAGAGGTCGTCGAGCGGCACGATCACCAACAAAGACGCGCCGGCCTTAATCGAATCGCCCACCTGAGCCTGCCGTTTAGCCACCACTCCCGATACCGGCGCCCTGACATTGCGACGCTGATATTCCAGGAAAGCGCGACGAACCCGACTCTTGGCTTTCTCGACGGCCGGGTGTGTCTCGACAGCTCCCCCTAAAACCTGGGCCTGCAAACCGTTTTTTTCGGCTCTGATTTCGGCGATCGTCGCTCGCAAGGCCATGAGCCTGTCGCGGGCGTTTTCAACTTTCTGATCGGCAACCGCGCCCTCGCGCTGGGCGGCAACGAAACGGTCAAGATCATGTTTGATTAGGGCCATGGTTGCCTTCTTTGCTGCAATGCGCTGACGCAAAGTTTCAACTTCGGCATTTAACGTCACGATATTGCGCACTGTCTCGCCCAATTCGGCTTGCGCCTGTTCCAGGTCGATTTGCGCTTTGGTTCCGTCGAGACGAACCAGCACCTGCCCGCGTTTGACCGCTTGAGTATTTTCGGCCAGTATCTCGACGACCGTACCGTCGGTTTGGGCTTTTAATTTAATCAAATGACCGCCGACAAAGGCGTCATCGGTCGTCACCCAATCCCGGTTCAGGTACCACCAATAGGCGAAATAAGCCAGACTGGCCAGCAATATGAACAAGGTCACCGCCTTTAAACGGCGATTACGTTGACGAATAATTTCCTTAGGTCGAATATTTTTTTGCATCATCAGAGTCCATCGGTGCGGGCGTAACCGCCCCCCAGCGCTTTAATCAAAGAGGTCGCAGCTTTGAAATAATCGCCTTCCAGTTGCGCCAAATCCAAGCGCCTTTGATATTCGACGGCTCGCGCTTGAAACGGCTTACGCAGATCGCTTAGACCGGTCCGCCATAAAGACTCGGCAAGGCGTCGGGATTCGTTGGCGGCGGCGACCATCTCCCGCTGTTCCTGCAAACGGCCATCTAGATCCCGCCATAAGGTCAAGGCATCGGCGACTTCCTGTACCGCTTTCAGCAACTGACTATTGTAGTGTTCAACCGCGGCATCGTAGCCGGCCTGCTGATAATTCAATTGAGCCCGTAAACGCCCCCCCTCGAAAATCGGAAATTCCAGCGTAGGCCCCACCGCATAGGCCAAACTGGAGCCTTCCAATAGCAAGTCGCTAATACTGACGCTATGCAAACCGGAAAAGGCAATCAGGTTGACATCGGGATAAAATGAGGTCCGCGCCACTTCGATTTCCTGGGCCGCCGCCTGCACGCGCAGTCGGGTCGCTATCACATCGGGACGGTGGGCCAGCAGATGCAAAGGCAGTTGTTCGGGCAACGGCAAACGTTCGGGCAACGGCGTCAAGCCGGCGACCAGCTTCCTGCCCCAATCCGGGCCTTTGCCGGCTAAGGCGGCCAGCTGGTTATGTTGTCGTTCGATTTCGGCGCCGACAGCAGTCAGCTGTTGTCGGGCTTCATTCAATTTAAGCTGCATCCTTAACAACGGCGCCGGCGTAGCCAAACCGTTGTCGACGCGCACTTGAATCAGGGTCATCAAACGTTGATAGCAGGCAACCAGCTGTTCGGCGATGCGTTGCTTTTCGGTGGAGGCCGCCAGGTCAAAATAACCGCGCGCCACCGCCACGGACAACAATAAACGCGCATCGGCCAGCTCGGTTTCCTTGGCCATCGCCTTGCCAATTGCGGCTTCCAGCGCCGCTTTGTCGCGTCCCCACAAGTCCAAGTGATAACGCAGCACGAATGGATTGAGCAACAATTGACGGAAATGTTCGCCGGCTAACTTGGCCTGCGTACTGTTGGCTGAAAATCGCTGGGCGCTGAAACTGACATTCGCTTCGACGGTCGGATAAAGCTCAGCCGCCTGTTCATCAACCAATGACTGAGACTGGCGCAAACGGGCCATGACTCCCTTCAGATCGGGATTGTCGGCGACAGCCGTCTCAATCAGATCATTCAAATCCGGGCTGCCGAATATTTCCCACCAAGCCTGTCTCGGCCAACGATCGCTAACCGGCAGGTTTGCACGCGCCGAGGCCAGCGTTTTGTTCATCGCGGGCATCGCGATAGTCTTTGCCCGCTCAGTCGGCTCAGGAAACCAAGCGCAGCTGGTCAGCAACAACGTACTAGCCAGGACAAGCACATGGTGATAAATGCGGCTCATACTTCCCTCATCAGCAAAGCCATAGCCCGGCGGCGTATAACTTGAATCAGCGTCGGTTTCTTTGCCGGCTGAGTCGGATGAGCAAACCAGACCAGAATCGATAAGCCGACAAATACACAAGCCGCCATCCAATAAGCATCGTTCAAGGCCCAAATCGTCGCTTGCCGGCTCCCGATAGCGGCGAAGCGTATCAAGGCAGTGGATTCCGAAAGGCCACTGACTACCAATGTCTCGATCATTTGCGAAAAACTGGAGTCAAACGGCGACTGAGTCTCGGCTAAACGGGTCATATGGAAAGGCGCGCGTTGGTAAAGCACGATGCCTTGCAACGATATGCCAAAAGCGCCGGCAGCGATACGCATCAGGCTGGCGAGCTCCACCGCTCGCCACTGCCGTTCCGTTGGCAAGCCCTGCAGTAATAAGGCTGTCAGCGGAGCAAAAAAACTACCCAGACAGACGCCTTCCAACAATTTCGGCCAAAACAATTGGGCATAGGCGTCTTGATGATCGAAGCGACTCAGCCAGAAATAGGTTGCGGCGAAGCCTAATAAATTGAGCGAAGCCAATAAACGAGCGTCATAACGCTTGATCAATTGATGAAAAAAACCGGCCACCGGTTTGGAAAAAATAGCCATAGGCAGGAATACCAGGCCAGCCAAAAATGATGAATAACCTAATGACAACTGCAGCTGCACGATCAACATCGACAACAAGCCCTGAAAACAGAGAAAACCGAAAAAAAGGCTTAGCGCGCCAATCGTGAAGTTACGGTAGGCGAATAAACGGATATCGAGAAAGGGATGACGAACGCTTAATTCCCATACAACCCAATAAATCAACATCACCACCGTCATCGCCATTAAGGTCTGAAGATAAGACGACTGTTGCCAATCCCAATCATTGCCCTGGTTGAGTAGAGTTTGAAAACTGCCTAAAATGATCACCAACATGCTAAAGCCGACCCAGTCGAAACGCCGGCGCATGATGCGGGCGCCTCGCCGGTACAATAAAGCTCCGACGATGCCGGCAATCGCCAAGGCGACCGGTATATTGAACAGAAACAACCAGCGCCAGCCTAAATAATCGGCAATCCATCCTCCTAACGGCGGCCCGAAAGTAAAGGGCGTCAAGGTAAATAGATTCCACACGCCGATGCCTATCGATTTTCGCCGATCTGGATACTCCTTTAGAATCATCGATTGCCCTAACGGCAGCGTCAGCCCGCCCGAAAAACCTAGCAGAATGCGGCCGGCAAGAAAAGCATATAACGAGGTGCAATAAAGACAGAGCGCCGAAGCCAGCGCGAACAAGACAAAGGCACAGACAAAAGGACGGTATTCACCGATGCGCCGCGAAAACCATATGCCGACAGGAAACGCCAAAGCCAATCCAATCATGTAGTCAGTTTGGGTCCAGGTGGCGAAACTCGGCGGAATCCGCAAGCCGCCGGCAACTCGAGGCAACATCGCGATATAAGCACCGGCATTGAACAAGACCACAGCATGTCCCAGACCGAGACAGGCATTGAATAATACAAAGCGCCAGCCGCGCAATTTTTTATCGTAAATGACAGCCATGCGCCTCCACTTGTCTGTTGTTTGCAAGCGAAGATCGTTCGTCGCAACTATGTTTCATATTTTCGGGCTCCTTCCGGTTACTAAATAAACTGCATCCAATACCATCGCTAATCGATTAACTAAACAATCCCCATAGTAATAAGCAGCCGCTAACCACCCATACACTCCCCCATTGGATCTTGTCGATCAAGCGCATGGTTTGCCAATATTTCCTAACCTTGTTTTTCAATCCTATACGCGCTTCGAAAAGACTATTTTTCATCTTGCGATAGCTGCCAAGCAGCCGTTTCCCAGCTTTATACACAACGACAGCGGCTGCCAGCATCATTAAATAAAAAGCAATCAACTGTGATGTATAACGATCAGTTTTAAAGATATGCTCAACCAAGGTATCGAGAATAAATTCCAATAACTCAAACGATGTATGCAATAAGTGAAGCAGTTGTTCTAACAAGGTATCGAACAGAACAGTGGCGATCGCCAGCAGTACGATGCCGGTTAATAACTTACGCAAAATCGAAGCTTCACTTTTCATCAGTGGCAACTCAATTATCGTCTGGATCACGAACCGGGGCGAAAAACACGGCATTAACAAACGTTAAATCTTTAACCTCATCTCTTGTAGCCCTTGTGCGACTAAACGCCCCCCCATATCAGAGAATAACAGCTTAAACTTTGCACCATCATGGTTAAGTTGATGTGAAGCAGCCGCTAGAAAAGCTCTGCTTTTGACGCGGGTTTTAGCGATAATCCGACCAGATTCCGGATCGATTAATTTAAACAGCAGCTGTAGCGTTGCGTGTCCATGCACAACTCTGTAATCGGCAATACCGAGTTCAAGCACTGCATCAATGTCTTTAAGGCCCGCATATTGAGAATCAGCCTCACGCCCTTGATACCAGCGCGCTATCGCCGACCGCCAACCGACGAGATCGGCGTCACGCTCGCGTAATGGCAATTGACGCATATAAGAAGCCGGGACCGTTTGAAAAGAATCGGCATTTAATTGCATGGCCGTTTCCGTTGCCAATAGCAATGTTGGCAGCCAAGCGCGGGATTGTTCATCAATGGAGTGTAACCCCCTAATCGTGTCGGATGATTCTGAAAAATCCGCAATATCCACAATGTCATCACGGCCTACATGACCGGTGATCAGGATGCCCCCCGAATTCCGATAGATTTTTCGCTCTGGCGATATGGGCAAGGCCATATTATGAAAACTCTGATAAACCGGCAGACGGGATTCGAGTAAATCGGGAATCACTTCTAGAGGCGGCGCCTCGACCGCCACAACCATGATCTTCTGTACTTTAGGTCTAACCGATTCCGCCAATTTGAGAGCGGATCCCTGGCCTTGACAGCCGACCAATATCGACAGCAATGACAAGCCCAAAAGCAGTTTAATCATATGGATACGGCTGAGTATGGAATTGATCATTTCGTTATGATGGATGGAGTTTAGGTAAGTCTTTGTCCCTGCAGCAGATCTAATCCTTCCTAAAGCTATATTGAGTGACAACATAATGATATCTCGGTTGAATGACAGAAATGCGGCTCGAGAGCCAGCTTGTTAAATACTATAGGATCAGAATATGATATAAGACAAACGATTTTTATTGGACTTTAATATCGAATATATCGATATAATATCGCTATGGACATAGAACAAATCAGAACTTTTTTAAGCGTTGCCGCCAACGGCAGCTTTCAGGAAGCCGCCAACAGACTTTATGTCACTCAGTCGACAGTGAGTACGCGAATACAGCGGTTAGAATCCTATCTGCGAGTCTCGCTGTTCGTGCGCAACCGCTCAGGCGCCCATCTGACCCAACAAGGTCACCGCTTCATGCGCCATGCAAAATCATTATTATTGACGCTTGAACAGGCGCGCCACGATATAGGGCTCCCAACCCGATTTCGAGCCAGCATAACGGTCGGCGCTCGCATCGCCTTATGGGAAGAAATGCTACCCCACTGGATCGGTGAAATTCACAAGCAAATGCCCGACGTCTCTCTACGCTGTGACATCGGTTTCGAAGAAGACCTGACGCGCAGATTGATCGAAGGCACTATCGATATCGGTTTAATGTATACCCCCCAACATAGCCCCAGCGTCATGATCGAACATCTGTTCGATGAAACATTGGTATTACTGACGACCGATCCGACTAAACCATGGCCGGATGATGATTATGTCTATGTCGATTGGGGACCAGCATTTTATGCACAGCATTGCATCAGCTACCCTGACCTTGAACGGCCTGCTCAAGTGGTCAATATCGGCTGGCTGGGCATACAATTGGTCATCAGCAATGGAGGGTCGTGTTTTTTACCGCTGCGTATAGCCGAACCCTTGATTAGGCGCCAACAGCTGCATTGGGTGCCAGACAGTCCACAATTTAAATTGCCTTCCTATATGGTTTTCCCCAAAGACAGTGATTGCAACGTGCTGGAACAGGTGCTTGATAACTTGCGCGCCTTAGCCAGGCTGGAACAGCAAAAGAATTATGATCTAGACAATGCCGGAGCATATTAAACTCGGCGCAATAACAGGCATCGACCCTCAATCCCACCCAATCGGGAATGTACATAACCTATCGTGCATCATCTAATTGATATTAGATGTTCAAGATACTCGGAACCTTGCTTAGTTCTCGATAGCTTCGGGGTAGATTGGTTTGACAAAAATAGAATATAGTATAATTATACTATAAATATAAATCACGCCTTGGATCGGCTTGAGCCACATTTAATGGCGAAAATTTCGAAGTTTGGTGATTTTAAAGCCTTAGATCAGTACGCTGTCATGTAATTATGGCGTTTCACAGGCGACGAATGGGAGGAAAGGCGTTCATCAAATAAGATGAAGTAGAAGACAAATGGTAGAAATCAGTATCAAAGCGACTTTCGATGGAATTGATCAAACCGTATCTTGACTAAGACTTTAGCTTCACGGCGGTGCCGTAAACCATAATTTCGGCAGCTCCTTCCATGACTTGACTGGTGGAAAAACGCACATTAACAATCGCATCGGCATTTTTTCTTTCGGCTTCTGTTAACATCCTTGCTATCGCCTGATTCCTCGCATCGGCAAGTAACTCTGTATAGCCCTTTAACTCGCCACCGACGATGGATTTGAGGCCAGCCATCAGATCTCTACCGATATGTTTCGATTGAACAACATTACCGCTCACAACGCCGAGTATCTCGGCAACGCTTTGATCGGGAATCGTTTCGCTAGTCGTGACAATCATTTTCCAGCCTCATCTTGTAGGTGTAACCAGTGCACGAAGGAAGCTTAACGCCCTTCCCTTTTCCTTAGCTTGGCAAACTCAATCATCGCAATGATCGAGTTTGTCTGGTCATCGCTGTAGGTTGAGCTGAAAACTCAACACTACAGCAAAGTTCATTATTTCAGGCGAATGGGGAATCCCTTGTGTTTTGATTTTTTCTCGACGTCGGCGGCGGTCAGAAAGCCGTCTTTATCGCGATCGAGCGCCTCGAATTTTTTGCGCTCAAAGAGCTCGATTTCATCGTTTTCGACCAATCCGTCGCCATCTTCGTCCATTTGTTTAACAATCTGCTCGGACTTTTGTTCGACCGAATTCAGCGTATTGGTAATAGTCACATCGGCATCATGTTCGGAAACGCCGACCCTGTTCATTTCACTGACTGTTTCGATCAAGTCTTCCTTGAGTTCTAACTCTATTTCGCCGGAAGTGATGTAGCCATCTCGATTGACGTCATATGAATCTTGATTATCGGTGACTTCCTGTTGATAAAACTCCTTGAAATCGACTTTTTTATCGGCATTGTCATCCATTTTTCTAACGATTTCTTTCGCTTCGTCCTCTGCATAAGACTGCGCTAAAACCGAGGACGAAGAGGCGACCATGATTGAACCGGTTATCAATGAACTTATTAATACTTTCATCTGTACTTTCCTTAATTTCTTGATTACTTATGATATCGATAAACCCACATACCTTGATGGCTTTCCAACAAGACATCAAGGTCACGAATCTCGATCGATGATGAATTTATAGCCAATATCGGCCCCTATTATAACGAGATAGCCATGCAATTACAGGGCAAAAGCCATTTTACTTGAGCCGACGCAGATTTATTTTTCAATCAAGAGCCTCAGGTATTAGCAGCTGTATGGAGCTTATACGTATTGCCCAGAGGCCACACATTAGGGACTTATTATTGCTCTACCGCGGTAAAATACGCATCATAAAGCAGTCACCCTGGATATTCTGAGTAACGCGGCAACGTATCTCCATCACATGCCCAATCGACTCGTGAGTCCCAGAAGATTCGTGCCTGTGGCTTGATCGGGATATCGCCCTCCAATGATCCGGCAGGGATTACTACAAAGTTCATTTCCGCAACGAATTGAGCCACTGAACTCCCGCAATTACTACAGAACTGCCGGGTGAACCTCTTGGCTTCTGGAACCTTATATTGCTTCACCGAGGACTCACCGCCCGTAAAGAGCAGGTTCGCATTTGATAAGATTACATTTGATGTATGCCCGGTTCCTGAAGACTTTCTGCACCGTGAACAGTAACAATGATAAAAATGTTGAAGATCACCGTTTACTTCATATTTGACAGCGCCACAAAGGCAGCCGCCTTTAAGCGTTACGTGGGACATATAAACTCCTGTTACTCGATGAATTCAGAATGCTGAACTAAAAAGCCCTAGGAGACTGTCCGATAACTAACGTTTAACTTATTCCACATCAATATATAGATTCTGCCAACAATGTTTAAGCGCTAAATATTGTGCTTATAAAATTGAGATAGCTATTCTCGGACAGCCTCCTAGCGCCAAATGCGGGACCTACTTCTTTTTTAATTTACTTTGCTATGATTCTTAGGCCGTATTTCGAAGTAAGTAACTCACAAGACTGAAACAACTTTAATTCACCTTGAATCTCTTCGACATCACTGCCCCCCCAACGACCAACAACTCTTTCCAACAAGGGTGATGTTCGATTATTGCTTCAACATAACATTCAAACATTTGCACAGCCATATCTCCTTCATCAAACGGAAATGTAGTGACTTCTGATTCCAACATACTTAAAGCTGCTCGATTGGCAACAGTATCCACTGCCCAAATGTAATAATCAGTCGCCAGATCAGCAATTTCATTCGCTGCATCAATACTAACAATCACTGCAATTTTTGATTTTCTGACTGTAGCACTGAACTTTATCTTCTAACATAATGTTCGGTTATTAGAATCAGGTGAGCTTCCTGCCTAGGCTAGGCTGGTTTCACTCGGGAATAACGCCCAGTTCAACGAGTTTATCTCTCTTAACTAAAAGCTTAAAGTGTTTCGGACCATCATCGGCTAACAAATGAAGGAGAGTTTCGAGTAGGACAGACGCTCCCGACGTGAAGGAGGGTTACCCAGGCCTTACATTTCACACTCCCTCTTTTTATTCGTCATGTAAGGTCTAAAATGCTCAAGCGCCGGCGGGCGGATATTTATTATCCTCTGCCAGAATCGGATAAATGAAAGAGGGCCTTTTTCATGAACTGCCTTCCCCTTTCCTCGCCAATAATGGGAATAGACCCAAAAGTGCGAACGATCCCAGCAAGGCCGGCGACAGAATGCCGGACAACGAATCGACATTCGCAAGATGATTGCCGGCGTTGACTAAAACCACAGTTCCCGCCAACATGCCGATCTGACTGACCCAATAAAAAGTCCACGTCCGGATCGTTGTCAAGCCCATCGTCAGATTGATCACAAAGAACGGTATCACCGGCATCATCCGCAAGGTGAACAAATAATAAGCACCATCCCGATTCACGCCTTCATCAATCACTTTTAATCGCGCCCCGAACCGGGCTTTAACCGCATCCCGAAACAAATAACGCGCCGCCAGAAAGGACAGCGTCGCACCGATGGCCGACGCGAAGGATACGATCAATGTGCCCCACAGCAGGCCGAACAAGACCCCGCCCGCTAGCGTCAGCACCGTCGCGCCCGGCAGCGATAAACTGGTCACGACGATATAGACCAGAACGTAGATCGCGGTGGACAAGCCGGGATGAGCGTCCCGATAAGCTTCTATACTCGTTTGTTGAGCCTTCAAAAAATCCAGACTCAGATATTGCCGCAGATCAAACAGAAAAAAAGCGGCGATCAAGACTGCGATTAGCAACAGCAATAATCTTTTTGACGACGTCATGATGGGCTACCTGTCCGCTTTGCCAGAAGAAACGTATAACTCTTATTAATCTATATTATGTCGCATGTTGGAGAAAATATCTAAACAAAGCAAAAGCAGCAAAAGGGTCCAATAATCCCGTCCTTTTTAGATATTTCATCAACAAGTAGCCCCTTGCTTTATCCTTTGCTGCAAACTAAGCGAAGCGACGCTAGGAGCCTGTCCGAGAACTAAGGTTTAACTCATTCCGCGTCAATATATAGTGTCTGTAAATAATTATTAAGCACTAAATATTGTGCCTAGAAAACTGAGATTGCTATTCTCGGACAGCCTCCTAGGTGTGTTCGCTTGAGCGCCGTGTTAGCCATTTTTTGCGACAATGTGAGTAGGGATGCCGTCGATGCTCATTTGATTATTCCTTTCCCAATACTGCTTCAAACCTTCATCACCTTTCTTTGTGGCCCAATCAGAGAGTAATGCTCGATCACCAGCATACGAAAAATAGGGTACAGCCATTCCACAAGAAGTTTGCACGAGGTCAATTCTTACGTCGAAAATTTGCCGAGCACCGGGCAATGGGACGAATAAACCAAAAAGATCATCCCATTCGGGATCGGTGATGTGAACAACCTTTGCGGTACCGTAAAGCCGCAAGATTAGAGGAGGATCATCAAAGGCGCAGAACATGAGGGTCATTCGTGGGTTTTGCAGCACATGAGCGGATGATTCATTACCGCTACCGGTAACATTTAGCCAAGCGATACGAGAATTGCTTA
The DNA here is from genome assembly GCF_030717995.2 of Methylomarinum sp. Ch1-1. NCBI lineage: Bacteria > Pseudomonadati > Pseudomonadota > Gammaproteobacteria > Methylococcales > Methylococcaceae > Methylomarinum > Methylomarinum roseum. The sequence goes on along the minus strand of NZ_CP157743.1, from coordinate 2,821,099 downwards.
GCACCCTAAACGAGTCCATACCCTTTGGGGACACATTCACGCGACTCTCTGCGGTCGCTGTCCCGACAAAGAAGATCTTTTGTCCTTTGATAAAGTGGATATGTTTATCGGAAAGTTGGTTAAATTGTTGTCCCATTGGGCACGCCGTGTTGAAAAAAGTTGAAAAAGGGGACGGACGAAAAAGGACCGAAAAAGGGGACAGATTTGAATGGCACTTACTTAAGCCCATAACTCTTTTAATAACAACCACTTATTTTACTTTCTTTGGGTGGCCATTCTTTCTAATATCTGCTCTTGCTTCATTTCTAGGTTTTGTTAGTAAAGAGAACTGTTTTGGCCTCCTTTTTACTGCACGGGGCTCTATTCGTCCCGAACGATTTCCAATTCGTCTTTGAGCAATTAATATGAATAACAGCTCTTCACTTGTTCCGATATCAATAAAAACACTTTGTTGATTCCAGGCTAACCAGCATTGTAATGTATGTTTAAAACTCAGCTGGCGAGGCAATATATCGGCTAATAATGCGGACTGAGCCATCAATAGCCGTATTAAGTTATACGCTAAAAAATAAACCCATATTTCTTTCTCAGTCATTTCGGGCGTTTTACAGCTTAAAGTTTCCATTCCCATGGTTGTTTTTATATTGCGAAAATCAACTTCAATTTGCCAGCGTTTTTTATATAACGCTTTTAACTCAGATTTAGAAGCCTCTTTAGGTGAAAGGAGTGTGGTTATAAGTAATTTTCCTTTTACGCTTACCTCGCGAATAAGGAGTGTCTCAGGCGCATCATCATATTGGCTTTGCTCCATCCAGTCAGGTTTTTTCTTTGGTTTTTTTGAGTGTCACCAGGTGGTCTTCGTCACCTAACTGTTTGCCTTTACTGAAATCTGTTGTCCGTTTACGTGCTCCCATTTGTTCAAATACGGCATCAACACCTTTCTCCTGTAGCGATGCCAACAAAAATAAGTGCCATAATAGGCATCTCCTAGAACAAGGTCTCCGGTATTAAAGGTTCCCAGCATGTTACGAAGTAGACTTTGTTCATCGCCTCCTTTCCTTTGAAAGGTCCGATAGACGCATTTAAAACGGCTCCACTCGCCAGACAGATGACGCCTACAAGACGGCAGATAGGAAAACCAAGCCCAGGCTTCTGACAACTTTGCTGGGGATAAACGGCCTGGTTTTCTGCTGTGTCAGGCATCGTAACAGTCGTTCCATCTATTAGATGAACACGCTTTCCTCGCCAACGCCATTGAGTAGGCACTTCCTTATCAATAAGTTCGCCTGTTCGACAAACTAATTCAGAGATCATGGCTAATGGTAGTCGCTGTCTTGCTCGACAATAGCCGCCCGTCGTTGTGCTTATCGCGGGCAAACCTGCTGCAATTCGTTGTATGGCGGCATCATTAACGGCCTTTTGACACGAGCGGTCTTGGTTCATCCCTTGAGCCAAAAACATGGAAAGTGTTTCTGTCGGAGGATAAAGTCTTTCCCGATGTTCGGGCAGCAACCCTTCAATTGAGGATAATAATTCCGGACTGGTTAGAAGATTAAAAAAACTATACGAATGAGTTTCTTTTCTGTACTTCTGAATTCTTTGTTGCTGGGCGTGAATAAGTTTGTTATTAATGAACATTAAGGCAGGGGGCTTGGTGATTGCTTCTTTGTTTCGTCACAATAAGTTTATCACTTCTTCTGCCTTTTTTAATACTTTCAACTAGTTATCGCTTAAGTAAGTGCCATTCAAATCTGTCCCCTTTTTTCCCCTTTTTTCGGTTCTTTTTTCGATCAAGCCCCGCCATAAATTAGACGACATCGATGAGGTAAACGGAACAATCACGGCGAGCAGCGTGTAGACAAACAAAGAGGCTCGCTCCCGTCCCAGGTCAGTCTCGGAAAAATGGGCTTGGAGAGGGCGAAGCAAATCGCGTAAAATGAACATGAATGAGGCCCTTTTGTTTGTGTAATCAATGATTTAGAAACCAATATTATACTACAAAAGGCGACCTCATTCACCCATAAGCTATTGTTTTTAATGAGATTCGCCATAGCCTAACAATCAATATTAGGATCAGCTAATGTTTCAGCTGAATATTAGAATTATCTGATATTCTTGCCCTCAAAAAATTGGGAAACTTCAGGTTGTAAAATCTTGTGTTAATTTTTTCTGCTACAAGAACAGCTGTATGTTGTCTTTTGGGGGCGCTTCTTTTTCTCTATATCCCAGTATTCGATCGTTCTGACAATGTGGGTTTCGTCTGTTTCTCCGAGCATCACTTCAATTTCATAGAGCTACTCATCTGAGCCTTTCATTAAAATATCTAAGCGACCACCAGAAGATTGCTTTTTTTCCTTTGAAACCAGCTCGATATCGCCCAAGCCAAGACATGTAGGATTTTGGCATATATAATCTTGCAGCCAGTATTCATCTAATCCATGATCTCTGACCGATACTAATTCTAATGTTTTTATATCTTGCACTGACCCGAATCCTCTTGAGCTCTAAAAAATAAATCTGTCCCCTTTTTTCCGCCGTGATTGATCAGCTAACGTAAAGGTGAGGGGCGCGGAGCCACGCTTTTTGGCGGAGCGTCCCTCTCGACCGCAAGGTTAGCAAGAAGGTAAATCTTCAGCCAAATTTTGAATATAGCCATAAGCCTTCTTTAGCCACTCCATGTATATCGACGCATAAATATTCAAAGCATCGGATTGTCCATTTTTTTCAGCTTCAATTGCTAGTAGGCGATGCTCATTTGCGAGTTTAATAGCCCAATGAGCTTTCATTACCTTCATGGAAATTGATATAGGCATTACCCCAATTGCTGATACTGGAAGCGGAGTCAGCGACGGCAACTCGGTTTTGCTGAAAACTTTTGCCTCAGTTGTAGCAAAGGGTCTCAAATGTTCCAAAATTACCGAAACTTCAGCTGATAGCGATTTAGACAAAAACTTTTTCTCGCGATACAGCCGAACCCAGTCCACAATCAACGTCAAGCCGACACCAAGAACGGCACCAAATAAAATTTTGATTAAGTCAGAAATTTCCATAACTCCAGCCTGCTAACGCTCAGCTCACCCGACGAAAACCGCGTAGCGGTTTTTGGTCAGGTGGAGCGTCGTGTTAGATTTTACGCCTGCTTGATATTAGAGATTAAATAGCGCTTAGTAACTCCTTTTGAGGTGAGAACGCGCTTGGCATCAATAAGCAGCTTTCCTTCGCCTTGCGCTTCCTGGGCGTAGTGCATTGACCATGTCAACAGTTGTTTCTGGGCAGAACTAACATCATCACCAATTTTGAATGATACGGTTCTATCTAGTTCATCATCATAGAACCTTCCATAACCTGACAATATATTGTATCGAGTGACGTTTCCGCGAATGTTGTGTGTGGTGGCATCTTCGACACGAAGCGATACTTTCTCCAAAGTTGACGAATCTAAACGAACAACCTCACCAATTCTTTGGCGCTTTATAGTAACAACCACATTTTCGTCTTTTTTGATTGGTCTGTGCGCTTGCTCAAGAGGAACCTCAAGGACCTCTTCCATTTCACCGATGAATGGTTCAATTCTCTCAGATAATTTTCGTACGTGCGGGGTTTCTGGTTCGTAGGCGATCTCTAGAGTTTTAGACCATGTCCACTTGATTAGGTCGTAGAATGCAGCAGCGGCAATGCTTGCACCAATAGCTTCTTTGTTTGTAATAACAAACGTTACTATCTGTTCAAAACTGCCTTTTCGTGATGGGTTAATATAGAGTTCACCACCTGCTATTTGGTGCCCTTTTTTCCGTATTTCGCCATCATTCAATAAGGCGTGAGCCGTAATAGATAGTGCTCTTGCAAAGCCCTGGAATGACACAGCTGCATCGTACATATCAAGACGGCCTTGTTCGGCATCACCATAATGATATTTTATGGCGAATGTGATTGATGTCATTTAGGTTCCCTCCGAATGCTTTTAGTAAATATCCCCCGGCAAAGCCGGGGGCTTTATGTTGTGAACCGCTCAAAGCGGTATAAGGGGTCGCTAACGCGGCCCCAATTTAATAGCCACCTAAAGGTGGCACTCAATTCCAAAGATTCAATTGTTCAATTCTCTGGTCTTCTTGTTCTTGGTGACGGATGTATTCTCGGATCATCGTTTCATCTCGACCCACTGTCGAAACAAAGTAACCCCGCGCCCAAAAGTGTTGCCCAACAAAATTTCGTTTCTTCTCTCCATAGACTCGAGCCAAATGGATTGCACTTTTGCCTTTGATAAAACCAATCACCTGGGAAACGGCGTATTTCGGCGGTATCGCGATCAACATATGCACATGATCCGGCATCAAATGCCCTTCTATAATCCGGCTTTCTTTCTGGCTCGCTAGCCTTCGAAATACCTCGCCCAAATGTTTACGCAACTCTTTATACAAAGTGCGACGCCGGCATTTGGGGATAAATACCACATGATATTTGCACTCCCATCGCGAGTGACTTAAGCTTTCATTCTCGTCCATCAGGTTCTCCTCTATCGTGTGCTTGGCGGTTCACGATGTTGAGTTTCCTGATGGACTCCTCTGAATGTCAAACTTTTGCTGTCTCCCCGGCAGAGCCGGGGGATTTCTCATTATTTGTTAAAATCTAACCAATGATTATCAGGTCAATTTTCCCTGATAAGTTGATAATTTCCGGTAATTCGGGCATATATTCCTGCATATCCTGAAAATCAGGCATTTTTGCCTTGATAAGTTGATATCAACAGACAAATCGAGAAAACCGGCCTGCATATTTTTGGGAATGACAGTAAGCGTTAAGTTGATTGTTGTCAAGCGCCCTACTTTGCTAGCTCTTCCCCAGATCGCCCCGACCTCTTCTCCCATAAGCGCCAACTTAAGACGCAAGACTTTGATTCACAGTTAAAAAATCAAGGTGTGACCACAACATAGAGTATTTTTACCGACGAAAGTGAAAATCTCTATGAAGCAGCCACAGCTAACAGATACCCTTTTTGATGACTTTTTGCAAGAGCTCCCAGCAGATTTCCAGGAGCAGGCCTATGAATTACAGGCGTTTGCACGGGCACGGAAAATCCGATCACCGTTGCAATTATTGCAGCTAGTCCTGTTGTATTGCGGACTGGACTTGTCGTTGCGCAGCTGTGCCGGCGAAGTTGCCAAGCTTCAAGGCTGTTTGAGCGACACGGCGGTGACCAAGCGACTGGTGGCCTGCGTGGTGTGGATCAAGTCGTTACTGAAGCGTGTGTTCGGATTGGATAAACAGATCAACAATGGCTCCTTGAATTTCATTGTGATTGACGGTTCGACCGTGCAAGAACCCGGTGCGAAAGAAACAACGTATCGCTTGCATGTGGCCATCGACCTGTTGAGCTTGACACTCCGCGAGGTCAACGTCACGACCGATAAAGTCGGCGAGAGCTTGGATCACTATCAGTTAGCCGCAGGTGATGTCGCGGTGGTTGATCGAGGCTACAACCAACCGAAGTCTTTAGTCCCGGTCATTGATCGCGGCGGCCACGTTGTGCTGCGCTACAATCCACACAGCATGACCCTTTACGAAAGGCGCAACGAACCGAAAAATGTCAAAATCGATTGGGAACAGCGCATACGCGATTTGAATGGTCAGCCGGGTGCGATACCGGTTTATCTGTGTCATCAAGACAAACGTATTGAAGGCGTGGTGCATGCCATGCCGTTACCGCCGGAACAGGCGGCGCAAGCACGCCGCAAAGCGAAACAACGCGCGCGTGATAAAGGTCGCACGGCGAGCCAAAAGACCTTGATGCTGAGCGGCTGGGTGTTGATTTTACTTCGCTCCCGAGTCGCTGCTCGACACGAAATCAATCGCTGAGCTCTACCGGGTTCGTTGGCAAGTGGAGCTGGTCATAAAGCGGCTAAAGAGCTTGCTCGATATCGACCGGCTACGCGCCCGAAAAGACAGCAAGCTGGCGGATTTGTATTTGCACGGCAAGTTACTGTTTGCTGCAGTGACTCAAAAATAGCGCAACGCCGATTCGGCCGAGCGGCCACCACAATGGACGGCGATCGTTCAATTACCCATTGGCGCTTATGGCGCACGATCGCCAATGAGATCAAGGCAGGACTTGGCTTGTTTTCAAAAATAGTACTTTATTGACGACTGCATAAAAAGCCTCTGTGAACGTCCGCGCAAGAGAAAGCTTCAGGGTTTGCCGGATCGAGTTTTGGAGCTCATTACTGAATGTCGGGATTTAGGTGTTAGCCTTTTTTAATCAATTACTTAGATGCTTAAGTTGGCGCTTATGACCTCTTCTCCTTCTCGAGGCCACAGTGTTCATTCTCAAAAAAGAGGACAAAAAGGGAACAGATTTATTTTTCATGCAGCGAGTAATTTTTCCGTGTGCAGCAAATTGTTAAGTTTCATTAGCTTCGATCTCTTTGAGCTGAATGCCTTGTGAATTTTTCCAATTCGTAAGGCCATTTGTATTACCTCCACGAACAACGCTACCAGCGGTGCTTGGTGAGCCAAACTCTATGTCTTTGGTAAATACTAGGTGATCGCCTTCTTGCAAAAGAACCCCCTTTTCAATCAACTGTTCTCTTTTGGCTCGCATACGCTTCGCAGAAGCTCTGTGCTCTAAGACAGCCTGCGAACCAGCAAAGACAATAAAACCGTTTGCAGTTCGTTTCCCCGTGGCAGTGAGCCCCTTTATTTTGCAATAAGGAGTTGAAGACATTTTTCCAGAAAAACATCCATCTCTGCCGCATCTGACTCTGGAAGTCTTGCTCCGCTACTTGCAGAGTTCATAACAATGGCAACGCCATTGTTGTTTGCTCTTTCGATTAGTACACCCTCTATATAGCGTATATGGGCTTTCGTCAGATTCTCATCTTTAGAAACAAAGACTGTTGCAGCATTCCAAAAGTCCTTTGTTGCATGACCTTTCAACCTATTTGTGACATTTTCGGCTTCACCAATATAAATAGCTCTATCACCCGATTCTGGGTCGACGCCTGTTAGAAGATAGAATCCTGGGTTTGCAAGCTCCTCTCGTTTCAAAAGGTCTGAAATCTCTGTTCTTGGCGCGGCGATGGCTTTGCCAGACCAATTTGACAGCTCTGCCGTCCTTAGTCCGCTTGGACTTCCGTGAACCAGGAATATTTTTATTGTTGCTGCTTGCAATGAACTCTCCTTGAAACTTAACGCTTCGCATCACCAGCCGCTAAAAGAAGTGCGAAGCGGCACTTTTGGCGGTCTGAGTGAATGCGATTGTCATGTACTTTGTGCTTTAAGTGGGAATCTTTCAATATGTTCAATGATTTCTTCGGTCAAATCCACATCAATATCTGGCCAATAAAAATGACCAGGCGATTGTTCTTCAACATTAATGACTGAACTTATCGCCTGATCTTTAAACCAGGGAAAATCTTTATACGACATAAAAAGTTCTTTTCCATGACTATAAAGCCAAACACCATGTGTAGAAATATTGGTTACTTCAACTGCCGAAGTGTTGTTTCCATGCGCCAATGAGTTCATTGTAATGAGCCTCCACAAGTGATTCGATTGTTTTCAATTGCTTTCTTGAATAATTATAATTCTTTGCCAATTCAATTTCTGGCTCAAGCCAAAACTTTGCCTCTCCTTCTCCTGATACTACATGGACGTGCATACGTTCCTCTTCTCGTGAGAAAAAGAAAAAACGGTATCCATCTTCTCTAAATACTGTTGGACTCATAACTTCATATTTACCAGTACATAATGAATGATTACCCAGATCTGCACATCTCATTCATTAGAAATGCAAATCCCCCCTTCTGTATTGAAAACCTTGTAGCTCTAAACGGCATAACATACTTATTTTCATGATAAACAGATTTAGATATCTCCAGTATAATATTTCCCATCGTATTACCTAGCTGTCTTCGATTGGTCAAACTCTAGACGCTTTTGTCGTCCCCCTAAGCCTGCACCGCCCCCGCTAGCTCATCAATTTTGTTCAGCAAGGCCTGATATTCGGCGGATTGATATTTCGCATAATTCAGATTCTTGAACAAACCGGTCAAGCGCACGAAATATTCTCTGGCCTGGCTCTGATCGCCGAAGCGGTAATCGGCCGTCACCAGTTTGACTAACAGCTTGAAGTTTTCTTTTTGTCGCTGTATCGGCACCGCGACATCGACCTCGTCGAAGGCGTCCTGCTGCAAATAAACCATGTCTACGAACAATGCCTCCTGATAAGTCACATAATCCGCCAAAGTGATGCCCTCTTCCCCGGCGACCTGTATCATTTGATAAATATCATCACCGCGTTTCAGTAATGCCAGCACCGCCAATACCTGACCGCTCCAGCCTGGCTCCAGTTCGCGTTCATACCAGTCGTGCAGCTGTTCGAGATATCTGGACCAGGAAATCAGCGGGTCCACGGCCGGATAGAAACGCTTATAGGCCCGTTCTGCACTGAGCCCCAAAAATGTCTTAACGGTATTCAGCGTCGACTGGGTGACCGGCTCTTCAAAGTTGCCGCCGGCCGGCGACACCGTACCGATCATCGTCAAGCTGCCGCGGCTGCCGTCGGCGGTCACCAGCATGCCGGCCCGTTCATAGATCGATTTGATCGAGGAATCCAGGTAGGCTGGAAAGGCTTCTTCTCCGGGAATCTCCTCCAGGCGGGCGGAAGTCTCCCGCATCGCCTGCGCCCAGCGCGAGGTGGAATCGGCCAGCAACAGCACATTCAATCCCATCTGGCGATAATATTCACCGAGGGTAATGCCGGTATAGATCGAGGCTTCGCGGGCGGCGACCGGCATAGACGAGGTATTGCAGATGATGATGGTTCTATCCATCAGCGAACCGCTGCCTTTAGGGTCCGATAACTGCGGAAATTCTGTGATCGTTTCGACCACCTCGCCGGCCCGTTCTCCGCAGGCGACGACGATGACGATATCGACGTCGGAATTACGCGAGATCAGATTCTGCAAGACCGTTTTGCCGGCGCCGAACGGGCCCGGGATACAGCCGGTGCCGCCCTCGGCAATCGGAAAAAAGGTGTCGATCAAACGCAGATGGGTGATCAAAGGCCGGTCGGGATACTGACGTTCGGCGAGGTTATGCATAAGCAGCTGTCTCGGCAACGGAATCCTGACCGGCCAGCTTTGTTTCAAGTAAATATTCTGCTCCCGACCGTTTTTCAAGCGGATCACCGCCACTGCTTCTTCGATGCTGACGGCGCCCTCCTGAATCCAGATCACTTCGGCTTCTCCACCGACATCGAAGGGCACCATAATTTTATGTGTGAAGCGTCGTTCAACGACGGTGCCGATGACCGAGCCGGCCGTGACCTTTTCGCCGCTCTGCACGATCGGCGTGAAAGCCCATTTGCTGTTAACGTCCAGAGCCGGCAAATCGACGCCTCTGGGCAGGAAATAGCCGTATTCTTTGCCGAGCAAATCCAACGGATTTTGCAAGCCATCATAAACCTGCCCAAGCAACCCCGGCCCCAACTCCACCGACAACATTCGGCCGCTCTGCTCGACCGGATCGCCGACGGCGATCCCGGCGGTGCTTTCATAGACTTGGGCGTCGGCGCGGTCGCCGTGTATCCGCAATACTTCGGCTTTCAGACGCTCGGTGTACCTGGCTGTGCTTCGGGAAGGCAGGATATAGACCAACTCGTTCTTGGTCAGCGCCTTATCGACGCCCGGCAACGACTGAATCGAAACGATGTCATCCTGAACGGCAATGACTTTTGCGCTTGCCTGTGTCTCTGTATTCATTGATAAAATCCGTCAAAAACACCTTGTAAACGTTGCTCGACGATATCGGAGAAACGTTGCACCGCCTGTTGCTTATGATAATGATTCCAGCGATTGATCACGTCCCAGCGCAGCACATAAATGATAACCGCCTCAAAATCGAAATAATGACCGTTGCCCTGTTGTTCGTAGTGCCGCCATACCAGATTCAGCAGAAATTTTTCCAGCGCCAGACTGTCTTGGTTTCTGATCAGGGTATTGGCCTGATCCAGCCACGGCAACTGACGACCGATGCCGAAATCGGCCTGCTCCCAGTTTTTTTCGATAAACAAATTCCACCGCCCGACCCCCAGCGCGGACTTGTCCGGAGGCGTCTTCATGCCCTGATGACGCTTTCTTAACGCGGCGATGACGGTGCGTAATTCCAAACGCCAGGTGATTACCTGGCGAAAAAAAACATTATGAAGCGTCTCCAATATCGCCGAGGTATGAGCGATAAAATTCTCATCGCTGGCATCGGGTATTTTCGACCAATACAACAAGGATTGTATCTTGGCCAGGTCCTCGGCATCCTGGGGCTCCAGCCACTGTAAACGTTTCTGCAGCTGAATCTCGGAAATCGGCGTCTGCTTGGCGGCGTACAGGTCGGGCTTATGCGGCGGCAGGCTGGCCATCAACATCGCATATTTGAAACGTTCGGCGATCATTTTACGATGCCCTGCAGCAAAGCCCTGAAGCGCGGCTGTATATGCTCCAGCAACAAGGCGGCCACAGTTTGGTCACTGAAATCGATGACCATTTCCTCGTTTTCCAGCTTGATAAACAAACCGCCGCTCAGATCGTCATTGATCTCGAACCTGACTCCCTCCCGCAACATCTCGGCGGCGAGCGAGGCGGTATATTGCGATAACGCCCCCTGTTTCAGTTCTTCGGGGTTCTTTTTCAGTTCTTCCACGCCGATCACATCGGTCGGCAACTGCATGGCGACGGACTCGCTGCGGTCCATCGCGGTTTTTTCCCGCACCGAACCGGCCAGCTCCAGTATCAGTTTTTCCATAAAGGTACGGTCTTGCATTTGTTCGCCGACCACGCGGCCGACTTCCTGGCTGAAGCCGTTGAGCAAGGAGTCGCGCAGTTTGATCAGCGCATCTCTCGCCGCCAATTGCAAGGCATCCTGAGCTGCCGCCTGCATCGACTCGACGTCTTGTCTCGCTTGCTCCTTCAGCTGACGGGCTTCTTCTTCGGCTTCTTCGACGATCCATTCGGCGCGTTTTTGCGCATCGAGTACGATGGCTTCGGCCTTCTTCTGTCCGGCGGCCAAGCCTTCGTTCTTAAGTCGCTCGATCAATGCCTCCACGCCCGAGGAAGCAATTTGTTGTTTCTCCGTCATACCGGCGCCTGCGCGATGCCTGCGCTAATCACCAAGGCGAAGATGAAGGCAAACACGGCAAAACCTTCGACGATGGCGGCCGGGGCAATCGAAAGCCCGAAGATTTCCGGCTTGGCCTTGGCGGCATGGATCGCCGAGGCGCAACACTGGCCTTGATAAACCGCGCTGAATAACAAAGCGAATCCCGACAGCAAGCCGATCGCGAAGATGCCGGCGGCATTATCTCCGGCGATGGGGCGATTCAACGTAAACATAATCACGATGCCGTAAATGACCTGCGACGAAGGCATCGCCGATACGCCAACATAACGGCCATAGCCGCTCTCGGTGTCCAGCATCGCGCCAATCGCCGCCTGTCCGGCTATCGCGCAACCGATGATGCTTCCGATCGCACCGAGCGCCATCGGCGCATATAAGCCCAACCAACCCAGCACCAGCATAATTTCAATCATGTTCACCCACCCTTCCGTGAAAAAGCCTTAAACGGATAACCTTCATCAGACACACTCCAATTATAAAACTCGATAAAATTAAGCCGTAAGCCATGCACCAGGCCGCTCATCAAGCATAACAGCAAATTCAGGCCGTGCCCGAACAGCAAGATCAACAGGCTGAACAACAAACCGACGCCAGGCACCGAATGATAAACCTGGCCAGCCAGCTGATTAAAGGTCAAGGCCAGCGAGGCGCTGGCCAAGCCCAGCGCAAACAAGCGCATATAGCTTAAGACATCACCGAAAATCCGGGTAACGCCGGTCAAACTTTTAAGGCCTTGCAATAATCGCCAGAGCAGATCCACCGGTTGACGAACCGGCCGCTCGCTGTTGAAGCCTAACACGAATATCGCAGCCAAGGTCAACAGGGCATAAGCGGCGATCCGTCCGCTTTCATTAGCCTGTTCCAGCGCTAACCAATAAGTAAAGCCGCCGATGACGGCAAGCACCCAGCCGAGCGGCGCCAGCGCCGATAAGCGACGCCTGTTCTGATAGAACTTGACCAGATTGGCGAGCGCAATATGGCCGACCCCGACGCCGATCGACAACCGCATCATACTGTCAAAATCTTGCAAATCAAAGATCTTCAGTTTCGCGATAAAGCCTTGGCCGGTCGGCGCTAGCCCGAAATAGCTGCCGGTCAGCACTCCCCAAACCAGCGAACAGCCGATCGTGACGGCGGCCAGCATGCGCAGACGCCGCCTGCTCTTACTACGTTTCAGCGAGGACCATTTCAACATCAGCAACACCCCGAACACAAGGGCATAACCGGCATCCGACAAAATCATCGCAAAAAACAGGGCGAAGGAAAAAAACACCACAACCGACGGGTCCCAATCGAAATAACTAGGGGTCTGATAAAAACTAATGACCTCCTCGCCGCCGGCCAGCTCTTCCTGGTTGGACAGCAACGTCGGCGGTTTGTCATTCGGTTCGGGGTCGCTGAACTGTATCGCCAAACCATGGAACTTGGCAAAATCAGCGTAACGTTCGGTTTCGCTGGCCGGAATCCAAGCTTGAGAGACAAACACCGGATCGCTGTCCAGCGTCATCGTATGAGCGACCTTCAAATCGGCATGCTCTTCATTTTTAACCAGACTTAACGAGATCAAGGTAATCCAGCGGGTTAGCGATTCCCGCTCCGCCTGCAGATCCTCCAGCCGCAGTTCGGTCTGTTGCAGCTGTTTTTTCAATTGCGACAGCGGCACCCGACCGGTATGGGTGCGGGCGACCGGCAACGCGGTGCTGTCGGGTTCTTGTTCCGATAACACGACGACATAACAATACAAATTGTCCTGATGCACGACTTGATAAACGAGCGCCTTATTCAGTTTGTGCATCAAGCGTTTCGGAACGATGTAAAACCATAATTGGATCGGGCCCAAATCGTCCTTTTCCGTCAGTTGGAAATCTCCCCAAGGTTCGATTTCGGCGATGCGTTTCAGCAGAAAATCGCGTTGATCGGATAACAGGCGGCATTCGTAGCGCACCTTGGCGACATTGTCGACCACCGTCTCCAAATTGAACTCTTCGTCATCATGAACCTGATGGCGCTTGTTACGGCACTGCATCAGGTATTTCAACGCATTGACGGCTTTTTCGGTGATGTGCTGGGTTGCGGTCTGTGCAGACTCCGGCATCTCGGTCAATGGAATCAAATGGGCGCCGCCCAGGGCCTGCAATTGGTGCAGTATGGACGCTTTTTCGTCGAGCAGACCGCATAAGGTCATTCTTTTTAGGCTGACGATGCTCATGATGCATGCCTGAGTCGTTTTTGCTTGGTGATTTTGGCGCGAATCACCGCCGCTCTTTCGCTATCCGACAGGAAGATGCGAATCTTACGTATATTTTTTTCGGCTTTGGGAATCAATATCTTATCGAACAGATTGACCCGCTGGGTCACCTTTTTGACTGCATGATCCAACAATTCCAAGCGTCTGCGTTCAACTTGCAACTGTATCTTTAGCGTCAGCATCTCCTTCAATTTGCGGACATAGAGGTCGACCCAGTGCGGCTTGCAGAAAAATGAATAAGCTTTTTCGCTGATGTCGATATCGGCTAGCCGGGGAATTTCGACGCCCACCCGATTTTCTTGTTCAATCCGTATATCGTTGACGGCGACCAGCTCGGCCAGCTTGATATTCTCATCGGCCAACATCGGCAAGTTGTCACGGACAAACTGTAGCGTTTGTTCTATCTGCTGTTGCGTCGCCCGCATTTGTTTCATGGCCTTCGCCCGTTCGGCAATTAGTTGCTGGCGCTTCAAATCCAGCGAAGGCAGATACTGACGATAGCGCTTCAACAGGGCGCTTTGCTTGTGCAGCGACGCTTTACTGTATTGCAGTCTGCTCATGGCGCGGATAATATTTATCAATCAAGGACTGCTTCATTAACAATTCACTGTCATCGAAACATTCGGCCAGCGTCTGCCAGCATAAATCGAGAGCGTCTTCGAGACTGATGGAAACATTGATATCCATGAAGCGTTCTCTGAACAGGCGGCCAAACCTTAGCAGATTATGATCATGTTCGGATAAATCAAAGGCCATCGCCTGTTTCTGCTCGGCGTCATTGGCGCCCGAATAAAAACGAATCATCGTGTTCATGATCTGGGCGTGATCTTCGCGAGTCACCTTGCCGATGACATGCTGTTTCAGCCTCGACAATGAACCGAAAGGGTCGAGCATGCGGTCATGCAGATAAAACTGGCCCTCGGTGATATAACCGGTATTGTCGGGCACCGGATGGGTCACGTCGTTGCCAGGCATCGTCGTAACCGACAGTATCGTCACCGAACCGGCGCCGTGGTAATCGCAGGCTTTTTCATAGCGTTTGGCCAATTGTGAATACAGATCGCCCATATAACCGCGATTGGAAGGCACATGCTCCATCGACACGCCGACTTCCTTCATCGCATCGGCGTAAGCGGTCATGTCGGTCATCAGCACCAAGACTCTTTTCCCCTCCTCGACGGCGAAACGCTCGGCGACCGTCAACGCCATGTCCGGCACCAGCAAACGCTCGACGATCGGGTCGGAAGCCAGGTTCGTAAACATCACCGTGCGCGCGAAAACACCGGCCTGCTCGAACTGGGAGCGAAAAAAATAGAAATCATCGAAAATCAATCCCAAGCCGGCGAAGACGACGATATCGGCGTCGGCCTGTATGCCGATCCGGGCCAGGAAGGCATTATAGGGTTCGCCGGAAATCGAAAATATGGGGATTTTCTGGCTTTCGACCAGACAGTTGAACAGGTCGATCATCGGCACATTGGTGCGGATCATTTTCGATGCCATCACCCGCCTCATCGGATTGACCGACGCGCTTTCGATCGCGACCTTAGGGTCCGGTTGCAATGATGAGCCGCCGTCCATCGGTTCGCCCACGCCATTGAAGAGCCGGCCTAGAATATTATTGGAATAGGTCACCCTCATCGAATGACCGAGAAAACGCACCGATGCGTGGGTGGAAATGCCCTGGGTTCCGGAGAAAATCTGCAGCGCTATGTCGTTGCCGTCGATTTTAATGACCTGGGCCAAAGAATGTAGGCCATTTTCATCCTCGATCTTGGCCAAATCGCCGAAACGCGGCGTGATCTCATCCAATATATCCATGTTGGCAAGCCTGATCGTGATGATATTACCGACGATAGACTTGATATTGTGATGCCTGACCATGTTTTCAATCACAAACCATCCTCCTGTTTAAATGAGCTCAATTTTCCCCATTCTTTGAATACGGCTCGCTAAAACCGGGAAACATCGTTCTCCGCCCCCTCAGTTCGGTTTAAGAAACGTAAAAAGCATCAGGCATTGACTCAGAACATGTCTCTCAAACTGTAGGGCAATTTTTTATTCCGAACTCAGTTTATGATAACGCCGGCATGATTAAAATCAATCAGCGCGGTACTTTTCCAGCAATTCCCAGTTTGAACATTTTTGCTGTGTTTAGGGCATGGGGTGTGTCTGTCGAGGAGCGCCGTTCACCCAGCACCTAAATTATGCTGGAATGTAAAATATAGTCCAGTAGCCATGGAATTTAGGTGCTGGGGGCTTGACGGCCGCATCCTTGCTGCCGACATCCTCGTCAAACACACCCCATGCCCTTTTTGAACGCCAAAGTGGGAATTGCTGGTACTTTTCCATCATTTTACATAGCGATCGGATTGCATTTCCATTAATCGCGAGACGGTTCGCTTGAATTCAAACGCTCCTTCGCCCGCCTTATAGATTTCCCGGGGCGGTGCCTCGGCGCTGCAAATGAATTTGACCTTATGTTCGTACAAGGCGTCTATCAGGATTTCAAAGCGCCTCGCTTCATCGCAGTTATCCGGCGCTAATCTCGGGATATCGGCCATTAACACCGTGTTGAACCGCGCGGCGATATGCAGATAATCAGGCGCCCCCAATGATTGCTTGCAAAGCTGATCGAACGAGGTCAGCAAGGTGTCGCCATGCACCGCCGTCAGACTGATGTCCCTGCCGAATACATGAATACTGCCTTTAGACGGTTTTTCCGCCCCGCTGCTATGTAGAAATCGCTGGTTCAGCAAAAAATCCGCCTCGGCGCCTAGCGGGCAGAAATAACGCCGATCTTCAGCTTCCTCGACGGCAAAACGATAATCGACCTGTCCTGCCAATTCGACGATATCGGCCGAATTAAGCAGCAAATCGACGAAAGGCAAAAACTGTTCTCTAAGCAAACCGCCGCGATAAAGATCGGAGGGATGACGATTGGACGTCATCACGGTCACGACGCCGAGTTCGAAAAGGCTGCGAAACAGCCTTTCCATGATCATCGCATCGGCAATATCGGTGACATGAAACTCATCGAAACACAATAATAGCGTCGACGACCTGATTTGTTTGGCCAATGCGGCAATGACGTCACCACGCGGCCGTTTCTCCCAGCGGTGTATGAATTCATGCACTTCCTGCATGAAGGCATGAAAATGCACCCGTCTTTTCTGTTTAACCGGGCAAGCGTCAAAAAACAAATCCATCAACATCGATTTGCCATGGCCGACGCCGCCATAAACATATAAATGTCTACAGCGACCGATTAATTTTTTGCCGAAAACGCGCCGCTGCAGCCTCTCCTGCAACTGTACCCTGTCCAGCACAGCCTGTAAATACTCTAACAGCGCGATTTGATTGGGATCCCGGCGATAATGGTTTTGCTCGATCAATCTGTCATAAGCGCCGCTTAAATCGATCGAGGCGTCGACTGAACTTAATGAATCCGGTTGTAGAAAATATTTTTTCAACATGCTCAGGTTTCGGTATGACTGCCGTCGAGATCGTCCATGCCGCAACAGCGTTGCCGTCGCGGCATGACCATCATGCTTCTTCGTTTACCTGTTCGGCCTTCTGCTGATAACTGTCGAGCTGATCGAAGTTCAGGTAGCGATAGGTGTCGGCGCTGGTTTCATCAATAATGCCGGCATATTGCTTATATTCCTCCATCGTCGGTATTTTACCGAGTAGCGAACAAACTGCCGCCAATTCGGCGGACGCCAGATAAACGTTCGCCCCGGTACCCAAACGATTGGGAAAATTGCGCGTCGAGGTGGAAACCACGGTGGCATTGTCCGCAACCCGGGCCTGGTTTCCCATGCACAACGAACAACCCGGCATTTCCATTCTGGCGCCGACCTTGCCGAAGGTACTGTAATAACCTTCTTCGGTCAGTTGGTTCTGATCCATCTTAGTCGGCGGCGCCATCCATAGGCGAGTCGGTAATTCCCCTTGCTGTTGTTGCAGCAGTTTACCGGCGGCGCGGAAATGGCCGACATTAGTCATGCAGGAGCCGATGAAAACCTCATCGATCTGAGTGCCGGCAACATCGGATAGGGTTTTGACGTCGTCTGGATCGTTCGGGCAGGCTAACAAGGGTTCCTTGATTTCCGACATGTCGATTTCGATGACCTCGAAATATTCCGCATCGGCATCCGCCTGTAATAAACTCGGATTATCCAACCATTCCTGCATCGCCTTGATACGACGCCGCAGGGTTCGGGCATCGCCATAGCCTTCGGCAATCATCCATTTCAACAGCGTGATATTGGAAGTCAGATATTCGCGTATCGGCTCTTCATCAAGACGAATCGTGCAGCCGCCGGCGGAACGTTCCGCCGAAGCATCGGACAGCTCGAAGGCCTGTTCGACTTTTAGATCAGGCAAGCCTTCAATTTCCAGTATGCGTCCGGAAAAGACATTCTTCTTACCTTTTTTCTCGACGGTCAGCAAGCCGCGTTGAATGGCCGCATAAGGAATCGCATTGACCAGATCTCGCAACGTGATGCCGGGTTGCATTTCGCCTTTGAAACGCACCAGCACCGATTCCGGCATATCCAACGGCATCACACCGGTCGCCGCGGCAAACGCAACTAACCCGGAACCGGCCGG
This sequence comes from Methylomarinum sp. Ch1-1, assembly GCF_030717995.2. Lineage (NCBI taxonomy): Bacteria > Pseudomonadati > Pseudomonadota > Gammaproteobacteria > Methylococcales > Methylococcaceae > Methylomarinum > Methylomarinum roseum. The sequence goes on along the minus strand of NZ_CP157743.1, from coordinate 2,803,071 downwards.
AAAGGAAATCCCGATCGGAAATCGGGTATGTGAATCGCCGCCGGTGCCGACGGTATCCGGCAGCAACATTCTGTTCAGCCAGGAATGGATGATGCCGTCGCCGGGACGCAATGAAACACCGCCGCGATTCATGATGAAATCCGGCAGGGTATGTTGCGTTTCGACGTCGACCGGCTTCGGATAGGCGGCCGTGTGACAGAACGACTGCAACACCAAGTCGGCGGAAAAGCCCAGGCAAGCCAGATCCTTCAGTTCGTCACGGGTCATCGGACCGGTGGTGTCCTGGGAGCCGACCGTGGTCATGTGGGGTTCGCAATAAGTGCCCGGCCGCACACCTTCGACGCCGCACGCCTTACCGACGATTTTTTGCGCCAGCGTGTAACCCTTGCCGCTATCGTTAGCGGGAGTCGGACGAAAGAATACTGTCGAAGGCTCTAAGTCCAGCGCCTTGCGGGCCCGGTCGGTCAAGCCGCGGCCGATGATCAATGGAATCCGTCCGCCGGCGCGCACTTCATCGAGTATCGCTTCCGTTTTCAGGGAAAATTCGCAGATTACTTCGTCGGAGTCGTGCCGTTTCACCAAGCCCTGATAAGGATAGATATCGATCACGTCGCCCATGTTCAGATCGCTGACATCGCATTCGAACGGCAAGGCGCCGGAATCTTCCATCGTATTGAAGAAGATGGGCGCGATCTTGCCGCCGATGCAAACGCCGCCGGCGCGTTTGTTCGGGATATAGGGAATATCGTCGCCCATATGCCATAAAACGGAATTGGTCGCCGATTTTCTCGACGAACCGGTGCCGACGACATCGCCGACATAGGCGACTGGAAAACCTTTTTGTTTCAACGCCTCGATTTGTTGCTCGGCATTGGTAATTCCCTCACGCGGCATTTTCAACATCGCCTTGGCGTGCAACGGAATATCCGGTCTGGACCAGGCGTCTTGAGCCGGCGACAAATCGTCGGTATTGGTTTCACCGGTGACCTTGAACACGGTCACGGTCATTTTTTCCGGAACTTGCGGCTTGCTGGTAAACCATTCCGCGTCGGCCCAGGACTGAATGACCTGCTGCGCATAGGTATTGCCCGCTTGCGCTTTTTCGTTGACGTCATGGAAGGCGTCGAATACCAGCAAGGTATGCGACAACGCCTTGACCGCCAATGGCGCCAAGGTTTGATGATCCAGTAACTCGGTCAACGGCGCAATATTGTATCCTCCAAGCATCGTGCCCAACAATTCGGTGGCCCGCTCCGGCGTTAGAATCGGAGAGTCGGCTTCGCCTTTGGCCACCGCAGCCAGAAATCCGGCTTTGACATAGGCAGCTTCGTCGACACCGGCGGGAACACGGTTGGCCAGCAAGTCGAGAATAAACTCTTCTTCCCCGGTCGGCGGCTGTTTGATCAGCTCGACCAGTTGGGCCACCTGTTCGGCGTCCAAAGGCTTGGGAACGACGCCTTCGGCGGCGCGTTCCTCAACGTGTTTACGATATTGTTCTAGCATGATGAATCCTGTTGATTAAATATCTGCGGTCTGTCGCCATCATTAATCGCTACCGACACTTCAGACACGGCGTTAAAGATAGTGTTAATTCTACTCGTTTCACTCCGGCGAGGCCATTTAATCTGGCCACCAGCGGTGTTTACGGCAGTTTGTCGCTTTTTATTTAATTCCAGCAATACCTAATTTGGATAACAAAGAGGCTTGGGGTGTGTTTGTCGATGATTTAATCCGGAAAGCTAAGACTCGCTCCTAAAAACTGAAGAACACGAAATTGTTACCTATACTTTAGATCAGCGTCGCTTGCTGTGCGGCTAAGCAGGCCGATTGGATCGACATTACCTTAATTTGACTAAATAAACCCGAGCCCACCGATGTCCCAACTAGATCGCTTTGAACAGTTGAAAGTCGAATTCAACTTGAAAGACTCCGATTTTTATTTTCTGGATTTAATTCCCCTGATTGACATGATCTGGGCAGATGGAATAAATCAGGAAGGTGAATTAAAAATACTCTATCAATTCGTTATTGAGCATATCGCCAAGCTTGATCAGCTATACGCAACGCCGGTGATTTCGGTGGCCGATGCCAATAGCTTTTTGGATCGTTTCGCCCATCAAAAACCGGATCGGCGCTTGCTCGGGGCGCTGACGACGCTTTTCCTCAGCGAGGATCATCGTCATCGACAAACGATTCTTGACTATTGTATGGATATTGCCGCCGCCTGCACGACTCAGTATCCCTTTGGAATGCATGAAAGAGTGGTGCGGGAAGAGAAGCAATTGCTGGAAAAACTGATCCGAGAGTTGAATATCGCTCCCGAGCGCAAAGGCCCTTATACCGAATGATAGAGAAGCGCCAAGACAGCACCATAGCGGTACTGTCTTGGCCACTGCTTCAGCAGACTATGCCATCGCGTCGATAATTGCCTGACCCATTTCGATGGTGCCGGCTTTGGAAGCCGGATTCAGATCCGGCGTCACAAATTGACCGTCATTAATGACTTTTTCGATCGCTTGCTGCATGCGGGCCGCCGCATCATTTTCGCCCAGATATTTCAGCATCATCACCCCGGCCATCATCACTGCGGTCGGGTTGGCCAGGTTTTTGCCCGCGATATCCGGGGCGCTGCCATGCACTGCTTCGAATAGCGCCGCATCCTTGCCGATGTTAGCACCTGGAATCAGGCCGAGACCGCCGACCAAACCCGCGGTCAGATCGGACATGATATCGCCGAACATGTTGGTGGTGACGACGACATCAAACTGTTGCGGATTCATCACCATATGCATACAGGCCGCATCGATGATTTTTTCGTCGAACTCGATATCGGGATATTTTTGCGCAATTTCCCGGGCGACGTCCAAGAACAGGCCTTGGGTGTATTTGAGGATATTCGCCTTATGGCAAACCGTCACTTTCGAGCGGTTATTGTCGCGCGCATACTGGAAGGCATATTCGATGACCCGCTCAGAGCCTTCGCGGGTGACGACCGCCAGACTCTCGGCGATATCTTTCTTATGGGTCAGATAATGCTCCAGACCGGCATACAAGCCTTCGGTGTTTTCCCTGACGATGACGATATCGACATCTTCGAAACGGGTTTTCACGCCCGGCCAGCTTTTGGCCGGACGAATATTGGCGTACAATTCGTAACGTTTTCTCAGCTCGACATTGATGCTTCTGAAGCCGCTGCCGACCTGCGTGGTTAATGGACCTTTGAAAGCCACACGCGTCTTTTCGATGGATTCCATGGTTTCATCCGGCAACGGCGTACCGTATTTTTCAAAAGCCCCCATACCGGCTTCCGCTTCATGCCAATGAATTTTTGCACCTGATGCGTCAATTACTTTTACCGCGGCCTCCATGATGGAAGGACCGATACCATCACCTTTGATCAACGTGACGTTGTGCATTCAAATCTCCTGAATTGCCAAAATGTGCAGTATGATACACAGTTTCCAAGCATCTTGTCATCTAGTTGCCAAGCTAACCCCTCATCGTTATACATAAGTCTCGTCATACCCGCTGGGATGCGGGTATCCAGGGTCAAGGATGACAGCCCAAATACATCCATGTAGCCTGGATTCCGGCAATCCCTGCAGCAATTCCCATATTTGGCGTTCAAAAAGGGCATGGGGTGTGTTTGGCGAGGATGTCGACAGCAAGGATGCTGCCGTCAAGCCCCCAAGGATGGGTTTACCCAGCACCTAAATTCCATGGCTACTGGACTATATTTTACATTCCAGCATAATTTAGGTGCTGGGTGAACGGCGCTCCTCGACAGACACACCCCATGCCCTAAACCCCGCAAAAATACTCAAACTGAGAATTGCTGAAATCCCTGCCGGAATGACATGGATAACATAAAGATGTGTATAACGATGAGAGCTAACCCAGGGCTCCCTCATTAAAAAATACCTTCTGGGCGGGCCTCCTACGCAAAGCACCGTCTTGCCTTCGGATGTGTCGAGCAGCGTGAAGCGCATCAAAAACCGGTGCGCTTCCTATCGTCAGCACACCCTACCCTACCCGCACCGGTAGGGCGGATCAAGCGCAGCGGATCCGCCAACGTAGGGCGGCTTCGCGAAGCCGCCAAAAACCGCCACCGGAGGCAAAATTGGTCATTGTGGTATCCAGGCGCGCAGCAAAACCTCAATATTCACCCCATGAATGTCAATATTTTCGATTGCAATATCGGCGAATATAGCGGCGGCTGGATCGAAGCCGATCAAATAATTGATATATAGCCCTCCAATATCCCTATTTGTACGGACAGATTTTTGCAGTCAACCGAGGTTTAGTCATGATACTCTGAACAAACTGAAAAACCGTTTTCACCGATAGCGATGACGGCAAACTGGCCTCAAGCTATTCAATCTTTTGAGCTGACAGCGAGGATATCCCATGGCAACGCTTACCCCTCCCTCCAACGGCAGTCCGATAACCATGGAAAACGGCAAACTGGTGGTACCGGACTTGCCGATTATTCCCTTCATCGAAGGCGACGGCACCGGCCCCGATATTTGGCGAGCCACGGTTCGTGTCCTGGATGCGGCAGTCGCGTCCGCCTATCAGGGGCAAAAACAAATTCAATGGCTGGAAATCTACGCCGGCGAGAAAGCCCACCGTCTGTTCGACAGCTGGCTGCCTGACGAAACGGTGGGCGCCTGCCGCGACTACAAAGTCGCCATCAAGGGGCCGTTAACGACTCCGATTGGCGGCGGTATCCGTTCGCTGAATGTCGCGTTGAGGCAAATGCTCGACCTGTATGTCTGTCTGCGCCCTGTGCGCTGGTTTAAAGGCGTACCCTCGCCGGTCAAGAACCCGGCTGCGGTCGACATGGTGATCTTCCGGGAAAATACCGAGGACATCTATGCCGGGGTCGAATTTGAACAGGGCAGCGAAGAAAATGAACGTTTTTTGCAATTGCTGCAGCAACATTTCCCGGATCATTTCAAAAAAATACGCTTTCCTGAAACCTCCGGCATCGGCATCAAGCCGGTATCTAGACAAGGGACGGAACGTCTGGTCCGTGCCGCAATCGAATATGCCCTGGCCAACGGACGTAAAAGCGTCACTATCGTCCATAAGGGCAACATCATGAAATTTACCGAAGGCGCCTTCCGTAATTGGGCTTATGCCCTGGCTGAGCGCGAATTTCCCGAACAAACCTATACCTGGGAGCAGTGGACACGCAGTAAGGAAGCCTCAGGCGAACAAGCCGCTAATCAAGAACAGGCAAAGGCGCTGGCTGAAGGCCGCATCTTGATCAAGGACGCCATCGCCGACATCAGCCTCCAGCAGGTGCTGACTCGGCCGGACGAGTTCGATGTGATCGCGACGATGAACCTGAACGGCGATTACTTGTCCGACGCGTTGGCCGCTCAGGTTGGCGGCATCGGCATCGCGCCGGGCGGCAACATCAATTACCTGACCGGAGCCGCTATTTTCGAGGCGACCCACGGCACCGCGCCGAAATACGCCAATCTGGACAAGGTGAATCCCGGTTCACTGATCCTGTCCGGGGAAATGATGCTGCGCTATCTGGGCTGGACCGAGGCGGCCGACAAGATTATCGACGCCATGGACGCCGTGATCGCCAGTAAACAGGTCACCTATGACTTCGCCCGCCAGATGGAAAACGCCACCGAAGTCAAATGCAGCAAATTCGCCGACGTGCTGATCGAAAACATGTAGCTTAAAACAATGGGGCGGGATGCATATCCCGCCCCCCGCCGCTGTACAAAATTTCGCACAATCCCTGCGGCCGTCATGCCTTCGTCGTTGCTAAACCAGCCTGTCCCCCTTTTTACGTTAATTTCGTTCTCATGTTTATCCGCCAAATTGATTATCTGCTCGCCCTCGCCAAAACCGGCCATTTCGGACGTGCCGCCGAAGCCTGCCATGTATCCCAGCCCGCTTTGTCCACCGCGATCCAGCATCTTGAAGAAGAGCTCGGTATTACCATTATAAAACGTGGCCATCGCTTCCAAGGATTTACCGATGAAGGCGAGAAGGTTTTGCAATGGGCTCGGATTTTAGCCCAAAACTGGGAAGGCATGCGGCAGGCCGCGGCGCAATATAGCCAACAACTGACCGGCATATTGCAGTTGGGGGCGATACCGACGACGCTGCCCGTTACGCCCTTATTGACCGAACCCTGTCAGCTTGAATACCCCGGGATGACAATCAAACTCGTTTCTCATTGCGCCGAGAAGCTAATACGCCTGCTCGACAATTTCGAGTTGGATTTGGCGCTGACCTATTTGGGAGATAGCCGGCTTAAAGGTTTCGCGACTTTATCGCTCTATCGAGAGCGCTATGTGTTGTTGGCGCGCAATCCCGATCCTGGTTTGATAAAAAGCCACTTAAGCTGGCGCGATATCGCTGGATTTCCCCTATGTTTGCTGACCCAAAACATGCAAAACCGCCGGCTGATCGATGCCGCCTTTCGCGAGGCCGATGCCACTCCCAATGTCAAATTGGAAACCGATTCCATTTTTGCCTTATATGCCCATGTCCGTAGCGCCGGGCTATACAGCATCGTTCCGCATAGCATGCTAAGCCAGTTTGAGTTACACCAGGAAGTTACCGCCTTACCGTTAACGCCAGAGTTGTCAAGAGAAGTCGGTTTGATTATGCGTCGACAAAGCACATCTTCCCCGATTCAGGATGCCGCCTGGCAGATCGCTCAACAATTGGATTTACAGCGACGTTTTGATGCAATGATAACCACCGCCTATTAAATCATACTTCAAAACAATTGGACGCACATCGCTGCCTACGCAGACAATAATGCCACCCGGCCGGGAAACATCTGAGCATATCGTTATGCCCAGTCATCCACTAAAATTTAGGTAACAATAAAATGGCTAAAATTGTTTGTGTTCTTTATGACGATCCCATCGACGGCTATCCGACGTCTTATGCGCGCGACGATCTTCCCCAGCCGGAATATTACCCGGACGGTCAAACGCTGCCGACGCCCAAATCGATAGACTTCAAGCCCGGCGTGTTGCTCGGCAGCGTTTCCGGCGAATTAGGGCTGCGCAAATACCTGGAGTCGAATGGCCACGAACTGGTCGTGACCTCCAGCAAGGACGGCGTCGACAGCGTGCTCGATCGAGAATTGCATGATGCCGAAATCGTCATTTCCCAGCCGTTCTGGCCGGCTTATATGACTGCCGAACGCATCGCCAAGGCCAAAAATCTGAAAATGATCATTACCGCCGGTATCGGTTCCGATCATACCGATCTGCAGGCGGCAATAGATCACGGTGTCACCGTCGCAGAAGTCACCTATTGCAACAGCCACAGCGTGGCCGAGCATGTCGTGATGATGACGCTGGCGCTGGTGCGCAACTACATTCCTTCTTACAATCATGTGATCGATGGCGGCTGGAACATCGCCGATTGTGTGGCGCGTTCGTACGACCTGGAAGCGATGAATGTCGGCACGATCGCCGCCGGCCGCATCGGCCTGCGTGTACTGCGTCTGCTAAATCCCTTCGATGTAAAACTACACTATATGGATAGACATCGCCTGCCGGAAGCGATCGAGCAAGAACTCAACCTGACTTATCACGACACTTTGGAAAGCTTAAGCAAAGTCTGTGACGTGGTGACATTGAACTGTCCGTTGCACCCTGAAACCGAGCACATGATCAACGCGCAGTCACTGAAACATTTCAAGCGCGGCGCCTACTTGATCAACACCGCGCGTGGCAAACTATGCGATCGCGATGCCATCGTCGAAGCCCTGGAAAGCGGTCAACTGGCGGGCTATGCCGGCGATGTCTGGTTTCCCCAACCCGCACCGCAAGATCATCCTTGGCGCAGCATGCCCCATCACGGCATGACGCCGCATATTTCTGGCACCAGCCTATCGGCGCAGACTCGATATGCGGCAGGCACCCGCGAAATCCTGGAATGTTACTTCGAAGGGCGTCCCATCCGAGATGAATACCTGATTGTTCAGGGCGGTCAGCTGGCCGGCGTCGGCGCGCATTCCTATAGTGAAGGCAATGCCACCAGTGGCTCCGAGGAAGCCACCAAGTTCAAGCAGGCCTAAAGGCCTAAGCCTAACAACGAGCTGGCTAAGGCATGGCCTATCATGCCCTATGTCCTTCGTTATTAGAATCAACGGTTGAGCGGCGAGACTGCGATATGAATGGCCATATATAGCTTTCACAGTCTCGTCCACCTGGCAGGCAACTACACACCTAATTATCAGTACAGCGGTACAGAGATAACCTTTGTTAAACTCCGGGAGGAAAACATGAATAGAATGAAAGTGACCGAAAAGATCATCGCCAGCAAAATCAGTCAAGGATTAAAATGGAGCGACGTGGCCACGAAGGTCGGTCTGAGCAAGGAATGGGTGACCGCTGCCTGTCTAGGCCAAATGACGCTGGCCGACGACCAGGCCGATATCGTCGGTGAATTATTCGATTTAAGCACAGAAGAAAGAACCTGGCTGACCGTAGTACCTTATAAGGGGGCGACCAGCGACACGCCGGCCGACCCGTTGATATATCGCTTTTATGAATTGATTGGCGTCTATGGACCTACGCTGAAGGAACTCATCCATGAGGAATTTGGCGACGGTATCATGAGCGCCATCGACTTTAAAATGGAAATGGCCCGCGAACCGAACCCAAACGGTGATCGAGTCCAGATCACGATGTCCGGCAAGTTCCTCCCTTACCAGAGTTACTAACGCCGTTTCGGTGCAATAGAGTTGGAGCTATTGCACCCTATCTTTAACCTCAATTCGGTTTAAATAACATGAAGAGCATCAGGCAATGACTTCAGAAAACGCGGACTATATGCGTTCATATATTCTTGAACGCAGCCTCCCTACTGCACGCATTTGTTCTGTCAATACCTGATAAGCATTTATCTCAAATATTAAGAAATTTTCATCCCGAACTCAGGATATCCTTATCAGTCCGGCCAGGTCCATTGGGCGAATTCGGGCTGGTCGACGCCATGCCGGTAGGCGTATTGACTGCATTCGATCTGCATGTCCCGTAGCCTTTCCTTGGCGTGAGCGCCGGCGACCTGCAATCTAGGCACTCGATTGATGACATCGATCGCCAGGCTGAAGCGATCGATTTCGTTGCGTATCGCCAGCTCCAGCGGCGTATTGATACTGCCCTTTTCCTTGTAACCGCGAACGTGCAGATTCTTATGGTTGCTGCGGCGATAAGCCAGTCGATGAATCAGCCACGGGTAGCCGTGAAAATTAAAGATCACCGGTTTATCCTTGGTGAATAGGCTGTCGAAATCGTGATCCGACAATCCATGCGGATGCTCGCTTTCAGGCGTCAGTTTATACAAATCGACGACATTGATGAAACGAATCTTCAAGTCGGCAAAAAACTCCCGCAACAAGGAAATCGCCGCCAATGCTTCCTGAGTCGTCACATCACCGCAACCGACCATGACTGCGTCAGGTTCCTGCCCTTGGTCGTTGCTGGCCCATTCCCAGATACCAATACCCTTGGTGCAATGTTTGATCGCCGCCTCCATATCCAGGAATTGGATGTGTTTTTGCTTGTCGGCGACGATCACGTTGATATCGTTTCTGCTGCGCAAACAATGATCGGCGACCGACAACAGGCTGTTGATATCGGGCGGCAGATAAATGCGGCAAACTTTCGGGTTTTTATTGACGACCACATCCAGGAATCCGGGATCCTGATGGGTGAAACCGTTATGATCCTGGCGCCAAACCGTCGAGGTAATCAATAGATTCAACGACGAAATAGGCGCCCGCCAGGGAATCTCTTCGCTGATCGCCAGCCATTTGGCGTGCTGATTGAACATCGAATCGATGATATGGACAAAGGCCTCATAGCTGGAAAAAAAACCATGGCGCCCCGTTAATAAATAACCTTCCAGCCACCCCTCCAAGGTATGCTCGGACAGCATTTCCATGACTCGACCATGGGGCGACAACTCGCCGCCATCCTCATCTTCCGGCAGATAGCCGCCCATCCAGGTCTTCTTACTGGCCTGATAGATCGCATCCAGTTTATTCGAAGTGTTTTCATCCGGCCCGAACACCCTGAAATTGGTCTTATTCAAACGCATGATATCGCGCAGAAAACAGCCCAATGGTCGAGTATTTTCGGCCTCCTGACGCCCCGGTTTGTCCACCGGAACCGCGTAATCCCTAAAATCCGTCATCCGCAATGATTTACGTAATAATCCGCCGTTAGCGTGCGGGTTGGCGCTCATACGTCGAGTACCTTGCGGGGCCAATGTTTTTAATTCCGGCAGCAAGCGTCCCCTGTCATCGAACAGCTCTTCCGGCCGATAACTGCGCAACCATTCCTCTAGCTGCTGCAGATGCTTGGGATTTTCCTTGACGGCCGCCAGCGGTACTTGGTGGGCGCGCCAATAACCTTCCACCTTGTGCCCATCCACCGTCGCCGGCCCGGTCCAACCCTTGGGGCTGCGCAATACGATCATCGGCCACAGCGGACGACTGACATCGTTATTCGCCCGGGCGCTTTGCTGAATATCCTGGATATCCAACACACATTGTTCCAGCGTCGCCGCCATCTTGCCATGCATGTCCATCGGCTCGCTGCCTTCGACAAAATAGGGTTTCCAACCGTAACCCAGCAATAGATGTTCGAGTTCGTCATGGGGAATGCGGGCCAGTATCGTCGGGTTATTGATCTTGTAGCCGTTCAGATGCAATATCGGCAAGACCGCGCCATCGCGGATCGGATTAAGAAACTTATTGGAATGCCAGGAGGTCGCCAACGGCCCGGTTTCCGACTCGCCGTCTCCGACCACCACCGTCACGATCAAATCAGGATTATCGAAGGCCGCGCCGAAGGCGTGAGAAAGACTGTATCCCAATTCCCCGCCTTCATGTATCGAACCCGGCGTTTCCGGTGTGCAATGGCTGCCGATCCCGCCGGGAAAAGAAAACTCCTTGAAAAAAAGGCGCATGCCTTCTTTGTCTTCGCTTTTGTTAGGATAGATTTCCGAGTAGGTGCCTTCCAGATAAACCGGCGCCAGCACCCCCGGGGCGCCATGTCCCGGCCCCGCCAGGAAAATGGCGTTCAGATCATATTTGTTGATCAACCTGTTCATGTGCACGTAACTGAAACTTAATCCCGGGCTGGCGCCCCAGTGTCCCAGCAAACGATTCTTGATATGTTCCGGCTTGAGCGGTTTTTGCAACAGCGGATTGTCTGTGAGATAGATCATGCCGGCGGCCAGATAATTGCAGGCCCGCCAATACGCGTCCAGCATTTCGTAGTCCGCTCTGTCGTTTTCATTCTTTGCCATTGCCTGCCCCCTTATCGCTTAGATTCAGTCGACCTAAATACTTAACGACAGAGTAACAACTGCTGACGTTAATGTCATCAATACTTTATCCGCCATCCTCACTTAACCGACGCATTTTAGCCACCACTGCGACCAACGCGCCGTCATCCGGCTCGGCATAGCCCATCATATAGCGCATCAACTCGCCGTCTTCCAGCTCCAGCAGTTGCAAAAAAACGTGCCGCTCCGAGGCATCGGCCTGGCAGTAACACTGATCCAGATAACGGCGAAATAGGATGTCCAGTTCCAGCGTCCCGCGCCGACAGCGCCATTTCAACTTGCTCAGCTCTTCCATCAACCCTGTTGTCTTTGCACCAGCTGTTTCTTGATCTCGGCGATGGCTTTGGCCGGATTCAAGCCTTTCGGACAGGTATCGGTGCAGTTCATGATGGTATGACAGCGGTAAAGCTTGAACGGGTCTTCCAATTCATCGAGACGGGCGCCGGTGTTTTCATCGCGACTGTCCGCCAACCAACGATAAGCCTGCAGCAAAATGGCCGGTCCCAAATAGCGCTCGCTGTTCCACCAATAACTGGGACAACTGGTCGAGCAGCAGGCGCACAAAACACATTCATATAATCCGTCCAACTTTGCTCGCTCTTCTTTGCTTTGCAAGCGCTCTCTATCGGCCGGAGGCGGCGTCTGGGTCTCCAGCCAGGGCTTGATCGACGCATATTGGGCAAAAAAATGGGTCATATCCGCCACCAGATCCTTGATCACATCCATATGCGGCAACGGAAATATCTTCACCGCGCCCGAATAATCGGAAATCGCCTTGGTGCAGGCCAAGGTGTTTTTGCCGTTAATATTCATCGCGCAGGAACCGCAGACCCCTTCCCGGCAGGAACGCCGGAAAGTCAGCGTACTGTCGATCTCATTCTTGATTTTCAAGATCGCGTCCAACACCATCGGCCCGCAAGCATCCATGTCGATTTCGTAGACGTCGATGCGGGGCTTCTCGCCGGAATCGGGATCCCAGCGATAAACTTCGAAACGGCGGACATTGCTTGCGCCTTCCGCCGCCTTGAAGGTTTTTCCTTCCGTTATTCTGGAATTTCTAGGCAATGTAAACTCGACCATTAATAAACCCTCTCTTTAGGCGGAAAAGCCTCGACTTCATCGCTTAAGGTGTAAAGATGCACCGGTCGGTAATCGATTTTGACCTGGTTGTTTTCCAGCCACACCAAGGTGTGCTTCAACCAATTATCGTCATCGCGTCCGGGGAAATCCTCGCGAGCGTGGGCGCCTCGGCTTTCCTCTCGTCCATAGGCGGCATTGATGGTCACGGTGGCCTGGCTGAGCAGATTATCCAATTCCAACGTCTCCACCAAATCGGTATTCCAGATCAGCGACTTATCGCTGACCTTAACATCGGCGAAGCTCTCGACCACCTCGGCGATGCCGGCCACCCCCTCGGCCAAGGTTTCCCCGGTCCTGAACACCGCCGCCTTGCTTTGCATCGTTTTCTGCATTTGCAGACGTATATCGGCCGTTTTGCGGCCGCCGTTGGCATGACGGATGCGATCGAATCGCCTCAATGCTTGGTCGCAGGCATCCGAGGCCAGCGGCTTATGCGCCGCGCCGGGTTTGACCAGTTCGGCGCAGCGAATGGCCGCAGAGCGGCCGAACACCACTAGATCCAGCAACGAATTGGAACCGAGACGATTGGCGCCATGCACTGAGACGCAGGCGGATTCACCGATCGCCATCAAGCCGGGCACGACCGTGTCGGGATCGCCGTTTTTTAGCGTCACCACCTCGGCCTTGTAATTTGTCGGTATGCCGCCCATGTTGTAATGCACGGTCGGCAACACCGGTATCGGTTCCTGGGTCACATCGACACCGGCAAAGATGCGCGCGGTTTCGGCGATTCCCGGCAGACGTTCATGGATTATGGCCGGGTCGAGATGTTCGATATGCAGATAGGCATAATCCTTAGTCGGCCCGACCCCACGGCCTTCGTTGATTTCGATGGTGATCGCTCGACTGACCACATCCCGTGAAGCCAAATCCTTGGCCGTCGGCGCATAGCGTTCCATGAAGCGCTCGCCTTCCGAATTAGTCAGGTAGCCGCCCTCGCCTCTGACGCCCTCGGTGATCAGGCAACCGGCGCCGTAGATGCCGGTCGGGTGAAACTGAATGAACTCCATGTCCTGCAGCGGCAACCCTGCCCTTAACACCATCGCATTGCCGTCACCGGTCACGGTATGGGCGGAGGTGCAGGAAAAATAACTGCGCCCGAAACCGCCGGTCGCCAACACCGTCTGATGGGCGCGGAATAAGTGCAGCGTACCATCATCGAGACACCAGGCCAACACGCCGCGGCATTCACCGTCTTCCATGATCAGATCCAGGGCGATGTATTCGATGAAAAACTCGGCATGATGTTTCAGCGCCTGCTGATACAAAGTATGCAAGATAGCGTGACCGGTCACATCGGCCGCCGCGCAAGTTCTTTGCGCCGTCCCCTTGCCGTAATGAGTCGTCATGCCGCCGAAGGCGCGCTGATAGATCTTGCCCTCAGGGGTGCGAGAAAAAGGCACGCCGTAATGTTCCAATTCGATGATGGCCGGAATCGCCTCGCGGCACATATATTCGATCGCATCCTGATCGCCCAGCCAATCCGATCCTTTCACGGTATCGTACATATGGAAACGCCAATGGTCTTCGCCCATGTTGCCTAGCGCCGCACTGATCCCGCCCTGTGCGGCTACGGTATGACTGCGGGTTGGGAACACCTTGGAAATACAGGCCGTTTTCAAGCCTTTTTCGACCATGCCGAAGGTCGCCCTCAGCCCAGCGCCACCGGCGCCGACGACCACGACGTCATGTTTATGTTCGATGATTTTATATTCTGATGACATTGCTTAACCCGCTGAAATAGTACGAAAAATAGCTAGCAAAGCCATCCCCGCCAAAAACAGGCATACCAGCTTGTTGACCCATACCGCGACGATTTTCAGCCATTCGGTCGATACATAATCCTCTATTACGACCTGAACGCCCAGCGCAGCATGATAAAACACGGCGATCGTCCAGGCTGCGATACAGGCCGTATTCAGCGGTTCCGTCAACCAGGCGATCGTTTCGGCATAGGGCGCAACGCTGATCATCTTCAACAATTTAAGCATCCAGACGCTGAGAGGGATCAAAGCGACGGCAGTCACTCGCTGCAGCCACCAATGTCCAGTTCCGGTCTTGGCGGAACCCAGCCCCTGAGCACTAGCTAACGGTGTCTTATATTCCATGTCTGATCCTATAGATAGAGGAAAAAAGTTGCGAGGGTCAACGCAATGGAAGCAAGCAACTCGATAACGGCGTAGCGATTCATCGTGTCGCGCTGAAAACCAGCGCCGCTATCCCAAATCAGATGGCGAACGCCATGACAAAGATGGAAAAACAATGCGTAGATGAAGCCCCAGACTATCAGCTTGAAAACCAGCGTATTCAACGAACCCTGCAGGCTTTGATAGGCGTCTTCTCCGGAAGCCATCATTGAAACGAGATAAACGAAAAAAATCAAACCGATGGATAGCAACACGCCGGTTACCCGATGACTGATCGACATCAGTCCGGTTAATGGCAAACGGTAGACTTGAAGATGGGGGGACAAGGGTCTATTTCTATTCATTGCCAACGATATCCAAAGAGTCGTAAAAAGAACGTAACTATTCAGTATCTTTCAGGGTTTAGGGAGTAGACCATTGATTTCTCGGGACGCGTTCACCCAGCACCTAAATTAACGAAGATTATTAATCATAGCCAATAACCTAGGGTATTTAGGTGCTGGGTGAATACATCCATGTAAGCTCTGGCTGCAACGTCTGACCGTCAGGGACGATGGAAATGCAGATTTTGCAGGAGCAAAAAATCTGCCTGTTGCAGACAGCCCGATAAATCAATAGCCTACTCCCTCTGATAAAAATACGCTGAATAATTACAAAAGAACAAGATTTTATGGCGTTAAAAACGTTCAATGCAGCGAGCGCTTCCGACCTGACATCAGGGCTTGTCAAATCTGGAATAAGCCTGGTTTAGGGGAAAATCATCCTCTGCCCAAATAAACGTTTTTTCGACCCTTTATGCAAGGCCTTGGCCGCCGAATCAGAAATCAATACAACGGCCGTTTTTTTCCCAATCGCCAAAACGAGTGGGTTCGGGTCCTTTGACGCCGCCAATTTCCGGTGTTTGTCCACCGTCCGCCCCGGCATCCTCTTGCCCGGTTTCACTAATGTGTCGATCTTGCGGTTCGCCTGTTTGCTGTTTTTTTATCGTCATCATGCTCACCTAGAGATCAAGACTGTTATAACGCCTTGGCGCCAGCTCTGGCGATATGGCCATCTTCGGCCGAGGTAATCCCGCTGACGCCGATAGCGCCGACTACCTGGCCATTATGCAGTAATGGCACCCCACCCTCAACCGGCAACATCTGAGGCATCGTTAAAAACCCCTGCTTACCATCGGCAACCATTTGTTCCAACGCCTTGGTCGGACTTCTAAACAATACCGCGCATTTCGCCTTGCTGATCGCCACCTCGATACTGCCTAACTGGGCATTTTCACGCTGCAGATAAAGCAAATGTCCACCTTGGTCGACAATCGCGATGACCACATCCCAATTATTGATGCGCGCTTCCGCTTCGGCCGCATTGGCGACCCGTTTCGCATCACCTAACGTCATTCTGTAAATTGTTTCCAAATCATTCCTCCGCCTGAAATATATAAACAATCTTCTTTGCTATCACACTTAGATCATACATTACCGACTTTCAATCGGCACAAAATTTCTTTGTCCCGGTCCCTGATATAACTGTCTGGGCCTACCGATCGGAGTCGACGGGTCGGCCATCATTTCCAGCCAATGCGACACCCAGCCAGCGGTGCGGGCGATCGCAAACATCACAGTAAACATGTCCACCGGTATATTCAGAGCCTTATAAATGATGCCTGAATAAAAGTCGACATTCGGATAGAGTTTCTTTTCAATAAAATAGTCGTCTTTTAGCGCATATTCTTCCAGAGCCAGGGCCAGTTCGAACAAAGGATCGTTCTTATTACAGCCTTCTAAAACCTGGTAACAGGTCTTACGGATAATCGTCGCTCTGGGATCAAAATTTTTATAAACCCGGTGCCCGAAGCCCATCAACCGAAAAGGATCATTTTTATCTTTGGCCTTGGCGATATATTCCGGAATTTTATCAACCGTACCGATTTCGGTCAGCATGCTCAAAACCGCTTCATTGGCGCCGCCGTGAGCCGGCCCCCATAACGCGGCTATACCTGCCGCAATACAAGCATAAGGATTGGCGCCGGTGCTAGCGGCCAAACGCACCGTCGAGGTGCTGGCATTCTGTTCGTGATCGGCATGCAGAATGAACAACAGGTTAAGCGCCTTAACGGCGCATGGATCGATATAATGATTCGGGTCTATATAATTCGGTGACGAACGTGAAAACATCATATTCAGAAAATTTTCACAATAACTAAGATCCACCAGTGGATAGACAAAAGGCTTGCCGACCGAATGCCGATAGGTGGCCGCAGCAATCGTTGGCATTTTACCGATCATCCGAGTCGCACAAATCCTCCGATGCTCTGGATCCTTCATGTTTAGTTCGCTATGGTAAAAGGCCGATAGCGAGCCGACGACCCCGACCAACATCGCCATCGGATGGGCGTCATAATGAAAGCCTTCAAAAAAGCTTCTCAATGACTCATCGAGGATGGAGCGCCTGTTAATTTCATCGCAAAACGTCTCCAACTCTTGTTTCGTCGGCAATTCGCCGTACATCAATAGAAAAGCGACTTCCATGAAGTCGCAATGTTCCGCTAATTGTTCGATCGGATATCCACGATAGAGTAAAATACCGGCATCGCCATCGATAAAGGTGATATTACTTTTGCAGCTGGCTGTCGCGGTAAACCCTGGATCATAGGTAAAACAGTCAAAATCTTTATATAGAGAACGAATGTCAAGCGTTTCTTTGCCTAATGTCCCCTGCAATAACGGATATTCAGCTTCCTGACCAGTCCTATTATGTCGTATCGATATTGTATCTTTTGACATGAAACGCAATTCTCCTGTAACGGTTCAGATGAAGCTAGTGTCTATCTCATCCGTCTCATAGGCCTCCGAGACTTTGTCGCAATAAAAAGAGTTTAGCTTCTTTCGGTCTCAGGATTATTACAACTCCTTTACTTTTAGTCAAAATCCCTTTTAGCCTGAAACGAAAATGGATCTGTATAGTGGCGTTATCGTAGATCGGTTTATTCGATGAGAAAGAATCCGCATGATCGACTCTAGCGGTCTGATGATCGCCTTCGCGGCGCGATTATGGCAGGATTGGAGCTAAACACCGACTCCTTACGGCAAGACTGCAGCAACTCCAGTTTGAGCATTTTAGCGGCATTAAGCACATGAGACCTATCTGTCGAGGACCGCCGTAGCCCCGACCAGGGCTACCTCATTAAATGAATGAGTGGCAAAACAGAAAATTAACAACAAATACGCCTAAAGTAAGTTAAACGTTTAGGGTGTGTTATATAACCCGCCCCGCGTGCAGGTTTTTGGCGGCTTGCTTCGCGAAGCCGCCCTACGATGCGGTAGGGTGTGCTGACGATAGGAAGCGCACCATTTTTGATGCGCTTCACACTGTTCGGCACATCCGAAGGCAAGACTCCATTGGCATCGCAACCGTAGGGTGGATTCGCCGCCAGGCAATCCGCCTGGATACGCACAACGGCCAATTTTGTCCCGGTGGCGGTTTTTGGCGGCTTGCTTCGCGAAGCCGCCCTACGATGCGGTAGGGTGTGCTGACGATAGGAAGCGCACCATTTTTGATGCGCTTCACACCGTTCGGCACATCCGAAGGCAAGGCTACCTTGGCATGCAACAGGATTCGCCGCCAGGCAATCCGCCTGGATACGCACAACGGCCAATTTTGCCTCCGGTGCGGGGTTTGGCGGCTTGCTTCGCGAAGCCGCCCTACGATGCGGTAGGGTGTACTGACGATAGGAAGCGCACCATTTTTGATGCGCTTCACACTGTTCGGCACATCCGAAGGCAAGACTCCATTGGCATCGCAACCGTAGGGTGGATTCGCCGCCAGGCAATCCGCCTGGATACGCACAACGGCTAATTTTGCCTCCGGTGCGGGGTTTGGCGGCTTGCTTCGCGAAGCCGCCCTACGATGCTATTTCTGCGAAAGCTTGTTTTGGGCATCCCAGCCCAAGCAAGCGGCAGAAATTACGTGGCGTTTATTGCCTCCGGCGGCCCCGATTCGTCCTGCGTCCGTGCCACTCCGCCATATCATCGTAAACTCGATGCTGGCTCCGTCGCACTCCCACAAATGACTTGACGGCGTTTCGGGAGACCTTTTATTTTGTCTCCACCTTCGCTCTCGCTTCGATTCCGACAAAACAATCGGCCCTACGCCTATCGGGGACTAAAAATCTTCACTTCGCTGGCGCTCCGTTTCCAAGATTTTCAATGGAGGACCGAACTTACCCTAATCGAACATGAAGCAAAAAAGCAGTTATTTTCGGCCACATCCTTACTCGCTTTACAGACTATTTCATTGATTGAGTTGAATTGCCTTAACGACTTGATGAAGCCAGAAACTTCAGCATAACATTGTTTAATTGCGGCCATTTCGCATGGATTTTCTCCCCTTCACAGTACCAGGTTTTTACTTCGTTTTTACAATCGGTATAAGCGATACAGCCATTTTCTAAGGTTTTCGGAATCGGCGAGCAATCGTTACAGGCGGCCCACCATCCGGAAGCTTCCGAACCGTAACCTGGAAACAGATGGTCGTTTTTACTATGCATGACCATCACGGAAATCGGTTCTGGGCAGCTATGCGTTTTCAAATCGCGATAGCTGACACCCGCGGCGCTAGGCGCGATAGCCGAGGGAATATGCCGGGTTCCGTTCATGAACGCCAACGCCATCGCGACGGTGCCGCCGTCGGAATGCCCTGTTAGATAAATCCGTTTTTTATCGATGCACCATTTTTTAGCGACCTGCTCCGGAATGCTTCCTAGCTCAACGGTGGAAGAAGTCGATAATTCAGGATGATCGGCATAGGCAACAATAAACCCCAATGAAGTCGCCTGATATGTCAGCCCCGTCATTCTTTCAGTTTTGGCGCGATTAGCTTGAGCGGGCGCATAGACGACCAACAAAGGATGTGCAAACGTGGCGTCATAATTCAGCGGGGTACGGACATTATATTTGATTCCTCCTGGCGTTTCTTCGCCGTAAGTCGCGCCTTTTTGTCCCTGAAAACTTCCAGGAGAGCAACTTTGTCTTTCAACACCAGCATAGGATGTCGTGCCCATTTTGGCGAATTCATCATCGTCGTCGACCAACAGTAGCAGAATAACCACTACGATGGGCGCCAGCATAATTATCACTTCATACTTGCGCATGGTAGCGAATTTAGACTTAAGTCTCGTTAACATAGCCGTCCTCTTTATTCGTCAGAGTCCGACGTTGTCATTTGAGTCTCTTGTTTACTCGCCCGGTTCAAGATAACAAAATATGCAATCAGCAGTAGCACGAGTGCAATAAAAACATAAAACCCCCACGGAGTTTTGATTTCCTCGGAACCTACCACAAACGGCAAATGTGTATCCAGTCTCTCGCCCTTATGCACAATAGTGATGTGTGCCAGATAATCTCCGGCGCCATAGGGGGTGAAATCTACCGCCGCATTCATGCTGCCGGTTTTGATTTTTTTCGGTTCTTGATAAAAAATCCGAGTTCCTTCCGGTTCTTTGGTGATCTCATATTCTATGCTGACATCGCGTAACTTCTTGCCTTCATAATCAAAAACTAGATTAGTCAGCCCTACATTCGGAATAAACTGACAAAACCCCTGCCCCTTAGTGAACTCGGGTGTATAAGCGGTAAAATGGATTTTTTCAAAACCTACTTTGATACGACAAGTGTCTATCTCATCGACCGCCCCTCTGTGAGCATAGACGTTAACGGACAACAGGGTCAAAAACAAAACAAATACAACGTTAACAAACCAAAAACCATATTGATTCGAATTTTGTTGCCGAAAAAAATAATTTTTCATGTTTAATGCCTCTATATAAATGCGCATGATAATAAATGCGCATGATACATTGATGCATCAGGCTAACACGGCGCAGACTTCTTTCCAAGGCAATATACTTCGACGGCGGTATTCAAACATATCGGTAACTATTCAGCTTGATACTGAGAAAATATTTCTTTTACTATCAATTGCTTGTGGAAGAAGTGTATGCGACAGGGATGTCGCATCCAAGCCTATAGGGACATATTTACGGCGTCTTCTGGAGCAAGTAACTGATAGTAAAAGCATTTTTATACTGAATAGTTACACATATCGTAACTGATACCAATAAAACCCCAGCCATTCATGGGTCAACAAAAAACTTTTTTGCAACGCGCTGGCCGAGGGAATGAAGCTGAAGATGCCCCATGGTTCAGCACTGAATATGAAATCGGTCGGAGCCGGCAACACCATCAAGCCGAACTTTTCGAATTGAATCAATGCCCTCGGCATATGATATGCTTGAGTAACCAGAATGATGCGTTGAATATTGTTTTCAGCTAGTATTGCATGACTATTGCGGGCATTCTCAAAGGTATTCCGGCTTTCTGTTTCCAGCCAACGCGCCTCGAGTTGATAATCGCGATGCAGATAATCCGCCATCAATTCGGCCTCCGATAAGGCAACATTGTCCAGCACCCTGCCTCCGGCTAGCAATATCGGCAGCCCCGTTTCGCGGGCCACGCTCGCCGCATAATGCAACCGTATCCATGTCCTCGCAGCCAAGCCGACCTTCCGGCCATACTCTTGCCCGGATTTTTTCATGCCGCCGCCCAAAACGACAATCGCCTGCGGTTTTAACTGGGTAACCCTCTGATGTTGCAATGCGGGAATAGTCTCCCAAGACCTCGCGATGAAATTCACAAAGACCGGCATGCTAAAAAGAAACAAGCCGCATAAACTAATAGCAATCATAAACCCGCCTGATTTTCTCTGTCTGATCAACAAACCCGCCATGCCCAGCAACAAGAAACCAGCGGGCGGCAATAACAAGGCTTTCAATAGGGCGATAATTTTCAGCGCTGTCATAATCCGTCGCTTTGCTTCCAAATCATAAGATCATTACTATGCATAAAACGCTGAACAAGTTCGACTGATCCGGATATTTTATAAATGAAGTGGAATTTCTGGGAAATCTGGCTAAAAAACAATCCAGGTCAATTAACTCCGTACACAACAAAAATTTATTCAATGGTTCATGGAGTTTGCGGTAGGGTGAGGAGAAGCGATAGCGAAACCCATCCCACACAAGAAACTAAAATCTCCATGCAAATTAATTTATTACTAATTATTAAGACTTTTTATCATGTACAGAGTTTATTTACTAAATTCGAAATAAAAAATATCACTGACCGATACGAGTAAAAATTGACAGCTAAAATAATCTGCCACTATATTAACTTAACCGTAATTATTCAGCATAGTTTTATAAGAGGGAGTAGGCTATTGATTTATCGGGCTGTCTGCAACAGGACGTTGCAGTCAGAGCTTACATGGAAGTATTCACGCGTCCCGAGAAATCAATGGTCTACTCCCTAAACCCTGAAAGATACTGAATAGTTACACTTAACCTTAATAAAAATAATCCTGCCAATTTCCGCCTGTCCCCAAAAAAATAATAATCCGCCTCGGAGGAAAGATGAATCAACTCAGCGAAGAAGAACGTAAAAAAATACTGAAAAGCGCTCCTATCGGCACCTGGGCGTTGATGCTTCTCGTCGGCGCCAGCATGGTCGTCGCCTGGTTATTCCTGTACTACGGGGTATTCACGCCCCGCGGTATCATCAACTAGGGGGCAATTATGCATATCGATCCGTTAGAAAAGCAATGGGCGCAAATCGTCCTCGCCATTTGCGGCCTATTCGTCACCCTGATCATCATCGACGCCTTGTTTCACAACATCACAACCCCCGGCAATGTCGAAACGATCGATTCCGCCAGCCTGCATTTAAGCGAAGAATTCGCCGAAGATAATCTGGGCGTGCATCGCGATGAAAACGGCAACGTCAGCGTCAAAATGGTGGCGGGACGTTATTCGTTCTTTCCCAAGGAAATCTCGGTGCCGGCTGAAACCAATATCACCTTCCGTTGGGTCAGCATAGACGTTTTGCATGGCGTTCATGTCCCGATGACCAACATGAGCACGATGATCGTGCCAGGCTTTGTCGCCGAATTGCAGACCTCTTTCCCGAAACCGGGCGATTACCCGATGCTCTGCAACGAATACTGCGGGTTAGGGCACGATCATATGTGGGGCAGAATCGACGTGGTCGAAAAAGACCAATGGCATGCGTCTAAACAAACAACGAACGGAGCGGCCGGCAATGAACGATAGCAATGAAAGAAAACTGGCGTTAAGCCATATGACAGTGGCCTTTACCGCCTTCATCATCGCCTGTTTCATGGGCGAATACCAAGTCCTGGAACGCAGCGGCTTAATTGAATCTCTAGGATCGCCGACGGTTTATTTTGCTTCGGTCAGCACCCATGGCGTGTTGATGGCCTATGTGTTGACCACCTTCTTCATCATGGGCTTCGGCTATTACACCGCCAGCACCTCGTTGAACATGCCGGTCTGGAACAAAGAATTGGCCTGGGGCGGCTTCGGGGTGGCTCTGTTCGGGGTGGTATTGGCAGCGATACCGCTGCTATCCGGCCTAGCCTCGGTCCTCTATACTTTCTACCCCCCAGTACAAGGCCATTACCTATTTTACCTGGGCGCCACGCTGCTGATCGTCGGTTCGTGGGCCTGGTGCGTCGTGATGATCGTGATGTTCTATCAGTGGAAAGAGGCCAACCCCGGCCAACCGGTGCCATTGGCGATGTTCGCAACCACCGCCAATGCGCTGTTATGGCTGTGGACCAGCGCCGGGGTGGCGATGGAGGTCTTGTTTCAATTGATCCCCTTGTCATTGGGTTGGTCCGATACGATCGACCCGGGACTGGCCCGCACCCTGTTTGCCTGGACCCTGCATCCGATCGTTTATTTCTGGCTGATTCCGGCTTACATCGCTTTCTATGTGTTTGTCCCGAAACAGGCAGGCGCTTTTATATTCAGCGACGAAGCGGCGCGAGCCGCCTTCATCGTGCTGGTGGTGTTCAGTCTGCCGATCGGTTTCCACCACCTTTATATGGATCCCGAACAAGGCAAGGGCTGGAAAATGCTGCACGGCATCGGCACCTTCATCGTGACGGTGCCGACTTTCATGACCGGTTTCACCGTCATCGCCTCGCTGGAAATCGCCGGCCGCTTGCGCGGCGGCAAAGGCCTGTTCGGTTGGATCGGCAGCCTGCCATGGACCAACACGATGGTGCTGGCGGTGATACTGTCGTTGTTGATGCTGATCTTCGGCGGCTTCGGCGGCATCGTCAACGCCAGCTATGCGATGAATGCGATGGTGCATAATACCGCTTGGGTGCCCGGCCATTTTCATCTGATTTTCGCCGGCACCACCGTGATCATGTATTTCGCGATCGCCTATTATTTATGGCCGATATTGTGCAAGAAACCGCTGTTCTCCAACAATCTTGCTTTGGTGCAATTGTGGACTTGGTTTATCGGTATGACGATTCTGACGACCCCGTGGCATATATTGGGCCTGTTGGGCCAACCCCGGCGTATTTCCAGCGTCGTCTACAACAATCTTTTAACGCTTTCTTGGAAACCTTATGAGCTTGCGATGATAGCCGGCGGACTGATCATGCTCGGTTCGGCCTGTTTGTTCGTCTATCTGCTCTATAAGACGCAATTCGGCCCGGCCACTGAAGAGTTCAACGCGCAAGTCGAGTATGCCGAACCGCTACACCCGGTTAACTCGCTGCCGGAATATCTGAATGACTTCAAATTGTGGAACAAGGTTATCGCGGCTTACATGGCCGTCAGCTTCGGCATCCCGATTCTGCAGTTCTTCTTCATCGGCACCTTCGACTCAAGCGCCTGGGGATATTAACCATGAAATGCCTATTGCCTTTAATTTTATTGCTCTGTCCTGTCCTTAGCGTTGCGGAGCCTTCCACTAACATCGCCTGGACGCCGGATTTACTGAATTTCGTCAAAAACGGCAAACCCAAAAACGGTCAGAAGCTGGCGCAATCCTGCGTCGGTTGCCATGGCGAAAAAGGCGTCAGCCCAATCGCCAGCAACCCGTCGCTAGCCGGCCAACTGGCGGCCTATACCTACAAACAGCTGCGTGATTACGCCGACGGCAAACGCGAGCATATGTTGATGAATTCGATCGCCCAAGGTCTGTCGGAACAGGATAGCGCCGACCTAGCCGCCTGGTTTGCCTCTCTGCCGAGAGCACAAAACCCAAAAAGCGGCAATGGCGCATTGAAAAAGGCTAAAGTGCTGGTAAGCCAGGGAAACGGAAAAAAAATCATCCCTCCCTGCTTCACCTGTCACGGCAGCAACGGCGACGGGGAAAAACAGGATATTCCGGCGCTAGCCGGCCAGCAAGTGGAATATTTCGTCAATACCTTGACCGAATACAAGACCGGCGTGCGTCATAATGACATCTATGGCCGCATGCGTTTGATTTCCGAACAACTCAGCGAGGAAGATATTCGGCAGCTTGCGCAATATTACTATCAACTCAACTAGTACTCAGTCATTTTATATATGACGGGTACTCGGCAGGCGCCAGCTATTCCATGTCATCAGTTTGTGCATTTTTGCTGTGTTTAGGGCATGGGGTGTGTCTGTCGAGGAACGCCGTTCACCCAGCACCTAAATTATCCTGGAATGTAAAATATAGTCCTGTAGCCATGGAATTTAGGTGCTGGGTAAACCCATCCCTGGGGGCTTGACGGTAGCATCCTTGCTGCCGACATCCTCGCCAAACACAACCCATGCCCTTTTTGAACTCCAAAGTGGGAATTGCTGACTTTACCCTGCCAATCGTACAAATTGCGCGACTGGCCCTCTAGATCATCGAGGATCAATGGCGGCAATTCCCAGGCGCTACTGATGCGCCGTTTGTGTTGTGGCGCATCGGCGACCGACACGGGGACATTGAACAAGGCGGTCAAACAGAGTAAGACTATTAAGCGATGAATTCTAAGGTCTTTATTCATTTTCACACTGTCTTTTAACATAGAATCGTATACAATATTAACATTCTCTAACATACTGGAACTGGCTGAGCTATGCACCTACTTCGAAAATACCTTATTTTTCTCGGCGCTGCATTATCGTTGAATAGCGGCCTTCTCCACGCAGAAAGCTATACCCTGCAAAAAGCGGTGGATTATGCGTTACAAAACAATCCCGATCTGCAGATCATGCAGGAAAGAATCGGCCAGGCCGAAGCAAAACTGGGTCAAGCCCTCGCCGCATTCTATCCGCAAATCAAAACACGACTATCCTATGAGCATAGCGACAACCCATCTCGGGCATTCGGCATGGTCATTTCGCAACGACGCCTGGATTTTTCCATAGGCGACAGTGGCTTCAATCATCCCGGCGGAATCGACAATTATCGCCCGGAAGTCACGGCCAGTTATTCATTGTTTCGCGGCGGCCAGGATTACCAACTCAGCAAGGCCGCGGAACTGGGCGTGGAGGCGGCAAGCCTGAACCGGGACGCATTACGCAATCGTTTGATACAGGCGGTACACTCGGCCTTTTACGCCTATCTCGCCGCGATTGAAGCGCATAAGGTCACCCAACGCTCGATTACCGCGGTCAGCAGTGAGTTCGATCAAAGCCGCATCCGCTACGATGCCGGTACGACGCTGAAATCCGATGTCCTGTCGCTGGAAGTGCAACTGGCTCAAGCTCAGGACGATGAAATTCAGGCCGCCAATGCCATCGAACTGGCCCGTACAGGACTGAAGATGCTGCTAGGATTGAATGCCGAACAAACCTTAGACATCGATGCCACCGTTGATTGGCAACTGCCGAAGCAGCAGGCGACTTTTACCGATTTGCTCAACCAGGCATTGGGGCAGAGACCGGAAATACGCGCGGCCAATAAGCAGCTGGCCATCGCCCAGCGCCGGCTCAGCGCCGCAAAAGGCGCCCACCTGCCAAAAGCCGACGCCTATCTTAGTTACGGTTCGGACAGCAAAGATCTGGACTTCAGCACCAATCGGGACAATGTCACCGCCGGGGTGATGGTGGAAATGGATATCTTTTCCGGATTCAGCACCCAGGAAAAAATCAATAACGCCAGCCACCAGCTCTCCGAGGCCGAAAAAGCGGTGACCCGCACCCGTCTGCAAATCGAGAATGAAGTCAAAACCGCCCATCTTAAATTACAGGAAGCGCTGGCCCGACTGAATGTCACGATGGCCTCGGTGGCGGCCGCCGAAGAAGCCTTACGCATGGTCAATGAACAACGCAATGCCGGCACCGTGACGGTCACCCGTTATATCGAAGCGGAAGTCGCGCGTGACCGCGCGCTGTCGCGCAATATCGCCGCCCGCTTTGACGCCCTTACCGCGGAAGCGCTGTTGAATCAGGCCATAGGCCGTTGGCGATGAAATGCAATGCCATGTACCGGTATTGATTTAATCCGGAAAAAGCTGAAATTCCTGGCAGCGCCAATGATCTTAAACCATAACAACTGATAATTCATCATGACTGACGAACATACTTCTACCCCTAGCAAATGGTTGATTCCGGCGCTGTCGATACTGGCCCTGATACTGGTGATTTTGTTTGCCCTGGGCGTGATCGGCGGCGGTGAAAAGGTGGCGCCAGGCAATACTTCGCACAAACTGTCGCCGTTGCCGACGGGGGCCGAAACGCTGACCTTAGGCAAGGAATTGTCCGACAACGTCATGTCATGGCCGGGGACGATACGCTCGCGCAGCATCGCTAAGATCGCCCCTAAGCTGAATGCCCGCATCCTCGAAGTCACCGTCAATGCCGGCGATACCGTTAAAAAAGGCGATGTCATCGCCCGACTCGATGAACAAGCCTTGCGCGCGTCCTATCAGGAAGCGGTGGCCGTGCTGAACGCCGCGCAATCACAAGCCAAACAAGCGATCGCCGATGAAAAAAGAATCAAGGAACTGTACAGCAAAGACGCCGCCACCCGACAAAATTATGACGCCGTCGTGGCTCGGGCCAATACCGCGCGCGCCAATGTCAGACAAGCCCGCAGCGCGCTGAAGCAGGTTAATGTCAATTTAGACGAGAATATCCTGCTGGCGCCGTTTGATGGCATCATCAGCGAACGCCTGAAGGAGCCCGGCGACATGGGCCTCCCCAACGATCCGATCGTGATCCTGCAAAAACAGGATGATTTGCGTATGGAAGCCGCGATCCCAACCAACTGCGCGAAACGCATTACCCTAGGCATGGAGGTCGATATCCGCATCGACACTTTGAATAAGACAATTACAGGCGTCATCGATGAAATCGTGCCGGAAATCGATCCGTTGACGCGCACGCAACTGGTCAAAGCCGCCCTGCCTTCTTCCGAGGGCCTGATCCCGGGCCTGTTCGCCTGGATGGAACAAAGCTGCGAAGAACATCAAAACGTCTTGCGCATTCCCGCTTCCGCGGTGTTGCATTACGGCCAGTTGGAGGCGGTCAAAATCGTCGAGGACAATCAAGTCTATACTCGCCATATCCGCACCGGCAAACAACGCGGCGATAAAGTCGAGGTGTTGTCCGGCCTGCGCGAAGGCGAAACCATCCTGATTAACAGCGGATTAGTGCAATGAGCGATAAGCAGGAAATGCAAAAAGACAGCTTCACCGTCAGCATCGTCAGGCTGTTCACGACCTCGCAACTGTCGCTGCTGTTTTTGATCATCTCGCTGTTGGCCGGCGCCGCCGCGCTGGTATTGACGCCACGCGAGGAGGACCCGCAAATCGTCGTGCCGGTCATGGATGTGTATGTCGATTACCCCGGCGCCTCCAGCGAGGAAATGGAGATGCTGGTGACGACGCCGCTGGAAGCCTTGCTATACACAATTCCCGGCGTCGAATATGTCTATTCCGCCTCCAGTCCGGGACAGGCGGTCGTCACGGTGCGTTATTATGTCGGCGAGGAACTGGAACAAAGCCTGATCAAAACCCGCGACAAATTGCTCGCCAACCAGGATATCATTCCGCCCGGCGTCACCAACTGGCTGGTCAAGCCGGTCGAGATTGACGATGTGCCGACCGTACTGATCTCGCTGTCGCCGCAGAACGAGGTCTACGATTCGATGGCGATCCGCCGTATCGCCGACGAATTGATCGAGCGTTTGCGCACGATTGAAAATGTCGGGCGTAGCCGGGTGGTCGGCGGCGCCGCCCGCCGCATCACCGTTTACCCCGACCCGGTCAAAATGGCCGCCCGGGGTACGACGCTGTTGGAAATCAAACAAGCGTTGGCCAACAGCAATGTCAATAGACAGGCGGGCGCCTTCGACAATCATGGCAAGGAGATTCTGTTGGAAGCCGGACCGCATTTCAAGACTCCGGAACAGGTTGCCGCTACCGTGATCAAAAGCGTCAACGGTCGTCTGGTTTATTTGAGAGATGTCGCCCGCATCATCGATGGCCCGCTGGATCCACGTCATTACACCCGCATCGGTTTCGGCCCTGCCGTCGCAGAAATGCGCGCGATCGGCGCAGCGATCGGCAATCAACCGGAAATCGGCGAAGAACGCGAAATGGTGACCCTCGCGATCGCCAAGCGCAAGGGCAGCAACGCGGTCAGCGTCGCCGAACAGGTGTTGGCGCTGACTGAACAACTGCGCGGCACGTTGATTCCGGATGACGTGCTGCTGACGGTGACCCGCAACTATGGAGAAACCGCCGACCACAAAGTCAATGAACTGGTCAAACATCTCGGCATCGCGATTGTAACCATCATCGTATTGCTGGCCCTGGCATTGGGGCTAAAGGAATCGCTCATCGTCTCGATCGCGGTGCCGATGACCTTCGCCGTGACCTTGCTCTGTGACCTGATCTTCGGTTACACGATCAACCGAGTGACACTGTTTGCATTGATCTTATCGCTGGGTCTGCTGGTCGACGACCCGATCGTCGATGTGGAGAACATTCATCGTCATTACAAGATGCGCAAGGAGCCGCCATTGCAGGCGCTGTTGACCGCGGTTGATGAAGTGCGTCCGCCGACCATTTTGGCGACCTTTGCGGTCATCTTGTCTTTTATACCGATGTTCTATATTACCGGCATGATGGGGCCGTATATGGCGCCGATGGCCTTCAACGTACCGATCGCGATGCTGTTGTCTCTGATTATCGCCTTCACCGTGACCCCTTGGGCCAGTTATCGGCTGTTAAAGAAGGACTACGGCAAGGGTCACAACAAACCGTTCGAGTTAAAGAACACCTTAGGCTACCGGATTTACAAGACTATCCTTGCGCCGCTGATCGCTACGCCGGCGCGATCGCGCTGGTTTCTGTTGGCGGTGTTCATCGCCTTCGTCGCTTCGTCGCTGCTGGCCGTGACCCGCGTGGTGCCGTTGAAACTGCTGCCGTTCGATAATAAAAACGAATTGCAACTGGTCATCGACATGCCGCGCGGCAGCACGTTGGAGGAGACCGATGCCGTGGCGACGGCGCTAGGACGTTATTTATCGACGGTCAATGAAGTCACCGACTATCAGAGCTATGTAGGACTCGCCTCGCCGATGGATTTCAATGGCATGGTCAGACATTATTATCTGCGCCAGGGCAGCCATGTCGGCGAAATCCGCATCAATCTGCTGGAAAAAGAACACCGGGTCCATCAATCGCATGAGATCGCCTTGCGCATACGGCCCGACATCGACCGCATCGAACAGCGCTATGGCGCCAATATCAAGATCGTCGAATTGCCGCCCGGCCCGCCGGTGCTGTCGACCGTGGTCGCCGAAGTCTACGGCCCGCCGGCGGCGAGCTACGATGACATCATCAATGTCTCCGACCGGGTCAAGGCCGCGATGCACCAGACCGATGGCGTGGTCGATATCGACGATATGGTCGAGGCCGAACATGAGCAAATTCATTTTCTATTGAATCGGCCCAAGGCCGCACTGAACGGGATCACCGCCGAACAGGTCGCGGCTACCTTGAAGCTGGCATTGGCCGGAGAAACCGCCGGCACCGTGCATATCGTCACCGAACGCCAGCCGCTGCTGATTCATCTGCAGCTGCCTAGAGCGCTGCGCTCATCGGCCAACGACCTGCTGGCGCTGCGCGTTAAAACGGATGACGACAAGCTGATTTCTCTAGGCGAAATCGGCACGATGGTTGACGAAAAAGGCAGCCGCACCATTTATCATAAAAATTTGCAGCGTCTGTCCTATGTCACCGCCGAAATGGCCGGCCGCAGCCCGGTCGAGGCGGTGCTCGATCTGTATGAGTGGATGGATAACAATCCACTGCCGGAAGGCTTTCATGTCGAATTGGCCGGCGAAGGCGAATGGAAAATCACCGTCGACGTGTTCCGCGACCTCGGTTTGGCCTTTGGCGCGGCGATGGTGATGATTTATGTGTTGCTCGTCGGCCAGACCGGCTCGTTGGGCATTCCGTTGATCATGATGATCGCGATTCCGTTGACCGTGATCGGCATCATGCCGGGCTTTTGGTTCATCAACTTGTTTTCGGAGCCGGTCGGCGACTACGCCAACCCGGTTTATTTCACCGCGACGGCGATGATCGGCATGATCGCATTGGCCGGCATCGTCGTGCGCAACTCGATCATCTTAATCGACTTCATCGAACGCGCCTACAATCGCGACCAGGAAACGACGCTGCCCGATGCCTTGATCGAAGCCGGCGCAACTCGGCTGACCCCGATTTTCCTGACCGCCGCGGCTGCGGTCTTCGGTTCGGCGATCATCGTGCTCGATCCGATCTTCTCCGGGCTGGCCTGGAGTTTCATCTTCGGCATCATCGCCTCGACCCTGTTTTCGTTGGTGGTGATACCGGTGGTCTATTATTTGATCATGCGTAACAAGCCCAAACAGATGAATATCGAGCCAGAACTATAGCCTAAAAAAGCATGTCCAGTACCGGGTTACGTTAACCCGAGGTTGCTTCAGGCCAGCCGCAGCAAGGCCAGCGAGGCGAGCGCTCGGCCTCCGCTGATATCCGGTTTGATATTCAACTCGAGCACCGAAACCTCGGCCAGTTCGACAACATGATCCTCGATTTGATGAGTCGATCCCTGGGGACTGAAATGCCACTGTTGTCTAACAATCTCTTGAAAAGACTCGCCATGATCCGATGACCAGCGCAACACATATTCCTGAGTGCGCTCGATCTCGGTTTCGACGAAACTCAGCCTGATGCGCCTGAGTCGCTGGGGTTCGATGAAGATCAATCGAATCGTCTGCTCGCCCGGAACGGCGGCAAGCCAACCTGAAGCCGCCCCGGGCAGTAATGCGTTTTCAATCGGATGTTGCACATCCTCTGAGCTGAGCTCCACCTTCGCCAACTCTTCGAGATTCAGCCAGTGAGGTTCCTCGATGCTTGTTTCCCGTTGTTCCGGGGTGATGATACGCTTGCGCATGACATGCCTCCTATTTATCGATTGCTAAGAAAATGCGGATGAAAAAGGTCTTGCCTATTGTTCTGCTTCAACGCTAAATAATTTACAATGGCTGTCTAGAAGCGCTGATTAAAGGGGACGAATTTATTCGGCGTTTCCCCTGTACTCTTCGAGCTCGCCATACCCTAAATGATGCCCATGACCGCCGACAATACCTTGCAACAAAAAGCCCGAACCGAAGCCAATGCCGGTCATTATCAGGAAGCCATCGCGTTGTATAAAAAACTGTTGCAACAAGGCGACAACGAAGACTGCCATCGGCAGCTGGCCCATTGTTATCTGCAACGCGCGAAAAGTTTCGCCGGCCGGGAAATGATCAGGGAAGCGCTGGTCTTATGGGAAAATCATGCCCGACATTCCCCGCCCCCCTATCAGGCTTTTGACCGTTACCTGCTGTGGCTGATCTTAAGCAATAATCAGACGAAACTTCAACAGAGAGTCAAACAATTGACCGCGCAACAACTGGATAGGGACTATCCTGAGCTGGCCGCGGTACTGGGTTTACTGATCTTGACACGGCTGCCCCGGTTGCAGCAAGCATTACCGGAGGATTCGGTTTTCACCAGCCACCTTAATCGCGTACAACTCGCGCTGCAGGCGCGAGATCTGGACGGCATGCTGGAAGCGCTGCAACAGCTTCCTTACCGTTCCGCATTCAGGGATTTGCGCAGCTTGGTAAAGGCCTGCAAAACGGCCTCGCATTCGCCAGCCGAAGCAAGGTCGTTGCTGAACAGGATACCGCCACATTCGCCTTATGCAAACAGCGCTAAATTATTGCAGATTTGCGGCTATCATGGCGCCGTGTTGGCCCGGCAGCTGGCGAATCTGGATTCGCATCGACGCCAGCTGCTGGGCGATGTCATCGGCCTCAAGAGCGAACAGCTCAAGCTGTTGGACGCTCTGTGCAAACAAGCGGACAAGCTGAACGATAAGGCTAAATTCACCCTGGCCCTGCAATTTCAATCGTTGTTCGGCGCCGAACTGACGCAACGCTACTGTCTAGCGATGTTGCCGCGTTATCCGGCCGGACTAAAACCGTATCAGAAACATTTCGGGACGATCGATGATTATCAACATCATCGACTCAAGGCGCTGACTTACGAACGGGAACATAGGCATCAAGCGGCCGAGTCACACTGGCGAAACTGCATCGACCTGTTACGGCATAATCCGGACGGCAACAGCGATCTGAAAATCGCGCTGATACTGCGTCACATGGCCGAAAATCAGGAAGGCCCGGAACTGGCCAGCCAGTTACGGATGGAAAGCCTGGAATATGACCCGAACGACCGGAACTGCCTGCTGGAAATTGTCCGTTATTATGGCCAAAGCAAGGAAACAGCCGATCGCCAGAAGGCCTGGCTGACGAAGGCCCTGGCCAAGTTTCCGGAAGACATCGAGCTGTTAACGCTGGCAATCGAGGCCGCAATTCATCACAAAGCCTATAAAAAAACCGTACACTACGCGAACAGAATACTGCAAATCGACCCATTGAACCGTTTCGCTCAGCAAACTCTGCTCAATGGCCATTTAAATCACGCCCGCAAGCTTCTGAAAAACAATAAATATTCTCTGGCCGATCAGGAAATCCGGCAGGCCGAAGCGCTGAAGGGCGGAAAATCTAAGACTCTAGAAACGCAATTGTTGCGCGCACTGCTCTGTTTCGCAGACGGAGATCAAACGCAAGGCCTACAATTGCTGGCAGAAACGCTGACTAAGCTGCATAGCGACCCTGTCAACATGCATTTTCAGGTCGTCGTCGAGGCGCAGTTATGCGGCTTGCCGATGGCGACCCTGTCACAGGCATTGCCTACGGCCAAGGATTATCGACTGTCGGCAAAGGAACTGAGCAGGTTGAACCAGCAACTGCGACAATACGGCGCGCTGCCTGGCAGACGGACATTGCTTTGCAAAGCCCTGGAAAAGATCAAGGAACCGGTGAAAAAATCGCTGACGCAACTGGATGCTAACGAAGACTTGCTGTTAAGTCTTTGCCAAACCCTGGAAACGATCGGCCATTTCGAATTACTGCGATTCTGCTCAGAATGCGCGCCAGAGCCGTCGGCAAATCCGATCTGGGTCTATTATCAGATATTTGCCGATAGCCAGGGCGACCCAACTCGCTGCGACGCCATGCAAGCACACCGTCTAACGGTCAATCTCGACAAGGCGAAAGCGGAAAAAAACCTGCGCGCCAGGGCGCTGATCGAGCCCTACCTTAACCGTTATCATCTAGCCTACCCGGAACTGGAACCGATGCTCGACGTCTATGATCAACATAGGTCCGCGGACTCGATCGAACAATTGTTTGCCCAGGTGCCGGACGAAGTACTGGCTCAAATCAACAAAAAAATGGCAACGCTGTTCAAGAAAATATCGCCGGAAAGACTCGTCAGCGATTTAAATCAATCAACCACCGATAGCGACACGCTATTATCGGCGATCATGAATGAACCCAATTTATTCACCGCCTTATTGATGCTTAGAGCCGCAGATGAATTGGGCGTGGATTTAGGCGTCAGTGTCGAACGGGTGCTGAGCTTTTTCGAAGTAGCCCAGCCACCCTCCCGCTCTTTCCGTTTTCCATTTTGAACATTTCATTAACGATGAAAACACCGTATCAAATATTGGCCGTCAGCGCTGATGCCGACGATGCTCAAATCAAACAGGCTTATTTGCATCAGGTCAAAAACTACCCGCCGGATCGCGACCCGGAAAATTTCCGGCGCATCAAGCAAGCCTATGAAGCTATCAAGGATCATCACAGCAGACTGCGCTATGAACTGTTCAGTCTGCCGGAGGCCGACTTCGATGCGCTGCTGGATCAGGCTTTGGAGACGGCGGCCGACATTCGCATTGACCCTGAGAAATTGCGTAAACTGTTAGATGCCGGACTGGATGACGCCAGTTTGCTGAACACCTTAACCGATAACGATCAATCATGACGACCGACGCTCAGAACAGCGAATTATTAGAAGAATTCCGCCATTATTTGGAACAAAGCCGTACAGAAGATTTCAGTGGCGCGGAATATCCGGACTTACAGACCCTGCTCGGTGAAATGGCCGGATTGAAAACCGAAGTTAAAAGCGAATCCAGACAGTTTAAAAACACGCTGGATAGCTTGAGCCAGGCCTTAGACACGCTGCGGCAGGATAATAAAGCCTTATCGGCGGAACTTGGTCGCCACAGCGAACTGCTGGAACGGCAGCGTCACGACACCCGCCGGACGCTGTTATTGGAGCTGGTCGATATCTATGAACGCTTGGTGACCAGTGTCGAAGTTCTTGACAATTATCAACCGGTCAACGCGTTATTCCGGCATTCCAAACCCAAAGACATACGCTTTATCGAAGGCATTAGAGAGGGACAATCGATCACGCTGAAACGTTTTGAACAATTATTACTGCGCTACCGGGTAAAAGCGATCGACTGCGTCGGCAAACCTCTGGATCCGAAAACGATGA
The DNA here is from genome assembly GCF_030717995.2 of Methylomarinum sp. Ch1-1. Taxonomy (NCBI): domain Bacteria; kingdom Pseudomonadati; phylum Pseudomonadota; class Gammaproteobacteria; order Methylococcales; family Methylococcaceae; genus Methylomarinum; species Methylomarinum roseum. Next base: position 2,767,636 of record NZ_CP157743.1, on the reverse strand, counting down.
ATGCGGTGGCGATAGCCCATGATCCGCTGATGCAAAACGGTATCGTCCTAGAACAGCTACGCCCAGGTTTTCTGTTCGAGGATGAGGTCTTGAGGCTCGCCGAAGTCAAAGTGAACAAAATCCATTCCCCAGTGAAAACATTATGAATGAAACAATTATCGGTATCGATCTAGGCACCACCAATTCGGAAGTCGCGTACGTCGAAAACGGTATCGCGCAAGTCATCGCCGACCAGGGCCAAAAAATTCTGCCTTCCTTCGTCGGCATCGATGATAACGGTACGCTGATGGTTGGCGAGACCGCCAGAAACCAATATTTGGTTTATCCCGAACGCACGGTCAAATCGATCAAACGCCTGATGGGGCAAGACACCCGAATAGCGCTGAACGGTCAAAGCTACACGCCTCAGGAGATTTCCGCTCTCATCCTGAAACGCTTGAAGGCGATCGCCGAGCAGCAACTAGGCCGCGTTGTCGACAAGGCGGTGATCACGGTGCCGGCTTATTTTTCGGACGCTCAACGTCAGGCTACGCGGGAAGCCGGACAAATTGCCGGACTGGAAGTCGTGCGCATGATCAACGAACCGACTGCGGCGGCATTGGCCTACGGCGCCAAGCAAAGCGAGGCCAAACAGATGCTAGTTTACGACCTGGGCGGCGGTACTTTCGATGTTTCGGTCGTCAGTGTGCAAGCCGGCGTGGTCGAAGTCTTGGCCAGTCACGGCGATAATCATCTCGGCGGCGACGATTTCGACCAGCAAATCGTAGACTTTCTGTTGAGCCGCCTAAAACAAAGCCATCAAGTCGATGCGCGCGGCAACAGCAAGGCAATGGCGCGCCTGACTCGGGCGGCGGAACAGGCCAAATTGCAGCTGTCCGACCAGCCTTACGTCAAGATCGAGGAAGAATATCTATTGGAAAAGGACGGCTCCGCGATTAATTTGGCGGTGGAACTTTCGCGTATGGAATACGAGGAGATGATCGAAGACTATATCGATGCGACGATGGATGCGATGCATATCGCGTTGAAAGACGCCAAAATGATCACCTCCGATATCGACGACATCATCCTGGTTGGCGGCTCCACACGCACACCGTGCATACGCGAACGTCTGCTCAATGAATTCGGCTTCGAAGCGCACGGCGAAGTCGATCCCGAATTATGCGTGGCGCTGGGGGCGGCAACGCAGGCGGCGATGATCGCCGGTCAACAGGTCGAGACCGTTTTGGTCGACGTCACCCCTTATAGCTACGGCACCCAAGCGATAGGCACGTTGAACGGTCAGTATTATCCCTATATGTACGTGCCGCTGATCCATAAGAACAGCGCCTTGCCTATCCGCAAGACCGAGGCCTTCATGACCAGCCATGACGGACAGGAGGCGGTCGAAATCACGATCTACCAGGGCGAAGAGCCCGATGCGCTGAACAATATCAAAATCGGCGAATTCTGGGTCGAAGGTCTGCGCGATGTCGAAGCCGGTAACATCATCACGCTGACTCTGGAGCTCGATTTGAACGGCATGCTGCATGTGTCGGCCCGGGAGAAAGCGACCGGCCTGGAGAAATCGATCACGATCAAAAACGCGCTGGCCCGCTTCGAAGGCAGCTCGATGGATTTAGCCAAACAGCGCATTACCTCCTTATTCGGCCAGCTCGAATCAGACCCGGAGGCGCATAAAGATCAAGCATCGGCCGAACCAACACCCGCCCCGGAAATCATTGCCGCCCGGGAATTGATTCGCAAAGCCGAAGGACTGTTCGGACGCGTCTCGGCTGAAGACAAGGAAGACATGGAGGAGCTAATCGAAATCATCGCCGCTTGCATCGAACGGGGTGATCTCGAAGGCTTGGAACAGCCGGCCGAACAACTGAACGACATCCTCTATTATCTGGAGTCATGATGGAACGCTGCCCCTGTTGTAACGCTCGTTTGCGCTCTGTGTCGTTATGCCCGCGCTGCCGGAGCGATTTAAGCCACGCCGCAGCAGCCGAACGAGGCGCCCGGGATTACTTGTTCAGGGCGATACGTCATTGCCAAGAAAACAATGCCGAGCTCGGCCTGCAATCGCTGGCTCATGCTCAGTCTCTAAAAAAAACGCCGCTGGCCGCCGCCTTAGGCGATTTTTTGCTAGACCGACAACGTCGGGAAATATCGCAGTTGCTCGCGCAAAAACAGCTATTGCCGGCCAAAAAACGCCTTTATAAGCTGGCAAAGATCGCACCGGGCGACGAACAATTAAGGCTGCTGAACGACTTTGTCGATTATCAACTGGCATGCCGTTAATTGCCGGCGACATGCTTGCGGCCATGCTTCATTTCCAGATACTGACAAGACTGGTGAAGTCATCAGTCCATGGCCGAATCTCCGCGACCGCGAGGCTATGCCAGCGAGCAGCCTGACTTTCCAACAATGGTTGCAGCGCAGCGGAATTTCTAGCCAACACGACCCAGTCAGAACGGTTGGTCAGCGGAATTTTACGTTCCGGCCTGAATTCCTGTATCAATGCGCTTAGCCCCAGTTTTTGGGCATGATCCGCCAACACCTTCTTCAGTTCCAGATAGCGATTAGAGATATGAAAAGCCAGCAAGCCATTATCGTTCAACCTGGAAAAGTACAGCTCAAGCGCCTCGCGGGTCAATAAATGGGTGGGGATCGAATCCGAGGTAAACGCATCGATCACCAGCAGATCGAACGGCGGCTGCTGCTCTTGTTCCAGCACCAGCCTGGCATCGCCCACCTGTATATCGTAATGAGCTACGCAGCGGCTTAAAAAGTTGAAATATTCCGGCTTGGTCGCGACATCGACGACCGCCGGATTCAATTCGTAGAATCGCCAATATTGCCCTTTTTTCGCATAACCGCCTAAAGCGCCGCTACCGAGGCCGACGATGCCGACCCGCCAGTCTGCGTTGAGTCCATCGTATCGGCTGAATAACTGGCCGATCGGCCCCTGTCGACCATAATAACTGACCGGCGTGCATAGCAGATTCTCACTACGCACTTGTGCGCCATGTTCGGTGGAACCGCTGTAAATCTCATGCCTTACAATGCCTTCGCCGACGTTCTCGGCCAGGGTTTTCTTGATCGACAACACACCATAAAAATTTCTGTCCTGATAAAGCACGCGATCGCTTGCCAGTCGAGCCGTCGAGGTCGTGGTGCAGGAGGCGATTACGCCGCTGTACAAGGCCAAATAAAGCAGGTTTTTGTGAAAGATGAAATAATTGGCGACGACGGCAATGATCACTAAGCCGAGTATCAGCTCGTCGATCGATTCTTCGAAGTTAAGGTAAAAAACCGTACCGAAAAACACTAAATATAGCGACAGGATGATGCTGGCCCAGCGCCCATCTAGGGTAAAACGTTTGGATTTATTGGTCGGATTCAACATCAACGCGACGATAATCATCAGCGGATACTCATAGAACGAGTCAAAAATAAACGGCACGACAAAATTGTTGAATGCCCCGCCCAACATGCCGCCGAAAGACATGATCAGATAATACTGGGTCAGGTGTTGCGGCGCGGGGCGCTTGTGCGCGAATTCGCCATGACAAACCATGATGGAGACAAAAAACACCAACAGATGAAACGCCAATTCCAGGCCAAAATCAGCGAGTTTCTGACCGGAAAAATAATAAATCAAAAACGACGTAATCAACCAAGGCTGGATCAACACGAAGCCTTTGTGAAACACGCTGCTATAGCTTGAAAAAACGATGATGAAGGAAAGCAAATACAATGCCAGCGGGATGACCCACAGTAACGGCACCGAAGCGATATCGATGCTGATATAGTTGGTCGTGCCTAATAACAGACTGGAGGGGACGAAGGATAAAAACAGCCAGCGCAGCTTCAACCACAGATCGGGTTGAGTGGTCAACGTCGTCGTTGGCTGATATTCCCGCCGCTCCGAACGACCTTGATGTTTTAATGTCATCATGCATAAGGTGATGAAGGCGCAAAGCAATAAGAAGCCGGTGCTCCAAAACTGCTGCTGATCCGTCAAGCCGATGCTCGGTTCGAGCAAAAACGGATAACTCAACAGCGCGACCAAGCTGCCGGTGTTGCTGGCGATCGATAGATAATACGGATCATCGCTGGTTTTATGGCCTATCTTCGAAAACCATTTTTGCAGCAACGGCGAAGTGGTCGACAAAATGAAAAACGGCAAACCGATCGAGACGAGCAGTACGGTCAATAACCAAGGCGTAGGGTTTTGTTCGCTGGGCGGCGAACCGTTTGCCCAGATACCGATCGGCAGGAAGCTCAGACTGAGCATCAACAAACTGCCGTGTATCAATATCTGTCGATTTTTGCTGAAATGATTGGCGAGTATGTGGGCATAGAAATAGCCGAGGAATAGAATACTCTGATAAAAAACCATACAGGTATTCCAGACCGAAGCGGCCCCGCCCAATAATGGCAGCAGCGCCTTGCCAAACATCGGCTGCAGAACGAACATCAAAGAAGCGCTGAGGAATAATGTAAACGTAAACAAGAAAATAGGAACGAAATCGCGTTTGGTTTCGCTCTGCAGAGCAATATCCATACGTCATCACCTAATGCTAATTAACGCTGACAAAAAGTCGGCTTTAAACTTAAATCAAATTAAAAATAACAAAGTTCCTTAGTCAAGTATTATCTGCTGTTAAGCAAAAGTTAAAAAAATTTTCCTGCAAAGTCAAGATAAAAAGTTCACCAAAATCAGCGCGGCGACAGGGCTACCTCATTAAATGAATGAGTGGCAAAACAGAATTTAACGACAAATACGCCTAAAGTAAGTTAAACGTTTAGGGTGCTTTAAATACCCCGCCTCGCGTGCACGGCCAATTTTGCTCCAGTGGCGGTTTTTGGCGGCTTGCTTCGCGAAGCCGCCCTACGATGCGGTAAGGTGTACTGACGATAGGAAGCGCACCGGTTTTTGATGCGCTTCACGCAGTTCGGCACATCCGAAGGCAAGACGGTGCTTTGCGTAGGAGCGCCGCCCTCGGCGCGAAAAGCAAGTAGTCCGCATGTCGCTATGCGAAATGCGGGTCACCGAGGTTATGAACGGTTCAACCGAGACTAGAGTCAGTTAAACGTTTGGGGCGGGTTAAATAACCCGCCCCGCCCAGAGGGATGATGCGATATTAACCAATGGGTTGGTTCAGGTACTTTTTAATGAGGGAACCCTGAGCGCGGAGACCTCGTCGCTATTTTCAGTCAACTTTTTAACTTATAATTGCAAGGATTTTTGCTCGCAACGAAATCGATGAAAATTCTGCTGTTAACCCCGCCCATGACCCAGTTGAATACGCCCTACCCGGCGACGGCCTATCTAACCGGCTTTTTAAGGCATCAGGGCTATCAGGCGACGCAACGTGACTTGGCGATCGAGTTATTGTTGACGATGCTGAATCGACAAGGACTGGCGGATATATACCGAATTGTCGAAGACCGCTATGCGGAAGTTGACGACGATCAGCTGCCGGACTCGATTTATCACTTTTTTAGTCACTACCCACTCTATCAACAGCGTATCGAATCCTGCGTCCGTTTTCTGCAGGGCAAAGACCCCAGTTTGGCGCTGCGCATCGCCTCGCGCCGATTTCTGCCGGAAGGCCCGCAATTTGAGGCCTTGCATCAGATGGAAGAGATGTCCGGCGAGGTATTGGAACAGGCTTTCGGTGCGCTAGGCATACAGGATAAGGCGAAATACCTGGCGACGCTGTTTATCAACGATATAATTGCCGTGATCAAAGACGGTGTCGATCCGAACTTCGAGGTATCACGCTATGGCGAGCGCCTGGCTGCCAGTAACCCTTGTTTCGATGACTTGTATCGGCAATTGACGGAAACCGACAGCTATCCCCGACAATTGCTGGGCCAGCTGCTGGAGACCTGTCTGGACGAAACGCAAGCCGATGTCGTGGGCATTACCGTGCCCTTCCCCGGCAATATGCTCGGTGCGCTGGAGATCGCCGATCATTGCCGGCGCATCGCGCCAGATATCAAGATCGTGTTGGGCGGCGGCTTCGTCAATACCGAGCTGCGTACCTTGAAAGATCCCCGTCTGTTCGAATTTGTCGATTACATCACCTTGGATGACGGCGAACGACCGCTGCTGACGCTGCTGGAACATCTGCGGGGTCAACGTCCCGTCGAACAATTATTCCGCACCTACCGGCTCAAAGGCGGCAAGGTTTTCTATCATCCGGACAACCCCGAACTTCAGGACTTTCCCCATCAGAGCACCGGCGCGCCCAGTTATGAAGGCCTGGTGTTGGACCGCTATTTGTCGTTGTGCGAAATGCTCAATCCGATGCATCGAATCTGGAGCGACGGGCGTTGGAACAAGCTGACCGTCGCGCACGGCTGTTACTGGAAGAAATGCAGCTTCTGTGACATCAGCCTCAATTATATCGGTCATTACGACGAAGCCGGCGCCGATATCATCGTCGACCGCATCGAAAGCCTAATCGCCGAAACCGGCCAGACCGGCTTTCATTTCGTCGATGAGGCCGCGCCGCCAAAAGTCCTGTTCGCGTTGGCGAAAAAACTGATCGAACGGGAAATCGTGATAACCTGGTGGGGAAATATTCGTTTCGAAAAGACCTTCAGCGCCGAAAAATGCAGGCTGCTGGCCGAGTCCGGCTGCGTCGCCGTCAGCGGCGGCCTGGAAGTCGCCTCTGATCGACTGTTGCGACTGATGAACAAAGGCGTCAGCGTGGCGCAGGTCGCCCAAGTCACCCGACATTTCGCCGACGCCGGCGTCTTGGTTCACGCCTATCTGATGTATGGTTTTCCGAGTCAGACCGAGGCGGAAACGGTGGAATCGCTGGAAATGGTCAGGCAAATGATGCTGAACGGATGTTTCCAATCGGCTTATTGGCACCGTTTCGCCGCGACAGTCCATAGCCCTGTCGGACAGCACCCCGAACGCTATCAAGTACGCTTACAGCCGAACCCGAATGTGCGCTTCGCCGAAAACGAAGTCGCATATATCGACCCGGTCGCGGCCGACCATGAATTATTGGGGCGCGGCCTGAACAAAGCGCTTTATAATTATATGCATGGCATCGGCTTCGACTATCCACTGAATTTCTGGTTTGATAAAAGCGTCGCCGAACCCGATATCGCTCCCGACTTAATTGAACAATGCTTACAACCATGAAAGACCCAGCTTTCGTCTTTGAACAGATTCATTTGGAAGTCGCCAGAAACGCATCGGATGACTTTAACCTGTTCCATGACAAACACAAGTGGCTGCAAATCACCCATAATCCATTCAAAGGCCCCATCGTTCTCGGCTTTCAGCTGAACACCTTCATCGAATATCAGATGCGCCTATATCGGGAGGCCAATCATGAGAATCAGATCATCGAACAAAACGATCTACGTTTCAGCAATTACCAGATCACCTTCGTCAATGCGCTGCGCCCGCGCCAAGAGTTCCATCTCGATATCAAGAAAACGCTGATCAAGACCATCCCCAATCTGACATTGGGCAATCGTATCGCACTGAAATCGGAAAACAAGACGATTTTACTGGGCTTCAAGAAGGAGACTCATGACCCCTTGTTTCTAGCCGCTACCTCTTTCGATCAATTGCCAGACTTAAACAAGCTGAAGGATAAGACCATGGTGCCCGGCAGTGATTATTTTCTGAAACATAAATACATGCATAACGGCAACGCCAAGAACTTTCTCTCCGGTTCATTAGCCGAACAATCCGATTATTTCGACGAATTGAATCATCTCGCTCATTACCCGGAAATATTTCCCTGCAGCTTGACTTCCGGCGCACTGCTGGAAAAGGCCCAGTTGGAAGATCATGATTTCAAAAGTAATCCGATGGTTTACACATCACACGAACTCTCCGTGGATCGACATCACCTGAGCCAGGTCAAGGACAATGACACATTACATATCCTGGTCAAGCAATTGCCGGAATCCCGGGAAAATACGCTGAATCAAACCAATATCATGCTCCGCACCTATGAATGCTACGGTTTATTGGAACACAACGAAATATTGTTCCGCGCCAAAATGAACCTGGTGCCGTTAGAGGAAATCCTGAAAAACCTCGGACAAACTTAGGCTAGGAGGCTGTCCGAGAATAGCAATCTCTGGGCGGGGCGGGTTATTTAACCCGCCCCAAACGTTTAACTTACTCTAGTCACGGTCGGCTGAATCGTTCAGGACCTCGTTGACCTGCATAGCGACAGGCGGCTTCGCGAAGCAAGCCGCCAAAAAACCTTGATGCGTATGGCTTTACATACCCCGGCCCGCTCAAGATCCACTACGTTATGATTCATGTCGGGCCCCTGTTTTATTCCGTTTAAATTGGCGTTCAAAACATGACTGAGTACGAGCGCAAAATCAGTCGGAGCGGTTCACGCTCCCACTGATGCTCAAAATCTATATGTCCAGATTCCCAAATTGCAGCGCCGCCAGTCTGGCATAAAGACCCTGTTGTTTTAATAACTCCCGGTGCGTGCCGCTGGCGACGATTTGTCCATGATTGATCACCACAATACGATCGGCTTGCAACACCGTAGCCAAACGATGAGCGATCACCAGTGTCGTGCGTTTCTCCATTAAATGCTGCAAGGCAGTTTGAACCAATTTTTCACTTTCGGCATCCAGCGAACTGGTCGCCTCATCCAACAATAGAATTGGCGCATTCTTCAGTATCGCTCTGGCGATCGCGATGCGTTGGCGTTGACCGGCCGACAATCTGAGCCCCCGTTCACCCAAAAACGTGTCATACCCCTCCGGCAGAGCGCGGATGAACTGATCGGCCGCCGCCGCTTCGGCGGCCTTGACGATGTCTTCGTCACCGGCGTCGAGTCGGCCGAAACGGATATTTTCCCTGACGCTGGCCGCGAAAATAGCCGTTTCCTGCGGCACGATCGCGATCCTTTCCCGAAGCTGTCCGGGATCGGCGGCGACGATATCGACACCGGCCACGGTGATCCGTCCCTGCTGCGGTGTATAGAAACGCAGCAAGAGTTGAAACACCGTGCTCTTGCCGGCGCCCGACGGCCCCACCAGAGCGACGGTTTCGCCGGGAGAGACATCCAAGGAAAAGTTCCGCAACGCATGCTGCTGCGGACGGGAAGGATAATTGAAACGCACATCGCGAAATTCAACGCCTTTAGCGATGATATCCGGTATAGGCTGAGGCTGGCGGGGAACGATCAGACCAGACTGAGTATGCAGTAATTCCAGGATGCGCTCCATCGCCCCGGCGGCGCGTTGGATATCGCCCCAGACTTCGCTCAACGCCGCGGCATTGGTGGCGACCATGACACCGTATAGCAGAAACTGGCTCAGCTCTCCCAGCGTTATTTTACCGGCCTGCACCCATTGTGCTCCCAGCCAAACAATCGCCAACAGGGCGCCGAATACGGTGAAGATGGCAAAGGCCGACAGCAAGGCCCTAGCCGTTAAACGATGACGGGCGGTGGCGAATGCATGTTCCACCGATAAGCCGAATCGATGATTGAAAAACTGATCGAGGTTATAGGATTGCAGGACCTGTATCGCATTGAAGGTCTCGCCGGCTATCGCGCTGGACTCGGCGATGCAGTCTTGATTCTTTTTCGACAAGCGCCTGACCTTACGCCCGAAGAAGATCAATGGCAGCAAAATCAGCGGCACCAGGATCAGGATCAAGCCGGTCAGCTCTAAATTGGTGACCGACAACATGATCAGACTGCCGATCAATAACAAGGAGCAGCGCAAGGTCACCGAAATGCCGGCGCCAACCACCGACTGCACCAGCGTGGTGTCGGTGGTCAGCCGTGACAACACCTCGCCGGTGCGAGTCGTTTCGAAAAAAGCCGGTTCCATGCTCAGCACATGGCGATACAGCTTGATGCGTATATCGGCGACGATGCGTTCGCCCAGCCACATGACCAGATAGTAACGCGCCGCCGCAAATACCGCCATGACCGCGATGATCGCCAACAGCACGATGAAATAGCGTCGCAGCATCTCAGCCTGCTGCAACACATAACCCTTGTCGATCAACAGCTTGATCGCCACCGGCAATGCCAACGTCGCGGCGGCTGCAACCAGCAGCACCACCAGAGCCAACAGCAGCCGTAAGCGATAAGGTTTAAAAAATCCGCTTAATTGTTTCAGTGCACTCAGTCGGCGAAAGCCGTTGCGAGTTTCGGGCATGAGGGTCCTCGGAATGTACGGTGATATAAAAAAGGGGAATTGACCGATCCATCAAAACGATTGTATCGCAACGCCAGCGTCGATGTACCGAGGATTGCCATGTATTCTGTCGTCGACGCATACCCTATCGTGATTGATTGAAACCGCTGCGTAATAAGTAGGATGCCGCTGAGCAACGCGAAGCGCATCGCCTCCCATTCGCGCCGAGGGCGGCGCTCCTACGGTCCCGAAGCCGGACGGAGTTTGCAACTCCGTCCGCAATCTGAAATTATAATGATTGCCACAGGTCAGCATAGACGCCACCTTTGATATCGAATGCTAAGATGGGGAGAGAGACGCTAACCTCGTCATGGGCATGACACCATCCTTATCGACAGGCTTAAACAGACCGGATAAATACCATGAGCACAAGCAACGCCGTAGAACTCAATGGATTGGGCAAGGATTACCGGGAATCCGGACAACGCCATCAGATCCTCGCCGAGTTGTCTTTATCGGTCACCGCCGGCGAATTCATCGTCTTGCTCGGCCGCAGCGGCTCGGGAAAATCGACCTTACTCAATCTGATCAGCGGCATCGACCTGCCCGACGAAGGCACTGTATGCGTGCACGACACGCTGCTGAATGATTTATCCGAACAACAAAGAACCTTATTCCGTCGCCGCCACATAGGCTTCGTGTTCCAGGCATACAATCTGATTCCCACCCTGACGGTTGCCGAAAATCTGTTATTGCCGCTGGAGCTGATCAAGGCAATCAACCCCGTTGACCGGGAAAAGGTGTTGTCGTTATTGCAACGACTGGGACTGGCCGAACGCGCCGATACCTACCCGGATCGCTTATCCGGCGGCGAACAACAACGCGTTGCGATTGCCCGGGCGCTGATCCACGATCCGGATATCATCCTGGCCGACGAACCGACCGGAAACCTGGACCTGGAAACCGGCGACCGGGTCATGTCCCTGCTCAACGAACTGGTGCGCCAAACCGGCAAGACCCTGATCATGGCGACTCACAGTCAAGAACTGACCGGGCAGGCCGACCGGGTGTTCACAATCCACGACAAGCGCTTGAATGAGCTGAGCAAACATCGATGAGCCTGTTAAACAAAGCCAGCCGCAACTTTTTATACCGCCACCCCTGGCAATTGGGTCTGGCGCTATTGGGAATCACCTTGGGCGTGGCCGTCGTCGTCTCGATCGACCTGACGCTGGACAGCTCTTTAAACGCCTTTATCCAGACGACGCGCACACTGTCCGGCAAAGCCTCCCACCGCATAAGCGCCAGCGCCGGCGGACTGGACGAGAAACTGTACACGCGTCTACGAGTCAAGCACGGAATACACGGGCTGACGCCGGTCATCGAAGGTTATGTCGCGGCGGTTGCCGACCCGGACACACTCCTTAAAGTCCATGCATTCGACCCGCTGACAGCTTCCCGCTTACAATCGGACTGGCAACAACAAAATACCGCCACCTATGGCCGAGGCCTGATGACCGAGCCGAACAGCGTCCTCATCAGCCGCCGGACCGCGGCCAAGTTCGGTGTAAAAATCGGCGAGCACTTCGTGATCGAAAGCCGGGATAAACGCCACGAACTGACCGTGTTGGGCTGGCTGCCCGAGGACGAATCGGTCGCCGGGGAATTGTTGGACAACTTGCTGATCACCGATATCGCGACGGCCCAAGAAATTCTCGGCATGATCGGAAAACTTAGCGCGATCCATGTCTATAGCAAAGCCGATCAAGATCAGCGCCTGAAACGCATTAAACAATACTTGCCTAACGATGTATTGCTGATTCCGCTCGAAAATCAACAGGCCTCGCTGCGACAAATGACGCAAGCCTTCTCGCTGAATCTGACGGCCCTGGGCATGCTGTCGTTATTGGTCGGCATGTTCCTGATCTACAACACCATGACCTTTCTGGTCATACAGCGCCGGCGGCTGATCGGTTGTCTGCGCGCGATGGGCGTCACCCGGCGGCAGGTTTTCCGTCTGATGCTGAGCGAAGCGCTATGGTTGGGACTGATCGGCACAACATTAGGCATAGCCCTCGGCATCATGCTCGGGCACGGCTTGCTGCGCCTAGTTGCCGGCACGGTCAACCTGTTTTACTTTCATGTCGACCAAACCGCCCTGCTGATTAGCCCGCAACAGATCGGCAAGGCCGTCGTATTGGGGATAGCCGCGACCTTGCTGGCCGTGTTGGCGCCGGCCTGGGAAGCGACCCGGCACTCCCCCCGACTGACGCTGGCGCGTTCGCAACTGGAATCGTCGATGCATCGCCTTTTGCTATCGGCGGCCGGCTTGGCGGTGCTGTTGTTGATGAGCAGCGCCGCCCTGGTCTTGTGGACCGATCAGGCCGTCTTGCCCGGTCTGATCAGCATCTTCCTGATGCTGTTCGGCTTTGCGCTGTTGATGCCGTCGGCGACCTATGGATTGATGCGCCTGCTGGAAAAAGCGCTGCCGCAGACGTCGGGCGTATTGATCCGGCTGCCGGCCAGAATGGTGCGAGCCGAAATCAGCCGCACCGGGCTGGCCATCGCGACCTTGATGATTGCCGTTGCGGCCGCGATCGGCATGGACTTGATGATTGGCAGCTTTCGCCAAACGGTTTCGGATTGGCTGCAAACCAGCCTGCGGGCCGATCTTTATGTCTCGGTCGCCGGCAACGACGAGGCGGCCGATAAAGCCCGACAAGACCGGCGTCTGCGCGACCAATTGGCCGCTTTGCCGGACGTTGCCCGACTGAGCAGCGTGCTGCGCACGCAATTATTTGTCGGCGAGCAGCGGACCCGGGTTTCCGTGTTTGAATTAAACGAACAGGCCAAACAAGGCTTCATTTTCAAGCAACAAATACCGGATGTCTGGAAGGCCTTCAACCGGCAAGACACGATCTTCGTGACCGAACCCTATGCCTATCATCATCACGTCCACCTGGGCGACAAATTGAAGTTGCGCACCGCCGACGGCGAACAGACCGTCAAGGTCATCGCGATATACGCCGATTATAGCGGTGACCAGGGCCACCTTACCATGAGCCGCGACATCTATCGGCAATACTGGCCGGATTTGGGCTACTCCGGCATCGGGATTTATGCGCGCCCGGAAGCCGATCGACAGCAATTGGAGGCGCGCATTAACGCCTTGCTCAAACCCTACCAAACGGTCAATTCCGAAAAGGCGATTTACCGCACCTCGATGCAGATGTTCGCCCGCACCTTCAAGATTACCGAAACGCTGCGCTGGCTTGCCGCAACGATCGCCTTTATCGGCGTGTTCAGCGCCTTGATGGCCTTGCAGTTTGAGCGCACCCGGCAGCTCGGCGTGCTCCGGGCGATAGGCATGACGCCGTGGCAAATCGCCCGTTTGATTGCCACCGAAACCGGCTTATTAGGGCTGTTGGCCGGCTTAATGGCGCTACCGGTCGGACTGCTGATGGCTTATGTGTTGATCACCGTCGTTTATAAACGCTCTTTCGGCTGGACCCTGACCTTGCATTGGGACGCCCAGGTATTGGCGCAAGGCATGCTCTTGGCGCTGATGGCCGCGCTGCTGGCCGGCGTGTTACCGGCGATCAAAATGGCCCGCACCCGTCCAGCCGAGGCATTGAGAAATGAATAACCTAGTAAAGTCGTAGGTCATGTTACCGCGCCAGCGGTTACGTGACGCTTCGAAATAACGGCATTTATGGCCCGGCCGAGGCATCAAAAAATGAATAACACGAACAAACGACTGATTTGGGCTAGCCTGTTAATCGTCATATTGGCGTTGGCCTGGTTTATCGGCCAGCAAAACGCACAGCCTGAAGCCGAGCCTAAAAACACGGTATCCGAGGTGCTGTCCGCCGACGATGAAGAATTTGCCCGTGTATTTAAACCGAGACCGTTCGTCTTTCCAAGGGACCACGGCCCGCATGACGCCTACCGCTCCGAATGGTGGTATTACACCGGCAATCTGCAGTCGAAGACGGGGCGCCGCTTCGGTTACGAACTGACCTTTTTCCGTTTCGCCCTTACGTCACAGCCGATCGCCGGCGCATCGAACTGGCGCAGCAATCAGGTCTATATGGCCCATTTCGCGCTGACCGATGTCGAAAACCAGCGCTTTTACGCCGATGAACGCTACGCCCGCGCCGGCAACGGTTTGGCCGGCGCCCGCAAGGACAAGCTGCATGTCTGGCTTTATGATTGGCAAGCCCGGGCACACGATGCGAATGAAAAGGCAGGCATCACGCTGAACGCTCAAAGCGATGAAGCGGCGATCGACCTGCAACTGACGCCGCTGAAACCGCTTGTCCTGCAAGGTCAAGACGGCCTTAGCCAGAAAAGCGCCGAACCCGGCAACGCCTCGTATTATTACTCCTACACCCGGCTGCAGACCGAAGGCCGGCTACGAATCGGACACGAGAACTTTGCCGTCAACGGCGCCAGCTGGATGGACCGGGAATGGAGCAGCAGCGCGCTGTCAAAGGAGCAAGCCGGCTGGGATTGGTTTGCCCTGCAGCTCTTCGACGATAGCGAGATCATGTTTTACCGGCTGCGACGCAAAGACGGCAAGGCCGACCCGCACAGCGCCGGCGCCGTTTTTCACGCCGACCACAGCCAAACCAATCTGAGCTCAACGGACGTCGTCATCGAACAGCTCGATAATTGGCGCAGTCCGCACTCCGGGATTAGCTATCCATCCCAATGGAGACTGTCGATTCCTTCCCAGAAACTGGAACTATTGATCACGCCTCTGATGGAAGATCAGGAACTGAATATCACCTACCGCTATTGGGAGGGCGCCGTCTCGGTCAGCGGCGTTCATCAGGGTCGCCCCGTTACCGGCCAAGGCTATGTCGAACTCGCCGGCTATCGATAATCCACACATCCCCACGGGCTTCCCTCATCCTTATACACAACGAGCGGTCGCTACGAGCATAAAAATCAATCCTCCCCGTAGACGCGCCGGAAAAAGCGGTTCCAATCTCGCCTGAAGACCCGCTATTTATGCTATGCTGACACTTGATTCCATGCTATCTCGGTGTTCCTTCAAACCTTTTTTGAAACCCAATTTATTTGAAAGCAATCATGAAACCTAATAAAAAACCTGAATTCATTCAATTCACATCAAATTCGGTCTGGTACACCCTTCGAGGAAGGGCAATGGTTGGCATCGGCATAACCATAGCAATCTTATGCTTGGTCTCACCCAATGTATACATGCTGGGAGAAAACGCCTCCTGGCTACCCGTTATTGGCTTGGTGGTTCTGTCGGTGGGTGTATTACGCTGCATCGATGGTCTAAACTCAAAAACAACGCAAGGGTATCTGTATAATATCCAGGGCGGCATATTGGATATCGTCGTTGGTTTTTTAGTCTTTTTTAGCAGCAATAGTTCCGAGATCGAAAATGAAAATCTTTTAATTGTCGGCTATTTACTCACCCAAGGGATATACCGTAATGTTTTGTTATCGGCCAGCGAGATCCCTAACCCCTTGGCCAACAGAGTGACGGGTTTAGTTTCAATTATACTGGCCTTCGTCGTATGGTACGATTGGCCGACCTCGATGTGGTTTATTGCATTTTCACTGAGCATCGATATCATTTTCCGGGGCTGGGCTTTAATGGTCATGGCGGCAAGCCTAAAAAAACATTTTAATGATTGACTCTTACGTCCCCGCAGCCAAACGCACCCTATCGTCAACGCCTTCTGTAGAGCTCCGGGCGCAAAGGAATTTGCCGTTTGAATCAACACTCGTAGGAACGCCACCCTCGGCGCGAAAAGCGTCATTCCGCCCGAAGGCGGGCCTCCTACGGCGACATCACTCGTTCCCACAGCCCTGTGGGAACGCAGAATGGATATAAACATTACCAGGGCATTTATTCTGTTTTATCGAGAATAGTTCTAGGTTCTAGACTTGAAACAGCATATAATAGAAAAATTAAATTCAAGAACGCTCTTGAATACATTCATCATAACATCGATCAACATCACTCTTTAATCTGACTATTACGGCAATCAATGCTTCCCCACCGTTCGTTGGCGTATTCTTAAATTAAAATTGTTATACATTCACAATGCTGCAAGACACTTGTCACCGGCAGCCATTCATTGAGATTTTATTAATATGCCATTTACTGCACTCGGTTTAGCCGATCCCCTTTTGCGTGCTATCGCCGATTCCGGCTATGCCACGCCTTCCCCGATTCAATCACAAGCCATACCCGCCGTTTTAGGCGGTCATGATGTCCTGGCCACCGCTCAAACCGGAACCGGTAAAACCGCCGGATTCACCTTGCCGATTCTGCATCGCTTATCGCAACAGACTTACAGCAAAAACCGACCGGTCAGAGCATTGATCCTGACACCGACCCGAGAGCTCGCCGCACAAATCGGCGAATCGGTCAACAAATACGGAAGCCATTTACATCCGCGCCTGAAGTCCCTGGTTGTGTTTGGCGGGGTGAAAATCAATCCGCAGATGATGAAATTACGAGGCGGCGTCGATATTCTGGTGGCGACGCCGGGCAGGCTTTTGGATCTGGTCGAACAAAATGCGGTCAAATTGAATCAGGTGGAAACCCTGATCCTGGACGAAGCCGACCGCATGCTGGACATGGGCTTCATCCGCGATATTCGCAAGGTGGTCGCCTTATTGCCGAAAAAACGCCAAAACCTGCTGTTCTCGGCGACTTTTTCCGAAGACATACGCAAACTGACGACGGGACTGCTGGTTAATCCGGTAAAAATCGAAGTGGCGCCGCGCAATACCGCGGCGGAACTGGTCGAACAGCGCGCCTATCTGGTCAACAAGACCGATAAAACGGCGCTGCTGTCTCACCTGATCCAAGAACATGACTGGAAACAGGTACTCGTATTCACCAGCACCAAACACGGCGCCAACCGGCTCACCGAAAAACTGAACAAAATCGATATCAAGGCCGCCGCGATACACGGCAATAAGAGTCAGGGCGCCAGAACCACCGCATTGGCCGGATTCAAGGCCGGTGATATCAGAGTATTGGTCGCGACCGATGTCGCGGCGCGCGGCATCGACATCAACCTGCTGCCGCATGTGGTCAACTTCGAACTGCCTCGGGCCGCGGAAGATTACGTGCATAGAATCGGCCGCACCGGACGCGCCGGCGAGGAAGGCCAGGCCATTTCTTTGGTTTCCCATGACGAATACAATGGCTTGCGCCAGGTTGAAAAATTGATCGGCAAGGAAATCAAACGCGAACAAATCGCCGGCTTCGAACCTGCCGCCATTGCCCCGCCGATGCCGGCCAAACCGGCAAGAAGCCCGCGCCCCCGGAGAAGCTCGAACCCGGCCCGCAAACCCAACGGCAACCCCGGAGGCAGTCGGAACAGAAACAGGTCCCGGGCAAAAATCGCCTAACAGACGCCATTTGCCTCGCTGCCCCGATCGCCGCGTATAAACAGATCTCTGCCGGGATGCTGCTGAGCAACGCTCGGCGCATCGTCTTTGACGATCCCTTTTCGCGCCGGGGGCGGCGCTCCTACAATTGGACAAATGCTAGAAACGATCCCTTCTTGTTCTTCAGCGTCTCATGATCCTAGATGAGTGATTGTGGCAGGCTTTAAACGCCGCGTTTTTCAACCTGTGGGAGCGCCGCCCTCGGCGTAAAAGTTTCACAACCAGTAATAATCGCGACTAAAGCCCAGCAATTCCCACTTTGGCGTTCAAAAAGAGCATGGGGTGTGTTTGGCGAGGATGTCGACAGCAAGGATGCTGCCGTCAAGCCCCCAGGGATGGGTTTACCCAGCACCTAAATACCATAGACTATTGGCTATGATTTATTATCGTCGTTTATTTAGGTGCTGGGTGAACGGCGCTCCTCGACAGACACACCCCATGCCCTAAACACCGCAAAAATACTCAAATATGGGAATTGCTGACTAAAGCCCATCATCTACTCAAGCGTTCTCGATTCATGTATAGTCGCGTATTACCAGAAGCGGAGCAGCAAGCCCCTCCCCGTAACCCATCTCTGCATACAGGTGTTATATGCCCAATATTGTAGTTTCCGCATTGTACAAATTCGTCAAACTCGACGACTATGCCGCGCTCAAACCACCGCTGTTGAATCTGATGGACGAACATCAGGTCAAAGGCACTTTATTGCTCGCCAATGAAGGCATTAACGGCACCATAGCCGGTTCTCGGCCAGGAGTTGATGCGGTGCTGGCCTGGCTGCGCGCAGACCCGCGCTTTCAAGACCTCGAAGTCAAAGAATCTTACGAACAGGAAACGCCTTTTTACCGCAGCAAGGTCAAGTTAAAGCAGGAAATCGTGACCATGGGAGTCGACGGAATCGATCCTGAAAAAACAGTCGGCACCTATATCAAACCCCAGGACTGGAATGTGCTGATTAGCGATCCGGACGTCTTGTTGATCGATACCCGCAACGATTACGAAGTCGAAATCGGCGCATTTAAGGGCGCCGTCAACCCGGACACCGAAACTTTTCGCGAATTCCCGCAATATGTCAAAGATCACCTCGATCCGGCCAAGCACAAAAAAGTCGCGATGTATTGCACCGGCGGCATACGCTGTGAGAAATCGACAGCTTATCTGAAGGAGCAAGGCTTTGAGGATGTTTATCATCTGCAAGGCGGCATATTGAAATATCTGGAAGAAATACCGTCGCAACAGTCCTTATGGCAGGGCGAATGTTTTGTCTTCGATAACCGCGTCGCCGTCAATCACGATCTAAAAAAAGGCCGATATGACCAATGTCACGCCTGCCGCCGTCCGATTACCGAAGACGATAAAAACAGCGACCTCTTTCAGCAAGGCGTCAGCTGTCCACATTGTTACGACAAGGTCAGCGAGCAGCAACGCCGGCGCTTTCAGGAACGGCAAAAACAGGTACAGATGGCCAAGCAGCGCGGCGAAGAACACATCGGTTCTTCCGCCCGAGCGATCTCTTCAAAACGCCGGGAGTTGAAACACCAATACAAGGATCAACAAAGAAAAAGTCGGCAGACAACCTGAAGATAACGAATTTCGATAATAATCAATGATGCGTAACAACAGCCAATCTAGCATCGGCCTCGACAACTTGGTCTTTGACAACCGATTCATCCAGGAACTTCCGGCCGATCCCGAGACTGAAAACTATCGCCGCCAAGTCACCGGCGCCTGCTATTCAAGGGTCTTCCCGACTCCGGCGATCCAGCCTGCCTTGGTCAGTTATTCGCAGGAAATGGCCGAACAATTGGGGCTTAACGCCGGCGATTGCGAGTCCGATCATTTTGCTCAGGTTTTTGCCGGCAACCGATTGCTCACGGGCATGGAGCCTTACGCAAGCT
The DNA here is from genome assembly GCF_030717995.2 of Methylomarinum sp. Ch1-1. Taxonomy (NCBI): domain Bacteria; kingdom Pseudomonadati; phylum Pseudomonadota; class Gammaproteobacteria; order Methylococcales; family Methylococcaceae; genus Methylomarinum; species Methylomarinum roseum. Next base: position 2,748,134 of record NZ_CP157743.1, on the reverse strand, counting down.
GCTACGGCGGCCATCAATTCGGTCATTGGGCAGGACAGTTAGGCGACGGCCGCGCAATCAATCTGGGGGAAGTCGTCAATCAAAATAATCAACGTTGGACCCTGCAGCTTAAAGGGGCGGGACCAACCCCCTATTCCCGAACTGCCGACGGCTTGGCCGTGTTGCGTTCCTCGGTGCGTGAATTCATATGCAGTGAAGCGATGCACCACCTCGGCGTTCCAACTACACGCGCTTTAAGCCTGACGTTAACAGGCGAACAGGTGGTGCGCGACATGTTCTATGACGGAAATCCGCAATCGGAACCGGGCGCCGTTGTGTGTCGGGCAGCGCCCTCGTTCACACGCTTTGGCAATTTTCAGATTTTTGCCGCCAGAGGCGAAACCGACTTGTTGCGTCAATTCACCGATTTCACGATACGCACCGACTTCCCCCATTTAATGAACCGTTCCGGCCAACTCGGCAAAGACATTTACCTACGCTGGTTCGAAGAAATTTGTCGCACCACGGCCGAAATGATCGTGCATTGGCAACGGGTCGGTTTTGTTCACGGCGTCATGAATACCGACAACATGTCTATCCTGGGGCTCACGATAGATTACGGCCCTTACGGCTGGCTGGACCATTATGACCCGGACTGGACGCCTAACACCACCGATGCGACTCACCGTCGTTATCGATATGGTCAGCAACCGCAGATCGCCTTATGGAATCTGGTGCAATTGGCAAACGCCATTTACCCTCTGATTGAAGAAGCTGCGCCGCTGGAACAAGCATTAGGCATTTATCAAGACACCTTTGATCAAGGTTGGCGGGTGATGATGGCGCAGAAATTAGGCTTCGATACCTTCGATCCGAAAACCGACGAGGCATTGTGTCAGGCGTTATCGACCTTGTTGACCGAGGTGGAGACCGATATGAGCATTTTTTACCGAAAACTGGCCTTGCTTGAGGTCGATAGCGACATTGACCGTCTCAGCGACGAACAATTGCTCAAGCCTTTGATGGACGCCTATTATCAGCCTGACGCCATCAATGATGCTGTGCAAGCAAAAGTCGCTGACTGGCTGCGAAAATATTTATATCGTTTGCAGCAAGAAGGCGCGGTGCAGGCCGATAAAAAACAGCGCATGAATGCCGCCAATCCAAAATATGTCTTCCGCAATTACTTAGCCCAATTGGCCATCGATAAAGCCGAACAAGGCGACTTTGCGCTGGTGAATGAATTATTGGGTGTCCTGCGCAAGCCTTACCAAGAACAGCCTGACAAAGAACAATACGCCGTTAAAAGACCGGACTGGGCGCGCCAAAGACCGGGTTGCTCCATGTTATCCTGCAGCTCGTAAATTTATTGAACGACTCATTCCCACGCTCCTGCGTGGGAATGAATCTACCCCCCTGGGTAGGATGCCGCTGAGCAACGCGAAGCGCATCAGCATTGAACCAATCCCTTTCGCGCCGGGGGCGACGCTCCTACAAGAGCCAAACGAACCGATGTTTACTCGTTCCCATGCTCCTGCGTGGGAATGCATACCGGACTTAAAGCCCACAGTATAGGTTCCCACGGAGGACCGTGGGAACCAGTTTACACCGATCATCTTGGTAGGATGCTGCTGAGCAACGCGAAGCGCATCAGCATTGAACCAATCCCTTTCGCGCCGGGGGCGACGCTCCTACAAGAGCCAAACGAACCGATGTTTACTCGTTCCCATGCTCCTGCGTGGGAATGCATACCGGGCTTAAAGCCCACATCTAGGTTCCCACGGAGGACCGTGGGAACCAGTTTACACCGATCATCTTGGTAGGATGCTGCTGAGCAACGCGAAGCGCATCAGCATTGAACCAATCCCTTTCGCGCCGGGGGCGACGCTCCTACAAGAGCCAAACGAACCGATGTTTACTCGTTCCCATGCTCCTGCGTGGGAATGCATACCGGGCTTAAAGCCCACATCTAGGTTCCCACGGAGGACCGTGGGAACCATCCACCCCCTTGGGTAGGATGCCGCTGAGCAACGCGAAGCGCATCAGCATTGAACCAATCCCTTTCGCGCCGGGGGCGACGCTCCTACAAGAGCCAAACGAACCGATGTTTACTCGTTCCCATGCTCCTGCGTGGGAATGCATACCGGGCTTAAAGCCCACATCTAGGTTCCCACGGAGGACCGTGGGAACCATCCACCCCCTTGGGTAGGATGCTGCTGAGCAACGCGAAGCGCATCAGCATTGAACCAATCCCTTTCGCGCCGGGGGCGACGCTCCTACAAGAGCCAAACGAACCGATGTTTACTCGTTCCCATGCTCCTGCGTGGGAATGCATACCGGACTTAAAGCCCACAGTATAGGTTCCCACGGAGGACCGTGGGAACCAGTTTACACCGATCATCTTGGTAGGATGCTGCTGAGCAACGCGAAGCGCATCAGCATTGAACCAATCCCTTTCGCGCCGGGGGCGACGCTCCTACAAGAGCCAAACGAACCGATGTTTGCTCGTTCCCATGCTCCTGCGTGGGAATGCATACCGGACTTAAAGCCCACAGTATAGGTTCCCACGGAGGACCGTGGGAACCAGCATACCCCTTTGGTAATCGGTGAAAATCGCATTGACGGCGGCGGAAACGGCCATCGCAATCAAGCCCGCGGCGCCGGCATTGCCGCCGACTCCGCCTGAATCATGCGTGTAGGTTTGTTTGTAATTATTCAGCGTATTTTTATCAGAGGGAGTAGGCTATTGATTTATCGGGCTGTCTGCAACAGGACGTTGCAGTCAGAGCTAACATGGAAGTATTCACGCGTCCCGAGAAATCAATGGTCTACTCCCTAAACCCTGAAAGATACTGAATAGTTACGTTTGTTTTCCCATAACACCAAACCGGTGCGCGTGTCTTTCAACACATATTCCATTTCGACGACCACGACCGAAGCGAGCACCAGATACAAAGAAATATTTTCTCAGTATCATGCTGAATAGCTACCTTTTTCTTTAAGAGCCATAACAGTTATCGCAAAGTGTAGTCCTGTTCATGACAAGATCAAACGCCCCGCTTGTTCCGAATGATCGATTGCGACAGCATCATGGATCAGCACCTCCAACATCGGCACTTCCCATTTATCCACTTTGCAGCGCGACTGGTAGGCCTCTTCGTTATCGCTTCGATAACGGGTAATCATCGCGATCACCGCCGCAGACCTGACCCGATCCACCCTATCCCACCACAGCTGCCGGGCCTTTTTTGACAAGACCGCAACGGCAGTCTGATCGCTCACGACGACGATCTTATCGCCTTGCCGGCATAGCGATACGACAGAGCCGACATCGAGCGCCGCCAAGGCCCGGTGTATCGGATGGCGTTCGGCAAAACTGCCGGCATAGCTCAGATCCAGATCCTGCAACCCCAGAAACTCATAAGACTTGTCCGCCTGGCCGGCGAGTTCTTCATTCTGATGCTCGACTGCGCGGCGCAAGATAAAGTCGCCCTGTAACGCCGGCAGATAAGGATTAGGACTATCCTGGCTGTGCAGCAGACAAAGCGTTTCCCTGGCCCGGGTCATCGCCACATAGAGCAGTCGGCGCTGTTCCTCGCTGGCCGTCGCCGACCAGCCGCCGTCCAGGATGAACCCATGACTGAATTCCATGCCCTTGACCGAATGGATGGTGCTGAGAAAAACGCCCTGTCCAAGCCGGCAGTCGCGACGCTGCTCTCCCAAAGATTCGTACAGATACTCCAGCAAGGATTGCTTGCCGGTTTCGGCATCGCCGCTTTCATCGCGCCAGCTCTGCAACAGCTTCTGCAGCTGTTTCGTCCAGATGTTGTCAGGCTTGGCGGTCAAATAATCCAGCCATTCGCTGGCCTTGCACAAGCGTTCCGAACTTTGCTTGATTGCGTTAAGCAGTTCCAGATTCTCCCGGATGCGAAACGGCGGCGGCAACGCCTGTTTGGGTAAGGCCAGGCTGAGCGGTATCGCTTGCGCCTCCAGACAGGCCCTGACCGGATTCAACAAGCGCCATTCGGTTGTCAGAATAGCACATTGCGACCAATCCAGGCTGGGATTTAACTGGCGCAGACGTAACAACTCCTGAACCAACACCCGGGCCTGTCGGCTCTGATCCGGGCACTCCAATATCTGTACCCGGCCCTTGGCTAGCGGGTCTAGTTTTTCCCAGCGCCCGCCGGCCGGCAGTGTTTTCCGCCCCTGATTGATCCGGATCGGATGCCGCTGTTTCATCCGGTCCCGATTGGCCTCGATCAATTGGTTGGCGGCGGCGATGATATGGGCGCTGGAGCGGTAGTTCTCGACCAGATAATGTTGAGTGGCCCGATAGTCCTCCTCAAACTGGCGAATGAAGCCGATATTGGCGCCGCGGAACTGATAGATGTTCTGATCATCGTCGCCGACCGCCAATATCGTCAGCTTGCTGTCTTCGTCCCGGTTACGCCCGGCCAGCGCCGAAATCAACCGATACTGCAATTGATCGATGTCCTGGTATTCGTCGACCAAAATGTGGCGATACCCCGCCAACAGCCGATCGCGCATCTCGTCGCCGTCGACATTCAGACAGGGCGTGTCGCCGTTCAACAAGTCGATCGCCTGCTTGATCATGGTCTGAAATTGTTGCTCGCTTTGCTCGGGGTCGCCACCGTCGATGCCAGTCAAGGCATGACCTGTCAGACGTAAACTCAAACCATGATAGGTCTGTATTGTCACCGCCTTGGCGTCGGCCCCGACCAAATCGAACAAGCGCTGGCGCAGTTCGGCGGCGGCATTGCGGTTGAAACACAACACCAGGATGCTGCTGGCCGGCGCCTGCCTGACCCGCAGCAGATAAGCGCAGCGGTGAATCACCACCCGCGTCTTGCCGGAGCCGGGCCCGGCCAAAATCAATTGGTTATCGTCTTCATCAGCGGCGACCAGCGCCTGTTGTTGCGGATTCTGCAAATCGCTGACGATGCGTTGGAATGACTGCTGACTAGTGGCCCGCTCCAGTATCTCCCGACGCCCCTTGAAATAGCGTTTGACGAACTCGGTTTTATCCTGGGAAAAATAAGCCACGACGAAGGCCAGCGCCTGGCCGATCTTCTCCATGCCCTTGCGCGCGTATTCATTCATCACATGAACCTGAAAAATACGCTCGCCGTAATGCTGGGACAGCGGCTCGTAATCGCCCTTGTTATAACGTCGCCCCTTGGACTCCGGTAATACCTTGATCGTCATCGCCTGGCGGAATACCGCCAACCCCTTCTGCAACGTGATGACCTTCTGTTCGTGCAGAAAATTAAGCCCTCTTTCGACCGCCGCCAGCGGATCGTTGACCGCCGAATTCATCTCGATATCCTGCTTCAATGCGGCCAACAGATCCTCGACCGCAAACTCGACCAACAAGTCGGCGCTAGGCTTGGTTGCCGGCGGAATCTTGGCCAGCATCGCATTCAACGCGATCTGGGCGACGCCTTGCCGGCGCTGCACCGTTCCCATCAGCGCTTGCCAGCCCCGATTCAGCTTGACCCGGTATTGGTCCTGCGAACTATGGCGCAGAGTCAGGCTGCCTTTATTGCCGGCCAGCCCCTGACCGTCCCGGCTCATAGACACCAACAACAGACGCAGCACTTCCGGGTTGCATTCGCTAAAGCCCAAGTCCAACATGCGTTGATTGACATGCCTCAGCGACAAGGCCTGCCAATCGCCTTCCTCGGCATCGGGCGCCTGTTCCTGCAATACCTCAATCAGCGCCTGTTCCAGTCGGCAGATCTGCTGCAGCAGACCGGCCGAGGCGTTGGCGACCTTGTAGCGAACGAACGCGGTCAACAACAGGTTTTTCTGGATCAGCCCCAGTTCGGACATTTGATATAAGGTGCGGATCACGCGCTGACTGGCGCTGATCCGCTGTTCCTCGTCGTCGGTTGGCGCGAACTCGCCCGACAAGGCCAGTTCGTCGGCGCTGAAACCCTCGTCGCCGTCGGCATTGAACAAGGCGTCCAGGATCGCCAGCCAGCGTTTCTGCTGCCGCGCCGACAAATCCAGTTGGGCGATTTTTTGCTCCGCCTCCTCCCGGTTTTTCACCAGCGGTCTGCCCTGAAACACCTGGGTCTTGTTCTCGTTGCGTTCGATGAAGCCGGAACGCTCCAGCCACGACACCGCGGTGATCACCTTGGTCGCGGCATTGTAATCCTCGGCGTCGAACGAGGTCTCCACCTCATCGTGCTGCAGCAGCTCGCCGGTCGTGATCACGACATTGCCGCTGCGGTCCTTGCGCACCCGCCTGAGGCCTTTCAAAATTTGGGCGATATCGCGCTGATTCAGCTGCGACGAAGCCGACAGCTTGAACTGGGTGTCGATATCGTTTTCATCGAACAACAGGATGCATTCGGCGTCTTGCTGGTCGCGTCCGGCCCGCCCGGCCTCCTGCAGATAGTTTTCCAGCGATCCCGGTATATCGGCATGAATCACCAGCCTGACGTCCTCCTTGTCGATGCCCATGCCGAAGGCGTTGGTCGCGGTGATGACCCGGGTCGAACCGGTGATGAAGTTGTCCTGGATATGCTTTTTCTCGGCGGCGTTCTTAGCGGCATGAAAGGCCTCGACCCGCCAGTCCTGCTGCTGCAGAAACTCGGCGAGCTCTTCGGTTTTGGCCCGTGTGGCGCAGTAGATAATCGCGCTGCCGCTTTCCAGTCCGTCCAGGTGTTCATGCAGTAGCGTGTTGATGCGCGGATATTTATCGACACTGCCCACGGTCTGCACCTCGAAATGCAAATTGTCGCGTTCGACGCCGCCCTCGAATACTGCCAGCTCCTGGCCCAGATTGGCGCGGAAATAATCGATGATCTCGTCCTTGACATCCTGCTTGGCCGTCGCGGTAAAACATTGCACCGGCGGCAACAGGGCCTGCTGTTTGGCGGCGAATTCCTTGATGAAGCGCCCGACATAGAGATAATCGGGCCTGAAATCATGCCCCCATTTCGACAGACAATGGGCCTCGTCAAACACCCAACAGCCGATTTCACGGTGTTCGATCGCATTTTGAAAACCGACATTGCGCAATTGTTCCGGCGACACATAAAGCAAGGCGATATCGCCCAGCTGTATCGCCTTCAGCACCTCGCCACGCTCCGGCCCGGTCAGCATGCCGTACAGAGCCGCAACGTTGGGCGCGCCGGTCTTGTTACGCAAGTTATCGACCTGATCCTTCATCAAGGCCTGCAACGGCGAAATCACGATCGTCAACACGCCACGGCGCTGATACCGCGCCAGCGCCGGCAATTGATAACACAATGATTTGCCGCCGCCGGTCGGCAACACCGCGAACATCGGCGTGTCGGCCATTCCTGCCTGGACGATGTCCTGCTGCAGGCTGCCGCCCTCGTCATTTTCCGGCTGCGGCCTGAACGCGGAAAAACCGAAATATCGTTGCAATTGCCCGACCGGATCGTGGACTTGCCGGCAATAACGACAATCGGGCGACTGGCAAGGAATGTCGCGCAACTGCCTCAGCGCCGGCGCGACTCGATCAAACTGCCGGCGCACCCACGGCGGCAACACCGAATTGCCGCCGGCGACCCGCAGCCAAGCCAAACAATAGGCCAAGGCCGGGCGCAGTTCCGGATTCGGCAAATAGGCCAATATCACCTTGTTGAATGCCGTCCTGCACACCCTGTCCTCGGTCAAGGCTTTCAGCAAGTCGAAAGCGGCGGCGGCCTTCAACGTATCGGCGCCCATCGCCGAGAAGGCCCGCTGCAAACCGTCATAGCGTGGATTCTCAGCAAAAGCGTAATGATAAAAAGACAATAGCTCCGTGTCGGCGTGCTGCTCCCGCAACGCCTGGAATTGATCCTGAAACAGCGACAGCGCCAATTTGGCGTCTGCCAACGGATCGTTCAGGCTGTCCCGCACCAGCTTGTAGTTCTTCACCAGCCGGTGATAAGGATTTTCCGGAAAGGCCAGCGGCGACAGAAACAAGGTATCGATCACCGGCTTGGCGTATAGATCCAGCCGAGGGTCGACCGCCCGGCACAGCGGCAAGTCATGCAGCAGAATGTTATGGCCCAGGACGAATTCGGCCTCCCCGGCAAAGGCGTCTAACTCGGCCAGCACCTGCCTGATATCGAACGGCGAACGACGCAGAAACGTTCGATCCCGGAACACCGCGCCCAGCGCGATAATCTCGCCGTGCTCATCGGCTTCCAGATCCAAGCTGCAAATATTATGTTGTAGTGTGTCCCAGTCCATTGCATTACCGGCGAAGTCTATTCTCAACGCCTAATCATAGCCTACCTGCCGTCCGATGCCCATTCCCTGTAAAAATCACCTCCCTCCTTAGCTTTTACTCTGCGGCGTTCAATGTAGGGGCTATTGAACGAAGGGTGCCGCTGAACGTAGGGGCAGCTAAACCTAGGGTGCCGCTGAACGCCAGTGAAGCGCACCAACGTACAGTACCGCTAAACGTACGGTACCGCTAAACCGTAGGGTGCCGCTGAACGGTAGGGTGCTGCTGAACGCCAGTGAAGCGCACCAGAGCCGCACCAGACCGCACCAAGCATAGATAACACCCATCAACCACCAACGGCACACACAAAGATTAATGATGACTCAGCCGTTGATGACTGGGAAAATATAAAACCAAACTTGCGATTAACCATCCCTATGACGACATTGAACCCATCAACGCCCTGCAGTCGCCACTTCAAATTCGCCGATTTAATCCATTGCGGGGAAACCTATCAAAAAACGCAAGTGGCTAATATCCCCAAAGATCCGAACACTGTTGCCGCCATCGAACAAATGGCTCGAACCATACTGGACCCCGTCGTCGACCAATTTGGCGAAATAAAACTCACCTATGGCTTCTGTTCAAACGAACTGCTGAAACAAATTAAACGCCAGCCCAAGCCAGGCATCGCTCCTCAACTTGACCAACACGCCGGTTTCGAACTGAATTCAAGAAACACTCCGATCTGCAAACGCCCGGGCTTCGCCTGTGATTTTTATGCCGTCAACACCGACTCATTGATGCTGGCGAAATGGATTATCAATCACCTAACCTTTGACCGGCTATATTATTATGGTAAAAATAGACCGATTCATATCAGCGTTGCGCCGAACATGCTTGGAGCGATTACTCTCTTACAAAACCATCCCAGCGGCCGAAACATTCCACGCAACATAACAAAGCAAGATTTCCTGAAATATTAATCTAAGCATGGATTTCAATCGCTACAGCCAACTAATCAAACCCATAAAAATCGGCAAACATGTCGGCAATGCCTGTTATCTCCATGTGTCCGCCTTAGATGCCATAGAAGACGAACTGCATAAATTTATTAAGCTAATTGCCAATGCCCTGAAAATCCAAGAGGAACAATGGAATATCATCAAACTGCATAAGCAACAGTTCAAACTCTCGTATTTGCTCTATCCAGACTTTGACGACGACGCCTACCCGGCATTGCAACACAGCATCACGGTCGATTTAGAACACAAGACACGCAAAGACGCCGATTACAGCGAAACCGAAAACGTCCCCATTCTGCACCGCAAAGAACTGTTTATCACGCCCGACCACCCGCACTACGATGAATTTGTCGCCATTACCGAAGAAGGCGAAGCCGCGGGACTGTATGAAAACAGCCGCATCATCGGTTTTAAAAAATCTTGGGAACGCCTGATCAGACAACATGGTTATGAATTAGTCGATAATCGATTATTCCGCGCCAGCGCCGTCATCAATAGTGAACATAAAGACGACGCCAACATCGACCGGCACAAAACCGCGATACAACGCCATGCGCTTTCCGCCCCGATGAAGGCATTAGCCAAACATAACTATTTGAATGGCGATTACACCGTGTTCGATTACGGCTGCGGATTAGGCGACGACTTGAGAGAACTTGAGGCCCATGGTATCGATGCCGCCGGCTGGGACCCCACCCACCGTCCTGAAGTCGACCGCTTCCCTTGCGACTTGGTCAACCTGGGATTTGTCATCAATGTCATAGAAGACCGCGAAGAACGCATCGAAGCCCTGCACCTGGCTTATGAACTGGCCGACAAATTGCTAGTCGTCGCAGCGATGATCGCCGGAGAAGCCCATATCGAAAAGTTCAGGGCTTATAAAGACGGGATCATCACCACGCTAAATACCTTTCAAAAGTATTATTCACAGTCCGAATTGCAAACCTTTATTGAAAACACACTGGATGAAAATGCCATCGCCGTCGGCCCCGGCATCTTCTTTGTCTTTAAAGATAAACTGGAAGAGCAGTTATTTCTATCCGAGCGGCAGAAAAGACATCATCATTGGAAACAACTGACCACCCGCCCTATAGGCGACCAGGAAAAATTCGAACTGCTTTATGCCGAAAACGAACCGCTTTTTCAAGAGTTTTGGCATACTTGTCTGTTATTAGGACGCATTCCGGCCAACGATGAATTCGAACAAAGCGGCATAATCAGAAAACTATGCGGTTCGCATAACAAGGTCTTCAACCAACTTAATATGTTGTTCGAAGACAACGAATTTGAACTTGCCCAACGCTATCGCCAGGAAGACTTGCTCGTCTATTTTGCCTTATCGCAATTTGAAAAAAGAAAGCCCTACACCCAGCTTCCCGAGTCTCTGCAACGCGATATCAAGATATTCTTCGGAAACTACAATAGCGCGCAAGAACAAGCCAAAGCATTGCTTTTTTCGATTTCCAATCCGGAACTTATTGAAGAAGCCAGCCTGAAAGCCCAACAACAGCTGCCCGCCAGCGAGTTAAGTGAAAATCATTCCCTGACTTTTCATAAAGACTTCATCGAATTACTACCTTCCCTGTTACGGGCTTATGTCGGATGCGCAATTCAACTTTACGGCGAGCTCGATGCGATTCAACTCGTCAAAGTTCATTTCCATTCCGGCAAAGTCTCGTTCATGGGCTATGAAAACTTCGATGATTCTCCCTTGCCGTTACTAAAAGAGCGCATCAAAGTGAAGCTCGGCCAACAATCGGTAGATTTCTTCGACTATATCGATGAATACAATGACCAACCTTTATACTTCAAGTCTCGATACATCACCGAAGACTATCCCAACTACAAAAAACAATGTAGTTTCGATAAAAAAATCGCCCTCTTTTTACCCCCTCAAGCCCGCTACGGAATCCGACTTGAAAACCTTAAGCAGATACTCAATAACAATGGCGTGGAAATTAAGGGCTTTCGTTTCTATAACAAAAAACCAGGCAATAACATATAATGATTGCAAATCGATATCGATACTTAGGGCTTGGGCACTCATAATTTCCCTCTTATGACTCCCATGCTCCAGCGCTCATCGTTATACATTATTAAGTCTCGTCATACCCGCTGGGATGCGGGTATCCAGGGTCAAGGATGACAGCCCAAATACATCCATGTAGCCTGGATTCCGGCAATCCCTGCCGAATGACATGGATAACATAAAGATGTGTATAACGGTGAGCGCTCCAGCGTAGGAGCACACTTATGCCGCTCTGCAGTGCGGGACGCAGAGCGTCCCTGGATGCATTCCACGCTAAAGCATGGAAACGATGAGGGTAGAAGAAATCGAGAAATCAATAAAAATCACACGCTAGACGTGCTTTATTTCTTCATTAACGAAAAGAAGCCAGGTTTTCATTATTGTGGTTTATCCCGTAAGCCCCCTCCTTCCAAAATATCTAAGTGATAATCCTGCAAATCTTATTACAGTAATTGAAATAATATGACTAACCCGATCTATCTCGACTATGCTGCGACCACTCCTATAGCTCCAGAAGTCGTTGACAGCATGTTGCCATACTTAAGCAACACGGCACTCTTCGGCAACCCATCGTCGCTTCATAGTTTTGGCGAAAAAAGCGGGGACGCAGTTGAATACGCCCGTAAAACAATTGCCGAATATTTGCACTGCAAAGCGAAAGAATTAATTTTTACATCCGGCGCAACGGAATCCAACAATCTTGCCATCAAAGGCATTGCATCCGCTTATCGTAACCAAGGCAAACACATAATCACCTCGGCCATTGAACATAAAGCGGTTTTAGATACTTGCAAATACCTCGAAACACAAGGCTTTGAAGTGACTTATCTACGCCCTAACAACAAGGGCCTGATTGTACTGGATGACATCCTAAATGCGATCACCGGAGAGACGATTCTCGTCTCAATCATGCAGGTCAATAATGAAACTGGCGTGATACAACCTATTGGAGAAATTGCCCAAGCGCTTAAAGATAAGCCATTATTTTTCCACGTCGATGCCGCACAAAGCGCAGGGAAAATAGCGATTGATTTATCGACCACACCAATCGACCTAATGTCGATTTCGGCGCATAAATTTTACGGCCCAAAAGGCATCGGCGGCTTATATATTAGCAAACGTAAAAAACCCCACTTGCAACCGATAGTGCATGGCGGCGGACAAGAACATGGATTGCGTCCCGGAACACTCCCTACCCATCAAATAGTTGGAATGGCAACCGCTTTTCAACTCGCCCAGAAAAACTTATCCAAAGATTTCGAGCATTGTCGACAATTGAAGCGATCGTTGTTAGACATATTGCTGCAAGTTGAAGGCGTCACCCTCAATGGAGGACAGGAACATGCCTTGCCTAATATCATCAATCTCAGTTTTGACCAAGTCGGCTCTGACTCCCTCATCATTGCTCTAAGGGACAGCCTAGCGATATCTTCCGGTTCCGCCTGTAATAGCGGCGCCATAGAAGCTTCGCATGTACTACGGGCGATGGGTATAGAAGGCGATAGGCTATACGGCGCTATTCGTATAAGCTTAGGACGTTATACGACCGAAGCGGAAATTAAGAAGGCGGGACACGCTATTGCAGAGGAAATCAGGCGTTTACGAGAACTTGCACTGACATAAAATAACAAATAAGCAGTCATTAAAAATATACTGAAGTTTCCCAGTTTTTTTGGGGGGGGTATCCTGACTTGTAGGGGTCTTTTTTAATGGATTTGCCATGTTTCACGCAAACCCTGTTTAAAAATAATGTCGCTCTGCACATTGGCTTACGATAACAACCCGAACTTTACCCGCTTGCAGCACGAACTAGGCCTGCCGTTTAAGCCTCACGAAGCCTTCAAAAAGCAGGACTTGGATACCCAGCAACAACTGTACCGAGCTATCTGTGAGTGCATTTGGCATCACGATTTAAGTAACGCCTAAAACGGTTGTCATCGGTGAGATCAATGTTCGTAGTTACGGAGAGGAAGCGGGATAGCTTATATTTTGGGCCGCCTGCAGGCCAGGCCCGGCAATAGGTTGTTTTAGGTTTATTTTTGACAAAAAAGTCAATATTATTAGCTTATTTTGGTTTTATAGTGTTTTATATGCTATATTTTGACATAATTTGTCAAAATATACTTTTCAGGAGAATCTCAATGTTAATTGAGATGACTGTAGCGAACTTTCGTTCGTTCAGCGGCACACAAACCTTTAGCCTGGTAAAAGGCAAAGGAGACGAATTGGCCGCATCGAATACCTTTAAGGTATCTGCGGCCAATGAGTTTGAGCTGCTGCGCTCGACCGCCATTTATGGCCCCAATGCCAGCGGCAAGTCCAATTTTTTGCGAGCACTGCAAACGATGAAGCGCATTGTGCTCGAATCGGCTGCCAGCCAGCAGCGAGGGGATCTTCTTCCGGTAACGCCTTTTCGGCTTTCATCGGATACTTGTCAGGCTCCCAGTGAATTTGAAGTGACGTTTGTGGTAAACGGTGTGCGCTACCAATATGGTTTTTCCGCCACGCCTGAGCAGATTCATGAAGAGTGGCTGTTAGCTTTCCCAAAAGGTCGAGCGCAACGCTGGTTTACCCGTGTCTGGGTAGAAGAGAAAACCCGTTTTGAATGGGAACTGGGTAACAGCCTGTCGGGTGAAAAGCAGCTCTGGCTAAAATCCACACGCGACAATGCGTTGTTTCTTTCAACGGCTGTGCAATTGAACAGTGAGTCGCTACAACCTGTCTTTGACTGGTTTAAGAGTACGCTGCGCTTGGCTAACGTGGGAGGATGGGGACCATCGTTTAGTGCGTCTTTGTGTGAAAATGAAGAAAAATCCAAAGTAATGGCGTTTCTGAACGCTGCGGACATTCACATTGACGACATCCTGGTCGAAACGAAATCCTTTAACCCTGACGATCTACCCGATGATATGCCGGATGCTTTGCGGGCTGTGGTTGTCGGAGAAATGAAAGGCAAAAAAACGCTTGAGATCAAAACGGTTCATAAAGGTAGCGATGGGAAGCCGGTGACCTTCGCTTTTGATGATGAGTCAGACGGCACTCGGAAACTTTTTTCATTTGCTGGCCCTTGGATTGACGCGCTCGAACATGGTTATGTGTTGTTTATTGACGAGCTGCATGACAATTTACATCCCAAATTGGTTCGTTTTTTAGTGGAGCTATTCCACAATCCGGAGACAAACCCCAAAAATGCGCAACTGGTTTTCACCACGCACGAAACTTCTATTTTAAACCAGGAGGTTTTTCGTCGAGATCAGATTTGGTTTTGTGAAAAAAATAAAGCACAGGCTACAGAAATTTACCCGTTAACGGATTTCAGCCCACGAAAAGGCCGTGAAAACCTTGAGCTGGCCTATCTTTCGGGGCGATATGGGGCATTACCGTTTGTGAAAAAGATACGACCAATGGGTTGAGAGGCATCGCATGGGATCGGACGATTTATTTCATAAACGCAAAGCGAAGAACGCCAAGAGCCTGCAAAGAAGACGCCCCCGCCGAGAGACCTATGAAAAAATATTGATTGTATGCGAAGGCGAGAAAACAGAGCCCAATTATTTTGAAGAGGCGAGAGAATATTACTGCCTTAATACGGTTAACGTGGAAGTGCGTGGTGATTGTGGCTCTGACCCGAAGAGTATCATCAACTTCGCTAAACAGCGCTTTAGAGAAGAAAAAGACGCCGGTGATCCTTTCGACAAAATATACTGTGTTTTTGATAAGGACGGACACGCCACCTACGCACGCGCATTAGATACTCTAGCCTCTGCTGCTCCTAAAGATACGTATTTTGCCATAAACTCAGTGCCTTGCTTTGAATATTGGTTACTGTTGCACTTTATCTATTCAACCCGCCCTTATACTGGCTTATCGGGTAACAGCTCAGGCAACCAGGTTTTGACGGAACTAAAGAACTACATCCCAGATTACGAGAAAGGTCGGCGTACACTATTTTCCGATCTTATCGGCCAATTGGATCAGGCAAAGAAGTTTGCTGAGCGAGCCTTGCGAGAAAGCGAACGCAACCAAACAGACAACCCCAGTACTCGCGTGCATGAGCTGGTTCAGGTTTTACAAGATTTAAAGGATTAATAACGCACATGGCCGCCCATCACGAAGTGCATCTTGAATCTTACGTCGTCAAAAAGCTGGTTGAGAACGACTGGGTGGAAGGCCATAACAGCCATTATGACCCGGTACGGGCATGTACCCGGAAGACGTGGTGAGCTAAATTAAAGCCTCGCAGCCGCAAACCTGGGATAAGCTGACCCGGCTAAATGGTGGCGATGCGGAAAAAGCAATGCTGGATCGGTTAGACAAGGCACTCTCGGCCAAAATCGGTGGCGCCATGAAAGTACTGCGTCAGGGGGGTTAATAGCAACATGTCGTACACAGCTAAAACAGAAACATCAGTATATTGAATTTGAACCTGTCTTTTGAAACTTGGTAACTGCTCGCCCCACTTATCGAACGCGGCAGGGCATGTAGGGTGGATAAGCCTGAAGGGCGCATCCACCAAAGATGCCGACCCGGTGGATGCGCTCCGCTTATCCACCCTACGAATGGGGGTGAGTAGTTCCGAAACTTGTTTCCTAACAATTTAACCTCTTGCAAATCAATCAGTTAACCCCGTGAACGCTTACGGTTTGATATGGCTGGATGACGAACGCAACAGCAGTATCAGAACAATATTCTGCACGTGGTGCGGCAACTGAAGTATTGCCCGACACGGGAATGGGCGATTAATTTGGGCTTGTTTATTAATGGCCTGTAGTAATACGTGGAAACAGAATGCAACGCTCATTCAACCAGGTTTTAATCGATACAACTAAATGATAGGCAAAATGGCGACTAACATAAAAAATTGCATTAACTACTCCGGTTTGTAACTTAAAAATTCGATCATATCCTCATTCTGCACCCGGCTATAAATTTCGACCACCGGCAAGGTGAGATCGATCGACTCGAAGGTGATGTCATCGCCCAAAAAATAGTGCCTGGGCAACCAGGATTCATTCCTTCGAATCACCTGAATATCGACATAATCCTGCTCGATCAAAACATACTCTTGCAAAGAAGGAATATTGATATAAGACAGCAGTTTTATCGTCTCATCGGTCTTGCGCGTGGCCTTGGACAGCACTTCGACAATAATGACGGGGGATTCCGTGTAATAAGGCTCAGACTCATCGAAATCACAATCGACGATCACATCAGGATAGAAAAAGTTTGAACCGACTTTAACCTTCATATCCGAACCGAATGGTTCGCACGGAGATCCATCCAAATGATTACCAAATTGTCGGTAAATATTCCCGGTAATCCGCTCATGATTGGCGCTGGCTCCGGCCATAGCATAGACACAACCGTCGATCAACTCATGTTTTACGTCGCTGATTAACTCGCCTTGTAGATAGTCTTCTATGCTAACCCAATCTTTGTTTTTTGGTTTTAACATATTCCAATTCTCCAGAAATACAGAACAATTAAGTACATTAATTTATTAATCCAGCACGCAATATTCAATTTAATTAACTATTTTTTCAATATTGACATATGGCTTGAACTCATGTGGATTCAATTCAGCTAATTGCTCGCGTACCCTTTGCCTGAGCTCTATTGCTGGATTTAATACATATTCTTCATAGTCCGAATGCTCCGGATTAAGAAGTAATAGCTTTGATAAGGCAGAAGCTAGTCTAGTAACAGCTTTAACATCCCGGCTATCGCCTTTTAAATTAGGTACATCACCATAAGGGAACTCGACGTGACTGACTATACGTAATTGATGGAGATACTGTCCAAATACATCGGCCTTAATACCATAACCTTGAGCAGCTGATTCCGTGGTAAATCTAGGAATTTTCCATCCTGGAATAATGCCATGGAAGCGATCAAGTAACGCATCGTCATGAAACATTTCCGGCAAATTTTTAATGTAATCTGGTTGGCGAGGTAGACCATCATATAAATCAATATTGGCTAAAATAATCAATCCACATTCGCTGGTGATTTTTTCCCTTCCAATGCTGTATTGCCCCGATTCCAAATAATCTTTAAATTTCGCATGAATATCGTCAGCACCTTTGAAATTAATTGACTGCCCCTCATCTAACACTAAAAGGTCATACTTTCCTAATAAACCAACTTCCTTAGTGCTCAAGTTCATAAATAACTGTGCTTGAGAAAGAGCTCCACCGCTATTCAACCAAGCATACCTACTTAAATTCGAATAAATAAAAGACTTACCGGTTCCTTTCGGCGCCAACTCCATCATATTCAAATTGTTTTGCACTAATGGCAATAACCGTAACAAAACATAGTCTTGCTGTTCTTCTGTATAAGCACTCGGCTCATAGCCCATCGTCCTCATTAGCAAACAGATCCACTCGCGTGTGGTAAAATCCTGCCTGGAATTAATGAGCTGATCTAACCGAACTATTCCAGACTGCATAGGATGAAACTCTACTAGCTCAATGACCTTATTCTTTCCTTCCGGCCGTATCGATAATCTTCCAGCGCCCCATTGCCCTCCCTCTAGTAAAGTTTGATTTTTTTCCAAAACCTCATGAGCCACATGAGCATTTCGTTCATCTAGACACGGAATCGTTAGCAGTTTTCTATCTTTATTGATATCAATCCGAGCCTCAAAACGGTCCAGCAATACGACGGATTCGTTCAACTGCAAGCGATATTTTATTTTTTCTTTTTCTGTTTTCGCCGGTAAGTGATTACTCATAAAACTGGTAATGTCCCTATAAACATCTCCATCAGTTTTACCAGGCTGTTGAAACCGAGAAACTAACCATTCTTCAACAAAAGTAGGAATTGTACGTTGCTCACGTATTTTTAACTTTCTGACTAAAGCTTTATCAATCGTTAATTCGCTAAAAGTCTCACTAATTTTGTAATCTAATTGTTCTTTATTCATTAGTTGAACATATCCTCAAAGCCTTGAGTCGTAGCATCTTTTTCAATCAATGATTCAGGAAAAACGCAGGAGAATTGCTTAGTATTAATCTCATGAGCTCCGTCTCGATCATATTTCAGATGAATCGTTATATCCGTTAAGCCAATTTGCTCAGAAGAAGATGAAAAATCCAAAAACAATCGCTGATACGAACTAACATCTAAAGCCATTATTGACTCCTCCCCGTTCAAAGGCGATTCAAGTTTTATTTCTACATTTTTTACTGCAACACTAGCAAATAACTCCACACTAAGTCTCCATGTCTTATCACCTAGACGCTGACACTTATTGTTCAACACCGTCAATTCTAACGGCGTTGTTATTGCCTCAGGTTGACGAGAGGTTAATGTTACAAAAGGAACTAAAACTTCTTCCGGCGTTAACCCTCCATGTGTTAAACCGGCGCTATCATTCAAACCAACCCGCGCTGTCGGCACTAGATATCCATAATTCGTGTCTTGCTGAATAAATTCAAAGCCCTCAATATCATCATTAGGCATATTTTTCCTCTTAAAAACACGCTCTTTCACCTCACCTAATACCTCTCCTTGATAATTAGCTTGAACAACCGTCATACCATGGTCAGCTGTAATTAGAAATGCGACCTCTCGATTCATATAGCAAGCATCTTTCTTCCAATTATCGATGGATGCCATCACCTGCTTCAAAATTGGCGCAACATCTTTTCTATGTTTTGAAAAATCAACACAATCATGGAGGCGCTCATCAATTCTGTTCTCAAAAAACACAACAAGATTAGTCTCTTCTACTATGTGCTCTGACGCAGATGATTTCCAACTTTTTATAACTTTAAGTGAATTTTCCTTTGGTAAATAAGCCTGATAGCTCTGTCTGATTGCAGATTCCTGGTCGCTAGGTAATTGGCTTGAGGGCTTCCCTGTCACAATAGCCATTTTCCCTACCTCGGTTAAAGTAGGTAAAGGAGCAAACAAGATTTCGCTTTTCAAATCTAAATGCTCGATTTGTTTCGCGCTTTCCAACAATAAATCCTGATTTAATGCAGATAACGCATCTACCACACAAACAACTACTAAATAACCTTGTTGCAGAAAACTTTCTACTCTCTTAGAAAATTGCCTCCAGTCAGCACCTGAACGAGTTACACGTGCTGACTGTTTAACCAGCCATTTACTAAAACTTACATTTAAAGTTTCGTTAAGCGCTTGCTTATGTAAAAACTGCTGCCGAACAAGTTCAAAATAACGCTCACTCCAACGTAATACATCATCCGTCGTCGCATCGTTCGATAACGGTGAAAGTAATGTTAAATCGACTTGTTTTTTAAAAGCCTCGGCTAATTGGCAAGCTTTTTTAGAATTAAAACACTCCAGTTGCTCTACAAGTTCCGTCGAAATTAATATTCCATTTCTTTTAATTAATTCGACTAATTTATTTAAAAGTGTTGGCCAAGGAGCAATAATTACATCCGAAACATCACTAGGCTTTGCTTGCTTTTTTTCAACCTTCCTAGCAAGCTCTTCCAATGCCGAGATACATTTAGAAGGAAGTTCTCTAGCATCTTCCTCCATTAATTCCAATAGGGGAGCACTTAACAATATTGAGGGTAAAGATTTAGGCGGCAATGATATATGTAAATGCAATTCAGCAAACTTTCTCCTCAATAAATCCTGATGTTGCTCATAGGCTAATAAATCTAAAAAAGCATCTATAGATGGATTACCTACAATTTTCTCTAGAAAAGCCGTTGCTAATTCTTCTGAAAAATCAAAGGAAAAACGAAAATGTTCATAAAAACGTTCTTTAACTTCAGAAACTGCTAACAACTTCCAAAATGCGTTATCTTGCTTTATTAAAGCGTTGGTAAAGTCCAGATAGTCTTTCGCTAATAGATCTCTACCACAGGTCAAAATAATGTTATCAAGCAACGTAGAACCTAAAACTTGACCTTCATGACGACTCAGCAAATTTAACTGAATAATCATTTCATTGCTTAACCAGTCAGGTAATACCTCATTAACTTGATCACGATAAACTAAGCGAGGTAACAAGCGCAGGGTAGGTAATACGTTATCTAAACCTTCAAAATCCTTAAAACGTTCATATAAAGCCTGACTTTTAAAACGCACTCTTAACAACTCCTCGTCACAATCCTTTAGATGTTGAGTAATCGTTTGTCGAAGCTTATCGATTGCCAAAAAATTATTGTCCGCGACAATCGCTTGTTCCGAGTCAATCCCGAAGGTATCAATCACTAATAAAACAGTCATAGGACTATTTCCTATAATCCTCTAGGAGACGTTCTAATATTTCAATCATATTTTCTTTAGGCAAACCAGATTTCTTTACAATATGTCTGACCGAATCCATAGTTTCTTGAAATGACGACGGCTCGCTAACTCCACCTGGCAATGGGTTTGTCCCCGGGAAAGAATTTGGATTCTGAACTGGCTGTGGATCTGGTTCAATAGGCCGGTGCGGTTGCCTAGCCTGCTCGAATGACGTTTCAATTGCATTTATACAACGACCAATATCCAAGTCTGAGCTATCATCAAAGCGTTTGTGGAGCAGTTTATAAATAACTTCTTTAGGATCAACATCTTCTGCTTGACTCGCCCGCTCCAGTAGCATAACTAACTCGTTAGCTTGTCTTGTTCCGATGTGACGCAAACGATTAATAATTGATTCTCGTTCGTCCGGTTTATCCGGAAAATGCTTAAACCAAGATTTTTTTATTTCTAAGAGGTTTTCATTTTCAACTTTTAAAAAATCATCGAACAAGTCCTTAATAGCGATTATTACCTTTGTGACATCCTGATCCGGCAGATGATTTTTCACACCTAATAAATCGATTAAGAAATCGGCCAAGTCCTGGTCGCTTTGTCCTTTTGTATTAACATACTTAACCAACTCTTGCGTTTTTAAATCTAGCTTGTTGGAATTTCGTACGCCCTCCGGCTTGTTATTGATAAACTCCCTTAGCTTTGAGGCGCAGCACGCCGCATATTCCTCTGATGATTGACCTTCTAATTGTTCAAGCTTTAAACATTCACCAGTTCGAAACAACATAGCGGATTGCTTCCGACTAAACTCAAACAGCCTAACTGTTAATTTATTGTCCTTAGTAAATGCTTCAACTAAGTTTTTCGAAAAATTTGATTCCTTACTACATCCCCACCGCAGACGCTTCACTTCATGGCGAATGGCAACCGCGGAAAACAACGGTAAAGTACAAGCAGGCAATCCATAGGGTTCAGCTACTAATTTATTTCTTAACTCACCAACCTGATAAGGGTTTTCTCGCTTTCTTAAAAAGGTATCATGCAGTAATTTCAACAAATCCTTTATGTTTCCTTCAGTTTCCTCAACCAATTTAATATCCCATCCATTGGAACGTTGAATAAACAATTGATTTGCGCCAAGAATGCCATCCGTTAAGGCAGCAGGCTCGCTAGTCTCTTTTTTCTCACCTAACAAATCGGTTTGATAATCCGGGTTCTCATCAAACTTAAGAATGCGTTCGACCAGCTTTACCACTTTAGCACTGCCTGAATATTTCTCATCGCGTAATATATTCATATTCATGGCCCTTATTGGTACTTCTTGTGAATATAACGCATTGACGTCGGTATAAAGCAATTCTTTAAAACCATGCCAACTATTGCACGACAAAGGTTCGACCGAACCAGCCTGATACACTTGGCATTTAGCCGTCTCCAAGCCCGAACGCCCATAAAGGTTTTGTAGAATTTTCTTAATGGCCTGGCGGTTACTTTCCCATTTTGCCTCTAACTGCCGACGCAAGTCTTCCGATAAAGCGGAGCCTTGTTTTAGTTGTTCATTAATCGCGAGATAACGACAGAAAAGATCATTGAGATTGAGCGTTGTATCATTATCGACTACGGTTTCTGTTTCTATGCCTTGAACAGGAATCCAAAAATATATATTGCGCTTGGCCATTTCTTGAATTCTGGCTTTCGCGATTTGGACCTCATGTTGAGATTTTGCCAATACCAGAAAAACGCGGGCTGATAATAAATCAGTCTTAAATTTTAACTGCTCATGACTAAAAGGAGGAGTTAATAGACTAACAGAGTAAGAGCGGATAATACCGCAGGAAGATGGATCTAAATCATGCACACCTAGTACGGGTAAAATATCTTCTTGTAATACAGGGTAATTTTCCAATAGATATTGATAACTACGCCCGGAAAACTGACTTGTATTTTTTTCAATCAATTTATCAATATCAACGCCGCCCTCTCCAGCTAAAGTCCAAAAATGGGTTACGTTATTTTTCCAAATTAAACCAGCACCTTTTAGCCATGCCAAATTTTGATTCAATGGCTCTGATGTAGGCGTATTAGGAAAAGCATCATAAAGCGCGCAGGCCAACAATTCATCGCTAGCTTTAAAGTTCTCTCCCAATAATTGCGCTAAAAGCAGGACATTTAAGATATCCTTTCTTGCCTGATTTTCCGCAGGCGTTTCGCCATTAACTTGGTTGATTGCCTGTTCATATCTGCGCCAATCGCTCCCCGCCACCTTTTTCAAGTTTTCAGCATAATAATTAAGCAATTTAGGCAAACGCACTAACTCCTTTTGCCATAGTTTCGAGTCTTCCAACTCGGCATTTAAAATTTCTCCAGCATTATCACGAAAAAACGTCAATGCGGTACGATTGGCTTGTGCCAATTTAGATAAGTTAAATAAACCAACGGCCATAACCGGGTGCATCGGATAAACATCTTCAAAGACTTGCTCTAAATGTTCACTCAATGGCTGAAACAAAGGTAACCGTTGACATACCTGTAATAATTGAGTCTTGGACGATTGCTCCTCACTCAGCAACTGACGCCCTTGTGCTGACCAGGTTTTCTGCATGCCCAATAAATGATAACCATCCTTTTCAGAAGCATTTAGTTCAATTCTAAATGGCTTATTAAGTCGTCCTGAAATTTTTTCTAAGCCTTCCTTAACTACCTCAGAAGCATGAGTTCTATCGCCATACTCCTGAAAAGAAACATGGGTAACGCCTACAAAAAAAGTATGCCCACTATCCGGTTCACAAACGGTTTCGACAAATTTTTGTAATGAAATTATTTCTTGGCCAGCATTACGAGCCGGATTGCCTATTAGGTCTTCAAGAGCATTACCGAACTCATCCCATAACACCACTATCCCGCCATAATGGTATTTTTCCGCCAGATTCTTACCAGCCTCAAAATAAGCCTCGATATAATTTTTACCGCCGGATTGAGAAATATCAAAGGGTTGACCAAAACAAACGGCTTTATGCCATTGTAAAAAAACATCTAGCGCCGAAGGTTGATGATTTTTTAATGATTCGAGTAAATCCTCCGTCGCCAAAAAATCACTTTGCTCCAAATTCCATTGCGACAAATCAGCATTTTCGAATGCTGAATTTTCAGTAATCATTTCTTCAAAACGTTTAACGCAAACTTCATACTCAGTTGATGGCAATATTTCCTTTATGTCGAGTTTTCGTTCTCGCTGCAACGCAT
Source organism: Methylomarinum sp. Ch1-1 (assembly GCF_030717995.2). Taxonomy (NCBI): domain Bacteria; kingdom Pseudomonadati; phylum Pseudomonadota; class Gammaproteobacteria; order Methylococcales; family Methylococcaceae; genus Methylomarinum; species Methylomarinum roseum. Next base: position 2,724,415 of record NZ_CP157743.1, on the reverse strand, counting down.
CGTATAATCCCTCCATTAGCTTAGCCCCTAATGAGGTGGTTCCGGAGGCGTAAAGCGAAACAAGCAAATAAGGTCTGGCTTCAGCATCGTTCTGCGGCAAGAAAGTATTTTTTAACTTCTCGGCCAACTGCTTATTGCCTGCCTGCTCTAAACGGGTCATAAGCTGCGTAAAACCAGGCGTCTTTGCACCGTCTCGAAGTAACTGAGCCAACACAACGGCTAAATGGCTTTTTCCCGACCCATAACTGCCATATAAATTGATAGCTCGTTGTTCAGATGTCGCTGAAGGTAAAACTGCCTGGCAAAAATGTTCAAAGACCTGAATAGATGCCTGTGTTGGGGTGTACTGAGCAACTAAGGCATTGTCGGAAACGCCTTGTTCAAGAACGATAGCCGCACTGGTATGTTCTGGATTAATTTGGATTACATCATGCAAATTCATTCTTATTCCTTGTCTAAATCGTAGCTCTAACCGATCAATTCATCCGCCACCATATAAAATATGGGGTGAACGGAGAAGCACAAACTGAACTTAATCTGTTGGCATTAATATTTATTAATTTTTATTATTCCGCTCGCGCTGGACGCCATAGGCGAATATTTAAACCCTCTAGCGATAAGGATTTAAAATAATTATTATTAATTGATTGAAATTCATGGCTTTCCGCGAACACCAAAATGACATTTGTTTGGCCATGCCACATCCCCACTGTTGACCAAAACGCTTGCTTTTCTAATAAAGGCCAATGACTTAACCACTGTTCTGGCTGGTGGATAATGACACCCTCTTGTTTGACCCGAGAAATAGAATCCAGAAAGCTTTTTCGACTAATCAAAGATTCGGGCGCTCCTTGTTTAGACGGATTTTTCCAGACCGCATACCCTGGTAATAGGCTTCTTAATGTCTGCGAGATATCATCTAAATCGGCAAGATTTTTACTAGATAAAGCAATATTCTGGTAACGAAGATTTGATTTTAGATGGAATTGGGTGAGTACCGACTTCAGGCTAGTGTGCAAAAAATTCAAATCCATTATTTTTCCTTACATCCAGGTATCTTCGCCATTTTGCAATAACAACAAAATGGTTTTATTCGGATCACAAGCATCCTTAAACGTAACGGAATCTAAATCCACCGCATGATCGAAGCTAAAAAACGCCTGCCATTCATGCATTTGACTCATACGTTGATAATGTTTGCGTAGTTGATCTTTAGAACAACACAAAAAGTTCGGTAAACCTGTATTCGCTAATGTCGAAAAATCGACGCTCTCGCGGCTTTTAAAATGAGTAAAACGACACAAGGCCAACGCATGAATCAATATCTCATCGGTCAATCTCGGTGATCCAAGCCGCACAGACAAACCAGAATCCTGAAGCCCTTTACGTATTTCAATTAAACCTAGTTCAGCTAGAGGATTATCTGTCTGAAACATTTTTTTTACGCCCTCTAGATTTGAGTTTATGCTTTGTTCAGCAGCGTCTTCAATAGATGAGTAAAGTCGTTCAGTAAATTGTTTCCATGTAACCCAATCTTTAGTTAAGGAGTCCAGCTTAAGAAAGAATTGAATATAAGGCTCTCCTCTGTCTGAAAAACAGAGAGACAAATGTATACCCCACCATGTTGAAGATTTAAGTAGCTTAGGATCATTCTTGGAAATTGACATTCCAAAATCAGTTAAGCCATATTTTCCTTTGTCCGTTATTCTTGATGCTAACATCCAGTTATTTATTGCTTTAATAACTGCAGAACCCGCTATGAAGCATTTCATTGCTTCTCTTTGATTTCTTTGCGAAAAAATATCAGGTTTTATTTGAACTATTTCAATACCTTTACTTAACCACCACCGAGAAATAGCAAACTTTTGAGTACCAATTAATGCCACAGTTTTTTTACTCCTTGTATATTTCACATGATTAACTTCACCAGTTACTTTCAAGTATTCCTTTATATGATTATGTAAATTCAAAGAAATATATTCATGCAACAAGTAATCTATTATCTTTAATATTTTATTATTATCTAACTTGAGTTCATTGTAGACATCAACAGCAAAACCACCAGAAATATTTTTTTCAAATAGTTCCTTTTTGTGCAAGTGTCCAACACTTGTGCGACTTAAATTTTTGCTATCCTCTACTTCCCATATATCATCATTTTCTAACTTACCGAATGGATAATGAGAGTTTTGATATCTTCCTTCTAAATTGAACTTAAAAAAGAAGCCTCTGAATTCATTATCTAATTGTGAAAATGGAATAAATCTATTATGTTGCTTATAACAATGACTCAGTGCTATAAGCAACATAACAGGCTTATGAATACTAGTAACCCCATCTTCTTTATAAGCCCTTATGTTTTCAAATTTTTGAAGAATATCCATATAATCCCTATAGCATACAAATCAAACATCCATCATTATCGTCATCATCTGAATCTAAAACTGCATCAACTAAACCTTTTGAGCGTTTAGTTTTTTCATTATCTTTAGCAAACTTTTCTTTGATTTCATCTTTTCTTGCTAATAACTCATCTAGCGACTCACCTTGAGTCCAGGTGTATCTTTTTCCTGTTTTCTCATCATACTTTTCATATCGTTTAGCGTCTTCGAATAAATCTGGATGATTCTCATACAAACCAATCCATTCTATTTTCCTCTGATAAAAACAAAAGTGGCATCCAGAACGCTTACGCCAATCATAGTATTTAGGCAGCCCTAAACCAGAATCTTCAAGCAGCTTGATAATGTCATCTTTAACTAAACCATCTTCCTTAAAAGGAAATACTGCTTTGATATTCGGTTTAGTGGAAATATAGCCTTCTCGCTGAGGCTCATCTGCGCGAATACCAACGTAACTTATAACTTCGTCATCACCGACAAAATCTTCAAAGGGTTTGAGCTTTAAATTAATCGTGCACCAGCGCTGTTGTGCTGACGGCAAGTAGTTATTGTGCAATTTAAAGTAGTAATCGAACTTTCGTCCTCCATTTAGGCGAATTACTTCTTTACCCAAATAATCTTCCATTAAATCGATAAACTCTAAAGTCTCGGGTAATTCGGCACCGGTATCAGTGAAATAATATTCCATCTCCGGAACCTTATCTTTTAAATAGATAGCAAGTGCCGCACTATCCTTGCCCCCGGACAAACCAAGCAAATGTCTTACTTTTTTCTGTTCACTCATAACTGTTTATATTTTAGGGTTAATAAAAGAGCTGTTATTACGCTGCCCTAACTTTAGTGAATATCTAATAATTGCGCTTTTAAGTGTTGAAGAAGTTGTGGTGACAAATACATATTATGGAGTTCCGTCAATTGCCTTATTTTTTCCCAAGTTTGTTCGGCATTCAAAGATCCTCGCTTTTCCATTAGCAATAACATGCCTATCGTTCCAATCACGTTAATTCCAAGACTTTGCGCTTTACGCCGTGCCAACAAATCATCCAACACAACAAAATCGGCGGCTAATTCTTGGGTGAGCACAATGGCTTCGAGTTCGCCTTGATGCAATCGCCCTAGTGCCCCCCGCACATAAGCTGCACCTATCTCTGAAAGCCTACAAGGCTTTATCAAAACCGGTAACTTATATTCATTCAATTCATCAACAACGCCCTGTGGTACAAAGACCTCATTAACACAGTCGGCTAACAAATGAAGACAGGCTATTTTGCTGAGAAAAATAACCTGGGCTGGTATTCAGTACAATTTTCACGGTTTAAGATAGTTCTCGCACCGTTTGAATATCTTCCAGCACACTCTCATCCGCTACAATATAGCCTTGATTAAAGTGTTCCATTAAGCGTGATTTAAAAGCCTCAAAATCCAGCCCAGCCAGATGTGCAGCACTCGCAAAGCTGATTTTTCTCGCATGATATAAGCTTGCTGCTAAAAAAAATTGCGCAGCATCATTACCTAGCGGTTGTAATACATCGTCAAATTCGGATTGCAATTGTATGTGCATTTTCTTTTCCTAAAACTATTGGCTGAATTTTCACCCAATATTAGTCAAAATTATCCACCCCAGAGACTATTCGTTTTTCTCTAACAATTCACTCATTAATCTCGCAAGAATGGCATGCTTTAAGGATTTGTCCGCTTTATCCAACTTCAGTTCCGCTATCCTAGCATCCGCTTGTTTTTTCAGCTCGTCGGTTAGATAAGCAACCTGGCTATATTCACCCTGCTCACTAACAACCCGAATCAAGGTCGCTTGATTGCCAACATCGGCTTTCAGTTGTTCAGCGTGGACGACTGCTAATTCTTTTAACCGTTCACTGAGTTCGCGGAGCCTATAATCGGCTTCAGTGATATTGTTTTGTTTCCATTTCTCCGGTGGCGCTTTGCCTAAAAAGGCGGCTATCGATTCCAGCCAACCTTGATCGCTATCTTTGTCGTTCTGCAAGCGAAGAATGAACGCCTTTAAACCTAAACCATCTACAGTGTATTTTTCCAAACCCGCATATCGTTGATTGAGCGTATTTCTTATATGCCCAATATTATCTTGTTCACCTAACTCGAAGGCTTGGCAGAGTTGCTGTTTAAATTGCGCCAGCAAATTTTGATAGGCCTTATTCAGTATATTGAGGTTCTCGACCAACACATTGAGAAAGTCGTTGGGGTTGCTGCCGTTAAAATGTTGTTCGTCGGTATAGGCGGGAAAACCACACGCCTCCGGCAACTCCTTGAATAATAATTGCATCGGGCTTTGGGTGTTGCGAAACGCATCACGCACCGCCAAAGCTTTCGGATCCAAGTTGCGGGTTGCCAAGGTATAAGGCGGCAATTGATGGATAAATTTTGCCAGCGGTTTGACGATATCCAGCAAAGTGCTATTTTCCGGCGATTTACCGACCAGTTTTTCCAGATATTGATTAAACAAGTCAGCCCGAATACCGCTGAAGTCGAAAGCTTCAACAGAAAATAAGTCAGGACGCTTCAGTAAAATTTCAAAGTGTTCCTGAGTAACATGTGGGCAAAAAACGCCACTTTCATATAAGGCGAGAGAGCGCTGTTTTGACAGGTAATAGGCGATAAACAGCACGGGGAGGACGCCCTGTTTAACCCCATAAGGTGGCTTACTAAGGAGTTCATAGATCGCCGCTAACGCTTTCGGACGTGTATCGCTTTTTAAATAATCAGTAATCCCTTGCCACACATGGAACAATTGGTAATCGTTATCGCGCGACGGCTCAACAATCTGCCAATAACCATTGTTATTGACATGGATGCCTGTTTCTTTAAGAACCGCTCGATATATCGATTTTTCCGGTGGATATTTTGTCGGATCAAAAGCTAAGTCTTCCTGATGTGAATGGGTTAATAACGCCGCCACCAGTTTATTTCTAGCCGAGTTCGCTTGCGCCGAAGTCTTGTTACGATTGACTAATTCGTTCTTAATTATCGGCGTTTTCGCATAAATAGACTGCAAAATTTCAGAAAGCTGGTGTTGCAATGCTTTTTTATTGGCAATATCCAGTCTGTCAGCACGCCAAAACCACCGATTTTGCTCCGGTTGATCCAATATTTGACTTAATAAAAACTCCTCCGTTTGCCTAGCAGCAACTAATCTGTCCTTCAATTCTCGTTGCGCGACTGGATCTGACTTTATTTCCGGGCTTTCGATTTGAATTCTTTCCAAGGCCAGTACTTCAACGACGGCGCTTAATAACTGTGTGACATTTTCACACAACGCAAATATTGTCAGTTCATTGGCTATTTTCGTGAGCTCATGAAATGCATTGAGTGCGTCCGAATCTTCCGCCAGAAAAAACACAATCTGCGGTGTATCATCTTTTTCAGCCTGTTTTAATCCTGCATCTGACGACGCATAAACGGGTTGAAAATAGCGCAATGTACCGGTTGTAATTGAATATCTTCTCGCCACGATCGGTAACAGAGTCTTACGCTTATTTAACACCTCGGCTAAATCAATCCGACCTAATTGTTGCGAGAATTCATTCACTTGTGCATCCAAATCAAAATCGCTGCCTTCCCAGATGCGATATTCGGAGCTGAATTTGCGATAAGTGACGATCGACTTATCCTGTAAGGCTTTAAGATCGGCACTGACTTGATCTGAATTGGGGAAGCACAGTTCCAATAATTCCTCACTGGCTTTTAATCCGCCTTGCGCGCCGATTATATTGAATAAACCGATGGTTTTAAGCAGCTGGGTCTCGCTTTCCTTGGCATCTCCGAGCCGTTCAATGGCAATCAACACTTCCGTCCAGCGCCGATGAGTCGCATGATCGGATGTCATGGTTGGTTGATTGTGAATAAAGTATTCAAATATTTCCCAAGGCTGAACCCAGTCGCCAACCTTACGCAGACGTGTTAATCCATCTTGAAAGCCATAATGCTCCTGGCTGCCCAAGTAGCTAAACAGCGTACGTTCATTCTGCGCAACTTTTTGGCACAGTACCGGCAAAATTAAAGCTGCAACCGGATGCAACGGATAACATTTTTCCAGGAGTTCCTCGGCAATGGCCGGGGACAAGGATACGGGTAAGGCATGCTGTTTGCTCAGAACCGAGGTAATTTTTTGGGTCTGTTGCCGTATCGCAATTCGCTGGGATTCCGTTACCTTCGACTTGAATGCGGCGGAAACTACTCGCAGCGTTTGTTCGGCAGATTCCAGAAAAGGCATGCTTTCAAAGCGTCCCTGTACTTTTACCCATTCGTTACGTAGCGTTTCACCTAAGCCCTTTGAATATTGCTCAAAAGCCTGATGCATCAGCACGACGAGCAACACATTGGCTTCACCGCCTTTATAGGCATATTCGGCTAATGCTTGCAGTAAATAAATGTCGTTCGCGCCCTGATGGCGTGCTTCGTATTCGAGAAACTTGCCTAACTCATCTATGACAATTAGAACGCCTCTACCCTGCACATTAAGAACGGCTTGTTTTAATTTACCCAACAAGGCAAGGATTTCACTGACTGTGGCGCCGTCCTGCGCCGCAATTTCCAATTCTTTGATGATGCCTGGTTTTTTGCCTTGTTTTTCTTGCCAGTATGTTTCCGCCGCACTATGCATGGCTTTCAGCAAACGCCTGCTCAACGATTCTGCGCTACCGGTTAATAACACAGTGCAGTATGCATTTGACTGTTGGGTATGAACAATAAACCTTTGTGCTAATTTAGAATTGTGTTTTGTTAATAACTCTTCCGCCGATACGCTTGTTATATAATTTGGGTCTTCTAACAAATGCGTCAAGAAAATTGCAAACGAAGATTTCCCCGAACCATAAGGGCCAATTAACGACCATGCTCTTGGTATGGATTGTTCATTAAACGTATCTGCAATTTTATCCAACATCACCATCGCTTTTGACGTTGGGATATAGGCGTTTAGAATTGAGTTTGAATCGATATCCCTTTCAAGATTGATTGATCGCGTATAGTGTGTATCGACTTGTACAAATGCTTCCATTATGCGTAAATTCCTTCCCTACTTTCATAGTGATGGCGTAAAAAACTTAACGACTCGACGTCATCTTTGTCGCGAAATAACTGATTAATCCCCGCTGTTTCATTGATATTGAAAATTCCAGGATATCGTTTAATTAAGTCTTCCAACTTAGAAAGTAATTCACCTTCAGTTAAGCGAAAGGCGCTGCCAATGGCAATTCCGTGTTTTTCACCATACATTAAATCGGCAATAGGCAGTGAGGAGACTTTCCGCTGATTAAAAACTTCATTCACTGCGAAACCGATCACATCTAAGGGTAAATTCTGGCGACGTTCCGGACGAGATATGTAATGTTGCGTCGTACCTCCTAGGGATATTAACCGTAAAGAAACCAACGGAACATCTAAGACATCTTCCAGATCCAGTTTAGCCATTGATCTTGTTTGACTATACATCCTCAATATGAGGTTTATTTCATGTTTGACGGTTCTTTCCGAATGTTTTCCGGTCAAATTTTGATTCACAAATTCGACCAGCGCATTTGCCGCTTCATCGACAGTAAATTCCGATTTGTGAAAACAATTGAAAAACCAGAACCAGGCTGTTGCCAATTCGGCGTTTGAACAAACCAGCCAATGGATTAACCAAAGTGTCGCTTCGTCTTCAAGATAGGGGTCCCATCCATGTTCCGAAAAAATCGCTTTTCCGATTTCTGTTGTTTGTAGCCCTTCCGGTTTGGTCTCCAATATTTGTGTTGCGCGTAACCAATAACGAATCGAATTCACCATGTTTTTTCCGACACCCAGCCTGACAGTAGCTTCATCGGAAGTAAAAATTTTGTTATCGTGTTGAAACGCTTGAAATCCTTTTGTCAGCCAGCTATAGCGAAGGGAAAAAGTTTCGTGACGTCCAAAAGCGGCCTTATTGGGAATGAGAGGTCTGATTAGGCTGTCCATATTAATTTGAAAATTCAATTTTATAAGCTGGCAGCATTCTACACAGTTAATCGGTAAATATAAAATCAACAGGTCCATTCAAGCTCGGTGTTCAGCATGTTTGTCTCAACGTAATTATTCAGCGTAGTTTTATCAAAGGGAGTAGGTTATTGATTTACCGGGCTGTCTGCAACAGGACGTTGCAGTCTGAGCTTACAGGGATGTATTCACGCGTCCCGAGAAATCAATGACCTACTGCCTAAGCCCTGAAAGATACTGAATAGTTACGTTTCAACAAACTTTATTAACATCAGTGATCTGAAAAACGCCATTTATTCATTGATGAATACCCTATACCCTATACCCTATACCCTAGCCTTAACAATTTATGTCACGGTCGTATAATATTGTCCGGCTTCCCTGAGCGTACGCGCTATTTCCTCGCGCAATTCTTCCGGTTTTAACAATTCAATGCGCTCTCCTTCCCCTAATACCCACCATCGAAGCTGCCAATTATTAGGGAGGTTCGCACTTACCACCTTGAAGCCTGGATCAGTTGACTCCGTCAATTGCTGTGATTCGCTTAACGCCGTTTCCGCCAAAATGGCTGCCAAGTGATCGCAGACTCGGGCCTGAAATGGAATAATGTCACCGACACCGAAATGGGCCTGATTTTTGGCGAATTCTGCAAGATCAAAACCTTGCTTGTTTCGGCTATCTTTAGAAGTTACGCATTGACGACCGGATGAAATTCAGGGTTTAAATGTTTGATAGTTGGCACAATATTCTCGATGAAAGAGGCGATGACTTCCTTGAATAAATTCCGTTGTACGCCGTAGCAGTTGTTAATGACTGTCGCGAAGCTGAGTTTCTGTCGTTGTACAAAACCACAAATCGCCGCGAAAAGATGATTATTGATAGCCCCTTTACTGCGAACTTGGAAACGCTCTATGTTGCAGACCTGCTTAATCGCACGGTGATATTGCTCAATCTGCTAAGGTCGGTCATGTTGTTCGTTAAAGGCCTTGCGATCAAAGGTAGCGGTCTGCTCATCGTCGGATAAAGCACAGATATAATGGCGCAGTTGGTCTTTTAACTGCGTCCGAAAGACTTTGCCATAACCGAAATTCTTGAGCCAGACCCTTAAACCATCTCCTGGAATGCCCAACTGTTGAGCTTGAACCCAGGACCCTTTTTCCACGGAAACCAACTGGTTGCTTTCCAAAACAGTAAACCCGGTGTTTCCATTTATGATGCGTATCAAAATGCCAATGCCTAGCGGCATCTTCCTGCGGACAAGCCAAGCAAATGCCTTACTTTTTTTGTTCGCTCATAATTTTTGATCTCTAAAATTCAAAAAGGTAACCGGTTACGGTTTATGGATATAGGGGGCAATAAATACGCTCACCTTTTCGAGCACCTCAAGCAGTTGTGCCGCCAGTTCAAATGCCTTATTCAATATTTCCGCTTGTAAATCGGGGTCATCGGGATAGTCGTGTGAGAAGGCATTTCTAATTTCTCGCATCAACAACCAATCATCGGCCGAAGGAATCGCGCCTATTTTCTCTAGCCGATAAAGTTTATCGATAAAGGCTCTCAGATCGCCTGGTTCTTTGGTGAGTTCGAGTATGACGGGGAATAACTTTGCCCCCATCAAATCATGCAATTTGCCAAAACGGGTAGAGAATTGGTCGAGTATGGCGATCTCGACATTAGTCAAGCACGATAATTTTTCCGCCGAAAAAGGCAAATGAGATTGTAACTCCGCCATAGCCCACTGTAGACGGTCGGCATGTCGGTCGCATAGTTTCAATACTTCAGTAATCGTTTCCATTATTGCAATAACACTCCGGTTTGCCTTGCGATCCGATAGATCGGCAAATCAAGCGATTGTCCGGCTCTACGCAAAACGACATCGATCTTTTGCTCACCGATTTTTTTATGGCATTCGCGTAAGAACTGCAACTTAGCCGTTATCAGTCCAGCGGCATCCTGACTCTGCGATTCGATATAGAGGTCGATATCGCCCCCTTTGCTCTCATCGTCTACTCGGGAGCCAAATAACCACACATGGGCATCCGCGCCAAAGTATTTTACGGCGCTTTCACAGATGACTTGTTTTTGGATGTGTGTCAATCGCATGGTTCTAGTTAAAGCATTTCGCTACTCAAAGTATGGCTTAATAAATTATTTCGTACCTGCGTAATACTGGTTTTTCATCTGCTCCAAAATAGCAAGCGTCAGCATCACACAGGTTATTAATCAGACTCACTGAAATATTGACATTCTTGGAAATGAATAGGCTGTCCATGTTTATTAGAAAAATCAATTTTATAAGCTGGCAGCATTCTACACAGTTAATCGATAAATATGAAATCGGCGCGGCCGTTCAAGCGCCGTGTTTTGCATGTTTATCTCGATAGACATCATCATCTGAATTGTCAGGGAACATTCGCGCGCACCCTGAGCTACCCGGTGCAGATACCGTAGCCCGGATGCAGCGTAGCGAAATCCGGGATTCGTGGCTACTTGCTAATAATTATGGGCATCCGAATGGGAGCGTATTACGATATTGGAGTAAAAAAGCTTTAGCTTTTTAGGCAAAAGCTAAAGCTTTTGCATTCCGAAAATCAAATTAACGAGGCGAAAGCAGATGGCAAAGACAACAGACAGACGGCGTATCGTCATCATGGGGGCGGCCGGGCGCGATTTTCATAATTTCAACATGGCCTATCGCGACGACGCAGACTGCGAGGTGGTCGCCTTCACCGGCGCGCAGATCCCGGATATCGCCGGCCGCCGCTATCCGCCCTCGCTGGCCGGCCCGCTTTATCCGGACGGCATTGAGATCGTCGAGGAAAGTGAATTGTCGACGTTGTGCCGGGAACGAAGAGTCGATCAGGTCGTGTTCGCCTACAGCGACCTCCCCCATGTCGAAGTGATGCATAAGGCTTCGGTCGTGTTGGCGGCCGGCGCCGATTTTGTGCTGATGGGGCCGGAGCGCACGATGCTGACGGCGAACGTTCCGGTGGTCGCCTGCTGCGCCGTGCGTACCGGCTGCGGCAAATCGCAAACGACGCAATGGCTGGCGGGCCTGCTTAAGCAGCATGGGCTTAACGTCGCGGTGATTCGCCATCCGATGCCTTACGGCGATCTTGAGCGGCAGGCTGTGCAGCGCTTCGCGTCCCGGGCCGATCTGGATGCCGCCGAATGTAGCATCGAGGAACGCGAGGAATATGAACCGCATCTGGAATTGGGCAACATAGTGTACGCCGGCGTCGATTACGCTCGAATTTTGGCCCAGGCGGAACAGGAAGCCGACGTGATTCTCTGGGACGGCGGCAATAACGATTTTTCCTTCATACGCCCCGACTTGCATATCGTGCTGGTCGATCCCTTGCGCCCCGGCAACGAGAGCAGCCATCACCCCGGCGAAGCGGTCTTGCGCATGGCCGATATCGTCTTGATCAACAAGGTCAATTCGGCCTCCGACGAGAATATTCAAAACGCCGCCGAAGCGGCGCGCCGGCTCAATCCAAGCGCGCCCATCGTACGCGGCGCATCGGTGGTGCAGTTGCAAAACCCGGAATCGATACGCGGCAAGCGGGTACTGGTGGTCGAGGACGGCCCGACCATCACCCACGGCGGCATGCCCTATGGCGCCGGCTATGTCGCCGCGATCCAGGCTCAGGCCGGCGAGATCGTCGACCCTCGCGCCCTGGCGGTCGAGCAAATTGCTCAGGTATACAGCACCTATCCGCATATCGGCAAGGTATTGCCCGCGATGGGTTATCATCCGGAACAATTGCAGGCCTTGCGCGAGACGATCAACCAAGCCGATGTCGACGTCGTTGTCGCGGCGACGCCATGTGATTTGGCCGCATTGATAAAGATCAACAAGCCGGTGCGGCGGGTCAGCTATCGATTTGCCGAAGTCGGCGAACCTTCGTTAGCTCGTTTGCTCGAGACTTTCCTCCGGGAAAAGCGACTCGGATAATTCCTGAACATTTTACAGGCTTTAGTTTGATAACTGAAGTTTCCTAAAAACGCCTCAAGCCACCATGCGTAACAACACCGCGACCAGCGAATTTTTCATGGGATTGGTGGGTTTATGGCAAAGCCTATCAAAATCTTCACTCAGTGAGGCTTCGGCGATGAGGCGCCGGACATCGGAAAAGGCGAAACTCGTCCGCCCCTTGACCTTGTGCCGACGTTGCGGATCCGCTTTGATGCGATCGGCGTACATCCAGGTGACCGTGGTGGCCATCATACAGAAATGCAGGTGGTTTATCACGGCCTGGGCATTCCGGCTCTGGCATTTTTGACTGCCAATGTCTTGCTTGAGTTCTTTAAAGCCGGACTCGATCTTCCAGCGAGCGCCATAATATTCGATGACCTGGGTGACCGACAAGTCGAGATCGGTCGTAAACAAGGCGACCCACTGGGTTTTACGAAACACCACACGACCTTGATGGGGCATTTTAAGGTCTTCAGCATGACGGTTTTCTCAACCGCCAGTACTTCGCGTACTTTGCCATACAGGTTAACCTGATAGGCAGCAGTTTGCTGCCGGAGCGCGTGCGCTCGGTCGGTCACGGTCCCCAGACGCTGGCCGTATTTACGGGGCGTCCGCGTGTCTTGGCATCGGCGGACCGGGCGTCGGGGAGCGCATAGAGCACCTGGTTGCTGCGCAATCGGGATAACAGGTGAAAACGTTCGCCTACCGTTTGGCGCACCGGCTTCCATAACCCTGATTCCCAAACCAGCTGTCGGTGACCGCCAGCATTGGTGTCGAAGCAAAGTGACCGGCGACGGCGATTAGCAATTCCGCCGCTTGCGTGAGTTTGCTTTGAAACGGCGCGACTTGGCCTTTGATTTTGGCGGTTTCCTTTTGTTCGGCGATCATGTGACGGGGTAAGTAAAACGAAAGCCCAAAACAAACAGGCCCAACGACCTTTGACCTGCTTCAGTAAGCCGATCGACACCACATTTTGCGCCCAGGGTAACGGCTTTGATTCGCTTTGGCGGCATGATCGAAAATCGACGCGCAGCCGAAAATGTGTTGACCCACTTTGAGGTTGATAAAATCGTCCAAGCCAATCAATAAGCGGCCATCGGTCGTGGGGACGGAATCAATCCCACAGCGTCGTCCAAAGCCTTTCCCAGGGCAGTGTCGACGAAGCCATGAAGGTATAGAACCGCTTTTGCTTAATCTCGATCCCGAACAAAGTCTCCAAGGCCCGCCATAAATTAGACGACATCGATGAGGTAAACGGAACAATCACGGCGAGCAGCGTGTAGACAAACAAAGAAGCTCGCTCCCGTCCCAGATCAGTCTCGGAAAAATGGGCTTGGAGAGGGCGGAGAAGATCGCGTAAAATGAACATGAATGAGGCCCTTTTGTTTGTGTAATCAATGATTTAGAAACCAATATTATACTACAAAAGGCGACCTCATTCACCCATAAGCTATTGTTTTTAATGAGATTCGGCATAGCCTAACAATCAATATTAGAGCCGGCTAATGTTTAAGCTGAATATTAGCATTACCTGATATTCCTTGCCCTCAAAAAATTGGGAAACTTCAGTTTGATAATGGAGCCGTCCGATTGCGTCAAGCGAATCGAACCCGGTCCGTATAGCATCAATAATCGAAAATTGAACGACATGGCCGTCCGAACATAAAATCCTTCGCTTATTTTCGCCGGCTCAATGCCGAGGCCAGGTTGACACCTTTGGGACAGGCAATGCAAAGGACAATCGGGCCGACATTTAACATGGCGACTTTATCGGTTGAGCCGATAATCAGGATCTGTTCAATGTCTCCCAAATTCAATATCGCGGCCCCTTTTCGCGCCACGCCGACACTTTCCTGAATCATCGCGCCCAAAGCGCCCAAGGCATCAATATTGGGCATCCGGCCGGAACTGACCAACACCAAGCCTTCATGATAAGCCGCGCAGGCGCTTATACCCTTGATTTCCATAATATTATCGACCAATTTCTGCAGCGCATCGATAAAACGGCGGCGTTTAATGCGAAGATCTTCGCTGGTCCTGATAATATCTTCTGAGGTTTGTCGTTGAGAGTTCAGATAGTCCGCCGCTAATTGGTCCAATGCGGTTAACTGTGATTCAAACCAGTGCATATAGGAGTTCTATCTGATATTTTCATTTCGCCAGGTAATTGGAAAACAATTTTTTTAATACCGGAATGGTTTCCTTCAGTTCGAAGCGCACCCGTCCCAATAGGGCATCGCGCTTCGTTATTAAAGCCAACATAAACCCAGCCTCGATAGGCGTGGACAGAATATATCCTTCGGCATTCTCGCAAATCACCAGATTCGTCAAATGGTGTCCGACATGAGACGCGGCCTTGGATGCGGCGCCAAATACTACTTGCACCGAAGCCCCAATGGCGTCGGTATTGATTTCGTAATCGCGCTGAATATGCGTAACAAATCCATCGTTATCGATGATCGCGGCGGCAGAAACACCTTGTATGCTCATCAAATTGCGCAGAATGGAGTCAATTTCATTGGCTTGCGATTTGCGGGGATCGAGAGTATGGATAGTGCTACTCATAAAATACTCCTTAAAATTTGAATCATGGGTATCATAATAAATCGACGCGAATCAAACAGGTCTTATCGCCCAGCGCATTACATTTGGTTTCCGTCGCTTTGACATTGCGTTTGAAGTAGGCCTTAACAATACCGCCTACCATTCCTGCCTCAAAATGACAAATAGGGGCCGAAACGTTATGAATACCGGCGCAGGAAACACATTCATCCACCCGCAGTTCCAGCAAGCCGCCCTCCAAGTCCACTTTATCCGGCACCACCAAACCGACAGAAAGCTGACGGCATAATTGTTGGATCTTGCCGATATAGGTTTCCAAATCCTTGTCGGCATTGCTAGCGACAATTTGCCCTAGCGTCGATCCCAGGCTTTGCCCCGAATGGTAAACCAACGATGGCGCGCCCTGCCCTAGAATATCCTCGACGTTCGAACCCAAAGCGACCATTCTTAACACCTGAAACAGCCTGATCGGAATCATAGGCCCCAAGCCATCGCGATTTTCGATATTAAATTCACCGGAAACAATGCCGTCGAGAATTTGCTGTTGCGCGAGTTGATAGTCTGTTGTGTTGTTCTGTGCCATGCCAATTTTCTCTGTTTCGTTCATTGATCCAGGCATTTCAATTCTGCCCGACGATTCTTTGCCCGCCCGGACGGCGTGGCATTCGATGCGATTGGATTATTTTCGCCCGCGGAAACGGTTTCTATACGTTGAATGCTAATGCCGTAATTCATGAGAACTTGTTTTACGGCATCCGCTCTTGCCAACCCCAAGTGCCGATTGACTTCGTCACTGCCCAAGTTACATGTGTATCCGGTAATGCGAAGAAGTCGATGACAACGGTTTGCCACATCCATCATTTCTTTGGTTTCGCTATCGGATGCCAAAATCGGTTTGCTGGAATTGAATTTGAAATGAATGGTAAATGGGCTGTTGTTGATTGTCGCCGCTGGATAGCCAGCGCCAGTCGGTTCCGTCGGAAGCGCCAACTCCTCATCCAAACGTTGTGGTGTTTCTGTTGCTTGGTTAACCGATTCTTTTTGATCAATGCGTTGTTCATCTACAGGCCGCAACGGTAAGTCAGTTTGCAGTGCATTCGCGGAGAATGGCTTGATCCCGGTATTCTCTGTTGTTTCTTCCGAACTCGCTGTGTTGATCGGTAACTGCAGCTTTTGTCGGAGCCAGAATGACGCCATTGCCAGTAAAATTATCAAGAGTATTGGCAATATTAACCCCGACCAGTTGGCTTTCGAAGTCAACTGCGCAGAAGAGTGAACGACGCCGTCCAAACCGTCAAGATCGAGTGATCTAGGTTTTTTCATAGAATTACCTTGATACACATCACAAATATCGGAAATTTCGATTCTACTCCCAAAACCGCCTCTTGTGGAGGCTGACTTAATCTTATCGCCAGAAACCGCGAGACCGAGCATTGCCAAAACATATCGATGATAAAAGAAAAGATGCCGCTCATGCTGCCGCGCGGAAGAAACATGGCATTTGAGCGCGCACCCAACTTCGAAATGTCAGGGAACGCTGGCGCGTACCCTGACCTACAGAAACCTTCAGCGAAACCATTCGTAGGTCACGTTGCCCAGCACCTAAATTGCTTAGACCATGATAAATATTTCTTCATGCCTAATTTAGGTGCTGGGTTACGTGACATTTGGAAGCAGATATAGGTCAGGGAACGCTGGCGCGCACCCTGACCTACAAAAACCTTCGGCGGAACCATTCGTAGGTCATGTTGCCCAGCACCTAAATTACCTGGTTATTATCAAATTATTTTTTCATGCCTAATTTAGGTGCTGGGTTACGTGACATTTGGAAACAGATATAGGTCAGGGAACGCTACACGCACCCTGACCTACAAAAACCTTCGGCGGAACCATTCGTAGGTCATGTTGCCCAGCACCTAAATTGCTTAGACCATGATAAATATTTCTTCATGGCTAATTTAGGTGCTGGGTTACGTGACATTTGGAATGTGTTATCCGCTTAGAAACGTCAGGGAACGCTGGCGCGCACGCAGGACATCACCGTGCCGGTCGAAGGATTTACGACCAGGTCGATAACGAGGATGTCGCGATTTTCCACAAACACCGTCAGCGTTAGGGCGAGCATTGCCTACCCTACCAGGCTATTAGCTAAACCTGACTCCATGTGACCTTTTCTGCACTTGCACAATTAAACAGACAAGTTATACTTGTTCAGTATATTGTACAAGTATAGGGGTACTCCATGAGAGTTATTAGTTTTTCCGATGCCAGAAATAGACTAAAAAGCGTTTTGGATCAGGTGGTTGAAGATTGCGATTATACTGTCATCTCGCGTAGAGATGCCGAAGATGCAGTTGTCATGTCTCTAGATCAGTTCAACGGACTAATGGAAACAGTGCATCTATTAAAGAGTCCAGCTAATGCAGCGCACCTGGCAAAGTCAATCGCTCAATATCGCTCAGGAAAAGTTGAAAATCATAGGCTAGTTGATGATTGACGTATTGGCTTGGACAAAAGAAGCCTGGAGGGATTATGTTTACTGGCAAGGTCAGGATAGAAAAACGCTGAAGCGCATCAATAAGATAATCTCTGATACTCAAAGAACGCCATTCGAAGGCATCGGTAAGCCCGAGCCATTAAAAGAAAATTTATACGGTTTTTGGTCTCGTCGTATTGATGAAGGTAATCGGTTGGTATACATAGTAGACGGAAATCAACTTACCATTATTTCCTGTCGTTATCACTATGAAAAATGATTTAAGAAAAAAGGGAGAAAAAGAGCTAGCGCGCCACTATTTCTGCGAAAGCTTGTTTTGGGCATCCCAGCCCAAGCAAGCGGCAGAAATTACGTGGCGATTATTGCCTCCGGCGGCCCCGATTCGTCCTGCGTCCGTGCCACTCCGCCATATCATCGTAAACTCGATGCTGGCTCCGTCGCACTCCCACAAATGACTTGACGGCGTTTCGGGAGACCTTTTATTTTGTCTCCACCTTCGCTCTCGCTTCGATTCCGACAAAACAATCGGCCCTACGCCTATCGGGGACTAAAAATCTTCACTTCGCTGCCGCTCCGTTTCCAAGATTTTCAGCGGACGGGGTAGATTTTCGATACCGCACTCCAAATTGAATTTTTTTATGTGTCGGCAGCAATGTAGGTCACGTTGCCCAGCACCTAAATTACATAACGAGTATCAATATTCTTTGTGGCTACTAAATTTAGGTGCTGGATTACGTGACATTCGAGCACCTTGCTGTATCCGGTCTGTCAGGGAACGCTAACGCGCACCCTGACCTACGCACGAGCGTCGGTATTAATAACGAAGTTGCGTGTTTTTTGGTGCGAATTTCTTTTCCCACCCACCATACAACAACACGAGTACGATGTAGGTCACGTTGCCCAGCCGCTGAATGCAATAACGGTTTTCTCTTTGTATATGCTTCAAACAACAGGATGGTTTGACGTTTAGATGCTGGGCTACGTGACATTCGAGCGCCTTGATGTATCCGGACTATCAGGGAACGCTGACGCGCACCCTGACCTACGCATGAGCGTCGGTAGGGTGATGTCTACTTCGAATACAACCATACGAAGCGTCCGCCCAGAGACATCGACTTGACCGGCAGGGTCTGATCGATAACCGCCAACACCTTGTCGATTTGGTCGATATGAAACAATACGTTGACCCTATAACCGGCCAACGTATTGTCCGATAGAAAAACATGGCCGGGGCGGTAGCGGTTGATTTCCGCGACGACGTTATCCAGCGTTTCCCCTTCGAAGATCAAACGGTTATCACGCCATGCTCGTACCCTTTCTGCATTCACCGTTCTCATCTGTCCAAGCGGTCGACCAGAAGCGACATCAATACGCTCACCGGAGCGCAATACCACCGGTTCAATTTTCGGGCTGGCGGGCTGAGACACTTGCACGGCGCTCTCGATGACGGTCACGCTGACGCCGCCCTGTTGTTTCTTGACGATGAAGTCGCTGCCCAAAGCCTTGACCTCCTGCCCATCCGCGACCACGACAAAAGGCCGCGCCTTATCCTTGGCGACGACGAATTCGGCCTCGCCGGCGATCAATTCGATCCGTCGTTGCTGCGGACTGTAATCGGTATTCAACGCACTGGCCGAGTTCAGGCGAAACGACTCATCATCAATATTTTCAGACTAAGCGGCGACAATTCGCTCAATGCCTGTTCGCACAGACCAATTTGCTGCTGGCTGAAAACGATCGCTTCAGGTTCCGCCCTTGCTTCGGAAATGTCTTTGATTACGGCCGAGTCGAGATCGACGGTATCTCGATGCTTGCGTAAATGATCCGTGGCCAGATTGGCGGCGATCCGATAAACAAAGGCGCGTGGATTGAGGATAGGTTCGGATGATTTCAAATTGACCAGGCGCAGAAAAACATCCTGCAGCAAATCGTTAGCCGTTTCGGCGCAAGCCACACGCCGCAACAAAAAACTGTGCAGCTCCTTTCGATATTTTTCGATCAGCGCTTCCGCTTCACTCGGGGTGAATTCCAGCATGTGTACTTAGTAGATTAACAAGGTTCTTGTTACTTCGGTGATGATTAGGCGCTCTAACTATGGGAATGAGGCGAAGTGATCGCTGGAGAACGTAAAGCAAAGATCAAGCCAACGGCCCATAACCGCTAGTCCTGGGAATACGAGCAAGAATGAATGCTAATTATGTTATATGACACACTCAGATTGAGCTTTATAACATAGTATAATTACTCCCAGCTCTATCTTCCGGCTAAATCGCTATGTCTTGCCGCTACAAACATTAACGTTCGCTCTAATAAGTAATTTCGTAGTGTTCAATCGGAGGTTATGGTGTCGCTAAAACCGTTTCATGACAATATTGCACCGATTTGTCAGGTAGCGCTAGCGCGCAACCTGACCTACCCACTATCGTTTTTGACGTCTAGCGCTTAGGTGACATTTCGAAACAAAATCCGCTTGCGTTATCGAGACCAATAGTCGATTCCGCTCGCCTCCCTGTCTATCAGGGTCCCCGCCTCGCCGGCCAGGATCGCGGCCGCATCCTGCAACCTGCCTATGCCGGCGATCGTCCCGCTCTGTTCGACAAAGCGGCAAGCTGCTTCGACTTTCGGCCCCATCGATCCGGGCGCGAAACAAAATTGACCCAACGCCTTAGGTGCGATGCGGCGTATGGCGCGGGCTTGGTCGGCAGGCCATGCGCTATAGACGGCTTCGACATCGGTCAACAGCAGCAGCGCATCGGCCTTTAATTCCCTCGCCAACAACGAACTGGCCAGATCCTTGTCGATCACCGCCTCGACGCCTTCCAAGCCGCCGTCGTCAAGGCGCACGACCGGAATGCCACCGCCGCCGGCGCAGATCGTCACGACCTGTTGTTGTAGCAGCAATTCGATGACGCCCAGCTCCAGGATGCGCTTCGGCTGAGGCGACGGGACGACGCGGCGGCATTGATCGCCGTCATGGATAATGCTCCAGCCCCGCTCTTGAATCAGCGTGTCGGCTTCGGCTGAGGGATAAAACGGCCCGATCGGTTTGCTCGGATGATTAAAACCGAAATCCTCGGGGTCGACTTCGATCTGGGTCAGCAAGGTCGCACACTGTCGTCCCGATGGCAACCGACCGATCAATTCCTGTTCGATCAGGTAACCGACCATGCCCTCGGTTTCGGCATCGAGTATATCCAGCGGATAGGCTTCGCCTTCTTGATATGCCGCGCCTTGCAATGCCAGCAAGCCGACCTGCGGACCGTTGCCGTGAGTGATGACCAGATCGTGATCTTGCGCCAACGGGGCGATGGCCTGCGCGGCGAGCCTGACATTACGGCGTTGATTTTCGGCGCTCAATGCTTCGCCGCGGCGCAGCAGCGCATTGCCGCCCAAGGCGATGACGATACGCATGTCAATCGCTCAGCGTCGCGACCAACACCGCCTTGATCGTATGCATGCGGTTCGCCGCCTGATCGAAAACGTTCGAGGCGGGTGATTCGAACACCTCTTCGGTGACCTCCAAGCCATCCAGGCCGAACTTCCGATAGATCTCCTCGCCGATTTTCGTCGCTCTGTTATGAAAGGCCGGCAGACAATGCATGAATTTGACTTTTGGATTGCCCGCGGCCTGCATCAATTGTTGATTGACCTGATAAGGCCTTAACAGGCTTATCCGCTCGGCCCAGGCCGACTGCGGCTCTCCCATTGACAGCCAGACGTCGGTATAGACGAAATCGACGCCATTGACGGCGTCCTGCTTGTCTTCGGTAACCGACAAACGCGCACCACTATGTTCGGCCAGTTTGCGGTATTTGTTAATCAGCTCAGGTTTCGGCTGTAATTCGGCCGGGGCCGCCAAACGAAAATCCATGCCCAATATCGCCGCGCCAATCATCAACGAGGTCGCCATGTTGCCGCGGCCGTCGCCGATGAAGCAGAAGCCGGTGTCTGTTAATGCTTTATCGCAATACTCCTTCATCGTCAGCAGGTCGGCCAGCACCTGAGTCGGGTGATATTGGTCGGTCAGGCCGTTCCAGACCGGCACGCCATGTTTGCCCAATTCCTCGACGGTTTCTTGATCGAAGCCGCGATATTCGATGCCGTCATACATTCGCGCCAGTACTCGAGCGGTATCGCGCATCGATTCCTTGACGCCGATCTGCGAACCGCTGGGACCGATATAAGTGACATGGGCGCCCTGGTCGTGGGCCGCGACTTCGAAGGCGCAGCGGGTGCGGGTCGAGTCCTTCTCGAAGATCAGCACGATGTTCTTGCCCTTCAGTCGCTGTTTTTCAATGCCGGCCGTTTTGTCCGCCTTCAGTTGTCCGGCGAGATCGATCAGATAGATGATTTCCTCGGCGCTGAAGTCGAGCAGTTTCAGAAAATTGCGTTTATGTAAATTGAATGGCATGGCCGCCTCCCGTTTGGATTCGATTCTCACTCTCCGTGATGAGTTGAATCTAACAGTAAACGTCCGGATTGCCTAGTAGCTTGGTGCGCTTCACGGCGTTCAGCAGCACCCTACGTGATTCATCGATCCGGTTAAGGATCGTCGACTCTTCATGGCCTTCATGGTGATCAACATCATTGATAACGTTGCCGTTCGCGCCGGGGCGGCGCTCCTGCGAAGGAATATCGGGGCGCATCGATATCACGCATCGGCCAGGCTTGGTGCGCTTCACGGCGTTCAGCGGCAGCCTACGTGATTCATCAAAATCAAGCGACGACGATGCGCGGCGAGCGTTGAGAGATCGCGGTGACGATTTCGTAATTGATCGTGCCGAGTTTTTCGGCCAGCTCGTCGGCGCTGATTTCCAGCCCGCCCTGCTCGCCGATGATCACCGCTTCGTCGCCGATTTCGACGGCGCCGCGCAACTCGGTCACGTCGACCATACACATGTCCATCGTGATGCGGCCGACCTGCGGGCAGCGGCGGCCGCCGATCAATAAGTCGACATTGTTGGACAGGCAACGGCTGAAGCCGTCGCCGTAGCCGACCGGAACGGTCGCGATCAACGATGGTCTTTGGGTGATAAAAGTGCGTCCGTAACTGAGTCCTGTGCCGGCCGTCACTTCCTTCAGATAAACGATCCGGGTTTTCCATTCCAGCACCGGTTTCAACCGTTCGACGGCCGGATTGATGATGTCTTGGGATGGTCGCAATCCGTAGATAGCTATGCCGGGGCGGCAGATATCGAAGCCGGCCCCTGGCAGATCGAAGATCGCCGCACTGTTGGCCATATGGCGGATCACCGAGTTTCCGCATTCGGTTCCGGTAATGGCGGCATTGAAAACCTCGATTTGGCGATAGGAAAAGGTCTTGTCGGTCTCGTCGGCGCAGGCGAAATGGCTCATGATGCCGCGCAAATGCAGCGCAGGCCGGGACCGGCAATGCTTGACGAATTCAGGCAATCGCTCCGGATGAATGCCGACGCGCCCCATGCCGGTATCGACCTTGATATGCACCGCGATACGCTGGCCGCGGCGTTCGGCCTCGTCGGCCAACTCGTCGATCATGTCGTGAGTGCAAATCACCGGTTCGCAGCGGTATCTGACCAAGGCCGGTATATGTTCGGACAGCGTCGCCGACAACACGATGAAGGTCGCCTCCAATCCGCTCTCGAGCAACGCGATCGCTTCGCCGACATCGGCGACGCAGAAAGTCTTATAGCCCTGCCGATAAAGATGGTGAGCGACCAATTCGGCGCCGTGGCCGTAGGCGTTGGCCTTGATGCAGGGCCACAGCGGCCGTTCCCCGACCTGTTGCTGCAGCAGTTTCAGGTTTTCGATCAAACGATCCAAATGCAGATAAACCTTGGTCAAGCGGCCTGGTTCGTCAAGCTTAGGCACAGAAGATCCGATCATCGAACAAGGTGCCGCGAATACAGTTTTTTTTGACGTAGACCGAGGTCATCGCCGCCAACAGCGCGGCGTAATTGACGTCGAAAGACAGGATATCGCCCAGCTGTATGCGCCCTGACAGCGCGGAAACGTCCAAGCCCAGATAATCGCTCGATGCGCCGATGATAGTCACCGGCTGTTGCGGCGTGATGCCTTCGACGGCGACATCCTGCCTGCCGATATTGACCAAGGCATGCAGAATGTCGCCATGATCGTCAAAATGGGGGTGGCCGCCGAAGGCGTCCTCGCCATGCTCACCGGGGAATGCCGACGGTTTCCGTTTCAATTCGACGACTTCGGCTTGCAGCACGAAGGCGTCCTGATAGGTGTTCGGCCAGGCTTCTCGGCGCGTGGTTTCGCGGCCCAACAAGATGCCCTCGCCGATCCGGGCGTGATTGATGCGCTCGGGCATGCCTCCTTCGGCTATTAAATTAAGGCCGCTGGAATTGATGCCCGAGATCCATTGCAAGCGGATAGCACAGGCTTGTTCGATCTCGGCGGCCAACTCGGCCAGCTGCAACATGTTGTCATGGGTCGGAGTCAGGCCGCCGAAACAGGCCAGGTTCGCGCCTATGCCTTTCAGCTGTATGCCTTGCCACTGCATCAGCATTTTAGATCGCTCGACGGCTAGATCGGGCCAGACTCCCTCGCGCAAATCGCCCAGATCGATCATCATGATCACCTGATGCGACTTGCCTCGGCTCCTTGCCGAGTCCGACAAGGCCTGCAACGTCTGCAGCTCTGAATTCAGGCTGATATCGGCGCAATCTATCACCTCGTCGACCCGGGATAGGGAAGGCAGCCTCAGCAGCAGATAGGACACATCCAGGCCGGCTGCGCGCATCCTGAGGATGTTCTCCAACCGGGAGTCGGCGATGCCATCCACGCCGCCGCGCAGCATCGCCGCCGCCACCGCCGGATGGCCGCAAACGACCTTGGTCACGCCGCTGACTTTGATGCCGTGGGCGGCGCACAGCGCGACCATGACCTTGGCATTATGTTCGATCTTGTCCAGATCGATGCATAGAAGTGGATAGTCCATGCTTGATCAGGCCTGCTCCCGCCAACGGCGCACTATGAAGCTGGCGACTTCGCGGCCGGTCGCGCCGTGACCGAATCCTGCGTCCATACCGCATTCGCGTGCGATGCGTTCATCGATGCGCGGGCCGCCGGCGATCAACAGCAGATTTTTCAGGCCGCGCTTGCCGGCCAATCGCGCCAACTTGCGCATGTGCTGCTTATGGATATCGGCATGGGTGATCACCGTCGAGATCAGCACCGCCGCGGCGCCGCTCTCCTCGACCTTGTCCAGCACCTGTTCGATCGATACCGAAGACCCCAAATTATGGCAATGAAAACCGTATTTTTCGATGCCGCCGTGTTTGATGTCGAGGATTTCGTGCAGGCCGACCGTGTGTTCGTCCTCGCCGACCGTCGCCGCGACGATATGAAGGTCGCGCGGCCTGACCCAGGATTCGATGTCCTCATCGGTCAGCAGCGTAACTTGGCTATAGGCCGGTAGAGCGTTTTTATCGATATAGAGGTCGACCGTGCCCTTGATCTCCAACAAACTGCCTTCGGCCGGGTGCATGATCCTTTGATTGATCACTTCCGGGTTTTGCAAGCCCATATGCAAGGCCAGTTCCAGCGCCGCCTGCTTGGCGGTATGCGGCTCGTCGGGAATGAACAAGGTGACGCAGACGACGCCATCGCCGTGTTTTTCGACTTCGGGTCGCAACCGCCCTTGTTCGCGTTCGGCCAACGGTTTCTTGAGCCGCTGCATCACGTTGTCTTGGTCGTCGACTTCGTCGATATAGCGGATTTTGGCAGGATCGCACAGCGTACAGCCGCCATAGTCGTCGCAGGGTTTGCCATCCTGTTCTGGGTAACGGTTTTGACCGAAATGACTGCACACCGGCGCGCCGTAATCCTGTTCGCGGGGAATCACCGTTCCCGCGCAATCGCCGCCGTCGACTTCCCTGACGATACCGTCGCCTTTTCGTTCCGGATAATAGCCGGAATCGACGAACTGGCCGGTCTCGACCGCAGTATAGTATCCACCCGCATGCAAAATTTCCTCGAGAAACAACACCGCCCTTTCCTTCAATTCGCGCACCTGCTCCCGAAATGAACCCTCCTGTTTGATGTCCAGCAGTTCATCGAGGCCATCCAGGCCCATCAGCGTCTGTCTCGCGGCATTGACGCCGGCGATGTTGTTATAGTGCCAGGGGATGTTGCGGCCCTCGTCCGGCGTGATCGTGCTCTGTATATCGGTCTCGGTCAGCCTGGAGATCAGCGTGTCGAGCACATGGGACACCGTCGCCTCATCGGTGTCCGACTCCATATAGCGGGTATTCTGCTGGGCGCGAAACTTGTAACCCTTGAACAATTCCCTCAGCGCCACGGCGTAAGGCAGGTCCAGCCGCAGCTTAGGCGCCGGCGGCGCGGTCGGCGGCACCGTCGACAACGCGATCTGTTCCGCTTCCATGCCGGCCGCCCTGGAATAGGCGGTATTGACGGCATGCTGAACGAACAGCTCCGGCGTCACCTTCCAGGCCTCCTTGGCGGTGGCGTTGGCGTTATGCGCGCCGTCGAGCTGCAAAA
The DNA here is from genome assembly GCF_030717995.2 of Methylomarinum sp. Ch1-1. Classification (NCBI taxonomy): domain Bacteria; kingdom Pseudomonadati; phylum Pseudomonadota; class Gammaproteobacteria; order Methylococcales; family Methylococcaceae; genus Methylomarinum; species Methylomarinum roseum. The sequence goes on along the minus strand of NZ_CP157743.1, from coordinate 2,698,485 downwards.
TGCCGGCGTCGGCCATGATCTTCTTCGACTCGGCCGCATCGACGAAGGAACGGTGCATGTTGATGTCGCGGTACAAAACATTGTACTGCGGGTCCTGATGCGCGCCATTGACGCCCTCCTCGGCGAACAGCACCGCAATCTCCGGTCCGGCGACGCCGCTGACATAGGAATGGAAATTGATCGGCCTACCGACCTCGTCCTCGATCGCGTCCAGCGCCTTGCGCGACGCCCTAATCTGCTTGCGTGAGATCGGAATGCCGCCGACGCCTTCCGGCGTGCCCTCGATCAGGCCGTCGATATGTGACTGGCCGGTGGTGCGGATCACCATGATGTGGTCGGCGCCGTGCCAGGCCGCCATGCGCATGCGCCTGAGATCGTCCTCGAAACGACCGGAGGCGATTTCGGTGGTGATGATCAGGTCGCATTGGGGATCGATGTTGGAAAAATATTCCGCGGCCGGCAGCGGCAGCGAATTTTTCAGGTTTTCGGAACTGTTCTTATAGACGAACGGACCGACGGTTTGTTCGGGGACGAGCTTGCGCCAAACCCAACCCTTGCGCCGTGGCCGATAATGTTCGAGGTTCTGCAATACCTCGAGGATATCGAGTTTCTTGTCCGGGTCGAGTTTCATGGCTTTAGCTCCCGCCAACAGTCGCCTTTCAACAAAGCTTCACCGGCCGCCCGTACCGAAAGCCCTTTGCGCAAAGCCAGTTGCAGCAACAGATGACCGGCGCCGTGGCCGAGCAGACCTTGTCGATGCATCCTGTCTACCAGTTGCTTGGCCTCGGCGCTGGTAAAGCCCATGCGCAGCAATACCGAACGCTCGATGCCGGGACTGGTATGGGTGCGCGCTTCCTCGACCAACGGGTCGCTGATACGCTGCACCAGCTCCCAGAATCGGGCGTGCAGTTGTGCGTCCGACAACCCTCGCAAGTGCTGGCGGCGGGTCTCGAAATCATCGGGCCTGTCCAATGTACTCATCACAGATCTCCTTTACTTGGGTGATATCCAACCGGGTCTCGGCGGCCAGAAACATGTAATCGGTTTCTGTCAGTGTATGCTGTTTTTCCAGCGATTGAAGCGCATGCTGAAGATAGGAGCGTCGCACCCGCATCAAATCGATGTCGGCGACCGCCAGTTGCTCCGGACTTTCCGGGATCACGATGCTCTGCCCCGGCTTGCTGGTCTTGGGGTCGCCTCGGCTGATGGCGACGCCCATGCGCTTGGCCAGATTCAACTGCGCCAACGGATGCTTGCCGGCGCCGGTGTATTCGGTTTCCTGCACGACGACGATCCGATCTTCCGTTAATTGCTGGGCGATGACGAAGGCCGCAGCCAAAGACGTATTGCCGGCAGGCCCGCGCTCCAGGCCCTCCAGTTCGGCCAAGGCCTGGGTGATGTAAAACACTTCGCCCTGGGTCACGGTCACGAAGCGGTCCATGTAACGCAGGGCTCGGGCCGCATTGCGCGGCACATCGGCGCGGTCAGGCCAGGTCGTGAACGGCAGCGAAAAGCCGGTGTGGCCGGTCGTAAACGATTTACGGTTGAAATCGTGGTCCGACGCCATATGCAGGCCAGTCAGATCGACGCTGGCGGCGATGATTTCGGTATCGCCCGCGCCGGCCTCGATCAAACCGCGCGCGGTGCCGGTCAGATTGCCGCCGCCGGCATGAGTCACGACCACCGCATCCGGATGGACCCGTTCCCGATCTAATATCTGTTCGGCCAGTTCAAAACCTAAAGTCTCTATGCCTTGTATCGAATAAGGCGTATACAACGAGGCGTTGAAATAGCCGGTCTCTTTCAATAACCGCAGAAACTGATAGAACAGCTCCGGGCCGACCGACAGGCGCATAACCTCGGCGCCGTAGGCTTCGCAGGCCCGAGTCTTTTCGGCGATTTCCGGCTGGGCGACGCCCCGGCTGTCGAAGGCTTCCTGGACGATGATGCAGCGCAGACCAGCCTTGGCCGCCTGCGAAGCGATCGCGGCGCCATAGTTGCCACTGGTCGCCGCGATCACGCCGGGATAACCACGCCGCTTGGCCTCGAACACCGACAGCGAGGCCCTTCTGTCCTTGAACGAACCGGAGGGATTGGCCGCCTCGTCCTTGACGAACAGGCGCGCGCCATAGCCCGGTTTAGCCAGCCTGCGCGCCAAGCGGGTCAGGTTTTTCAATTCCACCAACGGGGTGTTACCGACCGCGGTGCGGCCCTGTACCTCGCGGACTCGGTCTATTCGATAACCGGTATCGTCCATCAGCCTCTGATAATCGAAGGCCAACACACCGGTCGCGTATTTCCGATAATCGATGCCGACCGATTGGCGCATGATGTCGTTGCGTTGGTCCATGACGGCCTGATAGCTATGCATCGTCCGCATCCTGCTGCGCCAGCAAGGCTCTTAGTTCCTGGCCGATCGTCGACAGTTCCGGTATCGGCGCACCGAAACCGTGTCGATAGGCCGGATTGATCGCATCCAGCCTACCGCGGAGACGGCGTCCGGCGGCGGTGACGATCTGGGCCTGATCGCCAAGTCTTGCAGGCTCTATGAGAAAGCCCTTGACCCGCATCTCTAACGGAATCTTGGCGGTGTCTTCAGGAATCTGAGGCGCGCGTTCTCCGGGATGCAGCACGATCGTATGAATTTCGACCCAAACGCCTTTGTCGATCAGTTCGGTCATCTAGCTTCCCTTTTTCGTTTGCCCCGGCCGAAACGACGAAAAATCCCGTCACCCAACATCGCCGCCGGCGCCGGCAGGTCCGCCATGCAATAGAGTCCTGGAGCGGCCTGCAAAACCTGTGGCGTCATGTTGACCGCCAGGGCCACGGTGGCCTGACCGCCCGGTATCTCGGGACGGCCTTCGATATTCAGGTCCGGAGCGCCGTTGATCCGAATAAGATCGCCGGTTTCGACGCCTTCCATTTCAGGATGGATCTGTTGCGGATGGCTCAAACTGATCACGGCGCGGCCATCCCGATAGGCGACCGCGGTATGCAGACAACCGGCCACCCGGCCCGGCTCGACCGTGACGAACGGCGTTTCTCGCCTGACCTCAGCGATGATCGGCTCGCGGCTCTGTTCGATCCGTTCCAGCTCCCAACCCAACGCCGCCGCAATCATCTGCAGCGACTGTTCGAAACCGACATGACCGACCACGCTGCCGTTGCTGAGTCCCTGTTCGAAGGCTTCAGGCGTCAAGCCGACGCCCTGCTCGGACAGCACGGTCGGACCATAAGGAGCCAGGTCGTTGACCCGCGTAGCCTTGATCGACTCCACCTCGGCGCAAACTCCGGTCAGCAGGATGATCAACAAATCGAGTACGAAGCCCGGATTGACGCCGGCGCCTAGCACCGAGACGCCGTGTTTGATAGCAAGCTGATGTAATTGCTCGGCCTTGATCGGGGATTTCGCGGCCGGATAAGCCATTTCCTCGGCGATCGAAATGACGTTGACGCCATGTCCTATCAGTATGTTCAGTTCCCGCCAGGCGTCTTCCAGCGTCGAACAGGTCGCCTGTATCGCAATATCGGGTCGGGTTTGTTCAAGCAACGCATCCAGCTCGGTTGTAACCGAAATACCGAGTTCGCGTTCCAGCCCGATCGCCAATCCGAGGTCCACGCCGTCCCGCCCCGGCCTTCTGGCGCAGGCGCCGGCCAACTGCAAAGCCGGCTTTTTCAGGATCAAGCGGGCGATACCGGAGCCCATCTGGCCGGTCCCAACCACCACCACTCGAATCGTATCGCCCATGCCGCATCCCCATAAAAAGAACTAGCGCTGACTTAATCTTAAACGCTAACTTCTCTTTGAGGCAATTCCCACTTTGGCGTTCAAAAAGGGCATGGGGTGTGTTTGGCGAGGATGTCGGCAGCAAGGATGCTGCCGTCAAGCCCCCAGGGATGGGTTTACGGCGCTCCTCGACAGACACACCCCATGCCCTAAACACCGCAAAAATACTCAAATATGGGAATTGCTGATCAAATAGCCTCGGTGTCAGCGTTCCTTCCGCCCACTGCTGCGGGTCGGTTTGGCCAAGCCGTGGATGATATAGTTGTACAATTCTAGAACGTGCTGGTCGGAAAGTTTTTTTGCCTTAAAAGCCGGCATCGGACCTTTTTCACCATTGGGCAGTCTCGGATTTCGAATGAATCGAATAAATTGCTCATAACTTTCCAGCTGAGGGGCCGAACGCAACGGCAGGTTCGGGTAAATAATATTACCGCCGTTGACATGACATCCAGAACAGCGTCTGATGAATATTTGTCGGCCCTGAGAGAAACGTTCGCCTGCTTCCGGGACCCTACCTTCATAGACCAGCTGACCGCCGAAATAGCCCAATCCCAGCACATTGAACAAGCAGAGGGAAAAAAGCGTGCTGACGATCCAGGTCGGGGTTTTCGGGTTGCGGCCAACAATCAAGGTGATGACAAGCAGCAACAACAGACCGGCCGCCAGCGCAATTTTCATCCTGATCGGATAAATATAGGCGCCGTAATAATAATGTTGCCAATCCAGAAAGCCGAGCACAACGGTCGGAAAATACAGGATAAATGCAATGATCACAGCATAATATGCCGACTGCTGAAAATTTTTGTTCGGCCATAGCTTAGCGGCAATCCCCAACAAAAAAGCCACGATCACTGCGCCGATGGGTCCATGGGTCAGCGGCGGATGCAGCGGATGAATATACCCTACGTTGGCCAGCAAGTCATAAAGATAGTCGATCATGATAGCTCCCAAGAAAGCACCGTTTCATGATACCGTAACTTCGCCGGCGATATCCATCGCCGCTCTATTCAACTATTCAAACTCCGCCCATCCTTTGCAGGGCGCCGCTGAACGCAGTAAAACTCTGGGCGGGCGGGTTATTTAACCCGCCCCAAACGTTTAACTTACTCTAGTCACGGTTGAATCGTTCAGGACCTCGTTGACCTGCATTTCGCATAGCGACATGCGGCTACTTGCGCCGCGGCTCCGCCAAAGTCTGCCCGTCGTCAGCACACCCCGCACCGTAGGGCGGCTTCGCGAAGCAAGCCGCCAAAAACCGCCACCGGGGCAAAATTAGCCGTTGTGCGTATCCAAGCGGATTGCTTGGCGGCGAATCCGCCCTACGGTTGCGATGCCCATGTAAAGCCGATTGTCTTGAAGCACATCGAAACATGGTGCGCTTCCTATCGTCAGCACACCCTACCGCATCGTAGGGCGGATCAAGCGCAGCGGATCCGCCAACGTAGGGCGGCTTCGCGAAGCAAGCCGCCAAAAACCGCCACCGGGGTAAAATTGGCCGTTGTGCGTATCCAGACGGATTGCCTGGCGGCGAATCCGCCCTACGGTTGCGATGCCCATGTAAAGCCGATTGTCTTGAAGCACATCGAAACATGGTGCGCTTCCTATCGTCAGCACACCCTACCGCATCGTAGGGCGGATCAAGCGCAGCGGATCCGCCAACGTAGGGCGGCTTCGCGAAGCCGCCAAAAACCGCCACCGGGGTAAAATTGGCCGTTGTGCGTATCCAGACGGATTGCCTGGCGGCGAATCCGCCCTACGGTTGCGATGCCCATGTAAAGCCGATTGTCTTGAAGCACATCGAAACATGGTGCGCTTCCTATCGTCAGCACACCCTACCGCATCGTAGGGCGGCTTCGCGAAGCAAGCCGCCAAAAACCGCTACCAGGGTAAAATTGGCCGTTGTGCGTATCCAGGCGGATTGCCTGGCGCGGTAGGCGCGAATTTATTCGCAGTGCGCGGCTAAATCTGGCCTACATTCACAATTACCGACAAAATAATACTGACTATATACTCGTTTTGGTTTGCAGCCCACGCGAAATGCCGGAAACTACGCCGTTTTTTTGCTATCATGATACTCCTCTGTTTATCCGATAAACCCCAAACACCATGCGTTTCATACACACCGCGGACTGGCATCTGGGCCGCGTTTTTCATAATGCGTCATTGCTGGAAGACCAACAACATATACTCGACCAGCTGATCCTGACTGTTGAGCAACGTCAGCCGGATGCGCTGATCGTCGCCGGCGATGTCTATGACAAAGCCATTCCTTCGGAAGGGGCGATACGCCTGCTGGAGGACTTCATCCAGCAGGTCGGCGGGGCGTTGAATGTGCCGCTCATCATGATCAGCGGCAATCACGACAGCGGCGCCCGCCTGAGCTTCGCCTCCGGCCTGCTGGCCAAGGCCTCGGTGCATATCGTCGGCAAGGCCGAGCTCGAAACCCGGCCGATCATCCTAACCGACGAACACGGCGAGGTGTATTTTTACCCCCTGCCCTATCTGTCGCCGCTGGCGGCCAGGTCCCTGTACCGAGACGCCGATATCAAGACTCATCAGGATGTTATCCGGCGTCAAATTGACTGCATAAACGCCGAACACCCCACCGATAAACGCAAGGTATTGATCATGCATGAATTCGTCGGCGGCGCCGAGGAAAGCGACTCGGAGCGCCAGTTGACCGTCGGCGGCGCCTCGCAGATCGACGCCGGCATCCTGCGGGATTTCGATTATGTCGCGATGGGGCATCTGCATAGACCCCAGGCCACGGGCGGCGATCATATCCGCTATTCGGGCTCGTTGCTGAAATACAGTTTCAGCGAAGTCCATCATCACAAGGGCGTGACCGAGGTAGTGCTGGACGGCGACGGTTTTGCCGAATGCTTGTCGGTGCCGCTGCAGCCCTTACGCAACATGCGCATCGTTCGCGGCAGACTGGAAGAGATTGTGCAACAGGCCCGCCTGGATGCCTGCAGCGACGATTATATCTGCGCCGAATTGTTGGACGAAGGCGCGCTGTACGAGCCGATGAGGCGCCTGCAGGAAGTCTACCCCAATACCCTGGAAATCAAATACGTCGTTCAAAGCAGCCCTCAAGGCATAAGCGGCGACAAAAGCTTTCACGAACTGCATAAACAGGATGTCACCGAACTGTTCGACGAATTTTACCGGCATGTTTGCGCGGAGCCGTTGAATGACCCTCAACGGCAATTCGTCAAGACGATCGTCGAACAGCTCGAACAGACAGATCATTAAAGGATCGACACGATGAGACCCTTGAAATTAACGCTCAGCGCCTTCGGCCCCTATGCCGGCGAGCAGCTATTCGATTTCCGGCTGCTGGAGGACCGCAACCTGTTTCTGATCAGCGGCGATATCGGCGCCGGCAAGACCACGATCTTCGATGCGATCTGCTGCGCCTTGTACGGGGAAACCTCCGGCGGAGAACGCACCGTCGAGGAAATGCGTTCACACCATGCCGATCCGGATACCCGCACCGAGATCACGCTGGAATTCGAGATCCAGGGCGAGCTTTATCGCGCCTGCTTTTCGCCGCGGCAAAGCATCCCGAAAAAACGCGGCGAAGGCTACACCGAACAAACCGTGCAATCGGCCTTGTACAAAATCGACTTTGTCGACCAGCCCGGCGAACAAGCCTTGCTGGTCAGCGAAAGCATCAGCAAGACCCGCCCTGAGATCGAAGCCTTGATCGGCTTCAACGTCCACCAGTTCCGCCAGGTGGTGATGCTGGCGCAAGGCAAGTTCAGGGAGCTATTGAATGCCAATTCGGCCGAACGCGAGGAAATCCTGAAAACCCTGGTCGATACCGAGTTCCTGTCCCGCTTCGAGCGCAAGCTGAAGACGCTGGAGACCGAATTGAAACAATCGGTCGTCAATCTCGAGGCGCAGATCAAGGGCCTGCTGAAAAGCGAGAATGTCGAACACGCCGATCAACTGCTGCCGCAAATCGAGGAGATCAAACGACAACGGCTAGATGCGGAACGGCAAATCGACGATGCCGAACGGCTACGGGGCAAGGCCGAAGCCGAGCTGAACGAGGCGACGGCGCTGAAAGACCTGTTTGCTCAGCAGCGGCAATTGCTGCTGTCCCGACAAGCGTTAGTCGAGCAAAAAGATCGCATCGAGGCGCTGGCCGCCGCGCTGCAACGGCACGGCGAGGCGGAAAAGCTCTGGCCGGATTACCGCTTATACGAAGAAGCCGACAAGGCGTTGAAATCGGCCGATGAGGCCTTGGCCGAGGCCCGACATGAACATGAGGCGCGGCAGCGCATCGCCATCGAGGCCACCGAACAATTAACGACATTGGAGCAAGAAAAACCGGCGCAGGAACAAAGAAAGCGGGAACTGCAGTCGCTGCGGCAAACCCATGCCGCACTCGCCTCGCTGGCCGGCGATAGGCAAAAACAGCATCAAGCGAATACATCGTTGCAAACGGCCCAACAAGCACTGAGCCAGGCCGAGACAAAACTGCAGGAACAACGCTCGGCATTGGAAAAAAGCGAAACGGAACTGGAAACCCTCGGTTCCTGCGACGCCGCGCTGCTGCAAACCCGGCATCACCTGGAAAAAAAGCAGGAACAACTGAAACAAATACAACGCATAGAGAACAAACAGCGCGAACTAGAAAACGCGACAAAAAAACTACGAGCCTTGCAACGACAGTTAGAGACACGGCAGCAAGAGGTCGATAGCTCGGCAGGCGCGCTGCAACAATTGGAACAGGCGCGCATGCAGGACATCGCTTCGCATCTGGCCGCGCAACTGCAACAGGGTCAGCCCTGCGCCGTCTGCGGCAGCCATGACCATCCCCTGCCCGCCACGCCGCCGGCGCATATTCCTGCCGATGAACAACTCGAGGCGGCCCGGCAAAACTTGCAGGCGGCAGAAAAGCAATTGTCGGAGATACGTCAAGACTTCGATCATCAACGGCGCGAACTGGACCGCATCGCCGGCGTCCTGGACGAGTTGAAGACAGTAGGCGCGGAGTCCGAAATCAGCCGCGACGACTGTCAGGCGGACATCGATCTACTGAAGCGTCAGGCCCATGAACTAACGTTGCAAGCCGAACAAAAACAACTGTTAAAGAACCGTCAAGGACAGTTGAAGACGGCGATCAAGAACGACGAAGACGCGCTGACCGGCTTGCGAACACGACTCGGCGAATGTCAGTCACAAGTCAGCACGCTGGCTGGGCAGATCCAAAGCCAATTGGAACGAATTCCCGAACTGTATCGGGATAAAGCCGACTTGAATCCGGAAATCGCGGCTCTGGAACGGCAAATCCAGCAGTTCGACCGCCGTCTCGACGAAGCGAGCCGCGCCCATCATGCCGCCCAGCAGCGGTTCAATACCGCCCAGGGTGTGCTGAACGGCGCGCAGAAACAACGTCTACAGGCATCCGCCGATTTCGAGAGCAAGCAAAGGCTGATTACCGGCTTGATCGAACAGTCGCCTTTTGCCGATATCGCCGCGTTGAAGTCATCCAAACTGACCGAACAAGAGGTCCGCAGTCAAACCGAGCAAGTGGAGCATTACCGTGAAGAAACACGGCGCATCGAAAGCCGCTTGGATGAATTGGCGACGCAATTGACAGGAAAAGCCAATCCGGATCTGGCGCCGTTGCAAGACGCCTATCGGCAGGCGCAGACGCACAAAAATGATTGCTTGGAACGCAGAATTCGCCTCGATGAACAGCATCGCGTACTGGATAAGCTGATCAACAAAATTGCCAAAGAACAACAAGCGTTGGAGGCCGCGACGCAGGAGTATGAACAGGCCAGCCATCTGTCCCGCATCGCCAACGGCAGCGGTCATCAGGGCAGCAAGCTCAGTTTCAGCCGCTATTTATTGGGCCGACTGCTCGATGAGATCCTGCAATCCGCCTCCAGCCGGCTGTATATCATGAGCGAAGGCCGTTATCGGCTGATCCGCAAATTGGACCAAGCCAACAAACGTTCGGCCTTCGGTCTGGACATCGAATTGACCGACGCCTATACCGGTCAAAAAAGATCGGTCAGCACTTTTTCCGGCGGCGAAGGCTTTTTGGCTTCTCTGTCGTTGGCCTTAGGCCTGAGCGAGGTGGTGCGCAGCAACGCCGGCGGCATACAGCTGGACACGCTGTTCATCGACGAAGGCTTCGGTTCATTGAACGACGAGGCGTTGGAACAGGCCATCAATGTGTTGACCATGCTCAGCGGCGACGGCCGCCTGGTCGGCGTGATCAGCCACGTCAACGAATTGAAGGAGCGCATCGACGCGCAATTGGTGGTCAGCAAAACCGCCAACGGCAGTTCGGCCGAGTTTGTGTTGTGATTTTACATCCATTGCACCGTAGGGCGCCGCCGAACAACGTGAAGCGCGCCAAGCCTCGATAATGTCCTTTCGCCTCATCGAGGTCAAAAGCCAAGCCTGCAACCATGTCAGGCGAATCAAGCCCAGCGGTTCCGCCAAAAACCTCGACGGTGCGCCTCCTTCGTCGGCAGCACCCTACATTCCTGCCATTCATTACCCGGTAGTGTGCCGCTGAACAACGTGAAGCGCACCAAAGCATCGATGATGTCCTTTCGCCTCATCGGGGTAAAGAACCTAGCCCTGTAAACATGCCAGACGGATCAAGCGCCAAAAATCTCATCGGTGCGCCTCCTTCGTCGGCAGCACCCTACATTCCTGCCATTCATTACCCGGTAGGGTGCCGCTGAACAACGTGAAGCGCACCAAAGCATCGATGATGTCCCTTCGCCTCATCGAGGTCCAAAGCCAAGCCTGCAACCATCTCAGGCGATCAAGCCCAGCGGTTCCGCCAAAAACCTCAACGGTGCGCCTCCTGCGTCGTCAGCACCCTACATTTCTAACATTTAAAACAATATCTTATTCTCCGGTCTCCAACTCAAAATCCCCCGCATGCCCCCAATTTTCCGAGTAAATTCCAGCCTTAACATAACGATGAAAGCTGGAATAGGGCCAATCGGAAACCTTTGCCACATAACCATGTTTGACCGGATTCCAATGAATATAATCGACATGCTGATTAAAATCGACTTGGTCGCGGATCATGTGCTCCCAGAACCGACGCTGCCAAATACCTCGCTCCCCTCGTTTTGATCGGCTGTTTATGACTCGCTCCCCTTCTTCCAGCGATCGGGAAAAATGGCCTTTCAGTAAATTCCAACGCGTCGAAAAATCGCTATCTCCCTCCGGCAACGTCCACATGCAATGCAAATGATCCGGCAAAACAACCACCGCATCGATGTTGAACGGATGACGCTGTTTCACATAACGGAAGGCCTGACGCAGGGTAGCGATATTGTCGAGCAACAGTGATCGTTTCTTTCTATCGGCCACAACCACGGTAAAAAACCAGCTGGCGCCGGGAATATAAAGCCTGTGATATTCGCTCATTGTGTGCTCTCAATAATTCAATCTAGTGGTGCGTCTCCTGCGTCGGCAGCACCCTACATCCCTGCCACTCGTGACCTTGTAGGGTGCCGCTGAACAACGTGAAGCGCACCAAGCCTCGATAATGCCCCTTCGCCTCATCGAGGTCAAAAGCCAAGCCTGCAACCATGTCAGGCAAATCAAGCCCAGACGGTGCGCCTCCTTCGTCGGCGGCACCCTACATTCCTGCCACTCGTGACCTTGAAGGGTGCCGCTGAACAACGTGAAGCGCACCAAGCCTCGATAATGCCCCTTCGCCTCATCGAGGTCATAAGCCAAACCTGCAACCATGTCAGGCGAATCAAGCCCAGACGGTGCGCCTCCTGCGTCGGCAGCACCCTACATTCCTGCCACTCGTGACCTTGTAGGGTGCCGCTGAACAACGTGAAGCGCACCAAGCCTCGATAATGCCCCTTCGCCTCATCGAGGTCAAAAGCCAAGCCTGCAACCATGTCAGGCAAATCAAGCCCAGACGGTGCGCCTCCTTCGTCGGCAGCACCCTACATCCATACCATGCGCAATAAGAAAACCGGCAAGCGATTAACCAAGCCGGAGACAAATGTTATAAAATTACCGCCCCCTGCAAACCATTTATCACGATGACCTATATCTGTCCTATTTGCCAAAGTCCGCTGCAGCAACATCTGCCTTCCAAAGGTTATTATTGCGAAAACAAACATCACTTCGACATCGCCAAGGAAGGCTATCTCAATCTGCTGCCGGTGCAGCATAAGAAATCGAAGGAACCGGGCGACAGCCGAGCCATGATGCGTTCCCGACGCAGTTTTCTCGAAGCCGGTTTCTATCAGCCTCTGGCTCAAACGATCACAGCCTTAATAGACCAACACCGAACGGTGCAGCCTCCGATGCATATCCTCGACATGGGCTGCGGCGAAGGTTATTACAGCCGGCAAATCGAAGCCTTGTGCCAACACCCCGAGCAGCTGGATTTACACGGCATCGATATCGCCAAAAATGCCATTTTGGCGGCCGCCAAGAAACAACCTAACGCCCATTTCATCGTCGCCAGCAACAAGCGCATGCCTTATGCCGATCATTATTTCGATCTGATCGTCATAGTTTACGCTCCGGCTAATGATGCCGAAGTCGTGCGTCTGTTGAAAACAGACGGCTTGTTGTTGACGGTGACGCCCGGCCCGCGCCATTTATGGCAATTGAAGGAGTTTATTTATAAAGAGGTCAAAGAGCATAAAGTCGAGATCGACTTGCCTGAGGGCTACGAACAAATCGACAGCCGACGACTCAGCTATACGATCACGCCCGACCAGGAACACCGCATGGCCTTATTGCAGATGACGCCGTTCGCATGGCGAGCCAAAGGCGAAATCCAGAGCCGTATTCAACGCGCCCAGGACTTGGAAATCGAAACCGATTTCATCATTACGCTGGCGACTAAACGTTGAACCTAGCATTTCAATGGTGCGATGCTCTCTATAACCGTCTAGGGCAAATCAAGCCCAGCGGTTCCGCCAAAAACTTCGACGGTGCGCCTCCTTCGTCGGCGGCACCCTACATTCCTGCCACTCGTGACCTTGTAGGGGGTGCCGCTGAACAACGTGAAGCGCACCAAGCCTCGATAATACTTTTCGCCTCATCGGGGTCAAAAAGCCAAGCCTGCAACCATATCAGGCGAATCAAGCGTTGCGGTTCCGCCAAAAACTTCGACGGTGCGCCTCCTGCGTCGGCAGCACCCTACATCCCTGCCACTCGTGACCTTGTAGGGTGCCGCTGAACAACGTGAAGCGCACCAAGCCTCGATAATGTCCTTTCGCCTCATCGAGGTCAAAAGCTAAGCCTGCAACCATATCAGGCGAATCAAGCCCAGCGGTTCCGCCAAAAAACTTGACGGTGCGCCTCCTTCGTCGGCAGCACCCTACATTCCTGCCATTCATGACCTTGTAGGGTGCCGCTGAACAACGTGAAGCGCACCAAGCCTCGATGATGCCCCTTCGCCTCATCGAGGTCAAAAGCCAAGCCTGTAACCATGTCAGGCGAATCAAGCCCAGCGGTTCGGCCAAAAACTTCGACGGTGCGCCTCCTGCGTCGGCAGCACCCTACATTCCTGCCATTCATGACCTTGTAGGGCGCCGCTGAACAACGTGAAGCGCACCAAGCATCGATAAGGCATTATCACGGTTGCACACCGGCCGATGGATTGTATGCCTCGCTCAATTCACGGAAAAAGGCGGCTCCGGCGTCGCTCAGCACATAATGGCCCCGACTGTTGATAAACATCAGGCCGCGGGCGACCAGATGATTGTTGATCTCCTCGTCGATGCCGCGTGATTTGCATAATTTACAGGTATGCAGGATGTCCAGATAGCGCTCTTCGCCGGCTGCAGCCGCCAGGTCTTTAGGGCGGATGCCGGCGCGATGGTCGGTCAGCACCTCGAACAGATAACCCTGCTCGGTGACGATGCGGCCGATTATGATCAGCAGCGCCTGGATCTTGATCGTCACGTCGTTGGCCTGTTCGCCGCCGAGCTCACGGATAAAGAAAAAACCGCCGTCTTGATGCACCAGCTCGAAATTGATGCGCTGATACAGCTGGCGGTATTCGTCGAAATTGATAAAAATCTCGTTATACAACGGATTTTCCTCCAGCTCGTTGCATTTGGCGAGATAGCGATGCTTGCTGATGACTTTGCCATTGATCAGCAGGTTGTAAATGGCTTGACTGAGTTCGTTGCTAATCATCGGATAACAGGCGTTTGTTGTATTCCAGGACGTGATTGTGATATCGGATCCGCCGCTGCGGCCGTTCGAATGCGACCTTTATTTTGAACTTAGCGCCATGCCGCTGCTTGAAGCAGCTGACGCCATAGAGCAGATAAGGCAATTGATAATCCCGCGACAGATGTTCGGCGAGATAATGGTGAAGTTCGGCATAGAGATCATCCACCGGCGGTTCGATATGGCATAGGTCGACCAGTTGTCTGATTCGGCGTTTCAAGGCGTTGTTCGGCTCGGTCAGCCGTTCCTTATCGAAGGTGGTGATCTCGGCCGGGCTGTCGCTGCGCCTGCGCGCCTGCCGGTTGACCAGATATTCGTTGAAATAAATCACATGATTGCGAGGATTCCATTCAATACGCGCATCCTGGGCCGCGGCATGAGTCTTCAGTCCGTTGAAATACAGCATGTCCTGCTCCAGCGCCTTGAAGATATATTTGTCTTTCAATTTCTCGGTGAAGGTGCCCTGCGCCAGCTGCTGCAAATGCAGATAAGCTTGTTCGATGGCGTTGTAGGTCAGCCGGTGCCGGCGCTCCTGGTGCAAATAACGCTGCAGCGTTTGTTTGACTTTCTCGACCGATTTGTAATGACTGAGGATCGACAGCTTATATTGGTCTATGTAATAGCTGTCGTCTTCATAGCCGCGGAGGTCGTAGAGTCTGCTAAGCTCGTCGATCAGGATCAGCGGCGCCTTGACCTTGCTGTATTCCCGGCTGTTCAGAAACTCCAGCGTCGGAATGATTTCGCGGTCGTAAATTTGCTTGACCTGCACCAGCATGTCTCGATGTTGGCGCGACTCATCGAGCGACAATAGCGTCGGATCATGATCCAGCCGTTTCGACAGGCGGTCGGCCTGATGCTGCAAATGGGCGGTGTTGTTCTGAATCTGGCTGTTGATCCTGCGCAGCAAATCGAACAGATGATCGCGTTGCTCCAGGAAGGCGATGTTGTCGTCGGCGAAGCTCAATGTTTGATGCTGACGATAGGCGTTTTCCAGCTGGATGCGGATGTTTTCCAACTCCGCGCTGCGCAATCCGCGCACCCGCTCCTTGTCGAACAACCTAAAGATATCGAGCACCGCCGGTTGCAAGGCGATCGTGCCGCGCGACTGATTGAATTCGGCGACGATGCCGGTCTTGATCAGGTTGTCCAGATCGAAGGCGTCGCCGAGACGTTCGCTCTCCGTTCTGCTGGCCAGACTCTCCAGCTTGGCGCGCAGACTGTTGAAAAAGACCTCGGCCGGCAAGTCCCGGCGCTGATTGCCGTCCATGTAGTCGATCAGTCTGAACATCAGCTCCTTATGCTCGATCAACAGGATCAGCGTACGGTCCAGGGCGACATGCATCATGCCGGGCGCTCCGTTTCCTGATACAGACGCTCCTGAAAATGATGAAACACGACATCGCGCTCGCCGCTGGCGTCGTACAGCGTGTTGACGTGAAAATCGTCCAGATGGATGTAATAATCGACCACTGAGACCACTTCCGCGGTGTCGGTGGGCGAGGCGCAGAACAGTGCGAAGCCGTGTTCGCCGGCGGCCTTGATCGCGGTGCGCTGATTGTATTCGTCCAGCGCCGTGAACTCGTCGAAAATCACCGGCAAGGTCAGCTTGCTGTCCTGCGCCAACAGATCGCCGAGCAGAATCGTCAACAAGGTGCAATTGATCAGGGCGTTGGTGCCGGTGCTCTGGTCCTTGTCTTCGCGTTGGTCGCGATGGGCCTTGCGATAGCTGTATTTAACATTTTTGATGATTTTGCCCATCTCCAGGATGCGATTGTCGCGCACGCCGGTGAAAAAATCCTCGCAGAAGGCATTCAGCCGTTGATACAAGGCGTCGTCATGAATATCGGTGGTGTTCAGATTGGTCTGCTCCAGCTCGTCGATCAGCTCCTCGAAACGCGGGTCCAGCTCGATTTCCACCCGGATGTCTTGCAGGTTGGAAACGGGATAGTGCTCGAATTGTTTGTTGACCTTGTTGATGAAGGCGCGAATATGGCTGCGGTTGCCGGTCAGCTCGGAAATCTTCGCGCCAGTCATCTTGTTATGTTCGATGACCCGGCTTTGCAGGGTTTCCAATTGATGCGGCAAGGCGACGAAAGTGTTGTTCAGCGCCACGAGGATGGCCTCTTGCTGTTCATCGCTGTAACTGCTGTAGGCGATCTCCACCGGCAGATGGAAATGACCGCACTGAACGAAGATGTTGATGTTCTCATCCAGGCCTTCCTTCAGTTTGACCAGTTTGGCCCGCTCCCCTTCCAGTTCGCTCAGGTCGGCGGCCGTAACACTGTCGACGGATTTAAATTCGGCGGTGTTCGCTTCCGGCGGCTTCAGACTCTGCAGGCGCTGAATCAGCGCCGTCGCCTCTTTCAAGCGCTTATGCAATGCTAGCAATTTTTCCTTGCCGGCGGCGTGCTCGCTGCGATTTTGTTCCAGTTCGACTTGGATCCGTTCCCGGTCTTTTTCCAGTTGCCCCCTGGCGTTTTCGAGCTCCTCGATTTCGACGGTTCTGGCCTGTTGCTGTTGCCGGGTCGATTCGATGCCGTTGACGATCAACAACTGTTCATGGATCTTGATTCTTTCTTGCTCGGCCTGCTGCAACTGCTGCTGTTGGGCGTCGCCGGAAGCGCTGGCGATTTTTTGCAGTTCCAGAATCTCTCTATCCAGTTGCAATAATGCTTGATCGAGCTGTACAAGCTCCCCTTGCAGTTGCTCCTTAAACTGCTGAGGCGACTTGACCGGCTCGCTGCCGAATGCTGCGCCGAGGAAATTCAGGCCATTCGCTTCGATGCTGAACAGATCGGCGAAACGTTCGATGGTTTCGCGTTGTCGCCCGTCGACATCGACGATCAATTCGGCGAACTGCCTATTCAGGTTGCTCAGCACCGCCGCGCTATGTTCATCGAGTTGACTGACCAGCAATTGCTGGTATTGCTCCAGCGCTTGTTTTTTGCGGCTGCGCTCGGCATTCTTGCTTTTTTGCACACCGACCTTGGCGCTCAGCGCCGCGATCGCCTGCTGATTGTCCTGAAGATGATCGATTTTCTGCTTCAGCGCCTCCTCCCGATCTTGCAACAGCTTGCGTAGCTCGATCAGTGACGCTTCGGGATATTGGTTGTGGATGTTCTCGAACTGCTCTACGGCCAGTTTCAACTGCTGACTATCCTTGTTCAAGGTCTTCAGCTGACCGCCCAATTCGCTGTGCTGTTTTTGCAGCTCGATGTCTTGTTGGCCGAGCCGTTGCTGTGAGGCATACAATCTGTCGACCTCGGGTTCGAGCTGCCCGACTAAGCGACGGCATTCCGTTTCGGTGTTGCGCAAACAAACATCATAGGCTGCGAACGTCGCGGCGAAGGCTTGTCTCTGCTCGTTCCGGCGTTGATGCATCGTCTGTAATTGACTGAAGTCGTCACGATAATTGGCGATCGCCTTCAGCTTATCCTGGCTCTGGCGCAGTTCGTTATAGTCATCCATAATCACCTGCAAATCCTGGTGCAGTTTGTCCTGGGTGTTGATTTTGCCGCTTTCGATGATCGTCGCGAAGGTGTCGGTCAGCCCCTTGGTGTCGGTCTTGGCGATTTCGAAGGTAAAATTCATCAGCTGGCGAAAGGCGCTCAATTCGCGCTCCATGCCGCCTTCCTTCAACGGAACCAGACAGTAACGGCCCTTGGCCCGCTGCAGCGGGCTATGGCTGAACAGCTTGTCCTTGATGTCTTTTTTAGTCTTCAGGATGACCGCGCCGGCCGCTTTATACTGCTGATACAGGGCAAGAATTTTAGGAATGCCCAGATCCGCCACCGGGCTGCCCAGCCCGTTATTAATCTCGGTGTTGTCGATATCCCAGAATTGCCCGCGGATCTCGTCATAAGCGCAGGGCAAAGCCAATCGCTGATAACCGAAGCTGCTGTTGGATTTGAACAGAATCAGGCAGAAAGGGCCGTGGATGTTTTCCGCCTCCAGAATCAGAAAACTGCTGTCGCTGGGGAAATAATAGCTGTAACTGTCTTCGCTGGAATACAGCTCCCCCTTCGATGACTTGAAGGCAAATTTACCCTTACAATCGTTGAAACTGATCTCCGGAAACAAATGCAGCTTCAACGCGTTCAGCAACGAAGTCTTGCCCAAATTGTTGCGTCCGAACAGCGCGCAATGGCGGTCTATGGGCAACTCGACATAACAGTAACTGATCGAGTTGATCGCGATCAGCTTATTGACCGCATAGGCGGTCTTTTTTTCCAATAATTCCAAATTTTCCAACATTATTCCTGTAAATACATTTCCTGTTCCAGCATGCGTTGCTGCCTGACGATCAGCTCTATGGCCGGCCGCAATGCCGGATAGTGATCGTGGTGCTTGCGCAAGGCCGGCAGATGCTTCTCCGCAAGCTTCAGCTTGGATTGAGCCAACAATTTTTCGGCGCAAGGCGGCAGCATAAAATGCAGCCGGGCATGATCGGTCAATTTATGCAAATTAGCAAATATTTCCAGCCCGCCTAGATCCAGGTCCAACAGGCAGTCGATCCGTTGATAACGATCGAAGAAGGCCTTGTTCAGACGGTTAGTGATCGCGTTGCCGGCGCCATGAGCGATATCGAGCTCGATGTCGGCGAAATCGGCATACTGATGGCGCAGAAAAGCTAGCGTGCGCTGTTTTTGCACGAAGTTTTCCTGGTTCTCGACAATCAGCAGGCGTTTCGCCAAGGCCATCGGCGTGTTAATGCCGTCCGCATCATTGATGACGACGACCGGATGCTCCTGCTGGCTAGGCCACAGGATGATCATCGCCCGACTGACCGGACGCTTATGACTATCGCCGGCGCGCGCGGCGCTGACTCTATCGTTGACTGGATAGACGGGGAAATCAGCCTGCAGCTGGGCGAACAATCGTCGGTCTAGGATGCTGATCCGGTAACGAGACCGGGAAGTCTTGTCGACGGCAAAGATCTTGAACAGCGTCTGATCGTCATAGCCTTGCCGATTCAGCAGCTGACGCAAACGATCGAAATTGACCGGTTTGGCGGCGATAATGTTATCGAGATAATGTGCAATCCGTTCGTCGAAAGCCAAGGCGTTCCCTCGTTCTTGTTGCTGTCAGGCCGCGCTGCAATTATTCCGGCATTACGTTTATGCCGAGCGCTTGCGCGATCTGCGGCAGCTCGGCAATACTCTCGGCCTGCAATTTTTTCTTGATTTGGGTGGCGTAATTGGCGACGGTCTTATAGCCAAGACAGAGCTCCCCGGCAATTTTCTGCACCGTCAGGCCTTTGGCCAGCAACCTGAATACATCGAATTCCCGCGCCGAGAAGGCGTCGACTATCGCCTGATAATCCTGTCCCGATGATTCCTTCAGCAGTCCGACTTCGATATAGCGTTGCCCCTGCACGATGTTTTCAATCGCTTCAGGCAGAATTTCCGGCGCACTGTTTTTGGTGATATAGCCTTTGGCGCCGGCCGATAACGCCCTGTTCACATAAACCTGTTCATGATGAACGCTGAACACCAGAATGTTGATATGATCATAGCGCTGCAACAGGCGGCGTATCGTTTCCAGTCCGCCGATACCGGGCATCGATAAATCCATCACGACGATATCGGGCTGCAAATCCTGATACAGTTGAATCGCCTGCTCGCCGCGCTCGGCTTCGCCGCAGACATCCATGCCCGCCACCGCCGACAGCAGCATCTTGAAGCCGGCTCTGACCACGGCATGGTCGTCGACTAACAGTACTTTAATTTCATTCGTCATCGATCTTCTCGGTTCATAGCGAGCGATATTGTAACGCGACCGGCGCGGATGTAACGACTTAGCTTGCTCGGACAGCATTGAATCATCGTCCGACGGTTAATCGCTGCTGTTTCAGTCGGCGAAAACACCAACCCAGTCGAGCCAAAATTCTTTAACCGCCGACCGTCAAAAAAACGCACAATTTATCACATCATTTGCCAGTTGTTTATACAAAAAATCGCTAACTGCCGATAACGATTAAAAATTTTGCAGTTACCCACAAAACCTGTGGATAACTTTGTGGATAGCATGTCCAAATCGGTCCTGAGACCACGTATTTATTACAGTTTTGTTAAATTGTATCTTTTTTAGTCAATTAAACTTTATCTATATTTATCAATAAGATAAAAAAGTCAATAGCTATTTTTCAGCTTCTCTGCCCTGTCGACGGCAAAAAGATAGCGAGCAAAAACCATTTTGTGCATAACACCGACAAATGGATTGATAAACGAGGCAAAAATGCCGCTATCATTGACTCGTTAATGCCTCCATCATCCATAGTCCTATTTCGGTATGGTGGGACAACGTGGAAAAACGGCGGACATGGCGTTCCGGTCCCCAGGCAATCACCGGCACCGGCGTATGGGTATGCGTGCCGGTCGCCCAGACGATATTTTGCTGTTTGGCCAGCGCCCGCCCGATCAGGTCCAGATGGACACCGTCGCCGTAAACATAAAATTCTTCGAAATCATCGACTTTGGGAAATTGCTTCGCCTTCAGATAGCGATGGCCCGGCCTGTAATAGGCGTTGGCTTCTTTTTCCAGTATCCTGCCCGCCGCCAGTTTGTCGATTTTATAGGCGCTGTTGGCATTTATCGCGGCCAACAATGAATCTGCGTCCGGCGCCGCCCTTTCGCCCTTGGCCTGACGCCAGATCTGATAAAAACTCTTTTTCTGGGCGTAAAGACGGTCCAATACGACCGGGTCGGCGAAATTGAAATTCGGTTGGTAGAGATGCTCGGCGAACGCCGCTCCGGGCAAAGGCTTGGCCTCGGGAACACGATAGCGACTATAGCTGAAACCGAAGCCGCCGGTTTCATGATCGGCGGTGATGATGACCAGGGTATCCTGGCGATGTTTCGCCCAGGCAAACACCGCGGCCACGGCCTGTTCGAATCGTATCATTTCATGCAGTAGCTCGCCGGCGTCATTATTATGTCCCGCCCAATCGATCTGGCCGCCTTCGACCATCAGAAAAAATCCGTTTGGATTTTGTTCCAGACCCTCCAGCGCCTTTTTCGTCATCTCGGCCAGCGAAGGCTGGTGAGGATTGCGTCGATGATGATCGTCCAAGGCATCCTGCATCGCCGAGGAGGCGAACAAGCCCACTATTTTTCCTCCCTTCGCCTGTTGCAGCTGCCTGCGGTTGAAGGCCAGCGCATAACCCTGACGCCTAGCCTGCTCCAGCAGGTTGTGTTGGTCCCGTCTGGCCGAGACCAATTCGATGGCCGGCTCATCGATCAAGCGGGCGATAGCCGCCCTAGTCTCAGCCATTGTGTTGACCGACTGTGGCAGCCAATGACGCAAGCCGCCGGATAACATCACATCAACCTGATTGCCGCTCAGCATCTCGTCGGCAATCGCATTTTCCAGCGAACGGTGGCGTTGATGGCTGGCAAAGGCCGCGGGTGTCGCATGAGTGATGCGGGTGTCGGAAACCAGGCCCGTCGCCTTACCCTGCTGTTTGGCCTTTTCCAATATCGTTTCGACCGGATTACCCCACTGATCCAGACCGATCATTTCACTATTGGAACTGATGCCGCTGGCCAGCTGCGAAGCAGAACAGGCGGAATCGACGACCAACGCATCGGCCGGCCCATTTGACGACAGGCCGACTAAGCCCTGCTCGGCAAAACGGTCAAACGCCGTCTTGCCATTTTGAGCGAGATAGCGAGAAGACTGAGCTCGGCGGGCATATTCTCGCAGCAGCCCTAGTTGTTGAGGCCCCATGCCGTCGCCGATCATCAGAATCAGATTTTTAACCGGCTGGCGAACCTGCCTGTCTTGTTTAACCAGCGGTTGACTGCAAGCCGTCAGCAGCAATCCGTAACTGATGGCAATAAAAATTAACAAACGTTTCATGATTGTTTCCATATTCTCACCTCAAAGAAAAAGGGGACAGGCTACTTTAAAATCAGACTACTTTAGATAAATCCGTTAAAATCATCGTAATGCTAGCTCTAACAGAGGTGAAATATGCCCCGTATAGCGCGCGGAGAGAAGGCAGGCGGAATTTACCATATCATCAACCGCGGCAATAGGCAGATGCGAGTCTATGATGATGAAGAGGACTATGACTATTTTCTGGAACTGCTGAAAACCGCCAAGCAAAAAGAAGCTATCGAGATCCATGCCTATTGCCTGATGCCCAACCACTTTCATTGTATGCTGGTTCCTCATCGGGAAAAAAGCCTCAGCCGGTTCATGCAGTGGGTGTTGACATCGCATGTTCGCTATTACCATAAAAAGAACAATACTTCCGGCCATGTATGGCAAGGACGCTACAAAAGCTTTATTGTCGAACGGGAAAGCTACTATATCACGCTGATGCGTTACATCGAAGCGAACGCCAAAAGGGCGAACCTGGTCAAGAACGCCGAAGATTGGCCCTATAGTTCTCTCTATGAACGTCTTCATAAAAACAGGGATCTGCTCAACACTTCCTTGATAAAGCCAAACGATGCCTGGACAGGCTATGTCAATAAACCTATCTACGCCAAAGAACTGGTTAAAATACGCAACAGCGTCAATCGTCAAGCTCCGCTGGGTGTTGAACATTGGCAGCAGAAGACGGCAGCGGAATTTGGCCTTTTGTCGACACTCAATAAGCGTGGAAGACCGAACAGAAAGTGAAGATGAAAATTAAAGTAGCCTGTCCCCTTTTTTTGTTGTTGATTGTATACGGGTGTACGCCGGTCGTGATCAAACCCGGGCCGGATGTCGGCCATGGTTATTTGACGGAGCATGCCTTTGTTACCGAGGACGGCGTGAAATTAGCTTTGCGAAGCTGGCAGGCGAACGATATCGAGGCGGTGTTGATCGCCCTGCATGGTTTTAATGATTACCGGAATTTTTTCGATAAACCCGGCGACTATTTTGCTCGGCGCAACATCACCTCCTATGCCTATGATCAGCGCGGCTTCGGCGAAAGTCCCAAGCGCGGTTACTGGAGCGGCATCGAAACCTATTGCGAAGATCTAGCCACATTCGTAAACCTGATCAAAGCTCGCCATCCCGATACGCCTGTTTATCTGCTCGGTGAAAGCATGGGGGGAGCGGTGATCATCAACACGATGACGCGATCGATAAAACCGCGGGTCAACGGCATCATCCTGGCCGCGCCTGCCGTCTGGGGTAGAAAAACCATGCCTTGGTACCAAACCGCCTTGCTTTGGTCGTTATCGCACAGCCTGCCCTGGCTGACGCTGACCGGCGAGGACCTGGAAATTACCCCTTCGGACAACATCGAGATGCTGAAGGCCCTGGGTCAGGACCCGTTGGTGATCAAAAAAACCCGGGTGGACGCCATCTACGGCTTGACCAACCTGATGGACCAGGCGCTGGACAATGCGGAATTACTGAACGTCGACACGCTGATATTGTACGGGGAAAAGGATGAAATCATACCGCGACAGCCGACCTATCTGTTTTTGCGGAATTTGCTGAGCGCCGACCCGAGCGATAAAACCATCGCCTTCTATCAGGACGGTTACCACATGCTGTTGCGAGATCTGCAGGCGCCGGTTTTATGGCGTGACATCGCGGCCTGGATCGAATCCAGCACGATACCCCTGCCTTCCGGCGCCGATAAGCGCGCTCAGCAGATGCTGAACATCAACACCCTTTCCCTGTCCAGCAACTAACAATTCTCAGCCGAATGTTGAACCGTTCCAGCCCCAGTGTTCGGCCGGACAGTTGCTGAATTCGATATAAACCCGGTCCGGCGCTAATTGCAGCCGGGTTTGCAGCACCTGACTGATAGACGCGGACAAGGCCTTGACCTGGGCCGAGGTCAAGCCGATGCTCTTGCATTCCAGATACGCCAACGGCTCGTCGGTGCCGGAAAAAAGCATCGTCCGCCCGGAACTCATTTCCACCATGACATAGCGCTCGGGTTTACCGGTCTCGCTGGCAAGCATTTGCGACAACTCCGCAAGCAACTTCGGCGATTGTTCCTGACTGACGGCAATATTGGTTTTCAGTTTCAAGTATGGCATCGTTTCTCCTCAACGGTTTGATGATTACGGACAAGGGTTCGGATAACGTCGATGAATCTCCTCGATGTCCTGCAATAACTCCTCGTTCAATTCCAACTCGACGCTGGCGAGGTTTTCCTTTAATTGCTCCAGATTGGTTGCGCCGATAATCGTCGCGCCGACGAAAGGCCGGCTGTTGACGAAGGCGAGCGCCATCTGCGCAGGCGACAATCGATGTTTGCGCGCCAGTGCGACATAATCGGCGGTGGCGGCGACGCCGTTGTCGGTGGAATAACGCTGATAGTTATTGAACAGACTGAGACGAGCCTGCTCCGGCTGCTGACCGATGTACTTTCCGGTCAACACGCCGAATCCCAACGGCGAATAAGCCAACAGAGGCAATTGTTCCTGCCGACTGATTTCCGCCAAACCGACCTCATAGCTGCGATTGAGCAAACTATAGGGATTCTGTATCGAGACGATGCGCGGCAAATCCAGTCTTTCACTGCAGCGTAGATATTCCATCACCCCCCAAGGCGTTTCATTGGAAACACCAACATATCTGACCTTGCCGGCCTTCACCAAATCCGCTAACACCTGCAGGGTTTCTTCGATCGTCGTCGGCGGCGATTGTTGCGCATATTGATAACCGAGCTTGCCGAAAAAATTGGTTTGCCGATCAGGCCAGTGCAGCTGATATAAATCCAGATAACCGGTTCGCAGCCGGCGCAGGCTGTCGTCTATCGCTTGCTCAATGTTGGCCCGGTCCAAACAAGCCCGGCCGTTACGGACATAGGACATCCACTCGGCCTGGCCGATCACCTTGGAGGCGAGGATGATTCGATCGCGTTTGCCGGTTTTATGCAGCCAATTACCGATGATGCGTTCGGTTTCGCCATAGGTTTCCGCGCGCGGAGGAATGGCGTACATTTCCGCCGTATCAATAAAATTGACGCCGTGATCCAGCGCCATATCCAGTTGAGCATGCCCTTCCGCCTCGTTATTCTGCTGACCGAAAGTCATCGTGCCCAAACAAATTTCGCTGACCTTCAGGTCGGAACGGCCCAATAGTCGATAACGCATGATGATAATCCACTGCTCCTGAAAAGGCTTCCATATTATCAGACCAGCAAAAGAATGACATGCTGAGTATGCTGCAACAGCAATTCCCACTTTGGCGTTCAAAAATACTCAAATTGGGAATTGCTGATGCTGCAGATCGACGCACCACATTCACGCATCCACGACCCCATTTGGTGCAAATCAATCAACTGTCGCTTAAACCGATGATCTAGTAACGCACGCTAGGGCGCCTCACATACCAGGTCCATGTTAGCAAGGCATATTTATTGCTTAAGCCCTGTTTTCAATCGCAGCCTTACAGAACCATAACTTCAATAAACCGCGCAACACCATGCAAGCATTCTTAAATAAACATTCCAATACCCTGATGCAAGCCATGCCTTTAGTGCAAAACTATGAAAAGCGCTTGGACTCGCTGAACAACTGGTGGGGGAAAATCGCCTTAATTGGCAAAATCAACAGCCACAACATCGCTTCGACGATACTGGAAGACATGCAGCGCACCAAGGATAAATTCGGCGAGTTGCAGAACAAATTGACCGATAACCTGTTATTGGAAAATCTGCAAAAACTGACTCTCGATAACGCCTCGAAGGCCCAGGTGGCGGTCGATATCCTGATTCGAAACCTGTTTGAACGCACCGCCGATGTCGGTTTTTTAGCCACCGACGACGATATACGCTCATTTTTATCGGCGACAGGCGACATCGACGAGTCATTCATAGCCTTGCGCCTGCAAGAGTATGTGAAAAAATATTCCGTTTATGACGAAATCATCATTTTGGATACCCATGGCAACGTCAGGGCCCATCTGGATCACGCTAACCCGATTAAGCATTCGAAAGATGCTTTGATTCGGGAAACCCTGAACAGCGATACGGAGTATGTCGAAACCTTTCGCTACAGCGATCTGCAATCGAATAAGCCGCATTCATTGATCTATTCCAGCAAAATTACCGCAACCAATGACGCAGCCTCTGAAGTTCTGGGCGTTCTATGCCTTTGTTTTCGTTTCGACGATGAGATGACGGGGATCTTCGACAATTTAATGCGGCCCGACGATATCGGGGTGCTGATGATACTGGACAAACGGGGCAAGGTCATCGCCAGCAGCGACAATAACAAGATACCGCCGGCCGCGACCCTCAATACCCATGATCCGCTGAGCATCGTGACGTTTAAAGGCCAGAAATACATCACCAGCACCTGCCGGACCAACGGTTATCAGGGTTTTTTCGGCCTGGGCTGGCGGGGTCAGATGATGACACCGTTGAATCTGGCCTTTAAAGACGATCAAAAACAACGCGATAACGGCCGGAATTATGCGGAGATCATCAATCAGGCCAGCCATTTTACTCCGGAGTTAAAAGAGATCCGTCAAGCATCGCTGGACGTCAACACGGATTTGAGTTTGCTGGTGCTGAACGGCCAGATCACATCGGCCCGCAAGAATGCCGCCGAATTCATGCCGGTCTTGGACGCCATCAAGAAGATCGGCTCCGACATAGCCGACATCTTTACCGAATCGGTCGATTCGCTGCAAGAAGTGACGGTCATGTCGTCCCATCTCGACAATGCCGGCTTTCTGGCCGCCCTGGCGGTCGATATCATGGACCGCAACCTCTACGAACGCGCCAATGATTGCCGTTGGTGGGCCTTGACCACCGAATTCAGACGGATCTTGAATCAGGCCGAAATAAACAATGAAGACAAACAGCATATCGCCAATATCCTATGCTACATCAATGACTTATACACCGTTTACACGAATCTTTATGTCTATGACCAAAAAGGGGAGATCTTAGCGGTTTCCAACCCGAGCGAACAACATATCGTCGGCCAGCTGTTGCCTGAACAGACGGCGGCCTATAACGCATTGAGAATCCACGATAGCCAGCAATACGCCGTTTCGCCGTTTGTCGAATCCAGTTTTTATGGCGGCCGCCATACCTATATCTACAATGCCTCGATTAGCGAGCTGAATCATAGCGCCAACATTCTCGGCGGCATCGGCATCGTCTTTGACAGCGAGCCGCAATTCCGCTCGATGCTGGAAGACGCCTTGCCACGCAATAAAAAAGGCCGGCTGATCGACGGCTGTTTCGCGCTTTTCGCCGACAGGCAACAAACCATCATCGCCGTCGCCAATCATGCCGAGTTACGCAGCGGCGCCCGGCTGGAGCTAGCGGAACGCTATTTTAACTTAACGGCGGGCCAGCGTGCGTCGGAAGTCATCGACTACCAAGGCAAAAAATACATCCTGGGCATCGCCGTATCGCAAGGCTATCGTGAATACAAAACGGTCGACAATTATCGCAACGATGTTGTCTGTCTGCTCTTCATTCCCTTTTAAGCCAGCCATTCCGAATTTGAAAAAAGAGGGCTTAGGGTGTGTTCGGCTAGGATGTCGGCGGCAGGTGCGAACAGGGTCAGGTCTAGATTTATAGCTGTTTTATCAAAAATAAAGAGGGTAAACTCATTATCGCTTTAAATTTCGAGTGTTGGTTATAGCTATTTTTCTAGACCTGACCCTAACCACGCTCTGAATAATTACCCATGCATAAACAATTACTGTTATTGCGCCATGGCAAATCGGATTGGCGTGTCGATGTCGACGATTTCGACCGCCCGCTGAAAAAACGCGGCAAACTCGGGGCCAAGCGCATCGGAATTTGGCTGAAAGATCGACAGTTGATCCCCGATTATATCGTCAGTTCACCGGCGGAAAGAGCTAAAGCGACCGCTAAACGATTAAGCAAGGCGATTGAGTTGGACACGCGGTCTATACATTATGATCCTCGCCTCTATGAGGCCGGTCTAGGCGACCTGAAGGCGGTGCTGAGCGATTGCCCTGCGGGCGCCGAACGGGTGTTATTGGTCGGCCATAACCCCGGCCTGGAACAGCTGCTGCTTTATCTCCAGGCGGGAACCTTGGCGCCTCCGAAAGACGGCAAATTGCTGGCCACCGCGACACTGGCAATGTTGAATATGCCGGATGACTGGACGAAACTGGCTAACGGCGCCGCCCAGCTCGTTAGCCTTATCCGCGCCTCGTCATTGTCTTGAAAAAGGCCGAGGAGCCGCCTCGTTCAAACTGAAACGGAGCCCTAAGGCTCCGTTTCTGTCTTATTCCTCAGCGGCGACGCTGATTTTTTTCGGTTTGACCGCTTCCCGCTTCGGTATCACGATTTCCAGCACGCCATTTTTTGATTTTGCGGTAATCGCCTCGGCATCCGCGGTATCGGGCAAGCTGAAGCGACGATAAAACGAGCCGGAAGTCCGCTCGATGCGCTTGTAACCTTCTTTTTCGGTGCTAGTTTCGCTTTCCTTTTCACCCTTGATCGTCAGCACGCCTTCTTCCATGCTGACATCCATATCTTCCGGTTTAACGCCGGGGATATCGGCATATAAGGTGAAACGATCGTTATCCTCTTTAATATCCACCGCCGGCGCCCATTCCGCGGTCGCGATGGAGCCGCCTTCGGTATCGCCTTCGTGCATGCGATCCAGTTCACGCTGCAATTGATTCAACAGGTTCCAGGGTTCGTAACGTGTAATAGCCATATTATTCTCCAGTTAGTTGCGGAAAAACTTCACTATGCATTATCTGCATACGATGGAACGAGGCGAATTGATCTCACCTCGTTTCATTATTCACTTGGAAAACGTTTTCAGCAATGAATATGGCATCTTTTTTTTGGTTTTCAACCCACCCAGACTCTGGCGTTTCTAAACATCCTCATCCAGGCGCCGTCTTCGCGCCAATCATCGGGATGCCAGGAATTCTGCAGCGTCCTGAAACAGCGTTCCGGATGCGGCATCATGATCGTGAATCGGCCGTCGAGCGTCGTCAAGCCGGTGATGCCGAACGGCGAACCGTTAGGATTGGCCGGGAAGTCGGTCGTCACCCGGCCGTAGTTATCGACATAACTCAAGGCCACCTGGGCCTCATGCGGATCACCGGAGAATTCGGCGCGTCCTTCCCCATGCGCAACAACTACCGGCAGCATCGATCCGGCCATGCCCTGCAACAGGATCGACGGCGATTCCTGCACCTTGACCATCGCGACGCGCGCTTCGAACTGCTCGGAATCGTTGCGTTTGAAAGCCGGCCAATGCTCGGCGCCCGGTATGATTTCCTTCAGTCCGGACATCATCTGACAACCGTTACAGACCCCTAATCCGAAGGTGTCTTGACGCTGGAAGAATGCGGCAAATTCATCGCGCGCCTGATCATTGAACAGGATCGATTTGGCCCAGCCGCCGCCGGCGCCGAGCACGTCACCATAAGAGAAACCGCCGCAGGCAACCAGACCGGTGAAGTCGCGCAGCGTCACGCGGCCATGAATGATGTCGCTCATATGCACATCGATCGCCTTGAAGCCGGCGCGGTCGAAGGCGGCCGCCATTTCGACATGGCCATTGACGCCCTGCTCGCGCAAGATCGCCACCTGCGGCCGTTCGGCGTCGGCAAATCGGGACGCGACATCGTCATTGACGTCGAAACTCAGGCTTGCCGACAACCCCGGATCATTGTCATCGGCGATGCGTTCGAACTGTTTTCTGGCGCAATCGGGATTATCCCGCAAGGCCTGCATCCGGTAGCTGAGCTCCGACCAGGTTTGCTGCAGCTCGGCCCGATTATTGGCATAGATCGTCTGACCTCGATGAGATATCGTCAGCTGCTGGCGATCCGTCACGCGTCCGATTTGATGGCTGCAATGGCCTAAGCCGGCTTGTTCCAGCCGATCCAAGACATACGCGCAATCGGCGCTGTTAACCTGGATCACCGCGCCCAATTCCTCGTTGAACAAGGTCGCCCAGGCATCATCACCTAGACTGTCTAAATTTAGCTCCGCACCTTGACGGCCGGTGAAGACCATTTCCGCAACGGAAGCCAACAAGCCGCCGTCGGAACGGTCGTGATAGGCGCGCAACTTGTCTTCGCCGTTCAGGGCCTGGATGACCTCGAAAAAGGCCTTCAATAAGGCCGCATTAACATCGGGCGCTTCATTGCCCAACTGCTTGTAAACCTGAGCCAGCACCGAACCGCCTAGACGGTTTTTGCCTTCGCCCAAGTCGATCAACAACAAGTCGCTGTCGCCAGCTTGCAATTGCGGAGTCAGCGTCCGACTGATATCGGCCACCGGCGCAAAGGCGGTGATAATCAATGACAGCGGCGACGTCATCGTTTTCTCGCCGCTAGCGTCCTTCCACACCGTCTTCATCGACAACGAGTCTTTGCCGACCGGTATCGCGATGCCCAGTTCAGGACACAGCTCCATACCGACCGTCTTGACGGTATCGAACAACGCCGCATCCTCGCCTGCGCTGCCGGCCGCCGCCATCCAGTTGGCGGAAAGTTTCACCTTGTTCAGCGATTCGATGCGAGTCGCCGCCAGGTTGGTTAACGCTTCGGCGATCGCCATGCGGCCGGAAGCCGGCGCATCGATCAAGGCCAGCGGCGTCCGCTCGCCCATCGCCATCGCCTCGCCGGTCAAGGCCTGAAAGCCTGTCGCGGTCACCGCGACATCGGCCACCGGCACCTGCCAAGGACCGACCATCTGATCCCTGGCCACCAACCCGGTCACCGAGCGGTCGCCAATATGAATCAAAAAGCTTTTGTCGGCCACGGCCGGGAAAGACAGCACGCGCTTGACGGCGTCATCCAGCGATAAACCGGTCAAATCCAGCCCCGCCAGCGTTTTGTCCTGATGGCTCACATCGCGATGCATCTTCGGCGGCTTGCCGAACAACACCGACATCGGCAGATCGACGGGCTTGCCGCCCAGCCAGGAGTCGCTCAGCGTCAGATGCTCTTCGTCGGTGGCTTCGCCGATCACCGCATACAAGCAATGTTCGCGCTCACAGAACGACTTGAACAGCGCCAGCGATTCCGGCTTGATCGCGACGACATAGCGTTCCTGGGCTTCGTTACACCAAATCTGCATCGGCGACATGCCTTTGTCGGCGTTCTGCACGTCGCGCAATTCGAAGCGGCCGCCGCGATCACAGTCATGGATGATTTCCGGCACCGCATTGGATAAGCCGCCGGCGCCGATATCGTGTATCGAAACGATCGGGGTGTCGTCGCCCAGCGAGTTACAATGGTTGATCACTTCCTGACAACGCCGTTCCATTTCCGGATTCTCGCGCTGCACCGAAGCGAAATCGAGCTCCTCGGCGCTTTCGCCCGAGGTTTGCGATGACGCCGCGCCGCCGCCCAGGCCGATCAGCATCGCCGGACCGCCGAGTATGATGATCAATGAACCGGCCGGGATCGGCTGTTTGTCGACCAGCATCGGACGGATATTGCCCATGCCGCCGGCAATCATGATCGGCTTGTGATAACCGCGATAGGCGTTAGTCTCGCCGGTTTCGGAGGGCTGTTCGAAAGTGCGGAAATAACCGGCGATATTGGGGCGGCCGAATTCATTATTGAACGCCGCGCCGCCAATCGGCCCTTCCAGCATGATATCCAAGGCCGAGGCGATCCGTCCCGGCTTGCCGAAATCCTCTTCCCAAGGCTGTGGGTAACCGGGAATCTTCAGATGCGAGACGCTGAAACCGGTTAAGCCGGCCTTGGTAGCTGAGCCCCGGCCGGTTGCGCCTTCGTCGCGAATTTCGCCGCCGGAACCGGTCGCCGCGCCCGGATGCGGGGAAATTGCGGTCGGATGATTATGGGTTTCCACCTTCATCAACAGATGCGCCTGCTCTTCGACATAGCCGTATTCGCCGCTCGCGGCGTCGCGGACAAACACTTGACCGCGACTGCCTTCGACCACCGAGGCATTGTCGCTGTATGCGGATAAGATGCCCGCCGGACTCTGCTCGGCGGTATTCCGTATCATGCGAAACAATGACTGCGCTTGATCCACGCCATCGATGGTCCAGCTGGCGTTGAATATCTTGTGCCGGCAATGTTCGGAATTGGCTTGGGCGAACATCATCAGCTCGACATCGGTCGGATTTCGGCCCAAGCGACTAAAACTATCGGTCAAATAATCGATTTCGTCATCCGACAAGGCCAGCCCAAGTTCGCTATTGGCGGCCACCAAGGCCGCCCTGCCCTGTTCGATGATCGCCACCGTTTGCAGCGGTTTTGGCTCATGCTCTTCGAACAGGTTCAAACCTTCGGCGCTGTCGACGACGCTCTGTATCATGCGGTCATGAATCAGCGCATGAATCTGTTCGCGGGTTTCGCTCGCCAAGGCGTTTTTGCCGTCAATACGATATTCGATGCCGCGCTCGATGCGTCTGATTTTTCCCAGTCCGCAACGCTCGGCGATTTCGCTGGCCTTGCTGGACCACGGTGAAATGGTGCCGGGTCGTGGTATCACCAACAAGGTCTGGCCCTGAATTTCCTCGTCGGGTGCGGCGTAACCGTAATCCAGCAAACGCCGCAGGATTTGCGTTTCCTGTTCGGACAGTTCGGCTGCCGCATCGATGAAATGGATAAAGCGCGCCGTCACCGCTTCGATGCCGGCGTCGAGAGTCTGCAACTCGCCCAGTAATTTGTTAATACGGAAATTTGAAAGTGCGGAGGTTCCGGGAATGATGATCATTTAATTCAGAGGGTTCAGTAAAAGGGTATCGGTTAATCTGGCGACAGCGTCAGCATGGCCGAACGGCTTGGTTATTGCTTTTTATTGGCCAGATCTTCGTTGATCGTATTTTTCAGCAAATTCAGCAACTTCAATCCGGCTCCCTGGGACAATGGGGTGTCGTGCTTATCCAAGACGATCACCTCGGTTAGGCGGGCGTTTTTTTCAGACATTCTGATCCGGAATTCTTTTTCCTGGGCCGGGTCCTCCCCGAAAAAAAACACCAACTCATCCCAGATGGCGCCGTCTTCGACTTTTTGGGCGTCAGGGTCGTACTGCACCACATAAAGATGTTCCTGCTCGTTGCGGCTGGTGATTTCTATCGAATGTCGACTCAGCGCCTTGCCGACAAGACGCCAAGCCCTGACCATCGGCTCTTCGATGCGCAGGCGGGTCGCCCCGCCGTCGAAGTCGACCAGTTCGACAGGAATAAAGTCTTCCGTCGTTTCGACGACGGGTTTAGCGTCCTCGTCATAGACCGGTGATCTCGGCCTAGGCAACGGCTCCGCAACCAGCGGCTTGTCAACGATGGCGTTATTTTGCAAATCGGACGGCAGTTGCAGTGGGGGGATCTGAGTGGTGTACTGATATTCCTTCTGCTTGTCGGGAAAATAACTTTTGATGCGACTGCAAGCGCTGGTATTGACCAACACCGCCGCCCCTAGCACCATTAACCAAGTTGTCGCCTTCATAGACTTATATGACGCCGGCCTGCCGCATCGCTTGCCGCACGGTTTCATAGCAATCTTCCGTCAACCACGTCATCGGCAAGCGGATACCTTGCCCCATCAAGCCCATTTCGGCGACGGCCCACTTGACCGGAATCGGATTGGACTGGATAAACAGCGCCTTATGCAAACCGGCTAATTTTTGGTCGATCGCTTCCGCCGTTTCCCGATCGCCGTTGATCGCCGCGGTCACCATTTCATGCGACAACTTAGGCGCCACATTGCCGGTCACGGTAATACTGCCGTTCCCGCCCAGCAAACAGAACTCGCGGCTAGTTGCGTCATCGCCGGTGTAAATCGCGAAATCATCGCCGGTCAATTGGCGAATCTGCTGTACTCGTTGCAAATCGCCGGTGGCCTCCTTGACCCCGACAATGTTCGCGATCTTCGCCAACCGGCCTATCGTTTCAGGCAACATGTCGCAGGCGGTTCGACCGGGCACATTGTACAAAATCTGAGGAATATCGACCGCTTCGGCCACCGCCTTATGATGCAGATACAAGCCTTCCTGGGTAGGCTTATTGTAATAAGGCGTCACCAGCAGGCAAGCATCGGCGCCGGCCTGCTTGGCCCGTTCAGTCAGATCGATCGCCTCGCGGGTTGAATTAGCCCCGGTGCCGGCAATCACGGGCATTCTACCGTCGACATATTCGACGACCGACTCGATGAAATCACAATGCTCATCCTCATCAAGGGTTGCCGATTCGCCCGTCGTTCCTACCGCGACCAGCGAATCTGTGCCTTGCTCGATATGAAACTCAACCAGCTTCTTCAGACTGGCCTTATCCACGCTTCCATCTTCATTCATCGGCGTTACTAAAGCAACGATACTACCTTGAATCATGCAAATCTCTCGTCCACAAATAAAACATTAAAAAGGGGGTAACTATTCAGTGTTTTCCGCGTTGAGACAAAGGGCATTGATGTTGCCGTTTCCGGCAGTTTAAAATCGTGCGCATACGTCCTTATCAACACTGACTGCAACGTCCGACCGCCAGGGACGGCGAAAGGGCGGCCCGATCAACCAATGCCCCGCTCCATTCTCTATAATTTTGCTGAATAGATACAAAACCTGAATATTATAACAAGCAAAACTTGAAAACTCAGCCAATTTAAAGCATTAACCCGCCCAGAAAACAGAAACAGACAAACAATATATTTATAACTGTATCTATTATAGTATAATGCTCTGTTATCTTTGCTTCAGGCAAAGTCTCCATTTTATTTTGCAGGTTTTTTTCATGCCCGAAACCAATTCCACCGTCCCTTCTTTTCAAGAACTGAGTTTGTCCGCCCCGGTATTAAAAGCTCTTGAAAGCGTCGGTTACGAAACCCCATCACCGATACAGGCGCAAATCATCCCCTTTGTCTTGGCCGGCCGCGATGTGCTCGGACAAGCGCA
This sequence comes from Methylomarinum sp. Ch1-1, assembly GCF_030717995.2. NCBI lineage: Bacteria > Pseudomonadati > Pseudomonadota > Gammaproteobacteria > Methylococcales > Methylococcaceae > Methylomarinum > Methylomarinum roseum. The sequence goes on along the minus strand of NZ_CP157743.1, from coordinate 2,663,698 downwards.
AACCGGCACCGGCAAAACCGCCGCTTTCGCCCTCCCCATATTGTCGCGCCTGGATATCAGCCAAAAAAACCCGCAAGTCTTGGTGTTAGCGCCGACCCGCGAACTGGCGATACAGGTGGCCGAAGCCTTTCAACGCTACGCCTCAAAACTGAACGGCTTCCATGTTTTGCCCATTTATGGCGGACAGGATTATAGCACTCAGTTGCGGCAATTGAAGCGCGGCGTCCATGTCGTCGTCGGCACGCCGGGCCGGGTCATGGATCATATGCGCAAAGGCACGTTAAAATTGGACCAGCTCAACACTCTGGTCTTAGACGAAGCCGATGAAATGTTACGCATGGGCTTTATCGACGATGTCGAATGGATCCTGGAACAAACGCCGAAGGGCCGGCAAACGGCTCTATTTTCGGCGACCATGCCGACGGCCATCCGTAAAATCGCCCAGAAATACCTGGATAATCCGGAACAAGTCACCATCAAGGTTACCACCACGACTGCTGAAAATATCCGTCAACGTTATTGGTTCGTCAGCGGCACGCATAAACTAGACGCATTGACCCGCATTCTGGAAGCGGAGAGTTTTGACGGCATGATTATTTTCGTCAGAACCAAGACGGCGACCGTGGAACTGGCGGAAAAACTGGAAGCGCGCGGCTATTCGGCCTCGGCGATCAATGGCGACATGTCACAGGCGTTACGGGAACGCGCCATCGACAACTTAAAAAACGGCAAACTCGATATCTTGATCGCCACCGATGTCGCCGCACGCGGCCTGGATGTCGACCGAATCACTCATGTCGTCAACTACGATATTCCTTACGACACCGAATCCTATATACACCGCATCGGCCGGACCGGCCGCGCCGGCCGAACCGGGGACGCAATTTTATTTGTATCGCCTCGAGAAAAACGCCTGCTCGGCAATATCGAACGCGCCACCCGGCAAAAAGTCGAGGAAATGCAACTGCCTTCGACGGAGTTCATCAACAATGAGCGCATCAAACGCTTTAAGCAACGCATCAGCGACACGCTGGCCAGTGAAGAATTAAGCTTTTTCATCCAACTGATCGAACAGTATCAACTTGAACACGATGTGCCGGCCGTCGATATCGCCGCCGCCTTGGCCAAACTGTCTCAAGGAGACACGCCTCTGCTATTGAAAGAACTGCCAAAGAAATCGCGCAATCGCCAGGAAGCGCCTAAAGGTCAAAAAGAATCAGGACCGAAAGAGCGACAGGCGAGAAAGGAAAGAAGCGGCCGCATGGCGATGGAGATTTTTCGTTTAGAGGTCGGTCGCAATGATGGCGTCAAGCCTGGCAATATCGTTGGCGCCATCGCCAATGAAACCGGCATCGACGGCGAACACATCGCGCAAATCAAAATCGAAGAGAATTACAGCACGGTGGAACTGCCGGCCGGCATGCCGAAAGAGCTGTTCAACGCCTTGAAAAAAGTTCGCGTCGTCGGTCGTCCGCTGAACATATCGCGCATGGACAAGGCGTTAATCAAGAAGGCCAAAAGCAAGAAACGCGTCGGCTCGAAATCCAGACGCAGCAAAAACAAAGCGGCGGATTAAGCCGCAGCGCCACAAAGAGAAGAGAGCTCGGTGCGCAATGCGCACCCTCCGAAACGCCTTCCCAAGATTCTGAAGAAAGCGCCATGAAGCGCATGAATATAGAATCATGCGCTTCATGGCAAAATCAGCCAGCAATTCCCACTTTGGCGTTCAAAAAGGGCATGGGGTGTGTTTGGCGAGGATGTCGGCAGCAAGGATGCTGCCGTCAAGCCCCCAGGGATGGGTTTACCCAGCACCTAAATTCCATGGCTACTGGACTATATTTTACATTCCAGCATAATTTAGGTGCTGGGTGAACGGCGCTCCTCGACAGACACACCCCATGCCCTAAACCCCGCAAAAATACTCAAACTGGGAATTTCTGCAAATCAGCGGTTTTAACTTGCATTCGAGACTTATTTACCGCCTCGGCGCCGTAAATTGCCGAATTCGGGACCCGGGAAACAATCCCTTAATGCCAACCGCCATATTGCTTCGTGGGGTCGCCACGAAAACCGGTCGTCGTTTTATTGGCGTCAGGCACGCCGACGGTGCTATCGGCGGCTAACACCATGTTGGAATACGTATAGCCGCCCAATTCTTTGGCGCGTTTGGCGATGGTTGTGGTTAACGGGGTGATATCGTAGCTAGACACTGCCGCGGAAACGCCAACCGCTTTCAACGGCTCCGCCATCCCTTTGACACGAATACTCAAGACGACCGGCAACTCGGTGCCCGCTGGAACTTCTACCGAGTAATGCTTGCTGTTGTTGAGCTGGGTCGTCGCAACAATACGCCCAGAACTATCCGCGACTTTAACTTCCCCCTCTAATACAGGACCGTTTTCATCCATAACCACGCCTTCCAACGTTATTGCTTGCTTATAGCTTTGCACCGGCATCTTGATGGCGGGTTTATTCGATTTCTGGCTGTCACAAGCCGCCAGAAATAAACTCATGACCGCTAAGGCGAGCAAGCTCTTAATCGTTTGATTTTCAATATAAGTCTGCATACACTGTTCCTCTCTTTTTGCATCGAAGCCATAAGATCTCAGCCCCCTGACACATAGTCAATATTATTCTGTCGGCAATTGTAAATGCGTTGACCCCTTTTGTTCTACTTTCGTTGCTATAATTTGCATTACCCTTTCTTTTTTCGCCTTACAAATCATCCAGCGGACTAACGACCCCCTCCCCACCCAACTGTAAAACATGCGTATAAATCATTGTCGTTTCTAAATCCTTGTGTCCAAGCAACGATTGAATGGTCCGAATATCAGTACCGCGCTGCAACAAATGGGTGGCAAAGCTATGGCGAAAAGTATGCGCACTCACTTTTTTCGTGATGCCTGCTTTAACTACCGCCTGTTTAATGGCTTTATTCACCACCGATTGATCAATATGATGCCGCCGAGTAACCCCGCTACGCGGATCGACAGATAAATTACGACTGGGAAAAACATACTGCCACGACCACGCTTTTTCCGCATTTGGATATTTTCTCTCCAACGCATAGGGTAAATAAACAGCGCCCAATCCCAGCGCTAAATCCTGCTCATGAATCGCTTTAACCCGCTCCAAATGATTAAGCAATAAGGGCGTTAAACTTTCTGGGAACGGAGTGACGCGATCCTGCATGCCTTTACCATTGCGTACTGTTATTTGTTTATAACCATAATCAATATCCTGCACGCGTAAACGAACCGCCTCAGTAATCCGCAAACCACTGCCATACAATAACTTTACCAATAATTCTGGCGTGCCTTCCAAAAAAACCAGCACCCGCTTAACTTCTTCGCGCGTCAAGACCACAGGAATTCGCTTTTCTTTACGTGTTCGTGCAGCCTCCACGCCCTCCAAAGGCGATTCAAGTATCCGCCTGTACAAAAAAACTAGAGCATTAAACGCTTGATTTTGAGTAGACGCCGCCACATTCGCCTGAACCGCTAAATGCGTTAAAAAATCCTCAACTTTTTTCTCAGGCTCAATCAATAAAGCACTTCTCTCCTGTAAATGATGAAAACGGATATAGCGCGCCACCCAATCGCAATAGGAGCGCTCAGTATGAATGGAGTAATGCAGACGCTGCATAGTGTTGCGCATTTCCTCCAGCAGGCTTTTTCCGGAATCTAAGGTTGACATAACAATTAAAAGGAATTACTTTTGGTACTATTTTTCATGATTAAGCGGATAATATCAATTATCAGGTTAATTTGACAGGATAAATTGGATAGCAGGCAAAGGTGCCTGATTTGCCGGTCAATACCGTAGAGAAACAAGGCAAAAGGCTAGGATATTAATATCCTGTCAAATGTGCCTAATTTATCGGTGAGTACTGTGGAATATCAGGGCGATTGTGCCTGATAATAATATAGTTATACGCCAACACAGAGTTACAGCATCAACCAAAATTAGGAATAATATGACATACGAAAGTCACGATCTAAAAAAACCCGTTGAATCTGAAGACTATCAGGATTGTTCTGAGTTTGTGGTCTCCTCTATTGAGTCAATTATGAAAGAGGCAATGGATACTGGCCGAAACAGAATAGAAATTAATACAAATCTTAAACTCGGTATTCCGATGGAGAATGTCAATAAAATAGCAGGCCCTTTTGTAGAAGCTTGGGCATTTGAGATTTTTACGGAGTCTCTTGAGGATGGTGAGAATAGATATGACCTAATAAATGTGGAAGCTGGTGAACGCTTAAATATGGCTGATGTCATTCTTCAGTTCAAAAAAACAAGGAAAAGGAGTAGTGCTGTAACAGGTCATGTTGATGTAAAAGCCACATCAAAAGATATAGAAGGAAGCGGTAAATCACCAAACATTACGTCGTATGCAAGAATTAGGAGTGCTTATGTCAAAGATCCTGATTTTATCTTTGTAATTCTTTCAATTAAGCACAGAGTATTTAGTGCTCGTGATGAAGAGACGAAAATGATGATGGGCGTTATGGAAGTGGTTGACTTTAATGCATACGATTTAAAATATTTATCAGACAGTGATATTAGCTACAACCCTGCACTTGGGACAGGTCAAATCCAAGTTAGAGACATTCATTATGTAACAATTGTCAAAAGAACCACATGGGAATTTTGTCAATTACTAGACAAGAATTTTTTGCGTCAAAAAAAGGCTATGGACAATGGCTTGAATATGCAGAACAGAATGGGTGGATAAAGTAAATGAAGTCAATTGATTTACGTTGCGGCGATGCACTTGATCTATTCAAAGAAATAGATAGCAATTCAATTGACGTTGTTATCGCAGACCCACCTTATAACCTTGGTAAAGACTATGGCAACAATCATGATTTGAAGGGGTTTGATGAATATTTAGATTTTTCAAGACTATGGCTATCTGAAGCAAAGCGTGTATTAAAACCTGAAGGCACAATATATGTGTTTATGGGGGTTCGGTTTATTTCCTATTTGTACGACATCCTAGATAGAGATTTAGAGATGTTTTTTAACAGTTGGATAGTCTGGCATTACACGCAAGGTTTAGGAAAAACCAAGGGCTTCTCCCCTAGGCATGATGATATTCTTATGTTCACAAAAACAAATAAGCACACGTTCAATCTGGACAATGTCCGTGTACCTCAGAAATATTATCGTGCTCGCAACAATATGCGTGGTGCTAATCCAGGGGATGTGTGGAAGTTCTCCCATGTACATTACTGTAATCCCAACAGGCAAAATCACCCTACACAAAAACCAGAGGGCTTAATCGAGCGAATGATTTTGGCATCTAGTAATGAGGGAGGGAATATTCTTGACCCGTTTTCTGGAAGCGGAACGACCTTGCGGGTTTGTCAGCAGACTCATAGAAATGCTATTGGATTTGAATTAAATCCAGAATATGTCGAAATGACTCACGCCAGATTAAGGGAGAAGTTTGTAGGCTTTGATAGTGTTGACCCAAGAATGGAGCGTGTACCTAATGATCTCCGAAAGCCAGAAATACGGGACGAATATTTAGAAAATCATATTCATTGGTTCTTGAACAACCATGAAAATGCACTTGAGGTTTTCAAGAAAGCAGTAAAGGAAAAATACGGTGTGGAGGTAAACAAAAAGTCTGACACAACAAAGCAGGCGGACTTATTTTGATTTATCTAAGAGTCCAAACAAACCGAGTTAAACGTAATTATTCAGACACCCTAACAATTGGCAAGGCCGGTACCGGCAAGCCTGACCGCTGACTTGCGATCACTTGTGCCAAATAAATCCACGGTGACTGATTTCTTTTGCGGCAGGTTTCAATGACGCTGATTAAAATAGCGAACACACGCGTCCCATTTTCCGAGCGCGTGCCATAGCAAATGCCGCGTAAAATAACCCAGTGGCGCAACGCTCGCTCCGCTTCATTATTCGTTAAGGGCTGATGCGGTTGATCCAGAACTTGAAAAATAGCTGTCCAGTCATTTAGCATTTCCGTGGCTAATGCTGCTGTTTTCTTATGTTCATGGGTTTTCATTTGTATACACATCTGCTGATAGAGCAGTAATTGCAGGCGATAAGTTTCAGAAAGTGGCGTATCAGGTGGTGTTATTCGCGCTTTGCGTACCGCACCTATCAACACAGCCAGTAAATCGTGCGTTTGTTGACCAAAAGCTGGGCGTCTCTGTTTAAGCTTTCATTGAGCCCTTTCGCTTTACGCAGAAGATGAGCCCAGCAACGTAACCGACTCAGATATTTGCGATAAACCGTGTAGCCATCGCTCATTAACCAACCATTAAAGTCGTCGCCTAAAAGATTTTCCAATAATTCAGCGCTACGCGTAGCAATCCAATAGGCTGTGACGCGATTCGTACTGAACACCCATAACCAAAGAAAAGTCGTGTGCTCCATCCAGGAGGTTTCGTCTACATGCAGCAATTCGCTGTTAATGATTTCTTGTGCAAACTCATCTTCAAGCGGCATAGCCGCTGCGCCACTTTCATGCAGGGTATTATTGATGGTGCCAACACTTAATTTAATACCTAACCAGTCATATAAAAATTCCTGAATACGCTCACGCGATAGGCGCATACGGTAGGCAAGACAAACAATCATTGCTGCCAGTCCAGGCCCCACTAAACGCCATTCAGTTCGGCTAATACCCGGCAATTGAGCATGACTGCTACGACTGACTTCTTTGCGCGTGATATGTCCATTGGCGCACACTACTTCATAGAGAGTGTGCTTGGTATGGGTGACTAGAATGCCTGGATGCTCAACATCGCCCCATTCGACATTGATTGTTTCATACGCGGCATAGGCGATAGCATGACGCGGCTCTAATGTTTGATGGCAGCAGGCACATATTTCAGGGTAATGATCTTGATAGTGGGTAATGGCTAGCTTTTGTGTCCGGCCAAAGCCTTGTGCGCCTGGTTGTTTGCCGGGTTTGCGGGGTTCTTGATGTTCATTGTTAGGATCAGCGGACTGTTGCTGATCTTTTTTAGAAGGCGACGGGGGGGTGACGGTGTCTTCCGTTTCAGCAGACTTATCGATCTCCGTTTGTTCTTGATCGTTTGTATTATCTGTAGCTGCTTTATCCCAAGGCGCTTCGCTGCTAGGTGGACGAGAGCTGTTGCGCGAATTTTGGCTTAAGCGCTCACGCGCTTCTTTTAGGTCGTTAAGTAACTTAATCGATAGGTAACGTAATTCCTCTTCCGGTAAATTGAGAAGCTCGTCTTCATCGATTTGGCTTAGGTCCTGGTTACTGAGTTGCATGGGATAAATACTAAGGCTTCTTAATGGATTTGTACAATGTTCTTGTGTCGGTTTGTCAATTATTTTGTATTTTCAGCTAGGGTGTGTGAATACTTACAGTTAAACTCAAGGAAATATTAGTTTTATTTCAGCGTGGTGCTATGGAAGGAGAACGGTTAATCGCCCCGAGACCACTACCAAAGACGAGTTTTAAATACTACATTGGTTTTGCATGCGTTATTGATGGCTCTGAAAACGAGAAAACCTTAACTGCGATTAAAAACCATAAACAAATTGAAAAATCGGTTTTTGAAGCTGAGGTTAAAGCCATTGACTACTTCTGGGAGTCTGCATACAAAAGCGTATAACAAGGCGCTGCACTCGGACAAAATAAAGCTGCGCTCGTTCCTCGCTACGCTTTATTTTGCCGGTGAGCTTGGTCGTTATGTTTTTCGCGTATGAATGAACTATATAAAGAAACCTTAAAATTCATGGAGCATGCTGTAAACTATTTTTCAGGGAATGTGCCACCACCAAAACAGGTTCCCTTTAAAGATAGTTTTGTGTTTCGATATGAAGAGCAATCAATATTACAAGCCATAGTACAAAAATTAGCTCGTATGGTTACAAGTCTGCATTCAATAAAAGTGTTAACGGATAATGGTCTTTTTCAAGACCAAGCAGCTATACAGCGAATGCTAGATGAGTTTCAGGAAGATATTTTATTTCTTGTTTATGGACTTACAAATGGAGAAATAACGCAAATTCATAAAGATTATCTGGACGAGTTTTATAAAGAGGAATTTGATAACCAAGATTCTGCACTAAAATCCACACAGAAAAGGGGTATGGTTTCAAGAAAAAAAATTCGTGCTTATGTTTCAAAAATTAATGGGCAAGAATTAGACCCGAGTACAGGAGTAGAGTTGTCCAGAACAATAAATAAAGCATATTCTGGTTTTGTTCATGGTGCATCACCTCACATTATGGATATGTTTGGAGGTATTCCTCCAAGATTTCAAGTATCGGGAATGCTCAATACACCTAGAGAAGAAGAGCATCGTTCAGATATGTGGAATTACTTTTATAGAAGTATCCTTGCGTTTGGGTTTGCAGCAAAAGCATTCGAAGATCAAAGTTGTTTTTATAAGGTAATCAAATTTCGTAATTACTTCGAAAAGCAATCAGGAGTAAGCTATGATAAAACCTAACCAAGGAACATCGAAAGGGAACATCGAAAGGGTCAGACACCTTTGTTCTATTGCGCCATACGGCTCTAGGCGGCCTGTAAAAAAAAGTAGAAAGGGTCGGACTCGATTGGTTTCGATTGCCTCTGGATCCTGAGTAGACGTGCATTGGATTTCTTAAAACTGGTTGTGATAAACGTTATTTAATTTAAATATGAAAAAAATTATTTATACTCTAATTTTAATTGAAGGTTGCGCAAGCATGAAATATCCTGGATGGGAAGAAATTAAAATAGAAAATTCGGTAGAAAATAAACCGTGCATTGAAAGAAAATCTAAAGAAAGATGTATTTATTCAGTTAGTGAATGCAAAGATTGGTTTAGAAAAAGAGCAACACTAGTAGATTCAAATACAGTAGAAATGTATGTGCAAAAAAATGGATCTCCTATAGGGAAATACTTTTATTGTAAGCCTGGGCTCCCTCATTACGTGCCTCCAAAATTCATCAAAGAAGAATATCAATCAGGTTCTAATATCGTAACTGGTCAAGCTTTTTTAAGGCAAAAGGGAGGGGGAATAGTTACATGTGCTGGACGAGATGTTTTAATGTATCCTGATAGTGCATATTTTAAAGAGTATATAGACTATGATAAATATATACTTTCGATTGAAAAACTAGATGGAGAGGCAAAAGATCTATTAAAGTCAAGTGTATGTGATGCACAAGGAAACTTTGAATTTCATGATATACCTGCTGGTAAGTGGATAATTCAAGCAATTGTGTCTTGGGATGTTCCTTCTGTTAATAACATAGGAAATTATTACTATACAACAAGTAACCTACAAGGAGGATGGATCGAGCGTCATGTACTTGTTTCTAATGGAGGGGTAAACAAATTTATTATTGCTCAATAACTATTTTAGAAGTCGAAAGGGTCAGGCTCCAATACTGCAATAATAGAATTAGAATAGTCATATGAACGATAAGTTAAATCCTTATTTAAACACAGAAGGTCAAGTTGAGTTAAGTAACTCTATAGTAGCTTTTCTTGATGTTCTTGGATTTAAAGAACTTGTTCGAGATGCAAAAAAAGATGGTAAATCACAACAATTATTTGCAAAATTTCAAGATGCGTTAAAGGAAGCTAACTTTAGCTTAACAGATCACTTCGCCGATGATTTGTATAATTTATCTAGTAATTCATCGGAAATAAAAGCTAAGCACAAGTTTCGTGTTTTTACGGACTGTATCTTAATCGGTTGCCCAATCGGCGATAGTTTCCATTATGGTACGTTGATAAAAGGACTTGATGCGTTTTGGACTGTATTCAGAACTCTTTATTTAATTCAGTCGCAACTGGTAAATCGTGGTTTTTTTGTTCGTGGCGCTATTACTGTTGGTGAACTTTACATGGATGAAAGGACTATTTATGGAATTGGTCTTATAGATGCTTATGAAGCGGAATCAAAGCAGGCCAAATATCCGCGTATTATTCTGACGAAATCAGCAGAAGCCATGTTTGTCGAAATCGACAAAGATTTTCAATTGAATAAGTATAACAACTATTTAAAGCAGTATTTGTATAGGGATAGTGATGGACTTCTTTTTCTCAATTACCTTGAATCTATCAATATTTCGGACGCTCCGTTTTTGAATGAATTGGATATGCACAAAAAGGTGATAGAAAATAAACTACAAAAATATTATGACAAGCCAGACATTTTGGAAAAATATGTATGGGCAGCGAATTATCATAATCTTTTCTGTAACTTTGATAGTAATGAGGAGTATAGAATCGATTTAGTCCGATACCAAATGCAATCTGTATAGGTACTTCATTTGACTAACAAGTCGGTCAAAGGGACGTGCAGATCCAAAGGTGTCTGCCCCTTTTTGGTTATTGAATTAGATTAAACTAAATATTTTATTAATATATCTTAATTTATCGACCAAAAAAAACCTGGTAAATAAATCTGCCAGGTTAAATTGGAAGAAATTACCAACATCCCTTTACAGTAAAGAACATGTCTATACAATAATTTGATTTACAATGTTCGTTTACTACAACAAACGTCCTTTTGTCCATGACCGGCAGCATTTAGATTAAAGAAGAATCGAGGCTGATTAATTTATCATCTTCTCAAATCGTATTCCAACGGTTTTATCCGGGCTTCAATTTTGAAAGACAAATCTAAAAACCTGATTATGTCAATTTTAGACCAGATAGTTTATTCCTTTATTTTCAGTGCTGTATAATTCTCAGTACTAAAAATCAAAGAAAATTAAACCACTAACTATTAATTGTTTCTTGTAACATGTTGATTCGACTCGTCAGGATCATCCATACAACCAGTTAAACCAACAAGCATTAATGTAACAGCTAAAATTGCGAATACTTTTTTCATTATTTTCCCCATTTTTGTAATATTTGCACCTGTAGTAAAAGTGCGATTATATTATGTAAATATCTATTAATTCAGTTTCACTTTATACCACCTTATAAAAGCCAATATTATAAAGTTATCGAGAGAAAACAAATCAACAGAACCTTACTTATAGCATGGTAATTTCAGGAGCACAATGATTACTTGATCTCTGTACACGACAAAAATCATCTAATTAGCCTTTCAGTCATACCTTGAGAACCATTATTTCCGGTTTTTACGGCTCTTCCGGATTTCCCGTGGGAGACCACAACATATAGTATGTTAGGAGACCGCAACGGGAGCCTCATGTAAAATACCAGAACGACACGACTTTTTCTTTGAATGCCAATGAATCAACCGCAGATACAAATACCGTTAGACTTGCCCAATGTTAGCGTCGAAAAATACGAACAAACCGATAAGGGTCTGGTGATCACTGTTGTCAGTACCCGTGATACGGGGGTATGTCGTCACTGCGGACGGACGATCGACAAATTTCACGGTTACGACAAAGCGATTACGCTACGGCATCTACCGATTTTTGACCGACCGGTCTGGATTCGCATCCGGCCGAAGCGTTTTCAATGTCCCTACTGTGACAAAGGGCCAACGACAACGCAACGTTGCGAGTGGTACGATCCCAAGAGCCCGCATACCAAAGCCTATGAGAATTGGATTTTACGCGAGTTGGTCAATAGCACGCTCAGTGACGTCAGCCTGAAACGGAATCTCAGCATCGGTTGTATTGAAGGCATCCTCGATCGGCATATTCAGCGCCAAGTGGACTGGTCGACAGTGCCCGATTTAGAGTTGATTGGAATTGATGAAATTGCCTTGAAGAAAGGCCATAAGGATTTTGTCGTCATCGTGTCCGGACTGACGGCGCAACGTGAAAAGTATCTCTTGGCGGTGTTACCGGATCGCAAAAAAGAAACCGTCAAGGCCTTTTTAAAGACGCTGCCGCCTCGGCAATGCCAAAGCATCCGTCGTGTCTGCATCGATATGAACGAAGGTTACTGTAATGCCGCTCAAGAAACCCTACCCAACGCTCAGGTTGTGGTAGACCGCTTTCATGTCGCCAAACATTATCGTGACTGTGCCGATAAAGCGCGCAAAGCCGAAATGAAGCAACTGAAACAAACCTTACCGGAATCGGAGTATGCTCAACTGAAAGGCGCCATGTGGGCGTTTCGAAAGCCTTGGAATCGCTTGACCGAAGAACAGCAAATCGTTTTATTGGCGTTATTCCGGCAGGCACCGGTACTGAAAGAGGTCTATGTACAACGTGAAGTCCTGACCGGTCTCTTTGAACAAAACCTGTCCAAAACACAGGCCGAACACGCGTTAACGCAGTGGCTGAACAGGATTGCGGAATTGGGATTGGAGTGTTTCTCGCCCTTTGTGACCACCTTGGGCAACTGGCGTGATCACATCACCAACTATTTTATTCGTCGTGAAACCAGCGGGTTTGTTGAAGGATTGAATAACAAAATCAAAGTGATCAAGCGCCGCTGCTACGGTATCTATAACTTGGGCCGATTGTTTCAGCATATTTGGCTCGATGTGTGAACAGCACGGGGTCAGTTCTAACATTCCAACATTGAGGAGGCTATTTTAACCATGGCACGCCCTTTACGATTAGAATTTGCTGGCGGACTATACCACATCACTTCACGGGGAGACCGGCGCGAGGCGATCTATTCCAACGATGATGAACGGCAGCTCTGGTTAGACGTGCTGGGGCAGGTCTGTGAGCGGTTTAATTGGGTGATTCACGGCTATTGCCAAATGACCAACCATTATCACTTGCTGGTTGAAACTCTCGATGGGCATTTGTCGCGCGGCATGCGGCAGCTCAACGGAGTCTATACGCAGCAATTTAATCACCGGCATCATGAAACGGGGCACTTGTTTCAAGGACGCTATAAAGCAATTCTCGTCCAAAAGGACAGCCATTTGTTGGAACTCACGCGCTATGTGGTGTTGAATCCGGTGCGGGCGGGCATGGTGATGCGACCGGAGGACTGGGCGTGGAGCAGCTACCGGGCGATGATCCAGGCTGCCAGCGAGCCGCGCTGGTTGGATGTCAACTGGACGTTGAGCCAATTCGGGATGAGCCGGACCCAAGCCGTGGCTGCGTATCGGCAATTTGTGATGGCAGGGAAAGGGCTGCCCGACCCGAAGGCGCAGGTAAGACACCAACTGTTTCTGGGTGATGAGGCTTTTATCGCCGCGCATCAGCAGCCTGTCGAAAAGCCGGACGCGTTGCGGGATGTCTCCAGGGCGCATAAACGAGCGGTCGCACTGACGCTGTCAGCGTATCAAAGCCGCTATCCAGACAGGGATGAGGCGATGGCGAATGCGTATTTATCCGGGACCTATACGATGGCGGAAATCGGCCGGCATTTTGGCGTCCACTATATGACTGTCAGCCGAGCTGTAAAAAAACATGAAGGACAATAATGTCATGTTGGAATGTGAGAACTGACCCGAATGGCACTTACTTAAGCCCATAACTCTTTTAATAACAACCACTTATTTTACTTTCTTTGGGTGGCCATTCTTTCTAATATCTGCTCTTGCTTCATTTCTAGGTTTTGTTAGTAAAGAGAACTGTTTTGGCCTCCTTTTTACTGCACGGGGCTCTATTCGTCCCGAACGATTTCCAATTCGTCTTTGAGCAATTAATATGAATAACAGCTCTTCACTTGTTCCGATATCAATAAAAACACTTTGTTGATTCCAGGCTAACCAGCATTGTAATGTATGTTTAAAACTCAGCTGGCGAGGCAATATATCGGCTAATAATGCGGACTGAGCCATCAATAGCCGTATTAAGTTATACGCTAAAAAATAAACCCATATTTCTTTCTCAGTCATTTCGGGCGTTTTACAGCTTAAAGTTTCCATTCCCATGGTTGTTTTTATATTGCGAAATCAACTTCAATTTGCCAGCGTTTTTATATAACGCTTTTAACTCAGATTTAGAAGCCTCTTTAGGTGAAAGGAGTGTGGTTATAAGTAATTTTCCTTTTACGCTTACCTCGCGAATAAGGAGTGTCTCAGGCGCATCATCATATTGGCTTTGCTCCATCCAGTCAGGTTTTTTCTTTGGTTTTTTGAGTGTCACCAGGTGGTCTTCGTCACCTAACTGTTTGCCTTTACTGAAATCTGTTGTCCGTTTACGTGCTCCCATTTGTTCAAATACGGCATCAACACCTTTCTCCTGTAGCGATGCCAACAAAAAATAAGTGCCATAATAGGCATCTCCTAGAACAAGGTCTCCGGTATTAAAGGTTCCCAGCATGTTACGAAGTAGACTTTGTTCATCGCCTCCTTTCCCTTTGAAAGGTCCGATAGACGCATTTAAAACGGCTCCACTCGCCAGACAGATGACACCTACAAGACGGCAGATAGGAAAACCAAGCCCAGGCTTCTGACAACTTTGCTGGGGATAAACGGCCTGGTTTTCTGCTGTGTCAGGCATCGTAACAGTCGTTCCATCTATTAGATGAACACGCTTTCCTCGCCAACGCCATTGAGTAGGCACTTCCTTATCAATAAGTTCGCCTGTTCGACAAACTAATTTGAGGATAATAATTCCGGACTGGTTAGAAGATTAAAAAAACTATACGAATGAGTTTCTTTTCTGTACTTCTGAATTCTTTGTTGCTGGGCGTGAATAAGTTTGTTATTAATGAACATTAAGGCAGGGGGCTTGGTGATTGCTTCTTTGTTTCGTCACAATAAGTTTATCACTTCTTCTGCCTTTTTTAATACTTTCAACTAGTTATCGCTTAAGTAAGTGCCATTCAGAACTGACCCCGTCTTCCCCACCTTTGTGAAATATCCGGGGTTAGCCTTTTGATTGGACCGATTGACTGCTCTTTGAATGCGCATGAAGCGCGGCGCCGACGATGCCTGCCTGATTCAACAATTCCGCCGGTTTTACCGGGGTATTAATGCTAATTTGGTGCTTGAATTTATCAAATTTTTTGCTAGCACCGCCGCCCAGTATGATCAAATCGGGCCAAAACAGCGCCTCCATTTGCTGGAGATATTTATCGAAACGTTTGCCCCAACTTTTCCAGCCGAGATCTTCGCTTTTTCTCACCGCATCCGACGCAAAGTGCTCGCCTTTTTTGCCATTCGGCAGATAAAGGTGCCCCAATTCGGTATTGGGCAATAGCACGCCATCGGAAAAAAACGCCGTACCCAGGCCGGTGCCGATGGTAATAAGCAGGACAACGCCGGATTGTCCGACACCTCCGCCAAAATTCATCTCGGCGATTCCGGCGGCGTCGGCATCATTGAGATTGAAACAAGAACATTTCGTCACGTCGGAGAACAATGCATCGATATTGGCGCCAATGAACGAAGAAGAAAGATTAGCCGCGGTTCGAGCTACGCCATGCTGAATTGATGCCGGGAAACCGCAACCCACCGGGCCTTCCCAGTTAAAATGATTGACCAATTGCGCAATAACTGCCGCCACGGCTTCAGGCGTCGCCGGTTTCGGCGTTGCTATCCTGTGACGTTCGCCTACAAACTCACCCGTTTCAGTATCAACGATAGCGCCCTTAATGCCGGACCCGCCGACGTCTACACCAAGAATATGCATGAATTTTCCTTATCTGTTGATTAAAGACACTAACTATTCAGCTTGATACCGAGATAATATTTCTTTTACTATCAATTGCTTATGGAAGAAGTGTATGCGACAGGGATTATACGGCATCTTCTTTAGCAAGTAACTGATAGTAAAAGTATTCTTATGCTGAATAGTTACAAAGACACTTAACCCAGCTTAAATTTTACTGTCATCAAGCGCAATGGCTTGTTACTTTCAAAGGGTGAATACAAGCGATCTTAAACGCCGAGTTAAAACAGTTCAATCGTTCCTTCTTCGATACGCTCCTTTATGGAACCGGAAGCGACCAAGTCCTCATAAAAGCGCAACTGATTCCTGCCCTGTGCTTTGGCGTAATAAAGCGCCTGATCCGCTCGGCCGACGATATCGGCAGGGATGGCATGTCGCTCGGTCACCTGCGTCGCGCCTATGCTGATGGTTACGAAATCGATTTGCGGAAAATGATAAGTCTCGACATTCCGGCGAAAACGCTCCAATACCTTAGCGACACCTTCGACAGCGTCCCCCTTCAATATGACGACAAATTCCTCGCCCCCAAAACGAAACAGTAAATCTTCGCCGCGAAAACTTTCCCGCATCAGCTGTGCCACCAACAGCAAGACTTCATCACCGTAGACATGGCCATAATTATCATTGATACGCTTAAAATGATCGATATCCATAATCGCCAACCAAAAATGGCCGGCTGAATCCGCCCGTCTTTTTTCAATACCGCTATAGCGCTCGTCAACTTCGCCCTGCGTCAATAGCGCCTGTATTTTATTGATGCTGTCCTCGAAGGTTTTACGATTCAACAAGCCGGTTAATTTATCTTCCTGGTTTTCTTGTAAAAGGATATGAAAATTATGGGCAATACTGAGTATACTGTTGATCACCAATGCTTCCGTTTCATTTAAGCGATGCGGCAATTGCAATGAAATGTAACCGACAATATTTTTCGCGCCGATCACCGGATAGACAGTCTGATAAACATCATCCTGCGCTAAAGTATAAGGTGAGTTGGTCGACTCGATCCACGCAAAAGCCGTTTTGACATAGCCCGGAATATCGTCATCAGAAATCAGGGCTTTGTGGAATTCCACGCCATCGCCCTGACTCGCCTGCTGATTATCATTCTCGGCGGTGTAAGTTAACAAGTAACATGACGAATGCCTATCGTCGACTTTATACATCGACAATTGCTTTATTTTCAAAAGCTCGGCCAACGTTTTCAATACGCTTAACTCAAAGGCCTCGACATCCCTGATTCGAGTCAACGAAGCCAGCTTATTCAAGACAGAGGGGGTTTTAACGGTGTTTACGACGGACATGGATAATAAGAAAAGCCTTCTATTTCAGCCACATGCAGGCGCCATTGGCGTCCTGCAGATGTTGCAGGTGTTTTTCATGGGCGCTCAGCTCGTCATCGGAACAGCGTATGACTTTCAGTCTAGGCCTGTCCGTCGACAGCCGAATGATCTGCTGTCCGCCCTCTGTATCATTTGTCTCTTCCTCTTCCAATAAAGACGCCTGTCCGCCGGTCATCAGCAAATAAACATCGGCCAGAATCTCGGCATCCAACAGGGCGCCGTGCAATTCGCGATGGCTATTATCGATGCCGTAACGCTTACACAAGGCATCCAAGGTGTTTCTGGCGCCCGGATGTTTTTTTCGGGCGTAAGTCAGCGTATCGAAAACACCACTGAGCATTTCGGTCCGACGCTCCTCGCCTTCCAACAAGGACAATTCATGATCGAGAAAACCGACATCGAACGGCGCATTATGGATGACCAACTCGGCGCCACGGGTAAATTCGAGATAATCTTCGACGATATCGGCGAAGCGCGGTTTGTCCTGTAAGAATTCGTTGGTGATGCCATGCACTTCAATCGCGCCGTCATCGATGATGCGATCGGGGTTGATATAGACATGGAAACGGTTGTTGGTTAACCGCCGATTGATCAATTCGACACAGCCGATTTCAATAATCCTGTGACCTTCTTTCGGATTAAGGCCGGTGGTCTCGGTGTCGAGAACCACCTGTCTGTTTATTTTTTTCATGTGCTTATCTGTTGGCTATCGGCACGACATCCCGCTTCGCCGCGCCTTTATAGAGTTGTCTTGGACGTCCTATTTTTTGTTCGCTATCGGTGATCATCTCATCCCATTGTGCGATCCAGCCGACGGTCCTGGCCATCGCGAAGATCGCGGTAAACAAGTCGGTAGGAATCCCGAGCGCGCGCAAGACGATGCCGGAATAAAAATCGACATTCGGATAAAGCTTCTTGGCAATGAAGTATTCATCCTCCAACGCAATCTTTTCCAATTGCATCGCCAGTTTGAATAACTTGTCGTCATGCAACCCCAACTCATTCAAAACCTCATGACAAGTTTGCCGCATCAAGATCGCCCTCGGGTCGAAATTTTTATACACCCGATGCCCGAACCCCATTAGTTTAAACGAATCTTCCTTGTCTTTGGCTCTTTTTATATATTGATCGATGCGCGAAACATCGCCGATCTCCTCCAACATCAACAATACCGCCTCATTGGCGCCGCCATGCGCCGCCCCCCATAAACAGGCGATGCCGGCCGCGACACAGGCATAGGGGTTGGCGCCGCTGGAGCCGGCCAGCCTGACCGTCGAGGTCGAAGCATTCTGTTCATGATCGGCATGCAAAATCAAAATTCTGTCCAACGCCCGGGTCAAAACCGGATTCGGCAAATATTCGTCACACGGCGTGCCATGCAACATACGCATGAAATTTTCGCTATACCCCAGACTGTTTTTCGGAAACATGAACGGTAAACCGGTGCTGTATTTGTGACACATCGCAACGATGGTCGGCATTTTCGCAATCAGCCGTATCGCCGACAATTTGCGAAACTCTTCGTCCTTGACATCCATCGATTCATGATAAAAGGCCGACATCGCGCCGATCACACCGACTAATATCGCCATCGGATGGGCGTCTCGGCGGAAACCATTAAAAAAATGGGTTAATTGTTCATGCACCAAGGTATGCTGAGTAATCGAATTGACAAATTCCTTCATCTCCCGGCCATCGGGCAACTCCCCGTTTAACAACAAATAACAGGCTTCGAGAAAGTCGCATTTTTCCGCCACTTGCTCGATCGGGTAGCCACGGTACAATAATATCCCTTTATCGCCGTCTATGAAGGTGATTTTAGAACTGCAACTGGCGGTTGAAGTGAACCCAGGGTCGTAAGTGAACGCTCCGGTTTTCTTATGCAAGGCTCTGATGTCGATCACATCGGGGCCCATTGTACCGGACAATACCGGCAATTCAGCGGGAATTTCATTACCGGTCAAAGACAAAGTGGCTGTAGTGTGCTCGGTCATACCTCGCTCCTTCTTTTTACGAATAGTTTTAAAGACTTATCAAGCCGTGAAAGCAAATACTAAGCCACGCGGATAGCGCCCATTACCCCTTGAATGGCCTCCTAATGCCCCAATTAAGTGCAACTTAAGGCAATCGAGCACTAAAAAGGTTCAGAAATGGTAACTATTCAGCATCTTTCGGGTTTTAGGCAGTAGGTCATTGATTTCTCGGGACGCGTTCACCCAGCACCTAAATTAACGAAGATTATTAATCATAGCCAATAACCTAGGGTATTTAGGTGCTGGGTGAATACTTCCCTGGCAGCTAACAGCATCCTGCTTCACGCGGCACTTGCACTTCCTTGTGCGGCGTAAGCTCTGACTGCAACGTCCTGTTGCAGACAGCCCGATAAATCAACAACCTACTCCCTCTTAGTAAAACTACGCTGAATAATTACCAGAAATGATGATATATCGACAATACCCGTGCCGAGGTTTCTTGGTAAGAACGGTTGCGCCATTTCACCCAAAGATTAGTGGCGAAATAGCCGTAAGGCATAACCGGCCCTTGCTCCAAATAAGGCGTTTCCGGGAAGGCCATGCCCGCATGCCGATGATGGCCGATATGTTTCGATAAGCCGACCAAGGCATACTGAGTCAGCCACGAGCGGTTGACCCAAGCCAATTCTTCATCGCCTTGCCGGTCCGCCAGCCCCCAATGCTGAAAATAATTGATCGTTTCCAGCAAACGCACCGCCGCCAAGGCCTGGTAGAGAAAAATAAAGGCCGCCACCCAGCCGAACTGGACAATAATCATCACCACCAGCCAGGCTTCGATCACGATGCCTTGCAGCACCCGGTTTTTCGCCCATAAGAACATCGATCGGGTCTGACTGACGATCCCGAGCCGCGCCATCTCATACCGCCAGGCATAACGGAACTGCCCCTTAACGACTCTCTGCCAATAACTGTCGAAACTTTCGCCGAGACGAGCCGTTGAGATATCCTCGGGCGTCGCCACCTGCTGATGATGACCTTGCAGATGGGCGATGGCGAAATGATCGTAGCAAACAGTATAAAGCAGTCCATGCCCCAGCCCTCTCAATATTTTTTGGCGACGATGAATCAATTCATGCGCGACGATGATCGCCGAGCTGCCGGAACTGGTGCCGACCAATATCCTCAATACGATCAAATTGACGATGGAAACGGCCGTCTCGCTGAGGCTAGACCATGGTAATTGCGCCGCATAACGCAACAACAAAAAGATATTGACGAATTGGATCATCGCCAGCAGCACCAGTATCCAATCGAACCAAAAAGTTTGCTTGAGCGGAGGGTTGCTGGCCTGATTCAGCTTGGGGCTGTAACGGTCGGCGAGACACAGCAGCCATAACGGCAGCGTCCACGATAACGCCGCGGCAACACCATGCGGACCGCTGTAAAGAAACAACAAGACACAAAGCGGAAAGATAAAACTGCACAGATATTTCATAGCGAGGAGTTTTTTTTATTATTGTTATCTGATATCAGAGACCGGCGAGTCATCTTATTGAACATATAAACCGCCGGCACCGCCAGTTTAAAACGCCAGCAGATTCGATTCAGCGATACGTATCCGCTGAATATTCTACGCCAGTGTTGCTGCATGGCCTGCTCGCCCTGGCCGACCAGAACCTCGTCCAAATACAGCTTGATCGCCTCTTTAGCTTGGGCGGCATGGCCATCGGCAAAATTATCGATGGTGACATGCAAACGGGCAATCGTGGCATCGATGCCCCAGTAATTCAGTTCATCGATCAGCGACAGATAGCCCCGCCCCAGCCCGCTCAATTCTATCGCCATGTTCAAGCCCAACAACTCGGGCAGAAAACGCTGCGGAAACTTGGCCAGCGCCAGCATGAAAACCGGCAGATCGAAGGCGCTGTCGACGAAATTTTCATGTTCACTAAATGCCTTGCTG
Source organism: Methylomarinum sp. Ch1-1 (assembly GCF_030717995.2). Lineage (NCBI taxonomy): Bacteria > Pseudomonadati > Pseudomonadota > Gammaproteobacteria > Methylococcales > Methylococcaceae > Methylomarinum > Methylomarinum roseum. The sequence goes on along the minus strand of NZ_CP157743.1, from coordinate 2,642,890 downwards.
GCGATAGGCGGCAGATCGATCCCTAAGGCTTCCAACAGATTGCTGAAAACGACCGGGTGACTCTGTTGCAACCGTCCGCGACCCAGCTCATCGGCATAAATGCCGGTTAAAATCGCTGCGATCTCCGGATGGCTGCAACGCAGCCGGCTGCAATGCTGCAGCCAGACACCATCGATTAATACCGTCGGAGCGATCTGCTTCAACCCCCAGCGATAGGCCGCCCGGGAAATATTCGGCTTGCCGGACAGGGGCCGATAAGCGGCCATTTCGTGTTGATAAGTCGCGTGCAAATACCGTTCGAATCGAGCATGACTGTAGCGTTTAAAAGGCAAGCGACTGAGCCGGCCGAAAATCGCCAGTTGCCGGCTGACCTTAGCGGCCGCTGGCGGCAAAACCTGTGGGTAATATTCCGCATTGAGCAGATAATAATATAACTGACGATTCGACAAGCGCCCCAAGTCTTCAGATTTAGAGACAACGAAGCGGACTGGTCTGTCTTCGTGATCGGAGCGCGGGTTCAACGGTTCGGCTGTCGCCGTGGATTGATCCGACAGCCAGTTTTTGACGACAGCCAATTCCTGTTGGTCGAGAATTCCGAACATCGGGCCGTTGAATTCGAACAGCTTTAACAAGCGGCTGTTTTGCGGCTCAGCGGCATCGACATAGGAAGAGCGGCGCAACGCCGTCAACAGCTCGCCTCCAGTCTCCGGCAGCCCCCTGAACCAGTCATCGAGGTTTTGCCCTTGTAATTGTACCCGATGGTGATGACCGATGGCGGCGGCCGTCTTGCGTTGCAGCAGTTGTAGCATCGCCTCGGTGGCGGAAGGATGGTGCAGCAGATGCCTTCCCAGTTGGCTACGGCAGCGCTCAACCAAGTCCCTATACAGCCAGAAACCGGCCTGGATTCGCTGCCAAGCCTGTGCCTTAGGCCCCGCATTCAATGCCAGCCAGTCATCGAGCATCCGGGCCACCCCCTCAGATTGACAGGCGAGCAGCGCCCGCCGCCTGCGGAAAAAATCAGTTTGTCCGGTTTGATCCGGAAAATACTGCTCCACCGGCGTCGATGAGCGGCAATAAGCCAGCGTAAAACCCAAGAGTTCGGCCTCATAGCGCCGAGGATTGTCCGCCAGCGCCAGCTGTACCGCCGCGAAATCGATGAAACCGCTCAACAAATCTTTACGCTGGCTATAAGAGGCGCTATGCAATGGCGGCGACGCAAGGCCGAACTGCGCTAGCAAGGCTCGGTAAGCATCGTCCAAATGGGCCGCGCTCAAGGCCAAATAAACCCGCATCAACGCGGCGGCCGTGACTTCCTGATTGCTGGTCGCCTGACAAACATCCTGCAGCCAGCAGGGTTCGGTCAGTAGCACCGGCGCCGACTGTCTCAAGCTTTCCACGAAGCCGGCCTCGCCGACCGACATAGGCTCGATATTAGACTCGACAGTCAAAGACGCCATGGGGTCGTCGCCAAGCTCGGTGTATCGATTGTAATAATGCCGTCCGGCCCGTTCTAAGCTTTGGTTCAAAAAAGCCTGAGCAAGCTGCTGATTGTCGAGAAAGACGTTGAAATGCAACAAGCGATAAAACAACGCCCTGCCGCCAATCGACACAGACGTGACAGACTGCCCGGTGGCCGAGGACGGTTTAAATGGCAAATCAGCGGCTCGACTCATGACCCTTCGGCTTGCTAATCAGATAATCGTTAATCACCAGATGGTCGAGCCCGCTGGTCAAAAACACCGCAAGCGCATCTTCCAGGCTATGCACCATCGGTTTCCCCATGACATTGAAACTGGTGTTCAACAAGGCCGGCACCTCCGTTAAGCGATGAAATTCCACGATCAATTGATAAAAACGCGGATTAAACTCCTTAGTGACCGTTTGCAGACGTCCGGTTCCATCGACATGGCAAACAGCGGCCAGGCTGTCGCGTTTATCGGCCCTAATACTCAGGGTCTTGTCCATATAAGGCGAACTCTGACTATGGTCAAAAAAATCCTCGGCGCATTCGGCCAGCAACGCCGGCGCGAAAGGCCTGAACTGTTCGCGGAACTTGATCGTCGCATTGATCCGATCCTTGGTCGAGGCCCGCCTGGGATCGGCCAGTATCGACCGGTTGCCCAAGGCGCGCGGCCCGAATTCCGCCCTGCCCTGCACCCAAGCGATCAAATCGCCATCGGTCAGCAAGCGGGCGACAGTGTGACAAAGACTATCCGGCAAATGCCGAACCTTCAGGCTGCGGTTATATTTTTTAAACTGCTGCAGCGCCGCATCGGGAATCGTCGAGCCTAGATAAGGCGTCAAGGCGGCGCCGCCCAACGCGACAGACGGATTATCCTGGCGCAAAGCCAACCAGGCTGCGCCCAATGCTGTGCCGTCGTCGGCCGGCGCCGATGGAATATGGACGCGCTCGAAGCCGGTGCGCTCGACGATCTGGCCGTTGAAGGCTGAATTCAGCGCGCAGCCGCCGGCCAGCGCCAGTTGTTTCGAGCCGGTCATGTCCTGCAGATTGCCCAACAAACGGCCGACCAGTTCGGCGAAAAAAAACTGTCCGGTAAAGGCGATATCGGCGGCCTGTTCGATCGATTGGTCTTTTTGCCGCTGGAAACGCGCCAGCTCGTCGACTCGCTCGAACAGCCTGCGCCCCGGATGCTTGCAGCTCAGTCCCTCGACCACGATCAAAGACTTCAACAATTCATAGAGTTCCGGGTTCAACTTGCCATAAGGCGCCAAGCCCATGACCTTCCATTCTTCCCCTTTTAGCCAGTCGAAACCGCATAATTCGGTGATTTTCATATAATAGAAACCGATGCTGCCGGCGCCACGGTTTTCATGGATCAGTTGCAATCGGCCGTTGCGAAAATGATAGAACGCCATTGATCCGTTCTCGCCAAACGAATCGACCACCGCGCAGGCGGCTTCGCTAAAAGGACTGCTATAACAGGCGCAGGCCGCATGGGTCAGATGATGGGCAAAGTCGGCGAAACGCAGCGGCGTCTGTGGATAAGATTGCCGAAGAATACGCACCAGATTCAAACCGGCCGTCTTAATCTTGCTGCGCTGACAGGCGATCATGTGATGCAGCTGATAATTGGGCAAAGGCGAGCGCAGACGTTTGATGCCCTGCTTCATCAAGCCCGGCGCATCCAGACACCCCAGCGCGGCGACGACGTTTTCATACCAGGGCCGACGTTTGCGCCAGTTGATCGCGATCGTGATTTGACAGGGAAAACGACAATGCTCGGCCAATAACTCCGGCACGCGCAACAACGGATCCGCCTCGCAATTCAACGCGCGCTTGTGCTGCAAATACCGCTCGCCGGCCTCGGCGAACAAAACCCGGCCCTTTTCATCGACAATGGCCATGGCGGGATCATGATAGGTGACCGACAAACCGATGTAATAGCGTCTCATCACCGCCCTCTACTCGCAGACATTCGAGCTAAACCTTTAGCACTCATCGCTAAGCGCCTTCAACGCCAAGAATTTACGGAACCGCCGCCGCATTTGCAGAACGAAGTCGTGATTTTGCGCCAGCGTGGCCTGAAGATGGCGTTCTATCTCTTCCCAAGCGATGCCGCCGGCGATGGCCGTTCTTTGCCGGTATACCGCGGCAAAGGCCTCGATTTGCAGCGCCACAAACTGCCGGTCTGACGGCATCGCGTCGGCGCCATCGGCAAACGCCTGCCATATCAACGGCTCGCAGTAATACTCCATCAGCTGGAGCCGCGTCCCGGTCAAGCAATGATCGAGCGCTAAATCGAGGCGGATCGTATCGAGCAGCGGCGTATCCGGGTGGGCCTGTAATAATTCGACCGCTTCAATCTCGGCCGCCAATACTTGTCGCCAGGAACAGCGCTGCCAGCCTTGGTATCGCCTGTGCTCGATTTGCCGCTGCAAGGCCCGGGTCTGGCCGATGAAATGAGTGTATTGCGCGCATAAGGCGAAATATTCGGCCGTCAACGCTGTGTAGGCCGCACTGCCCGCCGGAAACCGGCGGCCGGCGATTTTCAGCGCCTGGAACAGGTAGCGCCAGTAATTCAAGGCGTTTTGACGGCTCAGAATCTTGATGACGGCCGACAGCTGTTCACGGCGATCGCGAAAGTCCCCCTTTAGCAGCGGATCGACGCGCTGCAAGTGCCGCATCACCCGCTTGAAATAGGCGTCCGGGTGATAAATGGCTTGCAGGATCTTAAGATAATTGCGTTCCGCCTGTTCGATGGAGAAATTCAGCGGAATGAAATTGATCACACCATCGGAGTTGTTGCCGCTGCTGTGCTGGATGAAACGCCCTTCTTTTTTCAGGCGTTCCATCAGAGCGGTGCGCGGCAACGCATTCAACAAACCCGCCATGACAATCGGCGCATGGGTGGCGTTGACAAAATCGATGAACGGCTCGACGGTATCGTCGCTGTCATGATCGAAACCATAGATCATTCCCATCATGACGCCGGAACCGGTCTGTTCGCTGATATAGGCCAGTTTTTCCACCAGGCCCTTGTCGCCGCGCAGATTCTGCTGCTTGTCCGTTTCCCTGAGCGCAGCCTTGTTCGGCGTTTCCACACCGTAGAAGCTCTGACTGAAATTGCAGCGCCTGAACCAATGCCGCAGTTCCTGCATCACCGTCGAATCATCGGCGAATCTCAGCGTCATTTCGGTATATTTGGGGTGATGTATGCCCAAATCCTCGCCGATATGATAAAGATGGCGCAGGGCTTCCAGCGCCTTGCGCGGATTGCCGATGAAATTATCGTCGACGATAAACACCGGCCCGGACCAGCCCAGCTCGGTCAATTGACGAAACGCCGCCGCGGTCTGCCGCCATGGCGTGACTCGATAATTTTTCCCGAATCGGGACGGAATATCGCAGAATTCGCAAGACTCGGGACAACCGCGACTGATCTGCAAAGCCATGTGGGCATAATCTTGCAAATCGATGGCGGAAAAGTCCGGTTGAAAGAATCGGTCGGCCGGCGTGACAGCCCCCCGGTAGTAATGCCGTGCGCTGCCATCGCTTAGTCCCTGCAATAAATCGTCTATGACCATTTCCGCTTCATTCTCGATCAGATGATCGGCGACGTCGAGCAGCGGCGAATCCGGGGTGACTGCCGTTCCGCCGACAATCAAGGTCTTGCCGCTTTGCCTAACCTGTTCGGCATCGCGATAAAGACTGTGTTGCTGCGCAGACATGCCGCCCATATAGACATGATCGGCATCGCCGATCTGCTCCGCCAATGGTCTGGGATCGACATTTCGGTCGATCAGCTCAATTTCCCGATAATAAGGTTTCAGATGTCGATACAGGCCCAACAGCCCTAGCGGCGGCAACAGTCTTTTCGGCAAACCGAAGCGATTTCCGGACGCATATAAACCCAGACTTCGGGCGTAACTCCAAAAGGTATCCGAGGTATCAAACCGCGGATAAATTAAAACGGCTTTGACGGCGATAGGTTCGGTCAACGGTAAAGGACCTTGTCAATTAGGCTTAACGACAAGTTTTACCACGTAACGCGGGGTTTTCAAGATTAATTTTCTGCGGAACGATCAATAGCCTCGTTCGCAGGAGCAAAAAGATGCGCCTCCCGAGGTCGGCGCATCCTATGATGTGGTTTGACAAATTCTAAAAAACTTGTTGAGTCAAACCGAGATTAACAGATCACGGTCTTTATTTCTGATCGACGACATGGACGCAAAGATTGGTCGGACTGCCTTTGTCATCCAATATCGGCTTCAACGTGAAAGAAACCACCGCTTCGACGCCGGCATCGCCTAAATCGGCTACCGGGACATCTTCCACCTTAATCTTGTTTTTTCTCACCGACCACTTGTAATCGGCGTCAAAGGCCTTGTTTTTACCGGAATTATCCAGATCGACCTCAAAATTGGCGCCTTCACAGGCTTGGGTCGGTTCTTTCAAATCCAATACATGAGTATGAAAGCCACTCGTCGCGTTTTCATGAGAACTGTCGTCTATCGGCAAATGGGTCACCGCGACCAACAGATTGTTAGGACCATCGCTAAGAGCGGCATAACCAAAGGCGCCGGATTTCCCATCCATCGGGATATTGCCCTGCGTCTTGATCTCCAGCTCTAAGGTTTTTTTACCGTTTTCCGCTTCAACTTCCGTTTCCACGCTTTTTAATTGCAGATAATCGGCTTTGTCGCCGGCATAAACCGCCGCGTTCAACACACTGCCGAACAACAGCGAAATACATGCAGTCTGAATTTTCATAAAACCTCCCCTGATTTTTTAAGTATCGAATCGATATTGTATTGATTTAACCTCACCTCTGTAAAGGACTGAGATCATTTTCATCGAAAAAAATACGAAAAACCTCCGACCCATCATAGTCATCCTTTTCATCTTACACCTGTTCCGAGGGGCTGCAAAATGTTTATTCGGCTCTTTCAGCAAGACCTTTGCCGGAACTTTCTTTGCTATATTGCGACTAATTATTCGTCTATTCCGCTGCTTAGCCAACAACAGACGCTAAGCTGGAAAAATGAAATTTATTGAACTTTTACAAATAAACTTGTCGAAAAGCACAATAACTTTTGAGTATAATTACAGTTTCTTGGGGGCGACCTGGCTTCGACGTGGGTAGCAAAACCTCGAGTGCATGCCGAGGACAGTACATCTCGTAAAATATACTGATATTTAAAGTATTCGCAAACGACGAAAACTACTCAGTGGCTTTAGCAGCTTAAAACCTGCACCACTCCTCTGACTACATGTGCTTATGCGTGTAGGTTCTTCGGAACATTCAGGGGTCATCTGACATAAGATCGCGCCAAGGCTTTGTTCGGAGCCAACAGCGTTAAAACCAATCGAAATCGCCGCTGATCTTCCTGGCCCGTCGGGTAGTCAACGGTTAAATTAAAAGTGCGGGATAAGCATGTAGACCTTGTGGCGGAGTACTTGCGGACGCGGGTTCAATTCCCGCCGCCTCCACCAATACCCAAACCCCAACCACTCTCGGTTGGGGTTTTTTATTATGTGCTCCCGCCAGACCCCGCGAACACGCGCGGAACACTAAATAGGTTTGGGGACTTCGACAGTCTGGCCTGCTGCCTACCTGTGGCCACATGACGCTCTCTCGGGGCCATTCCTCTCTCCTTCCTTACCGCCATAAAACCGCCCGAAGTCCACAAGCGTCACGCCTCATATTGATCGATCAAGCGGTTGTTTCCCAGAATTGGTAGGATGAGCATTTCTGCATCCATCAAGAGAGTTCATGGGAATCATCGATCAAACGACCTACACGCTCACTTGCCCGAAATGTGGAACCAGCGAGTCGCAGAAAGTTCTCGACAAAGGCTCTAACTGGAGCGGTTCATGGTGGCAAAGCGGCGCGAGCTTCACGCAATTCCAAACAACCTGGGATGAGGAAGGCCGGTCTATTTAGCCCAAACTGTCCTGCGCGACCGCTGAAAATCTTGGAAACGGAGCGGCAGCGAAGTGAAGATTTTTAGTCCCCGATAGGCGTAGGGCCGATTGTTTTGTCGGAATCGAAGCGAGAGCGAAGGTGGAGACAAAATAAAAGGTCTCCCGAAACGCCGTCAAGTCATTTGTGGGAGTGCGACGGAGCCCGCATCGAGTTTACGATGATATGGCGGAGTGGCACGGACGCAGGACGAATCGGGGCCGCCGGAGGCAATAATCGCCACGTAATTTCTGCCGCTTGCTTGGGCTGGGATGCCCAAAACAAGCTTTCGCAGAAATAGTGGCGCGCTAGTTGTAAGAGTTGCCACTCCGAGTCCCAGGTATCCACCAGCTGGCGAGTGGCTTTTGAAAGCTGCTTTGGCTGCCTAGTAACCGTAATGACACTGCTTGCACCGCCAGGAGCCCTCGGCGCATATGACTGCCAGAATAGCCTCTATCTTCTTAGATTATATCCACCAACCGCCAACCCTGGCTAACCTGTAAGCCGATAAATTCAGCACAAGCCATAAACTGAGCACTAACTGAATCGAACGGATCGCGATTATCTTTTTCTACAGAGGAGCATGAGTAAATAGCACAGCGCTTAAGCAAGGGTTGATCAAAGTATCGGCGCCACTAAGATCAGACATGGCGATAGTTTAGGCTTGAAGCAGGCGACGCTGCAAAAGAGCTTGCATGTCACGACGACCATCAGCAATCACCATAACATAGACATGCTGAGCAATAACCCGATAAATAATACGGTAGGGCTTGAAATAGACTTCTCGATATTCGCGCAAGCCAACAGCTAATAACTCATTTGGATAAGCACCGCGCTCTGGATTATCGACAAGGCTTGAAAATGTCTCTTCTATTTTGTCGAGAACGTAGTCAGCCTTTTCTAGCGAATCATAGGATTCAATATAGTCGTACAAATCCTCAAGATCGTAAGCCGCGTCGTCAGTAAGAAATACCTGATAACTCATTACCGATTTTTGCTCCGACTACGCAGCTTGGCAACAACATCAGCGGCTGGCTGAACTTTCCCTTCGTCGATCTGGCGCTGACCTAGCGCAAGCATCTTCAAAAGCGCCATAGTTTCCTGCGTTTGCTCGTAGCTTTTAATGTCCAGCATTACAGCCTTAGCTTCACCATTTTGGGTAATCACCAAGGGCTCCATCTGAGTCGACAGATTACGCACGACTTCAGCGGCATGGGCTTTCAAGTAGCTAATAGGCTTGATTTGATCTGATAATTTCATAAACACCTCTCATTAAGACCAAATATAGTCCAAAAACAGGTCGTCGGTCAATTAAAAAGAGGGAAAAAGGGGACAGGCTACTTTTACTGCAGGCTACTTTTACTGAAGTTTCCCAGTTTGAGCATTTTTGCTGTGTCTAATCTGAGTTCGGATTAAGAAAACTGTATCAGGTAGCGCTTCCAGAAGACGCCGTTCACCCAGCACCTAAATAAACGAAGATGATTTATCGCAGCCATTAGCCTATGGAATTTAGGTGCTGGGTGAATACGTCCATGTGAGCTTGAGCGCGGAATCTGACCACCAGGGATAGTGGAAATGCCGCGCACACTTTTTCCAGAGCGAGCTGATACCGTCTTAACCCTTGGCAATATAGAATTATATTATCCGGAACTGACGTTGTGTTTAGGGCGTGTCTGCCGAGGAGTGGCGCACCCGCGCCTAAAAGTAAAATGTAGCGCCCAAAAGCCATGGAATTTAGGCGCTGGGGGCTTGACGGCTGCATCCTTGCTGCCGATATCCTCGCCAAACACACCAATATCCGCCGCTACACCCGACTCACCCAAAGCTGCATCCTTGCTGCCGATATCCTCGCCAAACACACCCCATGCCCTTTTTGAACGCCAAACTGGAAACGGCTGCGATAGGTGCGAATTTAATCGCATTGCGCGGCTAAATCCGCACCTACATTCACAATGGCCGACAGAATAATATTGACTATGTTGTACTAGGCCTTTTGATCTAACGGCGCCTGTCCGACCTTAGCGTGAGGACAAGGATGAGCTAGTACTGCAAGGCACGGACGCATTGACAGCGCCCGTCTTTTGATCGTCTAGCCGTTATAGCGCTGTAAAATCAGCGTGGCATTGGTGCCGCCGAAACCGAAGCTGTTCGACATAATGGTATTCAGCGTCACGCCATCCTGACGTTCGCGAACGATGGGTATGCCCTTCGCCTCAGGGTCCAATTGAGTGATATTGGCCGAAGCGCTGAGGAAGCTTTCTTCCATCATCAATAGCGAATAAATCGCCTCATTGACGCCAGCCGCGCCTAGCGCGTGACCGGTTAACGACTTCGTGGAGCTGACCGCCGGCACGTTATCGTCGCCGAAAACGGTGCGCAAAGCCTCCAACTCCCGCATATCGCCAACCGGTGTGCTAGTGCCGTGGGCATTGATGTAATCGATGTCGCCATCCACGGTCGCCATTGCCTGTTGCATACAGCGTACCGCGCCTTCCCCGGACGGCTGCACCATGTCGTAACCATCGGAAGTGGCGCCGTAACCGACCAGTTCCGCATAGATTTTCGCTCCGCGGGCTTTGGCGTGCTCCAATTCCTCGATGACCAGCACGCCGCCGCCACCGGAAATCACGAAGCCATCGCGGGTTTCATCATAGGGCCTGGAGGCGGTTTCCGGCGTATCGTTATACTTTGACGACAAGGCGCCCATCGCATCGAACAAGACCGACATCGACCAATGCACCTCTTCACCGCCGCCGGCGAAGACGACATCCTGCTTGCCTAGCTGAATCAACTCCATCGCATGGCCAATACAATGCGCGCTGGTCGCGCAGGCGGAACTGATACTGTAATTGACGCCTTTGATTTTAAATGGCGTGGCCAGACAAGCGGTGTTGGTGCTGGACATCGTTCTCGGCACCATGTAAGGACCAACTTTTTTAACCCCCTTTGAGCGCAGGATATCGGCCGCCTCAACCAGATTCGAGGTAGACGGTCCGCCCGACCCCATCACCAGCCCGGTGCGATGGTTAGATACTTCATTATCGGCAAGACCGGAATCGGCAATCGCCTGTTGCATGGCGATATAATTGAATGCGGCGCCATCGCCCATGAAGCGTTTGACCTTACGATCGATGAATTCATTCAGATCAATGCTAATAGGACCCCGAACATGACTACGGAACCCCAGTTCTTGGTAATCTTCCGCAAATGCGATGCCTGATCGCCCTTGTTTTAGAGCATCAACCACTTCATCGCGATTATTCCCGATACTGGACACAATGCCCAAACCTGTTACGACGACTCTTCTCATGTTGTTAAACCTTTAGAAATCTTTTGTTGAAGTAAACAAGCCAACTCGTAGATCATTCGCCTCATAAATGGTTTTACCATCCACAGTCATCGTGGCATCAGCAATACCCATCACCAATTTGCGCATAATGACACGTTTCAGATCGATTTTATAGGTGACTTTCTTCGCAGTCGGGAGCACTTGTCCGGTAAATTTCACCTCTCCACATCCCAAGGCGCGCCCTTTGCCCGGACCTCCCAACCAACACAAATAAAATCCGATTAACTGCCACATGGCATCGAGGCCGAGACAGCCCGGCATGACCGGGTCGCCCTGAAAATGACAATCGAAAAACCACAAGTCGGGAGTAATATCGAGTTCAGCAATGATTTCGCCTTTACCATACTTACCGCCTTCATCCGAAATATGCGTTATTCGATCCATCATTAACATATTGGGAAGAGGTAACTGCGCGTTCTCCGGACCATACAACTCGCCCCGTCCGGACATTAATAATTCGTCGCGCGTAAAACTATGCTGTTTCTCCATTAAAATATACCTGGCTAATTATTCTAATCAACCTCATATTATCTTACAGTCGTAGAAAAAAATCAGCTCAATTTTCAGTTTGGCAAAATATCGCGCATAAAATCTTTAATTTTTAACATATTTCGCTGCATCCGCTGCTGATAAATCAACGCATAAGTCAACACCGCGGAAACATAGGCGCGCGTCTCCTTGAAAGGAATCGTTTCGATCCAAATATCGGCCGCAACCGCATTTTCATCGGGCAACCAGCCTTCGACGCGATGCGGTCCGGCATTGTAGGCCGCCGCAGCCAAAGCGTAATGTCCATTAAACTGCTGTAACAGTTTTTTGTAATAGTAAGTGCCGTACTTGACGTTCACTTCCGGATTAAACAGGCTCTGCGCACTCCGCCACTGCTCTTTTAAGTCGCGGGCGATCTGCCTGCCGGTTCTCGGCATGATCTGCATTAAGCCTCTAGCCCCAACCGGCGATCGTGCTTTTTCGTTGAAGGCGCTTTCCCGCCGAATCAAGCCGAACACTATGGCCGGATCCAATTCATGCAGTCTTGCATTGACTTTAACTTGGTCCAAATATTTAACCGGAAACCTCAAGTCTACATCATCCCAATATTTAGCCTTGGCGATGGTAAAGATAGCCACCTGATCCCATTGCCAATGCTGAGCCAGCTTTGCCGCAACCAGGATGTCATTTTTTTTCAGCCGCGACACCGCATACCACCACTGCCTCTTAGCCTCTTGATTGCGGTCAATTGCGCGCAATTCTTCGATCATCTGAAAATCCTTGTGAGACGCCAGCTCGGCAATTTCGGTTGCTGAAACGCTGATCGGCCGATCACCGATACGGATTTCTTGATTCAGTTTATAGGCCGATAAAAAACCATAAAAGCTGCGATCGCCGGCTAACTGATTGAACAGCTGCAGGGCCTGCTGATGCTTACCGTCTTGATCATAACTTCTGGCCCGCCAGTATTGCCAATTAGCTTGCTGTTTTTCCTTGACATCGAGCTTATCCAGCGCCGCAGCCACATGCGGCCAATGCTGCTCGGTCAACGCCGCCCTGACCCGCCATTCCCTGACCGCCTGGTCGGACTTATTCAGTTTTTCCAGCCGGCTATAGGCGCGAGCGTCTCGCCTGAAAGCCAGACCTAGCGCCAAGCGTCTTTCAATTTGATCGACCCGATATTGCGGAATGGTATATTTATCCTTGTGCTGATCCCAAACCTCGGCCGCCTTGATCGAATTTTTCCTATCGATACGCTCGACGGCATGGGCAAAAATCAAACCGGCTTGACGATAGCCTTGATGCCAGTCAGGTTTCTTAACCAACTGCGGTTCCCGATGCACTTTTAACCACAGTTCGGCGGCGGCGCGGTCTTTTTTTCCCATCAAGCCTTTGACATAGTTCGCCAATTGCACCCTGCCCTTGCCGAGCGCAGCTTGAAAACGTCGCCAGACCATGTCTCGGGTAAAATATTTAGATTTCATCAAGACATCGAATAACGGGTCACAGTTTGCCGGCTGCGAATGGCCGACAACCCATAATTTTTTCGCTGCGACCAAGGCGGTTTTCTTCTGACCGGTGTTATATTTGGCGCGGTAATAATTGCATTGCAGCTCGGCGCTACTGCTGCTGCGATAATGCTTGATCAATTCCGTCCAGTTTTTGTGTTTGGCCAGCTGGCGCAACCATAAATTTTTTAACAGCCCCGCGTAACGCGTCTCGTGATGAGCCAATAAAAAATCCTCTATCGCCTTATTTTGATCGAGATTTTTTTTCAACCATTGGTAATGCAAATAAGGATATAAGGCATAGTCTGTTAATGAATCGGCCAGCTTAAAATATTCAGCATCCTGATCGGTGCGGATCAACTTTTCCGCCCGTAAAAAATCCGCTCTCATTTCCGGCAGCGATTTCACCGCCATAGCCTCAGTTTCCGTCAGCAACAAACAGCAGAGTATCAATATTTGAAATTTGGCGAGCATGGATAGTTTGTTAGGTTGATGGTGACAATACTGAATGGGTTATTGATGCGCTTCCTGTCGTCAGCGCATCCTACAATGCCTCACAATTGAATACAGTGACGTGAAAAGCATCACAGCGCTATGTTAACTCTTCCAAGGGGGCAAAGAGAAGAGCGATTATAGACTTTTGCGCGATTAACGATGCATGTCTATGAACAAACCACCGGAGGATTTAACTTAGCTGCAGCAGGTTGATAGCCATATAACTATATTTCCCAAAACAGGGCTCCGACCGTTATAATTTACGTTATTTAACCAACGCCACTACTCTCAACGTGACACGTTCTCGCTCTCCCCAAGCGCAATATTCCTGGAACTACATATATAAAATTGCATTAGAACATAAAAAAGAACTTTTTTCGGCGCATATCGTCGCCTTGCTGGCGACTATCGCCAGCGTCCCCGTCCCTTTGCTGATGCCGCTGCTGGTTGACGAGGTTCTGCTCGATCAACCCGGCGTCACCGTCGAATTCATTAATCGTTTCATCGCCAGCGACTGGCGCCACCCTTTAACCTATATCGGCGTTATCCTGATCGTCAGTCTGCTGCTGAGATTGTTCGCGCTAACGCTCAACATCATTCAGACCCGGCAATTTTCGTTAATCGCCAAGGACGTCATTTTCCGGATTCGGCGCAATTTAATCAATCGTTTGCAAAGCATTTCGATGTCGGAGTATGAAAGTCTCGGCAGCGGCACCGTGGTCAGCCACATGGTCACCGATCTGGATACAATAGACAACTTCATGGGCACGACGATCAGCAAAATGCTGGTCGCCTGCCTGACCGTGCTCGGCACGGCGGTGATTCTGTTATGGATGCACTGGCAACTGGGCTTGTTCATCTTGTTTCTGAACCCGGTCGTGATTTATTTCGCCAAAGTTATCGGCTCCCGAATCAAAGACCTGAAGGCCAAGGAAAATCAGGCTTACGCCATTTTCCAACAGTCTTTGACCGAAACCTTGGAAGCGATACACCAGATTCGCGCCAGCAATCGTGAACAACATTATTGCCAACGCTTAATCGATTCGGCGTTGACCGTGAAGAACCATTCGACCGCCTTCGCCTGGAAAAGCGATGCCGCCGGCCGCCTGAGCTTCCTGGTTTTCCTCTTCGGCTTCGATATTTTCAGGGCCATCGCGATGTTCATGGTGTTATATTCGGGTTTAAGCATCGGCCAGATGCTAGCCGTATTCGGTTACCTGTGGTTCATGATGGCCCCGGTGCAGGAAATTCTCGGCATTCAGCATGCCTTTTACGCCGCCAAAGCCGCCTTGCACAGAGTCAACAGATTAAACCAGCTACGCCAGGAGCCGCACTTTCCCCACCTGGAAAACCCCTTCAAGCATCACAACACGGTAGACGTTCGCATCGAAAACTTGCATTTTAGTTACAACGAGGAACCGGTGCTCAACGGCATCAATCTGAATATCAAAAAAGGCGAGAAAGTCGCGCTGGTCGGCGCCAGTGGCGGCGGCAAATCGACGCTGGCGCAGACCTTGATCGGGCTTTACCCACCCCGGCAAGGGAAAATCTACTTTGCTAACATACCGGTTGAGCGGATCGGTATGGAAATCGTCCGCGAGCATGTCGCCACGGTGTTGCAGCACCCCGCGCTGTTCAATGACACGATTAGAGCCAACCTCACGCTAGGCCGCGATATCCCAGATCGGGAATTATGGCGAGCCTTGCAGATCGCACAATTGGAAGCATCCGTCGCCGGGCTCGAGAACGGCCTGGACACCATGGTCGGCCTGCATGGCATGCGCCTGTCGGGCGGCCAGCGCCAGCGTCTGGCGATCGCCCGTATGATCGTCAGCAAACCGAAGGTCGTTATCCTGGATGAGGCGACATCGGCGCTGGATACCGAAACAGAGCATCAAGTACACGCGGCGTTAGCGGATTTTCTAAAAGACAAGACCACCATCATCATTGCCCACCGTTTAAGCGCGGTCAAACAGGCCGACCATGTCTATGTGTTCGAAGAGGGACGCATCTGCGAACAAGGCAAACATGCAACTTTAATCCGGCAAAAAGGTCTTTACGCAAAACTATATGGCGAATATCAATAATCATGGATAAATACGACCTACATTGCCACTCCACCGCATCCGACGGCGCACTGACGCCTACGGAATTGGTTAAACGGGCTCATCAGCAAGGCGTCACGGCGCTGTCATTGACCGATCACGATACGACGAACGGATTGGCCGAGGCGCAACAGACCGCCGACGATATCGGCATACGATTGATCCCCGGCATCGAATTATCATCGACGTGGGAACATAAATGTTTTCATATCGTCGGACTGGGCATAGACCCGGACGAGCCCAGCCTGCTCGAGGGCATCGAGCAACAACAGATTATTCGCGCCGAACGCGCCAAGAAAATTGCTCTCAAGCTGGAAAAGAAACGCATTCCAGGCGCCTATGACGCAGTCAGAGAGGCCGCCGGCGACGGCATGATCACCCGCTCCCATTTCGCCAGTTATCTGCTCGAACAACATCATGTCCGCAGCCAGCAGGAGGCCTTTGATAAATACCTAGGCCGCGGCAAACCCGCCTATGTATCGACGGTCTGGGCCGGGCTGGAGGAAACCATCGCCTGGATCAAATCCAGCGGCGGTGTCGCAGTGCTGGCGCATCCGTTGCGCTATAAGCTGACCAGCAATTGGATGAACCGCGCGTTAACCGCGTTTAAACAAGCCGGCGGACAAGGCATTGAGGTCGTCACCGGGCGCAGTTCCGTCGACGATATCCAACGCAGTCATTTTTTTGCGCAAAAATTTCAATTACGGGCCTCCCAAGGCTCGGACTTCCATACCCCAAGCAATGAATGGGTCGAGTTAGGGCGTATGGCCGCCCTGCCTGACGGCAGCCGGCCGATATGGGAGCTCCTTAATTAACCTCAGTTCGGTTGAATTAGCTGCATTATCGGGAATTGCTAGAATTAAGCCAGCGGTTTGCCTATGGTCGATTATTACGGTAAAACAAGCTAAGAACAGCACTGATTAAATCAGCGCGTCCCTCTTAGCTTGTCACTTACCACAGGGCGCATCATGGGCCAGGAAATTTCATTTTCGGAGTTCGAGCAAGGCGACTTTGACCGCTTTTATCAAAAACTAAGGCAGGAAACTTCATTACTCAGACATCTAATCGAACATAGGCGCTTCTCCAAGCGTACGCCGGTCGCGGGTTTCGAGATTGAGGCCTGGATACTGGACAACAACTGTCGGCCGTTGCCGATCAACGAATCCTTCCTAGCGACTCTTAATCACCCGCTCGCCTTCGAAGAGTTGGCCAAATTCAATATCGAATTGAACAGCACCCCGACGCCCCTGGCCGGCAATGTGTTCAGTCGAATGCACAGCCAGTTACAGGAAACTTGGGACACGGCCTACCGTCATGCCGAATCATTAAATGGTCGCTTAATCATGATAGGCATCTTACCCACGCTGGTGCAGGACGACCTGACTTTGGCGAACATGTCGAACCTGAATCGTTATCGGGCCTTGAACCAACAAATCCTGCAATCGCGCGGCAAGCCGGTGCATCTCGACATCACCGGTCACGAACATCTGAAACTGGATCATCATGACGTGATGCTGGAGTCGGCCACCACGTCTTTTCAGATCCATATACAGGTTCCGCTGGGCTTGGCTCATCATTTTTACAATGCCTCGATTATCGCGTCGGCGGCGATGGTCGCCAGTTGCGCCAACGCCCCTTATCTGTTCGGCAAGGACTTGTGGAACGAAACGCGCATCCCGCTATTCGAGCAAGCCATCGAAACCGGGGGCTACGCCGGTGTCGCCCAAGGCCCATTGAGAAGAGTCAGCTTTGGCACCGATTATGCCCGCAAATCCATTATGGAATGTTTTGAAGAAAATCTGCAGCATTTCCCCATCTTGTTGCCGGAGGCCATCGATAGCTCACCGGAAGCCTTTGCCCATTTGAAATTACATAACGGCACGATCTGGCGCTGGAACCGTCCCCTGCTCGGTTTCGACGCCGATGGCACGCCGCACATCCGCATCGAACACCGTACACCGGCTGCCGGGCCGACGCCGCTGGACTCCATCGCCAATGCGGCCTTTTTTTATGGTTTGAGCAAGAATCTCTGCGATGAAATTATCACCCAGGGTCTGCCCTTCCCTTTTTCACAAGCCAAGGATAATTTTTATCAGGCGGCCCGCTACGGTCTGGATGCTTCGATCCATTGGCTTAACGGCAAAAAAATACGCATGCATACGCTGCTGCGTGAAGATCTGATCGAACGTGCGGCATTGGGCCTGGCATCACTGGGCATCAGTCGCTGTGACAGCGAAGATTATCTCGATATAATGCGGCAACGGCTCAATAATCAACAAACCGGCAGCCAATGGCAACGACAGTTCATCAAGGAACAAGGTAAAAACTTTAAATTAATGACCGAAACCTATCTGAACAATCAACAATCAGCCACACCAGTCGGCGAATGGAGTACTCATTAAAATGTCGAGATTGCAGCAATTGGACTCTCTACCGGAAGGACTATTATCGGCCTCGCCGAAGACTCTCCATACGATCCTTGCGAAACCCAGCTTAATCCATCTGCAAGGCCAGAGAGCCGAACCCTTATTCGTCTCGCTGCTATTACACGGCAATGAACCGACCGGTTTTCTCGCCCTGCAATTATTGCTGCAAAAGTTTCACGACACACCGCTGCCTCGCTCCTTGTCTATTTTTATCGGCAATATCAGCGCCGCAAGACACGGCTTGCGCCGATTGGAACATCAGCCCGACTACAACCGGGTCTGGCCTGGCACCGACTTGCCGGAATGCGAAGAAACTTTGATGATGCAGGAAGTCGTCGACGTCATGAAAAAAAGGCGCGTCTTCGCCAGCATAGATCTACACAACAACACCGGTTTAAATCCCCATTACGCCTGCATCAACAAGCTGAACAACCGTTTTCTGCAACTGGCCTCCCTGTTTGGACGCCTGATCGTCTATTTCACTCACCCTAAGGGCGTGCAATCGGGCGCTTTCGCCGAAATTTGTCCGGCCGTCACCCTCGAATGCGGTCGCCCCGGTCAACACTATGGCGTCGAGCATGCCTTTGATTATCTGAACAGCTGCATCCATTTACCGGAAATTAGCGAATTAGCCGTTCCCGATCGCAACATCGATGTCTACCATACCGTCGCCCAGGTCAAGACCCGAGAGGATATCAGCTTCAGCTTCGATCGCCCCGATTGCGACCTTTTACTGGACAAGGAACTGGAAAAAATGAATTTCACCGAAATCGCCGCCGGAACCATGCTTGGCAAAGTGAATCACAACCATATGATGCCGGTCGTTGCCCGTAATGAAGACGGCAACATCGTCACCGACAACTTTTTTCAAATCAATCACAACGAATTACAATTAAAGCGACGCACAATGCCTTCCATGCTGACGCTGAATGAGCGAGTGATCAAACAGGATTGTCTGTGCTACCTAATGGAAAGAATGACATTATGAATTTTTGGGAAAGCAAAACCCTAGCGGAAATGACGACCGAGGAGTGGGAGTCTTTATGTGATAACTGCGGCAAGTGCTGCCTGAACAAATTGGAGGACGAGGAGACTGGAGATATTTATTTCACCAGCGTCGTCTGCGACCTGATCGATCTGGACACCTGCCGTTGCACTCGTTATGCGGAACGCTGCACGCTGGTGCCGGAATGCCTGGATCTGAAACAGCACGATTTTTCCGAATACACTTGGCTGCCGTCGACGTGCGCCTACCGTCTGTTAACGGACGGCAAAACATTGCCCGACTGGCACCCGTTGGTCAGCGGCACTCCTGACTCAGTCAAAGAAGCCGGCGTAGCCATCGGCAGCTATGCCATGAAGGAATCAGACGTTGAGGACCTGGAAGATCATATTATCGAGTGGCTGGATGAACCAAGCACGCGATAAAGGCGCTGAAACACCGTCCTTGTTTGGCTTAGGCGCTGTATAAATAGCCTAAGCCAAGCAGCTCAATCGTTAAGCTATTGGTTATTCAACTCGCCCCGAACGTTTTTATTTAGCTCAAAGGAAAGATTCAGGACGAGATTACATGCCCCGTCCTGCCCGAAACGATCATTCCTTGCCTATCCACTCGGATAAAGCCTCGATCACTTCCTTAGCCTGTTTTTCGCTGGAAATATTGAACTTGGACTTTTGCTGATATTCGCCATTTCTTTTCTGATAGCGGCGAATAGTGAATTTATCCGGCCCATACTCCTCTTTACTTCGATTCCAATCCTGGTAGCGAAAAATCACCGTTGCCCAGGCGCCCTTACTCAGCACCTTCTTATCCAGTTCTTTAACGGTCTCTATGCCGCCATCTTCATAGCTCACCGTTAACTCATCAACTGTTTCCGCCATAATAAACCTCTATCAAATGGTAACCGGCCAGCAGTCTATCAAGTAAACGCGAAACTGCCAAACTGTTTGAGAGATATGAGCATATTGACGGAAAAAGTATGCAGCAGGGCGGATTTTTACGCCTCGGCATCAGCTCCTGCGTCACCCAAAACCTCTACTGTCGACGGTCCGCTACCTACCATTCCTGGCGATGCAAAATCCGCCTGTTGCGGACAGCCCGATAAAACTGCGCCGAATATTACGATTATTTGGTCGCACTAACTACTCACCTCCATTCGTAGGGTGGGTAAGCGGAGCGCATCGCATCCACCGGGTCGGCATCTTTGGTGGATGCGCCCTTCAGGCTTATCCACCCTACATGCCCTGTCGCATTCGATAAGTGGGGCGAGCAGTTACGATTATTTTATGATGAACTCGCCGAATGCCCGACTGCCCTCGCCGGCAACGATCGTCTCAGTGACTTCCAAGGTTTTCGCATCTATGACCGAGACGGTGCCGTCGAACCAGTTGGCCACATAAACCTGGCGATCGTCCGGATGGGTGCTGATGCCCTCAGGCTTCTCCCCGACTTCGATCTCGGCGATCTGCTCCAATGTCTCGGTGTCGATCACCGACACGCTGCTGTCATCCTGGTTAGTGACAAACAAACGGCTGTCATTTAACGCCAGCGCAACCGCATAAGGTCGGCTGCCGACCTTGACCGTCGCCACTCGTTTCAGATGATCCGGCCTCAACACCGTGACATCATCGCTTTCCACATTGGCGCTATAAATGCGCCGACCGTCGGAAGACACGGTCAGACCGAACGGATGCTCGCCGACCTTGGTTGTATTTCTGATTTTCAACGTCGACAAATCGATCTGGGAAATGCTGTCATCCATCCGATTGGCGACATAAAGCCAGCGGTTATCGGGACTGACGATCATGCCGGAAGGCGACCGGCCAACCTGAATCTTCTTGATATGAGACAGGGAGGCCGTATCGAATGTGTCGACGGTATTCTCATACCAATCGGCGACAAACACTCTCTCGCCCAATCTGTCTACGGCGATGCCCAATGAAGCGCCGCCGACTTCGACGGTTTCGATCAGTTGCAGGTTTTCACTGTCCAGCACGGCAAAACCGCCGCCCTGAGGTGTGCTGATATAAACCCGTCGCATCGGCTGATTAACGGCGACACCGGCCGGTTTGCCGGTGACAGCAATTTTTTCAATGACCCGCTGTTGGTTCAGATCGAGCACGGAAACATTATCATCCAGTTGATTGGTAATGAATGCGTAGGATTCGGCATATGCGTCGGCCGTTAGCCATAATGCAAGGCTGAATGCTGTGATTATCTTTTTCATCATGATGGGTCGGTCAATCCGTCCCTGAAAGGCTTATTCAGATCCAGATTGCAATATTGGGAGATTCAATAATTCCCGGACAGAGCGTCCGGGAACCGAAAGCTGGGTTTTAAACGCTGTTAACGCTTAAGTTTGATTTTAACATCGGAAGACGAGGCGCTAGCATCGAATTTTTGCGCCAGGCTGGCCAGACCGTCGGTCAAAACTGCGGTCACCGCTTTATCCGCTGCTTCTTCGTTCAGCTCAGCCGGCGGATTGTTGTTGACGTAACCGCGATAGTAAGTCGCAACCCAAGTAACCACGGACTTGCCGCCCTTATCTTTGACTGACAATGTCGCCGCGTAGTTTTCTACCGGCAATACAGGGATGGGCTCATCCTGTCCGGCGTGATGCACGGTGCCGGTTGTGCTCATATCGATGATTTTATATTTATAAGACATCTTGTTCGCCTTATAGGCTTTCATTTCTTCGGTAATGGTCCCGCCATTAGCCAAGGTCAGAACACGAACAGAGCCTTTTTTGTTGCCTTTGTCAGCGGTAGTGCTTTTAATGCTCGGGTGCCATGACATGTCATCATAGTTTTTAATGACATCCCACACTTGTTCGGCCGAGGCATTAATTGTCACTGAGGCGGTCAGTTTCCCCCTGACTGGGCCATGCGCATTCACCGCACCGGCGAACAGCAATGACATGAAAGAAACAAATAGTGAGATTTTTTTCATATTGACTTCCTATTATGGACTCTAAACAATGGTAACTTTTCAGCATACTTCGACTTTTCGGGCAAAGGCTGAACAAATACAAAAATGAACTTCCAATTATAAGATAGAGACTATCAGAATGCTAACAACTATCTCGAAACGCAAGACAATTATCTAGAATCAGGCTGAACAGCATATGAATGCCGGCAATTTTGCCGCGACTTCCCCCAAAGACAGGAATGCTTTGTCCGCACTCAGCTTCAAGAATACCGCTAAGCCCGCCTGATGCTTTGCTCAGTCTGTTGTGTGCGGCGCGAACTGGCGTTGTTTGGCTTCGGCAAATGCCTGCAAGTCCGCCAAAATAGGATTTTTTCCCGGATGGTCGAGGCGCAACCGCTGCAAACGAAGTAAAAAATCCGGCAACGTTAACGCGGCGCCGACCTGCTCGTCATACATGACCTCGGCGCAGTGTCGACGCCAGCGCCGCCGTTCCTCTTCGGTCAGCGTCTGGGGGAAATTACGCCCCTTGTACCTGAACAGCATTTCCGCAAGTCTGCGGTCATGAAAGTCCGTTTGCAGGACTGGCAATTGTTCCGGCTTCGCCTGTCTGACTTTACTCATCTCGGCCTTGTCATGCGGCGCAAAGAAACCGCCACTGTAGATCATCAGATCGGGATCCTGCACCGAATTGTCGAAATCCGTTGTAAATACGACATTTAATTTATCGACCAGGCCGCCGGCTTGCTTGATGCGTTCCAAATTGGCGTGGCACCGGGCCAAATCGCAATCGAGCCTGAGGGCATCGGCTTCACGAATCACCGGCAGCGGCGCCAAAACCGGACATTTATTGACGTGGACAGTTTTCAACGGAATCCTGTCCACGTCGTCGGGCAAATCCCCGCTCGCGGTAAATACCCGCTGTTTGATCTGCTCCGCCGACAATTCCAATAGAGGCGCCGGGTCTACGGATAAATCATAGACGATCACGCCGTTGCTGTTTTCAGGGTGTTCGCAGAGCGGGACGACAACGGCCAGGCAATGTTTAACGGCTGGATACATACCGGAAACATGGACCAGCGGCGTATAAGAGCCTAATTGCATCAGCTTGATCACTTGCTGTTTAACGCGATGCTGGAACAGAAATCGATAGAGTTTGGGTTGCTGCTGCCTGATCAACTTCGCCATCGCAATAGTGGCGTGAACATCGGATAACGCATCATGGGCGGTCGTATGTTCGATGCCATTGGCCCGGGTCAAGTCTTCCAGGCGAAAGCTGGGCCGCCCTTCCTCGTTGACCGGCCATTCGATGCCGTCGGGCCGCAACGCCCGGGCCGCCCTGACCACATCGATCAGATCCCAACGAGAATTATTGTTCCGCCATTCACGGGCGTAGGGATCGTAAAAATTCCGGTACAGCAGATTGCGAGTCACTTCATCGTCGAAGCGAAGGTTGTTATAGCCGACCACGCAGGTGGATGGTTGGGCCAATTGCTCGTGAATAAGGCGGATAAAATCGGCTTCGCACACCCCTTTGCTGTCCGCCAATTGCGGGGTGATGCCGGTAATGATGCAGGCATCGGGATGAGGTAAGCAATCGGCAGATGGTTTACAATAGATCGTCAACGGTTCGCCGATAATATTGAAGTCATGATCGGTGCGTATGCCGGCAAATTGACAGGCTTGGTCGCGTTGGGGATCGGTCCCGAAAGTTTCGTAGTCATGCCAATAAAAGCTAGGCTCAGTCATGACTGCGAAAGAATTACTTAATCGAAATCAGCGCTTTCAACACATCGGTTCTGCTGACGATGCCGATCAATGCACCATCCTCGCACACCGGAAAACTTCTGACCGATGAATCCTTAAATCTTTCAGCCAAATCGACAACGCTGTCGTCGGCGTTCACCGTTAAGATCTCCTTAGTCATGAACTCTCCGACCTTGCCGCTCATGCCTTGATTGTATGCGCAATTAAGGACGACCTTCATGCTGTCCTTTTCTGAAAACATGCCGACTAGTTTGCCGTGCTCGTCGACTACCGGCGCGCACGTCACTTTATGGGCTAACAACGATGTAATGGCCTGTAAAACACTTGTTTCTTTTTTTACCGTGAAGACGTGTTTCGTCATATATTCAGCTATGGTGATTTTAGCCAGCATAAGAAGTCCTCATATCAATAATGTTAATCCTGGTTTGAAGCCGGACATACAGTCCTAATGCTCGGCGAATAGCCTGTTGCGCTGTAACGATTCAGGATCTTTCAGTGCTTAGGCAGTCGGTCATAGATTTCCCAGCACCTAACAGCATCCTGCTTCACGCGGCACTTGCACTTCCTTGGCGGTCAGAGCAAAAACTGCCTGTTGCAGACAGCCCGATAAATCAATAATCGACTCCCTCTGTTAAAAGTACGCTGAATAATTACGTTGCGCTAAGCCTTAGCGGCATCCGGCACTAATAAATATTTTACAGCTTTCCTTCCGATTCAGCCTCAAGTTTTTTTCTTTTATCGCATTTTTCCACACAAACGCAATTGCCATTATTGGCGCCGCCACAAGAACCTTTAATGGCCTTTCTCCCAAAAATGACGCCGACAGCCATGATCACGATGACTATCAACATAAATACGAAAGTCGCCAAAAAATAAGTCATGATTTCACCTTGAAAAAGTCGCTAAATGCCGAGCTGCTTTTTTCGATAAAGCCAACATCGGTTTTGATAATAAACAACGCGGGTATGTGTTGCTGTTCCGCCAACTGCAAGCCCTGCGTCGGGCCCAGCACCATCAGTGCAGTCGCCCAGGCATCGGCAACCATCGAAGTCTCGCTCAACACCGTGACAGAGGCCAGCTTATGGGTGATAGGACGGCCATTACGCGGATCGATGGTATGGGAAAAACGCACACCATCGACTTCAAAGAAATTCCGATAATCACCCGAGGTCGCCATCGCGATATCGCTAATCGGCAAGACCTTCTGAATCATGCGACTGTCGGCGGTCGGCTTTTCGATCGCAATGCGCCAAGGCTCTCCCTGAATATTCTGCCCTTTCAACCTAATTTCACCACCAATCTCGACCATGTAATGCCTTATGCCTCGTTCTTCCAAGAGCAAGGCGACCCGATCTACCGCATAGCCTTTCGCCAGCCCCGACAAATCGATATAAAGCGCGGCAATGTCTTTTCTGACCGAGTTTTCACTCTCATTGAGCGATAAATGCTCGGATCCGATCACCTGTAATTTTTCGGCGATTTGTTCTGCCGGCGGCGCGACAAAATTCATCGGATCCGGTCCGAAACCCCACAAATTAACCAAGGGGCCGACGGTCACGTCAAATGCGCCATGCGATTGTTCATGCACCTGCTTGGCTTTTGCCAAGACCTCGAACAATGAAGGCGAAACCCCCCGCCATTCAGTCGATTGACTGTTATTAAATCGAGATAGTTCAGAATCCGGCAGATAAGTGGACATTTGTCCATTAATCAACGCCAATAAGGCATCGATTTGCTGTTTTAACGATGCGTCGCCGACCGCTTCCGGTAACTGGCTGACTTTTATCGTGAAACTGGTCCCCATCGTTCCATTGCTATATTGGAATGGATAAGGTTGATTGGAGCGCGACTGCATTTCGCAGCCCGCTAATAAAAAAACGAGAAGCAGGCCCAAGCCTACTCCTCGCTTCATTGATCTTATGCTCATTGATTTTTTCATTTCCATCCTTCTCCAATCAGGAGAAGGATGTCTTCATTGAATAAATTCGACAAAAGCGAACTAGCCGCCGAAATCGTCCAGCATGATGTTTTCTCTCTCAACACCGTTTTCAATCAGCATGTTGATCACCGATGAGTTCATGATCGGTGGCCCGCATAGATAGTACTCACAATCTTCCGGCGCCGGATGGTTCTTAATGTATTCTTCGAACAATACATTATGAATGAATCCGGTATAGCCTTCCCAATTGTCTTCCGGTAATGGATCGGACAAGGCCACATGCCATTCGAAGTTATCGTTCTCGGCCGCCAGCATGTCGAAATCCTCGACATAGAACATCTCGCGTTTACTACGCGCACCGTACCAGAACGTCATCTTACGTTTCGATTTCAATCTGCGCAGCTGATCGAAGATATGCGAACGCATCGGCGCCATACCGGCGCCCCCGCCGACGAAGATCATTTCATTATCGGTGTCTCTGGCGAAGAATTCACCATAAGGACCCGAAATGATCGCTTTATCGCCAGGCTTCAGATTAAAGATGTACGACGACATCACGCCTGGGGGCACGCTGTCCGGCGCACCCGGCGGTGGCGTCGCGATACGCACGTTCAGCATAATTTCCTTTTCTTCCGGATAGGACGCCATCGAGTATGCGCGCAAGGCCGGCTCTTTGACTTCGGAAACATAACGCCACAAATCGTATTTATCCCAATCTTCACGGTATTCCTCGCCGATATCCATGTCTTTATAGCGGGAAACATGCGGAGGACACTCGATTTGGATATAACCGCCGGCGCGATAATTAATGGCTTCACCCTCCGGCAAATCCAGCACTAATTCCTTGATAAAGGTCGCCACGTTGTCGTTTGATTTGACCGTGCATTCCCATTTCTTGACGCCGAAGACGCTGTCTTCTACTTCGATTTCCATGTCTTGTTTCACCGTCACCTGGCAGGAAAGGCGTTCGCCTCCCGCCGCCTCACGCTTGGTGATATGAGACATTTCTGTCGGCAGGATTTCACCGCCGCCCTTCACCACCTTGACGCGACACTGAGCACAGGTGCCGCCGCCGCCACAAGCCGAGGGAACGAATAATTTATTGTTGGCCAGCGCTGTTAATAATTTCGAGCCCACCGGTACATGAATTTTCTTCTCATCATTGATCAGAACTTCAACATCCCCTGAAGCCACCAGTTTGCTCTTCGCACCGATAATGATAAATACCAGCGCAATCACGATCACCGTGAAAAATATTACGCCTAATGCAATTTCAAGCATTACTAAACCTTCCTAAAGTTGGATTCCAGAAAAAGCCATGAAGCCTAGCGACATCAGACCCGCGGTAATAAAGGTGATACCCAGCCCCTGCAAACCGGCGGGGATATCGCTGTATTTGAGTTTTTCGCGCACACCGGCCAAAACCGTGATAGCCAATGCCCAGCCAAAACCACTGCCTACGCCGTAAACGACACTTTCGGTCAAATCATAATCACGTTCGATCATGAACAGACTGCCACCGAGAATCGCGCAGTTCACCGTAATCAACGGCAGGAATACACCCAGGGCGTGATACAGCGCGGGAAAGAATTTATCCAGCACCATTTCCAGAATCTGCACCAAGGCGGCGATCATGCCGATACAGCTCAATAGCGCCAAGAAACTCAGGTCTACGCCGGTAATCCCCATCCACGACAGGGCATCTTCTTTAAGCAAGGTGTGATAGATGATGTTATTCACCGGCACGGTGATGGCTTGCACGATTAATACCGCAATCCCCAGCCCCATAGCCGTCGAAATTTTCTTCGAGACCGCCAGGAATGTACACATCCCCAGGAAAAAAGCCAACGCCAGGTTTTCAACGAAAACCGCTTTAACAAAAAGACTGACATATGCATCCATTAGTGATGCCCTCCTTCACCGTGAGCAATATCCATGATTTGGAAATCCTGATGTTCAACTTGCTCCGGTTTCCATTGGCGGAACACCCAAATAATCAAGCCGATGATGAAGAATGCACTAGGCGGCAACAACATCAAGCCATTCGGATCGTACCAGCCGCCGTCTTTGGTCAACTGAAACACCTCGATGCCCAATAATTTGCCGGAACCCAGCAATTCTCTGAAAAAAGCGACGATGACCAGAATCAAACTGTAGCCTAAGCCGTTACCGATGCCGTCGATAAAACTCGCCATTGGCGGATTTTTCATCGCATAAGCTTCGGCGCGCCCCATCACGATACAGTTGGTGATAATCAAGCCGACGAATACCGACAATTGCTTGCTGATTTCGTAGGCGAAAGCCTTCAAAATCTGATCGACCACGATCACCAACGAGGCAATAATCGTCATTTGCACGATAATACGGATACTGCCTGGAATATGGTTCCTGATCGCACTGATCGCGGCGCTGGAACAGGCCGTGACCGAGGTCAACGCAATGGCCATGATCAGTGAAGTAGACATTTGCGAAGTCACCGCCAATGCCGAACAGATACCCAGCACCTGTAAGGTGATCGGATTGTTATTGACCAACGGTTCGGTCAATACTTTTTTAGTTTCGTTATTTATTACAGCACTCATGATGATCTCCTAGCCCTCGCTTCTAATCTTATCCAGATAAGGCGCGAATCCTTCGGCACTCATCCAGTATTTAATCAAGTTGCTGACACCGTTACTGGTCAAAGTAGCACCGGCCAAGCCATCGACTTTATATTCGGAACCCGGTTTACTCTCATCAACGGTGCCTTTAATCAGGGTCAACACCGGCTCGCCGGCTTCGTTGTAAACCTTCTTGCCCTGCCATAAGGCCCGCCAATTCGGATTCACAACTTCACCGCCCAGCCCCGGGGTTTCCGCCTGATCATAGAAGTTGATGCTCTTGACGGTTTGTCCATCCGCTTCCAGCGCCAAGAAACCATACATCGTGGACCATAGGCCATAACCATGAATAGGCAGGATGATCGATTGCAACTGATCTCCTTCCTTCACCAGATAAACCTTGGCGATTTTCGCCTTGGTTCTGATGCTGGCGATATCCTTTTCCGATGGAATAGCGATATTTTGTTCCGGATCCTTAGCCGCTTTACGCTGATCATACTGCGCAGGGTCCATGTCTTCGACATAGTCACCCGTTTCGATATCGACCAACTTAACTTCGATCTTATCGGCGAACTCCTGGTGTATATCGGCGCCTTCCCCCAATAAACCAGCGACATCGAGAATATTTTTCTTCATATCCATCGCTTTATTGGTCGCTTGGATCGGTCTTAACGCAACCGCCGCGAATGACACCAGAATCGCACAGACGAAACACAATGATAAGGCGACGGCAATGGTTTTTTCCAGGCTTTCGTTACTTAGCGCCAACACCTTATTCTTATAGGCATTGAACTTCTGATAGTGTTCACAATTTTCCAATCGTTCTTTTAAGTTTCCATTAGACATGACGCTTCATCCTTCTTCTAACATTTGCCTGAACGACAAAATAATCAATAACAGGTGCGAACATATTGGCAAACAATATGGACAACATCATTCCTTCAGGGAAAGCCGGGTTGACAACACGAACCAGCACCACCATCACACCGATCAACGCACCGAATATCCAGCGCCCGGTATTAGTCATCGCGGCACTAACCGGGTCGGTCGCCATATAGACCATGCCGAAGGCAAAGCCGCCGACGGTCAGATGCCAATACCAAGGGAAAGCGAACATCGGATTGCTATCACTGCCGATCGAGTTGAACAGCACCGTAGTAGCGATCATACCGATCAACACACCGCCCATGATTCGGTAGGAAGCGACTCGGGTATAGAGCAGAAACGCCGCGCCGATAATAATAGCCAGCGTCGAGGTTTCACCGATTGAACCCGGCATGAAGCCCATGAAGGTTTGAAACCAGCCGTAACCGGCGTTTTGAACGGCATCCAAACCGCCTTGCGCCGCCAGGCCTAATGGTGTCGCCGCGGTATAACCATCGACCCCGACCCAAACCGAATCGCCTGAAATGGAAGCCGGATAAGCGAAGAACAAGAACGCACGTCCGGTCAAGGCGGGATTCAGGAAGTTTTTACCGGTGCCGCCGAAGACTTCTTTGCCGATCACGATACCGAAGGAAATACCCAGGGCGACTTGCCATAAAGGCATATCGGGCGGCATGATCAAGGTATACAGCATCGACGAAACCAGGAAACCCTCGTTGACTTCATGGCCTCGGACGGTAGCGAACAACACTTCCCAGATACCGCCGACAGCCAATGTGACGATGTAAATCGGCAGAAAATACAAGGCGCCATGGACGAAGTTTGAAAGCGGATTCATCGGGTTATAGCCAAACAGCATCATTGGAATGCTGCGCCAACTATTGGCCTTTTCCAGCCCCATCGCTTCCATCGCCAGGTTGGCTTGATAACCGGTGTTATACATTGCCATCATGATGCAAAAGAACGTCGCAATGACTACAAAAGTCATGGTCCGTTTCAGGTCATTGCCATCACGAACATGGGTTTTGCCGCGTGTTACATCAGAGGGCGTATAGAGAAAAGTATCGACCATCTCGTAGAGACCGTAATACTTCTCTAACTTACCACCTGTTGTAAAATGCGGCTCTATGCTATCTAAAAAGTCTCTAGCCGACATTTATCCTTCCTTCTCAATTTTAGTTAAATTCGCTCTCAGCACCGGCGCAAAATCATGCTTGCCTGGATCGACGAAGGTAAACAAAGAAAGATCTTCTTCATCCAGTTCCAGACAGCCTAAGGCCTGCCCCTGATCGGTATCACCAACCACCAGCGCCTTCAATAACGGTGTCGCCAAAATATCCATAGGCATCACGGTCTCATAGACGCCCACCGGAACAATCGCCCTGTTACTACCGTTTTTATCGGTGGTCAACGGAAACAGGCGATTGCTGTTGCGATCTTTACTCGATGTATAAACATTTAGCGCCGAATATTTGTTTTTCCCGGGCACGATCCAGCCGAAAAATTCGCGTTCACGACCTTCTTTCAGCACGGAGACTTGATTGCTATAGCAGCCCAGGAATGCCGACCAGTCTTTCGCCTCATGTCCATACAATACGGAACCGGAGATAACCCGACTCTCCACACCGTCATCGACTTGACCGGCAATGATGTCATCGGTATTCGCGCCGACACGGGTGCGCACCAATCGAGGTTTCTTCACCGTTGGGCCGGCCAGTGAAACGACGCGTTCGACATTAATTTTGCCGGTGGTGAATAAGGAGCCGATCGCCATCACCGCCTGATAATCGATGTGCCAAACGGTTTTTTCCGCGTGCACAGGATCGATGAAATGAATATGGGTGCTCGGCAGTCCTGCGGGATGTGGTCCGGAAAATTCGGCCACTTCCACACCGTCGCCAGCTGGGACATCTGCGCCGCCGGCCTTGCATAAATAAACTTTCCCATCGGTCAATCTGGAGATCACTGCGAGGCCGTTATTGAAGTCCGCCACGCGTTCATTGATAATGACCGTCGGGTCGGCCGCCAGGGGGCGGGTATCGATGGCCGTGACGAATATGGAATTCGGCGCGCTATCGGCGGCGGGAACTTTTCCGTAAGGACGGGTCAAAAAGGATGTCCATAACCCGGAGGCCAATAGGTTTTCTTTAACCTGATCTGAAGTCAGCGATGCCAGCTCGGAATCCTTGTATTGTTTGAACGATTCCTGGGCATTTCCCTTCAGCTCGATCACAACGGATTGTAATGCTCTTCGAGCGCCACGATTAACGGCTTTTACGACTCCGGCCCCCGGAGCGGTAAAATTGACGCCAGGATTTTGTTTATCGGTAAAAAGTACCTGGCCAAGTTTGACGCTATCCCCTTCGGCGACCATCATTTTGGGTTTCAGGCCAACATATTCCGTCCCCAGGACGGCAACGGAATTAACCTTGTTACCCTCGCTAATCTTCTGTTCGGGCCCGCCCGTTATGGGTAAGTCCAAACCTTTTTTAATATTAAATTGCATAGTGAATAAGCCTGCTCTCCAGACAAGTTGCAGCGAACAACCCTCTTGCTTCAAACAGCTTAAACAAGAGGCACTTCAAGACATAAAACTTGAATATTAGACCACAACTTCACGCCATTCTCAACGTCAATTCTGCGGCAACGACAAAAGCAGACACCCGCGCTAAGCGTCAATTCGCAATCAATTTTACATTGTTTAATTAACCTGAGTTAGGGTTAAGAAACCAACCTGTATCAGTTAGCGCTTCCAGAAGACGCCGTTCACCCAGCACCTAAATAAACGAACATGATTTATCGCAGCCATTAACCTATGGAATTTAGGTGCTGGGTGAACGCGTCCCGAGAAATCAACGACCTGCTGCCTAAGTACAGAATGACACTGAATACTTGGCATTTTCTACAGTGCTAAGCCAGTCATCATATAGTCACCGTTCGATTAACATCGAATTGCTCAACCAATTTGCGTCCATAATAGCCCCTGGGATTGCTTAAGATACGCGCACCGGCAATCCGGTAATCGCCCAAACTATGCACATGACCATGAAACCAGGCGGCGATTTCATACTGATGAAACAACTCCTTCAAATCATTGCAATAAGCCAATTTTTTCAATGCGCTTGGCGCATCATTCCAGCTCCATTCTGTCGGAGCATGATGAGTGATCACAACGGTTTTACCCTCAAAAGGCTGCTCCAACTGCTCGACCAGCCACTGCCTGGATCTTTGATACAGTTTCGAGAAGATTTTTTGATTGAAGGCATAGTCTTTATAGGTGATCTTTCTAAAATCATTGAGACTGGCTCCCAAGGCAAGCGCCTTCTCATCACCCTCGGCAAACAAGTCCGCCCATAGGGTACAGCCTAAAAAACGCACACCTTGATAAATCAAGATCTCGTTTTCCAGAAACACGATATTACTGCCCTCGCATCCCGCCCGTATCACTCTCAAGGTGTCATTGTATTCGTTCGCATAGAACTCAT
This sequence comes from Methylomarinum sp. Ch1-1, assembly GCF_030717995.2. NCBI lineage: Bacteria > Pseudomonadati > Pseudomonadota > Gammaproteobacteria > Methylococcales > Methylococcaceae > Methylomarinum > Methylomarinum roseum. The sequence goes on along the minus strand of NZ_CP157743.1, from coordinate 2,610,493 downwards.
GATTACCGGCAACATAAACAACCTTTTTGTTCAAAGACTTGAGCCATTCAACTCCCTGCTCGTAAACACCAATATCACCGGCAGCAATAATCAACTCGGCATCGTTCTCCGGCTTTGCCAGCTCACCAAATTCCAGGTGAATGTCAGAAAAATAATTTATCCGCACAATTTAACTCTTTTGTCTATCCGGTATGGAGTATAATTTCGAAAATCGAATTATAGTAAATTCAGCATAATTCTTTCAGATAACTTCGTATTTATTGAAAATTAAATTTTTATCATGTCAATTAGCCCGAGAAAACAAACACAACAAGTTCTGGTCGGCGATGTCAAAGTGGGTGGAGGCGCCCCGATCGTCGTTCAGTCAATGACAAACACCGATACCGCGGACATAGCAAGCACGGTACAGCAAATCATTGAGTTGTCTATGGCCGGCTCAGAGCTCGTCAGAGTCACGGTCAACACCGAAGAAGCCGCCAAAGCGGTGCCAGAAATCAGAAACCAACTGGATCAAAAAGGCTTTTCGGTGCCCATCGTCGGCGATTTTCACTTCAATGGACACAAATTGCTGGAAAAATACCCGGCTTGCGCCGAAGCACTGAGTAAATTCCGCATTAACCCCGGCAATGTTGGTCGTGGCAAGAACCGCGATCCTCAGTTCCAACAAATGATTGAATTTGCCTGCCGTTACGACAAACCGGTGCGTATCGGCGTCAACGGCGGCAGCTTGGATCAATCGGTACTCACCCGCCTGCTCGATGAAAACCGTAAAAAAGCCAATCCTCAGGAATTGCCGGCCATCACCCGGGAAGCGATCGTCCTTTCCGCTTTGGAAAGCGCCGCCAAGGCGCAAGAATACGGCCTGGGTAAAGACAAGATCATTTTGTCTTGCAAAATCAGCAACGTACAGGAACTGATCAGCATTTATCAGGATATTTCCGAACGCTGCGACTACGCCCTACATCTCGGTCTGACCGAGGCCGGCATGGGCTCGAAAGGCATCGTTTCTTCCTCGGCCGCGTTAGCCGTGCTAATGCAGCAAGGCATCGGCGATACCATACGCATCTCGCTGACGCCCGAACCCGGCACCGCCCGAACCAAGGAAGTCGTGGTTGCGCAAGAACTGCTGCAAACGATGGGCTTCCGCTCGTTTACGCCATTGGTCATCGCCTGTCCCGGCTGCGGACGCACCACCAGCGACTATTTTCAGCGTCTGGCCCAGGACATTCAAGCGTATTTACGCGACCAGATGCCGATCTGGAAAAACAAATACCACGGCGTGGAAGAAATGGAAGTCGCGGTCATGGGCTGCGTGGTCAACGGTCCCGGAGAAAGCAAAAATGCCAACATCGGCATCAGCCTGCCCGGCACCGGCGAATCGCCGGTAGCGCCGGTTTATGAAGACGGTGTTAAAACGGTCACGCTGAAAGGCGACAAAATCGCCGAGGAATTCCAAGTGTTGGTGGAGAAATACATCGAGTCGCATTACAGCGCACAATAATTCGGATAAGGGCGCGAGCACATAGTCAATATTATTGCGTGCGGCATGGCCGATACTGAGCAGGACGAGGTTTGCAACCTCGTCCTGAAGCTTCATATCCCGCGCCAAGCTAATAAGCGAACGTTCGGAGCGGGTTGAATAACCCGCCCCGCCCTAAGCAACCTCAGTTCGGGATAAAAGAATCATAAATTACCAAGGGTTAAGGCGGCATCAGGTCGCGCTGAAAGAAGTGTGCGCGGCATGACCGATTTTTGTTCTGACCGCCAAGGAAGGCGGAAATGTAGAAAATGCAGACATTAAAGTAGCCTGTCCCCTTTTTGTATAGCAATGGCTAACTGAGCAGGACGAGGTTTGCAACCTCGTCCTGAAGCTTTATATCCCGCGCCAAGCTAAAGATCAAAAGTTCGGAGCGGATTGAATCCCCCCCCCGCCCCGGAAGGCGCCTGAGCAGGACGAGGTTTGCAACCTCGTCCTGAAGCTTTATATCCCGCGCCAAGCTAAAGATCAAAAGTTCGGAGCGGATTGAATCCCCCCCCGCCCCGGAAGGCGCACCGCCCTCGCTTCAGCCTTCCCGGCCGTCAGGCCTGGGTTCGGTTAAGATCGGATAGGAATGCAATACGAATAAAGAGAACGCCGCCAACCAACAATAGGTCGACGCGATAAGCAAGCCACCATACCAATCCGGCATCAGCGCCGGTAACAGCGCCCTGAACAGTGCGGCGACATTGATCAGCACGAAAGCCAGCGCCAACATATTAGAAACGCGCAAAGCGCGACCGCTATGGCCTAACGACACCCGCGCCATCATGCCCAGCGTCAATACACCGATTCCGCCGACGGTAAACGCATGCATAGCCAATGAAAACGGCACGATTTGGTAAGCCGCCAGCGCCAACATGATAAAGCCGAGCATGATCCAGGCATAACCGACATACAACACCCAGAGCAAAGGCACAAACCAGATGCGGGCATCATACCACCCCACCGCGCGGACCACATTCAAGCCTAAAGCAAGCAAGGCCGCGGCAAGCAAATAACCGCCCGACACCCCGGCGATCACCAGGATAAATGCGACAATGGCGGCGGCGACAGACAACATATCCAGCAACGGATTTCTGATCGCGATAACGCCACTCAACCCTCGTTCGGTAAAGTAGGGAAAAATTCGACCGGCGATCACCAGTATCATGCCGATAATGACGGCGACGACGATATTCAACCCCAACCAAGCCGTGTTTTCACTAAAACCGAGTATCTCGGCATGAACCAAGGCATTGCCGACTGCTAGCAGCAATAACAATGCGGAAAAAATCAGGTTTTTATAATTGCCCGCCTTTAATATAGGCACACTGATGTAATAAACCAGCAGCGGCAGAAAAGCAAAATCGATCGCCGCGATCAGTAAATCCGGCAGCAATTCAGAATAAAAAGGAACGATGCGCCCATAAATCCACAACAAAAAAAGCGCCGCCAGCTTGTCATAGGTGATCGTTTCGATACCGGTCCAATTTCTCACCGCCGTCAATAAGAAACCGGCGATCACCGCAACGGAATACCCCAATAACATCTCATGCGCATGCCAATAAACGCTAGCGAAGTAATTGTCTGTTTTCAATGAGCCGTCGAAAATAGAGGTCCATGCCGCAATCAACAGCAATGCCGATAAGCCCGCCAAGGTAAAAAAAGCCCTGAATCCCATGGCAAACAATGGATAATTAAAAACCGGTTTTTTATTCATTTGCTCTACTTTCCAGCCAATCTATTTCAACATTCGAGAATCCAGCAATTATACGCATTTCTCGATTAAAAGGCCCTTTCGGTTTGCCTTTGTAATACCTTACGATCAATTGCCGATATTTTTCTTCCGGTTCATAGCCCCGTGTTCTACAGAAATATTTAAACCAATAAGATCCCAACTCCACATGCCCGACCTCGTCCTCAAGAATACGCGAAAGAATCCTCACGCTATCGTCATCCCCCATGCGCTTGAATTTTTCTATCATCGCCGGCGTGACATCCAGCCCCCTTGCTTCCATGCAACGCGGCACCAACGCCAGACGGGCGAGCAAATCCGCCGCCGTGTCTTCGGCATGATCCCACAAGCCTCGGTGTGCAGGCAAATCCCCATAATCGACACCCATCGCCATCAAATGCTTGCGCAACAGGGCAAAATGCTGCGCCTCCTCATCCGCGACGCGCAACCAGTCCCGATAAAATTGTTCCGGCAAGCCGCGAAATCTGTAAACGATGTCCCAGGCTAAATAGATCGCGACAAATTCAATATGGGCGAGCGCATGAAAAAAGGCTGCCCTGCCGCTGTCACTGGTAAGCGCCCGACGCGGCATATCCCTGGGCGACAACAATTCAGGCCTGCTTGGGAAAACCGTCACCCCTATCGGTAAAACGTCATCGTTCGACTGAAAAGACAAGGAATTGCTATTAGCGCACTGAAACGCCTGATGAGTCAGCGCCAGTTTTTCATCGATCTCGTTACGCTGCAAACATTGCGCAGCAAGGGTAAAAATATTTTCCACGTTATAAAAAATAGACTATTGAGGATGGGCCAAACCTAACTCAGCCATGAATACGCGCACCTCAACCGCGACAAAAATCAACCTGATTACGTATAAGTTTCGGCCATAATCGAAATACATTGGCTTCGAGGGGATTGATAAAACATCACTTTTCCAAGCCAAATCAAACCGGCTGAATGTTCTTCGCAATCAAAAAAATTAATGTCGGATTAAACAGCAGCACTATGATACCGCAGTCATCCTATCATGTGCTTGCAGGATTTTGTTGCCAGGCACAAGCGCCTGATGAGATATCGGACTTAAGCGCCACCAAAATAAACTTGAGTGTTCTAACCCGAATATCTCTGTACACGATACAATTTCACCCAATGGTTGATGGAGATGGGGGTAGATGGGCAGTAGCGTTAGCGAAACCTACCCCCACACAAGAAAGCAAAAATCCCGATGCAAATCAATTTATTACAGATTCTTAAGATTTTTTGTCGTGTACAGAGATTTTTTGGTGAAGTTTGCACCTAAATGGTTTTCTGAAGTATCTGGACTTTAAGGTTGCAGCATTAGCAACAAAGTTGAACTAGGACTCTCCATTAGTGAATAATCGCACGCCCTTATTGAGTGGTATGGGGGGAGGAGATGCAGCAATTCCCACTTTGGCATTCAAAAAGGGCATGGGGTGTGTTTGGCGAGGATGTCGGCAGCAAGGATGCTGCCGTCAAGCCCCCAGGGATGGGTTTACGGCGCTCCTCGACAGACACACCTCATGCCCTAAACCCTGCAAAAATACTCAAACTGGGAATTACTGGAGGAGATGGGTAAACTTGACAAAGCCGAGATAAGAGGGGAAAAGCTAGAAAACATCAGCAAATTTTGCGTGCAAAATCCTGCTTTTTCAGCAAAAACAGAATCTCGACACTATAAAAGACAAGCCGGCACTACACCGGCCCTTGTCATCATCAATTTCTCGGAAAACTGAATCAATGAAAGATAGATTCAAATGAATACCCGCCGACTTCAAGAATTTCCTTGAGCCTTTTCAATGCATCCATTTGAATTTGTCTGACACGCTCGCGAGTCACTCCCAACTCCTGAGCAACCTGCTCCAGAGTTGAATTTCCATAGCCGCACAAGCCATACCTGCGGCAAATCACTTCGCGCTGTTTTTCCGACAGCTGATGCACCCAATGAGTGATGTTATCCTTGATGCCATTTTCTTGCAAAATGTCGGTAGGCGAAGGACTATGATCATCACTGATAGAGTCGACCAGAGGTTTTTCAAAATCCTTGCCGCCCGGCACATCGACTGAGGTAACCCGCTCATTTAATTTCAGCATCTTACTGACTGTTTTAACCGGCTTATCGAGGTAATCGGCAATTTCCTCGGCCGTCGGTTCGTGATCGAGCTGTTGAGTCAAAGAGCGTTGAGCCTTCAGATAGACATTCATTTCCTTAACGATATGAATCGGCAAGCGTATCGTGCGGGTCTGATTCATAATCGCTCGTTCGATCGTCTGCCTGATCCACCAGGTGGCATAGGTCGAAAACCTGAAACCGCGATCCGGATCAAATTTTTCCACGGCCCTGATCAAGCCAAGATTGCCTTCTTCGATCAGATCCAGCAATGGCAAGCCTCTGTTCAGATAGCGTCGGGAAATTTTCACCACTAGGCGCAAATTACTCTCGATCATCACCTTGCGAGCTTCCTCATCACCACGCAAAGCGCGCTTGCCATAAAACTTTTCTTCATCCGCCGTCAGCAATTGTGATTTACCCAGTTCATTCAAATAAACTCGGGTTGCATCAAAATAACTTTCGTTCGGGGAGTCATTCACCTCAACTTCACTGACTTTGAATTCACCCTGTAAATCAGTTTCAGCATCATTTACATCAAATGAAGCGAAATCGGACACATTCATGCCGACTTCCCTGGTCATTACATCGACTATTTCTTCCGTCATTTTATCCTCCAGGTCAATAGGCTTATCGCCACGGTCGTAACATCACTTTTTGGGTAAATACCGCATTGGATTTACCGGCTTCCCTTTTCTTCTTATTTCAAAATGTAATGAAGTTTGCGAGCCCCCCGCTTTGCCAACTTCTGCAATGGTCTGTCCCTTTTTCACCACTTGCCCTTCCTTGACTAACAAGCGACGGTTATGGCCATAGGCGCTCAAATAAAGTGAACTGTGTTTGATAATTAACAAGTTCCCGTATCCAACCAAACCGTGCCCGCTATAAACTACCTTGCCGCCGGCAGCCGCTTTGACCGACTGCCCCAGCTTCCCGCCTATATCAATCCCTTTATTTCCAGTTTGAGAAAAACTTTTTAAGATTTTCCCCTGAATCGGCCACTGCCAGTACAACTTTAACACTTTTTTCTTATCGTTTGAAATCCTTAGGTTTTTTTGTGATGTATTTCTCGTTTTTGCGACTCCCCTATTAACTGAAGGTTTTTTTTTCGAGGTTCTAAGTTTTTGTTTGGATTTAAATAATTTTATTTTTTGCCCGACAAAAATCCGGTAGGGCGGAGAAAGTTTATTCCATGCCGCTAGGCGGCGATAACCATGTCCGGAACGAAAACCGATCGCATACAAAGTATCGCCCTTTTTAACGGTATAATATTTTTGCGCCTTGGGAATATCCCGATAATAGCTTCTAACCGGCGCATAATTGCCAGCGCCGGCGCAGCCGGCCAACAGCAGCACCGTGACAATCAAACTTATCGTTCTAACTCTGCAACGATTCATTAATCAGTCTAATAAGATTTTTTTTGCCTGATTGATTTGCGCAGCCAGATAATCGGATCCGCCACGATCGGGATGAATTTTTTGCATCAGTTTGCGATGCGCTTGGATAATTTCCTGCTCCGTGGCTCCCGGTTTTAGCCCCAGAACATCATAGGCTTGCGCCTTGCTCATCTTGCCAGAAGCGACATGCTGATTCTGTTTGGAGGATTGGTTTTTTGCCGTATTGAACATCACCCAAAAACGCTGCAAATACGGCGCATAACGCAGCAAAACCGGCAGCATCCTGGCTATCGACGCAAACGCCACCCCTGCCACTGCAATCAACCAGTTCAACTTGCCCATCGCGGCCAATAAAACCAATATAACGGCGATAATCACGATGCCGGTTCTTCTAAAATAGCCGGCAACTACAGCCGGCGGCGTCTTTAAAAACCAGCGCAGCAATAAAAAAGCCAATACCAGCACAATGACTAGCAAATAAACCCGAATCAATGGACCTCTCCTACTGTTACTTCTGTTGCATAATCAATAACTTCCTATCGAACATCAGGGCAGGCGGCAACCCTGTGACATTGCTGAATGTTCATAGCATGCCCTAGAAAAGTTATGCGGACTACTTGCTTTTCGCGCCAAGGGCGACGCTCCTACGTCACTTTACCTTTGTAGTTGTGCTGAACGGCGTGAAGCGCATCAAAAACGGTGCGCTTCCTATCGTCAGCACACCCTACCGGTACCGGTAGGGCGGATCAAGCGCAGCGGATCCGCCAACGTAGGGCGGCTTCGCGAAGCAAACCGCCAAAAACCGCCACCAGGGCAAAATTGGCCGTGCACGCGGGGCGGGTTATTTAACCCGCCCCAAACGTTTAACTTACTTGTAGCCCTGCAGTATTTCCTTAGTTTACGGACGAAAACCGAATAATACCTTAAAATAAGCCTTTATTTGATTACAGCAAAAGTCTTACATGCGACACGCTAGCGTTCCGATACTGGGCTTTGCCGCGTTCAGCGGCACCGGCAAGACCACATTACTCACCCAGCTGATTCCCTTGTTAAAAAAAGCCGGGTTAAGATTAGGCGTCATTAAACACAGTCACCATAATTTTGAAATAGACAAACCCGGCAAAGACAGTTTTCGTCTCAGAGCCGCCGGCGCCGATACTGTGATGCTCGTTTCACCCCATCGCCGCGCCATCATTAGCGAATTTCCCGACCCCATCGACCCCATATTGGACGAGCAATTGGCCGTGCTCGATCAAGCCTCATTAGACCTGATCCTGGTGGAAGGCTTCAGAACCGAACGATTTCCCAAAATTGAGCTGCATCGACCGATCCTGAACAAGCCGCTTATTTATCCGGACGATCCCAGCATCATTGCCATCGCCTCGGACCGAAAACTGAATACGCCGGCGCATCTAAGCCGGCTGGATTTAAACAATATCGCAATGATAGCCGACTTTATTATCCATCAATTCCTGCCAAATCAATGATGAAAGACCTTTGCGACCTCGACACAACCGGCCTACTGACGATAGAACGCGCCCTTGCGCTAATCGAACAGACAATCACCTCGATAAGCGGCCAGGTTAGACTTCCCTTGAACAAAGCCTTAGGCCGGGTTTTGGCATTACCCGTCACGGCGCCGATCGATATTCCGCCGGAGCGTGTCGCGTCGATGGACGGCTATGCCTTTTCCAGCGCCGACATCGTCGACGGGCAAGCCTTCTCGCTAAGGAACATCGGCACATGCTGGGCCGGACATCTCTTTGATGGTGCGTTGGAGCCAGGTCAATGCGCCAGAATATTCACCGGCGCCGTGGTGCCAAAAAACGCCGATAGCGTGATCATGCAAGAACGGGTGAGCTCGAACGCCGACACCATCACCTTTCCGCCGCATACTCAGGCCCGGCAAAATATACGCCAGGCGGGCAGCGACATTAAACAGCACGGTCTTTTATTGGCCGCCCCCAAAACGCTCACCGCCATCGACTGCGCATTGCTGGCATCGGCAGGCATCTACGAAATCAGCGCAAAACGCCGCCTGAACATCGCCTTTTTTTCCACCGGCGACGAACTGACTGCGGTCGGCCACCCCTTACAGCCCGGACAAATTTATGACAGCAATCGCCATGCCATAACCAGTCTGTTGAAAGATGAACGTTTTTCGGTGTCCGACCTCGGCGTCATCCCCGACGATAAACAACGCTTGCAACAAGCGCTGAAGAACGCCTCGCGATGTCATGACGCCATCATCACCACCGGAGGCGCATCAGTCGGAGAAGCGGATTATATTCACGAAATTCTCGCCGAACTCGGTCAAGTCAATTTTTGGAAGATTGCCATGAAGCCGGGCAAACCCTTGACCTTCGGCCACATAGGGCCATGTCAGTTCTTCGGCCTACCGGGTAATCCGGTTTCGGCTGTCACGACATTCCAGAAAATAGTGCGCCCCGCCCTTGAGCTATTATCCGGGACAACGCCGAAACAGAACCTGAAAATTAAAGCCAGAACTCTAGTTAATTTGAACAAGACTCCAGGTCGACAGGAATATCAACGCGGACTGCTAAAGCAATTGGAAAATGGCGAATTAATCGTCGATATCGCCGGACAACAGGATTCTCATCATTTAAGTGCGCTCAGCAAAGCCAATTGCTATATTGTCCTGCCGGCCGAATGTGATGGAGTCGATGAAGGAGAATACGTGACGGTCGAACCTTTTACCCCGCAACTCTAAGCCGGATCTTTCATGAAGGGAATGGAATTTCCGGGAAATCGGACCAACAAGGTTGGACAAACATCATAAGTCATTATTCAGTGTCTTTCAGGATTTAGGCGGCAGGCCATCACGCAGCTTGCCGCCACCCTTCCGTGGTAGTGGTTAGACATTAACCTCGAAGCGCCGTCCCGGGATGCGCAAGCACGACACGACAAAGAGGGCGATAGACAAACGCCATCAAGCCACGATTTTCTGCAAATACTGTTCTTTCCTAGCCAGATAGTTATCGACAAACTGCTGCATCGGCTCCGCTTCAAATGCGCGCAAGCCACTGATGGCCAATTTTTTATAACCGCATCCGACCACTGCGCCGGCCGACTTAATTTGAAAATACAATCTAGCGGAACCGCGCTTGCCGGTGACATCCAGTTCCGGCTCCAACATTTCCAATTGCGGTTCAACGAAATCAAGATGCTCGAATTCGATGGTCATGCTGTCATAAATCACTAAGGGCCGCTCCAAATTGATCATGACATTTTTCTTTTCCAGCAAAGGCACCAATACATAGGGAAAATTTTGCCCCGAGAAAGCCACGTAATCACGCACGAACGCCTCGATCATCGCCTCATTGCGACTGACCGGCCCGCTCCGCTCAACCTGCAAATAAGTTTTGTCGTTATTATCGGTGACATCGAATTGCGGCGCATCGGTATCGGGAAAATTCAACTTCACACCATGGCCAACCATGCCGGCAAAGGTAAAATTCATTTTCTCGCTTAAGCCATACTTTTCCAGCACCAGAGAAAACAGCAGGTCCCCCGGCACACAAAAACGTCTCGAATCGGGATCATGCAAAGGATTGAAATCGCCTGCGACTTCCTTGGCAAACAGACTGGCCTGGACGGCATCAATGGCAACATTGCCGTCGTTAACTGAATAAAACTTTTTTAAAAACATGATTTTAGTATTTATTATTCTCAATATCGGGGAACAGAATCATCACATTGAACAGACCATGCATCGATTCCACCGGTTAAATTATATAGTTTAGCGAATCCGCGGCCTTGTAAATAATTCGAGGCCTGCATGCTGCGCACGCCATGATGGCAAACCAACACGGTTTCCCGATCGGCATCGAGTTCGGCGACCCTTAACGGCAGTAAAGCAAGTGGTATCAATTCGCTGCCTTCGATGTGGGCATAATCGAATTCATGCGGTTCCCTGACATCAAGTAATAGCAAATTATCGCTATTGCGTATTTTTTCCCGTAATTCCGTGGCGGATAATTGCGTTATCGGCATAAAAATCGTTCCAGTCGGTTCAAAGCATCGGCCATTCTATCGATTGAAGCGGTATATGCAAATCTAATATAAAAATTATCATTATTTTTACCGAAATCCTTGCCCGGAGTCACTGCGACTCCTTCGCTTTCCAACAACTCCTTGGCGAACCGGAAACTATCATCGCTAAAGCGACTGCAGTTAGCATAGATATAAAACGCCCCTTCCGGCTTACAATCAATGATAAAACCCAGTTTGAGCAGATTTTCATAGAGAAAATCTCGGCGTTTGGCAAATTCCCTGCGTCTGCGCTCCAGCTCTTGAGTATTTTCCGGTGAAAATGACGCCAACGCCGCATATTGGGAATGAGTCGAAGTAGCGATAAAAAGGTTCTGCGCCAACCTTTCGACGGGGTCGATAAAAGCTTCCGGCGCCACCAACCAACCGATACGCCAACCGGTCATGCCGAAAAACTTGGAGAAACTGTTGATGACAAATACCTCATCGCTGTACTGCAAGGCACTGGCGGACGGTTGCCCGTAAACCAAACCATGATAGATTTCATCCGAATAAAAACAGCCCTGCAAAGCTCGGGTCTGCTCAATGGCGGCCTTTAATACGCCGGCTTCAATCACGGTGCCGGTAGGATTTGATGGCGAAGCGATCACCGCGCCTTTGCAGTTTTCCCGCCAATGCTGACGTATTAACTCGGCATTCAATTGATAGCGACTCTCGGCCGTTACATTGACGAAACGGCTTTTACCCTCGAATAAACGCACGAAATTATCATTACACGGATAACAGGGATCGGCCATTAGAATTTCCTCGCCGCCATTCAAACTGACGCCTAACGCCAACAAGAAAGCACCGGAGGCCCCGGGCGTGACGAAAATCCGCTCCTTGGCGATGTTGACCTGATAATGATCCTTATAATAGCCGGCGATCGCTTCGCGCAACGCCGGCAAGCCGGCCGCCGCAGTGTATTTAACCTGCCCCTCTTGCAAACACTGCTGAGCGGCGCCAATCACCGCATCCGGCGTCGCGAAATCGGGTTCGCCGATCTCCATATGGATGATATCTCTACCCTGCTGCTCCAACTGCTTGGCGCGTTGTAGCAATTCCATCACATAGAAAGGCGAAATACCCTGCATTCTGTTGGCGATTAACGATTTCATGACTAGCTGTTCCTTGTTGTTTGGCCGGGAAATGATAACAAAATTGAACCTATTCAATATAAATTTGACTAACCCGCTTGTTAAATCATCAGCTTGTCGGCAAGCACACAGAAATAGCCGACTCATTCACCTGCAAGCATGGTTAAACAAAATTCTTGCTAAGACCGCGCTATTCTGATAAAAATGCGCAGTTTTTTTAAATTTGCTAGGAGTTAACGGATGACCGATCCTAAAACTGATGACAATCATTTCAGTTTTAAGCCTTACGAAGAAAAAGAAGGCGAAGAATACATGAATGAGAATCAATTGAAACACTTTGAGTCTCTTCTGAGAAGCTGGAAAGCCGAATTGATGGAGGAAGTCGATCGTACCGTACATCACATGCAGGATGACGCCTCTAACTTCCCGGACCCCAATGACCGCGCGACTCAAGAATCTGAGTTTAGTTTGGAATTGAGAACCCGTGATAGAGAACGCAAACTGATTAAAAAAATCGATGAATCCTTAAAAGACATCGAATCCGGTGATTACGGCTACTGCGAGACCTGTGGCATTGAAATCGGTATCCGCCGCCTAGAAGCTCGCCCGACGGCCACCTTATGTATCGACTGCAAAACACTCGATGAGATCAGAGAAAAACAAGTAGGTTAATCCTGTCCGGCTCCGGCTCCAAACGTTATATTGGCCGGTTTGCGCCTTCGCCGACCGGCCCGCTCCACTTAGGTTCGCTATACACCGCGCTGGCGAGCTATCTAGATGCGCGTAGCCATCGCGGTCTATGGCTACTGCGTATCGACGACCTCGACACCCCGCGCAACGTTCCCGGCGCCGCCGAACAAATCATCAACGAACTGCAAATATTTGGTCTGCACTGGGACGGCCCCATCGATTATCAAAGCGAAAAACTGGCCGATTATCACCACGCCATCGACCGTTTGCTAGAAGAACAACGGCTCTACCGCTGCAGCTGCAGTCGCAAATCACTGGCCGAGGCGACCCACAATCAGCATCCAATTTATCCAGGCTTTTGTCGCGTTACCCCCCCCGATGCCAATCAACCCGCTGCATTGCGCATTAAAACCGACGACCTCATGCTATTTTTTCAGGACCGCCTGCAAGGCTTTATACAGCAAAACCTAAGCCGCGAACTGGGCGACTTTATCGTGCAACGCAAAGACCGGATTGTCGCCTATCAACTGGCGGTTGTCATCGATGACCACCAACAAAACATCACCGATGTCGTGCGCGGCTACGATCTGCTCGACTCGACGCCACGGCAGATATTTATTCAACGCTTACTCGGTTATCAGCGCCTAAGTTATATGCATGTCCCCATTATCGTCGACGAACAGGGACACAAATTAAGCAAACAGACCCACGCGCAAGCCGTCGACACACAAAGACCGGCGCACACGCTGTTTCTGTTGCTGAAGTTACTGAAACAAAAGCCGCCAGCAAGCCTGGGCAAAGCAAACGTCACTGAAATCCTCGATTGGGCCATCGCCCACTGGCAGCCGGAAAACCTGAAAAAAGTCCGTGCAATTCATTGAGGAATTGACTAATGTAAAGCCACACTGTAAGCAAGGATCACTTATGTCAGAACACAAGATTTATGAGGTCAGCCCCGAAAACGCCGCACATGCGCACATCAATGCTGAAAGCTATCAAGCTTTGTATCGGCAATCGATCGCCGACCCGGAAGCCTTCTGGGCCGAACAGGCCGAAAATTTCCTGGACTGGATACAGCCCTGGGACAAGGTGCTGGACTACGATTACCCTAAGGGCGAAATCAGCTGGTTTAGCGGCGGCAAACTGAATGTCAGCGCCAATTGCCTGGACCGTCACCTGGAAAAACGAGGCGACCAGGTGGCAATCATCTGGGAAGGCGACGACCCCAGCCAAGACAAGAAAATCACCTATCGCCAGCTGCATGAACAGGTCTGTAAATTCGCCAACGTTCTCAAGACTCAAGGCGTTAAAAAAGGCGACAGGGTCTGCATCTATCTACCGATGCTGGCCGAGGCCGCCGTCGTCATCCTCGCCTGCACGCGTATCGGCGCGATACACTCGATCGTGTTCGGCGGCTTTTCGGCCGACTCCTTGAAAGACCGTATCCTGGACGCAGACTGCCAATACCTGATCTGCGCCGACGAAGGTTATCGCGGCGGCAAAACGGTGCCTTCCAAGATCCATGCCGACAAAGCGGCGGCAAGCTGCCCGAATCTGCACAAAATCATCGTTATCGAAAACACCGGCAACGACATTCCCTGGAGCGAAGGCCGCGATCTCTGGTATCACGAAGCGATGGCGGAAGCTTCCGCCGACTGCCCGCCGGAAGCGATGGATGCCGAAGATCCATTATTCATCCTGTACACCTCAGGCTCGACCGGCAAACCGAAAGGCGTCCAGCACACCACCGGCGGTTATCTGCTCTATACCGCAATGACGCATAAATACGTGTTCGACTATCATGACGGCGACATCTACTGGTGCACCGCCGATATCGGCTGGGTTACCGGCCATTCCTATATCATCTACGGCCCGTTATGCAACGGCGCGACCACGCTGATGTTCGAAGGCGTACCGACCTATCCGGCCGCCGACCGTTTCTGGCAAGTGATCGACAAACACCGGGTCAATATTTTTTATACCGCCCCGACCGCAATCCGCTCATTAATGGCGCAGGGCGACGACTATGTCGAACGCACCGAGCGCAGTAGCCTGAAACTGCTGGGCAGCGTCGGCGAACCGATCAACCCGGAAGCCTGGGAATGGTATTATCAGGTTGTCGGCAACCAACGCTGCCCGATTGTCGACACCTGGTGGCAAACCGAAACCGGCGGCATCCTGATCACGCCATTGCCAGGCGCTACCCGACTGAAACCGGGCTCCGCGACACTGCCGTTTTTTGGCGTGAAACCGGAAATACTCGATAACGAAGGCAACGTGCTGACCGGAGAAGCGGAAGGCCTACTGGTGATCAGCTTTCCATGGCCCGGGCAGTCCCGCAGCGTCTATGGCGATCATCAGCGTTTCGTCGACACCTACTTCAAGAACTTCCCCGGCTATTATTTCACCGGCGATGGCGCCCGCCGGGATAAAGACGGTTACTACTGGATTACCGGTCGCGTCGACGATGTAATCAACGTTTCCGGTCACCGCATGGGCACCGCCGAAGTGGAAAGCGCACTGGTGCTGCATGACGATGTCGCCGAAGCGGCCGTAGTCGGCTATCCACACAACATCAAAGGCCAAGGCATCTACGCCTATGTCACGCTGAATGTCGGCGTCGAACCCAGTGAGAAACTGCGTCAGGAACTGATCCAGCTGGTCAGGGACGAAATCGGCCCGATCGCTCATCCCGACATCATACAATGGGCGCCGGGCTTGCCTAAAACCCGCTCGGGCAAGATCATGCGCCGGATTCTACGCAAAGTGGCCGCTAACGAATTGAATAATCTCGGCGACACCTCGACGCTGGCCGACCCCGCCGTCGTCGATGAAATCATCGATCATCGGGCGAATAAGTAAGGCGAAAGGCGAAAGGCGAAAGGCGAAAGGCGAAAGGCGAAAAAGCATAGAGAGTCTGTGTATACTGTCAAGCTTCTAACGAATCTTTTGTCCTTAGTCTTTCTTGATTACTTATAACTCTCAGCTACTTGGCGAGTGTTCGGTGGCTTGCTCTGCAAGTGTGTGAGGCATGGATGCCGAACCCAAGCTTATAGGGATATATTTACCCAGCACCTAAATTCCATAGGCTAATGGCTGCGATAAATCATCTTCCTTTATTTAGGTGCTGGGTGAACAGCGTCTTGGAGAGCAAGTTACCGAATGCTCGTTTTTCACCTATCTTAGCAAGTACGCTTAATATACTGTTCGCACTTCAAATTTCGGTTCTTTTGATGCCCTCATCCAGCCTTCTCCCGGAGGGCGAAGGTACAAGGTGACGAAGTTTGAAGTGCGATGACTATAATTATTCTTTAAAGTTGGCGGAAACTTATGGGTAATCAGGTAGTCTTTTGTCCTTAGTCTTTTGTCTTTTGTCTTAAAACCTCCTTAATAGAAACCTTAAACTTCAGCCGCGCCTGATCGCCTGCTTTACCGCTATAACCGCCCCCTATATACCAATCGACGCCACAGACCCGGGGCAACATTGAACATCTTCCGGTGATCGAAAAGCAATCACCTTGCAGGCGATAAGTCAGCGGCACACAATCGTCCCGGATAATTTCTCCCGCCAGCATAAAATCGATGCGTTGATCGAATTTTTCATAGTCCAGCGAGCCGGCCTGTAAGCCCAGTACAGCCAACAAAACGTGCTCTTCAGCTTGCTGGCCGTAAATATAACACCGACAATGCTGCAAATCCCGCATCAGCACAGCCGCCAAGGCCTGATGGGTCGGATGGCGGCTGTTACATTGACGTTTTAGCGCCTCTAATCCATGTTTCATCGTAATTTCAGCGTATTTTTATCAGAGGGAGTCGATTATTGATTTATCGGGCTATCTGCAACAGGCAGAATTTTTGCTCTGACCGCCAAGGAAGGCGGAAATGTAGAAAATGCAGGAGCAATTTTCTACCTGCAAAATCTGCATTTCCATCGTCCCTGACGGTCTACCTCACCGGTTCCCGACCGGTGTGGCATTCCCACCTTCCCTGGGGGTCAGACGTTGCAGCCAGAGCTTACGCCGCACAGGGAAGTGCAAGTGCCGCGTGAGATAGGACATCGCTAGCGGCCGCCGCACAGGGAAGTGCAAGTGCCGCGTGAGGCAGGATGCCGTTAGCTGCCATGGAAGTATTCACCCAGCACCTAAATACCATAGACTATTGGCAATGATTTATAATCTTCGTTTATTTAGGTGCTGGGTGAACGCGTCCCGAGAAATCAATGGCCTACTCCCTAAACCCTGAAAGATACTGAATAGTTACGTCATTAATTGCGTAAGCTTCTGGCTTTCAAGCCCTATACGCTTTAAAATAAGGAGTTTTTTGTTAAATGCTGGCAGTGGACTGGATACATTAATGACTGATTATAAACTAACTCACCTGAAACAACTTGAAGCTGAAAGTATTCATATAATTCGTGAAGTGGCGGCGGAATTCGAAAAGCCGGTGATGTTGTATTCTATCGGCAAGGATTCCGCGGTGATGCTGCATTTGGCAATGAAGGCCTTTCACCCGGGCAAACCTCCTTTTCCCTTATTGCATGTCGACACCACATGGAAATTCAAGGAAATGATCCAATTCCGCGATCAACTGGTGAAAGACCTAGGTCTCGAGCTGTTGGTTCATATCAACCAGGAAGGCGTCGAACAAGGCATAGGCCCATTCACTCACGGCAGTAAAAAACATACCGACGTGATGAAGACCGAGTCTTTGAAGCAAGCGCTGAACAAATACCAATTCGACGCGGCCTTCGGCGGCGCAAGACGCGACGAGGAGAAATCGCGGGCCAAGGAGCGGGTCTATTCATTTCGCGATAAAAACCATGGTTGGGATCCGAAAAATCAGCGCCCGGAACTCTGGAACATTTATAACGGCAGAATCGACAAAGGCGAAAGCATACGCGTATTCCCGTTATCCAACTGGACCGAATTGGATGTCTGGCAATATATTCATCTGGAAAACATCCCTATCGTACCGCTGTATTTCGCCAAGAAACGTCCAGTCGTCGAAAAAGACGGCATGTTGATCATGGTCGATGACGACCGCATGCCGATCGGTCCAGACGATAAGATAGAAATGAAAATGGTGCGTTTTCGCACCCTCGGCTGCTACCCACTGACCGGAGCGGTGGAATCGACCGCCACGACACTGCCGGAAATCATTCAGGAAATGCTGTTAACCACGACCTCCGAACGCCAGGGCCGCCTGATCGACTTTGACCAAGCCGGCTCGATGGAACAAAAGAAACGGGAAGGATACTTTTAATACGAAAGCCAAAAGACGCAAGACAAAAGCACATGCGCTTCGAGGACCTAGAAGTCTGGAAACGATCTTCAAGGCTTTGCGTTGAAATCTTTAAAGAGTTTAGCAACTTAAAAGATTATGGCTTTAAAGATCAAATAACCCGTAGCAGCTTATCCATTCCTTGCAACATTGCCGAAGGTTTTGAACGGGAAACGGATAAAGACGGTAACAAATTCTTTTATTACGCAAAAGGCTCATGTGGCGAATTACGAACACAGATTTATATAGGCATTGAAATTGGTTACATCGAAAAAGAAAAAGGTTTGCATTGGAAAAATGAAGCGGAACAGCTTTCAAAAATGCTATCTGCACTCATAAAATCCAGAAGCCTTTGACTTTAGTCTTTCGTCCTTTGCCTAATTTTTCAGGAAAAATTCCATGTCCCATCAATCAGATTTAATCAGTACCGATATTAACGCCTATCTGGCTCAACACGAACGCAAGGAACTGCTGCGTTTTTTAACCTGCGGCAACGTCGACGACGGTAAAAGCACCCTGATCGGTCGCCTACTCCATGATTCCAAGATGATTTATGAAGACCAGTTGGCGGCGGTACAGGCGGATAGCGTCAAATCCGGCACCACCGGCGCCGGCAACGTTGATCTGGCGTTGCTGGTGGACGGCCTGCAAGCGGAGCGCGAGCAAGGCATCACCATCGACGTGGCCTATCGCTATTTTTCCACGTCGACCCGTAAATTCATCATCGCCGATACGCCTGGACACGAACAGTACACCCGCAACATGGCGACCGGCGCCTCCACCTGCGATCTGGCGGTCATCTTGATCGACGCCCGTTTCGGTGTGCAAACCCAAACCAAACGCCACAGCTTCATCGCCTCGTTGCTGGGCATCAAGCATATTATCGTCGCGATCAACAAAATGGATCTGGTTGAATACAACGAAGAAACGTTCAACGAGATTAGAGACGATTATCTCGCCTTCACGAAAACGCTGAATTTACAAGACGTTCACTTCATCCCCCTTTCGGCGCTAGACGGCGATAACGTCGTCAATCCCAGTCCGAACATGCCTTGGTTCTCCGGCAAGCCATTGATGGAATTGCTGAACTCCATCGAAATCGCCAGCGACCATAATTTCCGCGACGCTCGTTTTCCGGTGCAATACGTGAACCGTCCAAACCTCGATTTCCGCGGGTTCTGCGGCACCATCGCCTCCGGCGTATTTCATAAAGGCGACTCGATCACAGCCTTGCCGTCCGGCAAACATAGCCGCATTAAATCCATCGTCACCTATGAAGGCGAACTGGAAGAGGCTTTTGCAAGCATGGCGGTCACATTGACGCTGGAAGATGAAATCGATATCAGCCGCGGCGATACGATCGTCGGCAGCAGTTCGTCCATGCCGATAGTGGCCGACAAATTCAAGGCCAACATCGTCTGGATGACCGAAAAAGCCATGATACCGGGCCGTCAATACACGATCAAACTGGCTACCCGCAGCGTCTCCGGCTCCGTGTCGACGATCCATCACCGCATCGATGTCAACACACTGGAACACCATGACGCCGATGAATTGCAACTAAATGAAATAGCCTCATGCACCGTTTCGGTCAATGCGCCGGCCGTTTTCGACCCCTATACACAAAGCAAAGGCACCGGCGCCTTCATCATCATAGATCGCCTGACCAACGTCACCGTCGGCGCCGGCATGATCAGCGGCACGTCCGATAGCGCCGATCTGCCGCCAGTGACGGCTGAAGATCGCGCCGCACGTTTCGGCCAAAAACCAGCGATCATCACATTGACCGGAAGCGAAAGCGCCGAACGCGCCTATCAGCTGGAACGAAAACTGTTCGACACCGGACACGCCACCACGGTCCTGGAAAATCAAGAGCAAAACCTCACGGTGCTGCTGCCGGTCATCAAACATGCCGGACTGATCAGCATCTGCGTCGATTGCGCCGGCGATGTCGCCGATTTGTCGTTTGACACCGACCAACAGGACATGGACGCCATCTACAATGCGCTGAAAGGCAGCGATACGATTTGATCTTAGAATGGATGCCTAGCGCAATGTTTTATCACTAGTACATAGTCAATATTATTCTGTCGGCAATTGTGAATGTAGGTACAGATTTAGCCACGCAATGCGAGTAAATGTTCGAACCTACCGCAACAATTCCCATATAGAGTTCGAAAAGGGCATGGGGTGTGTTTGGCGAGGATGTCGGCAGCAAGGATGCTGCCGTCAAGCCCACAGGGATGGGTTTACCCAGCACCTAAATTCCATGGCTACAGGACTATATTTTACATTCCAGGATAATTTAGGTGCTGGGTGAACGGCGCTCCTCGACAGACACACCCCATGCCCTAAACACCGCAAAAATGCTCAAACCGGGAATAATTGGCACCTGCCGAGTACCCGTCATATATAAAATGACTGAGTACTAGTGCGGCAGGCCCAAGTTGCCTAAATTGAAAAAGGTGCAAGGCGCAATTGTTAGCGCGCCTTGCACATTTCCCTATCGTAAAGACGCTCCCGCCTTGCAATGGCCCAAACAAAATCCCCCGACTTTATTCGATTAAGCCAACAAATCAAGACCTGGGGCATAGCGCTCGGCTTCCAACAAATCGGCATCAGCGATACACAACTCTCGGAAGCCGAACAACATCTGCATCACTGGCTGGCTAAGGGCTATCACGGTGAAATGGACTATATGGACCGGCACGGTCTGAAGCGCAGTCGCCCCGCCCTGTTGCAGGAAGGCACGGTCAGCATCATTTCGGCGCGCATGGATTACATGCCGGAATCTCAAACGCTGACCGAACAGACTTTAAGCGAACCGACAGCCGCCTTCGTTTCTCGCTACGCGCTGGGCCGAGACTACCACAAGCTGATGCGCAACCGCTTGCAGAAATTGGCCAACAAAATTACCGAGGAAATCGGCCCTTTCGGTTATCGGGCATTCGTCGACAGCGCGCCGGTACTGGAAAAAGCGATCGCCGAAAAAGCCGGTTTGGGCTGGATCGGCAAACACTCGAACCTGATCAATCGCAAAGCCGGTTCCTGGTTCTTTCTCGGTGAAATTTACACCGACCTGCCCCTGCCCAGCGACAGCAAAGCGGCGGCGCATTGCGGCAGTTGCCGCGCCTGCCTGGACATCTGCCCGACCCAAGCCATCGTCGCTCCCTATCAAGTCGACGCGAGACGTTGCATTTCCTATTTAACCATCGAACTGCACGGCTCGATCCCGGAACCGTTAAGACCGCTGCTCGGCAACCGCATTTACGGCTGCGACGACTGTCAATTGATTTGTCCTTGGAACCGCTTTGCCAAACTCAGCCGAGAAAACGATTTCACGCCCCGCCACAACTTGAATAACGCAGAGCTGGTTGAATTATTCAATTGGGAGGAACAGGAATTTCTGCAAAAGACCGAAGGCTCGGCGATCAGGCGCATCGGCCATCAGCGCTGGCTGAGGAATATCGCCGTCGCGCTGGGCAACGG
Source organism: Methylomarinum sp. Ch1-1 (assembly GCF_030717995.2). Lineage (NCBI taxonomy): Bacteria > Pseudomonadati > Pseudomonadota > Gammaproteobacteria > Methylococcales > Methylococcaceae > Methylomarinum > Methylomarinum roseum. The sequence continues at coordinate 2,589,108 of NZ_CP157743.1, read as the reverse complement.
CAAAGCCAGCGAATCGGCGATCGACGCCTTGTCAAAACGACAGAATCATTCTTCCGAATTGGTCAGAGAACATGTGCAGTGGGCATTGTTCAATTTGGCCAACGCCAAATAAATCCATCCCTGGATTTAATCAGCGCCTCCCTAAGAGGGATAATTCAAACTGGCATCGATAGCGAAGCTTCCGCGGATGTATCCCCAAATGAAAACAGGTCGTCCCATTCCCGGTCCAGGCGAGCCAAAGCGCTTACCAATGGACAAGCTTTTATCAAATTATCGTCGCTTTCTTCTATCAAACCCGACTCGCGAAGCTTACGGACCCCGTCGCTCAATTCGAAATCGACTTGGACGCCATAAGATTCTTGCAAATATTTCTCCACCTTCTGATCCAACTGCTTCTGAGAACACAACTCCTGTCGCTGCGCTAAAAGGAAACCGTAAACCAGGAGCGCCTCCTTGCACTCCTCTTCTTCCGCCATTTCGATCAGGTTGGAGAGCACGCCCAGATTATTGTCGAGATTATGAAAATAAAGACTGCTGGCAAGCGTCGCAAAATAGCGGTTTCGACTGGAAAGGACCTTGCTGGCCTCCCGCCAGATAATGCCTATGAAACCGGCAAACGCCAGCATGATGGTCGCGGGATGAGCCGCCCTGGCAATTTTCGACACAGCCGCCATGACGCCGCCAATAATGCCGCCACTACCGCTGACTCCCATGGTGACTTTATCGAAGCGCTGCATTTCCACTCGCGTATTCGGGAACAACATCTCCAAATCGGATTTTGGAATATCTTTAAATAGTTTTAGATAAATAAACGAACTGTCACCCCCTTGAGCCATCTTATATTGAAAAAGATGATGCCATTTTTCTGTCAAATAGGCTTTCGGATCTACGAAGAATGACGTTTTGCTTGACTGACTGCACGACGATTTCAGCTTGAGCACCATGAACAATCTTCGATAAATTGGAATTTCGACCGCTTCTGTTCGCAAAAAAAACGTTCGCCAGGATCGTTTATGCTCGATTTGATTAGACATCCCTCGGTAATAAATAAGAATTTCGTCGAAATCGTCGAAATCGACCGAGACATCAAGCCCATAGGGTGAAATTTCAGCTAACGCACGATTCAACTCATCTTGCGTAATCAAGCTGTAATTGGCTTTATTGATAATTGTTTGAATGTCTTCAATCAAATTTGCTCTTCGCTTCATCAACTCGGCATTTGAATAGCGCCGAAGTGGCAAAGTCGTACGATCCGGGCTAAACGGCAAGTAGTTTTCTTTTAAGTTTTGCAATGCGGCAAAGAACTTAGCGTGATAAAGAGCCACAAATATCTTGCAAAACCGTTTAAAAAGCAATTGATCTTCAGAAGATAAATCAAGATCAACCATTAAATTAGTGACGATATCGTTTAACCTAATTGGAATAAAACGCTCATCACTCTCTTCTTTATACACTTGACTTCTCGCTTTCTCTATCATTCCCCCTCCCGAAAAAACCAAAGCGCACAACCCCCGCGGCGCTGCTAGTAGACAGAGTGTGCTGACGATAGGAAGCGCACCGGTTTTTGAGGCGCTTCACGCAGTTCAGCACACCCGAAGGCAAGACGGTGCTTTGCGCAGGAGCACCGCCCTCGGCGCGAAAAGCAAGTAGTCCGCACGTCGCTATGCGAAATGCAGGTCAACGAGGCCCTGAACGATTCAACCGCGCCCAAAGCAAGTTGAACGTTTGGGGCGGGTTAAATAACCCGCCCCGCCCAGAGCACACTTCTTCCAGAGCGACCTGATACCGTCTTAGCCCTTTGGAATAGATGATTCTTTTATCCCGAACTGAGGTTATAAGATACGGAAAAACTCCCGGCCTTTTCGGATTCTAACAGAATAAATGTAGAGCACAGCAACAATAAATAGCCTCGCGGCCATTTTAAAGATACCCGTTTCCACCGAAACATAAACGTTTTTCTTTGAATTTAAAAACCTGCGATGAGAAACTAAGCGTATCGGCTTATGATTCCAGCAAAGGAGATCCGATTGATGGCGCAACGACATTTTATCAGCGACAACGCCTCGGGCATCCACCCGCAGGTCTTGCAAGCCATCGCCGCGGCCAATACCGGTCATCAACCCGCTTATGGCCAGGACGACATGACTATCCGAGCGGAAGACCTGTTCAGGCGTCATTTCGGCGCGGACACGATCTGTTTTTTCACTCTGACCGGCACCGCCGCCAACATCATCGCCTTACAAAGCGTCGTCCACTCGTTCGAAGCCATCATTTGCGCCGATTGCGCCCATCTGCATCGTGATGAATGCGGAGCGCCGGAAAAATTCATGGGCTGCAAGCTATTGACGGCAGCGACGGACAACGGAAAAATCACCCCGGCGACGATAACCCCCCTGTTGCGTGACACCCACATCATTCATCGAGCGCAACCTAAAGTCGTCTCGCTCGCCCAATGCACCGAATGGGGCACAGTGTACACGCCCGAAGAATTGAAAACATTATCGGATTTTTGCCATGAGCACCGCTTGCTGCTGCATATGGACGGCGCACGTTTATCCAATGCGGCGGCGGCGCTCGAACTGTCGCTAAAAGAAATCACCACGGACTGCGGCGTCGATATGCTATCTTTCGGAGGCTCCAAAAATGGTCTAATGAACGCCGAGGCCGTGTTATTTTTTGACCCGGAACTGGCGACTCATACTGCCTTTTACCGCAAACAAGCAATGCAGCTCGCCGCCAAAATGCGCTTTATCGCGGCTCAATTCGTCGCCCTGCTCGATGGCGATTTGTGGCGGGACAATGCCGCCCACGCCAATCAAATGGCGCGACTACTGGCTAAAGAAATCGGCAATGATGTCGAGATTGTGATGCCGGTGACAACGAATGCGATCTTTGCCCGTATTCCAGCTGACTGCGTCGAACCGTTGCAACAGCACTATCAATTTTCCCTCTGGAACAGCCATGAGTCGATCGTGCGCTGGATGACGTCCTTCGATACCAGCGAACATGATGTCCGGACTTTTGCCGAAAGCATCCGGGAACAGATGAATTCGTTAACTGCTAGCCATTGATTTTGCAAGCCGCATTGCCGCCGGCGATCCGGTATGACCTGAACTGTCCGATCCGGCTTAAGCAATAAAGCGTCTGATAGACTGATACAGAAACGCAACGATTCGGCGACTCGAACTAGACATCGTTTGAGTCGACCAGTGCTCCGGCCAATTTTCTTGGGTCCAGGCATAAAGCTGAGATGTTTTTCGTTTCAATAAATCCCGCCCTTGTCGAAAAAAGACGGCGCCGGCGTCTTTAACAGTCGCCCAAATCCGCCTATAAGAGTTTGGAAACCACATCTGAAACAGACTCAGCCAAATCTGAAAGTTCAACGACATTCCCATCAAAGCGCCGCTCAGCACTAGCAAATAAGCAAAACTCGCTATTTCTCGCGTCAAATACCAGGCCAAAATATCGACCAGCATGCTCAAAAACGGAATGCCGATGGTCAATCTCTTTATCCATACCGGAATATCGCACAAAATGAATAACTTGCCGACAAAAAACAGGATGAAGGCGATACCGAATAGATGAATATGCGACACCCTGACCAGCGAAGGAATCGACGCGCCGCGGTCGGCCTCGGTCAATTTAACGACCTCCTGATAACGAGTCAGCGGCGGCACGTTCATGCCACTCGCGGGAGAATGACAACCGAGACAATCGCGCTGCAAAATTGGCGCGATCCGAGTTTGATAAATTTCCCGCTTCGCCCCCGAGTCTATCCAGCTCAGGATGGCCTCCCCATCCTCGGGACTTCTAAGATTCCCCGCCATCGGTCCTTTGATAGCCGCCGCCAAGCGAGTTTGATCGGGGCTCCCGTGGTAAGCGATGGCAACATCGTCAATCGACAGCCCAGGCTGACCGTCGCGCCCTTGATGAGTGAAATAAATCTGTTCCAGTGAAAAAAAGTAGCCCAGCGCGATGCTCAACAGAAAAAAACTACTCAGGATTCGCTCGGAAACTGAAATATCGCTAAATCGTTGACAGGCTTGCATGATACCCCCCCCAAAAGTTACCGGTACCGCTTGATATCATGCAAAAAACACACCTCTTGAGATTTTGGCTAATTTACCGGCATTGCGCGGCCATCAGAGCACATCGAGACGACAATTTGAACCAAATTGGTGAATTCACGCACCAACATTTAACATATTGAATATTTCGAACAGGACCTTACCATCAAGGCCTTGGCTGTTCGAATCAGACATTTTTGCTAACTAAACTTATCCAGCAAAAAATAGCCTAAGGCAAACAGCGCAACCTGAAGAAACACCAGCAGCCAGAAATACAATACGAACAGCATTACCTTAACCGGTTTTTCAACCGGCTTGCGGGCGCTGATGAACCAGCCGCCTCCGGCGGCCAGCAGCATCATGCCCAGCAAAGCGGCGACATATTCATTCATGACGATCAATCCTTAGGCGGCGGTGGCGCCAACACTTCACGACTGCCGTTTCCTTCCGGCGAACTGACCACTCCGGCCGCCTCCATGTCTTCAATCATTCTGGCGGCACGATTATAACCGACCTTGAATCGCCGCTGTACGCTGGAAATAGAAGCCTTGCGAGACTCGGTGACGAACTGCACGGCCTCGTCATACAAGTTGTCCATTTCCGCTGCCGCACCTTCGCCAGACGCGATATCGCCGGTGTCGGTGCGCTCCTGAGTGATTTCCTCCAAATAATCAACCGGGCCGGTTTTCTTCAAGAATTCCACGACCCGATGAACTTCGTTGTCGTCGACAAATGCGCCATGAGCCCGGAGTGGAATACTGGTGCCGGAAGGCAGGAACAACATGTCGCCATTGCCTAACAATGCTTCCGCCCCCCCCTGATCCAATACCGTTCTGGAATCGATGCGCGAAGACACCTGAAATGAAATACGAGTCGGAATATTCGCCTTGATCAGGCCGGTCAACACGTCGACCGAAGGCCTTTGCGTGGCCAGCACCAAATGAATGCCGGCGGCGCGAGCCTTTTGCGCCAATCGCGCGATCAACTCTTCCACTTTTTTGCCGACGATCATCATCATATCGGCCAGCTCGTCGATGACGATGACGATGCTGGGCAAGGCCGTCAATACCGGAAATTCCTCGCCTTCTTCCAGCGGCCTATCCAATTGAAACAGCGGATCACGTATCGGCTCGCCTCTTTTCTCGGCATCCTTAATCAACTGATTGAAACCGGCCAGATTCCTTACGCCGACCTTGGACATCAGTTTGTAACGACGTTCCATTTCGGCAACGGCCCAGCGCAAGGCGTTCTGCGCGTCTTTCATATCGGTGACTACCGGCGTCAACAGATGAGGAATACCTTCATAGACCGATAGCTCCAACATTTTCGGATCGATCATGATCAGGCGCACATCCTCAGGTCGGGATTTATACAGCAAGCTCAGGATCATCGTGTTGATGGCAACCGACTTACCGGAACCGGTCGTCCCCGCGACCAGGGCATGAGGCATCTTAGCCAAGTCCGACACCACCGGCGAGCCGGCGATATCCTTACCCATCGCAAAGGTCAGCTTCGATTTAGCCTTTTCAAAATTACGCGAGGCCAGCAAGTCTCGGAGGGCGACCATTTCCCTCTCCTGGTTGGGGATCTCCAAACCGATCACGCTCTTGCCTTCAATCACTTCGACGATACGCACGCTGGTGACGGAAAGTCCGCGCGCCAAATCTTTCGCCAGACCGCTGATGCGACTGACTTTCACGCCGGCCGCCAGTTGCAGTTCAAAGCGAGTGATCACCGGCCCCGGATGCACAGCCACCACCTCGACGGCGATATTGTAATCCTGCAACAGATCCTCGACATGCCTGGACATGTCCTCCAGGTCGGCTGGCGAATAGCCTTCGACCTTGATCTCGCGTTTTTCCAACAACGACAGCGGCGGCAAGGCCCCTATCAATGATTTATCGTCGAACAGATCGATTTGGGATTCTTTTTTCTCCCGATCGCTGCTCATGACACTCTTAATCACCGGCGCGATTTTAACTTTCGCCTTATTCGGTTCTTTAGCCTCCTTCGCCACCTTCGGCTCTTTCCGTTTCTTAATCACCGGCTTAGGTTGGCTGCCCTTGTTTGTCTGATAACCTCTTAGCTGTTCAGTGACTTTGCGGTACAGCAAGGTACACGCCAACAAGGAATATTTGCCGACAAAGTCCATCAGAGCGAACCAAGACAGGCCGGTAAACAAAGTGATGCCGGCCAGAAAAATGGCTAGCAACAACAAGGTTGCGCCGGAATCCCCCAAAATAATCACCAACGCGTCGCCGATTTCCTGTCCCAAGACGCCGCCGGTGCTCCCGGGCAATTCCAACTGAATTCTTAACAGGTGCAGATAAAATAACGCCGCGCCTGAAGCCATCGTGGCCAAAAAACCGCTCCAGCGAACGGCAAGAACAAATTTACTGCCTTTCAACTTAGCCTTGGTGTAGACCAGATAGCCATGCCACAAGATCATGACCGGAAATAAATAGGCCATCAGACCAAAGAAGCTGAGAACGAAATCGGACAACCAAGCGCCGACCACCCCACAGGCATTGCTGATGGTTTGCATGGAGCCGCTGTGGCTCCAACCCGCATCCTCAAGGTCAAAAGTGATCAAGGCGATGAAAAAAAACAGCGCACAGCTTAAAAAGGCCAAAAACGCAGCCTCGCGCAAACCTCGCACGGTCTTTTCTTCTATAACAGCAACCATATTAATTATTCATTCGAACAAAGTTTAGATAAAACATCATTATAGATGATTAAGCATATATTTCACCTTAAATGCGAATTAAGTAGCCGTTAAGGGATGCAATAGCGATCCCTGAACATACCACGCCATAGCCTGTAAGTGTCACATATATTTGGAGATCTAAATGTGCGTAAGGTGTGTCTGGCGAGGATGTCGGCCCCAAGGATGCGGCCGTCAAGCCCCTAGGGATGGGTTTACCCAGCACCTAAATTCCATGGCTACCGGACGATATTTTACATTCCAGGATAATTTAGGTGCTGGGTGAACGGCGCTCCTCGACAGACACCCCATGTGCTTAATTCAGCTAAAATGCTCAAACCGGGAATTGTTACATTATTGCAGCAACTTGACCAACGACTATCCACCTCGAAGCCAGGGCTCCTCATTAAAAAATACCTGAACCAACACATTGGTTAATATCGCTTCATCCCTCTGGGCGGGGCGGGTAATTTAACCCGCCCTCGGGCCGAATGGCTCTTTTCGCGCCGAGGGCGGCGCTCCTACGCAAAGCACCGTCTTGCCTTCGGATGTGCTGAACAGCGTGAAGCGCATCAAAAACGGTGCGCTTCCTCCCGTCAGCACACCCTAGCGCATCGTAGGGCGGCTTCGCGAAGCAAGCCGCCAAAAACCGCCGCCGGGGCAAAATTGGCCGTTGTGTGTATCCAGGCGGATTGCCTGGCGGCGAATCCACCCGGTTGCGATGACCCTCGTTCCCACGCTCCTGCGTGGGAATGCATACCGGGCTTAAGGTGGCAAAGTATGGGTTCCCACGGAGGACCGTGGGAACCAGGAACGGTTGCATGCCAATGTAGCCTTGCCTTCGGCTGTGTCGAACAGCGTGAAGCGCATCGAAACAAGGTGCGCTTGCTATCGTCAGCGCAGCGGATCCGCCAACGTAGGGCGGCTTCGCGAAGCAAGCCGCCAAAACCCCGCACCGGAGGCAAAATTAGCCGTTGACCCTCGTTCCCACGCTCCTGCGTGGGAATGCATACCAGGCTTAAGGTGGCACAAAGTATGGGTTCCCACGGAGGACCGTGGGAACCAGGAACGGTTGCATGCCAATGTAGCCTTGCCTTCGGCTGTGTCGAACAGCGTGAAGCGCATCGAAACAAGGTGCGCTTGCTATCGTCAGCGCAGCGGATCCGCCAACGTAGGGCGGCTTCGCGAAGCAAGCCGCCAAAACCCCGAACCGGAGGCAAAATTAGCCGTTGACCCTCGTTCCCACGCTCCTGCGTGGGAATGCATACCAGGCTTAAGGTGGCACAAAGTATGGGTTCCCACGGAGGACCGTGGGAACCAGGAACTGGTGCGCTTCCTATCGTCAGCACACCCTACCCGCACCGGTAGGGCGGATCAAGCGCAGCGGATCCGCCAACGTAGGGCGGCTTCGCGAAGCAAGCCGCCAAAAACCTGCGCGCGGGGCGGGTTATTTAACACACCCTAAACGTTTAACTTACTTTAGGCGTATTTGTTGTTAATTTTCTGTTTTGCCACTCATTCATTTAATGAGGTAGCCCTGACCTCGAAGCGATTTCTTTTCATGCCAAATTCGAGAAACGGTTTTATCGGGATACAATTATTCGTATAATTGACGGATTTTCTTAACCCGCTTATGGAGACGCAGTCAATGGCCGATGCAAAACATTGCAAACTTTTAATCCTCGGTTCCGGTCCGGCCGGTTACACAGCGGCTGTTTATGCCGCCAGAGCGAATCTCGAACCGGTCATCATCACCGGCATGCAGCAAGGCGGGCAATTGACCACCACCACCGATGTCGATAACTGGCCCGGCGATGTAGAGGGCCTGCAAGGCCCGGACCTGATGGAGAGAATGCACAAACATGCGGAGCGTTTCGATACTGAAATGATTTTCGATCATATTCATACGGCGGACCTATCCTCGCGACCGTTCACCCTGACCGGCGACTCCGGAAGCTATACCTGCGATGCATTGATCATCGCCACCGGCGCCTCGGCCAAATACCTGGGCCTGCCTTCCGAAGAAGCATTCAAAGGGAAAGGGGTATCAGCCTGCGCCACCTGTGACGGCTTCTTCTATCGCGACAAGCCGGTCGCGGTGATCGGCGGCGGCAATACCGCCGTTGAAGAAGCACTCTATTTGTCCAATATCGCTTCCGAAGTCACCATCGTGCATCGTCGCGACAAGTTCCGTTCGGAAAAGATCCTGTCCGACAAACTGCTGGAAAAGGCCAAAAACGGCAATATCACAATCGAATGGAATCATACCCTCGATGAGGTACTGGGCGATGACATGGGCGTGACCGGCATCCGCATCAAAAGCACCGTCGATGAGTCCACTAAAGAGATAGACGTACACGGCGTATTCATCGCCATCGGCCACAGCCCCAACACCGACATCTTCAAAGGCCAATTGGAGATGGAAAACGGCTATATCGTTGTCAACAGCGGCATCAAAGGCAATGCCACGGCCACCAGCGTACCCGGCGTATTCGCCGCCGGCGATGTCATGGATGCCCATTACAAACAGGCCGTAACATCTGCTGGAGCCGGCTGTATGGCGGCGCTGGATGCGGAAAAATTCATCGACGAACAGGAAGGCTAATTTCGTTGAACCAAGGGACGGCTCAATCACGGCGGTCCCTACCCTCCTTATCCTTATGAAACTGACTGTGCTTGATCCGTTTAGCCCGGATCAACCCTTTCCGGACCCAGAAAACGCCTTGCAGGAACCGGATGGTCTGCTCGCCATTGGCGGCTGTTTAAGTCCTGAACGCATCATTAACGCCTATCGTCACGGCATCTTTCCCTGGTACGGCCCCGACGAACCCATATTATGGTGGTCGCCGAACCCGAGACTGGTGTTGTTTCCGGAACAATTAAAAATATCCCGCAGCCTGAGAAAAACCATCCGCAAAGAGGTTTTCCAACTCAGTTATGATCAGGCCTTCGCCGAAGTAATCGAGGCCTGCGCTGCGCCCCGTCAAAAACAGGACGGCACTTGGATTACCGAGGAAATGAACGAAGCTTACACTCAGCTGCACCGCCAAGGCATCGCCCATTCTGTCGAGGCTTGGCATGACGGCAATCTGGTTGGCGGACTCTATGGCCTGGCGATTGGCCAAGTGTTCTTCGGCGAATCGATGTTTCATCGAAAAACCGACGCGTCCAAAGTCGTCTTCGCTTACCTGGTCAAACACCTGATCGATTGGCGTTATCAATTGATCGATTGTCAGGTGCACAGCCCGCACTTGGCCAGCCTGGGCGCGGTAGAGATTGAACGGCGAGATTTTATTGGCCGCCTACGAACACTCTGTAATCAGGCGCCTGGTAAACAAGCCTGGCAAAGCTTATGATCTCCATTCCGTTAATCATTACCGAACCGCACGAATGCAGCTATCTGCCAGATCAATCGGCGCAAAACGCCTTTGTCCACCCGTCATTTCCGATGACGGGACAAATTTATTCGCGCCTGATTGAACAAGGCTTTCGGCGCAGCGGCAATGAAGTTTACTCACCGCAATGCCCAGATTGTCAGCAGTGCATCTCAGTCAGAGTCCCGGTCCGCCAGTTTAAGCCGGACCGCCGGCAAAGACGTTGCTGGAAGAAAAATCAGGCGACGACAGTCGCTATCAAACCGGCCGTTTTCGATCAACGCCATTACGAACTTTATCTGCGCTATCAGCAACATCGTCATGCCGACAGCAGCATGGCCAATTCCAGCCCCGAGGAATACATCGATTTTCTCGCCAGTCGTTGGTGCAATACGCTGTTTGCCGAATGTCTCATCGACGACAGGTTAGCCGCCGTCGCGATCGTTGATTTGTTGGACAACGCCCTGTCGGCGGTCTATACCTTTTTCGATCCGCAGTTAGCATCCTACAGCCTGGGAACCTTTGCGGTGCTATGGCAAATCGAACACGCCAAACAACTGGAACTGGATTATCTCTATCTCGGTTACTGGATAAAACGGTGCGGTAAAATGAGTTATAAAGACCAGTATCGGCCGCTCTATGGCTATATCGAGCGACAATGGCGGCCCATCGCCGCATCATGAGACGAGTCTGCCGACGGTTCCCATACCCTTTTTCAACCAGGTCACTTAAGAGGACAGTACATTGCCAAAAGCTAGCGAACTAAAGCAAAGCTCTGCCGTTGAAATCAACGGCGAACCCTATGCCGTTAAAACGATAGAAGTCAGAAATCCAACCTCACGGGGCGCATCGACGTTGTATAAAATCCGATTTGCCCACATGAAAACCAAGCAAAAATTGGATGAAACCTTCAAGGGAGACGATTTTCTCAAAGAAGCGGACTGCTCCCGGGTAATGGTGCAATATTCCTATCAGGACGGGGATGAGTATCATTTCATGAATCAAGAAACCTATGACCAATACAGCCTCAATGCCGCCGAATTGGAAGGCCAGCTAGACTATTTAACCGAAGGACTGGAAGGCATTATCATGCTGCTGCTAGACGATGCCGCCTTGGGCATTGAACTGCCAACGACGATCACGATGGAAGTTGTGGAAACGCCGCCGGCGATGAAAGGCGCCAGCGCCACCAACCGCACCAAACCTGCCAAGCTAACGACTGGCCTGGAAATTCAGGTCCCTGAATACATAGAAACCGGAGAAGTAATCAAGATCAATAGCGATACCGGCAAGTTCATGTCCAGGGCTTGAACCAGATCACCTGTTCATGGCGGATCACGCCGTCATGAACAGGCCGTTACACAACCCTATCGACCCCACCCTCGTCGCCCAAACCGGAAGCCCGCTGTCAGGAAGATAGCGTCTGATTATCGTCGACCGGCAGCAACTGCAGGCTACAGCGTAGTTCGTTTGCATATTTAAAACCCACCGCACTGAACAATTTTTTGTCGATCTTAGCTAAATTGAGCGCCGTCATCATAGCCGCCTTCTGAAAGGGTGAGCTCTTGCGGGCCAATATCGACAATAAGAAAATTGCTTGTTCCTCGCTGATTTCTTGTTCATCGATCATGTCCTGCGCCATCGCAGTAATCTTCAAATAAGCCTTAATTCTTTTTTTTCGGCTCAAGAAACCGATTGAAGGAATACTGCTATGCAGCTTATCATAAGCCTGTAAGGATATATCCGCCTCGTCCATTTTTACTCCTGCTTGTCAGCTGTGGCCAGCCAAGACACTAAATTAACAACATATACCGGACGATTAAAGACAGCCCCGAGTAATGACAGGGCGATTTAGCTGCGAAACCTCCACCCTGCTCGCAGATTACACAACAGATGACATACCCCGTCAACCACCGGCTAAAACGGCATAGGCGGATGAAGGCGAAATAAAAAAGTCAAGATCAATATTTCTAGCGTATCTCAGCCTTCGAGAGCATCGTAAATGAAAGTCGGTTTGACATAGAGCCGATTAATGCATACCTTTTGCCTATGAATTTTGATAAGTCAACGATAGTCTCACAACACGAATAACAAAAAATCAGGTCATTTAGCGAAGTGTCCCAAAAGGGTCAGACTCGATTGGATTTTTTTTAAAAGCAAAAGAAAAGCAAAAGAAAAGAGCAAAAGAAAAGGGTCAGACTCGATTGGATTTTTTTTGCCTCTTTCCCCCTCTTGGCTTCGGTGACGCTTGCCGTTTTGTTAATCGCTTTATTTCGTCCCTAAAGCGATCGTTACCCAAAACCCAAGCCTTGTTCGTAGCTTCTCGTATAGTATCGATCTCCTTGGAAGAGAGATGCTGATCAAACAATGCGCGATAATTTCTACATCGCTCTTTGTCATCCCCCCCTAAAGATCGATAGAGGCAGTGATTCGTTAACAGCGGATCATCATCATTCAGCGCATTGCCTCGATAACTGGACCACCGATAATCTTCTGGTGATTTCACCATGCCTGCACGAACCGGATTCAATTCTATATAGCGACTACAGACCAAAAAATATTGATCGCTATTCAACAGCGTCGCCTTATAACGTCCTTCCCACAATGTGCCTGTGCGTTGATATCGCCGATTAAAATATTGTACATAATATCGCCCCACCGATTGCATGACCTTGCTGATGCCATTTCCAACGTAGGGCGTAATCAACAAATGCACATGATTAGTCATCAACACATAGGCATGTATATCACAATGATGCTTCTCACAGGCTTCTGTCAACTTGCTCAAATAATATTGATAGTCTTCTTCGACTACAAAGATAATATGACGATTATTGCCACGTTGAATGACATGTTGGGGTTGTCCGGGTAATACGAAACGGGGAAGTCTAGACATGGCTTTTACCTGATGAATAGAAATGAATCGAGTCTGACCCTTTTGGGAGAGATTAATCGATGAATTGCATCGCTTCGCGCCACCACGGACGCCAGGGCTCCAGAGGGAGGTTGTTATGACTGGCGCTTTCGAAACGCCAGAGCCTTTTTTGCGCAGGTAAGTTATCGAATAAAGACAGGGTCCGCCGATTCGGTATTATCTCGTCCTGTCCTGCCATCAGCACCGCGATATTGCCTGGAAAATCGCGCAATTTGGCCACATTGTCGAATTTATCCAGCAGCAGCCAGCGCGCGAAGAAAAACCAATAATGATGCTGCGCGACTTTAGCCATCGCATCGAATGGCGTGATTAATAACACCCCCTGTACAGGGACTTGATGCGAAGCGACTATGCCGGCCACGACGCCGGTGCCCAACGATTCGCCGCATAGGAACAGAGGCTCTTGAAACGCCTGCTTTACCTTTTTGGCGATAGTTATGCCGTCGTCGATCAGCACCGTTTCGGATGGCGACCCGGTGCGCGCACCATAGCCTGGATATTCGGCAATAATCGCTCGATATCCCAATCGACACAATGCCTCGACATAATAAGTTCGGTGCAGTGCGGCGCCTGCATTGCCGTGAAAAACCAATACCGTGCCTTTCACATCAGTCATCGGCGTTTTGTTGATCATGCCAAGAGGTTCGGTCGCCGACGGCCAAGGCCGTATTGGCAAACCTGCGATCAAGCGATGTTGCTGTTGCCGGCTGAAACGGGACGGAAAATACATCATTTTTCGTTGCAACAAAAACACCGCCAACAAAATCAATAAATATGTCAGCAGAAAAGTCATGACGCGAATCACCATAATGACGAATGGCGGCTTGCCGGCCTAACACCATTCGTAATTTCAGGAACAATACCCCAGCCTCAGTATAGAGGGAATAATTTAATGGGCGGCGGCCTCCTCCATCATAGCGGTAGATTCGGCGTATTGCTCCTTAATTTTCAATATCTCCGGCATGACTTCGTGAAACATCGGCACTAGCTCCGGATCGAAATGAGAACCGGCGTTTTGATCGATCACTTGTACCGCATCCTCAACGCTCCATGCCTTCTTGTAGGGACGTTCATTGGTTAGCGCGTCGAACACATCGGCAATCGCGACGATGCGTCCGGAAAGCGGGATATCTTCCCCCTTGAGGCCGAATGGATAGCCGGAGCCATCCCATTTTTCATGGTGACTCAGGGCAATTTCCCGGGACATCTTCAGTAATTCGGAGCGATCATCGCCTATAATCGAAGCGCCGATCTCCGGGTGACGGTGCATCATGCCCCATTCCTTTTCATCCAGTTTACCCGGTTTTCTCAGCACATTATCCGGTATGCCTATCTTGCCGATATCATGCATCGGCGAAGCATTGAAAACCAAATCCGACCAACTATCGCCATGCTCGACGACTTCGGCAATCAGCCGGGAATAATGCCCCATCCTTATCACATGCAGGCCTGTTTCATTGTCCTTGAACTCGGCGGCCCGTCCCAGACGGCGTATAATTTCCAGACGGGTCTGGCGCAGTTCTTCGGTGCGCTCGCGCACCATCTTATCCAGCGTTCGGTTCTGATCATAGAGCGCTAGATGGGTGTGAACGCGCGCCCGCACAATGGCCGGACTGATCGGCTTGGTAATATAATCAACCGCGCCCAACTCCAAACCCTTGGTCTCATCTTCCTCATGATTCTTGGCGGTGATAAAGATGACGGGGATTCCGGCAGTGGCCGGATTGGCCTTCAGACGACGACAAACCTCATAGCCATCCATACCCGACATCATAATATCCAACAAGATCATGTCCGGTTTAGGATCGGCGCCAGCAATCTGCAACGCGCGTTCACCATTGATGGCCGCCTTGACCTTGTATTCTGGTCTGAGCACACTGCTGAGCACATCGATGTTTTCCGCACCATCATCGACTAACAGAACGGTTTGTTTATCTTGATGGGTTCCGATCATAATTAACTCCAAATTTTAGATTCAAATTAATCAATCCTTTTGCCTCTCGTTGAGCAAAGTTACCAGATGATTCAGTTCCTTGATCGCCAGTTCAAAATCATAGCCACCGACAGCTTGTGAAAGCCGCTGTAACGATCTCTCGTAAGCCATCATTCCAGGCATCGCTTCTAGTTCCTCGATCACTGTCGACGCTTCAACGTCATCTTCTTCCAGCAACGTTTTTAATCGACTAGCAAGTGGCTGGACACGCTTTATATCGAACTCGCCTTTCTGCTCCTCGATCTTTCCTCGCCGCAGATGACTCAACCCCAACAGCACCGGAGACAATTCGGCCATGACATCGGCTAAACAGCGATCGATTTCCTCACCCTGTATGTGTTCTTTACAAGCAAACTCCAGAGCCTCGGCCGCCTGCCGCACGCCGGTCGCGCCAATGTTGCCGGCGACACCTTTTAAGCTATGCGCGCAACGGACAGCGGCCTGCGCGTCAGACGACGCACAAGCGGCTCGAAACTGCGCCTCGAAATCATGTTGATTGTCGCGGAATCGCCCCAGCAGCTTGCGATAAAGCTCTGACTTATATTGACAAACGGCCATCCCCGCGTTCACATCGATGCCGGGGAGCTCCGGGAAACTTGCCACCTCGGTTTTTTCCATTTCCGCAACAGGATTATCTTCGGCGACTGGCTGCGCTGGCTTGATCCACTTGGCCATCGTGTGGAACATTTCATAAACATTGATCGGTTTGGAAATATGGTCATTCATTCCCGCCTCTATCACCTTTTCCCGATCGCCGGCCATGGCGTTGGCCGTCATCGCCAAGATCGGCAAATCCTTGAAGCGCTGCTGCCGGCGCAGCCGACGGGTGGCCGTATAGCCGTCCATCACCGGCATTTGACAGTCCATCAAAACCCCGTCAAACGGCTGCTGTTGCAACATATCCAACGCCTGTTGACCGTCACCGGCTAATTCGACATGCATTCCATGACTGCTCAGCAATTCCAGCGCCAATTCCTGATTGCTCTCATTATCTTCGACCAACAGCACCTTGGCGCCGCGCAGTTTGGCGATCTCGGCCGCCGCCTCGGCCTTGCGGCCATGGCGGCGAGATTCGACGTCCACCTCCCGCCCCATCGCCAATAAAATAGTTTCCAGCAATGTCGAAGACGTCGCCGGCTTATGCAAGAAACCGTCAATCTTAACGTCATCGGCCGCATAATACGCTTCTTGCTTGCCATAGGCGGTCACCAGCACGATCACCGGCCATGGCGAGATTGCTTGAACTGTCTGGATGCTTCGAATCGTTTCGATGCCATCCATTTCCGGCATTTTCCAATCCATCAACACCAGCTGATAGGGATCACCGGCGGCGTCGCCTTCAGCCAGCTTCACCATCGCTAGCCGGCCGTTTGCGGCCTGTTCGACCCGCAAGCCGAACCTGCTCAACATCGCGGTAAAAATTTCCCTGGCCGAGTCGCTGTCATCGACCACCAATACCCGCAGACCGGTTAAACCATTGCTGCTCAGACGACGCTTAACGGGGACCCGCTTTTGTTTGTCCAAACAGACGGTAAAATGAAAAACACTGCCAACGCCCAAGTCACTGTCGACCCAGATTTCACCCTGCATCATTTCCGTCAGTCGCTTCGAAATCGCCAACCCCAGACCCGTCCCGCCGAACTTGCGCGTCGTGGAGCTATCCGCCTGAGAGAAGGATTCAAATAACTTCAGTTGTTGTTCGGCGCTCAAACCAACCCCGGTATCGCGCACCGAGAAATGCAATTTAACCCGTTGCCCATCCTCATCAACGACTCTGGCGGCAATCACGATCTCGCCCTGCTCAGTGAACTTGACCGCATTGTTGCCTAGGTTGGTCAATATTTGCCCCAGGCGCAGCGGATCGCCGACCAAGGCGGTAGGCAGTTTCTCCGACAAATCGAACATCAATTCCAAGCCCTTCTCTTCGGCCTTGAGCCCGACCAGGTTGGCCAAGTTATCGAACACATCCTCGAGACGAAACTCGATATGCTCCATATCGAGTTTGCCCGCTTCGATCTTGGAGAAATCGAGTATGTCATTGATGATGCCCAGCAGAGCCTCGGCCGAACGATGGACCTTATCGATATAATTGCGCTGTTTACGGTCGAGTTGGGTTTGCAGCGCCAGATGCGACATGCCGATAATCGCATTCATCGGTGTGCGGATCTCATGAGACATATTGGCGAGAAAATCCGATTTGGCCCTGGTCGCCTCTTCGGCGGCCTCTTTCGCCCTAGCCAATTCCTTTTGTATGGTTTTTAAATTGCTGATGTCGATAAACCAGCACAAGGCGCCGCGGCAACCCTGATAATCGATGCCGTAAAAGGTCAGCAACATATCGCGGATATTGCCGTCCGCCGCATACATCCGAGTCTCGTAATTTTTGACGATGCCATCGCGTTGAATGGCTTCGATCAGCTCAACGCGGTCATCGTCGTTAACATACAGCCGCCTATCGTCACCACCCTGCGTTAGCCCCAACATCTTGGTGATGCGCGGATTGACAAAGCGCATCAGGCCATCGACGCTGATCGCGACACCGACCGGACTGGTATCGAGTATCGTCTGCAACTGCTCTCTTTCGGCGCTCAGGGCCTGATCCATCAGTTTACGTTCGGTAATATCGCTGTGGGCGCCGGCCAGACGGACCACGTCACCTTCTGCGTTCTTGATGCTGGCCCCGCGGCCGAGTATCCAAACCCAATGTCCATCCTTATGCTGCAAGCGATATTCCATTTCGAAACTGTCCACCTCGCCCTTGACGCAAGGCATCTTGGTTTCCAGCACCCGCTCCTGATCATCGGGGTGGACGCGCTTCAGCCACTCGTCAAAACGATGGGAAAATTCTTCCGAACCATAGCCCAACATCTCCTTATAACGCGGCGAAAAGTAGATCTGATTGGCCTCGATATCCCAATCCCAGATGCCGTCGTTGGCGCCGCGCAGCACCAGCGCATAACGCTCTTCACTGGCCCTTAACGCATCCTCGACGCGCTTGCGGTCGCTGATATCGATCACCGTGCCGACCAGGCTTTCCGCACCGCCGTCCTCGGTATAGATCGCCTGACCTTGTTCATAAACGGCATGCACATTGGCATCGCAATCGATCAACCGGTATTCCACCGTATAGGGTCGATGCGCCGTTACCGCCGCCTCGATCACTTCCTCGACATGATTGACGTCTTCGGGATGGATCACGCTGGCAAAGCTCCTCACCCCATTGGCGATGAAATCGCTGGGCGGATACCCGACGAGGCGTTGAATCTCGTCACTGATGAAGATCATCGTCCAGTCTTTATCCATCTTGCATTGATAAACGGTGCCGGGTATGGTCTCGACCAAGGTTCGGAACTGCAATTCATTTCTAGCCTGCTCCTCCTCGGCGGCCTTGCGTTCGCTGATGTCGCGTATCGAGCTTGCGACCAACAAGCCGTCTTCGGCGTCTATAGGACTTAAACTGACCTCGATCGGAAATTCACGTCCGGACTTGCTGAGAGCGACGAGACTCTGTCCCTTTCTCGACCCCATAGGCCTCGAGACCGGTTGTTGCATATATTGCTGTCGATGCCCTATATGCATCGCCCGGAAGCGTTCCGGAATCAAGCATTCGACGCGATTCCCGATCAGCTCGTCTCGCGTGTATTCGAACAAGGCCTCGGTGCGCTGATTCACCCTGACGATCACCCCTTGCTGATCGACGATGACGATCGGGTCCGGCGTCGATTCCAACACCTTGCGCAACTGCTCGGTACGACCGGCGACCAGACGCTTGAGTTGTCGATTGACGATGAACAGGAAAATAATCAGCAGCAAGACCGTGACGGCGACCAGTGCGGCCCATTTAAGCCAGTCGGGAACATGGTCTTCCAGAAAACCCCTGTAATCGATGCCTTGCAAATCAACGTCGGCATCGACCAGGTTTTGGTCGCGATAAATCTCGGCGATGCGGGTAAATCGTCCAGGATGGAAGTCGGTAAACTCATACTGGCAGAGCCATGACAACGCCAATGTCATATTGTCGGCCGCTTGCGCCTCCGGCAACAACCCCAGCATAAGCGCTAAAAAAGCGCCATTTTTCATTGTTCGCATAAAGTCAGATCCATATTTCAGCTACACCGTCTGTATATCGCAACTATAATCATGATCATTGCATCGTAAAATTTGCGGCTTTAGGTCGGCGAATTTCATGGCGACATAACGAGGTTAAATACAAAACAATCTATGCCTTCAAATGGATTCTAACGGAGTGACTGTAATCTAACTCCTACACTAAGCCGCTATTTTTTCCCGTCTTCTGCCAAAATTAACTCGGTCGACGTAACTACTCCCCTCATTCGATCGGCATCTTTGGTGGATGCGCTTTTCAGGCTTATCCACCCTACATGCCCTGGCGCGTTCGATTAGTGGGGCGAGCAGCTATCGGCCGACTTAACCATCTTGATTACGTATAACTCTCAGCCAAATCCTGTAGACCTGGATAGCCGTCATGTCGGCAGGGATTGCCAACATCCAGTTTACAGGGATGTAAGTATTCAATTCATACATCCAGCTATGTCATCCTTGTCACCCGGAACCCGGAACAAATCCGTCTGGAACGGATTTGCATTGACCCGAAGGGCATTGGGCAGGATAGCCCAATGTGAATCCACGCCGGGGTGACGCCTTGAATATTGGCTGAAGCTAGCCAAACAAAAATCGTTTTCAAATTGCATTGTTTATACGCCAACCTTTTGCATTTATCAAGACGCACGCGAGCCGGCTCAACGCCGCGATTATCTATGGGAACAGTCGTTCTTGAACTCTCGCCTACACTGTCTGGCACAATCATCAGCTAACGGCATAATTAACAATATCGAAACCCACCCACAGGAATCCGATAGTGGCAACGGTAAAACTGAGCGCCGTATATATTTTCCAGCCGGTTTTATCCCAGAACTGCGGATCGAAGGCGGCAATCACGAAAATAGTGGGATTGGCGATCGCTCCGATCACGACCAGCCAGCAAGCCGTGACCGCCAGCGGCACCTTGATCGCATAAAACCCCAGACAAAACAGCGCCATCAACACATAATCAATGTGCGCTCGAATCAAGGTGTTGTAATCCTTTAAAAATGCGCCATCGATCCCTTCGATCGGAAACCAGCGGGCGAAAGTCATCAACCAGGCCGAGACCAAGGCAGCGACAATCAAAATAACCGCGCCAATCAATAATATTTCCATGCATTTTCCTCAGATATAAACAATCAATCACTTAGATGAATGATTATAGTCGACTAGCTGGATTTTGCTCGGGAATCAGTTTGAATCGTTCAGGACGAAGTTACAAACCCCGTCCTGCTCATAGTGTAGGTCACGTTGCCCGTTCCCTTGCGCAATGACATTTCAACCCTGCCGAACAAACCAAACGCAAGGGGGCGGGTTACGTGACAATCACCAGCAACATAGTTCCCACGCGGGGCGGGTTATTTAACCCGCTCCCAACGTTCAACTTGTTTTGGGCTCGGTTAAATCGTTCAGGACGAGGTTAAAAAACCTCGTCCTACTCAGGCGGCAACGCATTGCCGCTGGCCTGACACCGTTATTTGAGCACTTCCTTGCCGCCCAGATACGGACGCAACGCTTCCGGCACCGTGACGCTGCCGTCTTCGTTCTGATAGTTTTCCAGCACTGCGATCAGGGTTCTGCCGGCGGCCAGGCCGGAGCCGTTCAGCGTGTGCACCAACTCCGGCTTGCCGGTTTCCGGGTTGCGCCAACGCGCCTGCAATCTGCGCGCCTGAAAATCCCTGAAGTTGCTGCACGATGAGATTTCCCGGTATTTCTGCTGGCCGGGCAACCAAACTTCCAGGTCATAGGTTTTTGACGAAGAAAAGCCGGTGTCGCCGGAACACAGCAACACCTTGCGGTACGGCAGTTTCAATTTCTTCAGGATGTTTTCGGCATGATGGGTCAATTCCTCATGCGCCTTAGGCGAATCTTCGGCCTTGACGATCTGCACCAGCTCGACCTTTTCGAACTGATGCTGGCGGATCATGCCGCGCACATCGCTGCCGTAGGCGCCGGCCTCGCTGCGGAAACACGGGGTATGACTGACGAATTTCAACGGCATGTCCTTGGCGTCTACGATCATGTCGCGGACGATATTGGTCACCGGCACTTCGGCAGTCGGAATCAGGTAAAACGTCGGATCGTTGTTGACCTTGAACAGGTCTTCCTCGAATTTCGGCAGCTGTCCGGTGCCCCGCAGGCTGTCCGCATTGGCCATGAACGGCACATAGGTTTCGTCATAACCGTGCTCGTTGATATGCGTATCCAGCATCAACTGGATAATCGCCCGCTGCAGACTGGCCAGCTGGCCTTTCAGCACGACGAAGCGGGCGCTGGCGATCTTGGCGCCGAGCTCGAAATCCATGCCTTTCAGCCCTTCGCCGAGTTCGACGTGATCTTTCGGCTCGAAGGCGAATTCCGGCGCATCGCCCCAACGGCTGATTTCGACATTGTCCTCGTCGCTTTTGCCGGCCGGCACGGCGTCATCGAGAAAGTTCGGAATGCCTTCCAGGATCGTCGTCATTTGCGCCTGGATTTCCGCCAATTCGCCTTCCGCGGCCTTCAGTTCGTCGCCCAGATGCTGCACCTGATCCAACAACGGCTGGATGTCTTCCCCTTTGGCCTTGGCCTGACCGATCGATTTCGAGCGAGTGTTGCGCTCGTTCTGCAACTCCTGAGTTCTGACCTGGATCTCTTTGCGCCGGCCTTCCAGCGCCTCATAGGCGGCCGCATCAAAGTCAAAAGCGCGTCTGGCCAATTGCTGTTTGACTAATTCGATATCGGTTCTGAATAATCGGGGGTCTAACATTTTGTATAGTTACCTGGTTATAAATTGAAAAAAGAGAATCGTGACCGGCATGACGCCGTTATGCCTGATCGATATGCGCCGTCGCCGGCCAACTGATGATGTGTTTTAATTCCAGCCGCTGCTTCAGCTTTTCGATCGCCCGCAACACCTTATCGGTCTCGTCATAAAACTCGATAATCAACGGCAGCTCCAGCGACAGATTCAGCAGCGTCGAGGTGTGGATTTCCTTGGACACGCCAAAACCGGCGATGCCTCGGGTGACGGTCGCGCCCAATATGCCCTCTTCGTCTCGCAGGATGTCGAGAATATGATTCAGTTGATCATGACCTTCCAGCGAATAAACGCGGGCGATGGTGATTTCTTTGTTCATATTTGTTTCCCCGCCAAAAGTCCAAGCCACAGCGCCATGCCGCAGACCAACACGTTACTCATGAACACGCCCAGCATTGCGCTCAGGTGGGATTCGAAGGAATGGCCGCTCTCGATCAAATAAAGAATCAGATACAGACTGGACAAGGTGATGAACACGCCGACCATGACCGTCACCAGCGCCGCACGATATTCCAGCGAAAGGTCGATTTTATGCATCAATATCGTGCTGACGATGCCGATGATGAAGGCGCCGATCGCATTGACCACTACCAAGGCGTAAGGGAAAGCCCAGCCCATCCAACGCACGACGCCGCCGGAATACATGAACAGCGTACGGCCCAGCAACAAGCCGATCCACACCGCGAATAAACAGGCGAACACGCTGACCAATATATTCAACGACGCTTTCAGCAAGTTGCCCTGCTCGATCAGATACAGCGTCTCCAATGAAAAAGTGGAAAAGGTCGTCAGCGAACCGAACACACCGACCAATATCGCCGCCCGGTATTCCATCGAGATCGCGATGCGCTGCAGAATCAACGCCTCGGTCATCAAGCCGATCAGAAACGAACCGATGATGTTGACGCTCAGCGTGCCGTAAGGGAAGCCGCGCCCCAGCCACTGATAAACGCCGGAAGAAACCAGAAAGCGGAGCGTCGCGCCGATAGCGCCGCCGAAAGCCACTGCGATTAACTGACTCATGTTCAGACTTTAATAAAGTGTTCCCGGTAGTATTTAAGCTCGTCTATCGACTCCATGATGTCGTCCAGCGCCTTGTGCAAGGCCTTTTTGCTGAAGCCTTCCGGCAAGCCCGGCGCCCAACGCGCGGCCAATTCCTTCAACGTGGAGACGTCCAGATTGCGGTAATGAAAATAATCTTCCAGCTCCGTCATGTAGCGATACAAAAAACGTCTGTCCTGACAGATGCTGTTGCCGCACATCGGCGATTTATTTTCCGGCACCCATTGTTTTAAAAATTCCAACGTTTGCCGTTGCGCCTCGGCTTCGTCTATCGTCGAGGCCTTGACCCGTTCGATCAAACCGGATTGGCCATGATGCTGCTGATTCCAATCATCCATCGCCGCCAGCGTTTCATCGGATTGATGCACCGCCAACACCGGACCTTCCGCCAAAATATTGAGATCCTTGTCCGTGACTATCGTCGCTATTTCAATAATCAAATCGTTATCGGGATCTAAACCGGTCATTTCCAGGTCAATCCAGATGAGATTATTAGGGTCCTGAGCCATTAATCGTTTCCGTCGCTATTATTAAGTTGCGGTAAATTGTAGCATTGGCTAATCTGTATAGCTAATTCTTAAAATCCGATGTTGTTACAAAACAAATGAACACCTTTACCCTTATATTTTTAATTGCTTTAGTCATCTCCTATTCGATCCAATTCTGGCTATCGATGCGCCAGAAATCCTATGTCTCAAGCCACCGCAACTCGGTGCCGCAAGCGTTCAAAAACAGCGTTTCATTGGCGGCCCATCAGAAGGCGGCCGACTACACCGTCGAAAAAGGCAAACTGGGCGATATCGACAGTATCATCGGCGTCATCTTTCTGCTGTTGTTGACGCTGGGCGGCGGCATCAGCCTGGCGTTTAACTTCTGGTCCGGCTTCGACTTATCGCCGATGCTGAGCAGCCTGGCCGCGGTCGCGTCCATTTATCTGTTCATGACCCTCGTTGAAATTCCCACCAGCCTTTACCAAACCTTCGTCATCGAGGAAAAATACGGCTTCAACAAAAACACCCCGGCGCAGTTTTTCAAAGACCAGTTGCTGTCGATCACCCTGGTGCTGGTCATCGGCATGCCGATCCTGGCGCTGATACTCTGGGTCATGGACAGCATCGGCTCGTTATGGTGGCTATACGCCTGGGCCATCCTGATGGGATTTTCGCTGTTAATGAGCTGGCTGTTCCCCACCGTGATCGCGCCGTTATTCAACAAATTCACGCCGATGGAAGAAGGCTCTTTGAAACAGCGCATACAGGCCTTATTGGAGCGTTGCGGCTTCAGCAGCAACGGCATCTACATCATGGACGGTTCGCGCCGCTCCGGCCACGGCAACGCCTACTTCACCGGTCTCGGCAACAACAAACGCATCGTCTTCTTCGATACCCTGGTCGATTCCCTCGACGAAGAAGAACTGGAAGCGGTGCTGGCGCATGAGCTGGGACATTTCAAACGCAAACATGTCATCAAGATGCTGGCCGCTTCCTCGGTAATGACGCTGATCAGCTTCGCCATCCTCGGCTGGCTGATCACCCAATCCTGGTTCTTCACCGGCCTGGGCGTCGAAGTCCAATCCAATGCCGCCGCGCTGCTGTTGTTCATGCTGGTGTCGCCGGTGTTCACCATCTTCTTGCAACCGATCAGCGCCTATTTTCAGCGCAAATTCGAGTTCGAAGCCGATGAGTTCGCCACCCGCAACGCCAAAGCCGGCAAGATGATCAGCGGCCTGGTCAAACTGTACGAAGAAAACGCCAGCACCCTGACTCCCGACCCGCTGTATTCCGCGTTTCATTACAGTCACCCGCCGGCCGCGATCCGCATCGCCCATATCGAAGAAAAGATGCAATCGGCCTGATGAATACACTACAAGAGGGACTGGTGCTGTCGCACCTGGGCAAGGGAATTGCCGTCGAAGCCGGCGAACAGCTATTTCTCTGTCAGACCCGGCGTAAAATCGAGACCGTCGCAGTCGGCGACCGTGTGCTGTTTTCCCTCGCCTCGGCCGACCAGGGCCGGATCGAAGAAATCCTGCCCAGACGCTCCCTGCTGATGCGGCCCAGCCGCAACGGCAAGACACGGCCGGTCGCCGCCAATATCGACAACGTCTACGTCGTGTTCGCCAGCGAGCCGGCCGCCGACTTCTTGCTGATCGACCAATATCTGGCGATCTGCGAAAACCGCAACATCGATGCGGTGCTGGTGTTCAACAAAATCGACCTGGACCGCAACGAAAATCTGGAGCGGGAACTGCAGTATTATCAAGCGCTGGGTTATCCGCTGCACCGGGTCAGCGCCGCCGACAATATCGGCATCGCCGAACTGAAACAGGCCTTGAACGGCCATGTCAGCATTTTCGCCGGCCAATCGGGCGTCGGCAAGTCCTCGCTGACCAACACCTTGATTCCCGACAAGGAACTGAAAACCAACACCATATCCGCAACCACGCGCCACGGCCGCCACACGACGACCGCGGCGACGCTGTATCATCTGCCCGACGGCGGCGATCTCATCGACAGCCCCGGCGTCGCCATCTTCGGCCTGGCAGGCTTGACCGAACGCCAGCTGGCCTGGGGCTATCGGGAATTCCAGCCTCTGCTCGACCTCTGCCGCTTCCACAACTGCCGCCATGTCAACGACAAGGGCTGCGCGGTCAAAGTGGCGGCGGAAAACAACGAAATTTCGATGGCCCGCTACCAACGCTTCCTGAAATTGCGGGAAAAAATGCCGACCGACTGAACCGGCCTTGCCCGGCGTTTGAGAAAGAAATACAAGTAACTTACATAATGAGGGCGTTTAAACCAACAGCCTTGCAACCCCATTGCTGAACAAGGCAATATCGTCCGGAAAATACTGTCTGCCTATCGTTTTACAGTCGATATTAGCCGGCAAGGCATAACAGCGCACGTCATCTTCTTTTTCGTTAATAATCTCTTCGATGCTTTGTAACAAATGCTTGATTCCAGAACCGCTCGCCACCACCGAAAACACCGAATATTGCACCGGCAGGCCTTGTTTTTTTAGCAAGCGATGAGTTTTTCCCAAACGTTTGGGATCGGCAATATCATAAATCACCAAATACTGTTGTTGTTTATTGATCGCCATTATCTGTTCTCTCTTAAACATTGGTGCAGCTTATTCAGCAAACCGCGCAATAAATGTTCGATGCGCTGTTTTCGCCGTTCGAACAATACCACCAAGCCGGCATGATCAGGACAAACACCCGATTGTTTCCGCAAGCAAACCAATGGAGGATAAAAATCCCACAACAGCAAAGCCGCCAAATCATCCGCCAAAAAGAACCGTTCGCCCGCGACAGAATCATCGCCAGAATCCAGTCCCAAATCGCCCAGATATTGCAACACCGCACTCACCAACATTCCGTTGAACCTGCCAACGACAGCCGACCATTCCGCATCCAGATAATCGTCCAACCAGCCATTAAAACAGTCCGCATCCGCTAATTGCCAATCGGAAAAACCCAAGCGTCGCGCCGTGCTTCTGACCGCCATCCGTTGCATGCCGGCATACCAGTTTCGATAAAACACCTCGGCATCGGTTTTTTGCAGCATTTCCTGCAAATTTTGCATAAAACTCTGTCGGTTGCGCAAACTTCCTAACCAACGGCTACGGACCTTACCGCCGTCAGTCAAAAAAATTACAGAGATGCCGGCATCCGCACAAGCAAACAACGCCGCCATCGACCAATCCACGGAACCTGAAACAATCACTCGAGAAACCCTGGCAAGCGGAAACAGCTGACGCGACTTATCCGGCACACTGACCGCTAAAGCCGGATCATCAAATTCCACCTTGATCCCGGCCTTGCCTTGCACATAAAGCGGCTTCATGGCGACACACCTTTTTCGGCTTGCAGATAAAAGCGCGCCAAACTATGACCCTGCAAACGAAGCAGGCGCCGTACCGGATGAGCAAACCGTTCATATTCGGCATAAAAAACCTTGCGACCGTCCTTATTCAACAAGCAACGCTTATTTTCAAAAACAAACTGCTCGACCCGAAGCTTTCGGTCCCGGAACAACGACCAGACCAATGCATCCAGACGAGGCCTGAGCGGCTCGATCAGATCACAAGCCAGCGATTCCCTGCCGAATGCGGGTTCATG
Source organism: Methylomarinum sp. Ch1-1 (assembly GCF_030717995.2). Taxonomy (NCBI): domain Bacteria; kingdom Pseudomonadati; phylum Pseudomonadota; class Gammaproteobacteria; order Methylococcales; family Methylococcaceae; genus Methylomarinum; species Methylomarinum roseum. The sequence continues at coordinate 2,561,946 of NZ_CP157743.1, read as the reverse complement.
ATAAAACCCCAGCATGGGCTCCAAACCAACCATATAGCAAACACCGACCGCTTCAAAATGCAGTAAAGTGTAGCCCAGCGATAGACAGGCATTCACCGGATCGGTGGGCGGCCGCTTATTACGAGCGTTAAAACCCAACTTAGGGCTAAACAATTGAGTGAATGCGGAAAAATAAGCGGCTGCGGCCGCACCTTCATAACCTCGCAATTGCGCCACTGACGCCACACCCTCGTTCTGTTCCATGATCCCCCGTCGGTTCACCTGCAGAGACCGTATTGCACTCGTGAAAGTCTTTCTCAAATCTGGCCGTTTAGACAAGCAGCTTTCTAGCATTTGCAACTGTTTTTCCAGTTTAGCCAACACCAACCCTGTCGCCAAATTACGCTGCAATTCCTGCCCCAAGCTTACTTTATACTGAGTCAAGCGGCGCTTGGCATCATTATGCTTATGCGAAAACGACATCGTGCCACGCTGGCTATTGCGCCCGGACAAAAACAAGATATCGACCTGATTCCTTCCCAATGCGCATAACAAACGGCTTTCCAGAGTCACATTCCCCCTGACCACGACTTTCTCCAGCATCCTGAATGGAATTGTGCCGCGCTTAACATCATTTTCATACAACGCCATCGCATGCCCATCCAGTTTCAACGCCAGCCCTTTACGATCCAGATATAACGTACTCACCTTTTACCCCACATAATAAAAACCACCATCCTGCGGCGGAACCGCCTTACCTAGAGTCATAACACGACAACGAACATCCAGCCTCAACAAAAAGAAACTGTCTGCCTCGCTATCGATCACCGCCCTCACTTCATCCAGCAATTCGCTTCTTTCCGAGGCGGTTAAGAAACATTCAAACACCGACTTTTGCCCTCCCGAAGCATAGCCGCGCAAGACCTTTAACGCCCGTCTCAATCTTTTGTTGTCGCGTATGTCGTAAGCGGCGATGAATAATATTCGATGACTCATGCCTTCATCCTAGAACAAGACAAAAAAAAGCCATGCATCGACAAGCTTGTCGAACTCTGATTGGTGATTGTTTTCCTTCCAAACCAGATGCTAGTGGAAATCTGATTGGTAACAATCGACCGCATAAGTGACCTGAAAAAACTTACTTGTCTTTGACTTCGTCGTTCCGGCATGGATTGCCGGAACCCAGTTATCATGGATGATGATTTATACCAATAAACTTCTTTCGATGGACTTAATAAGGTCTAGGTTTTAAATTCTCGTATTCAAACAGCATTAGGTAATTAAGCAGACGTCTTAATCCCTTCTTAATAAGGTCTAGGTTTTAAATACATCAGTGGTCTTAGGGCACACTTCACCAGTATGTCTTAATCCCTTCTTAATAAGGTCTAGGTTTTAAATTACCGCGGGCTGGCGAACGTGTGGAATTACAGGTCTTAATCCCTTCTTAATAAGGTCTAGGTTTTAAATAAATTGGCAGTAAGCAATTATACATTCTAAACTACGTCTTAATCCCTTCTTAATAAGGTCTAGGTTTTAAATGGGCAACAATCCACAGCGATGCGGATTTGGGAAGGTCTTAATCCCTTCTTAATAAGGTCTAGGTTTTAAATCACCACGGCTGGTGATAGCCGCGATCAGCTGTCGGTCTTAATCCCTTCTTAATAAGGTCTAGGTTTTAAATTAAATGAACTACACACATGGACAGAGAAAGCAGGTCTTAATCCCTTCTTAATAAGGTCTAGGTTTTAAATGTGACAGTCGCGCCCAGTTGCCGAAAGACATTATGGTCTTAATCCCTTCTTAATAAGGTCTAGGTTTTAAATTTTGTTAAACACGGGGGTAACCCTGAATCACTAGTCTTAATCCCTTCTTAATAAGGTCTAGGTTTTAAATATGACAAGAGCAGAGTTCATAAAGGGAGTGTTGTCTTAATCCCTTCTTAATAAGGTCTAGGTTTTAAATCTGGTAAACTATCAGGACTGGTACGATCAAGAGGTCTTAATCCCTTCTTAATAAGGTCTAGGTTTTAAATCAAAAATTAGAACATATATCAGATATATCGAAGTCTTAATCCCTTCTTAATAAGGTCTAGGTTTTAAATCTCTTTAAAAGGAGAAAAAAAGCCAAGTGGGAAGCGTCTTAATCCCTTCTTAATAAGGTCTAGGTTTTAAATATAAAATGTTAATATATTCAAACAGAACAGGTCTTAATCCCTTCTTAATAAGGTCTAGGTTTTAAATTGAGTGTATAAACGAAGATGATAATAAAAAATATCGTCTTAATCCCTTCTTAATAAGGTCTAGGTTTTAAATGGAAGTGGTCAAGGCTTACGATCCGCTAAAGGTCTTAATCCCTTCTTAATAAGGTCTAGGTTTTAAATTGAAAACGGGAGGGGTATATCTTTAATACCTGTCTTAATCCCTTCTTAATAAGGTCTAGGTTTTAAATAATAATGTAAGTGTATGTGTTAAACAAAAATATGTCTTAATCCCTTCTTAATAAGGTCTAGGTTTTAAATATATTGTAAAAGAGTTATTAGTCTAAGGCTAACGTCTTAATCCCTTCTTAATAAGGTCTAGGTTTTAAATAAAGTTGAATTCAGGCTTCAATAAAAAATCCTACAGGTCTTAATCCCTTCTTAATAAGGTCTAGGTTTTAAATACCAACAAGAACCTTAATATACTTGATTTTCTTGTCTTAATCCCTTCTTAATAAGGTCTAGGTTTTAAATAGTGTTGCGATGTCCAAAGTCCAGCTGTTACGTCTTAATCCCTTCTTAATAAGGTCTAGGTTTTAAATACCATGAAAACATACATCAAATGCACAGTAGGTCTTAATCCCTTCTTAATAAGGTCTAGGTTTTAAATTTTATCCATGACGACGATCCTAACATAATCCTGCGTCTTAATCCCTTCTTAATAAGGTCTAGGTTTTAAATGCAAGCAAAGCCGGACATACGAGTGAATATTTGTCTTAATCCCTTCTTAATAAGGTCTAGGTTTTAAATGAAGCAAAAATGTATATCAGTGGTAATTTCTGGTCTTAATCCCTTCTTAATAAGGTCTAGGTTTTAAATGTAAATAACAAGGACATTGTCAAAGAAAAATTAGTCTTAATCCCTTCTTAATAAGGTCTAGGTTTTAAATACAACAATTCGTGAAATGTTCAGCAAATTTAAGTCTTAATCCCTTCTTAATAAGGTCTAGGTTTTAAATATTTATACAGCAAGTGTATGCTGGAAACCATGTGTCTTAATCCCTTCTTAATAAGGTCTAGGTTTTAAATCAGCCAACAGGCATGGCCAGTATGGTTGGCAGGTCTTAATCCCTTCTTAATAAGGTCTAGGTTTTAAATCCGACATCATCGCCGAACGTGCCGCCATATTCGCCGTCTTAATCCCTTCTTAATAAGGTCTAGGTTTTAAATGCCAAAAGAAGGCGAAACAGTTGGCAAACTTACTTGTCTTAATCCCTTCTTAATAAGGTCTAGGTTTTAAATGTGAGCAAATCGGCAACAAACAATTGTACATTCGTCTTAATCCCTTCTTAATAAGGTCTAGGTTTTAAATTTTAAAGATTTTAGTGAATCGGTACGTCATGAAAGGTCTTAATCCCTTCTTAATAAGGTCTAGGTTTTAAATAAGGAAGTTGAGAAGTATGTGCGGGGGTACTTAGGTCTTAATCCCTTCTTAATAAGGTCTAGGTTTTAAATTTACTTCTCAGGCTCTTTCGGGTCTAAATGTGTCTTAATCCCTTCTTAATAAGGTCTAGGTTTTAAATTTACACAACACAACATCAGCAATTCGGGAAGTCTTAATCCCTTCTTAATAAGGTCTAGGTTTTAAATGAAAATGCGGGAAGTATTCGAACGCGCAGGAAAAGTCTTAATCCCTTCTTAATAAGGTCTAGGTTTTAAATACTTATAACGTCCATTTCGACCTGCCGAACAGTCTTAATCCCTTCTTAATAAGGTCTAGGTTTTAAATGACGTTAGAGAGGCGATTAGTCGCCTTGTCCGTCTTAATCCCTTCTTAATAAGGTCTAGGTTTTAAATATCATCATCAAAGAAACTTCCGCAGTTGAAACCCGTCTTAATCCCTTCTTAATAAGGTCTAGGTTTTAAATTCAGCAATTCGCGAACTGTTCAGCAAATTTAGGTCTTAATCCCTTCTTAATAAGGTCTAGGTTTTAAATCGAGCAAACTAAAAACTGTTTTGCGGATACTGTCTTAATCCCTTCTTAATAAGGTCTAGGTTTTAAATATATTATCTTGCCTGCCTTTGTTATTCTTTTGTCTTAATCCCTTCTTAATAAGGTCTAGGTTTTAAATATCATGACAAGAGAAGAGTTTGTACGGCAGGTATGTCTTAATCCCTTCTTAATAAGGTCTAGGTTTTAAATGGAGAAAGGAGGAAAGGTTCCGTACCGTAACACAGTCTTAATCCCTTCTTAATAAGGTCTAGGTTTTAAATGCTGTGATTGTTGTACCGTTCTGCTCGGTAAGCGTCTTAATCCCTTCTTAATAAGGTCTAGGTTTTAAATCCTTCGGGAGGATAAGATCATGACAAGAAAAGAAGTCTTAATCCCTTCTTAATAAGGTCTAGGTTTTAAATGAACTGCTCCTAACCCTCTTGGTGATTTTATCACCGTCTTAATCCCTTCTTAATAAGGTCTAGGTTTTAAATATACAAAAAACAAGCAACTCGCAATTAATAACCGTCTTAATCCCTTCTTAATAAGGTCTAGGTTTTAAATGCATGGTGGCTGGAAAACCACTAAAGTCCACCAGTCTTAATCCCTTCTTAATAAGGTCTAGGTTTTAAATTACATTCTAAACTACAAACGATATAGCTTGCTTAGTCTTAATCCCTTCTTAATAAGGTCTAGGTTTTAAATAACTGATCGCGATCGAACAGTATAGTGCGGCGATTGTCTTAATCCCTTCTTAATAAGGTCTAGGTTTTAAATAAGGGCATTTTCTTGATATCCAGAAAATGTCGTCTTAATCCCTTCTTAATAAGGTCTAGGTTTTAAATAACAATACGTGAAATGTTCAGCAATAAATTCAACGTCTTAATCCCTTCTTAATAAGGTCTAGGTTTTAAATCAATGTAACTGCAAAACTATTACTTGACTTACGTCTTAATCCCTTCTTAATAAGGTCTAGGTTTTAAATACAGAGTTAACAAACGAAGTAGTTGTTAGGTCTTAATCCCTTCTTAATAAGGTCTAGGTTTTAAATTCTTTAATACCTCATACCATTACTAATCTAACTTGTCTTAATCCCTTCTTAATAAGGTCTAGGTTTTAAATAGGGTAATAGCTCTACCGGGGAAGGAATGAACGTCTTAATCCCTTCTTAATAAGGTCTAGGTTTTAAATGCAAATCAATAACAAACAATTGTACATTCTGTCTTAATCCCTTCTTAATAAGGTCTAGGTTTTAAATCTATGAATAAAGAAGAATTCAAGCAATGTTACGAGTCTTAATCCCTTCTTAATAAGGTCTAGGTTTTAAATACCAAGTTACAGTAAACTTGGTCCGCAGGACTACTGTCTTAATCCCTTCTTAATAAGGTCTAGGTTTTAAATTAGAGGCGGAATAAGTAACCACCGGCCAAGGAGTCTTAATCCCTTCTTAATAAGGTCTAGGTTTTAAATTGCTCGTCGTTTTTCTCCTTTTAATATCATGGGGTTACAAAGGGGGTTGCCGGAAATCCCGGGTTTCGAAAAGTTAGCCTCATTTTTTGATCCATTCACCGAGTTTTTCCTCCAAAAATTGTAATTCCCGATGGCTACAGGTTTCGATTTTTAATTCCCTCGCCCGTTGCAAATGCGCATCTTTTAACGGATTAGCGCTAACCAACATCGAACGGGCCTGCAATCCAGCCAGATTATCGCGAATACTGCCCAATTTGTATAGCATCTGGTCGGCCTTAGGGCCACCCGGCGATTTCGCCGACAATTGACTGGTTTTACATTCCAGAATATGCAGCCGGTTGTCTTTCAATAACGCCACATCCAATTCATTTTTTACGTTGTTGGCTTTCTCCACGACGACGCTTTGCCCGACATCCTGCAAGTTACGGGATTTTTTAATGTTCAGGCAACAGGCGTAAGCATAGGATTCCAGCCAGCCGCCATTGGCGATAAAGCGGGCGTCCTCGTCGCGAAACCGCAATCTGCATCCTTGTTTATCCGCTAACCCGGCATGCTCAAACAAGTCAATCAGCTTCCAGAAATCATGCCGCCCGTCCATTTTCACTTCGGGACTTAAACATTCCCGGTTATCCGCCTTCGCGGCATAGAAATTCAAGCTGCCTAACGCATCACTGAAGACTTCGATATTGCGCGCCAGTTGTCCGGCCAATTCTCGCAACTCGGCGCTAACGCCACCCTGATAAGAATCTACAGCCACCGCACCGTAGCTTTGCAAATATTCCTTAATCTTGATCTTATCCGCCAGATCAACCGTATCCCGGTCACCGGGATGCATCCAAATCAAGCGGTCGGCTTCCGGATGCACATAAAAAATGGCTTTATCGAAGGTTCTGAACACCTCGTAGGCGGCGATGCTCATCGGCTTGGTGCCGCCGGTTGCGTTAAGGACGATGTCGTCTTGCTCATATTCCGTCAGCAGTTCCATGACCCGGTTGCGGATGTGCTCGACATCCCAAGCGTCGTCGACGAACCATCGCTGGACTTTGACGCCGCGTGGCTGATAAATCCTTTCCAGGTCGTCGGCGCGCGCCCGCATATCCGGCGACACCAGCATGACGACACGGTCCGGTCGGAAACGTTCGTCCAGAATCGGCGTGATATTCGGCACGGATTGCGCTGAAATCAGCACTAAATGGGTTTGGTATTTCATTGTTTTTATAGGGTCTAGGAATTAAAATCGAATGTCTCGCTCAGATAACGGTAGATGTCGGCATCAAAGCGTTTCAATAACCTTTCTTTTTCTCCGCCAGGTAAAAAAGCGTGTACAAAGCCTTGCTTGATCATTGCCAACGCATCCCACAAGGTCAATTTGCCATCGCTCATCGCCGCCGCCATCAAATATTCGCCGGTCAAGGTCGTTCGACTGATACCGGGGTTATCGGTGCACACGGTTAGCGGCAAGCCCTTGTCCCACAACGACATCAACGGATATTCGGAAAACTGCTCGGTCGCCGGGTTGCCGGGAACCCGGAAACCGACCACCTCGATATTGGAAGTCGGGCATAGTTCCAAGCAGATGTCGCGGTTGCGAAAGCGTTCGGCCAGTTCCGGATGGTCGTTCAACGTCAAACCGTGACCAATGCGATCGGCATGGAGCAAATAAGCGGCCTTCCAGATCGCCCCGGCCTCCTCGCCTTCGCCGGCATGGATCGTGATCGGCAGGCAGACTTCGAAGGCCGGCAAGAAAACCTCGCCGATGTTGTCCGGAAGCAGCTCTGATTCATCACCCGCCAAATCCAGGCCGACGATGAAATCCGGCCAGCGTCGTTTAGCCTGTACGGCAAGAGCGATGGTTTGTTGCAATTGCTCATTTTTGCGCCGGTCGGCGATGATGATAAAGCGGAATTCCGGTTTTAACCGAGCCGGCAAGCTTGCCAATGCCTGTTGCAGAGCTTGGTAAAAGCTTTCCAGAAAGACCAGTCCGTCGCCGTATTTTTGTGGACTGCCGCGCAGTTCCACATAGGCCAAGCGTTCCACGACACATTGGCGAACGATGCATTCGGCATAGCTAGGGATTGCCGCCGGCGAAGACAACAGCGTCGATCCACTCAAATCGCCGGGCCGCTCGTAGGCGGAAAATCCCCGTTCGCCATGCTTGAGCGCCACGCGCGGTTCGGTCGCCTGCCACAGGTTATTATGTAATTGAGCGTCGCTGGCCTCGACCAGCAAGGCCGCCGAAAGATGCGCTTTGTTGTCGCAATTTTTGATCGAGTCGATCCAATTCCAATCCCAATGCCGGTCGGATTCATCGAGCAAGGTCTTCACCGCTGCCAACGCTTTCGCTTTTTCTTGCTTTGACAACGCTTGCCAAACGGACAGTCCGACTTGTCGCTGATCTTCCAAGTTCAGGCAGCCGCCCAGATGCCGGTGCAAATCGGCTTTTGGCAAGCGCTCCAGCCAGTTTTTGTGTTCAGGTCCCAAGGGTGTCTGACGCAGATGATTGATCAGTCGCGGCGACAGTCGATAGAGACTGCGCCAGTTTTCATGCTTTTCATGCCGGCTCAGGTCGAAAAAATAATTGCCCAGCAGGCGGCTGCCGGTTTTTTCCCGATTCTTGAGTTCCTGTTCCAACCATTTATCGGGCGCAGGCCAGACGACGCTCTGCCCCGTTTCCGGCAACGGCAGCGGAAACGCTTGCGCTGTGACCGCCTCGCAGTCGTCCATGCGAATATCCAATAAATCGCTGCGCTGGGTTTGGCCGGTGATCAGCGGCATGATGGCGGCGCAATTATCCGCAATGAGCGGCTTCGTGAATAATTCCGGGGCTGCATTTTTCAGTGATTCAGGCATCTGTTTGAATTCCGCGCCGATCACATGCAGCAGGGCGCTGCAGCCGAATACCGTGGCCGCCCACTGCATGTCGGCGCTCATCGTCTTGCGTCCGCCGGCCAGCGACAAGGTCACTTGCCCACCCTGCGCATATTCGTGCGCCGCGAGGACCGCCCTGACGATCAATTCCCGAATATGCCGGCATTCATGCTGTGTCGTCAGTTCGTTGGTGGCCTCGGCCATCCAAATTCGAAGGATCGGCGGTTTCGGCAACAGGTCAGCCCATTGCACGAGACTGGCCAGGCTTTTTTGCGTGGCTTCGCCCTGGGTCGTGCAAACCCATATTTCGTCGACTTCTTCAAGATCGTATTCCGCCAGGAGTTTGTCTAATTCCGGCTTGTTCGGATGATGTCGATACAGCGGCAGTTTGCCGGGGCTGGTGAAGCCGTATATTTCAGGCGCCACCGCCCAGCTTGCGCCCAAGGTACATAGCAATATATTGGTCATGTTTCGTGTCGTTGATTAATCGTCTCTAGGTAGCGCGGTTTAGACGATGCGCTAAAGCCCGCTTACAGAATTGCCTCGTTCCCACAGTCTCCGCTCATCGTTATACATAAGTCTCGTCATACCCGCCGGGAGCGGGTATCCAGCGTCAAGGATGACAAGCCAAATACATCCTTGTAGCCTGGATTTCGGCAATCCCTGCCGGAATGACATGGTTCACATAAAGATGTGTATAACGATGAGCGGTCTCCGTGGGAACGCATGCTGCGCCGCTCCGGCGGCGTAAAACACTAAGCGTCCGACGATGTTTTCTCGTCGGAAAATGGGCATAATCGAATTCAACAAACCACACGTTTGTCCGGCATTAATTCAATTCATATCTGTTCGGCAGTTGGTTAGGCAATGTTTTTATCCCAACGCAAGCTGTCTCCGCCAGTAACATCGGAATGAATTTGTGCTCGATAAAGCGGACTAACTCGTGCCAATGCTCGCGGCGCACCGGCGAAAAGCCGTGCGCCAGAATGGACTGGTTGCGAATCTTGATATGGTTCAACAAGGTTTTATCTTCCTGTTCTATAAACTGGGCCGCGGCGCCATCGGTTTTCAGCTTGATCAACTGCCAGGCATTGTAAAGGCCGGCTTGCCATTGTTGCTCGCGATTTAGGCTCAGTTGCATGCCGTCCGGAATTTCCGTTTCCGGCACATTGGCAGTATCGATGCCGCAGCGATGAAGCAGCATCCATTGCGCAGTCCATTCTATCAGCCGGTAAATCCGGGCAATCGCATCATCAAAGCGTCCCTGTTCGGCTCGGCGCAGGGCGTTCAGATATAAATCGTAAAGTCGCGCCGCATCGCGTTTTTTGGGATCATTGTCATTCAGGCGCATGGCTATACCGAGATAGGGCTTCATAGTTGACGGCATGCTTGGCGCATAAGGCCGCAGTATTCTCAGGGCGATTTCATGATTGAAATTATCCCATTCCGCAAAGGCCGTGCTTAAATCCCGGAATCGGTTCAATGCGGCCCTTAGCTGAGTATTTCTGGGCGTTTGTATCCTTTTCAGCCCCGCTTCGGCTTCACCGTAAGCGAATCTCTCCCAACACGCGCGGAAAGGCGCAAGGGTCCGCTGAAAACGGATTTGCTCGATATTGGCCAGTGCGGTGTATTGCGAACCGTCATGGACTTTGATCAGGTCGGAGCGGTTTCCGGTCACCAACTGCAGTTCGATGTTAGGATTTTCCAGCGCCGCCATCGCCAACCCGGCGCTCATAGATTTGGTGCCGCCGGTATAATCGGCGACAATGCCGGCCCCGGGAAATTTTTTCAAGACGGAGTCAATCACCCGACTGCAATCGAGATAAATACGATCTAGATCGTCAGAAACCGTCAATACGACTTCATAAGCCTCTTGTGATAGTCCCGTCTGTTGTGGGATCGCCGGTAGAGTCGGCTTATCGTCGTTATTATGGGCCTTGATGCAATGGCCTTTTCCCGTAATCTGAATATTCGAGCCGGGTCGGCCAGTGGCCGGATCTTTATCTGTGCAAATAAAAACGACATAATCGGGTCGCATTTCGTTGATCGCGCTGACGATGGGCTGATGACTGCCACCTACGGTGCAGACGAGAATAATTGGTTTGCTGTTCATACGTTGGTGTTATTTCTTTGCGTTGCAATCGTTTTTTTAGGGGCCTGAATTTTTATGGTTCCGGCGCGCGAACCAGCAGGCATCACTCCCGCGGTTACTGGACGCTGAGCTTCACTGGATACGTTCCCACGCAGGAGCATGGGAACCATAACATATCAGTCTCTTTTCCATATCGTTCCCACGGTCTCCGTCACTGCCATTAAGTTAAGAAGAAAATTATTGAAAATAAACGATAATACCAGCCTTTTACCGTTAATAATGCCTAAAAAAAACTGGCTCTCACCCACAGCCGCACACAACTCGAAGATGAAACGTTTAAAAACACTCACAGAACATCAGAAAAGGACTTTACTCGAAAGCGAAGTCTACCGTTTGCATTGCTGATGGTCTTGATTATGAGAAAGAGTGTCAAACCTTTGCAAAACGTCCTTAACGAGGCCATGATGTGGCTGAACGAGCCGCTAGTGACCGCCAGCGCGTATTCGCAAGCGCGCTACAAACTCAAACATACGGCATTCATCGAATTAAACCAGAGCGCCATCGTTGATACCGTGTATAGCGATGATGAATATCATAAATTCTGGGGTTTTCGCATACTGGCCGTAGATGGCTCGAAAGTGGTGCTGCCCAATACCGAAAAGGTACGCGAGGAATTTGGCACGATCAACTACTCTAATGGCAAAAATAACGAAATCGAAGGTGAGCATCCTTATGCGCTGGCATCGGTGCTGTATGATGTGCTGAACCGCATGGCCGTAGACGCGCGGTTGGGCAGAGCAAAAGCCTACGAGGTCGATTTAGCAATTGAGCACCTGGCTCACACCAAAGCTGGCGATTTGCTGACCATGGACAGGAATTACCCGTCATATCGCATGTTGGCCGAGCTGGTTCATCGCTCGCGCGATTTTGTGATTCGCTGTTCGGCGGCCTCATTTGCGGCAGCCAGAAAAATGCTGAAAGGCGAGGGAAAGGCCAATCAGATTGTCACCTTGAAGCCTTGCGCCGATCAGAAGCCTTTGATGCAGAAACTTGGGTTGCCGATGTCGCTGAAAGTTCGCTTTGTGCGCGTCCGTTTGAGTACTGGTGAATACGAAGTTCTGGTGACCTCGCTGTGCGACAAAGACCTTTACCCGACGGCCGAGTTTTTAGAGCTGTATCACTTGCGCTGGGGAATCGAGACCTTTTACGGGTTGCTGAAAACCCGCCTGGAATTGGAAAATTTCACCGGAACGCAGGCGGAAGCGGTCAGGCAAGATTTTCATGCAACTGTGTATTTGACAGGACTGGAGTCGATTCTGACCGATGCGGCGCAAAAGCAGTTGGATGCTAAAAATACCCAGTTTCCACAGAGGGTTAATCGTTCAGTATCGTTCAACGCCATCAAGCACCATGCTTTGGAACTGCTGTATGGCGATACTGAAATCGAGATTCTCGAAGAAAAGCTTACCGCTTTATTTTTAATGAATCCGACCATAGTCAGAGAGCGCCGCAATCCGCCTCGCAAAAAAACATCTGCGAGGCGCTTGCTAAATTTCCATAAACGTCAGAAAAAGCATTGTTTTTAAATGAAATTCTTTAACTTAATGGCAGTGACGGTCTCCGTGGGAATGCATGCTGCGTCGCTCCGGCGGCGCGGGGCGCAGAGCGACCCCTCCTGCGTTCCCTCGCGGAGCGTGGGAACAATGAAAAAGCTACTCCTCGATCCTGTCTACCCGATATTCTTCCAAGCGGGCATGGCACTGCCGCATCTGTTCGATGTTCAGTTCCAACCCGCGCCACTCCGTCGGCAAGTCCAGGGTCAGATGCAAGTAACGCGCGTTTTTCAGTGTCAATTCGGCGACCAGATTGACCGGCAGACTGCCGATCACGACATCTCCGGATCGTATCTCGTCGATGTCCAGATGCGCCAGTTGTTTATCCACGCAAATACCTTGTTCTTGCGCCCATTGTATCGCGCCGGGGTGGCGGGAAATGAAGTAGGTGGTCATGGTTGCAAAGCCTTGAGCAGTTCCTTGGCTTTTTTGTTGCCGTTGGCGCCGATAAACGCCAACACGTCTTTAGCAACGTCCAGTAATTCGGACTTGGCACCAGCCGGCCAAGCTTCAGTTTGCTTGATCAACTCCCGCATGTCGCCATAAAGCGGGCCACCAATCTGCTCACGCAGGTTGGAAGCTTGCTTTTGTTGCAGCTTTTGTCTTAATGCATCGATTTGCAATTGCTCCGGCGTCATCGAAGCGCGGCGCCGTTCTTCCTCTTGTTGTTTCACACGCAATGCTTCGGCCTGCTGTCGTTCGACTTCTTTTTGCTCTTGTTTTTTACGCAGCCGCAATTCGGCTTGTTGTTTGAGCCGGTTTTGCTTGTCGAGTTGTTGCAGCATCCACTCGGTTAAATCGCCGTGGCTCTTTTCCAACCAATTCTGCAATTGCGTGTCATGCGATTGAGGATCGATTTCAACCAACACCCAACCGAACGGCAGCAAGGACTTATGATCGGCAATATCATCGGCGACCAGCCACCAGGTCTTAGGCTCTTTTTCCCATTTAGGCTTTTCGCCACGACCTTGCATAATCTTGATACTGCGAACGCCGCCGAGTGTCAAAGCCTCGGCACCGCTATGGCGGCCAATCCGGAGCATGAAAGCCTCTCCGTCATTCAGCCGTTTCAACAGGTCGTTTTCCATCAATTGCTCGATTTGGTTCAGCCAATCGGATTTTAAATAATGTCGTTCCTTCATGGCGTTCAATTCTCGCCAGAACAGTTCCATGTAAAACCCATTGCAGGCTTTAGCGATCTCTTTTATCGTCCAGTGGAAGCGTTGTTTAGGTAATTTTCTATCGTCTTGCGCAATCGATTGCGTATCGTGCAGCGTTAAACTACCTGTAAAACCCTGGTAATGATTGGGAGCAATACATTCCAACAATTGATAGAGCTCGCGGGTTTCAGCCTGTGATTTGATTAATTGGCCATTTTTCACAACGGGCTTGCGTTTGCGGTTTACCGCGAATCTCACCTGGCAGGCCGGTTTGTCAACGCTGCCCTGCCAAGCGGCATCGCCGATAGAAATCAGCCGCATCGGGTCGGTATGGAAGTTACCTGCCAACAAACGCTGCTGGAATTGTTGGTTACGCTCTCTACGATCTTTAAGCCGTTCTCCGTCGTTAATCGCATCTAAAAGAGCCGTGCGAATGGCGCCTTTGATGCTGCTACCCGGCAGTAACGGTGTGGCATCGACCGGGTTATAAAAGGTCCGTTCGATTTCCAGTTTATTGATGATTCGCCTGCCATTGCCTTCGTGTTGGGCTGTTTTGCCGATCCGTTTTTGGTAAAGTGACTTTATGCCACTCGCCGTTGGGATAGGCTGCTTGGCAAACGCCAACAGCTTTTCACGGTGGTTATGAAAAAACGCTTGCACTTTGGTCAGCATGGTGTCGTCCGGCTTGCCATTGACGATGGCCAATAACTGCTGTCTCTCGTTTTCGCTTAAACCAGCCAATGCTGCTTGACTATCGAAGCCATATAACGCGCCGGCTTCATCATCGATCACATAGTTGCCCGGCTCATAACTTTCATCGGCACCGATATGCAAGGGCGACAGCGGCGTATATTTCAGCGTGTAATGATTCAAAAAATGGGTCATGAACATTCCTTGGAATTAACGTTGATCGCGATAACCGGCGCATAACCTTGATGCACCGTCGCAGACAGTGTTTTGGATAATTCGCCATTGCCGCCGATGCCTTGTCCGATAAAACCGGATTCGGGCGGATTTGTCCCGAATACGGCGGCAGTCTGCGCCAGTAGCACCGGATTTTTAAACGGTTTGCCTTCCTGGTGTACGGCGATATCTCCATGCCGGCCAAAGCGGGTAAATAACTGGTAGAAACTAAGCCGCCCGTCAAACCCCAGGCCTTGGGGTGCGCAAGGCGCGAGCGTCAGACAGGCATTGGCGTTGTCCTGCGTCGGCAAGGGCCTGGCTTGAAAATCCTCAACCGCGAATTTGCCGAGCCCAATGCTGGCGTCACGGCCAAAGCCGATATTGCCGATGTCAGCCAGGCATTGTTCGCAATCTTCGGCGCTCAACCGCCCGCTGTCGAGCACTAGATAAAAAGACCATTTGAGGCCGGGGATAAACCATTCTTGTTCGATGCTGTAAGGCGCAAAACCGCCCTCACCCGTCGTGTTGGTTCGTCGATCGATGGTATTGTGAGATTGAGGATGCTTTTCGCTCAATTTGGAATACTCTCCGGCAAGCTCCGAAGCATTGCGGGCCAGGCCCAACCATTCTGAAACCGGTTTTTCAATCTCTGTTTCAGGCAGCCAGCAGCGCTTCTTGACCGCTTTACGATCTTCTCCGGCTATGGCTTGATAAAAACTGCCCGGCAGTTTGGGCAACGGTAAATAATGCTCAGGAAACGCATCGGAAACCACCGCGAATGGCTTGCCGTCTGTGTAGCCATCCAGTAATTCGGTCAAGTACGCTTCACCGAGACGATTGCGAATTGCCCAACACAGTTGTCCAAACAGCGTGTCGCCCTTTAACGGCGTGGCAAATGCCGATAAAGGGCGTAACGTCACACAGAAGCTTTGCATCAGGCGGCCTCTTGCAGTTTGAGTTGTTCAAGCCTGGCTTGAATGTCCTGGTCATCCAGTTTCAGGCTGCGAAAGGCTATTTTGCCGTAACCGCGCGACCCGGAGCCACCCAGGCCGGTCAGTTCCAACAATTTGAGGCCGACCAGGATCGTATCGGTCAGGTCTTCTTGATCGTGGACGCGTATCGTGAGGTTAAAATCAAATCGAGCGGTGGCGGGGACGCGCTCGGTGTTGCGCGGATGCTCGGCCGTGCCTTTGATGCGGTCGATCGTGTTTTCCATCTTGGTTTCGGTGAGCAACAGGTTTTTGCGATCCATTTCATTAGCCCATTCGGGATCCAGCGAGCAATCCCAAAAGGACAGACGGCTGGGGCCGATCTCGGCCAATAAATCGACGGCAATATCGCCGTCCGGCGCGCCGCCGAACAGCTTGATCAGGGCTTTGGATGCATCCAACATCTTACCGTCTAGTTTTTTCAGATGCTTGAAGCTTAAGGGATGGCCGTCTGTTTGTCCGACCACGCCTAATTGCCATTCCAGTAAACTGCGCATTTTGCCTTTGATGCTGGAACCTGGGATATAAGGTTGCTGGGTAATCGGGTTCTTGATGACCGGGTTGTCGGTGCCGCCAATATGAATTTCGGTATTGCCGCTGCCGATATGTAGGCCGCTGAGCAGTTCGATCTGGCCGGTGAGTTTTTGAATTTTGGTCAGTTGCATAGCATTGCCTCGTATCAGTTAGGACGTTCTTGTTTGTAAAAGCCCATGAAGGCTTCCATGAATAATTTGAAAGTGTGTAATGTTTTAGGGCAGACGACTTGCTGCAAGCCCTTATGAACCATGTCGACAAAGTTTTCGTCCACCAGCTTTCGGCCTTTGGCATAAGCGGCCTTGGCGTTGATCATGCGGATGAAGGGCAAGTATTCATCGAATTTTTCCGGATGTTGCAAAACCTTGCTATCCCATAAAACAATTTCGTCATAAAACTTTCTCAACTGAGTCGGTTTATTATCGTTTTTTCTTCGGTCGTCCCCTGCTATGCGCTTGGCAGCCTGTTGCGCGATACTGTTAAACAATTCCGGGTCGAGTTTTTCGCCGGGTTTTCCGAGTTTGATATCCATAAGGTCTCCTGTATTGAATTGTCATTTATCGTTCCCTCACTCTACGTTGGGAATGCATCCAGGGACGCTCCGTGTCCCATACCGCAGAGCGGTACGAACTTGCTCCCACGCCAGAGCGTGGGAGCTATGTTTTATCGTTCCCACGCTCTGCGTGGGAACGCATCCGGCGACGCTCCGCGTCCCGTACCGCGAAGCGGTACAAACTGGCTCCCACGCCGGAGCGTGGAAGCTATGTTGGTTTTAATCACCAAGGATCGATATCAATCAACCCTACCCCGCCGAAATAATTCGCCGCACTGGAATAACGCCAATGTTCCGGCCGGGCGACATAGCCGCGCTTGACCGGATTGTTGTGGATATACTCCAGCTTCTGCTGCATCATATCTTCGTTCAAAATCAGTTCGGCATGGGTTCCTTCCTGCCAGAATTGATATTCCCTGTCTATTTTATGCGCTTTCTTGGCAAACCTGAGCCGCGTCAGAATCCGTTCGACATGATTCGCCCGCAATGTATCGATAATTTTCCGGGCCGTGAACGATTTAAAACTCTCCACGCGTTGATCCAAGCGTTCCGCTTGCGCGATAAAATGTAGGTGGTTTTCAAGTATCACGTAGCCGTATAGTTTCAGTCCTTGTTCCCGTCGTTGGTAAGTCCAACTGCCGAGCAGTATTTGCACCGTTTCCGGCCGAGTGAATACCGGCAACCATTCCTGCACCGTGCAAGTCAGGAAATGCGGCTTATCCGGCTCGGTAATTCGGTATCGGCTTCTTCCCATGTTGCTTTTCCTCTGTCGACGCAGAGCGTCTCGGGATACGTTACCACGCAAAGCGTGGGAACGATCAATCGCGTTGTTGATACAAATGGCAGAACAATGCGACTCGGTAATTGCCGCCGTGCCGAATAATACCGGTATTGGCGATTTCTTCGGCCAGTTCTGCTTGCCGGCGTCTGCGCTGGTCTCGGTCGAGTTGTTTATTGCGGTCCAGCATGCGTACCGTACGATAAGCAAAATAGCTGTGCCAAATTGCGTTTTCCGGCTTTTCGTTGACCTTTTCCGCCATGTCGATCAAGTTCAACAGGCCATAGACGTAGCCGGTACTCAAACCGTTTTGCTCGCTCAATTCTTGCAGTCGCGAATACCGAGTGCCGGTCAACTCCATAAACTCTTCCCAGAACATGCGCTGATTGAAACAGCTCGCGGCATTTTTCGGGGCTATCTCCAACGCATTTGGATTGTGCGCTTTGGCCTGTTCCAACGCTTCCTCCGCCATTTCACCCAACTGTGAAATCGGCAAACCGGGCTTGGTAGTGCTGATGCCTGCGGAAAAGTGTACTTCGGAATTGTGCGCGACATAGTTTTGAAAAGCTTGCCGCATTTCTCCTGCCAACTTGATTTGCGATCTCCACGGCCCGATCAGGAAAAAGTCGTCCCCCCCTGCGAATACGGTATAGCTGTTGCGATACTTCGTATGGCAAAGCCACGGTAAATAAGTGGTAAAGAACGCATTCACTTGTCTGGACAAGGCGGCGGTTTTGCTGAAACTGGCATCGTCGCCAAGGCCCGATTGAAAAATCAGACCGAGATTATCGACATCGCCTTTTAAAGTGGACAAGGCACTGATACCCTGCCATTGATGATTTTCCTGAAAAATCTGATCTTCGCAGGCGATATGATTGAGGGTTTTAGCTTCGCCTAAATCCAGCATTTCTTCGCCCGCATATTTGCCCAATTCGGCTTCACCTTGAGCTTTGTCATCAAATAGCGGCACATAGGCGTTGATCGCACGGCGGGCGTAGCCATTCCACAGCGCCCGGTCGGCCGATTTGGGCAAGGAAAAATCCCAGGCCCTGAGCAAATTGCCGTTTCTGGCCTGCTCGCCGAACTTACCCTGCGTTTCTTCGTTTCCTGCAAAGCTGATGTGATAACCGAAGATGGGAATTTTTAGGGCGCTTGTTAGCCCTAAGGATTGGCGGGTAATCAAAATGCGCTCTCGCCGAGTCAGCCAGTGACCGGTTTCAATCTGATCTTTTGCCAATTCGCTGATATAAGTATCGCTATCGATCTGTTCACTTGCCGGTGAACGGCCGTCGATTTTGCATACCCCTTTGTTTTTATCGAAACTTTCAAGAAAGTCTTTGAAAAAGATTGGCGCCGATGAATCGCCGCACAGGTTGAAGCGCTGGTTTTTGATGATCTCCAGTTGTTCGAATAATTGAACGATCAATTGTTTATACGGACTCGCTTTGCCTTCTTTGCCCCGCCGGAAATCATTGCAGGACGCTTTCATCCAGGCCAATCCCACTCCTGCCTGTCCCCAGCTATGTTGCAAGAACCACTTATCCAGCACTTGTTGGACTTTCTGCAATTTTTCAATGGTTGCTGCGGTATTGGGCGCCACGATCATGAACTTACCGGCTGCATTGATCACTTGGCTCGTAGCCGGCAAATTCAGTGTATCTAATACTTTAAGCGCGGCGCACTCGCTGAGTAGCGATACGTAAAATGAGCGACCGCGCAGCAATTTGGCAGCTCGCTTATTGGTTTCTCCGCCGCTGGCGAAGATGAAATCCTGAATACCAAAAAAATCCCCTTGTATCAGCAGGAACTTTTCTTCTTTCCAGCTTTGTTGCTGGTCAGCCAGCTTTTTAACAGCAGATTGGCTAGTCTCGCCGTATTCATGGTGATAACGCCATAAGGCGGTCGCTAAGGCCGCTGCGACGCGGGAATGATCGTACAGCGACACATCCGGACGAATGTTGAATGCCGTCGCTGATGGAATGGCTTGCGTATAGACGCCCCACAGAGTTTCAAAATGATCCAGCCATAACGACCAGTTGTTACGGTGCGATTTAGGCATTTGCTTGAGCGCTTCATTGAAACCCCGCCATAATTCCTGATATTCTTTTTGCGCTGCCGTATCATCGTTCCCTTCATAACTCGCGGCTTCCACGGGAAAAATGCTCTCGGGCGACAACGGTTTGAGCGGATAACGATAACGAAAATCTTTTTCGGCCATGCCCGATTTGTTGATTTGTTCCAACAACGTCAGTTGTCGTGCCGTGTAATGGTTTTTGCCCGTTCGCGTAAGATCTTCGCCCTGGTTATATTTTTCGAATTCTTCGCGGTCAAACCCCGATGCCACCCTGTCCGCCGTAGCAATGATCCACTGTAAAAAACTTTCCGGTTTGTGATGTTTGGCGGCCGCGTTGATAAACGAGTCATCTACATCTTGGGTTTTCCATGAACCGAAGGGGGCAAAATCATTCCCTTTTAAGTCAGGCATATAATCTTCTATCAGGTCCATAGCCAACCCGGTATAGGCCGCATGAACATGACTGAACCAACCGCGATCATCGGTGTATTTTTTTCTATGCGGACAATAGAGTTGTTTGTTGGCCGCCAGCACTTCTTCATCGACCGGTATTCTGGCGCGTTCGGCAAACTTTCCCAAATCATGCAAAAATGCCGCGAGCGCAATTCTGCAGGATTGTTGTAACAAATCGTTGTCGTTCTTATCGTTTGCTTGCATCTATGACTCCTGATATTCAATCTGCCTGGATTCCAATTCAATCCGGTAATAGGTTCGCGGCCTTTTTCCTCGTGCCGCAATCAAATAAGGCCCGGCCCTGCTTTGTAAGGCGTTTTTGATTTGTCGATTGACGCGCGCCTTGCGTTGTTCGAAGAAACTTTTGCTCATGCCTTCCTGTAAGACTTGTTCGGTTCTTTCACCCGGCCCCATTTCACCGATGATTTGCCGGTAATGCATTAAATAGGCATGGGCATAATCGGGTTCGGCCACGCCATCGCTCGGACATAAGATCGGTTCCAGGCCCTGTAGCTGGTTTTGTATCAACCAGTGGTAGAACGCCAGTTCGGCCGGTTTGAGACGGATATCGATGCCTTGAGCAATGACGATTCTTTGTTTCAAATCGATGATCAACTTCTGCGGACCCAGCGATTGCTGCGCCCGCTTGACCGAGGCGCTGAAACTACTTTGCCCGTTCAGCAAGTCGTCATCCAGACCGTGCCGCAAGCGTACGAACGCAATGTCGGCCAGCATGACGTCGGCCTGCCGAGTATCCAACGGTTTATTGCTGCGGTCGTTGGTATAGATCGTTTGCGAATACGGCGTCGGATAGAAGAATTGCGGATGTGATTCATAATGGGCCGAAACTAGCACATGACTGAGCCGGTCCTGATCGCGTCCGTACAATGATAAGGCGTAGCCGGCATAAAAACCCATGGTTTTGCGGCCGCCGGCGATGCTGACATGAAGGCAGCCATGAGGATCGGAGGTGAATTGCCGAATGAGTTCGGTGATGCCGTCAGCCATTGCCTGATTGTCCTGTTGACTGCGGATGTCTTGCAGAGGCTGTCCGCCTGGATCTTTCAGGACATGAATATGGTTGTCGTCAAAAAGCGCTTGCGGTAAACCGTAATCCGTGTAGAAACGGCTCAGCCAGCGATCGTTGATCAGTGTCAACCGCGCGCGCTCTGCGCCTTCGGCGGTGGTCAAGATATGAATGGCGTCGGGCTGGGCTGCACCGGCCTGATGCAAGGCATACAGGGTTTCGGTCACCACCTGCGGGGTCAGGCCGGTCACGCACAATAAGATGGTTTGAGTTTGTGTTTCCATGACCCGATTATTCCCTATGCCGTCGAGCTATCGATTGTCCGGCAAGCTTGTCGAATCGATGCTGTAATGCCCCATGCCCATGCTGGTGCCTTTGCCGGCATGAGTCCATTGTCCCAGCCATAGATAAGGCCAGAATGCTTCCATGCCTTTCATGTCTAGCGTCACCGAACCGATGACCCCACCCATGTTCATTTCGGTTTTCTGTCTGGATGAATAGCGTTTCCAGTCAAACCAGTGCAAATCTCTTGCGTTGAATTCGATGGTTCTGGCGCGCTGCATCATGCCAGCGAAATCGGTTTCCAGCGGCGTATCGCCGTGAAAGTAGCTCAACATGGAGATTCGTCTGAGCAAATTTCCGAAGAAAGCGCCGAAATTAAAACTTTGTGGATTGAGATTGCGGCCATTCTGTTTGATTCTGAGCGGCGTATGCAAGGTAATTTCAATGCACTCCGGCAGAGGCGGGATATTTACGTCCAGTGTTTGATTTTGTTGCTGTAATTGACCATCCTGATAGACAACTGTCGCTTGGCCGCCAGCGGATAACTGCGCCACTTGATCCAACAAGAAGATTTGTCGATTGCTGCCGATTCCCTCTTGCCCTGCACGTTGCAACGCATGTACGAGATAAGGAAAAAAACGCTGTCCCTTGCCGACCAGGATCAAATTCAAGGCATAGCTTCCGTTTTCATTGGATGAATCCAAAGGAAATTGCAGGACAAACGGATGTGGTGAGGCGCTGTATTTACGCATTTTTTCCGTTTGTTGCGGGGGCGGCGTTTCGAATATATAGGAATAGGCGCAACTGCCTTTCAGCATGCAGGCTGAGCAAGGGGTGTTCCTGACGACACAGACGGTTCTTTTAAGGGCGTGACCTAACGCGCCGCGCCAAGCGGAGCCTGAAAACTTAGGTAGGCGAACGCGTTCCTGGCAAGTGAACAGAAATTGATAGTGATAAATCGATAGCTCGGGAATTGCTTGCTTCTCTAGCTTCATTCTTTGACCTCCTTGTGATGCAGTATGCAACAAGGTAACAATTAGATAGGTTATTGGCAAGCTTGCCGGGGAGTTCTTGTGGGTTTGTCCAAAGCTTTTTAGCCGTCATCGATAGGCTGCCACGCCTAAGCATGGAAGACCGAGGCAATGTGTTATAGATCTTACGGATTTTTTTGGCGGATCGGCTTGCGCTTGATCCACCCTGCACACTCGATGCATACAAGCTGAGGGATAATTGCGCCCAGCGTCCCGGGAATACGTTAAAAACGCGGAATATGCATAAGAATTTTGGAACTTGGAAACGAGCGCACGGCCAGCGTTTCCCGAGATGAGGCAATCGAGAAAGGTTGCGGACGGAGTTGCAAACTCCGTCCGGCTCTGTCCGTTGACAACCATACCTGGCTTTTATGACGGGCACAAAAAAGGCCTTAGATCGATTGATCTAAGGCCTTTTATTTTGTTTGGTAGCGGGGGCAGGATTCGAGACTAATCTACAACGGAAAGCCTTGATTCCGTTGACGTGCGACTAAAATGAAACTGGCAACAGTTTATCATTTTTTGTTCAATGCCGCGTAAAACTGCTTTTTGGTCACGCCGGCCTGCCGGGCCATATACATGATCAAGTCTTGCCCGAAAGGCGATTTCGGACAATCTACGGTTACTTTATAAAGCTGGCCCTTGTCAATTTTTACCCAATGTTGATGTGAGGTACCATCCTGTTTTCTTGGTTCAAAGCCAAGCTTTTTTAAGATCTTCTTAACCTCTTTGCAAGTTAATGGATGGTACCGGCTCATTAATGATGATGGTTACACATTGGTGCAAGTGGCAATGTATCGGAAAGCAACGTCCGCGCTTTGTCTTTTACTGCGCCAATTTTAGATAAACCAAGAAAAATATAATATTTTACCCAATACTGTAATGGCGCTTTTCTATTTAGTAGTTGTCTGGCAAATGCTTTGTCTTCTCCGACAGTCGCGTCGTAGACGTACTCGCATATCATGTTTCTCAATTTTTCATGAGCTCCATCAAGCGTATCGTCTTGCGCCGCCAAACATAAATCTAAACAAAACGCTTGCCACTGCCCGTCTTTGCACTCGGCATACCCTCGCAACACGAGAGAATTTGGTCGTGCGTTCATTGCTTGCCTCCAAGTTCCGACTAAGCTCAGCCGGCTATTTTATAATTAGCCTGATAAGGCCTTTATTTGCAATAAAATTGAATTGCGTTTTTTTGACCAGGAAAGTATGACTAAGTTTGATATTTTTTTCAATCATGAGCTGCGTTATTTGCCTACTCCCAGTAGCTAATTAATTGTTTGTTGTTGGTTGATAGGTCCCTTTTGCGGCGCAACTTGCTTGTTAGTTGCCGCGCTTTTTCTTATAGCTATAGCTTTTGACTTGGAGAAGCGCGATGAGCGAAGAAACGGTGCTGTATATTTTTTTAGGGATGTGGGCCTTGTTTACTGTAATTGGGTTTAGTAAGAAGTTTTCCGCAATAATTAGTATTGGAGGCGGCTTTATAGTTTCTATGCTGCTGTATGCAACAAAGTAACAATTAGATAGGTTATTGGCAAGCTTGCCGGTAAGTTCCAGTGGATTTGCCCAAAGCTTTTTTAGCTGTCATCGACAAGCAGCACGCCTAAGCATGGAAGACCGAGGCAATGCTTTATAGATCTTCCGGATTTTATCGGCTTGCTCTTGATCCACCCCGCACACTCGGTGCAGACAAGCTGAGGAATAATTGCGCCCAGCGTCCCGGGAACACGTTAAAAAACGTGGAATACGCCTAAGATTTTGGAACTTGGAAACGAGCGCACGGCCAGCGTTTCCCGAGATGAGGCAATCGAGAAAGGTTGCGGACGGAGTTGCAAACTCCGTCCGGCTCTGTCCGTTGACAACGATACCTGGCTTTTATGACGGGCACAAAAAAAGGCCTTAGATCGATTGATCTAAGGCCTTTTATTTTGTTTGGTAGCGGGGGCAGGATTTGAACCTACGACCTTCGGGTTATGAGCCCGACGAGCTACCAAGCTGCTCCACCCCGCGATTGATTTGTACTATTATACCGACAAATTTCGGTTTGGCAAGCTCTTTTTTTACTTAAAAGAAATAAATCAGAATCAATGCCGCAAAAAGTCCGGCCAGCACATCATCCAACATGATGCCCAATCCGCCATCGACTTTCCGATCTGCCCATTGTATCGGCCAAGGCTTGACGATGTCAAATAGGCGGAACAATACGAAACCGGCCGCCAGCGCCGGCCATGAAAACGGCACGAACCACATCGTGATCAAGAGACCGGCTATTTCATCCCAAACGATGCCGCCAAAATCATGGACTTCTAGCTTTTCCGCCGCATGCGCGCAGATTTTGATGCCGGCCAACACGACCACTATCGTCAAGGCGCTGTAAACCCAGGCGTTGGTTTGAATCAACAGTCCATAGAGCGGCAGCGCCGCCAACGTACCGAAGGTCCCGGGCATGTACTTGGACAGACCGGAGCCGAAACCGAAGCCCAACAACATCAACGGGTCCTTCATGATCTGTCCCGCCGTCAGGCGGCTTTTGCCGTATTCCGCTTTAAGAAAAATGCTCATAGCCTTTCGCCGTTATAGTTTCGGTGCGCCCCTTCCTGTCCACCCTCAAGCCGGGTTCGTTATCGATCACGCCGATGCAGGTGCAGGGTATGTCCAGCCGTGACTGATTTTCGGGCGGCACGGTAAAACAGAGTTCGTAATCGTCGCCGGCGGTCAGCGGCAGCAACCAGTCTCCGCTGGCGTCGATATATTGCCTGACCGGCGCCGACAAAGGCAGCTTATCCCATGCTATGCGGGCCCCGACCCCGCTCTGTTCCAGGATATGGCCCAGATCCGACGCCAAGCCGTCCGACAAGTCGATACAGGCATTAGCGATATCGCGTATGGCCAGGCCTTCTCGTATCCTCGGGTTCGGGGTATTGAACTGGCGCAGGATCTGTTCGGAATCGCTGCAAGAATAGCCCTGCTCGATTTTCAGGCCCAGGCCGGCATCGCCCAATCGACCGGTGACATAAAGCAAATCGCCGGCTTGCGCCCGGGAACGCAGCATGGCGGCATTTTCCGGCACGATGCCCATGGCTTGCAAGGTCAACGTCAACGGCCCGGAGGTGGTATCTCCGCCGATCAGATCGACGTCGTATTGCTCGGCCAATTGTCTCAAGCCGTTGGCAAAGGCCTGCAACCAGTTTTCGTCCACGTTCGGCAACGTCAACGCCAGCGTCACCGCGATCGGCTGAGCGCCCATGCTGGCCAGGTCGCTCAGGTTGACGGCCAACAGCTTATGGCCCAGCGTTTCCGGGTCGGCGCCGGCGAAGAAATGTACGCCTTCGACCATCGTGTCGGTCGTGACCGCCAGTTGATAACCTGCGGGCACTTGCAGCAACGCGCAGTCATCGCCTATGCCCAAACGGGTGGCCGAGTTTGCGTTTTTATGGCCGGCGAAATAACGCCTGATCAGTCCGAATTCCGAAACCGGCATTAGGACTTTTTCGCGCCTCGTTTGGCCTGGATTTCGGTCGCCCTTTTCTTCTGGCTGACCTTGTCCAATATGCCATTGATGTATTTATGACTGCCTTCGGCGCCATAACATTTGGCCAGGTTGACGCCCTCGTTGATGATGACCCGATACGGGGTTTCCAGGCGATTAATCAGCTCATAAACGCCGATGCGCAAAATCGCCCGTTCCACCGGATCGATTTTTTCGACGGGTCGGTCGACAAATTCGGCGAGCACGGCATCGATGACATCGAGCTGTTTCGGAACGCCGTGAAAAATATCGTGAAAATAACTTTTCTGCGCGCCCTTCAGCATTTCGTCTTCGAGAAAATAGGCTTCGATTCGATTCAGGCTTTCACCGCTCATCTGCCATTGATATAACGCCTGGACGGCGCATTTTCTGGCGTTCGTTTTCGTCTGACTCATTCAGCGGCCATATTATTGAAAAGACTGACCATTTCCACCGCAGACATCGCCGCTTCGGCCCCTTTGTTGCCGGCCTTGGTGCCGGCTCTTTCGATCGCCTGTTCGATGGTGTCGACGGTCAATACGCCGAAGCTGACCGGCACGTCATGCTGCAGCGAAACCGAAGCCAGGCCTTTGACGCATTCGCCGGCGACATATTCAAAATGCGGGGTGCCGCCGCGTATCACCGCACCGAGAGCGATGATGGCGTCATATTTTTTGCTGGCGGCGATGCGTTGCACGACCATCGGCAGTTCAAACGCGCCCGGCGCCTTGACCAGGTCGATGTCGGCCTTATCGGCGCCATGCCTGACCAAAGCGTCAATCGCCCCGCCTTCCAACTGTTCCACGATGAAGCTGTTGAAACGGGAGGCTACGATACAAAATTTACCGCCTTGTGCGGATAAATGGCCTTCAATTACATTCACTGTCGACATTTCTTTCTCTGTTATTTTAAAAAACTGGTAATTATTCAGTATCTTTCAGGGTTTAGGGAGTAGACCATTGATTTCTCGGGACGCGTGAATACATCCATGTAAGCTCTGGCTGCAACGTCCTGTTGCAGACAGCCCGATAAATCAATAATCTACTCCCTCTGATAAAATACGCTGAATAATTACAAAAACTGAAACTATTCAGCATCGGGTGAGGCTCTCCAATTAGTCCGATTCGATATGTTCGACCACTTCCAGGTCGAATCCGGACAGGCCGATATATTTTTTCTGTACGCCCATGACCTTCAAACGATGCACGCCCAAGTCGGACAAAATCCGCGAACCTGTGCCGGTCGTGCGCCAATCGCTCTCGACGCCTTCGCCGTTGCCGGTTTTGATGCCATGATCTTCCATCTGATACTTATGAATCAGCTCGACCAGCGCCTTATTATCCTCGTTCTGTCGGATAATCACCAACACTCCGCGCCCCATCTCGGCGATTTTCCGCATCGCCTCGCGCACCGGCATGCCGCAATCGGTTCGTTGGGAGAAAAACACATCGTCCATCAGGTTGCGCGCATGCACCCTGGCCAACACCGGTTCGCCGTCGGCGACATCGCCCATCACCAGCGCCAGATGCACGTTATTATCGTTTCTGTCCTGATAGGCGTACAAGCGGAAATCGCCGAATTCGGTCGGATAATTGCACTGACTGATGCGTTCCAGCGTGTTTTCATGCTGGATACGGTAATGGATCAGATCCGAGATCGTGCCCATTTTCAGATTATGTTCCTTGGCGAAAATCTCCAGGTCCGGCCTTCTGGCCATGGTGCCGTCTTCATTGAGGATTTCGACGATGACCGCCGCAGGCTCGACGCCGGCCAGCCGGGCCAGGTCGCAGCCGGCCTCGGTATGCCCCGCCCTGTTCAACACGCCGCCGGGCTGCGCCATCAACGGAAAAATATGGCCCGGTTGCACCAGATCTTCCGGCTGGGCCTTTTCCGCGACCGCGGCCTGCACCGTCAAGGCCCGGTCGGCGGCCGATATGCCGGTCGTCACACCTTGGGCCGCCTCGATCGAGACGGTAAAATTGGTCGAATGAGCGGTCTTGTTGTCATTGACCATCAACGGTAGGCGCAGCTGTTGGCAGCGCTCCCGAGTCAGGGTCAGACAGATCAGTCCGCGGCCGTATCGGGCCATGAAATTGATGTCTTCGGGGCGTATGAAGGTGGCGGCCATCAACAGGTCGCCTTCGTTCTCGCGGTCCTCATCGTCCATGATGATGACCATCTTGCCCTGTCGCAGATCTTCTATTATCTCTTCGATGCTATTCATTAATTCAAAAATCCGCTGTTTTTCAATAATTCTTCGCTCACGCCGCCGTGGCTTTGGGCGGCTGCTCCCCCTTGCAGCAAACGTTCCATGTACCTGGCCAGCAAGTCGACTTCCAGGTTGACCTCCGCGCCGACGTCGGCGCCTCCCAGCGTCGTTTCTTGTAAGGTGTGGGGAACGATATTGACGCTGAAGACGACGCCATCGACCTCGTTGACGGTCAGGCTGATGCCGTCGATGCAGATCGAGCCTTTTTCGGCGATGTATTTGGCCAAACCGCTCGGCGACTGGAAGCGAAAACGCACCGAACGGCCATCGTTTTGCTTGTCGATAACCTTGCCGATGCCGTCGACATGGCCGCTGACGATATGGCCGCCTAGCCGTGTGCTCGGCGTCAAGGCCAACTCCAGATTGACCGCCGTGCCGGTCGTCGCCGCTTGCAAGGTCGTTCTGGACAGCGTTTCATTGGAAACATCGGCGCAAAAATAATGCCCGCCCAACTCAACCGCCGTCAGGCAGACGCCGTTGACCGCGATACTGTCGCCTAACGCCACATCCTCCATCGGTAATTTGCCGGTGTCGATTTTCAAGCGGCAGTCTCCACCCCGCGGCTGTACTGCGGCAATTTTTCCAACCGCCAAAATAATACCTGTAAACATGTTCCGCCTTTAGTTGTGTACGGTGAAAGTCAAGCGTAAATCGGGGCCCACCTGCCTGACCGAGGTCATCTGCAAATTTTTCCGCTCCGCCATCCGCGTTAAGTCCGGCAGATGCAGCAGGCCGCGCGCCTGATCGCCCAGCAGACAGGGCGCCATATAGACCAGCCATTCGTCGACCAGTTCGGTATTCATCAACGCGCCGTTCAAGGTCGCGCCGGCCTCCACCCAAACGTTGTTGATTTGCTGCTGCGCCAGCGCGGCAAAAGTCTGGGCTAAATTCGGCCGCCCTTGCTTTTCCTCGACATAGAGCACGACGACGCCGGCATCTTCCAGGCGGCGAATCTTGTCTTGATCGTGACTGCAAGTGACCACCCAAACCGCTGCGTCGTCGGCCAGCATTCTGGCGTCCAACGGCAATTGTAAAGCCGAGTCCAGCACCACCCTGACCGGCTGTTCCACTTCCTGATCCAGCCTGACATTCAAACGCGGATCATCGGCCAAGACGGTGTTGATGCCGGTTAATATCGCGCTGCTTTCGGCGCGGAAACGCTGCACATCGGCTCGGGCCTGTTCCGAGGTGATCCATTTGCTTTCGCCGGAGGCCATTGCGGTGCGGCCATCCAGGCTCATCGCCATTTTACTGCGGATGAAGGGATAACCCTGAGTCATTCTCTTGATAAAACCGCGATTGAGCTGCTCGGCGTCCTGTTGTAACACGCCGGTGACGACATCGATGCCGGCGGCGCGAAGTTTCCTGATCCCGTCGCCGCCGACCAAGGGATTGGGGTCCTGCATGGCGACGACGACTCGCGCGACGCCGGCGTTTATCAAGGCTTCGCTGCAAGGGCCGGTGCGACCATGATGACTACAGGGCTCCAGCGTGACGTAAGCGGTGGCGCCTTGCGCCTGATCGGTTTTGGCCAAGGCTTCGACTTCGGCGTGACCGCAACCGGCGCGCCGATGCCAGCCCTCGGCGATCACCCGCTGACCTTTGACCAGCACACAGCCGACGCGCGGATTGGGATCGGTGGTATAAAGCCCTTTTTTCGCCAGTTCGATCGCCCTGGCCATATAGACGGCGTCTTGTCTATCCGTCATTTGTTTTTCAATTTGTCGATCATCTCGGTAAATTCGCTGACATCTTCGAAACTGCGGTAAACCGAAGCGAAGCGTATGAAGGCCACCGGGTCGAGCGCGCTCAATTCCTTCATGACCAGCTCGCCTAATTCATGCGCCTTAATCTCTCTCTCACCTTTCGCCGTCATCGTTTTTTTGATGCGACTTATCGCCGCCTCGATTTCATCCACTTCGACCGGCCTTTTTTCCAATGCCCGCTGCATGCCCGCCCTCAGCTTGCTTTCATCGAACGCCTCACGTTCGCCATTGCGTTTGATGATACGCGGCAGCGACAATTCCGCCACTTCGTAGGTGGTAAAGCGCTCCTTACAGCCGGTGCATTCGCGCCGCCGCCTGACCTGATCGCCCTCGCTGGCCAATCGCGAGTCGATCACTCGTGTATCCTGCGCCCCGCAAAATGGACATCGCATAGTGTATTTACCTTAACCAGAATACCTGTATTAGGCCGTTAGTCGAACGCCCGAACAGCCATTGAGAAAAATTTACCATTTTATCTTAAAATCGCATTGATTAAAAACCGCGGTAAGAACAGTCAGTATCCAGTTGGATTGCCCGGCGGCGAATCCGCCCTACGGTGGGGCCATCCGACGGTTGCGATATAACGCGTAGGCGGCTTCGCGTAGAGTGGCTTCGCGAATCAAGCCACCAAAACCCACACTGGAGGCCAAATTAGCGTAGGGTGGATCAAGCGCAGCGGATCCGCCAACGTAGAGCGGCTTCGCGTAGGGTGGCTTCGCGAAGCAAGCCACCAAAACCCGCACCGGCGGCCAAATTGGCATTGTGCGTATCCCAGTTGGATTGCCTGTCGGCGAATCCGCCCTACGGTTGCGATGCCTTTCGTAGGATGTGCTGAACAACGTGAAGCGCATCAAAAACTGGTGCGCTTCCTCTCGTCAGCACACCCTACCCGCACCGGTGGATCAAGCGCAGCGGATCCGCCAACGTAGAGCGGCTTCGCGTAGGGTGGCTTCGCGAAGCAAGCCGCCAAACCTCGCGCCGGGAACCAAATTGGCATTGTGCGTATCCAGGCGGATTGCCTGTCGGCGAATCCGCCCTACGGTCGCGATGCCTTTCGTAGGATGTGCTGAACAACGTGAAGCGCATCAAAAACTGGTGCGCTTCCTCTCGTCAGCACACCCTACCCGCACCGGTGGATCAAGCGCAGCGGATCCGCCAACGTAGGGCGGCTTCGCGTAGGGTGGCTTCGCGAAGCAAGCCACCAAACCCCGCGCCAGGGGCAAAATTGGCATTGTGCGTATCCAGGCGGATTGCCTGTCGGCGAATCCGCCCTACGGTCGCGATGCCTTTCGTAGGATGTGCTGAACAACGTGAAGCGCATCAAAAACTGGTGCGCTTCCTCTCGTCAGCACACCCTACCCGCACCGGTGGATCAAGCGCAGCGGATCCGCCAACGTAGAGCGGCTTCGCGTAGGGTGGCTTCGCGAAGCAAGCCACCAAAACCCGCACCGGCGGCCAAATTGGCATTGTGCGTATCCCAGTTGGATTGCCTGTCGGCGAATCCGCCCTACGGTTGCGATGCCCATGTAAAGCCGATCGTCGTGAAGCGCATCGAAACAAGGTGCGCTTCCTATCGTCAGCACACCCTACCGGCAGCCGGGGCGTGTCGGCCACCATGCTGTCGATCATTTCATATACTTCTTCATCAACGATGTCAGCAGCAGGATGATGCGCAAAAGCAATTTGCATCGTATTTCCGATAAAATTATCCTTATACGGGTTGAGCAAAGCTTATAGCAGGCTATTTATCGCCGCTTCCTATCTCCGGTTGCATCACGGTTACTTATATGACTGAACAAGAAGGCGTCATCAAATACCGCCTGCTACACAACGACAAAGCGATATCCCCGACCTTCCCCTTCGCCGACCTGAATGCCTGGCGCCACATCCTTTACCGCTTGGAATTGATTGGCCAGGACCCGCAACGCTATGACGGTTACGGCTTCGGCAACATCAGCCTCAGAACCGCGGGCGAGAAATTTCTCATCAGCGGTACGCAAACGGGGCATCTGCCGATGCTGTCGCCTGATCATTATGCCGTCATAGAACGCGCCGAGCCCGAATTAAACCGCCTGGTTTCATATGGCCGCATCAAACCGTCATCTGAAGCGCTGACGCATGCGATGATTTATGAACAGGACCCGGCTATTGCAGCGGTCATCCATGTGCATTGCCCGGAAATATGGCGGCACACGCACGAAATGGATTTACCCCATACCCGGAAAGAGGTGGCCTACGGCAGCGTAGAAATGGTTGCTGCGGTGAAAAAACTATTTACGAGCGGCCGCTTAAAGCGCTCGTCGATTTTCTCTATGCTAGGCCACGAAGACGGCGTTGTTGCATTCGGCGAAGATTTGGGCCAGGCCGCCTGCCTGCTGATCCGTCAACTGTCCCTAGCACTGACGATTGAACAGCGGCTTAAAAACCGTTAAAATTGCCGGCTATTTTAGAATATATTAATAAACACAATGACAGAAATACTGATTTATACCGCAAACCTTTGTCCATACTGCACGATGGCCAAGAAGTTGTTGGATAAAAAAGGCGCGCGCTATTCGGAAATCAATGTCGACTCTAAACCCGGCCTGCGCCAGGCAATGATGGAAAAGACCCAACGCCGCACGGTGCCACAAATTTTTATCGGGGATTTACATGTCGGAGGATTTGACGAATTATACCGTCTGGAACAGAGCAAGAAACTGGACCCCTTATTGGCCGATTGTTGAACCGCAAACTACGCTGAACAACACGAACCCGTTTTTTTAATCATTGCTGGATTTCGCGACAGGCCATCACAATATTGCTTGAATCGTCAGGGAACGCTCTTCGCGCACCCTGACCTACGGCTTTCCAACGATTCCAGCACCGTAGGTCACGTTTTGCGCTATGACAATTCCGGGCAAAGCAAACGCAGTGGGTTACGTGACAACCATCTGCAACATAGCGCGATTGCCCTGAAGTGAATAGGAAAACATCCGGCAATAGGTTAATGGCCATATTAATCGATGCCCAGATAACGTAAACCGACCGTCAACCGGTCATCACCGCTTTCATTGATCCAGATGATCTTGGCTATCGCCTTGCTGATGCTCTGGCCGGAAATTTTCAACTTGACCACATCCCCGACTTTGATGTCATAGCCTTTTAAATCACCGCTGACAGCCAAGCCGTCCGTGGACATATTGAGACCGAGCGTTTCGACTTTACTATGATCCAGCATCATTAAGCAGGAAAACGGCTTGGTTCTGCGATAGGCCTTGCGTCTTAGCCATAATTTCTGGGCGTTATGTTCGATATCGCCGTACTCCAGGCCCAATTGAATTTTCCCGCCTTGACCGCCTCTGACCCAGACGATGAACGCTTCTCCGCTCAGCTTCAGTTCTTTGACATAGATTTCAACCCGATTATTATCAGGCAACAGCGCCTGGAAATCCTCGAGCTTGGCTAGAAACTCACCGGGACAGACTTCAACCATCAGGCCTTTCAACGAAACATCATAACTCTTAAAATCCAATATTTCGCCGGCGATCGCCAACTGACCGCTGGAAGTTAAGTTTTTTCGGTATTCTTTTCTGTCTTGGAATGTCGCCATGTCCGCACCGTTTATTTGATAGGTATGAGTAAAGATAGCCAAAAACCACGAGCCTACAAATCAATCGCAACACCGGCAGAAGCGCCGCATTCGGCCCGAGAGGGCGAGCTGAGGACATTAACAGCATTAGCGCCCCCCTCTGCAACCTCGACGTGTCACGTAACCGCGCCTGTAGGAGCGCCGCCCTCGGCGCGAAAAGCCGCATTCGGCCAAAGGATAGGCCTCCTACGACGACCTTTGATAAACGGCGGCTTGCCAGGGATTCTCCTGCATCCAGCATTCAAAATCCGCTAATGACATCGGCTGATTGAAAAAGTATCCCTGCACCAAATCGCAACCGTGAGCAGATAATTTATGCATAATCGCCTCGTTTTCGACGCCTTCCGCGGTCACATGCAGGCCCAGATTGTGCGCTAGATTGATCGTCGCATTAACGATGACCTCATCGTTCTCGTTCGTCAAAATTTCGGCGACAAAGGATCGATCAATTTTCAATTCAGCCAATGGCATTTTTTTCAGATAGGCCAGCGACGAGTAACCGGTGCCGTAATCATCAATCGAGAATTGATAACCCATGCCGTTTAAGCGCTTGATGATTTCCAGCGCCCTGTCGGGATCGGTCATGATCGAACTTTCGGTAATTTCGAGCATGACCCATTCCGGCCTGATGCCGGTGGATGCGGCAATCCCCGAGACCAGATCGGGCAGCTCGGGGTCATGCAGATCTCGGGTGGATAAATTGACCGAAATGATCAAGTCTTTGCCTTGCGCATGCCAAAGCGCCGATTGTTTGAACGCTTCCTTCAATACCCAAAGTGTTAACGGCTTGATCATCCGGGTGCGTTCCGCCATGATGATGAATTCATCGGGCGGAATAAAACCATGTCTGGGATGTTGCCAGCGCAACAATGCCTCGGCCCCAAACAGCTGGCCGCTTTGCAGGGAAACCTTGGCCTGATAATACAATTCCAGCTGGCTACTCTCGATTGCCCGGCGCAACTCGCTCATCAAGGTTAGACGGCGAGGACTATGATCATCGAAGGCCGGCTCATAGATGGCATAGCCTTCATTGGATTTAGCCGCCATGAATAATGCCACGCCGGCTTTCTGCACTAGCGTGTCGACATCTTCGCCATGTTCGGGAAAGTTGACGATGCCGATATTGGCATGAACCGGAATATGCAATTGATCGACCATGAAAACCGGTTCCAAAGCCGTTTGAATATACTTGGCCAAGCTCAGCGCATCGCTTTCATCGCAGCCCTCGGACAACAAGACGCTAAAGACATTGCCGTCGATACGGGCTACTTTATCGCTGCCCAACACCACGCCCTGCAAGCGCGTCGCCAGTTGCTTGACCACCAGATCGCAGCTATTGTGGCCCAGAGTATCGTAAATTTCCTTATAGTTGGCGATCTCAACCAACAAAACAGACAACATACGGCTAAGGCTGCTGGCCGAATAAATACTTTGCTCCACGCGATCGTAAAACAGAGCCCGATTGGGCAGATCGGTCAGGATGTCATGGGTGGCGGTATAATTGGCTTGTTTCTCGAGATGCTCCGCCCTGTTTCTCAACGCCTCGGTCTGATCATAAATCAAGGCGCCTGCCTGATAGGCGATCACCGAGCTTGAGTATTGTCCCCAAAAGCCGAAGACAAAAGGAACCGTGTCCAAGACCCACAACACATAGTTCTGTTGCTGGGCCATGATGATGCCGTCGGCCGATACCGTCCCGATATGATAATAGCTGACCAGCATCGTCGCGATGATGATGCTGGCGACGGCGATAAACACGCCCTGATAGGCGGTTTTAGACACCTGACTCTTCAGCAGACGGACGTTGTCATTGAATAACGTATTGGCAAAAACCATAGGCGTAGATCATCTTATCCGGACGCATCGTTAATAAACTGCGATTCTGCAACCGAATTACCCACGCCGTCTACGGCAGGCGGCTATGTTATAAGCCGTTCAGCAAATCTTTCTCGATATCCTCGATATCTTCCAAGCCGACGGAGATACGCACCAGGCTGTCCTTAATGCCTGCCGCGGCTCTCACTTCAGGCGTCAGCCGACCGTGGGTGGTGGTGGCGGGATGGGTAATGGTTGTCTTTACATCTCCAAGATTAGCAGTAATCGACAACATTTGCGTGGAATTAATCAATTTCCACGCCTGTTCCTGCCCGCCTTTCAACTCGAAACTAACCACGCCGCCGAAATGGCGCTGTTGGCGCTTGGCCAGTTCGTGCTGGGCATGGTCGGACAAGCCCGGATAATGCACCTTTTCCACCGCATCCTGTTGCTGCAGCCATTGCGCCAGCGCGTAGGCATTATCGCAATGCGCCTTCATTCTGAGCGCCAGCGTTTCCAGTCCGGCAAGAAAGACCCAGGCGTTGAAAGGGCTCATCGTCGCGCCGCCGGTGCGCAGATAAGGATAGATGTCTTTTTCAATGATGTCATGATTGCCGACCACGGCGCCGCCGACACAGCGCCCCTGCCCATCGATGTATTTGGTGGCCGAATGCACGACCAGATCGGCCCCCAGCGTCAATGGCTGCTGTAAGGCCGGCGTGCAGAATACATTGTCGACGATCAACAAACAATCGTGTCGATGAGCGATATCGGCTAGCGCTTTGATATCGGCGATCTCGATCAACGGATTGGAAGGCGTTTCCAGAAACAAGAACCGGGTATTGGGCTTGATCGCCTGCTCCCAGGCTTCCAAATCGGTCAACTCGACAAAATCGGTTTCCACGCCGAATTTAGCGAAATAGTTTTGAAACATCAAAACCGTGTTGCCGAACACGCTGCGCGAGCACACGACATGATCGCCCGATTTCAACAAACCCATGCCGACCGCCATGATCGCCGCCATCCCGGAAGCGAAAGCCAAACAGCGCTCGCCCTGCTCCATCAAGGCCATGCGCTCCTGAAAAGCATTGACGGTGGGATTGGTAAAGCGGGAGTAGATATTGCCGGGCTGTTTGCCGGTAAACCGCAATGCCGCGTCTTCGGCGCTGTCAAAGACATAACTGGAGGTCGCATAAATCGGTATGCTGTGCTCGTCTTCATGAGTGCGTCTATGGCCCGCCCTGATCGCCTGCGTATCCAATGAATAGTCTTTCCAGTCTTTTTCGGTCATGTCATCCAATCGTTAGTGTGTTGTCGGCAATTAAGCCTTGCATAAATCTGAGTATCGATGTCAGCAATTCCCAGCATGTAGGGTGGATAAGCCTGAAGGGCGCATCCACCCTACGAATGGGGGTGAGTCGTTACAATCTAAGTATCGATGTCAGCAATTCCCATCAGTTTGAGCATTTTAGCGGCATTAAGCACAAAAGGTGCTGCTGGAGTTTACGCATCCGGCAGCGTACGTATCAAGCCGAATTCTGCATTTCGACAATTAAATTTTCGGTGCTGCGTTTGGTTTGGGCATCGTCATTGCGCAACTCCTCGATCCGCTGCAAATAGGCGTCATCGATGTCGCCGGTCACATATTGTTGACTGAAACAGGAGGTATCGAAATGTTTGATATCCTTATTCCCTCTCCTGACCGCGGCGACTAGATCGTCGAGATCCTGATAGATCAACTTATCGGCGCCTATCGCCGCGCAGATTTCTTCTTCGCTGCGATTATGCGCGATCAATTCATGCGCCGCCGGCATATCGATGCCGTAGACATTCGGATAGCGCACCGGTGGCGCCGCGGACGCGAGATAGACCTTCTTGGCGCCGGCATCCCTGGCCATCTGGATAATTTGTTCCGAGGTCGTGCCCCTGACGATGGAATCGTCGACCAGCAATACATTTTTGCCCTCAAATTCCAGCCCGATCGCATTGAGTTTCTGTCTCACCGATTTTTTCCGCATCTGCTGCCCGGGCATGATGAAGGTGCGGCCGATATAACGGTTTTTGATGAATCCCTCGCGGAATTTAACCCCGAGCTTGTTAGCCATCTGCAAGGCCGATGTCCGGCTGGTATCCGGAATCGGAATCACCACGTCGATGTCGTGATCGGGCCACTCCCGCATGATTTTTGCCGCCAGCTTATCCCCCATCCTGAGACGGGCTTTATAGACGGAAATGTCGTCGATGATCGAGTCGGGACGGGCAAAGTAAACATATTCGAAAATACAGGGGCAATGGTCTACCTGCACGGCACATTGTTTGCTGTGCAACTTGCCGTTCGCTTCGATAAAAATCGCCTCGCCCGGTTCGATATCGCGTATCATCTCGAAATCCAACACGTCGAGGGCGACGCTTTCCGAGGCAATCATCAAATCGGTGCCGCCTTCGGTTTTACGTTCGCCAAACACCACCGGACGAATGCCGTTAGGGTCTCTAAACGCCAGAATGCCGAATCCGGCAATCATGATGACGACGGCGTAAGCGCCACGGCAACGTTTATGCACCTGCGACACCGCGGCGAACACGTCATCGGGGGTAATCCGCAGTTTGCGCAATTCCTGTAATTCGTGGGCAAAAACATTCAATAAAATCTCGGAATCCGAGTCGGTATTGATATGACGTTGATCCTCGACATACAGCTCTTTTTTCAGCTGCTCGGTATTGGTCAAATTGCCGTTGTGCGCCAACGCCAATCCGAACGGCGAGTTGACGTAAAAAGGCTGAGCCTCGGCGGAACTGGTGCATCCCGCAGTCGGATATCTGACATGGGCGATGCCCATATTGCCACGCAACTTCATCATTTGGCTGGTGGAAAAAACATCGCGGGTCAATCCATTGTCCTTACGCAAACAAAAACGACTCCCTTCGCAAGTCATAATACCGGCAGCATCCTGCCCCCGATGCTGCAACACGGTCAGGGCGTCGTACAAGTCCTGGTTAACATTTTGATGAGAAACAATCGCGGCGATACCACACATAAAACAAACCTAAAAGATATTAACGATAATTTATATAAGCCGCCATGCCTGACGGGACATGATCTCGCAACCAGACGGCCAGAGTTTGAAAGGGCGGGATCAAACTCGATTCCTTCCACCACGAATCTTCCGGTAATGGCGTCAACCCCGCCAGCATGATCACCAGCGCAACGACAACCATGCCTCTGACCACACCGAATATCATCCCTGCAAAACGATCCGAGCCAGTCAGCCCGGTTTTTTCTATTAATTCACCCAATAGATAACTGATTAAACTACCCAAGATCAGCGTCATAAAAAACAAGACGGCAAATGCCACGGCAATACGGGCGGAAGGATAGCTGATCAGCCCTTCCAGAAAGACGGCGAATTCCCGGCTGAAATTGAGCCCTACCCAAATCGCCGCCATCCATAACAACAAAGAAAACGCTTCCTTGATAAAGCCGCGAAACAAGCCGATCACCGACGAGATAACAACCAGGGCCAGTATGGCGTAATCAATCCAGATCATGGCGCACCTCAGTCTTCGTCCTGGATGACAAAGCTATTCAGGTCATTTTGTTGCTTCAATTTAACTTTGATCGCTTCCGCCCGATCTCTATTCATTTCCGGACCGACCTTGACCTTGTACATCTCGCCCTGATCGCCTTTCACCTTGCTGACCGATGCGGCATAACCTTGTCGCCTCAACTGGTCGCGCAGGCTCAGCGCATTTTCTTGTTGGCTGAACAGCCCCACTTGCAAATACCAGCGATGCAATGCAGATGCTTGGTCGGAAGCCGCGGTCACCGTTTTCATGGGACGCTTAAGCGGCAGCTCGATCACATCGTCGCTGTTTTGCGGAACGCGGACGGCTTGGCTGCTTTGCAACCGCTCCGGCAATTCAGGAATTTTCAATTCGTTAATTTTCTTTCCCGTTTCATCGACCGGATCGTCAAACAGCATCGGTATGAAAATTGCGGCCAAGGCCGTAATCACGACGGCGCCGACCAAACGTTGTTTTAATTCCTGATCCATTTTTCACCTCACTTAACAGCTTGCTAAATATTCGGACACCAGAAAAAAGGAACCGAATACTAAGATTAGCTCATCTTGTTTCGCCTGTTGTTGCGCGGCGCTAAATGCCTCGCTAAAGTTGGCGAACCCTCCCGTCACATGATCGACCTGATTGTCATTAAAGCATTGCTTGACCATGGCTTCGCTGGCCGCACGGGGGTTGGACAAGGGCGCCAGATACCAAGCGCTGATGACGGGACTGATGATCTTGATTACGCCGCTAATGTCCTTATCCTGCATCATCGCGAAAACCGCATGAATTTTAACTCCGGCGTAGTGTTGTTGCAGATATTCCAACAAGGTTCTGACGGCTTGCGGATTGTGGCCGACATCGAGCAGCACCGGTATATCGCTGTCGATCAGCTGAAAGCGACCGCTCAATTTGACCTCGGTCAGCCCTTGACGCATCGCTTGTTCACTGACCGGCAACCTCTCCGCCAAAGTGCTGATTGCGGTCAGCACCGAAGCAGCGTTACGAAATTGATGCTCTCCCTGCAGCGCCGGCAACGGTAATTGAGTCAGCAAACGATCGGCGTAACGCCATTCCCAGCCGCCGTCTGTCTTCCGATAACCGAAATCGTCGCCTATGCGCAGCAACGGCGTGTGCTTTTGCCGCGCCACCGCAAGCAATGATTGAGGCGGATCGGTATCGCCGATGACGGCCGGCACGCCACTGCGGAAAATACCGGCTTTTTCCTGACCGATCGCTTCCCGGGTTTCGCCCAGCCAGTCGACATGATCGATGCAGATGCTGGTGACGATGGCGGCGTCGGCATCGATGATATTAACCGCATCGAGACGTCCGCCCAGGCCCACTTCCAGCAGCTGAACATCGACCTTGGAGCGCCAAAACAAATCCAGCGCCGCCAAGGTTCCGAATTCAAAATAACTGAGCGTGGCCTCGCCTCGCGCCGCATCGATGCGTTCAAATGCGGAACAAATCAAGTCATCGGCAACCGGCTGGCCATCGATTTTGATGCGTTCGTTATATTTTAGGATATGCGGAGAGGTATAGGCCCCCACCTTATAGCCTTGCGCCCGATAGATGGCTTCCAGAAAGGCGATGCAGGAGCCCTTGCCATTCGTGCCGGCAACGGTGATGGTCGGCGGCTTAACGTTGTCCGGATTGAGCTGTTGATAAACACCGGCGGCTCTATCCAAGCCCATGTCGATGACCCGGGGATGAAGGCCTTCCTGCCACCTCAACCATCCCTGCAGCGAATCAAAACGCGCCATGTATGAAGACCGGCCTATTCCTGGTGATCGGAAGTGTCCGTATCGGCGACTTCAACGACGACTTCCGACTGCTGTTCCTCGTCGGCGCTTGCTTGCGCATCCGAAAACTCGGGTCGGTAAAGAATCGACAGAATGCTGGCGATTCGATCGCGCATTTCGCGACGATCGATAATCATGTCGATCGCGCCATGTTCCTGAAGAAATTCGCTGCGCTGGAAGCCTTCCGGTAATTTCTCTCTGACCGTCTGTTCGATGACGCGAGGGCCGGCAAAACCGATCAAGGCATTCGGTTCGGCGACGTTGATGTCGCCCAACATCGCCAGACTGGCGGAGACGCCGCCCATAGTCGGGTCGGTCATGAAAGAAATATAGGGGATGCCCGCTTCGGCCAGCCTGGTTAACGCGGCGCTGGTCTTAGTCATTTGAAACAAGGAAAACAACGATTCCTGCATTCTGGCGCCGCCGCTGGCGGTGAAGACGATGAAGGGTACGCCCAATCTCAGGCTTTCATTGACGCCGCGGACAAAACGTTCGCCGACCACGGATCCCATCGATCCGCCCATGAAGCCGAAATCGAAGGCGGCGGCGACGATGCCCCGACCTTTCAACGTCCCTTTCATGACCACCAGCGCATCATTTTCGTTGCTTTTCTTCTGCGCCTGGGACAGGCGATCCTTGTATTTCTTGCTGTCCTTGAATCTTAGCGGATCGCTAGGCTTCAAGCCGGCGCCGATTTCTTCCCAACCTTCTTCGTCCAGAAACATATGCAAACGCTTCCGGGCGGAAATGCGCATGTGGTATTCACATTTCGGACACACATTAAAATTCTTTTCCAGTTCGGCATTGTAAAGGATGGCGTCGCAACTGGGGCACTTGTTCCACAAACCTTCCGGAACCGAGGCCCTTTTATTCGACGCTTCTGTTCTGATCGTGGAAGGGACTAATTTTTCAAACCAACTCATCGATGTTTGCTCCGATTTAGTCTTCACTGTCCATGGCATGACGCATGGACTTTAATAGTTCTATAATATCTTTTTTTGCCTGTTCGGGATCATCCAGACTGGCTTCAATCATGGAAATCAGGGCGCTGCCGACCACGACGCCATCGGCGATCGCGGACACGGTTTTCGCCGTCTTCGCATCCTTGACGCCAAAGCCGACGCCGATCGGCAACCGGGTGTTCTGCTTGATCATCGTCAGCTTCTGGGCGACATCGGCCGTGTCCAGATGACCGGCGCCGGTGACGCCTTTCAAAGATACATAATAGATGTAGCCGCTGCCGACCTCATCCATCTTCTGCACCCGTTCGGCCGTACTATTGGGCGCCAACAGAAAGATCTGGTCGATTTCCCGCTGCCGCAATAAGGCGACGCAATCATGCGCCTCTTCCGGCGGCAAGTCCACCGTTAAAACGCCGTCGACGCCGGCGTTTTGCACCGCGTCGGCAAACTGTTCATAACCCATTATTTCAATCGGGTTCAGATAGCCCATCAACACCAACGGCGTTTGCTGATCAGTTTTCCTGAACTCAGCCACCAGGCTCAAAACTCTTCTTAAGCCGACATGGTGGGCCAATGCCCTTTCGCTGGCCCGTTGTATCACCGGACCATCGGCCATCGGATCGGAAAACGGCACGCCCACTTCAATGACATCGGCGCCGGCCTCCACCATCGCATGCAGCATCGGCACGGTAAATTCGGGATTAGGATCGCCGGCGGTGATAAAAGGGATCAGAGCCTTACGTCCATCCTGTTTGAGTTGTTCAAAACGGTTCTTTAAGCGACTCATACGTTAATTCCCTCCCGTTGCGCAATGGTATGCATATCTTTATCGCCCCGTCCCGATAGATTGACTATCATGATTTGTTCCTTGCTCATCGTCGGCGCCAGTTTCATCGCATAGGCCATCGCATGGCTGGATTCCAGCGCCGGAATAATACCTTCCATGCGGGTCAAGGCATGAAAGCCCTGCAAGGCTTCATCGTCTGTGATGTTGACATATTCCGCCCTGCCGCTGTCTTTCAGCCAGGCATGCTCGGGACCGACGCCCGGATAGTCCAGACCCGCCGAAATGGAATGGGTTTCGATGATTTCACCGTCGTCATCGGCCATTAAATAGGTCCGGTTGCCATGCAAGACGCCCGACCTGCCGGCGCATAATGGCGCCGAATGACGTCCGGTTGCTATGCCGTCGCCGGCCGCTTCGACACCGTACATTTTAACCGACGCATCGTCGATAAAAGGATAAAACAAGCCGATCGCGTTGGAGCCGCCGCCGACGCAAGCCACCAAGGCATCGGGCAGCTTGCCGGTCATTTCCAGGCATTGTTCCTTCGCTTCGCGCCCGATGATCGCCTGAAAGTCCCTGACCATGGCAGGATAAGGATGAGGACCGGCGACGGTGCCGATAATATAAAAAGTATTGTCGATATTGGTTACCCAGTCGCGCAACGCTTCATTCAAGGCGTCTTTCAACGTTCTGGACCCGGATTCCACCGGCACCACGGTGGCGCCTAGCAGCTTCATCCGATAAACATTAAGCGCTTGCCGCT
The DNA here is from genome assembly GCF_030717995.2 of Methylomarinum sp. Ch1-1. NCBI lineage: Bacteria > Pseudomonadati > Pseudomonadota > Gammaproteobacteria > Methylococcales > Methylococcaceae > Methylomarinum > Methylomarinum roseum. Next base: position 2,519,084 of record NZ_CP157743.1, on the reverse strand, counting down.
CAACATCGACGGCCCCCATATAGATGACGCATTCCAGCCCCAATCGAGCGGCGACCGTCGCGGTGGCGACGCCGTGTTGTCCGGCGCCGGTTTCGGCGATAATGCGGGTTTTGCCCATACGTTTGGCCAATAGGGCCTGACCGACGGTATTGTTGACCTTATGGGCGCCGGTGTGATTGAGGTCTTCACGTTTTAAATAAATTTGCGCGCCGCCAAGTTCCCTGCTCCAGCGTTCGGCATGGTAAAGCGGCGACGGCCGCCCCACATAATGCTTCAAATCGGCATCCAGCTCGGCTATGAATTCAGGGTCTTTCAGATACTTCTGATAAGCCTCATTCAACTCGGTTATGGCCGGCATTAATGTTTCCGCCACAAAAATACCGCCATAAGGGCCAAAGTGCCCTTTTTCATCCGGCATATTGTATTTATCAGTCATGGTTATTCTTCTATCGCTTCATTGGTTTTTTGTATGAATGCAGCCATTTTCGCCGCGTCCTTAATGCCTTTATCGGTTTCCACGCCGCTGCTCACATCCAGCGCATAAGGTTTGACCACGCGCACCGCTTGCCCGGCATTTTCCGGCGCCAAGCCGCCCGCCAGCACGATCGGCAAGGCGCAATCTTTAGGGATCAACCCCCAATCGAAATTGCTGCCGCTCCCCCCCTTGATTCCAGGATGGTAAGCATCCAACAATAATGCGGAGGCGTCATGATAGCGATCCGCAATTGCCGCCACATCGATACCCTGTTGCATACGCACCGCCTTCATATAGGGTTTACCATAAATTCGGCATTGTTCCGGACTTTCGTCGCCGTGAAACTGCAGACACTCCACCGGTAAATTCGCCAAGACCCGCCTGATCTGCTTTTCGCTGGCGTCGACGAACAAGGCCACCACTGACACGAAAGCCGGCAGAGCCCGTACGATTTCGGTCGCCGTCGTCAGGCTGACATGACGAGGACTGGGGGGATAAAACACTAGCCCGATTGCATCCACCCCTAACTTCGATGCATAAACGGCGTCTTCGACCCGAGTAAAACCGCAAATTTTAACGCGTGTCCGCATAAAATGTCTCAACAAAACAAGCCCACTAGGATAACATATTTAAGCTAAGCTCGGTTTAAGAAATAGATCTATCCCAGCAATTCCCATGTCATCAGTTTGAGCGTTTTTGCTGTGTTTAGGGCATGGGGTGAGTTTGGCGAGTTTGATACTGACAAGGGAATGAAAAATGCAAGCATGCGTTGGTGATACTCATGAGTAGACAGGCCCAGCTGGTTTTTGTTCATGGCGGCAGCATTTAATCCGGATATTTCATTCCCTTTGTGAAATATCCGGATCAATGTTTAAGTAGCGAAATCCGGGAAGCGCATGACTCCAGACCCTGAATTGCGCTTTCCTACCCCTCAAACCAGCAGATTGACGAGAAGTCGCCTCGGTAAAAGATGAGTTAATGGGAGTGTTGATGCTGCTGAAAATAATCCAACATCGACGGTTCGCTGGTTTCCACGGCGACGCCGTATTTGTATACCATCAGGCCGCCTAAATCGGCGGTCAACACGACCAGCCCCCCTAATACGGCGACCAGGAGCAAATAGAGCACATTCGCCCCGCCTTGGATCACCCCTCGACTCAGCAAACGCCAAAGCGACAGCAACGAAGCCAACAGCAAGATGGAGATCCCCATATACTGATGCCGCTCCATGATGGCATGAACATTATCGCCATGAGAGACCGATGCGGCGGCCGCCAACCCGGCCGCGACGGTCAAGGCGGCGGTCAACGTGCCCAGATAAAGAAACCAGCCCGCGGCCTGACGCCAGCTTGCCTTACCGGCAAGGCTGCCGGCAAAATCAACCAGAATAAAAGCACTCAAAAATGCGATGGGAAAATGCACCAACAGCGGGTGTATATTTTCCATGGCCGCGATGCCGGGCATGATCGAGCTAAAAATCTCCCCCGGCGACTGGGTCGTTAATGTTTCCAGAAACGCCAGCAACTGTTGAACGGCGCCGGCAACGCCTCCCCCATGCCCTCCTTGCCCACCATGGATGGCAAAGGAAAGATAATTATTAACATTAAACATGATTGGTAAATTTTATAATTTAATCAGCCGCCAATATTAACACCAGTCCATGTCCGACTAAAGCGGCAAATTTTATGGCAGCAATTCCCACTTTGGCGTTCAAAAAGGGCATGGGGTGTGTTTGGCGAGGATGTCGGCAGCAAGGATGCTGCCGTCAAGCCCCCAGGGATGGGTTTACCCAGCACCTAAATTCCATGACTACTGGACTATATTTTACATTCCAGGATAATTTAGGTGCTGGGTGAACGGCGCTCCTCGACAGACACACCTCATGCCCTAAACCCCGCAAAATACTCAAATTGGGAATTGCTGATTTTATGGAATGGGAGACACATCCCGTCCCGCCGGCCTTAATCGAACCGCTTGGCGTCTTTCGGCAACCGCTTGAATATCGGATGATAGACCAGACCATAGCGCTCCGGATAATAAACGCCGCCCAGATACAAGCCATGCGGCGACGCAGTCACTCCACCCTGCTCTCTATCCTTGACCTTAAGCAAGTGCTCGGTCCAATCCGGCGATCGCCGTCCCCGGCCGATATCCATCAAGACGCCGGCAATATTTCTCACCATGTGATGAACAAAGGCGTTGGCCGATAGATCGATGATCACCCGGTCTCCATCGCGGTAAACATCGATGAAATACATCAAGCGCCTAGGACTCTTGGACTGACAGCCGTGGGCCCGGAATGAAGAAAAGTCGTGCTCGCCGATCAGAACCTGAGCGGCCTGATGCATTTTTTCCGCATCCAGCGCCTCATAACACCAGGTGACCTGGTTGCGCGCCAGCGCCGACTTCACCGGGCGATTGAAAAAGACGTAGCGATAAAAGCGGGCGATGGCGCTATAGCGGGCATGAAAATCGGCGATCGCCGGCTTGGCCCAGAGAATCCTGACATCACCGGGCAATTGACTGTTGCCCCCCATCACCCAGGCGCGCATATCGCGTTCGGCTTCGCAGTCGAAATGCACCACTTGCTCCAAGGCATGCACGCCGGCGTCGGTACGCCCGGCGCAGAGCACCGTCACCGGTTGGTCGGCGACTTTGCTCAAGCCGGCCTGCAGCTCTCCCTGCACGCTGCGCTTCCCGTCCTGCCATTGCCAGCCATGGAACTGGCTGCCGTCATATTCTATACCTAATACGATTCTGGGCATTTGCTAAAATCAACCTTAATAAACAAAATGGGGTAACTATTCAGTATCTTTCAGGGTTTAGGGAGTAGACCATTGATTTCTCGGGTGATTTCTCGGGACGCGTTAACCCAGCACCTAAATTCCATGACTACTGGACTATATTTTACATTCCAGGATAATTTAGGTGCTGGGTGAACGGCGCTCCTCGACAGACACACCCCATGCCCTAAACCCTGCAAAAATACTTAAACTGGGAATTGCTGCCGAACCTCCACCGCCAGGGCTCCCTCATTAAAAAATACCTTCTGGGCGGGGCGGGTTATTTAACCCGCCCCGAACGTTTAACTTACTCTAGTCACGGTTGAATCGTTCAGGACCTCGTTGACCTGCATTTCGCATAGCGATGCGGACTACTTGCTTTACGCGCCGAGGGCGGCGCTCCTACGCAAAGCACCGTCTTGCCTTCGGATGTGTCGAACAGCGTGAAGGCATCGAAACAAGGTGCGCTTCCTATCGTCAGCACACCCTACCCGCACCGGTAGGGCGGATCAAGCGCAGCGGATCCGCCAACGTAGGGCGGCTTCGCGAAGCAAGCCGCCAAAAACCGCCGCCGGAGGCAAAATTGGTCATTGTGGTATCCAGGCGCATTGCCTGGCGGCGAATCACCCTACGGTTGCACGCCAATGTAGCCTTGCCTTCGGATGCGTCGAACAGCGTGAAGCGCATCGTAACAAGGTGCGCTTCCTATCGTCAGCACACCCTACCCGCACCGGTAGGGCGGATCAAGCGCAGCGGATCCGCCAACGTAGGGCGGCTTCGCGAAGCAAGCCGCCAAAAACCGCCGCCGGAGGCAAAATTGGTCATTGTGGTATCCAGGCGCATTGCCTGGCGGCGAATCACCCTACGGTCGCGATGCCTTTCGTAGGATGTGCTGAACAACGTGAAGCGCATCAAAAACCGGTGCGCTTCCTATCATCAGCACAACCACATCCGTGAGATGGATCACGCACAGCGGATCCCCCTGGCGTATTTGTTGTTAAATTCTGTTTTGCCACTCATTCATTTAATGAGGTAACCCCGAAACCTCCACAAAGCCTACTGTTTCGGGAAGTTATTTTGTGCATATTCCTCTGATAAAATACGCTGAATAATTACTATCCAAACAGTATAACGATTCAGCAACAGAACCTATGTTTCTGCCGCCTATCGATGAATGAAAACCGGACAGCCGGCCGCAACCCGTTCGAACAACTCGATCACATCGGTATTCTTCATCCGGATACAGCCGTGCGATTCAGGCCGCCCCTGCAACAAATGATCCGGACAACCGTGGATATAAATATAACGCCAGCCGCTATCGACCCGGCCGTAGCGGTTTTTCCCCGGCTCCATGCCGTTCAGCCATAAAATCCGGCTCAGTATCCAGTCACGGCGAGGATATTGCCGGGCCAACTCGGCGCTGTAGACTTCCCCGGTCGGTCTTCTGCCGACAAAGACACTATTGATCGGCTGACCCGCGCCGATTTTGGCGCGGATCCTATGCCAGCCGGTAGGCGTACATTCACTCCCCATTCGCTCCCCCGGGCCGTTTTTTGCGGTGGAAACCGGGTAAGTCTTGACGATACCCCCATCCTGCCAGACCACCAACTGCTGATCGGCGATGAAAACCTCCAGATAACGATCGGCCCGCATCATCGCTCGAACAACGCAATCGATTCCACGTGTGCGGTCTGCGGAAACATATCCATAACCCCGGCCTTGATCAGCTTATAATCGAGTTCATTGACCAGAATGCCGGCATCCCTGGCCAAGGTCGACGGATTACAGGATACATAGACGATACGTTCCGGCCGCCAGTGCTTGAAATTATGCAAGACCTCCGAGGCGCCGGCCCGGGAAGGATCGAGCAACACCTTGTTGAATCGTTGACGACTCCATTCTTGCTCACTGACATCTTTGCTCAAATCGGCAACATAGAAATCGACATTGTCCAATCGATTCAAACGGGCATTTTCTCGGGCATGCTTGACCAGCGGCAGATCGGCTTCGACACCGACCACATGTCCTGCCCGGGTCGCCATCGGTAAGGTGAAATTGCCGAGGCCGCAGAACAGGTCCAGCACATTGTCGTTTTCGTTCAGTTCCAAGGCCTCGATGGCTCGATTCACCATTTTACGATTGATATCGTAATTGACCTGGGTGAACATCGCCGGACGAAACTTGAACGCCACCTGTTGATCCGGCAAGCGATAGCCGGGCGTCACCTCCGCGTCTCCCGGTATCGGCATGATCGTATCCGGCCCTTTAAGTTGGAGACAGATGCTGATGCCGTGCTCCTTACCGAAGTCACTCATGATTTGCCTGTCTTCCGCGGTCGGCGCCTCCAGCACCCGGAATGCCAGCACGCACGCCTGCTCACCGATCGCAACTTCTATCTGGGGAATTTTGTCCTTGATAGTCAGTTTTCCGATCATCGCCGACAAGTCCATCAGCTTTTCGCCGACGATCGGATGCATGACCTTGCAGCTTTCGATTTCGGCCAGAAACGGATTGCGGCGTTCGCGAAAACCGACCAATACCCGGCCTTTTTTCGCCACATATTTAACCCCCATGCGGGCTTTGCTTCGGTATCCCCAATGCGGGCCGGTCAACGGCTCCCAGATCTTGGGAATTTCCACCTTGCCGATACGTCGAAATTGTTCCTGCAGCAAATCCTCCTTGAAGTGAATCTGTTCGGCGTCATCGACATGCTGAAAGCTGCAGCCGCCACAGACGCCGAAATGCGGGCAGGCCGGTTCAACACGATGCTCCGAGCGAGTCAATAATGTGGCCACCTTGCCCTCGGCATAATCGCGGCGATTGTCGGTGTAGATGAATTCCAATTCTTCGCCGGGTAAGGCTTCATCGATGAAGACCACTTTGCCGTCCACATGCGCGACGCCGCGTCCGTCATGCGATAAGGATTCGATGGTGACTTTAACCGGGTTTTCCGGTAATTTCTTCTTTCTGACTCTTCTTCTCGCCATGCTTATTTCTGTTTATAACTGCCGTTTGAGGTTTGATACCACCAACCCGAATGAGCATTGCTGATCCACCTGGCGGCAAAGGTTTCTTTGATTTGCGCGAACCATTCCGGATGCCCGTTGGCATTAGCAATGGCCTGATACAATTTATTGCGGTCGGCGTTTTCCGCTGCGACCAGTTTGTTGACCCGATTACGTTCTCTCAGCGGCACGCTGCCTCTGACCGTCAACATGCCGTCGGCGCCGATAGCGATATAGCCGGCGTCATAGAAAGGCTTCAAATCGGCGAAGCGACTCTGCATCGAGGCGCGAATTCTGCGAATTTCCGCGCTGTCGACGGACAGATTCGCCGCGGCATGCGCCGGTGTAATCAACACATCGAGCAGCTCATCGACGCGCCGATAGAAACTGATCCGCCAACCGGGCAAACGCGATTGCGGTTCGACCGATTGCGCGGCATCGGCACCGGGCGCCTGCTGTATATCCTGGATAATCTCGTCCGCCACCTTCTCGGCCGCCGCGGCCGGAAAATAAATATTGATCGTGACGCATGCCGTTAAAAACAACGCCCCTATAAATGTCATCTGTTTCATCATGTTCTCCCGTTATTCGACAATCACTTCGTCGCTAGCCGTGATCCTGCGTAATCGTTGCATCAACACATTCCAGTCCAAACGCGGATTATAGCCGATAACGTCGATTCTGGGCAGGCCGCCGCCCTTGATTAGATAATAGCCATTGTCGGCCGCCTCCACCCCCATCATCTGACAGACCCCTTGATGCAGATAACAGCCGAAGCCCAGTTTGTCATAGCCAAAGGTATCAAACAAACTCATGAAGCCCTTGGAAATCGCGTTCGCAGCGCCGCCACCGCCGAGGCTGGCGATGTTTTCCACCGCCTTCTGACTGATCCGGTGCCTGGAATCGTCATCTTCCGGCGTTCCCAGCCAAGCGTAGAAGGAAATCGGCCGCCAGTTTTCCAAATAGATATTATGAGCGTAGCCCGACAAGCGGCCTTCGATGTTGCCGAATTGAAATTTGCGGGTCAAGGCATTCAAATCCAGATTATCGACATCGATGTCGGCATAAAACTGGGCGAAATCGGTGAATAAGCCCGAAGAAGCCAATTGCTTGATCGTCACGACCCCATCAAATATCTGCATCGTCAGCGCCCCATCCAATGCCAACGTTTTGTTGCGATAGGTCACCGAGGGAATTTCACCGCTGATTTCACCGCTGAGCGGCGTCCAATCCAGCGCCTCGGACAACTGCGCCAATGACAGCCCCTGCAAGGCGCCGGAAAAATGCACATCGGCGTCTTGATTTTCCATGGCGGCATAACTGAATCGATGGATCGACAAGGTCCCGCCCAACAACGACACGTCGGTCTGCTTATTCAATTCAAACTGTCGATCCTGGGTGACGAAATCCAGCCTTCCGGGGCCAACCGGAATCGCCTTAAGCTTTAACTGCCGCCAAGCGACAAAGGAAGGCTCAGCCTGCTGCGGCCAAGGTCTCCAATTGAGCTGACCGGCCGCTCCATTCAGCTGAAATCGCTGCGCCCCATCGATCGCAGTCAGGTCGTTAAAATCCAGTTTCAGCGCATTGATCCCTTCTTCACCGAGCGACAGCTCGGCCTGCATTTGACCGGCCAATTCGAGCCCGGCCAGTGGACCCGCCTCCAGAAAAGGCGTCAGGTAAATCGGCGCAGCCTGATCCAGCCGAGCAACGCGCCCGCTGATGTCGGCTCGCCTGACGCTAAAGCCGCCCTGCCGAGCTAGCGAGCCGCGCCCCTCCAGTATACCGACACCGGGATGGTTAAAGGTTGCCGAATGCACATCGAAGATGTCGCTGCCAGGACGCCACGTTCCGTTGCCATGCAAACCAAGCGGCTGGTCAGGCTGGATATCCAGAAACAGCGGCTCGACATATAAGGCCCCTTTACTCAGTCGGTTTTGCTGACGCCATTGCCAGACGTCCTGCTTTTTCACCGCGTTCAGCTCGACATCCAGCGTCAGCGCCTCGGCGGCGAGCTTGCCGTTAAGGGCCTGCAGCGCTAAATTTCTCGCCTGTGCGGCGACGTTGCATTGCTGCAGATTGTCTCGTCGCCCTTTCAGTTCGGCATTCAAATCGATTCGGCCGGCGATGTTTTGTAATTCGGGCCTCTTCAGCAAGGCCTTCAGGCTCGCCAGCCTCAGGTCCTTGCCGTTGACCACGACTCGCCAGCTAGCGTCATTTTCTTCGGCCAGCAACGCAACGCTGCCGTCGAACAGACGCAGATGGTCGATATTGATGACGCCGCGCCGCTCCCGCACTTCCATTGAAAAATCGAAAACCGGCGAGGCGTAACGCGCAGAAACGATCTTGCCTCGCCCTTGTCTGCAGCTCAGATAATGCTCCCGCCACTGGAATTGCCGGCAGCTGATTTGCAAGCCGGTAATATCGGCCAAAGGCGGAGGTAGGCGCATCGAGGCCGACTGCAGTTCCCAGCGAGGACTGTTTTGTTCGATGCCAGCAAGACGTAGACTGACATCCCGCAATTCCCAATCATCGGCGTTGATATTACCGACATTCAAGACCACCGACTCCAAGGCCGAAACATCGGGCGGACCAACAAGCAGACCCATAGCGATGAAACAGCGAGGCAAGCCTCTGAACAGCCGCGTCAACACGGCAGTCCTGACCACCTCAAGGCATGAATCAGCTAGGGAAAACACCGGTGGATAAATATCGATCGCCACGGTCGCAGATAATGACCACGATCACCGCGTTCTCCACTTCCTTGGATAATTCCAAGGCGGCGAACACCGCGCCGCCGGAGGAAACGCCGGCAAAAATGCCTTCTCTGGCGGCCAGCGCACGGGTTGTATCTTCGGCGGACTGTTGATCGACCTCTATAATGCGGTCGACACGGTCGGCCTGATAAATTTTCGGCAAGTATTCTTGCGGCCAGCGGCGAATGCCGGGGATCTTGGACTCCCCGGCAGGCTGCACACCGACGATCTGGATGGCGTCATTTTGCTCTTTCAAGTACCGCGACGTCCCCATGATCGTGCCGGTCGTTCCCATCGCGCTGACGAAGTGGGTGATTTTTCCCTCGCTATCACGCCAGATCTCCGGACCGGTGCCTTCATAATGGGCCCTGGGGTTATCCGGATTGGCGAACTGATCGAGTATTCGCCCCTTACCGGCCGTCTCCATTTCCCTGGCCAGATCGATCGCACCCTCCATGCTTTTCGCGGCCGGCGTCAGAATGATTTCAGCGCCATAGGCCTTCATCGAGGCGATGCGTTCCGCACTCATGTTGTCCGGCATGATCAGCACCATCTTATAACCCTTGATCGCCGCCGCCATCGCCAGGGCGATGCCGGTATTGCCGCTGGTCGCCTCTATCAGACAATCGCCCGGCTTGATGTCGCCGCGGGCTTCGGCGTGCTGAATCATGCTCAACGCCGGCCTGTCCTTCACCGAACCGGCCGGATTATTGCCCTCCAACTTAACCAGTATGGTGTTGCTGGTTTGTCCGGGAAGTCTTTGTAGACGCACTAAGGGCGTGTTACCGACATAGGATTCGATCGTTGCAAATTTCATTTTCAAGTTGCCTGTTAACAAAACACCGCTAAATTATCCCATAAAATAGACTAATCGCCGCGTCTGTCACAAACAACGCGGATTGTCTGGCGACAAATCCACCCGGTGAGGCCATCCGATGGTTGCGGGTAACGCGTAGGGCGGCTTCGCGAAGCAAGCCGCCGCAACCCGCACCGGGGGGCCAAATTGACGTTGCGTGTATCCAGGCGGATTGCCTGGCGGCGAGTTCACGGTTGCGATGCCCCTCTGTAAAGCCGATCGTCGTCAAGCGATGTTGTTGACAGACGTTTCAAAAAAAATATACTTGGAAAGAGTTACCGATAATCTTCAAACGAAGACGACTAAATAGCCCCTTCCATACACTGACGCTAAACAGGCATTGACGACATATTTTCTGCAGCTGATGACTGACCTCGAAAACAACGCAATCGATGTCGCGCCCAGCTTCAGCCCAGCCCATCATCAGTCCTAAATCACTGAACTCTACTACGGGCTAACCGCCAAATAATTTGTTCTAGGACAAGAATGACCGAAAATACACACTTCGCATTGAAAATCCTCATCACCGAAGACAATACGGAGACATTATCGCTGCTCACCCACTTCCTACAAGAACAGGGACATAGCCTATTGTTGGCGAAAAATAGTGACGAAACTTTGGATTTATTTGTGCGCGAATATCCCGACTTGGTCCTGGCCGACATCAATATACCGGGGATCGACAGTCTGGAAATCATCGCGCAGATACGCAAGGCGCAAACCGGCAAATGGACGCCCATCATCATCCTATCCGCCTCCAATCAGGAAAACGATGTCATTAAAGGTTTGCAAGCCGGCGCCGATGACTACATGACCCGCCCGATTAACCTCAATATCTTGAATGCCAAAATCCAATCGATGGAACGCTTTGTCGCCTTGCAAGTCAACAATCAACAAAGCACGTTGTCATTAAGCCAGGCCAACGAGGAGCTGAAGAAAGAACAACAACTGGCGAAACGACTGCTCGATAAAATGCTGAACATGGGGGATTTGAATTGGCCCGGGCTCAGTTACTGGTTATGCCCCAGCACTCATTTCAGCGGTGATCTAATCGCCGCCTCCCGCTCGGAAGGCGGCAAAATATATCTGATGCTGGCCGACGCCACCGGCCATGGCCTTGCAGCCGCACTGCCGACCTTGATCATCGCTAGAACATTTCACGCCATGTCCGCCAAGGGTTATAGTCTGGCCAGCATCGTCACGGAAATCAACCGCAGCGCAAAAAACGATCTGCCCACCGGCTATTTTGTCGCGACCGCGCTGTTCGTCATCGACTTCAATCATCAAACGATCGAATACTGGAATGGCGGTCTGCCTGACGCCCTGCTATTGGATAATGACGGCAATATCATGCATACCCTGAGTTCCGAACACCTGGCCATCGGCATTTTAGCTGCCGAGCAATTCGATTCGGTGACCCGACTGCTGCCCTGGTCTAAACCCTGTGAACTGGTCGCCTACTCCGACGGCCTGACGGAATCCTGCAGCCCCGACGACGAATTTTTCGGCGAGCATCGCTTAATCGACATCCTACAAAAAAGCCCGCCGAAACAACGCATACAAAACGTCAAAAAAGCCGTTCTGGAACATATCCAAACCAGCAGTGGTCAGGACGACATATCCCTGCTTTCTATAGATTGCGGCCTAATAAAGCAACAAAGCGATGAATAACGAAAGTTTAAAATGGCGTTTTGTCTGCGCCATGGTTTTGCTGATTTTCGCATTTCTGGGCGTAGGGCCTATTCCGCTGACCAGCACCTTCGGCCTGTACATCGTCATTTTCAGGCCAAAATGGTTCAAACGCCTGATTAAATCGATTTATTCCGACTGATGACAAAATCATTGCGTATCCTATGATGCTCGGCGTTAGCGTTTGGAAAACGCCATTTTATTACGTTAAACTTATTCAATTAGGCTAAACTTGATGTAATTATTCAGCGTATTTTTATCAGAGGGAGTAGGTTCCTGAAAGATACCGAATAGTTACAACTTGATAACAATCGCATCTAAATTGAGACTTCCGAGGAATATCGCATTTTCTTCGGTCGAGCGCTGAGCATCCCCGGTCCGATTCATTCGGTGCTTTACTAAAGCTGTCCGGCGAAACTCGGCCACCGAATCGGTGGCATGCGATAGAAAACTCATTCAGCGCTTGCCAAGGAGACTCGTCGTTTTTTCTCCTCTCCAGGCCGTAGCGCAGCGACATTGAAAATCACCCTTGAATTATTAAGCATGGGAAATTTGTGAAAAATTCTTTTTTTCTGGTCATTCCTAATCAAAAACACGATCCGGACCTTTTATCATCCTTTGCAGAAGCTTCGTTGACGCAATGGATAACCGAGTTGCCCACGGCCAATCCCGGCCTGTCGACCCGTTTATTCCATGACTTGCTGATCGAAATGAACGAGCTTAGCATGCCGGCGCAAAAACGCCTGGATGCATTGGAACTGCTTAGGCACAATTTCCTTAACATCGAGGATTATCTGCGCGCCAGGCTGATTCAAACCGGCTTTCCCAAGAGCACAAATGACCGCAAGATCATGGACGTGCTGATTTCGATGGAAAAACAGTTCACCATCGCCTACTGGATGATCGTGCGCGAATTAACTCGCCGTGATGTCGGTTGGCTGCAAGGAAAAAATACCGCTCTGGCTATTCAACGGACCATCAGGGGCTTGAGCAGCATCGTCGTAACCTTTTACATCATGAACACCCCGGTTCCCGACTGGATCTGGATTGATTTGCACTCGCTCTATCGATTGAGCGTCAAGGTTAAAAAAGACACGACCAAGGTAGCTGATGAAGCCTGTACACTCGGCAAAACCAGCACCGCCGAAGATTGTTATAAACAAATCCTGCTTTTCAGTCTCGCCGACCCTTCCGGTCTAATGCAGAAGGAATTTCGGCAAATTTACAACTTCATTGAAAAAATCAATAGCCTGGTGCGCATTGAAAGCCATGAAGTTGACGAGCAGGATATCCAATGTGCGATTCTGATGGACGAAGACAGCGCGCCGTTTTTCTACACTGACCATAAAACGACCGACTCGGCGATGATGTATTTAGACCTGAGCCGGCTTTACAAAGCATGCGGTCAGCCTGACAAATTCTGCAGTGAAAAAGAGCCTCGTTACAGTCCGATCGACCTGCAACGCCACAAAGCCGATAAATTGCCCGCCGAATTATTCCACTACCTGCTCGAACGCTGGCAAGGCAAACCGTTACAGGGCGCCACATTATTCAATGATAGGTTGGACCGTTTTATCGCTATAGGCTTGGAGCCAACCCACTGCCTGCAAAATTCGAATGCCGGTGAAGAACAAGAAAATTTGGAAATAGCGACACAGTCGAGCTCCGACCGCGCCTTGTCCTGCCAATTCGAAACGCCTGGCATTCTGTCCATCGGCAGCCTGGTCAGTTGTCGAAGAAACGATGCGCCGGTCAATTTACGCTTACTCGGCGTGGTTTGTAAAATAACCTTGCCGAAACAAGACAATAAGCTGATCTTCGAATTAAATATCATCGCACCGCAATCTTTCGCAGTCAGTTATGTTAATATCGATGCGCCTGCCGACGCCGAACCGCAGAAGGCCTTATTGTATGCAACCAAGGAAGGTGACAAGGAAAAAAGCTTCATCATCATGGATTCTTTTCTGTTTAAGGATGGCGATGTGCTGAGAATATTCCTGAATCAGGAGAATTTTCCCATCATCTTGAGAGAACGAAAGAATATAGGTTTGGGATATTGGCAATTTGAATGCCGCCGTCTGGCCGAAAAAACCATCGCCAGTGATAAAAAGAAAAAAGGCTATGACTTTATCTGAATCATCACTGCCTCAAAACATGGTTTTGCGTCTTGACCAAGCGCTTAAACAAGTAGATAGATAAATGAGCACTTGAAATGTTCTGCCAGCATGGTAAGTTTATGACTTAGTATCTATTCAGCACTATTAAGCTTTTTAGAATTCGACCCTTGATTTTTCGACTGTGAATACAGGTCTGGCGGTATCGAAATTCACGATGCTAGTTTTTATCGCGATAACGCCTGGGATGGAAACGCAGCTTTTACAGACCTCAAGGCCGGCGCATCATCAAGACGATATATCAACGACCGACTTCTCGATTACAATACGCTGTCTAGTTACAGAAATGCTAGCATAATAATAATTACATACTTATCTTTTTTAGAGGAACTACAGAATGAGCAACGGTGAACACGAAAACACTAATGAATCTGAAAACCAGACTGATGTCGAAACCCCTACCGAAGCGGAACAAAAAACTGAAGCTAAGGGCGAAGAGAAGAATGCTTTAAATAACATTCTTGCTTCCATCATGGAAATAAAAGAATCTAAGCCCAAGGTATTTTATGGCGGCATTGGCGCCGTCGTTCTGGTCCTTATTATTATTTTAATGAGCGGCGGTTCAGACAAGGAGCTTCCGGTCCATCAGGCTAAGAACATCGTTGTCGGTCAGAATTATGTTTTAAAAAGCGCTAACGCGGCTCTCCCAACCGCCCCTGTTCGCCTGGTATCCGTTCCCGGCTCGATGGCGGCCTATGACGACACCGAAGAAGAAGATCGCACCGGTTGTAAACAAATTGCCCCCGGCACGCCGGTCAAAGTCGTGCAAACCCAGGATGCCTTCGGCAAGAAGGATGCCTTCGTTCAGGTCGAAATGACCGACGGCGAATGTCAGGGACGTAAAGGTTGGGTTTTAGCCATCAATATCCAATAAAAAAGTTGACAGGTTATTTTTAGGCGCTATAATAGCCGAATAACTTGAAACGCGGGAATAGCTCAGTTGGTAGAGCACAACCTTGCCAAGGTTGGGGTCGCGAGTTCGAATCTCGTTTCCCGCTCCAATGGATTTTAAAAGCCGCGAAGATGTCGCGGCTTTTTTATTGATTTTCAAGGCTGCGTAGCAAAGTGGTTATGCAGTGGCCTGCAAAGCCATCTACACCGGTTCGATTCCGGTCGCAGCCTCCATATCAGACAGACATCTGCCTAAGCAGAAAAATACGCGGGAATAGCTCAGTTGGTAGAGCACAACCTTGCCAAGGTTGGGGTCGCGAGTTCGAATCTCGTTTCCCGCTCCAGATTTCACCCCATCTTTATTCGCTTGTTAAAGCAATTTCAGCAAAAGAAACTCCCCATTACAGGTTCAACGAGAATATCCTACTTGGATGGATCGGGGCTCCGCCGTTAAGCGAACTTCATTTATCCCCTTCTCGTAGAGTTTGCGACAGAGCCCGACAATGGGCTTGATGGCCTTCCTGAGTAGGCCGGGGTTTGAAACCCCGGCCTGAATCTTTCAATTCTATGTCAAGCTAAAAACCAAAACGTTCGGGGCGGGTTGAATAACCCACCCCGCCCAGACGCTCAAACCGGGAATTGCTAACTTCTAGCTGTCAATAGCCACCTGAGCAGGCCGGGGTTTGAAACCCCGGCCTGAATCTTTCAATTCTATGCCAAGCTAAAAACCAAAACGTTCGGGGCGGGTTGAATAACCCACCCCGCCCAGACGCTCAAACCGGGAATTGCTAACTTCTAGCTGTCAATAGCCACTCTGTCGCTAGACTGTCGTATAATATCGAAGTGTTCAAATAAGCTGTCCATCAGCCATCTTAACTCATCATGCAAAACAGACGTCCGGTCGTTTTATCCTTTTCCGGCCATGATCCCAGCGGCGGTGCCGGCATACAGGCCGATATCGAAGCCCTGATCAGCCATCAATGTCATGCCTGCAGTGTTATCACCGCCTTGACCGAACAAGACAGCAGCAATGTCAAGAAACTGATCCCCCAAAAACCGCAAGACATCATCGAGCAGGCCCGCACGTTATGCGCCGATTTCCCGATTGCCGCGATTAAAATCGGTCTGTTGGGCCATCACGAAAGCGTTGCGGCGATTCGGACTGTGCTACTGGAACATGAGCATATCCCCGTCGTTCTCGATCCAGTGCTGGCAGCCGGCGGCGGCGCTCAACTGGCGACCGAACAACTGATCGACAGCATCAACGAATTACTGCTGCCTTTAAGCACGGTGCTGACGCCGAACAGCGACGAAGCCCGCATATTGGCTAAACAACAAGACCTGTCGGCTTGCGGACGCCATCTGCAAAGCCAGGGCGCTGAATTTGTTTTAGTGACCGGCGCCGACGAACGCTCCGAACAAGTCCATAACCGCCTGTTCATGGCCAGTCAGCAGGAGGAAACATTCACTTGGCAGCGCCTGCCTGAAAACTATCATGGTTCGGGCTGCACGCTGGCCAGCGCCATCGCCGCACTGCTGGCGCACGGCCTAGACCCTTTCACCGCCGTCGTCGAAGCCCAGGAATACACTTGGAACGCCTTGCAAGCCGCCTATCGACCGGGACGCGGCCAGTTTAATCCCAATCGCTTGTTCTGGGTGGAGGATCAGGCATGAAATTTCCAAGCAAAGGCTTATACGCCATCACCCAAACCGAAGCCAAATCCGCCGACGCCATCATCGCCGAAGTTCGCGCGGCGCTGCAAGGCGGCGCCGTCGTCATTCAGTACCGCGACAAAACAACGCGTGAGGCTCAGCCCCTAGCATCGGCATTACTGCAGGAATGCCATCGCCATCATGCGCCGCTTATCATTAATGACGATATCGAACTGGCGGCAAAAATCGGCGCCGATGGCGTGCATCTGGGCAGGGATGATGGCAGTGTCGCGGCCGCCCGCCAGCTCCTGGGGCCAAAGGCGATTATCGGCGTCTCCTGTTATGATGATTTAGCCAAAGCCATCGATATGCAAGGGCAAGGCGTTGACTATGTGGCTTTCGGACGTTTTTTCCCGTCCAATTCCAAACCGCTGGCCTCGCCCGCCCATATCACCACTTTGCAACAGGCCAGACAGTCGATTAACATACCGATCGTCGCAATCGGCGGGATCTTGCCGGATAACGGCGCCCAATTGCTGGCGGCCGGCGCCGACTTGCTCGCCGTCATCGGCGGAGTGTTCGAACATGACCCGGAACAATCGGCGCGCGCTTACCAGCGTTTGTTTATTTAGTCCGGCACTTAGCAACGCATTAATATGGATAACACGCGTAGACAATTTTTACATAAAACGGCATCGTTGAGCGCCTTCACCGTATTTGCCATCAGCGGCCTGATCACGCCCGACCGAGTCCATGCTCAATGGCGCAAACACCATTTTGCCGACGCCAGTTTCGAGCAAATCCTGCGGCGCCTGTTCAAGAACCGAGAAATTGTCGATAGCGACCAAATCAGTATCAAAGCCCCTAAGACGGCCGAGAACGGGGCCACGGTACCGATCACGATTAACAGCTCACTGGACGGCATCGACAAACTGTATCTGTTGGTGGAAAAGAATCCGGCGCCATTATCGGCGATATTTACCCTGTCTCCGTCCGTCGATGTCTATGTCAAAGCGCGAATCAAAATGGCGGAAAGCTGCGATGTGGTAGTGATAGCGGCAAGCGGTAAACACCTATACCGCGCCCGACGTTCGATCAATGTCACGACAGGAGGCTGCGGTGGCTAAACTGTCCAGCATCAAGATTCGCAGTAAACGTTTGGGCGACAAGACTCAGATCAGAACCCTGATCGCTCACCCGATGGAAAACGGTCGCAGCCCGGATAAAAACGGCCAGTTCATTCCGGCCCACTTCATCCGGGAAATCTCCGTTAAACAAAACGACCGGGTCGTTCTGAACGGTCATCTCGGCGGCAGCATCTCCAAAGACCCTTATTTCGCCTTCATGCTGAAAAACGCCCGCCCCGGCGATAAAATAACGATCAGCTGGTCCGACAATCAGGGCCTCAGCGACAGCAAAGATCACTTTATCAGATAATGACGACAGCCAAACAGCCTAGTTGCAGCGACCACTTCGAATCCGGCCTGCTAGCCGTTGATTCGGCGTTAGCAAATATTCTAAGCAAGCTGTCACCGGTCGACGGTTTTCAACAAATCGCCATCGCCGATGCCCGCGGCCGCACCCTCGATGAAACGATTTATGCGCCGTTCAACGTGCCAGGCCATGATAATTCAGCCGTCGACGGCTACGCGATCAATAGCAGCGACATTCCAAATCAGGGCCATAAGTCCTTGCCGATAGGTGGCCAGGCTTTTGCCGGCAAGCCATTTAGCGGGCGCCTGCCCAAAGGCCAATGCATACGGATCATGACGGGCGCCCCGATTCCCGCCGGCGTCGACAGCGTTATCATGCAAGAACATGTGGTCGTCGAACAAAACGGCATCCTTATCGATTCCGAACACCGCGCCGGACAAAACATTCGCCGCGCCGGGGAAGACATTCCCCAAGGCGCAGCCATGCTGAGCGCCGGCAAGTTGCTGGCGCCGGCCGATATCGGCTTACTGGCGTCGATAGGCATGGCGGAAATCAAGGTCAAGCGCCCGCTGCGCATCGCCATTGCCTCGACCGGCGATGAACTGCATGCCCTCGGCGAGCATCGCGCCGAGGGCGGCGTCTATGACAGCAACCGTTACAGCTTGCAGGCCGCATTGGACAGGAAAGATATCGAAATCCTCGATCTCGGCATCCTCGCGGACAAACCGGACACCTTGCTCAGTCAATTCAGCGAGGCGAGTCGTTACGCCGACATGATTATCTCCTCCGGTGGCGTATCAGTCGGCGACGCCGATTTCACGAAAACCGCCCTGCAGGAGGCGGGGCAAATCGATTTCTGGAAAATCGCCCTCAAGCCGGGCCGGCCATTGGCGTTCGGGACGTTGAATGACAGTGTTTTTTTCGGCCTGCCCGGCAATCCGGTTGCCGTCATGGTCACTTTCTACCAGTTTGTGCTGCCGGCTATCGAAAAAATGCTCGGCATCGTCGACAAACCGATTGCTCCGACGGTAACCGCGGTCAGCACGGAAACTATTCGCAAAAAACCGGGTCGCACCGAGGTAGTGCGCGGAATACTTGAACCACAGGCCAACGGTCAGTGGACGATTAAAACGACCGGCAAACAAGGCTCCGGCCTGTTGAGGTCGATGAGTCTGGCTAACGCCTTCATTATTTTAGAACACGACAGAACCACGGTCGGCATCGGTGAAACAGTCAAGGTGCAACCATTTGCCGGCCTGATCTGACCAAGCAGCGCTTCCCAATTCGGATAACAAAGAGGACTTGGGGTGTGTTTGGCGAGGATGTCAGGGGGGATGTAAGCCATACGCATCTAGCTAAGCGCAACTCCCCCACTACCCGGATGTGAGTAGGGTGTGCTGACGATAGGAAGCGCACCGGTTTGGCGTTCAAAAATGCTCAAATAAGGGAATTACTGCCAAGGAAGAAAGCTACCCCCCTGGTCACATAAAAGCGGTATAATAACCCGAATTTTTTAATGGAATAAGGTCTGCTTATGCTAAATCAAGTCAGTTGCAATAATTGCAGTCTCGACAGCATCTGCCTGCCGCGCGGTTTGTCGCAACAGGAAATAGAAAATATCAGCCGGGTCGTCAAGGCGAGAAAAACACTGCAGCGTGGCGAATTCATTTATCATGAGGGCGATAACTTTAAAGGGGTTTTGGCGATTAAATCCGGTAGCGCCAAATTGGTCGCCAATGACCCTCATGGCAACGAGCATATCCTTAACATCCTGCTGCCGGGAGAGTTATTGGGCTTCGACGGCTTTTCCAGCGATTTGCATCAATGTTCGGCCATCGCCCTGGAAACCACCCGTTTCTGCATTCTGCCGGCCGCCAACATGGACGAGCTATGCCGCAATGTCCCCGGCCTGACCCGGGAACTATTCCGCCATACCGGCGAGAAAGTCAATATCGACAAGGCGCAGATGGTGCTCAGCAAAAGACCCGCCGAAGAGCGCCTGGCTTATTTCCTGATCAGCTTATCGGAACGCCTGAAGAAGCGCGGCTTTTCTTCCTATGCATTCACATTATCGTTGACCCGCCAGGAAATCGGTAATCATTTAGGGCTGGCCTTGGAAACCGTTAGCCGGTTATTGAAAAAATTTCAACAGGATGAGCTAATCACGGTCCAAAACAAGCTGATCGAGATCAAAAACCCGCACGGCTTGAGAGACCTGCTGGAACCTTAATATCGGGGCCGCACTAACTATTCAGTATCTTTCGGGTTTTAGGCAGTAGGTCATTGATTTCTCGGGACGCGTTCACCCAGCACCTAAATTAACGAAGATTATTAATCATAGCCAATAACCTAGGATATTTAGGTGCTGGGTGAATACTGGACGACGATTTCCTGGTTCCCACGGTCCTCCGTGGGAACCCATACTTTGCCACTTTAAGCCCGGTATGCATTCCCACGCAGGAGCGTGGGAACGAGGGTCAACCTTAATATGGAACGGTGGGCAATGCCCCCTACGCCTGCATTAAACGATGCAAGTGAGGCGAGTATAGTTTGTTCGCCTCAATTCTTGATGCCCACCCCTTTATGCAATAAGAACAGGCTGAATAGCGTCAGCAAGACGATAAAGCCGCCGGTAATCGCGAAAGCGACCTCGATATTGACATCGCTCACCCCGAGCAAACCGTAACGAAACGCATTGATCATATACAAGATCGGGTTGCCCAGCGAGATAGTCTGCCAGATATCCGGCAACATGCTCACCGAATAAAAAACGCCCCCTAGATAACTCAGCGGTGTCAGCACAAAATTAGGGATGATGGAAATATCGTCAAAACTGTCGGCGAAAACCGCATTGATGAAACCGGCCAAGGCAAACAGGGTCGCCGTCAAAATAAATACAGCGATCGCAATGCCCCAGTAGTGCACCGAAATTTTGGCGAATAACGTCGAAATAGCCGCGACGACGAAACCGACCAATAAGCCGCGAGCGATGCCGCCGCCAACATAGCCGGCCAGAATCACCCAGTTCGGGACCGGCGCCACCAGCAATTCCTCGATATGACGCTGAAATTTGGTGGAATAAAACGATGACACGACATTGGCATAGGAATGACTGATCACCGACATCAAGATCACCCCCGGCACGATGTAATCCATATAGCTGGCGCCATTGATCGTGCCGATGCGGTCTCCGATCAATTTGCCGAAAATCAGAAAATAAAGCGCCGTGGTGATCGCCGGCGGCAATAGCGTTTGCGGCCATATACGAGTGAAGCGGCGGATTTCTTTACCGAGAATAGTGCGAAAAGCGATCGAATAATTCATCGTACAAGATCCATAAACAATTGTTCGAGTCGGTTAGACTTGTTCTTCAAACTGAGCACGGCAATTTGCCGTTCCGATAGTCTTTGAAACAGCTGGTTCAGCCCCTGCTCTTTCGGCACCGCGACATTCAACACATGAGGCTCGACCAGTTCGATCTGATAACCGTCAATTTGCGGCGCTTGTCGTAGCGGCTTGGCCAAATTCAACACGAAATGATCCAAATTGATCCGGCTCAATAGACCCAACATATCCGATTTTTCGACTATCTCTCCATGATTAATGATCGCGATGTGTCGACACAGGCTTTCCGCCTCTTCCAAATAATGCGTGGTGAGAATAATGGTCGTGCCTTGCCTGTTAACTTCCTCCATCATCTCCCACATCGAGCGGCGAATTTCGATATCGACGCCGGCGGTCGGCTCATCGAGGATCAATAACCGAGGTGCGTGCACCAAGGCCCTGGCGATCATCACTCGTCGCTTCATACCGCCGGATAGACGCCTGGAAACAGTATCGCGCTTGCCCCATAAATCCATCTGTTTCAGACATTTTTCCATCCTGGCGACCGCTTCTTTTCTGGGAATGCCGTAATAACCCGCCTGATTCAGCACGATGTTTCTGACCGTTTCAAACTGGTTGAAATTGATTTCCTGGGGCACCAAACCGATGCAGCTTTTCGCTAGAGCCGTTTCCTTTTCCAAATCGTGGCCAAACACCGTGACGGTTCCACTGCTCTTGGTCACCAGCGAACTGATGATGCCGATCGCGGTGGACTTACCGGCGCCATTCGGCCCCAACAAGGCGAAGAAATCCCCTCTCTCGACATCAAGATCGATGCCTTTCAAGGCTTGAAAGCCGTTGTTATAGGTTTTTTTCAGATTTTTGATAGATAAAGCGTTCATACAGTACGTTATACTTAACGGATGAGTCCAAATGCGGTAAATTACCAGCAATTCCTACTTTGGCGTTCAAAAAGGGCATGGGGTGTGTTTGGCGAGGATGTCGGCAGCAAGGATGCTGCCGTCAAGCCCCCAGGGGTGGGTTTACGGCGCTCCTCGACAGACACACCCCATGCCCTAAACACAGCAAAAATGCTCAAACTGGGAATTGCTGGTAAATTACCCCGCAATTGCACGCGATAAAAACCTTGTAATTTTATCAGAAATTTAAAACCCTCGTAGATAAAACAGGACAGGACTTTGCCACAAAAACTCCCCAGCAGCGTCGCGGCCGTCGATCTAGGCTCGAACAGTTTTCACATGCTCATCTGCAGTCTGAAGGACGGCAAATTACAAACCGTCGACCGCCTGAAAGAAATGGTGCGCCTGGCTTCCGGCCTGGATGAACATAAAAATCTCGATGAAAAAACTCAACGAAGAGCCCTGGCCTGTCTGGAACGATTCGGCCAACGTATCGGTAATTTTCCGCCTCACAGCGTCGGCATCGTCGGCACCAACACCCTTAGAACCGCAAAAAATTCCAGAAAATTCATCGCTAAAGCGGAAAAGGCGCTTGGCCATCCGATCCACATCATCTCCGGCATCGAGGAAGCCCGCCTTATATACCAGGGCGTCGCCAACAGCCTGGGCAGTCATGCCAACAATCGCTTTGTCATGGACATTGGCGGCGGCAGCACCGAATACATTATCGGCAGTAACGACATCGCTCATACCAAGGAAAGTCTGCACATGGGCTGCGTGACCTTCAGCAACCTGTTTTTCAAAGACGGCGTGTTATCGAAAAAAGCCTTCAAAAAGGCCACACTGCTCGGCGAACAGCGGCTAGAACCATTTCAACAGAAGTTCAACCGCCACAACTGGGATGAAGCGATCGGCGCCTCGGGCAGTTTAAAAGCGATCAGCAACGTCATTCAGGCGGCCGGCTGGAGCAATAACGGCATTACCCGGGACGGCTTGGAACAACTGGTCGCCCATATCGGCAAATGCAAGCATATCGACGAATTGAAACTGCCCGAACTCAGTAGCGAACGCTTACCGGTGTTCACCGGCGGGGTCGCCATCGTCTATGCTACGTTCAGGGCGCTGGGCATCGAACAAATGACCGTTTCCGACGGCGCCCTGCGCGAAGGTCTGATTCATGATTTGTTAGGCAGAATCTATAACCATGATATCCGCTCCGAAACCACTAAGACCATCGCCGAACACTATCGCATTGACAAGCAACATGCGGACAACCTGAAACAAACGATCCATTATATTTTGCAACAATTGTCCGATCATCCTTGCCTGACCGACAACAAGGCCAGCATACAATTTTTGGAATGGGCGGCGGAACTGCATGAAATCGGCCAGGGAATCGCCCATAGTCAATATCATAAGCATAGCGCTTATATCATCGAGAACGGCGATTTCGCCGGCTTCTCCCGTCAGGATCAAAGCCTGTTGGCGACAATCGTGCGCACTCATCGGAAAAAATTCTCCATGTCGCGCTTCACCAACCTGCCCGAACCCTGGGATCAGTGCGCGCCCGTGTTGACTATCATCCTGCGTCTCGCGGTGTTGTTGCACAGAAACCGTCACAGTGTACGCCCGGACTTTGAAATCGCCTTCAGCGGAAAACGCATCCAACTGCATTTTTCCGAACAGTGGCTGGATCAGGCGCCGCTAACCCATGCCGATCTGGAGCTTGAAGCCAAGTATTTGCAAGCGGCCAAGTTCAAGCTGGAATTCAGATAAATGCTGCGGCCGCTACGCATCCTGTTTTTTTATCTGGCGGCTCCGCCTTGCTTGCTGGCGATCCTGGTGTTTTTTGCGATCGAACAGGAACCCCTCAGCAAAACACACCGAAAACTGAGTCAAAGCGATATTCAACGCGCCAAACAGATCATAAATACCTCGTCAAACTACATCCAAAGAGTCAGAACCATTGAGCTGAACGAAGCCGATCTGAATATCGCCAGCAATTATCTGCTCAATCATCTGATCGAAAGTTCCACCGAGATTACTCTGCAACAGGACGCGTTACACTTCAAATTATCGCTGACGCTGCCTGACAACCTATTCGGCCCTTACCTGAACATCACCTTCAATCTAAGCAAGATGTACGGTTATCCGGCAATCAAGGCGCTGAAAATCGGACGCATAGAAATCGCCGATGAATTTGCCGGTCAATTGATCGAAAGCATCATCAAACATACGCCATTGAAGCAATATTACATATTGGCCGCGCAACACATCAGCAATATACAGATCCAACCGGATCACCTCGTCATTACCTATTTGACGACATTCAAAGATGCGGCCAATAATGCCACGTTGCTGGAAAACAAGAGTTATCAGTCGCTGATTTTTTATCAGCAACAAATCAATCAAATCATCTTGAAACATGACCCGGCCTGGCGTTTATCGCTAGCCGACATTATGCAGCCGTTGTTTCTGGCCGCCTATCAGCGCTCGACAACGGCCAATGCGGTGACAGAAAACCGGGCCGTGCTAATCGCCATCAGCAGTTATGTCAACAAGGAAGAGCTTAGCTCTTATCTGCCGATCAATCTGACCATGGCCAAACATTATCCGGTCTATTTGTATAAACGCATCGACATGGCCAAGCATTTTGTCGCTTCGGCAGCGCTGGCCGCGACCGGCGCGTCCAATCTGGCGCATTTACTGGGACAGGAAAAGGAACTCAGCGACGCCCAAAGCGGCAGCGGTTTCAGCTTTATCGATCTGGCCGGCGACAGGGCCGGATTAGAATTCGGCAAAACCGCCACCGCATCGCCGCAAAGCGCCAGAAAATTGCAAAAAGCCATGCACGATATCGAGGATTACCGCGCCTTCATGCCGGATGTTCGCGATTTGCCGGAAAACATGACCCATCAGCAATTCCAAAGCCGTTATGGCTCGGTCTATAGCGAGGCTTATCAGGATATGTTGAAGCAAATAGACGAACGCATCTCGGCATTGCCTATTTATCAAAACCAATAAAAAAGCCCACCCATTTCATGTAGCATGGATCAAGCGAAGCGGATCCACCAAAAGGCAAGATCTTAGGCGGGACGGGTTATTCAACCCGCCCCGAACGTTTTGGTTTTTAGTTTGGCATAGGGTCGAAAGATTCAAGCCAGGGTTACAAACCCAGGCCTGCTCAGAAAGCCCACCCATTTCATGTAGCGTGGATCAAGCGAAGCGGATTCACCAAAAGGCAAGATCTTAGGCCGGGCGGGTTATTCAACCCGCCCCGAACATTTTGATTTTTAGTTTGGCATAGGGTCGAAAGATTCAAGCCAGGGTTACAAACCCAGGCCTGCTCAGTGGATCAAGCGAAGCGGATCCACCAAAAGACATGGCTATGTCACCGTTAAATATTGAAAATTTATTATTTTTTGTGAGAGGCGCGCCGGCGGAATGAAAGAGCGCGGTCAACGCTTCCTGCGATGAGGCAATCGATGAAAGGTTGCGGACGGAGTTGAAAACTTCGTCCGGCTTTAGGAAAGATCTTAGGCGGGGCGGGTTATTCAACCCGCCCCGAACGTTTTGGTTTTTAGCAATAGAGCGGCAGCGAAACCCATCAACAACATTGTTTCTGATCAGTTTCGGCTACCGCATCTACTGGCTCAGTTAAAGGTATTACCTGAGTAAGCCGGCAATCTAGGCATTTTTTGCTCCGGAAATTCGCCGGTCAACGCGTCCAGAAACGCGACGATATCAGCAATCTCGGCATCGGATAAATCCTTGCCCAGTTGCAGTTTAGCCATCAACTTGACCGCTTTATCCAAGGTTTTGACTTTGCCGTTGTGGAAGTATGGCGCCGTCAACGCGACATTACGCAAGGTAGGAACCTTCCAGAAGTTTTCATCTTCTTCCTTGCCGGTCACTTCCGCTAACCCCTTGTCTTTCTTGAAGTCATACTGTGCTTCGAAATAGCCGTTATCGATGACGGGGAATTTCTGGAACGTGCCGGGACCATTAAAGGCCGGACCGCTATGACAGCTGGTGCAACCGAGCTCAACCGCCTTGTTCATGCCGCGAACCTGTTGTTCGGTCATCGCTGACTTATCCCCTTTCACGTACTTGTCATAGGCGCTATTCGGGGTAATCAGAGTGCGCTCATAAGCGGCGATCGCCTTGGTGGCGGTGTCCTTGGAGATCGAGTCCTTGCCGAAAGCTTTTTCAAAAGCCTTTTGGTAACCTTCTATTTTTTTCAAACGGGCGACCACATCATCCCAGCTTTTCATGCCCATTTCGATCGGATTGGTGACTGGTCCCGCCGCCTGTTCTTCCAGGCTGGCCGCGCGTCCATCCCAGAATTGCACCTTGTTGAAGGCCGAGTTCCAGACTGTCGGCGCGCTACGCCCACCGATCTGCCCGCCGACGCCGACCGAACCGCCGCGATTGTCATCGCCGCCCAGCATGGTGTTATGACAGGACGCACAAGACACGGTCCCGCTGGAAGACAAACGCGGGTCATGATACAGCATTTGCCCCAATGCGACTTTTTCCGCCGTGGTAGGGTTATCGGCCGGCGCAGGCGCCTTAGTCGGCAATGCCTCGGCGGCAACAACCGACATCGAGCCGGTCAACGCCAATGCGGAAACCAGTAAACGAATTTTAAACATACATTCCTCCGGATATTATTATTGTTAATGAACCACTGCTGAATTGTAAGGGATGAGACCGATCAGGTAAAACATAAATGGCGTTTACATGGCGCCACCTTCTCTTTTAGCACCGTAGGTCGCGTTGCCCGCGCCCTTGCGCCATGACATTTCAACCCTAAACGCAAGAGGGTTACGTGACAATCACCTGCAACATAGCGCGATTGCCCTGCCGTTTACATAGACCAGGCTTACCTGAACCGTGCTCTTTCAGCGTGGATAAATCACCAAGAAAAAAAGCCAAAAGATAGAACGCGTGACGGGCTATGCAGATCATATATATGAGTCGCGACGAACAAGAGCCGCAATAATAAGTGCCTAGAAAAAAGTCAGACGGTCTTAGGTTCTCCGTCATTCCGTCATGGACTGCCGGAATCCAGTTATCATGGATGATGGCTTATACAACCATACTTATTACAAATCACTTACTCTTAAATTATATAGCTGACTTTAGAGTCACTGTGATAATTTCAGCAACGCACAAACAACCGACTGACAATTTTTGTCACTTACTAACGTAAATACTCACCTACACCGGCAATAAATCGAAACCATCATCGCAAACCTTTCAGAAAAGGTTAATTTTTAAGTCGCCAAATAGCCACCCATGCAACTGTTTTTAATGACTTTTTGTATTTCACTGAATTTTTTATCGAAAAAATTCGAGATTTGGCACAGCTTCTGCTTTATCCATAGCGAGTTTATTTACTTTCCAACGAACAAAAGGCAAACATCATGAAAATGAATAAAGCACAACAAGGTTTCACCCTGATTGAATTAATGATCGTCGTCGCGATCATCGGCATCTTGGCAGCCATCGCGATTCCAGCTTATCAGGATTACATCGCTAGATCGCAAGTCTCAGAAGGTTTAAGCTTATCCGCTGGCGCAAAAACCACCATTGCTGAATATTGGGCTTCTGAAGGCCAATACCCTAATAATAATACAGACGCAGGTTTGGCTGCCGCCTCAGACATTTCAGGCAACTATGTTTCTAGCGTTACCGTCACAGGTTCAGATGGCACCGACACAGTTGTTAATATCCTTTTTGCAGACCAGGCTGGTGTATCCGAAGGTATCCGCGGCACAACATTAACCATCAGCCCAAGAACAACGGCCGGTTCTATTATCTGGACCTGTAAACCTGGCGTTTCTGGAACAGCCATATCAACAAAGTACGTACCAACTTCTTGCAGATAATGGATCTTCAATAAAACACAACGCTTTGCATGACATCATGCAAAGCGTTTTTATTTCGTTTACCCCATGGCCACATCCATCAAGCGTTATTATTGGGCTGCAACTTATTTATTCATCTCAAGCATTTTTATTGCCGCCTACCATCCAGGCTTATTTGGCGGCTTTTTATTAGATGATTTCGGCAATGTGGATAAACTAGGCGACTACAACGGCGTAAGAAATCTAGACACGTTCATACAATTTTTCACCAGCGGCATCGCAGGCCCCACTGGCCGCCCCATCAGCCTTCTAAGCTTCCTCCTCAATGCCAACACATGGCCCGCCAACCCTTACCCATTCAAACTGACCAATGTCATCCTGCACGCTCTGAATGGCTATCTGTTGCTGCTCATCATTCAACAAATATTAAGTGCCGTCGCCATACCAGCCACTAAAGCCTCTTGGATTGCCTTAATCTCATGCGCCTTATGGCTGCTGCATCCTTATCATGTCTCCACGGTACTCTATGTGGTTCAGCGCATGGCGATGCTATCGACATTTTTTTCCTTAATCGGCATCTTACTGTACTGTCATGGCCGTCTAAAACTGAGCAACGATCAAAAAAGCGCTTACCGCTTTATGACCAGCGGCATAGTGCTAGGTACGATTCTGGCTACATTGAGCAAAGAAAACGGCGCTTTGCTGCCAATATTGCTGTTATGTATCGAAGCCACTATCTTTTCATCCCCGTCTTGCACATTACCGCGTTTAAGAAAACGCTGGCTAGCCGTCTTTCTAATATTGCCAACGGTTGTTATTATTGGATACCTACTTTCTCGCATCAATTTCAGCCATTTCGATGCTCCTATGGGACAGCGGGAATTTAGTCAAAAACAACGTCTCTTAACCGAAAGCCGCTTAGTCATCGGTTACTTATACAATCTGCTGATTCCCCAGATGTTTTACAGTGGAATCTTTAACGAAAGTATTCGCCTATCCCACAGCCTACTCGACCCCATATCCACATTACCTTCGGTCCTACTGGTCATTACCCTACCTACTGCCGCCTACTGGTTGCGTAAAAAACACCCGTTTTTGGCCCTGGCCGTGCTGTTTTTCTTTGCCGGCCATTTATTAGAATCGACCACTATCGGGCTCGAGCTCTATTTTGAACACCGCAACTACCTTCCCTCTTTATTTTTGTTTTTACCGCTTGCCTACTACCCACTTTCATCGCAGCTAAAAACCTGGCGTTTTGCCATCATAGGCTATGCAGCGGTTTGCGCGTTGTTTACGTATCAACGCTCAACTCTATGGGGCAACCCGGTCGAGCTTTCTTTGTTCTGGGCCAAGCAAAACCAGCAGTCTTCGCGCGCGCAACGCACAGCAGCATTGACACTGGAGAAATATGGCAACCCGCAAGCTGCTTTAGAAATTTTGACGCAAGGCAAAGCGAACATCCCCGACAGCCTGGATATCAAACTTCATTGGGCGATGCAAAAATGCGCTATTTCCAATCTGACCAGCGAGGATGCCGCCGGCCTAAGTCAAGCCGCCCTAGCCAATCCTTATACCACCAGTTATTACAATTTATTGGAAGCTTTTGTGCTACAGGCCAATCAGAAACAATGTTCTGAATTAAACCCACAGCTAGCATTAACTATTTTATCGGGTCTGGATAATAATCCGTCTATATTGAAAAATCATCGAGTATCTTTTCAATTCGATCATTTACGCGGATTAATTTATTTACACACCGAACACCCCAAACTGGCCTATAATGAATTTCATAACGCGCTTGCAAAAACTCAACGCATCGGCCATGGCTTGTTGCAAAGCAGCCTCTTAGCCTCCTATGGTGAATATAAGCTGGCGCTTCAGCACCTGGATTACACGGAAACCTTGCTGCCATCCTACCAAGCGGTTGATTATTTTTCATCGAAGCATGGGGATGAATTAGTTTACTTACGCCAACAAATAGAATCAGACGCTAAACAAACACTTCAAACACATGAAACCAAGCATCAGCATCGTCCTGCCAGCAAAGAATGAAGCATTAAATATAGAGCCGGTCATCAACAAATTAAAAAAAGAAGTCTTTTCCGATCTCAGGCAAATTGAAATATTAGTCATCGATGATGGATCAACAGACGATACGCGCATATTGGCGGAGCAAGCTGGAGCGCGAGTGATCAGCCATCCCTATTCACAAGGCAATGGCGCCAGCATCAAAACCGGCGCCCGCAATGCCAAAGGAGAGATTCTGGTATTCATGGATGCCGACGGCCAACACGATCCGGCCGAAATTCCTACGCTGCTGCAAAAACTGGATGAAGGATATGACATGGTAGTCGGCGCTCGTAAACCCAGCACCCATGCCAGTCTATTCAGACGTTTCGCCAATGCCTTCTATAACCGGCTAGCTTCGGTCATGACTGGACACAAGATTGAAGATCTGACCTCCGGTTTTCGCGCAACAAGAGCGGAAAAATTCCGTAAATTCCTTTATCTGCTCCCTAACGGATTTTCTTATCCGACCACTAGCACGATGGCTTTTTTCCGTTCCGGCTTTCCGGTCGCCTATATCCCGATTCATGCCGGGAAACGCGAGGGAAAAAGTCATATAAGAATAATAAAAGACGGTATGCGTTTTTTTATTATTATTTTGCGCATAGGCGCTTTATTTTCACCGATGCGATTATTTCTCCCACTTAGTCTCGGTGTTTTCATGACCGGTGCTATCTACTATGCCTATACGTTTTTCACTATCAGTCGCTTTACTAATATGAGTGCGGTACTTTTTCTTTCGTCCTTATTTATCTTCTTATTCGGCATCATTTCTGAACAAATCTCGAGCCTTCATTACAAAGATTTTGAGCGTAGTCCTTGGAAAGATTGATACTTTGGAAAGATTGATACTTTTTTAATGATTAATCAAGCTTAAAATAAATTACAGGTTATGAAGTTACTTTTTATATCAAGGGCTTATCCGCCCATTGTTGGAGGATTGGAAAACCATAACCATGAACTCCATAAAGCCTTACAACAAAAAATTTATACGGATAGCATCATAAACAAAAAAGGAAAGAAGGCGCTTCCTTATTTCATGCCCCTTTGCGCCCTAAAATCGCTATTCGTATCCTCAAACTATGACGCAATAATACTAGGTGATGGCGTTCTCGCTCCTATAGGCTGGTTAATTAAGTTATTTAAACCCAATACGCTCGTAATTTGCATCATTCATGGACTCGACATCACCTATAAAAACCCTATTTATCAATACTTCTGGGTTAAGGCGTTTCTTCCAAAAATCGATAAAATTATTACCGTTAGTCAGGCGACCGCTAGCGCCGCAATTGAACGACAAATTGACAAAACAAAACTAGCGGTCATCCCAAATGGAATAACGCAGCAAAGCAACGCCACTCAGCGCAACCGCCAACAACTTGAAGATTTATTACAAACTTCCTGCCAAGAAAAAACCATTCTATTAACAGTCGGTAGACTGGTTAAAAGAAAAGGCGTTCATTGGTTTATTAATCAGGTAATGCCGTATTTAAGCGATAAATTTATTTATATTATTGCTGGGGATGGACCGGATAGAGCTGCTATTAATAAAGCAATCATTGAAAAACAGCTAACAAATCGAGTCTTCAACCTCGGCTTTATCGATAATGGTGTAAAAAATATGATTTATGCAAATGCCGATCTTTTTATACAACCTAACATTAAGGTTGACGGCGATATGGAAGGATTTGGAATAGCCGTCTTGGAGGCAAATCTTAATGGCTTGGCTGTCGTCGGATCAGAGCTTGAAGGACTTAAAGACTCCATCACTAATGACCAAAATGGCTGGTTAATAGAAGCGGAAAACCCCACAGCTTTTATTCAAAAAATTGAAGACGTCAGTAAATCAGATTTAGAATTAAAAAACGCGGGTATGAATGCTAAAGCATTCAGCTTAGAAAACTTTTGCTGGAATAAGTTGGCCGATCGATATATCAAAACCATTGATGAACTTAAAGTAGATGAAAATGCATATTAATGATGATGAAAAGAATAAGCTTAAAGATATTAAAAAGTTCTACGAGTCGGTCTACTATAAAAATACAATAGCAGATACCCATATTTCAAAACATAATAAAAATCTGGTCAATAAACTTAATATTTCAGAAGGCCAAAAAATCCTTGATGTTGGATGCGGCAACGGAAGTTTTCTATACGCAGCAAGCCAAAACAATGCAATACCAACGGGAATCGATTTATCCACAAAAGCCATTGAAGCTTGCAAATCTATCATGCCTCAAGGTGATTTTCATGCCATTCCAGCCGAATCATTGCCTTTCGAAATCGATTTTATCACCTGCCTTGGTTCACTCGAACATTTTGTCAACAAAAAACAGGCGATTGAAGAAATGGTAAGAGTCGCCAAAAGTAACGCAAAATTTTTAATACTTGTGCCAAATGCCGACTTCCTGACTCGTCGCCTAGGCTTGTTCAAAGGCACTCATCAAGTCGAAGCCAAAGAAGAGGTTTTGCCGCTAGCCCAGTGGAGAAATTTATTCGAATCAGCAGGTCTGGAAGTCACAGCTAAATGGAAAGATTTACACGTTTTGTCATGGTCTTGGATTTTAAAAGACAAATGGTATAAAACGCCTATCAGGGCGATCCAGGCGTTCGCCTTAACAGTTTGGCCGCTTCATTGGCAATACCAAATTTATTTTCTCTGCCATAAAAAATAATTGCTAACTATTCAGCAAAATTTTAAAGAAGCAAATAGGTTGTTGATTTACATAGACATCTGCAACAAGATGTTGCATTCAGAATTTCATCGCGCCAAAGATGAGCAAGTGCAGCGAGAGGCGGGATGCCGTTTGCTGCCCTGTATTTTGTCTTGATGCATCTTGAAACAGCCTAAGACTACGCCGATGAACGTGTACTGCCTTTGTAAACGCTATTACACCAATAAAGACTTAATTAACGACCAGTTCGGCCGCCTGTTCCAGCTTCCCTTACAGCTAGCACAACATGGCAATCAAGTAACCGTTGATGCCATTGACTATAGAAATAAATTCAAGACAACACTCAACGCATCAAATGTTTTCTTTTCGACAATACCTTCGACATTCACTCAATTGCCGAAACTGATTCCACGCCTATACAGCGGCATGCGTCGTGCTAAACCTGAGATTATAATCGGTAGCGGTGATAGCCATATTGGCTTTTTAGGACTACAAATGGCAAGACGACTTAATGTACCTTTTGTGTTTGATGTTTATGACTATTATCCTGTCTTCAAAGGTAATCGCATCCCCAGCATGAGGGCGATGTTTCGTTCCGCCGTAAAAAACGCAGATCTTGTGATTTGTCCTAGCCTCTCATTACAAAAAATATTAAGCCAAGCAAATCCAAACACCCTACTGATAGAAAATGGTGTCGATAGAACGTTATTTGCGCCCGGCGATATGCAGCAAGCCAGAACAACATTGGGTCTTGCTAACGATGAAAAATCGGCACTAATAGGTTATTTTGGCTCAATCACACCTACCAGAGGCCCTTTGCTTATTGAAGCCTGCCGCAAGCTAAAACAGACCATGCCACGGTTGCGTCTGGTATTGGCTGGCAGAGTCACTGGAACGAGTATTGATGAACCTTGGATCGACTATCTAGGGGAACTGCCGCAGCAATCGATTCCGACTCTGATTCAAGCATGTGATGTGGTCAGTGTGCCGTATCAAGATGATACCTTCAACCAAATGTCCGGCGCCTGCAAAATTGCAGAATACCTGGCCTGCGAAAAACCCGTAGTAGCAACGCGAGTGTCCGGTCATGAGCAAATATTCAAGGGGACTGCCAGTTCGCTCTGTGAACCCGATCCTGTTGATATGGCCCGCGCAATCCGCTCTCAATTAACTGACCCGCAAATTGCGTCATTTCCTGAAAGCCTGGCCTGGGAATCAATCGGTCGGATATTGCATGACTCATTAATCAAACTCGCCCCATGAACGCTCTCCATATCATCATCACCGACTTCAACGGCTATGCTCAGACTCGGATCTGCCTGGAAGCATTGCGCAAGAGCCGTTACCGAGAATTCAACATTCTGGTAGTGGATCACGGCACCACCAATGAAACCCGTGACAAGCTAGCTGTAGAGTTCCCGGAGGTCATACGTTTGACCGGCTCAGCTGACCGCTGGTGGGCGGGCGCAACGAATCTGGGCATCCGTTACGCTCTGGATCGTGGCGCAGAGGCAGTCATACTTCTTAACAACGACTGCTATGTGACATCAGATACTTTAGGCACCCTGGTCAAGCTGGCAAATGACAATCCCGATAGCATAATCGCTTCTATCCAGCGTGATTGGCAGAGCGGCCGACCAATTTCAATCAGTTCCCGCACTTTTTTGCTGTTAGGGTTTCCAAGCCTGTCCGGCCCACGAGAGCTGACGCCCGCCATGGAAAACAGTGAATTACTAGCGGTGAAACTCATTGTCGGTGGTCGTGGAGTGATTATTCCATCGTCGGTATTTACAAAGATTGGACTGTTCGATGAGAAGCGATTGCCTCATTATGGGGCCGATCATGATTTCTATTTACAAGCCAGCAAGCGACATATACCGCTATATAGCGCTCCCCGCGCCTTCGTGGAAATAGACAACACTCGCACCTCGCTGGCGAATAATCCTGGCGCGCTAAATTTCAGTGGTTTTTTACAATCCCTGCACAGCATCCGCTCGCACCGGAACTTACGCGATGTCACCACATTATTCAAAGCGCATTACCCGATCCCATATCTTTATCCTTTGGGAGTGACGCTATATACCGTCCGCTATTTGTTAGTCTATCTGCTTAAACGTGCGCTATTTTTGTCGTCTAGAAGCTAACATAACTTGTGCGTTGCGATCCTAATAATAACTTGAAAATACCAAATAGAATTAGCGCCAATTTGCCGCTATCGCCCCGATCGTCTCAATCGCTCTTCATGCTCCAAATACCACCGATACGTTTCCCTAATGCCGGAAGGCAAATCCATTTGTGCTTGCCACCCCAACGCATTTAAGCGGGAAACATCCAATAGTTTTCGCGGCGCACCGTCCGGCTTTGATGAATCAAACAGCAAACATCCCGAATACCCAATAATCTCGCACAATAACATAGCCAAAGTACGTATACTATAATCACTGCCGGTGCCGACATTGATATGTGAAAGCATCGGCTGAGTGACTGAACCATAGGCCTCATGGGTTAAGGTCATGACAAAAATGCAAGCTCGCGCCATATCATCGACAAACATAAACTCACGTTTTGCCTGGCCGCTGCCCCAAATCGTCACAGTTTCCACCTGATTTATTTTGGCTTCATGAACTCGGCGCAGCAAGGCCGGAATGACATGAGAATTTTCAGGATGAAAATTATCATGCGGTCCATATAAATTGGTCGGCATCACACTTCGATAATCGCGGCCATATTGACGGTTATAACTCTCACATAACTTTATGCCGGCAATTTTAGCTATGGCATAAGGCTCGTTAGTTGGCTCTAAGGCACCAGTTAGCAACGCGTCTTCACTCATCGGTTGTTCGGCATGTTTTGGGTAAATGCAGGACGAACCTAATAGCAACAATTTCTGCACATTGGCACGATGCGCCGCATGAATGACATTACATTCGATCATCAGGTTCTGATAAATGAACTCCGCCGGATAAACATGATTGGCATGAATGCCGCCAACCTTGGCCGCCGCCAAGTAAACCTCATCGAGCGCCTGACCGTTAAAAAACGCTTCGACCTGATCCTGGCGGGTCAGATCGAGTTCGCCATGTGAGCGCAACACCAGCTCAATATTATCCTGCTGTTGTAACTGCCTGACCAGAGCCGCGCCCACCATGCCGTTATGCCCAGCCACATACACCCGTTTCTTAGCCTGCATAGCCAGCCCTACCCCTCGTGACTCATAGCCATAGTAAAACCATGCTGTTTCAGCAAGGCATGACGCCGGGCCTGTTCCAGATCATTGGCGACCATTTCGCCGATCATCTCAACCAAGGTAATCTCAGGCTCCCATTCCAACTTCGACTTGGCATTGCTGGGATCGCCCAGCAAAGTCTCCACTTCCGCAGGACGAAAATAACGCGGATCGATCCGCACAATGACATCGCCTGGCTGTAATGCCGGCGCCTTATCACCTGCAACCTGATCGACGATACCGATCTCATCCAGACCTTGACCCTCAAAACGCAAGGTTATCCCCAGCTCGGCGGCCGCCATCTCAATAAACGCCCTGACCGTGTATTGTATTCCAGTGGCAATGACAAAATCCTCCGCCTGCTGCTGTTGCAGCATTAGCCACTGCATCCGAACATAATCCTTGGCATGTCCCCAATCCCTGAGCGCATCCATATTCCCCATATACAAACAATCTTCCAAACCCAACGCGATATTACAAAGACCTCTAGTGATCTTACGGGTCACGAAGGTCTCGCCCCTTCGCGGTGACTCGTGATTGAATAATATGCCGTTACAGGCATAGAGACCGTAAGCCTCACGGTAATTAATCGTGATCCAGTAAGCGTATAACTTAGCCACCGCATACGGCGAACGGGGATAAAAAGGCGTAGTTTCCTTCTGCGGCGTCTCCTGCACAAGGCCATACAGTTCCGATGTCGAAGCTTGATAAAAACGGGTTTTCTTCTCCAAACCCAAGAAACGAATCGCCTCCAGCAAACGCAAAGCCCCTAACCCATCGACATCCGCGGTATATGCCGGCGACTCGAAACTGACCGCGACATGCGACTGCGCCCCCAGGTTATACACTTCATCCGGCTGCACTTCCTGAAGAATTCTCGTCAGATTTGAACTATCGGTCAAATCGCCGTAATGCAAAATCAAATTGCGCTGTTCAACATGAGGGTCTTGATAAAGATGATCGATACGTTCGGTGTTGAACAACGAAGCCCGGCGTTTGATGCCATGTACTTCATAGCCTTTTTCCAGCAGGAATTCAGCCAGATAGGAACCGTCCTGGCCGGTGATGCCGGTGATGAGGGCTTTTTTATTTGTCATGTAGATTGTTTATTTAAGATACTTTGGTACAAATCGATATACTTTTTGGCTACTACCCGGCTATCGAATTCCCGCTCAACCTTTTCGCGAGCATTTTGAGATAATACAGAATAATTTGGAGCATTCAATACCCATTCAATGCCTAGAGCGAGATCTTCACAATCAAAAGCTTGAGCCAAATAGCCGTTTATTTGATGCTCAATCATATCCCCATTGCCCCCTGTATTGAATGCAACTACAGGCGTTCCACAGGCCAGACTCTCCATAATCGCATTGGATAAATTTTCCTGTAAACTGGGAACAACCATCACATCGGCAGCGCTATAAAGCACTCGCAGACTCAGATCATCATGCAAATGCCCTAAATAATGCGCTTTTAATCCAAAATTAGGCGCTTCCTTAGGCCGGCTACTGCCAAACACGACTAATTCGGTATTGGTTACTTCCAAGGATGTTAATGAACCAATCAATTCACGAAACCCTTTCCGGGGATCGCTAACCGCATTCATAGCGCCGAATAAAATCAATTTTTTATCGGGTGGTAAATTCAGCAATGATCGAGCGATTGACTTTTCTAAAGGAGCGAAAGTTTGGGTATCGATAGGATTCGGCAAATTAACGACCGTATTGTTTTTAAAAAGCGAGCTGTTTTGAGCACAATCAGCAAGCCACCGGCTTAATCCGACAATCGTCAAATTGGTATGCTTAGCAAAATGTTTTGCTTTTCTATTAAATACCCAACGACTTAAATCATAAGAAGTTGCAGAACCTAAAACCTTGCAATTACCACATTGTTTCAGATAACCAGCACATGCTTCATCATAATGACAGCCTCCCGTAAATGCCCACATATCATGCAGACTCCAAACAATCGGTGCTTTAATCTTGGCTATATCTTCTGCTCGCATCATGCCCGCCGCTACCCAATGCAAATGCACTATATCCGGATTAATCCCATTAATGTGATCAGCTACATCCGAGAAAGGCACCCAGGCGGGTGAAAATAATGTTGGGGTACGGTTTTGATAATACCAAGTCGGCAGTCTATCTAACACTTCACGCAACTTTGCCGAGCCCCGCTTTAATAATGTATCCGGTCGCAAAACCGTATGATCATCACTGGATTTATTATTAACGAGCATATGGCTTTCTATGCTTCTCAATAAGGCGAGGTTCAAACGATAGGCTGCGCGGGCGGCTCCGCCTTGGATATCAGAATGACATAAGTGAAGAATTTTCATTGTATTCACTTGTAACCAAAATATAAAAAATCTTCTTCATAGACTGATTTTATTATTTCTTCTGAGAACTCAGATATCTCAATTTTTTTTTCAATAGACTTATTTGTTTTTTTATTTTCTATTTTTATATCTATCTTTCGACTAGAAATAAGATTCAGTAGGTCCTCATAAAGATTCTCAAAGGATAGCCAAAAAATCTTTTTTTCGTATTCTCCACTATTTTTTACAAAAGAAACCTGTGGTTTTAGGTGCATCAACTGA
The DNA here is from genome assembly GCF_030717995.2 of Methylomarinum sp. Ch1-1. Classification (NCBI taxonomy): domain Bacteria; kingdom Pseudomonadati; phylum Pseudomonadota; class Gammaproteobacteria; order Methylococcales; family Methylococcaceae; genus Methylomarinum; species Methylomarinum roseum. The sequence continues at coordinate 2,480,687 of NZ_CP157743.1, read as the reverse complement.
TCAAATCGGTTTAATACATTTGATGGGTTCTTAATTATTTTTTTACAAAACTCATCAAAATTCATTTTTCTATTAAAACCCCAATATTTATAAATAGAAATAGCTCTATCGATAGGGTTTCTATGGACTGATATCAATAAGGAACTATCTAAAACTTCTTTATCTAGGATGCGATATTCTATTATGTCTCTCAAAGAAGCATGTTGAAATACATATGATCCGCCAAACTGACCATAAATATATTTTTTTTCAAGATCATACAACTTACTTCCCTTTTTTAAAGAGCTATATTGATCTTTCAAGGTTCTGTAAAAACATTTTTTGTCTGTTGGTTGTTCATAGGTTACAATTTCTTGAGGTATACCAAACTGCTTTTCAACAAACATCCCTGCATTTTTTGGTATATGTATAAAGAAAACTTTATGTTTTTCAAAATAAGGCATTTTTTATTTTACAAATTATTTTTTCTATAAGAGGCTTATCAAGTCTTTTTGAAAAAAACATTTTGTCATCTTTTTTATTAGTTACGTAAAACCTAGGTCCTTTGATATTTATGTATTTAACGTCATCGGCTTTATTATCGAAAATGTTTTTGTCAAACGTTTTTGTATGGGTAGCATCATTTCCAAATCCAATGTTAGTTACTAAGTTTTTAGAGGGTCTAATAGATAAATAACCTTGTGTTAACAACGTAAAACACCATTGGTAATCCCATGTATCTATGTCATTAATAGAATTAAATATTTTGTACCAATAACAATACATTTTTTTATCATATAGCCTGTTTTCCAAGGCGTCTATGACATTTGGATTAATACTTAATATTACATTATAATCTTTCCATCGATCTGCCCATGTAGCCCATCCCCAAATTCCGGGAAAAAGGCTATAAAAATAGTCGCAATCAAATACTCTATTAGGAAAATGGTTATATCCAGAAATATGACCAATTCTTTTATCATATTTATATTTTTTTAGTAACTCATCGCAAAAACCAAAAAAAGACTGCGCCGGCAAACAATCATCCTCCAGAATAATTCCTTCTTCCTCCTGCTCAAAAAACCAGGTAATAGCACCACTTACCGCATATTTACACCCGAGGTTTTTCTCTCGAAATAATGTGACCACTTCACATGGCCAATCAACATCAGTGGCAATCCGACGGACTTCTTCACATCGTACGGCTTCTCCTTCTCTATCGGGGCGCGGACCATCGGCAGCAACATATAAACGTGGCGGCTTGGCTTGGCGAATGGCTTCAAAAACCTGTGTTGTCGGTTCCGGACGGTTAAAAACCAAAAATAATACGGCGCTTCTCATCGATTATTAGCCTAATGTCTTCTTAAAATAAGCAACTGTCTCTTTCAAACCGTCTTCCAATTGCACTTTTGGCGCCCAGTCGAGCTTTGATTTTGCCAGATCAATATCCGGCTGACGTTGCTTAGGATCGTCTTGAGGTAACGGGTGGAATGAAAGTTTGGATTTTCCGCCGACTAGTTGCAGTACTTTTTCTGCTAATTCAAGCATAGTGAATTCGACAGGGTTACCCATGTTGATCGGTCCCGTAAATCCGCATTCTGTATTCATCATACGGACAAACCCTTCAATTAAATCATCCACATAACAAAATGATCGCGTCTGTTGACCATCGCCAAAAATAGTGATGTCTTCGCCCTTAAGAGCCTGAACAATAAAGTTACTGACCACTCGCCCGTCGTTAGGATGCATGCGTGGTCCGTAGGTGTTGAAGATGCGCGCAATCTTGATATCCAAATTGTGCTGACGGTGGTAATCAAAAAATAACGTTTCCGCACACCGTTTGCCTTCGTCATAACACGCGCGCGGACCAATCGGGTTGACACGCCCCCAATAGTTTTCTAGCTGAGGATGAACCTCGGGATCGCCATAAACTTCGCTGGTGGATGCCTGAAATATTCTCGCTTTTACCCGTTTGGCCAATCCCAACATGTTAATAGCTCCATGCACACTGGTCTTGGTGGTTTGCACGGGATCAAACTGATAATGAACTGGACTGGCTGGACAAGCTAAGTTGTAAATTTCATCGACTTCGACGTATAGAGGAAAGGTCACGTCGTGACGCATCATCTCGAAAAACGGATTACCGATAAGATGAGCTATATTGGTTTTGCTACCAGTGAAAAAATTATCTACACAGAGAATGTCATTCCCATTTTTTAGCAAACGCTCGCAAAGATGCGAACCAAGAAAACCGGCACCGCCGGTGATTAGGATTTTTTTCATTTGATTATATTAATAACAGATTACAATCCAATCAGATATGCTGCCCAGGAGGGAGATATCTTTCGCGAATGATATGTTTCATTCATAAACACACCTTATAATCCTGAGTCATCATCAGATTTCAATATGGCAACAATATTTTGATAAGCAAATATTTCGCAAAAGACAGGACTGTACTTTTTTATCTTCACCATACCATCTGGAAGAAGCCTATAAAAATCGTAATTTGGAAGAATATTCCAGAAATCTCTAAAAAAAGTTCTACTAGATACATTCATTTCATTAAATTCAAAATGTATCGCCGCAACCAGGCCACCATTTATTTGCTTTTTCATACCTTTCAAGACACTCAGCTCATGACCTTCCGTATCGATTTTTAGTAAAGAAATTTTTTCGATATTATTAGCTTCGATATAATCGCCAAGGGAAATTACTTTAACCCTATGACTAATTGCATGGCCTTTATGTATATTTTCTATTACATCTTTGTATAAGGATGCATGGGAAGAACCATCACGCTCCTTATAATCATAAAGCGATAACAATCCTTCGCGTTCACCGGCGGCTGCATTTACCGCTTTAAAGTTTTCAGCAGCTATATTTTTATTCAATAATTCAAATGTTTTTGGATGTGGCTCAAAACCAACCACTTTAGCACTAGGATTGTATTTAAAAACACTTCTAGTGTAATTACCAATATTGGCCCCAACATCAAAAACATTTCCTCCTGGATTGTTCTTAAAATAATTCTTAAGAAACACAGATTCGCCACTGACTTTTTCATCTTCAAAGTTTAAAACACCTAAACCACAAAGACTTAAGCGATATAGTAGCTTATTAAATCGGTAAAAAAATACTCTTGCAAAGAAAACTTTAATTAACTGCTTCATTTAACTGAAACCTTTTCCGAATAAATAACATAAAAGGCAATAGTGATGCCGTTTTAAGTGCAAAAGTCTTTCTTGTATTTTTTTGTACGGCATCATACAAATAAGCGGCAACAACCTGTGATGCTAAAGTGCCCATCGCCGCACCGATAACGCCATATGTTGGTATCAGCTCAAAGTTCACAATAATATTGACAACCATGCCAGTTAATGCCCTATAGAATGCACATTTCTGCATATTCTCGATCAAGAACCATTTGCCACTTGCCACACCAAGAAAGACGAAAATTGCAGCCCAAATATGAAGTGCCAATACCGCTCCTGCTTGCTGATATCTATATCCAAACAAAGAACTAACCAACCAGTCCGCACAAAAAGTAATCGGTAGAGCGATTAATACCCCTAACCAAACCATCAGGTCATATAACATCTGAATCCGTCGATAATAAAGCGCCTCACTGTGTTTTTTTGCTTCTATAATCGACGGAAACACCGAGGCCACGATTGCCGTTGGAATGAAGTACCACATCTCGCTGATACGCACTGCCGCCGAATAAATACCGACCGCTTCATCGCCCAACATTTGACCTAACATAATTTGGTCAATGCGCATGTAGACCATGACAGCGAGACCGGATAAAACTAACGGCCAACTATCCTTAAGCAAAATTTTTGCGCGACGGCCCCGAACACACCAGGCTCTTAATCTTCCACCACGCCAAGCAAACATGATTAATAAAACCACGGCCACAAGGGCGGCTTCAGCCAAGACAATCCAGACGAAAGTGATAAGCGGCGCTTGCTGCAAGATCAATATGACTTTAACTCCGGCAAAAATCAAAAAAGCGGCATTCTCCACCCAAACGCTATATTTGGATTGCACCTGTGATTCAAACCAATACTTCACTACGTCAGTGGCCTTCAAAACCATAACCAAGCCCAGCAGCGCGACCATCAGCTTAAGCAGTTCATCACCGGGCCGGATAATAGCAATAGCGACGACTGCAATACAAAAAGCCATCAGGCCGCCGATAATTTGCAATACAAAAGCAGTCCCAAGCGTAGCTTTAGCATTTTCCGGATCGTTGACCAAATCGCGCACGACAATACCATTCAATCCCAGACCAGCAATCGCACCAAACAGTGAAACAAAGGCAACGGCATAATTTAACAAACCAAATTGTTCTGGCCCCAAATAACGCGCTACCCACACGCCAACGAACAAACCTACTCCCATACGCAAAATACGATCAGCAAAAAGCCAACCTGTGTTCGCCAGAACTTTTTGCAAATTGGGACGGTTTTTTAAGCGTTTAAACATGACAGTAATTAAGATACAAGGATGGGTAGAATGCAATGAAACCATCGCTCGCTCTGTTATTCGTTCTATATATGGTTTTTGAGGGGTTTTCGCTCCTATCAATCCTACAAATTGCGCTCATTTAAGTAACTCATCAATTTTTGCTTTAGCATGTGGATAGCATCCACCAAAAATGCCGACCCGGTGGATGCGCTCCGCTTATCCACCCTACGAATGGGGGGCTCGTAGTCCGCATCAAGCATCGTGGAATGCGGGACCCTCGGAACCACGCCATTCCCGGATTCCGCTACGCTGCATCCAGGCTACAAACTATTTATTCAAGCCTAACCGGTCCAAGAGCCAAGGCGGGCATTGGTTTTTCCGTACACGCTGGCGCTTTGTATCTACGCATCTGTCGGCGTAAAAGCAAAAGCTAAAGCTTTTGCACTCCCGGAAGCATTCCAGCACAGAGCGCTGGTTGTGAGGACATCCATAAACTGTGAGGACATCCATAAACATTGAATCTCATCAATCCCTAGCGGAACGCTCATTCTTATACACAAGTCTGAAAGCACCTTATAAATCAATCATATTGCAATCTGGCTTTTTTCGACTTATGTATATCGATGAGCGCAGAGCGTGGGAGCGACGCAGGCGTCGCTCCCACAGAACCCCTTCATTTGCCTGGGTGATGCGGCTTTTTCGTGATCGTTGAGATTTAATAAGCCTGTCATACTCCGCGTGATTTCCGATCCAAAACCAGCTCGTAGCCCGCATGAAGCATCGTGGAATGCGGGACCCTCGGAACCACGCCATTCCCGGATTCCGCTACGCTGCATCCAGGCTACAAACTTAGTGTCTCGTAACGATGATGGCCGGTCTGTTTTTCATGCCTGATGATATAGCGCTTACTCAGATTTTCTACTTTGATCGCAATGGTCATTTTTGTACTTCCCAGTATCCGCCCTTAGTGCTGCCAATCCGATGCAGTCGACCTGCTTTTTTTAATTTGGCAATTTGTTGTTTGATGGCGTTTTCACTCACGCCAATTTGCGCGGCCAATTCCACTCGCGTTATTTTGCTGTTTTGCTCAATAAGCGCCAGCATTTGATCTTGAGTCGATAACTTCCGGACTGTTTCTTGGGTAGTTTCTTGGGTAGGTTCTTGGGTAGTTTCTTGGGTAGTTTTTTTATAAAGCGTTACCTTAAACCCTTTGTGTTTCTCTTCAAATATCGGCTCCTTTAGCCCTTGATCGGCACAGAGCTTTTTAATTCGACTTATGCCGGAACCGTATTTTTCGATCAAACCGCACTCTTTGAACATCATGGCGATGAGTTTGTTGCGCGTTTTTGATTGATAATTGTTGGTGATCAACTGCTCAACGGTAAGGTCGTCGTATAACCCTCCAGGATTGTAAAACTCCATGCGGTCATCGAATATTTTTATTACCGAATCGCTACTATCCCGATAGTCTCTATGAACGATCATATTAAGTACAATTTCTCGAATGGCATCGAGTGGATAATCGTAACGGTGCGCTCGTTGAGGTTCTCCGGTAATGATGTATTCTACCATCAGATGCTTTTTAACGAAGGCCGTCAGTTCTTCAACTTCCGTAAACAAATCGCTATTAAGGGAAATACTGTCGATGATATCCGTTGGGGTTTTGAAGCGACCAGCCTGTATTCCGCTGAGTGGGCAAAAATCTTGTGCAAACAATAAATAAGCGCCAAAGGTGATTTGGTCGTCCCGAACCAAGCCATATTTATGCAAAATCTGTATCGGCGTATCATCAAACGATTTATCAAGATTTTTTTCTATTTTACGGACAGCATTTTCGATTTTTTTCAGACTGATGTCCCTGAAATTATGTTGACTATCCGAATAATAATCCCAACTGCTATTTTTGGTTTTAAGATATTCGTTGGCAATTTCGTCCATGCTCATGATGTGATTGGCATTTGCTTTACGCACCAGATATCGATGTTTAACACTAACCGGCTTAATCGGATATTCTTTAACCTCCATAACAACAATCGTTTTTCCCTCTACGATTGCCGTGTCAACATCCGGAATGACGGAAGGCGAGGTTGCTTGTTTTATTTGATTAACCCAATTTTGTAGACTTTCTTTATTCAGTTTAACGCCGATAATATCGCCTCGGTCATTAACGCCTATATAAACCCTTCCACCTTTGGCGTTGGCAAAGGAAACAATGGTTTCTATGACTTCTTTCTGAAAAGTCATTTTAAACTCAGACGTTTGTCCTTCACCTTGTTTAAGTTGTTCCATTACGTCGTTCACTTAAATCACGTCCGCAAAGGTTTTTTCGGTATTTCTAAAGTGCGTAATGCCAATGAAGCAGAGCAAAACGATCATTGTCAATGAAATCATCAATTCGTCACGATTCAAACCAGTAGTGCCACCACTGATCGCCCAGCGAAAACCGTCGATAACGCCGACCATTGGATTCAAATAATAAAAGACCCGGTATTGTTCCGGAATAATCGTTGAGCTGAACCCAACTGGAGAAATATAAAGCCCAAGCTGAACGATAAAAGGAATAACGAAACGAAAATCCCTGTATTTGACGTTTAACGAAGCGATCAATAAACCCATACCCAGAGCGGCAAAGAATGCCAAAAATAACAAAAACGGCAAAGCAACCATTTGCCAACTCGGCAAATAGCGATACCAAACCATTAGAGCCAGTAAAATTAAAAAAGAGATCAAAAAATCCACGACGGAAACGATAACAGAGGCCGCAGGAATAATTATACGGGGGAAATATACTTTAGAAATCAAGTTGGAATTACCAATCAGGCTATTACTGGCATCGGAAAACGCCGTGGCAAAAAACGTCCACGGCAACATCGCGGCAAAAACATAAATAGGATAAGGAACTCCCTCACTAGGCAACTTAGCGATCTTGCCGAATACCACGACAAATATCATCATCGTCAATAAAGGACGAAGCACAGCCCATAAAACACCGATAATGGTTTGTTTATAACGAACCGCAATGTCTCTCCACGCCAAAATATAAAAAAGCTCTCTGTAACGCCATAAATCCATCCAGTAATGACGTTCGGCTTTCCCCGCTTCAATGGTGAATTGAAATTGTTCTTTTTTCATTATTGTTTTGTTCTTTCCCAGATTTGGTTTTTTAGGACAGCCGGCGGTTATATGATGGCCAATAGACTCTATTGAGCGTTCAGCCAAGGTCCTGACTACTGCAATGCCCTCTAAACGATTTAGTGGAATTCTTCTAAAATTACACCTTTGAGTGTTTAAACTCCATCATAAAACCTTATCTTTTAAATCTGCCAATTTCACCGTAAATTCGATTTTATCTGGGTTGCTTATATACTTAACTGTTTTTTCCAAGTTCCAAACACCCTTTTAAAGCCATCTTAATCGTTTGCTGGCGGATCTCGGCGCGGGAGCCGCTAAACAAAAATCTTTCACAACGCCCTTCTCTGCTTTTATGCTTCCAGGCGATAAATACCGTTCCCACCGGTTTATCCAAGGTCGCTCCGCCGGGACCGGCAAGGCCGGTCACGGCCACGGTGATATCGGCCAGGCTATGTTGCAATGCGCCTGCCGCCATTTCCGTAGCGACCTGTTGACTAACGGCGCCGAATTGTTCCAGACTGGCCTGTTTGACGCCCAGCAGGTCTTTTTTCGCATCGTTGCTGTAGGTCACAAAGCCTCGGTCAAACCAGGCCGAACTGCCCGGCACCTCGGTGATGACCTGACAAATGCCGCCACCGGTACAGGATTCGGCAACGGCAATCATCACGCCCTTGCTTTCCAGAACAGCACCCAGCTGTTCGGCCAGCGCAAATATTTCGATATCCATAGTGTTCTGTCATATCAGTTTAGATAAAATACGCAGTATGACAACTAAATCGAAAACCGCCAATCAACATACCCCAATGATGCAGCAATATCTGCGCATCAAGTCTCAACATCCGGACACACTGCTTTTTTACCGCATGGGGGATTTCTATGAATTATTCTTTGATGACGCCAAGAAAGCGGCGCAAATTCTCGACATCACCCTGACCAGCCGGGGACACTCGGCCGGACAGCCGATTCCGATGGCCGGCATTCCCTATCATGCCGCCGAAGGTTATCTTGCCCGCCTGTTGAAAAACGGCGTCTCGGTGGCGATCTGCGAACAGGTCGGCGATCCGGCCAAAAGCAAGGGCCCGGTGGAACGCAAGGTCGTGCGTATCGTCACGCCGGGCACGGTGACCGACGAGGCCTTGCTGGAAGACCGCCAAGACAACCTGCTGGTTGCCGTCAGTCGACTGGAAAACCATGTCGGCATCGCCTGCCTGGACCTGACCAGCGGTAAATTCGTGCTGCAACAGCTTAGCTCCGAAGAAGAACTGATCAGCGAAATTGAACGACTGAATCCTGCCGAATTACTGTGCAGTGAAGACGACAAACTACCGACTCACTTAAACGAACGGCGGGGTTTATGTAAAAGACCGCCATGGCATTTCGATTTGCAAAGCGCCACCCAGCTGGTGCTAAAACAGTTCAACACCCACGATCTGAAAGGTTTCGGCTGCGAGCATCTGAGCGCGGCGATCAGCGCGGCCGGTTGCCTATTGCAATATGTCAAGGACACCCAGCAAAGCGCCCTGCCTCATATTCAGGGTATTGCGGTCGAAAACAGCCATGAAAGTATTGCCTTGGATGCTTCCAGCCGCCGCAATCTGGAACTGGATACCCATCCCAGCGGGGATATGCGCTACACCTTATTCGGCGTGCTGGACAAAACGGCGACGGCGATGGGCAGCCGCTGTCTGCGTCGCTGGATCAATCGCCCCTTACGCAATCACAACACACTTAACGGACGTTATGCCTGTGTCGACACGCTGTTGCAGCAGCAGCTCTACGAAACGGTACAAAGCAGTTTGAGACAGGTCGGCGACATCGAGCGTATCAGCTCGCGGATCGCTTTGAAGTCCGCTCGGCCGCGTGATCTCGTAGTATTGCGCAATACCCTGGCGGTCTTGCCGGAGCTACAGGCGCAATTATCCGGCGCGGAAAATTCGCATCTCGAAGCGCTCCGCCAACAAATCGGCGAACAACCGGAGTCGCTGGCTTTGCTGCAACGCGCCATTATCGACAACCCGCCGGTCTTGATACGCGATGGCGGCGTCATCGCCGCCGGCTACAATCAGGAGCTGGACGAATTGCGCAACTTGAGTCAGAACGCCGACCAGTTTTTGCTCGACATGGAAAGCCGCGAACGAGAAACGACCGGCATCAACAACCTGAAAGTCAATTACAACCGCGTGCATGGCTATTATATCGAGATCTCACGCTTGCATGCCGACAAGGCGCCCGCCCATTACACCCGCAAGCAGACGCTGAAAAGCGCCGAACGTTACATTACCGAGGAACTGAAAGCCTTCGAAGACAAGGTGCTGAGCGCCCGGGAAAAATCGCTGGCATTCGAAAAATCCCTGTATGACGAATTGCTAGAGCACATTGGCGGCTCCTTAGCCGTCATTCAGCAATGTGCGACGGCGCTGGCCGAACTGGATGTCTTGGTCAATTTCGCCGAGCGCGCCGACACCTTGAACCTGACCCAACCGCTGCTGACCGATGATCCCGGTCTCGAAATCGAAGGCGGCCGGCATTTGGTGGTCGAACAGGTTTCCGATATTCCCTTTGTCGCCAACGACCTGTCATTTTCCAATCAGCGCCGCATGCTGGTCATCACTGGCCCGAACATGGGCGGTAAATCGACCTATATGCGGCAATCGGCGCTGATCGTGCTGATGATGCATATCGGCTGCTATGTGCCGGCCAAGTCGGCCAGCTGCGGCCCTATCGACAAGATCTTCACCCGCATCGGCGCCTCGGACGATCTGGCCGGCGGCCGCTCTACATTCATGGTCGAAATGTCGGAAACCGCCAACATCCTCCACAACGCCACCGCCAACAGCTTGATCCTGATGGATGAAATCGGTCGCGGCACCAGCACCTTCGACGGCCTGTCGCTGGCCTGGGCCTGCGCCGATTATCTGGCCAAGCAAACCAAGGCCTTCACGCTATTCGCCACCCATTATTTCGAGCTGACGACGCTGGCCGACGAGCAAAAAAACATACACAACATCCATCTGGATGCGATGGAGCACGGCGACAAGATTATTTTTCTGCATTCGGTCAAGGATGGACCGGCCAATCAGAGCTACGGCCTGCAAGTCGCCTCGCTGGCCGGGGTGCCGAAATCGGTGATCGCCAACGCTAAAAGCAAATTACAGCAACTGGAAGACCATGCCTACCTGCAACAGCAGGCAGAGACCGGCAACAGTCAACTGGATATATTTTCATCGAAGGAATGCCATCCGGCAGTCTGCCTGGTGGAGGAAGTCAATCCGGACAATTTGAGTCCTAGGCAGGCGTTGGATTTGCTCTATCGGCTGAAGGAGTTGGTCGAATAAAAAGCTTATCTGTTCACGGGTTACCCGACAATTGCGATGCCAATGTAGGGTGGCTTCGCGAAGGTTGCGGACGAAGTTGTAAACTCCGTCCGGCTTTGAGAATTCATCCGGCGATTGCGATGCCCTACCCGCACCGGTAGGGCGGATCAAGCGCAGCGGATCCGCCAATGTAGGGCGGCTCCAGGCGGGGCGGGTTATTTAACCCGCCCCAAACGTTCAAAGTCTGCCCGTAGGAGGCCCGCCCTCGGGCCGAATGGCTCTTTTCGCGCCGAGGGCGGCGATCCTACGCAAAGCAACGTCTTGCCTTCGGATGTGTCGAACTACGTGAAGCGCATCAAAAACCGGTGCGCTTCCTATCGTCAGCACACCCTACCCGTGCCGGTGGATCACTCGCAGCGGATCCGCCAATGTAGAGCGGCTTCGCGAAGGTTGCGGACGGAGTTGTAAACTCCGTCCGGCCGGTGCACGTCCTATCGTCAGCGCACCCTACCCGCACCGATAGAGCGGATCTTCCAGGCGGGGCGGGTTATTTAACCCGCCCCAAACGTTCAAAGTCTGCCCGTAGGAGGCCCGCCCTCGGGCCGAATGGCTCTTTTCGCGCCGAGGGCGGCGCTCCTACGCAAAGCATCGTCTTGCCTTCGGATGTGTCGAACTGCGTGAAGCGCATCAATAACGGTGCGCTTCCTATCGTCAGCATACCCTACCCGCACCGGTAGGGTGGATCAAGCGCAGCGGATCCGCCAACCCAACGTAGGGCGGCTTTGAGAATTCATCCGGCGATTGCGATGCCCGACCCTCGTTCCCACGCTCCTGCGTGGGAATGCATACCGGGCTTAAGGTGGCAAAGTATGGGTTCCCACGGAGGACCGTGGGAACCAGGAACGGTTGCATGCCAAGCGCACCCTACCCGTACCGGTAGGGCGGATCAAGCGCAGCGGATCCGCCAACGTAGGGCGGCTTCGCGAAGGTTGCGGACGGAGTTGTAAACTCCGTCCGGCTTTGACTCCGTCCGGCCTTGAGAATTCATCCGGCGATTGCGATGCATGACCCTCGTTCCCACGCTCCTGCGTGGGAATGCATACCGGGCTTAAGGTGGCAAAGTATGGGTTCCCACGGAGGACCGTGGGAACCAGGAACGTCAGCACACCCTACCCGCACCGGTAGGGTGGATCAAGCGCAGCGGATCCGCCAACGTAGGGCGGCTTCGCGAAGCAAGCCGCCAAAAAACCGCGCCGGGGCAATGTGGCGTTGTCCATATCAAAGGCGGATTGCCTGGCGGCGAATCCACCCTACGGCTGGGCATTGTCACAGCAAGCTTAATCTGTATATGATAGTCCCGTCATCAATTGGATCTTAGAGAGGCGGCCATGCGAGTCATCATTATCGGTTCCGGCATCGCCGGTGTGACTTTTGCCGAGCACTATCGCAAACTGTCGCCCGACGCCAAAATCACCCTGTTGACCGGAGAGAATCGAGGTTATTACTCCAGGCCTCTGCTGTCCCGAGGTTTTAGTGAAGAGGATATAGAAAAGACCATCATCCTCAGAACCTTCAATGCGCTGCAGGAAAAAAACATCTGCATCATCCCCGGCGTAACGGTCACCGCCATTCACCCTGAGGAACACTCGATTGACGTCAAGGGCATCGATGAGATCGAGCAACTCGATTACGACAAGTTGATCATCGCCACCGGTTCGGCCGCCTTTATTCCGCCACCGTTCCAACCTTATCGGGAAAATTTTTTCCTGCTGAACAGCTTGGAAGACCTCATTACGCTGCGAAGATTCAGACAGCCTTTTCTCGATAGCCGGCGCAAACCTAACTGGGCCATCATCGGCGGCGGCCTGATCGGCTGCGAACTGGCATCCGACCTGGCCGTTTCAGGCGATAAGGTCTGCTTATTCCACGCCATGGACAAACTGATGGAACGTCAACTGGTTGAACAAGACTCTACAGCCTTGTTGACGGTGTTGGAAAAACTTAGCATCGAGGTCAGATTGAATCAAGCGATACAGCGTATCGATAAGGAATCGGGAAAAATCGCTATCAGCGTCGACAATAACCGGCGCCCATTCGATGCGGCGATCGTTTCCTGCGGGTTCAAGCCGAGAATCGAGTTGGCCGAACAAGCGGGCTTACAAACCGGACGCGGCATACGGGTCAATCAATCCCTGCAAACCAGTCATGAAGATATTTACGCGCTGGGAGATGTCGCCGAACTGCCCAACGGCAAACTCTACGCCTATATCATTCCGATACGGCATCAGGCTCGCTGGCTGGCCGAATATTTCTGCGGTCAGCCGCAACAAGACTGGCGGCCGGCTGAATTCAGCCCGGAAGCAAAAGTCCATGGCTTTCAAGCCGCTCATCCCTACCGCTTTTAAACGAACAGGCTGTCAATCGTATTTGATGTATTTAAATCGCGGATCGTCCGGCGTTCCTTCCAAGGCTCCGTCTTCCTTGCCTGGCTGCCACATCACCACCTGTTCGATTTTATGAGCTAATTCGAAATCCTTGTTGGTCACCCCTTTAGCCGCGTGATTCACTAATTTGACAATGACGAAGGCATAAGAAACAGTCAGATCGGGATGATGAAAAGCCGCCTCGGCCAAATGTCCTACGGTATTGACCACCATCAGCGTCGATTTCCAGCCGCTGGTTTTATATTTACGTCTGATCCAGCCCTTCTCATAATACCAATGCGGCAATTCGTCCTGTAAACGCTGGTTAATCTCTTCTTCGTTATAAGTTTCTTCATGCTTACGTTCTCTCCACCCCATGACACCCTCCTAGATTTCAGCTTTAAGTGGTAAGACTCTATTTTAGTCCAATAATTCAAGGTTAGTTTGAACAAATTTCTGTGATATTAGTCACATTTCTACCATTCCAAAAGAATGGCTTCAAACCAACGAGGGGGAATTAACAATGAAAAAAAACAACATCACATTATTCAGTTTTTTACTGGCCGCGCTGACGACGTCCTTTATGTTCATGAATAACGCCTATGCCGGTGAGCATCATGGCGCCAACGCGTTAGAACATGCCGCCGTCGCCGCCAGCCATGCTGAAAAAGGCCACTTGGAGTTGATATTGGAACATAGCAAGGAAGCCTTGCACCACGCCAAAATGGCCTCTCAAGAACATCATGAGAAACATATGCATATGGAAAAAGCCGTGACAAAACTGAATGAAGCCATAGACCACGCCAATAAAAAACACAGCGACTTAGCCTCCAAAGCCGCTCACGAAGCTATGGAACATATCCATAAAACTTTCTAGATGACCTGGATGACGGAAACGGACTTCTGTCATCCCTCTTCACATCGATTGAGGCGCACCGACAGGCGAGCAAACTTTTATATAAAAGGGGGACAGTATAAAAGGGGGACAGGCTGCTTTTTTCATTTGGTGCTCGGCGAATTCGAGAATTGGCGTTTTGCTGTCGCGAAAACGCCCTACGGCCCTAATGCTCCATTCAAAATAAGACTGAAAGTCCAAATTCGGTCATAAAGCTGTCACCCCGTTATGCCATGGATTACGCCTTATCCCTTGGCCGCCTAAGTCCCTTGACCTGCTATGGCTTTACCCGACTTTGTTATGGAGAAAACAAAAATCATATATACCATTGTTTTTTAAAGCACTTAAGTGAATTGTCAATTTTTTTAACAAATATAAAAACATCTACCACTTCCCCTTTATCAAATTTCAAGAACAGCGTGCCTTTATCGTCTGCATAAACTTGACTAATCCACTAGCAATTAGACTGTAAATCAATAAATAAACTTTATTTTCCCGGAGGTTACCCAGTTAGCCCTAAAATTCCGGGCTATCGTCACTCGACCAATAAAAACTGCAATTCACATAACCCTCAACCTTTCAGCTTGCTGCTATCAGTATTTAGCTTCTAAATTTGTAGGCAATTGGATTAACGACTGTCAGGACTTTTTACATACTTGCTATTGCGCATTTAAGAATTTTCGATAAACCACTGATAAAGAATGTTATCCATATCAAGGTATAAAAAATGCTTGATAATTATTGAAAAACCAAGTTTTAAAATGACACGGAGATTAAGTCAACGACTGAAACCGATAAATGAATCGGGTGGAGTTATGTCAGGAACTTCTGACAGCGGCGTCAAGAGCCTCTCCCTTTTTTTAATCTAGTCAGGCTTAAGGCGCCGGTTTACTTGGTTTAATGTGTAACAAAGCAAAGCGTCGTCAATTAAAGACACGCTAACGATAACGACCTGCAATTAAAGGGCAGTTCAGGGGAAATCACGAAAAACAATATTATAAATCAATAATTTAGTTACAAACTTATAAATTTAATTAAAAAATTATGACTTTATTATTAACAGAGCAGGAACCTGACTAATGCTCGATCTGGAAAAATTAGTCGGCTCATCAGAACATTGATAAAAAGTATTTCGAAATGAAATATCGAGAAAAACTGATCATAGCGATCACGAATCCTCCTATGTGAGCTGACGTAGTACCCATAAATACATGAGGATATAAAAATGAAAAACATGACTCAACACAAATCACAGCCGACAACCGGCTGTTCGCGCGTCGCGAAGACTGCACTGGCAATCGCATTGGCGGGACTCGCACTCTCCGTCCATGCAGGCAAAATCACCTCGGCGCCCTCGGCTAGCGGCGCATCAGGCTTTGGAGGGTGGAACCTCAACAATGTGGAAGTAGTGCTGAACGGCACCCAAGGAGTTGTCGGCAGTGCCGACAGCTGGTTCGATCCTATAACCGGCGCTTACAATTTCGCAGCAGACTCCGATTTCACCTACGAAAGCCTCGTCTTCGATGAGAGCCTTCTTACCCGTATGGGCATCGTGCTGGCAAAAGACTGGCCGGTAGGCGAACCCTCCGGCATCAAGATTATCAACGATGACCCGGGGGTAAAAAATGACAAGCCTGCCAACTGCATCATGTCGACATCCTATCTGAAGGATCATTACCTGGACTCTGCCGATCCACAACAGGTTGTCTGCAGCAGCCCGTTCCAAACTCACAAACGTTACAAAGTTGCGATGCTGCCCGCCACCGTAGATGGCGCTGGCTCGGAAAGCGTAGACCTGGTATTCAATGTCGAGCCCGAAGCGGGTTCACGTGATTACCAGGTATTCCAGAAAATAAACAACTGGACCGATATGCGCCTGCAAGGTTTCACGGTTCAAGTGGGCTTTGGCGTTGGCGTCGACTTCGTCAGCGTCACTGATGCCGGCGTCGATCTTGCCGATCTGAACATCGCCGTGCCTTCGAATATTTGGAGCCCCACTCAGCTCGCCACGTTCTCGGCGGGACTGTTTGGACCGGAAGATAAGCACACTGGAGAATTAGGATTCTTCGATCCGAAAACTCGAGCAGGCTTTTATATCGACGAGTATGTGGCCGGCGAACAACCGCTGACCGATACCCTGACGGCAACCACGCCACTGCCCAGCGATTATGCCGACGTGCCTGAAGGAGCCGGGGCGGCCGCAAATCAATTCGGACCTTGGCTGCCCAATACCATGCTGCCTTACGGCATATTCTTCGATGACGACGGCAACCCCGATACCGACGCGGCGCTGCTCGCCTGGTATGGCTACAATCCTGCTACTGGCGAATTGGGCTGGATGCGCGGAGCTCTGGATGATTTTGCAGCCGTTTCGGATGAAGATATCCAGGAAATGGGCGCCAACCTATCTTATACCGCCGACCTAATCGATGACTTGGTCAATATCGGCCTCAACTATGTGGTCAGGGTGGGTGACGTTACAACATTTCCCAACAGCACCTTCACCATCCGTGTGACACCTACAGCCGACGCCTCAGGAACCGGCCAGCCGAGCTATGTCGGAGTGACGCCCGTTCCTTGGCTGCTGTTTACCAATTCCGATGCGTCAGTGGAGCTACAGCCTGAACCAACCTTTTCGATCGGCAGCCTGCTGACGGCTCGCGTCGGTGATGCAGACTTGAACCTGAATCCAGACGAAGCCGAAGAAGTGGATGTCACTATTTCGACGAACACCGGACTGAGCGACACGCTGACCTTGGTTGAACAAGGCGAGAACCGTGGAGTGTTTGCCGCGATCCTGCCCGAAGAGTATAGCGAAGTTACAGAGGGAACCGTAGTCACGATGTCATACCTCGACGTATCTGCGGCGGCGACCAAGACTGCCAGCACGACTGCGGAACAAGCTCCTCTGCCGATACTCTCGGATGTGTCTATCACTGATCTTTCAGTGCCCGACACGCTGGCCGACGGGCTCTCCAGAAACTTGATGCTTTCGATCATTAATGACAAGCAGGCCTTGGAAACCGCCTCTGGAGAGGTGCTACTCACCGGGACGGACGGAAGTGAATTCAGCGCCGCCTTTACCGATCTGCGCCTGGGCGGAAAACTGAAGTTCAAATTCAGGTGGACCGCGGATCTCGCGGATCCAGACGTTTCCGAGACAGTGGAATGGGCTGCCAGCGTGTCCGTCGATGGCCAAATCGTTGACAACGCCGAAGCCTTAACAACGATCGAAGTCAAGCGAGGAAAAAACCTGAAGGTCAAATAAATTATCGCCCTAATGCGGATGCGCCTAACTCAATGAGCGCATCCCACCTGGACGTTACGTGAAGCCGGAAGGAAATATCTTTCTTTATCACGCATAATCATTTTAACCATGAGGATAAGACCATGAATAACAAGCATTTATACAAAGCTTTGCTGATCTCCGCCGCTTTAGCATTCTCGGCGTCGAGCTTTGCCGGACCCGGCGGTGGCGGCGGCAATAGATCGGGAGGACAAGGCGGACAGAGAGACTTTGGCCAGCGACAGCGTCGTTCCGATCAAAAGCAACAACGCCAAGAACAACGCATCCGCAAAAGAATCCACCAAGACCAAGGCAGCGGCCCGCAAACAAGACAGCGTAATGAGCAGCAAAGAAGAGATAGAATGAAAGGCCAATAGAAATCATTAGCGCAAGCGGAGAAGGTGTAATAGATGACCGGCTATTGCACCCTCCTCCATACAGATCGTGCAAACGCTGAACTACGGATTATCCGCATCCGTCCTAGTACATAGTCAATCTTATCCTGTCGGCCATTGTGAATGTAGCTGCAGATACAGGCGGTTTTCTCAACCCGAACTCATATTAAACACAGCAAAATGCTCAAACCGGGAATTGCTGGCATCTACCGCACTAAAAGTAGCCCGTCCTCTTTTTTCCTGTATGGAGTTCAAAAAGGGCAAGGGGTGTGTTTGGCGAGGATGTCGGCAGCAAGGATGCTGACGTCAAGCCCCCCCAGCACCTAAATCCCATGACTACAGGACTATATTTTACATTCCAGGATAATTTAGGTGCTGGGCTCCTCGACAGACACACCCCATGCCCTAAACACAGCAAAATGCTCAAACTAGGAATAGCTGGCACCTGCCGCACTAAAAGTAGCCCGTCCTCTTTTTTCCTGTATGGAGCTCAAAAAGGGCATGGGGTGTGTTTGGCGAGAATGTCGGCAGCAAGGATGCTGACGTCAAGCCCCTAGGGATGGGATTTCGGTGCTCCTCGACAGACACACCCCATGTCCTAAACACAGCCAAAATGCTCAAACTAGGAATAGCTGGCACCTGCCGCAGTAAAAGTAGCCTGTCCCCTTTTTCACAGCCGATTACCAACAACAGGCCTATGACTTCAAAGCCTTTGCTCGTGCGCGCAAAATACGCTCACCGTTACAACTGTTACAGCTGGTGATACTTTACTGTGGTCTGGATTTCTCCTTGCGCGGCTGTGCCGGCGAGGTAGCTCAGTTACAGGGCTACCTGAGTGACACGGCGGTAAAAAAAGACTGGCGGCTTGTGTTCCTTGGGTAAAATCTTTGCTGTCCGGCGTATTTGGGTTGGAACAGGTTGTCGAAAGCGGTTCATTGAGCTTTGTTGTCATTGATGGCTCGACCATCCAGGAACCGGGGGCGACAGAAACCACGTATCGGCTACATATAGCGATAGACTTGATTAACCTGAGGCTGCGCCAGGTCGAAGTGAGTACGGATAAGGTCGGCGAAAGCCTTGATCATTATGCGCTGGCATCGGGCGATGTAGTGTTGATTGATCGTGGCTACAATCAGCCTAAGTCGTTGGTGCCTTTCATCGATCGAGGCGGAGATATTGTTCTGCGCTATAACGCGCACAGCATGAATTTATACGAGGATGACGGCCAAGGTGGCATGATGAAAATCGACTGGGAGAAGCGTTTGCAAAGTCTGGGAAAGCAAACGGGAGCTATACCGGTCTACTTGTGCCATGATAAGAAACGAATAGCCTGCACGCTGCATGCGGTGCCGTTACCGGCGGGAAAAGCCGCACAAGCTCGCCGCAAAGCGAAGCTTAGAGCACAAAATAAGGGTCGTATGTAGTAAAAGTAGCCTGTCCCCTTTTTACCTCTGGGAAACTTCAGGAAACATTTCAACCCGGCGGCCAGGTCATTTGTCGTCCGCCCAACAGATGGAGATGCAGGTGGAATACGTCTTGACCGCCATGCCGATTACAATTAAAGACGGTCCGATAGCCGTCTTCGGCCAATCCTTCCTGCTTGGCGATGGCGGCGGCGGTTTTCAGAATATGGCCGCCCAGCTCGGCATCGGTCAGCTCATTCAAGGTCGGCACATGCTGCCTTGGAATAATCAGGATATGGGTCGGCGCCTGAGGATTGATATCCCTGAATGCCAACACCTTATCGTCTTCAAACACCACATCCGGCTGAATCTCACCGGCGACCATTTTACAAAATAGACAGTCACTCATTTCCCATCCCCTTGCCGCTAAAATCAGATCTCCCGGCGACCGCTGAAAGCATGCATCAGCGTCCCGCTGTCGGTATATTCCAGCTCCCCGCCCATCGGCACGCCGTGAGCTATCCGGCTGGCCGGAATCGTATATTTGCGCGCCAGTTCGGCGATGAAATGGGCGGTCGCCTCACCTTCCACCGTCGAATTGGTCGCCAAAATAATTTCCTGTAATTGACCGGAGCGCATGCGCGCCTCCAGCTCATCGAATCCCAATTCATCGGGACCGATGCCGTCCAATGGCGACAAACGTCCGTGCAGCACGAAATAATGACCCCGAAAAGCGGTGGCTTGCTCTATCACCCAGACATCGGCCGGACTCTCCACGATGCATAATAAACCTTGCTCCCGTGCCGGATTGGCGCAGATATCGCACAACTCTTTTTCGGTCAGGGTTCGGCATTGCCGACAATGACCGATTTCGTTGACCGCCTTGGTCAGAATATCGCTGAGCCGTCGCGCGCCCTGGCGGTCACGCTGCAACAGATGAAAGGCCATGCGCTGCGCCGACTTAGGGCCGATGCCGGGCAAACAGCAAAGGCTGTTTATCAATTCTCCAAGCAGACCTTTTCCTTGCATCAAAACCCTTTTAGAACGGCATTTGGAAACCTGGCGGCATCGGAATGCCGGCGGTGACGTCGGCCATCTTTTCCTTCTTCATCTTGCTGACTTTATGTACGGCATCGTTGATCGCCGCGGCTACCAGATCTTCCAGCATGTCCTTATCGTCACCGACCAAGGAATCGTCGATCGTGACTTTCCTGACTTCCCGCTTGCCGGTCATTAGGATTTTAACCAGTCCACCGCCGGATTCGCCCTGAACTTCCATAGAGGCCAGCTCTTCCTGCGCCTTCTTCATGTCCTCCTGCATTTTTTGGGCTTGCTGCATGATATTACCCAGTGCGTTTTTCATAGTCGCTCCACTATTCATCATTCGGTTCAATGGTGCCGGACATCACTCTGGCGCCAAACTGTTCGTTCAAGACCTGCACATTTTGATCGGCATCGATCGCGTCAACCGCCGCCTGCTGGCGCTGTTCTCGATCGCGCTGATGTTGAACGGCCGGTGTTATATTATCGGTTTTTTGCGTTGTAATACGCAACTTTAACGGCTTGCCGAAATAATCCTGCAAGGCCTTTTGCAGTTTCTCTTCGGCCTTGCCGCCCAGCAAATGCTGATGGGACGGATCGATAATCAAGCGGCAACCGCTGTCATCGACGCCGTCATAAACACATTGATTGGCCAATTCCCGGGTCATGCCGCGAATTTTCATCGCCTGTATCATATCCATCCAGTTGTCGTCGCCCGGTTGCGCCTGACCAAGCGGCTCGACTGGCGGAGGCGCCGCCGTCTTAGCCGGCGCACTCCTCTGTTCCGGGACGGAGGCAGGCTTGGTCTGCACTGGAGCGGGCGACGGACGAGGTTGCTGCACGGCAGCCGGCGCCGCTTCAAGCGCTGATTTTTTCGGCTTGAAGGTCAACATCCGCAGCAAAATCATTTCGAAGCCGCTGCGCGGATCCGGCGCCAAATCCATATCTCTCTGTCCGATCAGGGCAATCTGATAATACAGCTGCACATTCTCCGGCGACAATTGGCTGGCCAGATGATCGATGACTTGTTTATCAAATTCATGATCGACCAACCCGGGGACCTGCTGGGTTAGCGCCACACGATGCAAAACTCGCAACAATTGCTGCAAGATTTCACTGAAATCCGGAGTTAAATTGGCGATTTCATCAACTTTCGCCAGCAGCATGCCGCCATCTTCGGCGACCAATGCCTGCAAAAGCTCATCCACCGGCTGTTGCGCCACCGTGCCCAACATCGCGGCGACCTCATCGTAACGCACCGCGCCGCTGCCGAAAGCAATAGCCTGATCGAGCAGACTCAAGCCGTCACGCATGCTGCCGTCAGCTGCGCGGGCCAGGATCTTGATGGCGCTTTCTTCAAACTCAATCTGTTCCTGTCCCAGAATATAACGCATCTGGCCGTCGATCTGATCCGGCAGCAAGCGTTTCAGGTTGAATTGCAGACAACGCGACAGCACCGTCACCGGAATTTTTTGCGGATCGGTGGTGGCGAGCAAAAATTTTACATGCGGCGGCGGCTCTTCCAACGTCTTTAGCAAGGCATTGAAACTATGCCCAGACAACATATGCACCTCATCGATCAGATAGACTTTATAGCGTCCCTGATTGGGCGCATATTGCGCATTATCGAGCAAATCGCGGGTGTCTTCGACCTTGGTCCGCGATGCGGCATCGACTTCTATCAGATCCATGAAGCGGCCCTGCTCGAAGTCCTGACAGACACGGCATTGACCACAGGGATTGAAATCGTTCAGATTTTCACAATTGATGGCTTTAGCCAAGATGCGAGCGATGGTGGTTTTGCCGACGCCGCGAGTACCGGTGAATAAATAAGCATGGTGCAGACGATCATGCTGCAAGGCATGAATCAAGGATTGACTGACGTGTTCCTGACCGACGATCTGGGAGAAATTTTGCGGTCGCCACTTTCTGGCGAGTACCTGATAAGTCATTAGACTCGACAAGGATGGAAAGATTGGGCGGCTACCGTGCCAGCCGCATCCCGGCACACGAATCTGCTGCTACCGTTGCTCCCTTCCGGGCCTGGCGGGGTTGACAGCGTATCGTTGCGAGAGGACCAACACAGTAACCATAATTAATTCAGTCCCTGACTGAAAGACCGCTATTATCCATGATTTTTTTCGATAAGGCAAGACCAGTAAAAATTCTTTGTCATGATTCAATGTAGTTTTCGGGCAGGACGGGGCTTGCAACCCCGTCCTGAAGCTTTCCCTTGAGCCAAGCAAAAAAGTTCGGGGCGGGTTGCATAACCCGCCCCGCCCAGGCAAGGTGCTCTGCAACAGCGATAAATTTTTTTATCAGGGCAAATAAACCTGCCACTTCATGCCGCCCAATGCGGCGCTTTTGCCGCCAACCAGTCGCCCCCCCAACAACTCGACCAATTCATGGACGACCGCCATGCCGATGCCATGCCCTTCGGTATTCTCATCGGCGCGCACGCCCCTATGCATGATCTCGGCAATTTTTTCCGGCGCGATGCCTGGGCCGTCATCCTCGACGGTCAGTAGCACCGCCTCGACGCCCGCCTCGTTTGCATCGACTTCAGTTAACGACACTCGAACCTTGCTTCGACACCATTTCGATGCATTATCCAGCAAATTTCCGGCAATCTCATAAATATCGCCTTCCTCACAATATAAACGAAAGATCTTGGCCGCCGAAAACCGGTAATCAATGCGTTTTTCTTGATAAACTTTGCTCAAGGAAGCGATGATCTTATCCAGCACTGCATTGATATCGACCTTGCCGGTCAGCTTCTTCCGCCCCTTGGCCGCCGCTTTTTGCAATTGATAGTCGACGATTTCATTCATTCTGGAAATCTGATGCTGTATCGTTTCCCGATTGACTTCCGTCGTTTCGACACTCCCTCGTAATATCGCCAACGGCGTCTTAAGGCTGTGGGCCAAATCGGCGAGGGTGTTGCGGTAACGCTCCAGATGCGCGCGCTCGCTGCTGATCAACGCATTCAAATTGCCGGCCACCGCTTTCAACTCGGCGGGATAACGGCCATCCAGACGACTTTTGGCGCCGGCTTCGATCTGGCCGAGATCGGCTTCGATCTGGCGCAACGGTTTGAGTCCCCAGCGCAACAGCAAAAACTGAGTCAACACCAACAGCACGCCTATTCCCGAAAGCCAGCTGGTCAACGTCACCCTGAAACCGGCCACCTGCTTGTCGAGCAATTGCCCGTCTTCGGCAACGGTAAACACATAGGCCCTTTCAAAACCGGCTTCGTTCTCCCAGAGCACGGCGTAATGCAACACAAAGCGCTGACTGTTGTCGCGCACAAAAGCGAATTCGCCCTGCTGTAATTGTTCGGCGACTGGCAGCTCGACCCCGACCGCGGATGGCGAGCGCCATACCAGGCTTTGGTCCGACAAACGAATCGCGGCATAGAGACCGGAGCCGGGATTGGAAAAACGCGGCTCTCTCAACGCATCGGGCATCTTCAGTTGCAGCGCACGGTCCATTTCCGCCACCGACAACAACGAATAAATCTGAATTTGCAGCTTTTCCCTGAGCGCCTGCTCGGTGCTCTGCTGAAAGGCCTGCTCCAACACCAACGCGACCAACGCGAAAAAGGCCGTCAACACCAAGCCGGCCGACAACAACAACCGAAAACTGAGCGAGTTAGTTTGCACCGAACGCCGTCATCAATGTTCTTGTGCGGGAATACGGTATCCCCGGCCGCGCAGCGTTTCGATCGGCTTGGTGATGCCCTGGGGATCGAGTTTTTTTCTCAGCCGACCGATGAACACCTCGATGACATTGCTGTCACGATCGAAATCCTCATCATAGATGTGCTCGGTCAGGACCGATTTCGACACCACTTCTCCGCGGCGGAACAACAAATACTCCAGCACTTTGTATTCGAAAGCGGTCAACTCGACCAATTTACCATCCACGGTGACATCCTGCGACACCGTGTCCAGCCTGATATTGGCGAAGCTTAGCACCGGATGAGCATTGCCTTTCGAACGCCTCAGCAAGGCATTGACCCTGGCCATCAATTCTTCATAATGGAAGGGCTTGGCTAAATAATCATCGGCGCCGGCTTCCAAACCTTCCACCTTATCCTGCCAACGACTTCTGGCCGTCAACAACAAGACCGGCAAATGATTGTCCTGAGCCCTGAGTTTTTTGATCAATTCGATGCCGGAAAAATCGGGCAAGCCGATATCGACAATCGCCGCATCGAGCGGATATTCGCTGGCCAGATAATAGCCGTCAGCGCCGGTGTCGGCGCTATCGACGGCAAAACCCTTATCGGCAAAATACCGTTTGATCTGCTGACACAACACCTGTTCGTCTTCGACCACGAGAATACGCATGACTCTTACCTTTTCTACTTAACGACCCGACCGCTGTCCGCATCGATCTTGATATGCTGGATTCGCCCTTGCGGAGTTAAAATCTTGATAATGTGCACCCGCCTGCCATCGACCGTTTCCGTGCGGGTGGCCAGCACCTTGTTTCGTCCCTGTTGGATGATTTTCCTGGCGGCCTCATCAAGCGTGACCAAGGCGGTGTACGATTGTGTTCCCGCCAGACTGACTGGCGCGAGACAGGCGGACAACAACAATACGGTAAGGATTTGTCGCATCAAGGCTTTACCTCTCGGCTTATTAATGTGCTCGGCCCCATGAATTGGATATTTCCGCTAATTATAGATCTAAATTTCTGAATCCGGACTGAATTAGGTTATGGATGCGCCTTTAGGGCGGGGCGGGTTATTTAACCCGCCCCGAACGTTTAACATACCCTAGTCACGGTTGAATCGTTCAGGTCCTTCGTTGACCTGCATTTCGCATAGCGATGCGGACTACTTGCTTTTCGCGCCGAGGGCGGCGCTCCTACGCAAAGCACCGCCTTGCCTTCGGATGCGCTGAACAGCGTGAAGCGCATCAAAAACGGTGCGTTTCCTGTCGTCAGCACACCCTACCCGCACCGGTAGGGCGGATCAAGCGCAGCGGATCCGCCAACGTAGAGCGGCTTCGCGAAGGTTGCGGACGGAGTTGTAAACTCCGTCCGGCTTTGACTCCGTCCGGCCTTGAGAATTCATCCGGCGATTGCGATGCCCGACCCTCGTTCCCACGCTCCTGCGTGGGAACGCATACCGGGCTTAAGGTGGCAAAGTATGGGTTCCCACGGAGGACCGTGGGAACCAGGAACCGGTGCGCTTCCTATCGTCAGCACACCCTACCCGCACCGGTAGGGCGGATCAAGCGCAGCGGATCCGCCAACGTAGAGCGGCTTCGCGAAGGTTGCGGACGGAGTTGTAAACTCCGTCCGGCTTTGAGAATACCCTCGTTCCCACGCTCCTGCGTGGGAATACATACCGGGCTTAAGGTGGCAAAGTATGGGTTCCCACGGAGGACCGTGGGAACCAGGAACCGGTGCGCTTCCTATCGTCAGCACACCCTACCCGCACCGGTAGGGCGGATCAAGCGCAGCGGATCCGCCAACGTAGGGCGGCTTCGCGAAGCAAGCCGTCAAGCCCCAGCTCCTCGACAGACACACCCCATGCCCTAAACACCGCAAAAATACTCAAACCGGGAATGGCTGGCGCCTACCGAGTACCCGTCATATATAACATGACTGAGTACTAGTGAGATACCGAACTGACTCATTGCAGCATCAGCGTACGCGCCGTAGTACCGAGAGCATGACCGAACGACGCGCCGAATTTGCCGACCAGACGCTCCAAAAAGCGTTCCTGAGGGGTGAAATTAACCTTGTCTTCGACACCGAGCACGTCTTTCGCCACCGAATCGACGCTGCCGAAATCATCGGCCAGCCCCAATTTGACGCCTTCCGTACCGGTCCACACCAAACCGGAAAACATCTCCGGCGACTCGGCCAGACGATCTCCCCTGCCGGTCTTGACGGCGTCGATGAACTGCCGGTGCACTTGATTCAGCAGCGACTGCATATGCTGGGCTTCCGACTCCTTGACCGGGGAAAAGGGGTCCAACATCGCCTTATGCGAACCCGCCGTCAACAGTCGACGCTCGACCCCGAGCTTATCCAGCACGTTGACGAAACCGAAGCCATTCATGATGACGCCGATCGAACCGATGATGCTGGCCTGATTGACATAAATTTTATCGCTGGCCGATGCTATATAATAACCGCCCGAGGCGCAGATATCGCTGACTACCGAATAAATCGGCATATCCGGATGTTTTTCCTTCAGACGACGAATTTCATCATACACATAGGCCGATTGCACCGGACTGCCGCCCGGAGAATTGATGTTCAGAATGATGCCTTGAGTACTGTCATCCTTAACGGCCTTTCTTAGCCCTTCAATAATGGCGTCGGCATTGGCCGCTTCATTTTCGGCGATGACCCCTTGCACATCGATGATGGCTGCATGCTTCTTTTCGCCGTGACTCATTTCCGTTTTAAACCGGGGATACATCGCGATCGCCAAAATGGCAATCAGATAAGTAAAAGTCAGCATTTTAAAGAAGATGCCCCAGCGCCGAGCTTTGCGCTGTTCATTCACGGCGGCAAACGCCAGTTTTTCCACCAGTTCTTTTTCCCAGCCGTTTTCTTTATGCTCTTGATTCATATCGTCTTGTTGATTTTCCACTACTCAAAACCTGTTAGATTAAGTCCAATAACGCGCGGGTCTGCGGCAAACACAGCAGCGGATCATACTGTTTCAACACCTCTGCCCGATGCGCGCCACATTCAACCGCAATCGCGGCCACGCCGGCATTGCTCGCCATCTGCAAATCATGCACCGAATCTCCGACCATGACGACCCTGTCCTTGCCTACGTTCATTTCCTCAATGATCTGATCGATCATCAACGGGTGCGGCTTCGATGCGGTCTGATCGGCGCTGCGCGTGGTATCGAAAAAATCGATCACGCCGGTAGCGCTCATCGCATCCATTAGACCGGCGTTTTTCTTACCGGTCGCCACCGCCAATCGATAACCGGCCCGTTTGAACTGTTCCAGCATTTGATAAACGCCATCGAACAAATCGTCCCGGCCGATTTTTTTACTAAAGAACTGTTGACTATAAACCCGAATCAATTGTTCCTGAGTCCGCGCATCGATACCGGGAAACAACTCGGCCATGGCCCGTTCTATGCTTAAGCCGATAATTTCCCTGGCCGCCTGCGCCTCGGGCGCGTTACGGCCACACTCCCGCGCGGCGTTTTGCAAGCAGCGCACGATCCAGTCAATCGAATCGACCAGCGTGCCGTCCCAGTCGAAAATAATTAAATCAAACTGTTTTTTCATGATCCAGCAAGTTCTGTAATTCCTGCGGCAAAGGCGCGACAAAATGCATCACCTCCCCACTCAGCGGATGGCGAAAGCGTAATTGCTCGGCATGCAAAAACAAGCGCTTATAACCTCTTTTCTTGAACAGCCTGTTGCTGTCCTCATTCCCGTAGCGATCATCACCGATAATCGGATGCCCCAGCCAGGCCGCATGCACCCTGATCTGATGCGTCCTCCCGGTTTTAGGCGAGGCATGCACCAGCGTGGCGTCGACATATTTTTTCAACCTGACAAACAGCGTTTCCGCCGATTTACCTTGCTGACTGACCACCACCATCCGCTCTCCGCCTTTGTTGATATTTTTCAGCAACGGCGCCTCAACCCACTGTTTTTTACGCTGCCATTGCCCGTCCAGCAAGGCCAGATAAGTTTTTTCGACGCCGTCGCCTCTGAACAATTCATGCAAATACTTCAGCGCGCTCCTCTTCTTCGCCACCAGCAAGCATCCGGAAGTTTCTTTATCCAGTCTGTGAACCAGCTCAAGAAAGCGCTGGTTGGGCCTAATCTGACGCAACGCCTCGATCACACCCGAGCTCACGCCGCTACCGCCATGAACGGCGAACCCGGACGGTTTATTTAAAACGATGAAGCCTTCATCCTCATAAAGCACCTGATTTTCCAGACTATATTTCAGCGTCGGCTGAATCGCCGGCGCTTCATTACGTTCGGCAACCCTGACCGGCGGAATCCTGACGACATCATGCGTTTGCAGACGATATTTAACATCGACCCGTCCTTTATTGACCCTGACTTCGCCTTTTCTGACGATGCGGTAGATCCTCGTTTTCGGAACGCCTTTTAATTGGCTAATCAGAAAGTTATCCAGCCGTTGTCCGTCATTTTCTTCGCCGATTTCCAGCCATTTAACTTGCGGCTTAGTCTTATTTGTTGTCTCACTCATGGAGCAATCATAACAATTTCTTTTAATAAATGATGATTAAATTGATGCAACCTATAAAGATTGCTATATTAGTGAAGTTTTTGTGTAACGTACAGTGCACAAATAGGCTAACCGGCCCAACAGATAGCGCCGGTTTTAAGATCCAGGCCGAGCGCCTGGCGACAAACGAATTTTTCGGGTTTTATCGTTCGACCCATGATGAGCGACACTGCTCCTTAAGGACAGACTGACGGTTTAACTGACCTCCCCAGATAGGCGACAATTCCGGATATCATCCGATGATGCCCAAGGTTGATAATAAACATTTAGACAGACTGACGCGGCCCGCCTATAGTTAGAATTATGTCAGGGTAGCCACACAACGCTATTTATAACGACTCTGTTCGGAAACTCAAGCTAATGGAGCAGGAAACTACAAGGATAATTAAATGAAAAGAATGCTTATCAATGCCACCCAACCTGAAGAGTTGCGTGTAGCCTTGGTAGATGGTCAAAAACTTTATGATTTTGATATAGAAGTACCATCAAAAGAACAAAAGAAATCGAATATTTACAAAGGAATCATTACCCGGGTTGAACCCAGCCTTGAAGCGGCCTTTGTCAATTACGGCGCCGAGAAACACGGCTTCCTGCCCTTTAAGGAAATATCGCCTCAATATCGACGCAGCACCAACGGATCCCCGGAGGGTGAAGACAAATCCAGCGCCAAAAAACCGGTTCAGGAAGGCCAAGAAGTCATCGTTCAGATTGAAAAAGAAGAACGCGGCAACAAAGGCGCGGCATTAACGACCTACATGAGCCTGGCCGGCACCTATTTAGTGCTGATGCCGAACAACCCCAAGGCGGGCGGCATCTCTAGACGCATCGAAGGCGACACCCGCAGTGAGTTGAAAGAAACCATGGCGGCCTTGGACATTCCTGAAAACATGGGCCTTATCATACGCACCGCCGGCTGCGGGAAAAATGTCGAGGAGTTGCAATGGGACTTAAATTACTTGTTGCAGTTATGGGAAGCGATAGATCGCTCTAGCAGCGAACAAGCCGCACCGTTTTTGATTTTCCAAGAAAGCAACGTCATTATTCGCGCACTGCGCGATCATTTACGCGGCG
This sequence comes from Methylomarinum sp. Ch1-1, assembly GCF_030717995.2. Taxonomy (NCBI): domain Bacteria; kingdom Pseudomonadati; phylum Pseudomonadota; class Gammaproteobacteria; order Methylococcales; family Methylococcaceae; genus Methylomarinum; species Methylomarinum roseum. The sequence goes on along the minus strand of NZ_CP157743.1, from coordinate 2,451,013 downwards.
AAATTGATGAAATCCTGATCGATAACGAGGAATCATTCAAACTGGTGCAGAAGTTTCTGAAACAGGTCATGCCGCATTACCTGTCCAAAGCCAAGCTTTATTCCGACAGCGTCCCATTGTTCAGCCGCTATCAGATCGAGACCCAAATCGAAATGGCTTATAACCGCGAGGTGTCACTCCCCTCTGGCGGCTCCATCGTGATCGATCACAGCGAAGCCTTGACCTCGATCGATATTAACTCGGCTCGCGCCACCAAAGGCAGCGATATCGAAGAGACCGCATTGAACACAAACCTGGAAGCCGCCGACGAAATCGCCCGGCAACTGCGTTTGCGCGACTTAGGCGGTCTGTTCGTGATCGATTTCATCGATATGATGGCCAACAAAAACCAGCGCGCCGTCGAGAACCGGCTGCGCGATGCGCTGAAAATCGATCGCGCCCGCATTCAAACCGGTCGTATCTCGCGCTTCGGTCTGTTGGAAATGTCCAGACAGCGGATCCGCCCGTCGCTGGGCGATGCCTCGCAACTGACCTGTCCGCGCTGTAAAGGTCAGGGCTCGATCCGCAACGTTGAATCGGTGACGCTGGCAGTGCTGCGCATCATCGAAGAAGAAGCGATGAAGAAAGGCACGGAAAAAGTCATCGCCCATCTGCCGATCGAGTGCGCTACCTTCCTGTTGAACGAAAAGCGCAACACCATTCAGGACATCGAAGACAGGTTGAACGTCTCCATCATCGTACTGCCGAGCAAACACCTGGAAACACCGGCCTACGACATAGAACGCATCAAGGCCGCCGACAGTACCGACGAAAAGTCCAGCCACCTACAAATCAAGGAAGAAGACATCACCCTGCCGGAATTTGCCAAGCAGTCGCGGCAAAAATTCGAAAAGCCGGCAATTAAGGAATTTTTACCGGATTCTCCGGCGCCCGTGCAAAACAAAAAAACATCCGCCAGCTTGATTCAGCGTTTCTGGCAAAAACTTGTCGGCGCTAGCGAAGAAGAGATCCCGGCCAGCCAGACTCCGGCGGAACAAGGCAAAAAAAATGGCGGAGGCCCGCGCAAGAAGGACAAGACCGAACCCCGTAAAGCGCGCCCATCCGGACAGGGCCGCGGACCAAAACGCCGCACCGATAAACCACCGAAAAGCGACACCGATAAAAACGCGGCGGAAACGAACGTTAAAGAGAGTGAGGACAAATCCGCGAGCAGCGACGAATCGCCCAGAAAACCGCGCAACAGTCGACGGGGAAACAATCGCAGAAGACGCAACCCGAATTACAAAAAAACAGAGCGCAATGACAAGCCAGCTGAGGCAAAAAGCGATCAACAAGCTTCTCAGCCCGCCCAAACGGAAAAAGTAGAGCAGCAGAACGGTCAAACGGAAAAGCCGCGCTCATACGCGAACCAGTTTGCCGAGCGTAAGGGTGATGAAAAAACCGACGTCAAAAAGGCCCCGGCGCCGGAAAGCCAGACCACGGAAAAGCCCAGTGAGCCGCCGAAAGCGAAAATGGAAAACAATGAATCCTAAGCGATAGGCATATCAGCGCTGTTATAAAAAAGCCCTCTTTCGAGGGCTTTTTTTTATCGGTATTTTATCTCGACCGCCTCGGCGGAAAGAAACCGCCGCAATCGCAGCAGCAATTCATCGGCCGGCGTCACTCGCCAGTCATCACCCAACTGTATCGCCGCCTTAGCCTGTGGCGAACAATAATGAATGATGACGGGACAGCTCCCGCCACAGTAAGGCCGCAGTATTTCCGCCAGGTTCTCGATAAAATCTTGATGGACCTGATCGCTGCCGGGCCGCCACTGCAACTGTATGCTGCGAGCAAACATCTCCCTTGCCTGCTCGATACTGTACATTTTCTCTGCGGTGACCCGCAACATGCCGGAAAAATCATCGATACTCAGCGAACCTTCGGCAACCAGCAAGGCATCCTTCGACAATATATCACGGTATTGTTCATAAACCTTGCTGAATGCCGCCACTTCCAGACGCGCGGTGCGATCGTCCAGGGTAGCGAATCCCATCATCTTGCCCTGCTTGGTTTGCCGGGTTCTCAGCTCGACCACTAAACCGGCAACACGCCCCTCCATCTTGCCTTTCGATCGTTCCGCATCGGCCACCAGGCTGGCGATGTCGCCATGAGTGATATGCTTCAACTCGGCTTCATATTCGGCGATCGGATGTCCGGTCAAATACAGGCCCAGCGTCTGCTTTTCCGCCTCCAGTCGCTCTTTTTCCGTCCAGGGATCGACCCGGCTGGTGTAAGCCTCAGCCTCGCCGTCCTCACTTTCCACCTGCACCGACAAGCCGAACAGGTCGTTCTGCCCGGTTTGACTCATCTTGCCATGCTGTTCGGCGACTCGCAACGCAGTGGTTAACTCGGCCAGGTGAGCGGCGCGGTTGGCATCTATCGAATCAAAGGCGCCAGCCCTGATCAAGGCCTCCAGCACGCGGCGATTGACTTTGCGCAGCTCCACGCGCTTGCATAATTCATAAAGCCCGGCATAAGGTCCGCTAGCCTTGCGCTCGGCCAGCAAGTCTTCAATCGCCGATTCACCGACGCCCTTGATCGCGCCGATGCCGTAAACAATCTGCTGCTGCTCGTTGACGGTGAAACGATAATCGGAAACATTGATATCCGGTGGACAAACGGTCAATTTCATTTGCCGACATTCCTCGATCAACACCACGACCTTATCGGTGTTATCCATATCGGACGACATCACCGCCGCCATGAAGGCGGCCGGATAATGGGCCTTCAGCCAGGCCGTCTGATAAGCGACCAGCGCGTAAGCGGCCGAATGCGACTTATTGAAACCGTAACCGGCGAACTTCTCCATCAAGTCGAAGATATAGGTCGCGATCGATTCTTCGATGTTGTTTTTGATCGCGCCTTCGGTAAAGATCTCCCGCTGCTTGGCCATTTCCTCGGGCTTCTTCTTACCCATCGCCCGCCGCAGCATGTCGGCGCCGCCCAGCGTGTAGCCGGCCATGTCCCGAGCGATCTGCATCACCTGTTCCTGGTAAAGAATGACGCCGTTGGTCGGCTGCAAGATCGGCTCCAGCAGGGGGTGGGCGTATTCGGCCTTGGCGCCGTGCTTGACGTTGATGTAATCGTCAACCATCCCCGACTCCAACGGCCCGGGCCTGAACAGCGCCACCAATGCGATGATATCGTCGAAGCAATCCGGCTTGAGCTTCTTAATCAGCTCCTTCATGCCGCGCGATTCCAACTGAAACACCGCGGTGGTCTGAGCGTTTTTCAGCAGCTCATAACTGGCCGCATCATCTCGCGGAATCTGACTGATATCGACCGGGGCTTCGCCTTGCCGCCGCCGCTGTTCGTTGATCGTCTGCAAGGCCCAGTCGATGATGGTCAGCGTGCGTAAGCCCAAAAAGTCAAATTTGACCAGGCCGACCGCCTCGACATCATCCTTGTCGAATTGAGTCACCAGATTGCCGCCACCCTGCTCGCAATACAAAGGGGTGAAATCAGTCAATTTGCTCGGCGAAATCACCACGCCGCCGGCATGCTTGCCGGCATTACGGGAAATCCCTTCCAGCGCTCTCGCCATGTCGATCAAGGTTTTGACTTCTTCCTCGCTGTCATACAAGTCCTTCAACTCGGCGCTTTCTTTCAAGGCCTTTTCCAGGGTCATGCCGATTTCGAACGGAATCAGCTTGGCGAGGCGGTCGACAAAGCCATAGGAAAAAGACAATACCCTACCGACGTCGCGCACGACGGCCTTCGCAGCCATCGAACCATAGGTGATGATCTGGGAAACATGATCGCGGCCATAGTGGCGGGCGACATAATCGATGACCTCATCGCGGCGCTCCATGCAGAAATCGACATCGAAGTCGGGCATCGATATCCGTTCCGGATTCAAAAACCGTTCAAACAGCAGATCGAACTCGATCGGATCGAGATCGGTAATCTTCAACACATAGGCAACCAAAGACCCGGCCCCTGAACCCCGTCCCGGCCCAACCGGGATGCTGTTATTCTTCGACCATTGGATGAAGTCGGCGACGATCATGAAATAACCGGGAAAACCCATTTGCACGATGACATCGAGCTCGACCTGCAGACGCTGTTCATAGACCTTGCGATTCTCTTCAGGCGTCCCGCTACCGACCGGAGCATGCTGCTGCAAGCGCTCTTCCAAGCCCTGCCAGGACGCCTTGGTAAAATACTCATCCAGGGTCATGCCTTCCGGAACCGGGAAATCAGGCAAGTAGTTTTTCCCCAGGGTCAACTGAACATTGCAACGCTTGGCGATTTCTATCGTGTTTTCCAGCGCCTCGGGGATATCGGCGAATAGCTCCTGCATTTCCTCGGCGCTGCGCAAATACTGCTGACGGGTGTAATGGCGCGGCCGCCTGTCGTCATCGAGCACCCGTCCTTGGCCTATGCAGACCCTGACTTCATGGGCTTCGAAGTCCTCTTGCCTGATGAAACGAACGTCATTGGTGGCGACCACCGGCAATTCCAACTGCAAAGCCAGATCGACGGCCGCCTGAATATAACGCTCCTCATCAGGCTTGCCTACTCGCTGCAGCTCCAGATAAAAACTATCGGCAAACAACGCAGACCAGTACTCGGCGTATTGTTTGGCCTGTTCGTCTTTGTCGGCCAACAAGGCCTGACCGATATCGCCGTCCATCGCACCGGACAGCGCGATCAAATCGCCATGATTCTGTTCTATCCATTCCCTGCGCAGCATGGGCACGCCAAGATGCTGCCCCTCCTGATAGGCTCTGGAAATCAATTCGGTCAACACCACATAGCCGCGCCCGTTACGCGCCAGAAAAGTCATCCGATAGGGCGTGGCCGGCTCCTCGGGATTGAACACATTGACGTCGGCGCCGACGATCGCCTTGATGCCCTGACCTTGAGTCGCGCGATAGAATTTGACCAGCGAAAACAGATTGGAGTGCTCGGTCAACGCCGCCGCCGGCATCTGGTAGCCGGCAAGCTTTTCCACCAACGGCTTGATTTTGACGATGCCGTCGACCAGGGAAAATTCGGAATGAATACGTAAATGAACAAACGCAGGATTCATAACATGATGGCCCGATGAAGGGTTCAATCGACCAGCAATCTTTTAACGGGAGCGAATGATTTACGGTGCTGCTCGGTGACGCCTAATTGCTGTAATTGTTGCAGATGGATTTTGGTCGGATAACCTTTGTGGGCGGCAAACTGATAGCCCGGATAGAGCCGGTCGAGCACGGACATTTCATCGTCGCGGGCGACCTTAGCCAGTATCGAAGCCGCGGAAATCTCGGCGACGCTCAAGTCGCCTTGCACCACGGTCTCGCCCGGACAGGCGATATCCGGGTAAAATTTGCCATCGACCAAGGTTTTTTCGACCGTTGTGGACAGTTGGGCAAAGGCGCGCTTCATCGCCAGCAGCGAAGCCTGCAAGATATTCAGACGATCGATTTCACTGGCTTCCGCCCTGCCTATCGCCCAATCCAGCGCCGACCGCTTTATTTCTGCGGCCAATTGCTGTCGCTTTCTGGCTGTCAGTTTCTTCGAATCGGTCAAACCGGCAATCGGCTTATCGGGATTCAACACCACGACCGCCGCAACCACAGGACCGACGATACACCCCCGCCCCACCTCATCGATACCGGCTAACACGGATCAATTAACGCAAAATGCCGCGGGTGACATTACGCAGAAAGCTGACCATATTGGAAAGCTCATTGCTCTCGCCGGCCAGATCTTCGATTTCTTCGATCGCATCCTCAAGACGCAGATTGTTCTTATAGAGAATTTTATAGGCCTTACGTATCTGCCGTATCACTTCCGCGGAGATGCCGTCCCGCTCCATGCCGACCGAATTGATGCCATGCGGCCGGGTCGGACGTCCGCCGACCATGACGAATGGCGGAATATCCTGGGTCACGGCGCTGCCCATCGCGGAAAAACTGTATTCGCCGATCTGGGTAAATTGATGCACCAGAGTGAAGCCCCCCAAGATCGCATGATCGCCCATGTGAACATGACCGGCGATCGAGGCGCCGTTAGCCATGATGACATGGTCGCCGATGACGCAATCATGAGCGACGTGAGTATAAGCCATGAACAGGTTATCGCTGCCTATCAAGGTCAAGCCCTGATCTTGCTGTGTTCCTCTGTGCATCGTGCAGAATTCTCGGATCGTATTCCTGTCGCCAATTTCCAGGCGGGTAATTTCATCGGCGTATTTTTTATCCTGCGGATCCTCGCCGATCGAGGCGAATTGATAAATCTGATTGTCCTTACCGATCGCGGTAGGACCTTTAATGACGACATGCGGACCGATGACCGTGCCCGAGTCGATTCTGACATCCGGTCCGATCACCGAGAAAGGGCCGATTTTTACATCATCGGCGATATCGGCATTGATATCGACGACTGCTTTTGGATCTATCACTATTCTACCGCTGCTGCACACATAATTTGAGCGCTGGCCGCCAGCTCGCCTTCCACTTCGGCGCGACAATCAAATGTCCAGATGTTGCGCTTATTCCTGACATAGATCACTTCCAGCATTAACTGATCGCCCGGGCCGACCGGCCTTTTAAAACGGGCCTTATCGATACCGGCCAGATAATAAGTCATGCCCTTACCCAGGCTTTCGTCCGTTTGCGACGCCAACAGGCCCGTTGCCTGGGCCAACGCCTCCATGATCAAGACGCCCGGGAAAATAGGCACATGGGGGAAATGCCCTTGAAAAAAGGGCTCGTTATAGGTGACATTTTTCACCGCTAGCAGGCGCACCCCCGGCTCGCACTCGACGACCTTATCAACCAAAAGAAACGGATACCTATGCGGTAAAAATTCCTGGATTTCTAATATATCCAACTGTCCGGCCATAATTCCTATATTCCCTCAAATCTCTCAAATGACTCTCGACCAAGCCCAGAACAGGGTGATCTTTCCGCCCCGCCAGCAGTCGATAATCTTAATTCATTAAAACAATCAGTCCGACAGATTGGTTAGTTTTTCCTGTACTTGACTGGTCACGTCAATTTGCTCGCCGGCATAGATAACGCCATCGGTTAACAGCAAATCGTAATTTTCCTCTTTGGCCAATGCTCTGATCGCTTCGATGATGCGCCGTTGTAATTTCCCCAGCTCCTCATTTCTGCGCATATTGAAATCCTCGCTGAACTCCTGTTGAGAGCGTTTGGCGTCCCTTTTCTTGCCGATAATATCCCTTTCCAGCTTACGACGTTCGGACTCCCCCATCACCGAGGCATCGCGAGCCAGCTTTTCTTCCAGCGCCTTGATTTCTTTTTGTTGCGCGACCAAATGCTTATCACGGGGTGAAAATTCCTTTTCCAATCGCTGTTTTGCCTTGGCTGCTTGCGGCGCTTTTTCCAACACTCTGGCTACATTAACAAAACCGATTTTTAATTCAGCGTAACTTAAATTAGCTGTAAACATCAGCGCCAAAAACAAAGCAATTTTATTTTTCATCGTTAAAACCATCTCCGCTTAGGTTTATTTGTGGGTAATCTGTCCCTAGGCCTATTGCCGTTAGGGGTCGCAGATTGGAGAGTTGGACCGCCTCGTGAAAAGTTCGCTTTTCGCCGGTCATCCCTGCCGTACAAGAACGGCCAAGGAAGATCCGCTGTTCCCTTTGGCCGAGCGCCGAGAAATCCTGGTGGAATATCTTCAGCGCTTTCGCTGCAGGGAACCGAGGTCCAAGCGTCAACAACACCGAACAACTCAATTGACTAATAGGTTGTCGATTATAGGGTAAAACTCGGTCAAACTAAACTAAAATCCTGAGCCGAAGGAAAATTGGAACATCTGTTCATCGTCATTTTCATCGGCGTTCAGCGGCAAGGCGACGCTTACCGCCAAGGCCCCGAAAGGCGACAACCACTCACCCGACAGACCGACCGAATAACGCAGATTGCTGACTTCGAAGCCGTCGCTGACGGTGCCGGCATCAAAGAACGACCCTAGACGTATCGACTTCGCGTCTTCGATGAAAGGCACCGGGAAGAACAACTCGGCTTTGCCGATAATCTTACTGGAACCGCCGAAAGGCCGATTGTTTGAATCACGCGGTCCTATCGTGTTGTCATTGAAGCCCCTGACCGAACGCACGCCGCCGGCGAAATAGTGCTCGAAAAACGGCAAGCCGTCGGTATCGCCATAGCCATCCCCGTAAGCGACCTCCCCCAACAACCTAAAGGTCAAGTCCTTGGCCAATGGAAAATATTGCTGCTGCTTATAGGAGACCTTGTAATACTCCAGATCGCTGCCCGGAATCGTCGCCAACGCCGACAAGCGCTGCTGCCCCCCGGCGCTGGGGAAAATCGCCCGGTTCAGGGTGTCGTGGGTCCAGCCGATCGAAGTCGCCAGTGTGAGAAACTTATCGCCTTGGTCTTCGACGAAATTGGTGATTTCGGTTGATGTAAACGACGAGGTATTCAGCTTAGTGTGCTTGAGATCGATATTGAAGCGCAGACGGTCAAATTCGTTCAACGGGATGCCAAAATTAAAACCGCTGTTGATGACGTCGGTCGAATAATTGGAAATATTGGCCTGGTTCGCGTCCCGGGCGCTGTAGCCGATGTCATACCCCATGCTGACGCCGTCCAAGGTAAAATACGGATCGAAATAGCCGAAGCGATACTGGGTGGTGATATCGCTGTTGTTGAAGGCCAGATTCACTCTTTTACCGGAACCGAATACATTATCCTGGGAGATGTTGGCGTTAAACACGATGCCCTGAGTTTGCGAGAAACCGACGCCGGCCATCAGATTGCCGGACGCCTTCTCGACGACGCTGTAGTTAACGTCGATCTGATCGGCGGTGCCAACGACAGGCGGCGTCTCGACATTCACCGACTCGAAATAACCCAAGCGCTCCAGTCGCGTCTTCGAGCGCTCGATCTTGGCCGTCGACGCCCAGCTCGACTCCATCTGTCTAAGTTCCCGGCGCAGCACTTCATCCCGGGTCTTGGTGTTGCCGCGCATATTAATCCGACGCACATAGACGCGCTTCCCGGGATCGACGAAGAAGGTCATCGCCACCGTTTTCTGCTCCTCATCGATCTCCGGCACCATGTTGACGTTGGCGAAAGCATAGCCCTCATCGCCCAATCGATCGGAAATCGCCTTTGAGGTTTGGGTTGCATTTTTACGAGAAAAAATCTCCCCCGGCCCGACTTGCACCAGGCCTATCAACTCCTCCGGCGGCACGATCAGGTTGCCGGTCAGTTTGACCTTCTCCAGCGTGTACAACTCTCCTTCCTTGACATTGACGGTAATATAAATCTCTTTTTTATCCGGCGTGATGGCGACCTGGGTCGAATCGATGGCGAAATTGATATAACCGCGATCCAGATAGTAAGAGCGTAAACGCTCTAGATCCGCGGACAACTTCTGTTTGGAATACTGATCATCCTTGGTATAGAAGGACAACAAATTCGTTGTGCTCAGTTCGAATTGCTTCAACAACTCGTCTTTATCGAATACCTTGTTGCCAACGACATTGATCTGTTTAATCTTGGCGACGCGGCCTTCTGAAATCTTAATATGAATGCCGACCCGGTTACGGGTCAAACGTGAGACATCGGTTTTGATTTTTAGACCGTATTTGCCATGACTAAAATATTGTCGTCTTAATTCCTGCTCAACTTTTTCCAACACCAAACGGTTGAACACCTTGCCCTCGGCCAGACCGATCGAATTCAGCGCTTTTTGCAAATCCTCGGTGCTCAGATCCTTATTGCCTTCAAAAATAATCTTGGCGATCGAGGGTCTTTCCACTACATTCACGATCAGCGTTCCCCCTTCCCGCTCCAACGTGATGTCCTTGAAAAATCCGGTCTTGAAAAGCGCCCTGATCGATGGACCGGCTTTTTGCACGGTGAATTTTTCCCCGATATTCACCGGCAAATAGTTAAAAACGGTCCCCGCCGAAATTCTTTGCAAGCCCCTGACTTGTATGTCTTCGACGACAAAACTGTCCGCCCCTTTAACCGTTGGCGAGGCCAAAGCAGCCAGCATCAGAATATGAAAAAAACGTTTCTTGCTCACGGGGTTACCAGTTAAAAAATAGAATGACTATGGTCAAGTTATTCGCACTCATCGATGTTCGCACGCAAGATCTCCTCGCGCCAAATGAATCAGCCTTCCCGCAATGAACGCAGACAAACCGATCAGCGCCATGCGCTACGCCAATAGCCGTCACCGACAAAATAGCATCGATTATAGCATGCCCACAGAAGCCTTGACGCCAACACCTTGCGCCCAGCAATTCCCAGTTTGAGCATTTTTGCTGTGTTTAGGGCATGGGGTGTGTCTGTCGAGGAGCGCCGTTCACCCAGCACCTAAATTATGCTGGAATGTAAAATATAGTCCAGTAGCCATGGAAATTTAGGTGCTGGGTAAACCCATCCATGGGGGCTTGACGGCAGCATCCTTGCTGCCGACATCCTCGCCAAACACACCCAATGCCCTTTTTGAACGCCAAACTGATGGGAATGGCTGCCTTGCGCCTGCGGCCGAATCAAGCCCTGGCGATAGGAAACGCCAGTATATCATCAATGCAGGCGGCGCCGGTCAGGATCATCAGCAGCCGGTCCAGGCCAATCGCCACACCGCTGCAATCAGGCAGACCAGACTGCAGCGCCGCCAAAAAACGACGGTCTTTTTCGACCGCCGGCAAGCGCCGCGATCGCCGCTCGGCAATCTCTTGATCGAAGCGTTCTTCCTGCTCGGCGGCGTCCGCCAATTCAAAAAAACCGTTACCCAACTCGATTCCTCGAACAAAGACTTCGAAACGCTCGGCAACCCTCGCGTCGCTTGCACTGATGCGCGCCAGCGAAGACTGTATGGCCGGATAGCCATGCACTAAACACAACGACTCTTCACCCATGCTCGGTTGAATTTTATGACTGAAAATAAAATCCAACCACATCGAATGATTATCCTCACAAATGTCTATGGCCTCTCCAAAACCCTGTCTTCGCGCATAATCACGGTATTGCTCGACGCTAAAAACCAACGGATCCAGCCCCGTTTCGTCGATAAACAATTGCTGATAAGCGATGATCCGCGTCGGTCCTAAGACTCGATGAGGTTCCAGCAACGTCGTGATTAATTCGGCGACTTCATGCATCAACTCATGCAAACAGTAATCGACCCTATACCATTCCAGAATGGTAAATTCAGGATTGTGAAAACGGCCGCTTTCGCCATTCCTGAAAGCCTTGCAAATCTGGTAAATGGAACCGCTGCCGGCCGCCAACAGACGCTTCATAGCGAATTCCGGCGAAGTTTGCAGATACAGCGAGGACCGCTGAACCGACCTTTGTCCATCAGTGCAGAAAAAGTCCAGTTGCGGATCGGTTCCGGTGGCCTGGCACAACAGCGGCGTTTCCACCTCCAGCACCTTTCTGGATTGAAAAAAGGCCCGAACCGCCGCCAGCAATTGCGCCCTCGCGCGCAACTGCTCCACCTGACAGCTCGGACGCCATGCCTCCGACACTATTCTTTGACGCGGGAGACATATTCGCCGGTGCGCGTATCCACTTTAATCAATTCGCCGATTTGGACAAATAACGGTACGCGGACAACGGCGCCGGTTTCCAACGTGGCCGGCTTACCCCCACCGCCGGAAGTATCGCCTTTCAAGCCGGGATCGGTTTCGGTGATCGCCAATTCAACAAAGTTTGGCGGCGTCACAATCAAAGGCGCATCATTCCACAACGTCATCGTACAAATATCCTGTTCCTTCAACCATTTGACCGCATCGGCCACGGCGCTGGCATCGGCCTGATATTGTTCAAACGTGTTTGGCTCCATGAAATGCCAAAACTCTCCATCGTTATACAGATATTGCATTTCGACTTCGACCACATCGGCGCCTTCAACCGATTCTCCCGATTTGAAGGTGCGTTCAATCACACGTCCGGTTTTAAGGTTTCTGATCTTCACCCGGTTAAAGGCTTGTCCCTTGCCTGGTTTTACAAATTCATTTTCAATAATCGAACAAGGGTCCGCATCCAGCATAATTTTCAAACCGGCCTTAAATTCGTTGGTGCTATAGGTAGCCATTTTTTCCTCGTCTGAACAAACAATAGTGCGAGGCATTATAATGGATATGTTTTTTGATAGGAAATTGACTCAACAGGAACTGCAATTTTCAATTTTAGCATCGAACAGGGTGCGGGGTATGTCTGGCGAGGGTGTCGGTAGCAATTCCCAATTTAGATAACAAAGAGGGCTTGGGGTGTGTTTGGCGAGGATGTCGGCAGCAAGGATGCTGCCGTCAAGCCCCCAGGGATGGGTTTACCCAGCACCTAAATTTCCATGGCTACTGGACTATATTTTACATTCCAGCATAATTTAGGTGCTGGGTGAACGGCGTTCCTCGATAGACACTCCCCATGCCCTAAACACCGCTAAAACGTTCAACTGGGAATTGCCGTAACAATTAACGCCCTCCTATCGCCATTGAATTCCTTAAACCGCAATTTAGTAACTATAGAATCGAGTGGAACTTAACAACACTAGCTGGCAGCAACAGCTTGCCGAGGCCTTTACCGACCTAAACGATTTATGTCGTCATTTAAACATCGCTATCGAAGACCTACCGGTATTAGCGGACCATAAAGCCTTTCCACTGAAGGCGCCGCGCAGCTTCGTCGACTGTATCGAAGCAGGAAACCCGGCCGATCCGCTGCTGCGTCAAGTACTGCCATTGCAGCAAGAGCTATCCGATTTACCCGGTTTTAGCGCCGACCCGGTAGGCGACCTGGACGCGCTAGCGGAAGCGGGCGTCCTGCATAAGTATCAGGGACGGGCGTTATTCATCATGACGGGCGCGTGCGCGATCAATTGTCGTTATTGTTTCCGCCGCAACTTCCCTTACTCGGATGTGCAATTAACGCCACAAAGACAAGCCAGGGCGATCGCCTATTTAAAAACTCATCCCGATATCAGCGAGATAATACTCAGCGGCGGCGACCCGATGTTGCTAAGCGACGACAAACTGATTGCCTTGATTCGGCAACTGGAACAAATCCCTCATCTCGAACGCATCCGCATACACAGTCGTTTGCCAATTGTATTGCCGGCGCGCGTCACCCCCGCCCTCCTCGATTGTCTTCGCCTATGCGCGAAACCGGTGGTTATCGTGCTGCACGCCAACCATGGCAATGAATTAAGCGACGCCGTAAAAGGGGCATGCGGCCAACTGAAGAACCAGGGCGTCACTTTATTGAATCAAAGCGTTTTATTGAAGGGCGTTAACGATACCGTGAGCGCCCTATGCGAACTCAATGAAAAGTTATTTTCGATAGGCGTATTGCCGTATTACCTGCACATGCTCGACAAGGCCAGCGGCACCGGACACTTTGCCGTCAGTCAAGAGCAAGCGCTGTTATTGATGAACCAGATTAAAAAACATCTACCCGGTTACCTAACGCCTAAATTAGTCAAAGAAGTGGCCGGGGCGCCGAACAAGATAATGATTTCTTAAGCGATGGCGTTTATAGTTCTTGGAAAAGGGGACAGGCTACTTTTACTCGGGAAAAGGGGACAGGCTACTTTTACTCGGAAATGGCCTCAAGTGTTTTGTGATAGTCAAAACACGCTTTCTCAGTCCTGATATCGTTCCGTAGCCTCCCTACCAAATCAAACGCCTCTTCACAGTCCGCATCAATGAATTTCACCTTGCTGTAATAGCTGTCGGCTGCCAACTCGAAAAATGTTTTTCATGCAGAATCACAGTAGCGACTTAAATTACGAAAGGTCGCTTTGCTTTGAAATAGTCCCAATACTCAATACAAGCCTAGTTGTTAAAAAAGCTGAAGCTTTTTAACTCCAAATAGTTCTTTTTTATGCCTGAAATGCAAAATGCTTCAGCTTGTGCTTAAAAAACTAATTATTTTACTCCTATACGTTGTTTCTATACCTGGAGTGCAAATGCTTCAGCTTTTGCAACAATCTAAAATTCATCATCTAGCGATAGCGTTTTATAGTCAGCATAATGTTTAAACTGATTCCGTAAAAATGCACGCCCCTGTTGTTGCATAATGTCCGGAAAGCTGGAATATGGGTAGTCATTCAAGTCGGTCACATAACCGTGCTTAATCGGGTTATAAAATAAATAGTTCAAGTGTCGAAAATAGTCATTTTCATCACGCAGGCAATAATCCCAATAATTCCACCACACCTTACCCGATATATCTGCTATTCGCTTGATATGAAAACCGGATTGCGCATGTATTTTTTTAATCAATTGAGGCAGATCATTTCCTTTATCGCTTCTGCCCAGTAGATGATAATGGTTATCCAAAATCACCCAATGATGCAGTTCCCAGCCATAGTCTGAAAATGCTTTACGCATGCACTCTAACAGCAATTTTTTTGCACCATCAGCAATTATAAACCGTTGTTTTTGATAGGTTGCACCGGTAATAAAGTAAACCGCATCGTCCATAAACAAATGAGCGGGATTGTGCAGATATTTTTTAACCGACATTGCTCTCTTTTTTGTACGGAGTAAAAAAGCTTCAGTTTTTTAGGCAAAAGCTGAAGCTTTTGCACTCCGATATTCTGTTACGCCACTTTTGTTTTCTGATGCCACTGTTCTTGTTTTTGCAGTTTAAGCTGGATATTATCTGGACTGAGTTTTAATCCGTGCCGCCAACACAATGCTCCCATTTCCAAATAGAACGGTTTAAAAAAGATTCTTGTTCCGATATACGAGCATCATCCGTTGACGGTAGGCATCTATGCAGCCAAGGGAAACTACACCCAAACTTACAGGGAGTATTTACAGCTTCTTGAAGATAATTGTCAAAAAGCCAAACTTCTCTCAGAAAACACTGATAAATAAACTAAACTTGAATCATCTTTTTCATCACCCCGTTAACCTTTAATGTCAGATACGCATACACTTCCTTTTGACTTAAATGACGATTCGCTGACCCGCTGGCTGGAAACGCTCAGCCGTTTAAGCACCATCAATGCCGGCAGTCAACTGAACCAAGCCATCGCTCAGCTCAGAAAACTGGACGATGACATCAACACCCTGTTCCCTCTGCTATTAAAGCTGACGCCGGCGACACTGCATTCAGCCCATGCCCTGACTGCGGCGTTGCAACCGGGGCCGCAAACAGACAACAGATCGGCGAAAATCGCCAGGCTGAGCCTACAGTTATTGAGAAATCTAAGTCTCGTCTTGCATGCCGGACAGGAAGCCGAGCAACTGCCGCTAACGCAGAAACTACAAGCGAGTTACTTCGCCTTACAACTGATCGGCCAGTACTTGCGTCTCAGCAGTCTGTTTCATGAACTCCCGTCCGAGACCCTCTGGCACAAAAGCGGCGAACTCTTCATTTTCGCCAAAAATAACAATGGACTTCAACAAAACATCAACACTAGAATTGCCGAATTCAAACACCAGTCATCCATCGAGCAGGCCATAAAGCGCAATTTATTATTTACCCTCATCGCCTTTCACCGCTTATCGGCGTCCGATAATCAGGCTTTGTTCGATTTCGCCAACCAATATGCCTCGTTACTGAATTTCGATCCTGTTCAGCAGCCACACGGTCATTTCTGTTGGAACTATAGCAACGGCATCCCCGGTCCCATGCAACGTCCCAGTGAAGCTTTACAGAATCATGAAATCAGCTTGGACACAACGGAGCTACTCCACCATCTACGACCGGATTCATTCGAGTCGGCGATCGGCACCAGCGAACTCCAACGCTTGCACCAGCATTTGTCGGGCTATAAGAAACTGATTGGCGACAGCATCCCGGCGGCGCCTGTTCAATTCACTATGTTGTCGGGGTTCAAGCCAGTTTACGATTTTTTGACTCAACAGGAAAAGTTAAACCGTATCAACAGGCTTAGCGCGCAAATCGTCGAGACGCACAACTCGAGCATGGCGCTGGAACCGCTGGAACATGAAAAAAGTTTCCTGAGCAATTTTTCTACCCCGCAACAGAAAATCGCATCGCATCCGAATGCCCCGAAAACGGGCCAGACGGTTAAGCTCTTGCTAAACAAAAACAAAAACTATCTGCTTGCAGAGAGCAAGCAAAGCGACTGCTCGGTCGGTGACCTGGTCATCCTGAGCGATCATAAAAATGCCCTGATTCCCGGCGTGATAAGGCAAGCAAAAAAGATCGAAAACACGCAAGCGACGACGCTCTTGATTGAAAAGATACAGGGTGAATTATCGGCACACAGCGGCTTGAGCGAACGTCGACAGAATACCGCGATTATCCTCGTCAACGAAAAAACCGACCATCCAGAGGCGATCTTGAACTATGGCAAATATCGCAATGGTTCAACGCTGGTGCTGACCGGCAAAACCGTCCGACTCGAAGCATTGCTGGATTACAGCCCTCTATTTGTCCGCTTCAAGGTCGCTTTTGACTCGCCACGCCATGAGGCACATGCGCGGCACTAATCTTGTGTTGCTGCGCGGATTGGCAATGCCCTTGCTGGTCATCGAAAAAAATATCGGCGCCAAAGGCCCGCAAAAAAGGCCCCTTGGCGCGCCCACCCAAAAACATCGCCTCATCGATGCGGATATCCCAGGCCCTTAACGTGCGCACCACCCGCTCATGGGCCGGCGCGGAACGCGCGGTCACTAAAGCCGTTCTAATCGGCGCCGGTGTTTGCTGGCATTGCGCTTGAATACGGTGTAGAGCCGCTAGAAAGCTCTTGAACGGCCCGCCGACCAGGGGTTTTCGGGCGTCTTGACGTTCTTTCTCGGCAAATGCATCCAGCCCCTGTTGTTGATAAACTCGCTCCGATTCATCGGAAAAAAGAACCGCATCGCCATCGAAGGCGATGCGCAATTGCTCGGAGCGAACGTTTTCGGAGCCGCAAACGATGGTCGCCGCCGCATAGCCACTGGCCAACGCCTTT
The DNA here is from genome assembly GCF_030717995.2 of Methylomarinum sp. Ch1-1. Taxonomy (NCBI): domain Bacteria; kingdom Pseudomonadati; phylum Pseudomonadota; class Gammaproteobacteria; order Methylococcales; family Methylococcaceae; genus Methylomarinum; species Methylomarinum roseum. Next base: position 2,434,084 of record NZ_CP157743.1, on the reverse strand, counting down.
TCGACATCCTCGCCATTGGCCGACAAAAACAAATGGGCGCCAAAGGCAGGCATATATCGGTACGGCGAGTCGCCGCTGGTAAAGGCTGCCCTGCTGATATCGAGCTCGTAATGCTCAATTGAATTAAAAATGCGCAAACCGGTGTCGGCGCTGTTCTGTGACAGCAGGATAATTTCCACCAACGGTTCGCCTGGGAACAATAGATTAAGGTTGAGGAATTTCTTGACCAGATTGAAACCGAAACCCGGCTTCAATATTTCGTTTTCGTGTTCGATTTGATAACGGCAAAAAGCCTCTTTGCCCTGTTGCTGAAATATATTGTGCGACTCATCGAGGTCGAACAAGGCCCTCGATGAAATCGCCACCACCAACTTTTCCATTAAATAACGAGCGTATCCATTAAATCGATCATAAACTCCATTTCTTCATCGTCCACCTTGTTCCAGGCGGAGAACCCTAGACTGTTCAACACGCCCCGAGTCTTTTCGTCTTGGCCCATGGCCAACAGCGCCGCTTCGATATCGGCGCGCCTATGCTGCAATTTCGGTCCGATCATCAAGGCATGATGAATAACGCTGATCTGGCTACGCACTAAAACGCGCAGTTGTTTTTTGATGACCGACGACAAGTCATCGTAGGCTTCGGCCAGAAAAATCCCGACGTCGGCATCCCCCCTCAACAGATGCTTTGCAACCAACACATAGCTATCGCAGAGCTGCGGTTTGATATTATTGCCATCGAGATCCCCCGGTTCGAGCATAATCATGCCCATCATCTGTACATCGGGATCCTCGGTATAAGCCACCTTAACGCCCGGCGACAAATGGGCGACATCCTCGACCGCATTATCGGCGTTGACGGCGATGATCGCTTCATCGGCGACACCTTCCGCCTTCACCAGCGGCTGAAAACCTTTTTCCCTAACCAACATCGCGGCATCGAAGGGATTGGCATAGATCAGATCCACCTTATCGTCCTCAATCGCCTGTCTCTGGTTTTGAAAGTCATTATACATTTCCAGATGAATCCCTTCGCCGGTCTGTTTCTGCAACCAGGTGTTGAAAATATACCAGCCAGACAAATGATCCGGGGTAAAATCGGGGCTGACCGTAAACATAAACGTCATTCGTGATCTCCGCAAATTAAAACAGGGTCGGATAAAGTTTAATGCATTCTTCCACCTTGGTTCGAGAAGGCTTCCGGCGCACCGAAGTATAGCCGACAACCCGGCCATGACGAACATTGGGAATCACCGTCGCCTTGACCCAATAATAGCCCCCATCTTTGCGTAGATTTTTGACGAATCCTTGCCATTTCTCTCCCCGTTTGACGGTATCCCATAAATCCTTAAACGCCGCGGGCGGCATGTCGGGATGCCTCAATATCGAGTGAGGCGCGCCAATCAATTCTTCCTCGGTATAACCCGACATTTCAATAAAAGACTGATTGACATGGGTAATGACGCCCTCCGGCGTGGTTGTGGAAACAATCAACTTACCGTCCGGATAAGGCGTTTCAATCTCCGTATATAACACTTTTCTGGATATTGAATGATATAAATTCAAGGTGGTTTCCTTGTATTCCCCCATGATATCTTCGGCCTTCATATCACTAATCATGCTGTGCTCCGTTAAATTTCATCCTTGTCCTACAATAATTCAGCGATGCTTTCGGCCGCCCTCTTAACGTCCAGGAAAATAAGCCCCAATTTAGCATTCGGCTTGGCCATCACCGTCAACACCGCTTCTTCGCCGGCATACGTCATCAAAACATAGCCGCTGTCGCCTTTGATCAATACCTGCTCCAAACCGCCGCGCTGCAATTCTTGGGCGGTTCTATCACCCAGCGAAAGCATTGCGGCGCTCATCGCACCGACCCGGTCTTCATCCAGCCCCGCCGGCAATACCGAGGCCATCATCAAACCATCAGTGGAAATTACCCCCGACGCTTCGATATCCGCCGATGTTCCGTTCAGTTCAGTCAAAACTGAGGTCAGCATATCTGCTCTCATAATCTGTTTCCTCTTAACAATCTCATCATCATTATTTGTGTTTATGTAACTATTCAGTATCTTTCGGGTTTTAGGCAGTAGGTCATTGATTTCTCGGGACGCGTGAATACTTCCACGGCAGCTAACAGCATCCTGCTTCACGCGGCACTTGCACTTCCCTGTGCGGCGTAAGCTCTGACTGCAACGTCCCAGCAATTCCCTTTGGCGTTCAAAAAGGGCATGGGGTGTGTTTGGCGAGGATGTCGGCAGCAAGGATGCTGCCGTCAAGCCCCCATGGATGGGTTTACGGCGCTCCTCGACAGACACACCCCATGCCCTAAACCCCGCAAAAATACTCAAACTGGGAATTGCTGGCAACGTCCTGTTGCAGACAGCCCGATAAATCAATAACCTACTCCCTCTTAGTAAAACTACGCTGAATAATTACGTGTTTATTTAGTTGTAACGATTCAGCTTGGTGTTAAAAAAATATTGCCGCGACTATCAGCCACTTGCGAAAGCAGTCTATGCGACAAGGCAGATTTATGTTCCTCGGCAATTGCTCCTGCATTGCTCTACTACACGCCCTCCATGGCGTTATCGGCAATTGCTCCTGCATTGCTCTACTACACGCCCTCCATGGCGTTATCGGCAATTGCTCCTGCATTGCTCTACTACACGCCATCCATGGCGTTATCGGCAATTGCTCCTGCATTGCTCTACTACACGCCATCCTTGGCATTATGGCAAAATCTGCATTTCCACCCTATTTGGATAACAAACAGGGCTTGGGGTGTGTTTGGCGAGGATTTCGGCGGCAGGGAGTCCGCCGTCAAGCCCCCAGCACCTAAATTCCATAGCTTTTTCACTTCATTTTACATGCCAGAATAATTTAGATGCTGGCTGAACGACGTCTTCTAAAGCAAGTAACTGATAGAAAAAGCATTTTTTATACTGAATAGTTATATTTAGTTTTTAGGTAACTGCTCGCTCCACTTATCGAACGCGGCAGGGCATGTAGGGTGGATAAGCCTGAAGGGCGCATCCACCAAAGATGCCGACCCGGTGGATGCGCTCCGCTTATCCACCCGAATGGGGGTGAGTCGTTACGTTTTTAGAAAGACTACGCTTAAATACCTAACCCGGACAGGCGGCCTTGCTTTTAAAATAAACTTTAAAAATCGATCGATTAGAATTAATATCGAGTTATGTTTTCCTGATACAGTTTTGTATAAGCATCAATCTTGCAGCCACTGTTGTCATGCCATGCCGCCAGAATATCGAATACTCAACGCCCAGATCAAATTGACAAATTCCGCGCGGTTGAAATGCGGTATCCCTGCAATCGCTATCACGAAACGGTTAGCGCCAATAAAAACCGGCCAAAAACCTATTTGACTGTGCCCATAGGCATCGACGATCGCCCAGGCATGACTGGCCATGCCCAGATTATTTCGTATCAAGCCAGAGCGCCGATTATGCACCGTCGCAATTTCGGCGCTCAAAGCCGATAACTCTTCGGCGGTTTCATGGGCGAAACCCTCACTGGCCAGATAAAAGCCCTGATCGTCCGCCAGCAGCACTTTGCCCGATTCAGAAACGTGTTTCAGTAAATCCGGCAATGTTTCTTCCAACACCCCTGCCGGAGGAGACAACGCCTCATCGACGCCTTGAACCCAGCCCAGTTTCTGACAATGATGCAGCAATTCCAGCGCCTTCTCCTCATCATCGACATCGCTCAAGCGCAGTAATTGTTCGATGCTCAGCTCCGGCGTCTTGGCGCTTTGCAGCAACTTACGCAAAAATTTTCTCGCCCTTTCTTCCTCATTCGAGGCGATTGCGTAATAAGCCCCGGACGGCGTCGGCAACAGGAACAGACCTTCAACCAGCTTATATGCGCTCATTTATCATTCACTCTCTATGCCTGGATCAATTGAATACAGTAAGGCCTGCACCAACAATGACACATCATTTTTTTCCCGGGCATCGACTGAAAAAACAGCTGGCTTGATACGATAACCCTGCAGTTGGATATGGTAGTCATCGATCGTCGGTTTATTGTTTAAATCCATCTGGGTGACGCCAATCGCGACACTGGTTTGACCGATGAAACTGTCGAAGGAATCAAGAAAAAACTTCATATCCTGAAATGGGTCGAGCCTGCTATTGTCCAGCAATAAAACCAAGCCTATCCCGCCGGTAGTCAGGATATCCCACATAAAATCGAAGCGTTCCTGACCCGGCGTTCCATAAAGATGTATTTTTTCGCCGCCGTCGAGATTCATCACGCCATAATCCATCGCGACCGTCGTGGCCGATTTCCGGCTCTTGGTCATGTCACTGGCTACCGCATCTGTTTTAACCGGCGGAACATCGCTGATAGAGTTAATTGCCGTGGTTTTACCTGCTCCTACCGGTCCGGTGAAAATAATTTTGTATTGACTCATATAGTTTTATTCGGCTGATTTCGCGGCTCTTAATTTACTTAATATCTTGTTGAACAAACCGCTGGATTGCGTCGCTTTGATGTTTTCGGGCGCCACCATTTGATCGGCCTTGCGTTCTGCCTGCCCCAACAGATCAAGCGCATGACATGCGCTGACAAAGACAAACACATACTGCGGCTTAATATTAAGCACTTCGGCAATATTCATCAGCGGTCTCGGTTCCCTGATCAACAGAGCGGCGATACGCAACGCATGCGGCGTATTGACCAGACGGGTCATATTAGGCCATCTCTTCAAAAAAACCGGCTTATCGATATCGAGATTGGAGGGATAACGCCCCTTAGAAGTCCATAGCGTTAATTTCCAGATGAACGCATCCATGCTGAGAAATTTATCCAACGCCCCTCCGTTTTGGGCCTCTTTTAAATTGATAGGCGACAATGACATCCCCGAGCCTGAGCTATTGTTGATGGTGATGCCGGCGAAGGCTCTTAACTGCATATCATCGGCATCCAACCATACTTCATGACTTTGTGGAAAAATCAGTAGCGGTTTCCAACCGGAATTTAACTGCACGACCCTGGCTTTGGCCTTAGCGACTTTGAAAGCGGACTTGACATAGCCTTGATAAAAATTAAGCGGATTATAAACAGCCTTGCGCACCTGCTCTTGATTGTTGAAATCGATGTCCGGAAGAACGCCGATGAAGGTGGAAAAGCCGCCTTCATTATATTGTTTGGCCGTTTGATGCTTGGCGGTTTTCTTCCGCTCTTCTTCGTTAATCGTTTTCTTAGAGGATTGTCGCGAGCTCTCAACCGTTGCTTGCGCCACAGCGCCACTGCGATCCTTGTTGTCGGATTGCATCCCATTCATCGACGGCTTAACAAATAAGGTTTTTTCGCTTTGCTTTCGAGCCAGTGTCTTAGCTTGCTCTAACGCGGTCAGCAGACTCTCCCGCTTGATTGGCTTTTTCAGAAAAATGCTGTTTTCCAGCTGCAGGTTCTCCAATGACATCGCGATAATCGGCCGATCTGGGCTAGATTGCTTGCGTTGTTCTAAGATTTCTCTTGCGGTGGGATAATCGGCATCGATAATATCGATCTCCGCGTCGATGTCTTCGACGACAACGGCAGCCCCGTTACAGGGTCCCTGCAGATACATCACCATGGTTTTGTAACTGCGGCCATCCATGCCATAAAGCGCCACTTGCAACGGCTTCTTATCCTTAGCTTTCATTATTTCCGCCCGTTAAAATAGTGTTCCAATGAATTCCAAGCGGGGATCATATCATGTCTACTTTGCGATACCGATGCATACATCGACTTGAAACGAGCCTGATTATCGGTGAGTCGATACAACTCCAGTAATTGCTCCTGTAAATCTTCCCTAAAAGGCGCCTCGTTGACTCCTTGTTCGAGCACATCCATCGCTTCATCGAGTTGACTGTATTCAATGTAGTCATGAGCCAATGCCAAATAATCATGCTCTATCGTTACGGCGGCGGTTTTTTCAATGATCTGCGGGTCGCCCACCTGTCCCTCTGTCAGGATGCTAAATCCATTGCCGGGCAAGCGATGACCGCCTTGAAAATAGCGCTGCAAGTTCGCCAATTGTTCGCGATCCATCCCCCTCGCCGTTCCTTTGATCACTCTATATGCCAGATTCTTCCCGCCACCCGACAACAGGGTAAGCAAGTCGGCCAAAGCCGCATAGAGCTGTTCCGATCTTCGTTGTCGATAACAAGCAAAAATTCTTTGCATGTGTAGCAATAGATTCTTGGGTTTTTGCACGACCCGATAAACCAGGTTTTCTATCTCCTTATCTTCACTCAGCTCGCAGGGATGATAAATGACGCGATTGGTGCGCAGGAACTCATATTGGGTCGGCCGATCAGCTTTCGTATGGTGATGAATTAATATGGAATGATAAGTAGGCATTGCCAAGTCTCTAGCGGTATTACCACAAGGATAGACAGAAATTAAATTTTTACCAGTTTGTGTTTGTGACGAAGATCTCTATTTTAATAACCGCCGAGACCTGAAAATTTGACGCCCTCCCCTTGGGAAGGCGGACGAAGCAGCTTGGACAAACATCGCCACTGCCATGAGCAGGCTTTGATTTGAGAGACTTTGCAAATTCCAGTTTGGATCACAAAGAGGGCTTAGGGTGTGTTTGGCGAGGATGTCGACAGAAGGATGCTGCCGTCAAGCCCCCAGCAGCTAAATTCCATGGCTTTTGGGCTACATCTTACATTCCAGGATAATTTAACTGCTGGGTGAACGGTGCTCCTCGACAGACGCTTCCTTGGGCGGGGCGGATTATTTAACCCGCCCCAAACGTTTAACTTACTCTAGTGACGGTTGAATCGTTCAGGACCTCGTTAATCTGTATTTCGCAAGCGACATGTGGGCTACTTGCTTTTCGCGCCGAGGGCGGCGCTCCTACGCAAAGCACCGTCTTGCCTTCGAATGTGCTGAACAGCGTGAAGCGCATCAAAAACCGGTGCGCTTCCTATCGTCAGCACACCCGCACCGTAGGGCGGCTTCGCGAAGCAAGCCGCCAAAAACCGCCTCCGGGGAAAAATTGGCCGTGTACGCAATGAGGCAGCCCTGAGCTAAATTTCATGGCTTTTGGGCTACATCTTACATTCCAGGATAATTTAGCTGCTGGGTGAACGGCGCTCCTCGAGACACTTCCTAAACATAACCTCGGTTCGGGATAATTGCTCCTGCATTTTCTACATTTCCTTGGCGGACAGAACCAAAATCGGCCATCCGGCCGGATAATGGGCGTCCTATTAATCCTCATGCATGGGTTGTTAACCGACAGTCATTCAAAGACAACGGCCGGCTTCATGAAATATCCGGGTTAACCGTCTTTAGTGACCCAAACGGAACTTAAATTCAGCGTTTTTTTAACCTTCGCGGCATAAGCGGCGGCCTTATATTTGCTCTGAAAACCTGTCACCCGCAAGCGAAACCAGTCTTCTCCTTTAACCTCAACGTTCATCACTTCAACCGGAACGCCTTGTTTTTCGAATTCCGCCGCCTTGCGTTTGGCATACCACTGCTGTTTGAACGAAACCAGGTTAACGACCCAGTTTTGTTTGACGACTGGGGCTTTTTTAGGCGTTTTTTTCACCGCCGCGATGTTTTTGCTTTCCAGCTCGTCGACTTTTTGTTGCAGCGCCTCAAGCACCGCCCCAGTTTGCATATTGCGTTCGGCCAACTGAGTTAATTGATTGTCTAGAGATTCACCGCCAGAACTGCCTTGCAACGCCTGCATCTGCTTGTTCAGCTCGGTTATTTGCGCAGAATAACGGGCGACCTCGCTATCCATACGATCCAAACGAACACTCACCGAATTCAACTGATCGCTGTTATTATCCCTCGCAATCCAGGCATCGACTTGTTCTTCCAGGCTGATCAAGGCCTGTGACAAATCGGCGGTCCTGGAATTGGCGGAGAAGCCGACGATACCCAAGCCCCCCCCCAGCAGCAACGCAAGGATGGCGACGGCTAATGCGGCATAGGCAAATACCGGCTTTTGCTGCTCCAACGCCGCAACCTTGCGCGACATTTTTTTCTGTCCACCACTGAGCTCGTCCATTTCTTCAGTCAGGGCAACCGCCTTGCCCTCTTTATGCTCGATCGCTGCCAATTGTTGCCTGAACATTTCCTGAGCGCTTTGTAACGCAGCCAGTTGCGTATGGATGGCGGCGATGGCGGCGTCGCTCTCGGCTTTTTCGTTAAGCGGCGCTTGTTTTGTCTCAGAGTCGGCGGCATCAACGCCGCCCTGCTCTTCCTGATCCGCCCAGTCCTCTTCAACCTCCGCCTCATCCGCCGAAATATCAAAATCGGACAGCATGAAGTCCTGCTCAACCTCGGTATTTTCCGTCTGATCGGACGGCTCATCCTGTTGAGCAAATTCATCCGCGTCCTCTACCTGCGCTGCTAGTTCATCATCGAATTGCTGCTCGGCGAATTCATCGATGCCAGCATCTTCCGGCGTTTGTTCCTTTCCGCCATCCAGTTCCACAAACGGCTCATCATCGGCAAACTCATCCACTTCCTCTTCCCCGTCATCGAACTGAGAGGGTGGGCTCTCGTTGGCGCCGTCACCGATCAGCTCATCGATTTCGGCAAATTCGTCCTCTTCTTCATCGATCGGGCTATCAAAGGCATTATCCATTAACAGACGATCGATTGCGTCTTCATCATCGATCAATTCATCGGAGCGATCCGTCGATTTTTCAGATTCATCCAACATTGAATCGAAGTCATCGACTAGCTTGTTTGTTTCAGTTTTGTTATTTTCGGAAGAGTCAGCCATTTTCATTCTCTGCGGCGTCGCCGTTTAAGTTTGCCGGTATCGACAAACATTATACTCAATTAAGCGCTCAGTATAGTCCGCATCCTAGAAAGTTGTAGCGTACTAACGCAAGCATTGGAGGTGTCGATTTATCATTATTAAGCGTCGCCCCCCTCATGGCGGGCAAGAGAATGAAATTTCTGGTAAATCGAACGAAGTGTCGGTTTAATCTCACCTCCCATAATAATTGTTATCTTTTAATGCAATTTTGATGCTAAACTGAAAACGAAAAACAGGTTATCTTTTATGCAACTGGCAATTACCGCGTTAGGCACAAAAACGACCCTTTATTTGGCCGAAGTTTTATCGGCAATCAGCAATTGTAAATGTAATGTCGTAGAACTAAGAACCTCTCAATTGGCCACCACCTCTGCCGCTTATCTGCTCATTGAAGGCAATTGGAATCATATTGCCAAACTGGAAAATATTTTAGACGGTTTACAGGACCGCCTCGGCATTCAATTCCAATCGATGAGACCGGAGACCACTAAATCCGCTAGCGATGGCATTCCCTATTCCCTAGAAACCTTGTCCTTATACCGCAATGACGTGATCCAGGATATCACTGCATTTTTAATGAACCGCGACATCGGTATCGAAGAAATTTCCGCCAGCCGCTACCTGGCTCCCTATTGCCAAAGCCCAATTTTTTCAACTCGCTTCATCCTCACCATTCCCCCGGAGATCCGTTTACTCTCGTTACGAGAAGAATTCCTCGATTTTTGCGACAATCTCAATCTGGACGCTATTTTGGAACCCATTAAACGCTAACAAACCATGACGATGATCAACATTAACGAAACCGTACCCGATTTTGAAGCCCCCGCGACCGGCGATAAAACCTTCAAACTTTCCGACTATCGTGGCAAAAAAGTGGTCCTATATTTTTATCCCAAGGACAACACCCCGGGCTGCACCCAGGAAGGCCGTGATTTTCGCGATAACATCGAAAAATTCAATGACTTGAATACCGTCATCCTAGGCGTCTCCAGAGACAGCGTCAAGGTTCACGAAGGCTTCAAATGCAAACAAGAATTTCCTTTCGATTTGCTCTCGGACAAGGAAGAACAACTGTGCCAATTATTCGATGTCATCAAGATGAAAAACATGTATGGCAAGCAAGTCAGAGGCATAGAACGCAGCACCTTTCTGATCGACGAACAAGGCGTACTGGTTCATGAATGGCGCAAAGTAAAAGTAAAGACGCATATCGAAGAAATTTTGCAAAAACTCAACGAACTGTCCTGACAGAGAGGGAAATCGACATATGAATTTAGAGTCATCGGACAATAAAAAACTGTTTGTTCTTGATACCAATGTGTTGATGCATGATCCCACTTCAATTTTTCATTTCCAGGAACATAATATTTTCATTCCGATGGTTGTTCTGGAAGAGCTGGATCGCACCAAGCGCGGCCTCTCCGATGTCTCCAGAAACGTGCGTCAGGTCAGCCGCTTTCTCGATGAACTGATCCATGGCGCCGATCGCCAATCGATAACCGATGGCTTGCCTTTGTCCCGTATCGAACATGGCCCGAATACCGAATCGTCGTTTGACGGCCGCCTCTACTTCCAGACCCGCCAGCTAAATGACTCACTGCCTGCGAGCATGCCGGGCCATATCGCCGACAATTCGATTTTATCGGTCGTGCTGGCGTTGACTAAAGAACATCCCAGCACCAATATTATCTTGGTGTCAAAAGACATCAATATGCGCATCAAAGCCGCAGCGCTGGAACTGAACGCCGAAGACTATCACAGTGATCAAACGCTGGAGGATATCGATCTGCTCTATAGCGGCGCCCAGGGCTTGAGCGATGACTTCTGGGAAGTACACGGCTCGAAAATGGAATCCTGGCTAAACAATGGCCGCACCTTCTATAAGCTCAATGGCCCCCTGGTGGCCGACTGGTATCCGAACCAGTACTTGTACATGGAAAATGAATCCAACTTTGAAGCCATCGTCAGGACCTGCGATGGCGAAACAGCGACGTTGGAGTTGCTTCGCGACTATCGCAGCAAACATAACAATATCTGGGGAATCAGCGCCAAGAATCGCGAACAGAATTTCGCCCTCAATGTGCTACTCGACCCCGATATTGATTTCGTCACCCTATTGGGAACCGCTGGCACCGGTAAGACATTGCTGGCGCTGGCCGCCGGCCTAACCATGACCATGGAACATAAACTCTATCAGGAAATCGTCATGACCCGGCAAACCGTGCCGGTGGGTGAAGACATCGGCTTTTTGCCAGGCAGCGAGGAAGAAAAAATGGCGCCCTGGATGGGCGCATTAATGGATAATTTGGAGCTGCTGGGCAGCCGTTCCGGCAACAACGAATGGGAACAAGGCGCCAGTCATAATATCCTGATGAACCGGGTTAAAATCCGTTCACTGAATTTTATGCGCGGCCGGACATTTTTGAATCGTTACCTGATCATCGATGAGGCGCAAAACCTAACTCCCAAGCAGATGAAAACCCTGATCACCCGCTCAGGGCCCGGCAGCAAGGTGATCTGCATCGGCAATCTGGGGCAAATTGACACGCCCTACCTTACCGCAACGACGTCAGGCCTGACCTATGTCGTCGACCGTTTCAAAAGCTGGCAAAACAGCGCGCATATTACCCTGCGTCGCGGCGAGCGTTCGCGCCTAGCCGACTACGCCTCGGAAATACTATAAACGTACCGGCGCGGCGCGCCAGTGCGCGCCTCACGATAGATTGTGGGACTCCCTGTCTGGGCGGGGCGGGTTATTTAACCCGCCCCGTACGTTTAATTTACTTTAGGCACAGTTGAATCGTTCAGGACCTCGTTGACCTGCATAGCGACATGCGGCTACTTGCGATGCGGCTCCGCCAAAGTCTGCCCGTAGGAGGCCCGTCCTCGGGCCGAATGGCTCTTTTCGCGCCAAGGGCGGCGCTCCTACGCAAAGCACCGTCTTGCCTTTCGTCATCACACCCCGTACCGGTAGGGTGGATCAAGCGCAGCGGATCCGCCAGCGTAGGGCGGCTTCGCAAAGCAAGCCGCCAAACCCCGCACCGGGGGAAAATTGGCCGTTGTGCAATTGCCTGGCGGCGAATCCACCCTACGGTCGCGATGCCTTTCGTAGGATGTGCTGAACAACGTGAAGCGCATCAAAAACTGGTGCGCTTCCTATCGTCAGCACACCCTACCCGCATCCGTAAGATGGATCACGCGCAGCGGATCCGCCAACGTAGGGCGGCTTCGCGAAGCAAGCCGCCAAACCCCGCACCGGGGGAAAATTGGCCGTTGTGCATATCCAAGCGGATTGCCTGGCGGCGAATCCACCCTACGGTCGCGATGCCTTTCGTAGGATGTGCTGAACAACGTGAAGCGCATCAAAAACCGGTGCGCTTCCTATCGTCAGCACACCCTACCCGCACCGTAAGATGAATCACGCGCAGCGAATCCGCCAATGTAGGGCGGCTTCGCGAAGCAAGCCGCCAAACCCCGCACCGGGGGAAAATTGGCCGTTGTGCATATCCAGGCGGATTGCCTGGCGGCGAATCCACCCTACGGTCGCGATGCCTTTCGTAGGATGTGCTGAACAACGTGAAGCGCATCAAAAACTGGTGCGCTTCCTATCGTCAGCACACCCTACCCGCATCCGTAAGATGGATCACGCGCAGCGAATCCGCCAAAAGCATTCAATTCGCGCGTCTTCTGGAAGATCTACCTGATACCGGCGGGTTTCTTAATCCGAACTCAGGTCAAACACAGCAAAAATGCTCAAACTGGGAAACTTCAGCCAGCGTAGGGCGGCTTCGCGAAGCAAGCCGCCAAACCCCGCACCGGGGGAAAATTGGCCGTTGTGCATATCCAAGCGGATTGCCTGGCGGCGAATCCACCCTACGGTCGCGATGCCTTTCGTAGGATGTGCTGAACAACGTGAAGCGCATCAAAAACCGGTGCGCTTCCTATCGTCAGCACACCCTACCCGCACCGTAAGATGAATCACGCGCAGCGAATCCGCCAAAAGCATTCAATTCGCGCGTCTTCTGGAAAATCTACCTGATACCGGCGGGTTACTTAATCCGAACTCAGGTTAAAGTAAAGTAGCCTGTCCCCTTTTTCTTTCCGGATGGCTATAAATTGCTGGACATATGCTTGTCCTCGATACGCGGCCAAGCGGTCAGCACGGCCTTAACCAGCGTCGCCAACGGAATGGCGAAAAACACCCCCCAAAATCCCCATAAGCCGCCAAAGAAAAAAATCGCGACGATGATCGCCACCGGATGCAAATTAACCGCTTCGGAAAACAGCAACGGCACCAACACCACGCCGTCCAGCGCCTGTATCACTGAATAGACAATCACCACATACATGAATTGATCGCTGGTCACCCCCCATTGGATATAGGCCACCGCAAGCACTGGAAAGGTCACCAAGGTCGCCCCAACATAGGGGATCACCACCGAAAGCCCCATCAGCACGGCCAGCAGCATCGCATAATTCAGCCCCAGCGTCGAATAAGCGATATAACTAACAAACCAGAGGATGAAGACCTCGACAAACTTCCCCCTGACATAATTACCGATCTGCACATCGACCTCATTCCAAACCCGAACCGTCAAATGACGGTCCCTGGGCAAGAACTGTATAAACCAGTCCAATATCAGTTTTTTATCTTTTAAGAAGAAAAACACCATAAACGGCACCAGGAACAAATAAACGATGGTCGTGGCAATCCCGAGCACCGAGGAAGCCGAACTGGAGATCACGTCCTGACCATATTTCAATAACTCTCGTTGTACCGTAAACATGATTTCCCTGATTCTGCTTTCGGAAATAAATTGCGGATACATGACCGGCAAATTCATGATCTCCGTTTGCGCGCTTTTGACGATTTCCGGAATGTTCTGCACCAATTGCACCGCCTGACCGGAAACCATCGGCATCAACACAAAAATCATGAAACCCAGAATCGCCATAAAGCCCGAAAACACCAAATACACGGCCGGTAACCGCGGCAGTTTTTTCCGTTCCGCTTTTGCCACCAAGCCTTCCAGCAAATAAGCCAGAACGACGGAAGCAAACACCGGCATTAACAAGCCTGATAAGGCGTAAATCAGCAAGGAGCCGACAATCAGGATTACCGCCAAGACGATCGCCTGGGAATTAGGCAAAAAACGATGAAAAAAGTCGCGGATAAAAGTCAGATTGGAGAAATCAGTTTGTGTAGTCATTATCGGTAATGGATTGACAGAATTGTTGTTATTGTTGTTGTTCGCTACACTAACCTAGCCCGGAAACTGATGAAAGCCGCCCTCAAATCAGGTCGGCATTACAATATAAAAGTCAATGAAACGCTAAATCGGCAGCAATTCCCAATTTGGATAACAAAGAGGGCTTCGGGTGTTTGGCGAGGATGTCGGCGACTGCTGCCGTCTTTCATCGCCATCGCTGGCAATCATGGCCGGCCCACAATGTGAAAATGCGCGGAATTGTCATCAAAAACATCACCTCAATCAAACCAACGTGAACAATTTATCAAAGTTGGCGATTTCCAGAATTTTTCTGACTTCCGGCTTGGCATTTTTTATCCTTACCGCATTTCTGTTTTCACCGAGCCTATCACGCAATACCAGCAACATGCCCAGCGCCGAACTATCCAAATAGTCGGTTTGCGCCAAATTCACCTCGATTACATTAATCTTGTCATCGGTCAGGTTTGTCGCATCGCGAAATTGTTGATGGACACCGAAATCAAAGCGGCCGCTGACCTCAATGTGCAAAGTGCCAGTATTGGAATCAAGTTTCGTCGTTACGCCCATTTTCTATTCCTTAATAAAGAATCAATTTAGGAACGAGCATGAAATAACTTTCAAATGTGCGAAGAGAGTTCGGTATCTCGATTGACAGGTGTCGGTGGCAGGGCAGATTTTTTGCTCCTGCAAAATCTGCATTTCCACCATTCCCTGGCGGGCAGATGCCGCCTTCAAGTCTACGCCGCACAAGGATGTGCAAGTGCGGCGCTAAGCAGGAGTTGTTAGCCGCCAAGGATGTATATTCACGGCGCCCTGTCAAGCGAGTTGTCGAACCTTCAAAAAGCTTACTATTGATCGAAGTTATTTTGTTCATATTCCTTAATCGCAAACCTTGAAGCCGTTAGCCATGATTTGCATCCGCTAACATTTCCAATCAAAATAATTCCACTTCACCTTCATCCATCGCAGACTGAGTGACGGTCTTTTTTTCTCTTACTTGCCATTGATTTTTCATTTCATGCAAGCGCTGCGTTCCTTCCCGCAATTCATTAATCCATCGCTGACCATCGCCGGTCTTGAATACCCCTAAGCCGATGCGCATTTCATCGGCCATGGCCTGAAAGTGCTGCGTGCTGAATTGTAGATACTCAACAATTTGTCTGGCCATATCCTCAAACTGTAGTCCCCGAACCGCATCGTTAACGGTGCTATCGATCTGCATATTGAGGCTGGAAACTTGACTCAATTTATCGGCAATCGATTGATTCATCGCCGCAATCTCGGTCATCATTTTATCGATATTGGCTTTCGAGTTAATGGTCAGATTCATATCCTTGGAGGCCATTTTTTCGATCATCGACTGGGCCACATCGATATTGTTTTTCGAAGCATTCACCACCATCCTGATTTCCTCACTGAATTTATCGGAATTTTTCGACAAATTGCGCACCTCGTCGGCTACCACGGCAAAACCGCGCCCCGCTTCGCCGGCTCTGGCCGCTTCGATGGCGGCATTCAAGGCCAACAGATTGGTTTGATCCGCGATGCCCTGAACATCACTCAATAATTTCTCCACTTGGCCCATATGCTCGCCGACATCATGAATCACGCTGACCATTTGCATGCTTTGTTTACTGATTTGCACGATATGATCGATAAAAAAGCCCAACACATCATCGGTTTCCTCGGCAAATTCCTTGAAATTGAGTCCTTCTCCATCGTTATCGCTGGTATCGCCAAAATCCGACACCAGCGAATAAACGATATTGGACTGCCCTTCGGTCAGCGAATGCAAACCATTAAAACTGTTCGACATCGTGACGACGGCATCGGCGACAACCGATTTTAGCTGTAGGAGTTCTTGCTGGAAATTATCGACTTCCTGGCCGATGCATTGCTCCAATTCGCCGACATAGGCGTCGATAGCCTCATCCAGACGCTCATAATCGTTGCCCGTTTCCTTATCCTGCTTGGCCAACCTTTCCTTATTAAAATTACTCGCCAACCATATTATCGCCATCAACGGCACGCCGAGCCAAAATGCCGTTTCCACACTGATGACAAAACTCAATAACAGTACAGCAATGGTGGTCGAAATACAAAGGCCGTTCGTTTTTATTAATTCTTTCATCGCATACCTGTCAGAGTAAAGTCAATAATTGCTCGGCTATTTTATCCAGCGCCAATACATGGTGAGCCGCCCCCAGCCTATAGGCCTCGCCGGGCATTCCCCACACGACGCTGCTGGCTTCATCCTGGACGATATTGATGCTGCCGGCATCGCTCATTTCCTTCATAGCCACCGCGCCATCGGTCCCCATGCCGGTCAGCATCACGCCTATCGCATTGCTGCCGACATTCTGCGCCGCCGAGCGAAACAGCACGTCGACAGACGGTTTATGCCGATTGACCGGTAGACCGTCATTGAGACGACAAATATAGCGCGCGCCATCTCGAGTCACCAATAAATGCCGATCGCCGGGAGCAATATAGATATTGCCCGGCAAGATCTGTTGACCGTCCACGGCGAGGCAGGCGTTCATCGCGCTCGCCTCGTCGACATGCTTGGCGAAAGAGGCGCTGAAGGCCGCCGGTAAATGCTGAGTCACCACGATAGGCGGCGTGTCCGCCGGCAAATTCGCCACGACATTTTTAAGCGCCTCGGTGCCGCCGGTGGAAGAACCGAAGACGATGAGCTTATCGGTGGTGGCGAAGTGTTTTTTGCCTGCCGACGGTCTCAGCACCGCATCGACCGAGTGTCTTCCGGAATGAAGCGCAGCGCTCACTTGACGTTTTGGCGCTGGCGTCAGCGTTCGGACATGGGCCTTGGCCGCCGCCTTGACCTTGGCGATGATCTCCTCGGCATAATCCTGCAGGGAATTAGCCACATCGATCTTCGGCTTGGATACAAAATCCACCGCGCCTAATTGCAAGGCATTCAAGGTGACTTCGGCGCCTTTCTCGGTCAACGTCGAAATCATCACCACCGGCATCGGCCGTAAGCGCATCAGATTGCGCAGAAAAGTCAAACCATCCATCCGCGGCATTTCGACATCCAACGTTAATACATCGGGATTTAGCTGTTTGATTTTCGTTCTCGCGACATAGGGATCCGCCGCCGTACCGACCACTTCCAGCTCACCCGACGAGTTAAAAATCTCGGTCAGCATTTTTCTGATTAAGGCCGAGTCATCAATGATTAATATCTTGATTTTTTCCATTAGAATAATTCCACTTCGCCCTCGACCGGGATATCCTTAATCGCCGAGCGATACTGTCTTTCTCTATTGACGATGGTGTCATTATGCAAGTCTTTGATCTTCTTAACCCTGACCCGTCCTGTACGGGGATAATAATTGACCTTGCGGGGATAGATGTCGCCTAAATCACGGGACACCAGCTTAAGCGCTTCGGTATCGATATATTCTAGAACAAAATCGATATTCCTTTGCCCCACATCGCCTAAGGTCGGAATAATTTTACCCCCGCCAAACAACTTAACCTCGAGATTTTTACGCTTACCGCCATAACGTAGAATGCTGTTGATTAAATGCTCCATCGCATAATTACCATAGCGCGTCGCAGTGCCGACGACCGCTTCATCGCCGCCTGTCAAGCGCTCTACCGATGTTTCCGGCAGCATGAAGTGGTTCATACCGCCGATGGCCAATTCGCGGTCCCTGATACAGGCGGAAATGCAGGAACCCAATACCGTCGTGATCAACTCATCGTCGCGGGTGACATAGTATTCACCGGGCAACAATTTAGCCGCCGTCATCTCATGTTGCCTATCCCAATAGCGTTTGATGCCGGAAAATCCCGGCAACGAAGGTTTGACAATGGTATTCAAGCTGCCCCCCGCTATTGGATTTTACGATAGATGGTATTGCCGATCAGTTTGAAACCGGTCTCAAGGGCATGCAAAGACTCGGAATGGCCGATGAATAGATGAGCGCCGGCCGGCATTAAAGCGCCAAACCGGTTCGCTAACGATTCCTTGGTCGTCCGATCGAAATAAATCAATACATTGCGACAAAAAATGAAATCGAAGGGTCCTTTTAGCGGCCACTCCTTCATCAAATTCAGTTGCTTAAAGTGAATCATCCGCTGCAGCTCCTCTTTCACCTTCACCTTGTCAGCATTCCTTCCCGTTCCTTTTCTGAACCATCGTTGCAGACGTTGACGCGGCAACGCCGCGACCCGATCCATCGTATAAACGCCATCGGCGGCGGCCCGCAATACCTGAGTATCGAGGTCGGTCGCCAGTATTTTGACCGTCCAATCGCCCGGTAAGCGCTCGGCCAGCGCCATGGCGATGGAATACGGCTCCTCTCCACTGGAGCAACCGGCGGACCAAACCCTGACTTGTTTTTCGGCCTTTTTTTCTTTCAACAGCTTCGGAAGCAGCTGTTCTTGCAGATAATCGAAATGATGCCGCTCCCGAAAAAAAGAGGTCAGGTTAGTCGTAATCGCATTGATGAATTCGCCAAACTCGCGATCGGGATGAGCCTGCAAAAATCGACAATAATGCTCGAAATCAGGCACACCCAGCTTACGCACGCGTTTCGAGAGGCGTGAATAAAACATGTCGAATTTGTCATCCGGGACCAAAATGCCGGAATGCTCATTGGATAATTTCCTGAGCACATTAAAATCGTCCCAAGTATAGGGGAATTCTCGCAAGTTCTCTTTCACTTTGTTCCGGGACTCCCTCATTAAAAAATACCTGAACCAACACATTGGCTAATATCGCGTCATCCCTCTGGGCGGGGCGGGTTATTTAACCCGCCCCAAACGTTTAACTGACTCTAGTCACGGTTGAATCGTTCAGGACCTCGTTGACCTGCATTTCGCATAGCGACATGCGGCTACTTGCGCCGTGGCTCCGCCAACGTCTGCCCGTAGGAGGCCCGCCCTCGGGCCGAATGGCTCTTTTCGCGCCGAGGGCGGCGCTCCTACGCAAAGCACCGCCTTGCCTTCGGATGTGCCGAGCAGCGTGAAGCGCATCAACACATGGTGCGCTTCCTATCGTCAGCACACCCTACCGCATCGTAGGGCGGCTTCGCGTAGGGTGGCTTCGCGAAGCAAGCCACCACAACCCGCACCGAGGGCCAAATTGGCGTAGGATGGATCAAGCGCAGCGGATCCGCCAACCCCCCGCACCGGAGCCAAATTAGCCGTTATTGGTATCCAGGCGGATTGCCTGGCGGCGAATCCACCCTACGGTTGCGATGCCCATGTAAAGCCGATCGTCGTGAAGCACATCGAAACATGGTGCGCTTCCTATCGTCAGCACACCCTACCCACACCGTAGGGCGGGGCGGAACGATGACCAACCCGGTCTAAATAAGTTACACGATCAGTTAAAAAAATCCGGCGGCAGCCTGGTCCACATCCAGCATTTCCGCCAAGCCCAGTAATTCAGCCGCTTCAATAAAGTTTTCCGAAGGAAAATCGATGACCACCTCCTTACCGGCCTTGAGCGCCGATATCTTCAATACGATCAACAACTGCATCACAGCGGTATCAATCGAATTAACCCGTGAGGCATCTATCTCGATTTTTTCACGACTGTCCAGCCTGGCGATCATATCCTGATGCAAAGCCGCGACATGAGCAATCGTCAACGTCGAGTCCAATAGCAACGCTGCCTGCTCGGAATATGCGCCAGTATCATCCTCGCCGTCCACTTGTCTCACCGCCATCGCCTCCGCTTCATTTTCGGCTTCGGCGAAAATATGCGCATCATCGCCGGGCCCTTCGACGGGGGGCGCCTCGACTTGATTTTCTTGCTGTTCCAGCCAAGCCAGCGGATCATAACCGATCAAACCATGCTGTTGTTTTTCCGCCATCACATCACCTTATTTTCCAAAAAGTCCTGCGCCAGATTCCTGAAATCCCTTGCCGAACGGCTGCCGGGCCGATATTCGTGGATTGTCTTGCCGGCGCTGGGACATTCCGCCAATAAGGCAGACTCCCGGATCACCGTCGCCAATATCTGTTTGGGGAAATGTTTCTGCAGCGTGTTCAGCACTTCCCGAGAGATCCTCCGGGTCGTCGCATAGCGAGACATCAGCAACGCCGTCTTGTAGTGCTTACGCAATGCTTTCTCAAAACGCTTGATCGTGCCCATCAAATAAGCAAGGCCCTGCAACGACAAGAAATCACCGCTCATCGGAATCAAAATCTCATCGGCGGCGAACAGCGCGTTGGCAACCAATACGCCCGAAGAAGGCGGGCAATCGATAAAGACGAAATCCTGATCATGCAAGCTTTGCCGTAGCGCCCTGCTCAACAAGCCTCCTCTAGCCGCGCCCCCTGCGGCCAATTGCTCAATTTCCTGCAGCCTCGGTCCGGCGGCGATCAAATTCAGATTCTCCCTGACCTCCAACAACTGCTGGTCAATATCGGCCGTTCCCAGCATCACCTCGTCGATGCCGGCTCTATCGACGGCGACCATGCCCAGCGAAACGGCCAGATGGCCTTGCGGGTCCAGATCGATGACGGTGACTTTGTAGCCCATCCTGGCCAGCGCATGCGTCAGATTCGCCGATATCGTTGTTTTTCCGACGCCGCCTTTCTGATTGAGTACGCCGACGATCCTCGCTCCCATCAAAGTCCCTCGACCCCGTCAAACTCTTCCGGATTCAGCAACTTGGCTACATTCAGCAATAACACCATCTTGTCCTCGATGACATACATGCCGCGCATATAGCGGGTGTCGATATGGGAACCGAGATTGGGCGCCTCCTTGATATCGACTGCATTGACATCCAAAACATCGGAAACCGAATCGGCCACAATCCCCATCACCGAGGTCCCCGATTGATGCTCGACACAGAGGACAATGACAACCGTCATCGGCGAGTAGTCGGTCCTGTCCATCTTAAAGCGCTCTCTCAAGTCGACAATCGGCACGATAGAACCGCGCAGATTTAAGGCGCCTTTGATGAAAGCCGGGGTATTCGGAATCTCTCGAACCGGCTCCCAACCTCTAATTTCCTGAACCTTCAGAATGTCGACCCCATAGACTTCGCCGGCGATTTCGAAGGTCAAAAATTGATCGATTTCTTTATTGGACAATGCGTCATCTGTCATGATTGGAGTTCCCGGCCATTAATCAAAACTCTTCCCATTCATCATCATCGAGGGTGGAACTATAACGCTTACTTTCTGAATACGAGACCTGACTCGGCTCCGCCGTCTTGGTCGGCTTTGACAGCCCGGCTTCTGTCCTGGCTTGCGACTGCCCGCTTTGGACGCTCTCCGCCTTGACGCCGTCGATCTTGAAAAAAGACAACAGTTCCACCATCTGATCCGATTGTTCGCTCATCGAAACGCTGGCGGCCGAGGCCTGTTCGGCCAACGCCGCGTTTTGCTGAGTAATCTCATCCATTTGGGCGACGGCCTGGTTCACCTGTTCGATGCCGGCGGATTGTTCGGCGCTGGCCGCGGCGATTTCCGCGACAATATCGCCGACTTTTTTAACGCCGCCGACAATTTCGTTCAGCGCACTGCCGGTTTCGTTGACAAACTCGGTGCCTGTTTTAACCTTTTGCACGCTGTTTTGAATCAGCTCCTTACTTTCTTTGGCCGCTGTCGCACTGCGTTGCGCCAAATTCCTCACTTCCGTCGCAACCACCGAGAAACCGCGGCCCTGCTCACCGGCTCTCGCCGCTTCCACCGAAGCGTTCAGGGCCAACAAATTGGTCTGGAAGGCAATCTCATCGATGACACCGATGATGTCGGCAATTTTATTACTACTCTCGTTGATCTCCTGCATCGCCGAAACCGCCGAAGAAACGACTGAGCCGCCTCGTTCCGCCAATTCCCTGGCGTTGTTAGCCAAGCTATTGGCCTGTTGGGCGTTGTCGGCATTATTCTTGACGGTGCTGGTCAGCTCCTCCATGCTGGAAGCGGTTTCCTCGAGACTGGAAGCCTGCTGCTCGGCGCGCTGCGAGAGATTATTATTGCCGCTGGCGATTTCCTGGGAGGAATTGTTGATGAAGCTGGCCGAACTATTGATCTGAGCGAAAATATCGGCCAATTTATCGATCGTCGCATTGATATCGTTTTTACAGGCCAAATACGCGCCTTCATATTCACTGCTGATTTTGTTGTTCAAATCGCCACCGGCCATGCTCTTCATCGTGCTGCCCACATCGCTGAAGACATTTTCGATGACGTCGGCCAATTCATTGATGCCTTCGCTCAATTTGGCGAAGAAGCCGTCTTTATCGGCCAATTCGATGCGATTATTCAACTGTCCCGTTTTCACCGCCTCGACGATATCGGCGATCTCCTGCTCGATTTTCACCTCGTGCGTTCTGTCCACCCATTCCACGACGATGCCGATGCGTTCATTGCCATCGTTCTTAACCGGGTTGGCGACGATATCCATGTGTCGATTGCCGATCACCAGCGTCGAAGCAAAGGTTCTGTCCAGACGCCCCAATAAATCGCGTTGATGGGCCGGGTTCTTATGAAACTGATCTATGTTCGCGCCCATCAGATCTGCCGCGGAGAAATTCGGCAACTGCTGGCGTATATCCGCCTCGGCGGTTTCAAACATCTTCTGAACGGTGTGATTCATGTATATGATGTCCAGATCATTATTCGCCACCATCACGCAAGAGCCGACGTTATCCAACGCCTGCTTGATCCGCAGGTTGGCGGCGCCGACCTCCTTGGAATGGGCCAAATCGGAATTCAATTTAACCTGCATGCTGTAAAGCGCACGCTGGAATTCGCCGATCTGATCGTTGCGGTTCAGCTCGATCTTGTTCCGGAATTGTTCATCGGCAAGGCGATAGAAGATATCGGAGGATTCGGCCAAGGTATCGACGAATTTTTTCACCATCGCCCCGCCGACAAAGACCGCGGCCACAGTCAACAAGGTCATCAACGCCAACAAACTCCAGTTTTGTTGCAGATAAAGTTGGTACAGCAAATACAGGTCGGGAGCCAGGAAGCCAGCCGTGGCCAGTCCGGCCTTTTTCCAGATGGACATTTCCTTGAGGTTTTTAACCACGGCGGCGACGCCCTTGGGCCTGAGCTGCGCCTTATTGGCGTTGAGTCGTCGATAAAGCTCCTCCGCCCGCATGATCTGCTCACGGGTCGGCGCATAGCGGACCGACAGAAATTCCTGCACCTTACCGTTTTTATAAACCGGCGTCACATTGGCTTCCACCCAATAATAATCGCCCGACTTAGTTCGGTTTTTGATCGGCGCCGTCCACGCTTTGCCCGCCTTCAGACACTGCCACAGATCCTCGAACGCCGCCGGCGGCATATCGGGATGACGGACGATGTTATGGTTCGATCCGACCAACTCTTCGCGAGTGAAGCCGCTGATCTCGACGAAGGCGTCATTGGCGTAAGTGATAATGCCTTTCAGATTGGTGCGGGTGACCAGTATTGTCCCCTGTTTCATCAAGACTTCGTGATCGGTGACCGGGTGGTTGATTCTCATGCTAAATTCTCCTTTGCGACCCAGTTATATTGATTATTCGTAATTATTCAGCGTATTTTTATCAGGGGGAGTAGGCTATTGATTTATCGGGCTGTCTGCAACAGGACGTTGCAGTCAGAGCTTACATGGAAGTATTCACGCGTCCCGAGAAATCAATGGTCTACTCCCTAAACCTTGAAAGATACTGAATAGTTACGATTATTCTTTATGTTCATCATCCCCATCCAGACTCTCAAGATTTAGTAATTTATCCACATCCAACAACATGACCATCTTGTCGTTGACAGCGGCCAGTCCGTTAATAAACTCTGTGCTGACCTTGACGCCGAAATTGGGCGTCGTCTGAATGACGCTTTTGTCGATATCGACGACATCGGAAACGGCGTCGACGACGACTCCCATCGCCCGCGTCCTACCAGAGATATATGCCTGCAACACCACGACCACGGTCAACGGACTGTAATCCAGATGGCCCAGGCCGAAACGCTCCCTTAAGTCGATAATCGGCACGATCGCGCCGCGCAAGTTGACCACCCCTTTTTCGTAACCGGGCACATTGGGGATGCGCGACACGGGTTCCCAACTGCGAATTTCCTGAACCCGAAGTATATCGACGCCGTATTCCTCCTGACCCAAGGTAAAACTCAGGATCTGCATCGCATCGGCCGACGGCTTGCCGTCCCCGACGACTTCGGTCTGCTGCATTGCCAATTCTGCTGTCATATCTCACTCAAATCCGAATTATTGGTTAGACAAGCGCACTAGCCCGGGAATATCGAGAATCAGCGCCACCGAGCCGTCGCCCAATATGGTCGCGCCGGACACGCCTTCAATACGCCGATAATTGGCTTCCAGCGACTTGATCACCACCTGCTGCTGACCCAGTAAATCGTCGACGAACAAGCCGCATTTAACGCCCTGGCCTTCGACGACGACGAGCAAGCCCTCGCTCAACTGGGTGGCTCGCGCCGACTCGACATTAAAAATCTCATGCATGCGCACGATCGGCAGATATTCGTTGCGCAGGCGAAATGTCTCTCCTTTGCCGGCGACGCTGTTGACTCTGTCTTCGCCGATATTCATCGATTCGACGATCGAGCCCAGCGGCACGATGAAGCGCTCTTCGCCAACGGCGACCGACTGCCCGTCCAGAATCGCCAAGGTCAGCGGCAGATGAATCGATATCGTCGAGCCTTTGCCCAACTCGGAAACGAGCTCGATGTTGCCGCCCAAGGCCTGGATGTTCTTCCGCACCACATCCATGCCGACGCCGCGTCCGGACACATCGGTCAGTTGCGCCGCCGTGGAAAAGCCCGGCATAAAAATCAATTCATAGGTTTGTTTATCGTTCAGGATCGCGTCTTCCTCAATCAAGCCTTTTTCGATGGCCTTCGCGCGCAGCTTATCCTTGTCCAATCCACGGCCGTCATCAACCACCTCGATGACGATGTTGCCGCCGCGATGATAGGCCTCCAGCACCACCGTGCCGATCTCCGGCTTACCGGCCGCCCTTCTTTCTTCCGGCATTTCGATGCCATGATCCAGGCTGTTGCGAACCAGATGCACCAGCGGATCACTCAGCAACTCCACCACGGTCTTATCGACTTCGGTCTGTTCGCCGACCAGCTTCAGTTCGATTTTTTTACCCAGCTTTGCGCTTAGGTCATGAACCAATCTTGGAAAACGGCTGAATACGAAGCTGATAGGCAGCATGCGAATATTCATCACGCTTTCCTGCAGCTCGCGGGTATGGCGCTCCAACTGAGACAGACCGTTTTTCAGCTGGTCGAGCTTATTGACCTCAAAATGTTCGCCGATCAGGCTGAGCATCGATTGAGTAATGACCAATTCGCCGACCATGTTGATTAGGGTATCGATTTTTGCGGTATCGACGCGTATCGAACTGGAGCCTTTCTGAGTGGATTTGCTGGCTTCTTTTTTTGCATCTTTAGGCTTCGCCGGTGATGAATCGGCCGGCTTCGTCGAATCATTCGTCCCCGTTTTAACGGGCGCCTGAACTTGTCGAGGCGCGCTGAATCGGTCGCCTGTTTCGTTTTGTGTTGCTTGCGGCGCCTCATTATGCTCCGTAACGCCGCCGAGCGACGCCTGTATCGCCAAATCGCACTCGTCTTCGACCCAAGCGAAAATCTCATCGATTTCGGCCCTGGGAATATCCCCATTGACGCTTAGCTGCCAGGATAGATGACATTCTTCTGGATCCAAGTCATGAATATCCGGAACGCCCTGAAAATCGACCGTGGCTTCGATGTCGCCGAGTTCGGCTAGTTCTCGGAACATTCTCACCGGATCGTTGCCGGTTCTGAGCAAATCGGTATGCGGACTGAAAGCGATGCGCCAGCCTTCGACCTCGCTCGCTTGCTCGGCGACAGCGTTGCCTTCCACACCGGTATCGTCTGACCGAGGGGATACCGAGCCGCCGCTTTCGAATTCCCGTTGCAGCGCTTGTTGATGGGCGGCGACGCTTTCCGTATCGAGATTCTGCTGATCGCGGATGGCGGTCAGCATTTCTCGCAAACAATCGACCGAACCGAGCAAAACATCGACCGCGGACTGAGTGACCGGTCGACTGCCGTCGCGCATTTCATCGAGCAGGGTTTCCATGACATGAGTAAAATCGGAAACCGAGGTAAAACCGAAGGTGCCACTGCCGCCTTTAATGGAATGGGCGGCTCTGAAGATGGTGTTGATTGCATCGATATCGCCCTCATCCAGATTCAACAATCCGGTTTCCATCGCGTCCAGGCCTTCGAAACTTTCTTCGAAAAAAACCTGATGAAACTGAGCCATATCAATAGACATAGGACTGCCTGTACAGTGTGGACGTCATTTAGGGAGTCTGCTTTGACATTTATTCAGGGTTGCTCGGCGCCCGGCAACAATCGATGAGGGAATATTCCCTCAATACCAAGCTGGATGGTTACATCATGCAAAAAAAGCCGCATGCTCAATCGTTCTCCAACAGCTTATCGACTAGCCGATGACTTTCTTGATGGTTTTTAACAATTGGTCTGGATTAAAAGGCTTGACGATCCAGCCGGTCGCGCCGGCCGCCTTGCCCAATTGTTTTTTGTCGGTTCCCGACTCGGTGGTCAGCATCAGCAGAGGGGTGAATTTATAAGCCGGCAACGCGCGCAAATCCTTGATCAAGGCAATACCGTCTTTATTCGGCATATTGACATCGGTCACGACGCAATCGAATTTTTGGGCTTTTGCTTTATTCAGCGCATCGACGCCGTCAACCGCCTCAACGACGGTGTGGCCCGCCCCTTTCAAGGTGAACGAGACCATTTGTCTCATCGATGCCGAATCATCTACAGAAAGAATAGTTGCCACATTAATCTCCTCGTTAATCATTAATCTTTAATGATGTATTAAACTAGTTGTATTTTTTATTGTAGTACATTAAATATTTCATGTAATCTATTGATTACATGTTCAGGAAATATTGCCGCCATTTCCCGAGAATCACTATCCAAGTATTTATTGGAACTTACCAGGCATATTTAGGCTGTCAACACATTTTCGTGACCTCGATCGCATTTTTTCTAACTGCCCAGCAATTCCCACTTTGGCGTTCAAAAATGCTCAAACTGGGAATTGCTGCTAACTGCCTATAACGTTTGAAAATTAAAATATTCCTGCTAAAGACAATACTAATAAACATAACTCAAGTCTTTTCAAATGCAAGCTCAGTCACCTTCTTTGTTCGATTTACGCCGGCAATTCCACCAACAACTGCCAATCAGGCTAGCCGCCATGTATGAACATTTTCAGCGCACGGACGCCAGCCTTTGGCTATCGGAAGAAAGCGCAGCCCTGCACCGGGGGATCCATGATCTGATAGGCCTAGCCGGCACATTCGGCATGCAATCGCTAAGCTATGCCGCCCGAGTGACAGAAGCCCAGGTTGCGGAAGTGGTTCGGGCCGGCATAGCGCCCGACGAAACCACCCGGCAAACCATCGATTCATCACTGAACAGCTTGCGGCAACTTGCCCTCAGCCGGCTAGACCATGATGCCGAAACGCCTTACCCTCCACATCTGAACGCACGCCTCGACGCTGCGCCGTTAGTTCACATGCTGGGGAATGATCCGGTCCAGAACGAAACGATCCTGCGCGTTTTACGGGAAGCGGGCTTCCGCACCCGCTGTTTCAAGGAAACAACGGAATTTCGCACCGCCTTGAAAACCTCCGCCGCTGAACGACCGGCCGCCGTGATCGTGGACCACAACCCTGAACAACAGTCGAAAAATGCGCCGACCATCGCCGAACTCGACCTCGACAAGGAATGCGAAATCCCCATCATCGTGCTGTCGGAAACAGACGATCTCGCGGCGCGACTGGCGGCGTTGCGGGCCGGGGCTCGTCACTATCTGCGCAAACCGGTTGACGCCCTGCGCCTAACCGAGATTCTGGAAGAGCTGAGCAACCGCCAGCCGCAACA
Source organism: Methylomarinum sp. Ch1-1 (assembly GCF_030717995.2). Lineage (NCBI taxonomy): Bacteria > Pseudomonadati > Pseudomonadota > Gammaproteobacteria > Methylococcales > Methylococcaceae > Methylomarinum > Methylomarinum roseum. Next base: position 2,406,107 of record NZ_CP157743.1, on the reverse strand, counting down.
AGCCTACCGCGTCCTGCTGATCAACGACGACCCGCTGCAACTCGAAGCGCACGCCGCGATACTGCGCTGCGCAGGCATGGAAACGAGGACTTCGACGCAAGCGTTGCGGATACTGGAGATCATGGATGAATTCGCTCCCGAAGTGGTCCTGCTCGATGTCTTCATGCCCGAAGCCCACGGCTCGGAATTGGCAGAGCTATTGCGCGAGCGCGACCATGACGCCTATTTCGCTATTCTGCTCACTTCCGCCGACACCGACTTGGCTCGAAGGGTGCTGGCAAACAAGCCCGCCCATGACGGTTTTCTAAGCGTACCCGCACACCCTAAGCAGCTGATCGGCGAAGTCACGATTCAAGCCCGACGGGCGCGGCAAAAAAACACACTCCAACAACGTTACCAAGCCTCGCGTTACGAGCTAGAACGCGAGCATACGACAATCAATCAGCACGCCATCGTCAGCATTGCCGACCGGGCCGGGAATATCACCTACGTCAACGACAAGTTTTGCCAAATCAGCGGCTATAGCCACGACGAACTGTTAGGCCAAAATCACCGCATTGTTAAATCCGGCGAACATCCTCCCGCTTTTTACCAGGACTTATGGCAAACGATCCTCGACGGCGAAATCTGGCAAGGCGAAATCTGCAATCGACGCAAAGACGGCCGCCCCTATTGGGTCAAAACGACGATCACCCCATTTTTCGATAATCAGGGACGCCCTTATCAATACGTTTCGATCCGCACCGACATCACCGATATCAAGACGGCGGAACAACGCTTACGACTAGCGCAACGCGCGCTCGCAGCGAGCAATAGCGCCATCAGCATTGTAGACGCGCGGCAAGCCGATAGACCACTGATCTATGTCAACCCGGCTTTTGAACGAATCACCGGCTATCGGCAAGATGAGGTATTAGGCAAGAATTGTCGATTGCTTCAGCGCGAGGACCGCGATCAACCGGCTCTGGTCGAATTACGCCAGGCATTGACTGAAGGCCGGGACGCCAAAGTGCTGCTGCGCAATTATCGCAAGAACGGCGACCTCTTCTGGAACCAACTCCATATCGCACCGGTTTTCGATGAATCCTCTCAGTTGACCCACTTTGTCGGCATTGCCGAGGATGTCAGCGAAAGCCTCAAGGCCACCGAAGCCCTGGAAAAAAGCGAGGAGCGTCTGCGTCGAGGACAACTCTACGCCAATATCGGCACCTGGGAATGGGACATCAGCAGCGGCCAGATCTATTGGTCGGAAAGCATCGGACCACTGTTCGGCCTCCCCAAGGGCGACTTGAGCACCCGCTACGATCGCTTTATGGATGCAATCCATCCGGACGACCGTCAGGCCGTGAACGACGCCATTAATAACTGCATCGAAAACGACACCGAATACAACATCGAGCACAGGGTGATCTGGCCCGATGGCACCGTGCGATGGCTACAGGAGCATGGCGCCGTGAGGCGGAGCTCCGAGGGTCGACCGCTGCAGATGCTGGGCGTGGTGCAAGATATCGGCGACCGCAAACAAGCCGAGCAGGCCTTGATCGACGCTCGCGACGCCGCCAACCGCGCCAATCAAGCCAAATCCGATTTCCTATCCAGCATGAGCCACGAACTGCGCACGCCTTTGAATGCGATCATCGGCTTCGGCCAACTGATGGAACTTGACGAGTTATTAGGCGAAACCCATAGGGACGACGTACGAGAAATTCTTAATGCCGGACGCCACCTGCTGGATCTGATCAACGATATCTTGGATCTGGCCAAGCTGGAATCGGGCCGGCTTTCCTTATCACTGGAGCCGGTCATGATCGGACCGCTGATCGAGGAATGCTTGAGTCTGGTCCAGACGCTCGCCGACAAACGTCAAATCCGTCTACGCCATAAGAAGCTTGATGCGGCGGTGGCGCAAAGTGACCGCACCCGACTGAAACAGGCCCTGCTGAACCTACTCTCGAACGCGATCAAATACAATCGCGACAGCGGCGACGTCACGATCGAAGTCATATCGCTAGGCGAGGAAAGGTTGGGCATCCAGGTGACGGACACCGGTCACGGCATCGCCGCCGAACGCTTGCCGGAACTATTTCACCCCTTCAACCGTCTCGACGCCGAAAACAGCGGCGTCGAGGGCACCGGCATCGGACTCACCATCACCCATCGCATCGTCGCAATGATGGGCGGCGCCGTACACGTGGAAAGCGAAGTCGGCGTCGGCAGCCGCTTCCTCATCGAGCTGCCGCAGTCCGCCCAGCCCCAGCCGAATTATCGTTCCGCACCATCATCGAGCCTATCTTCGACGGCGGCGGACGTCATGCCCGGAGAAAACCTCGTCCTTTATATCGAGGATAACCCCTCGAATCTTAGATTGGTCAACCAGATACTAGAGCGGCGCAAACATATCCACTTGCTCACCGCGCATACCGCCGAATTGGGCATCGAACTGGCGCGCACGCGACGTCCCGATTTGATCCTGCTCGACATCAACATGCCGTCGATGAACGGTTATCAAGTGATCAAGGTCTTGCAAAGCGAGCTCGACTTGAAAACCATCCCGGTCGTCGCGATTACCGCCAATGCGATGCCTCGCGATATCGCCCGAGGCAAGCAAGCCGGTTTCGCCGAGTATCTAACCAAGCCGCTGGATATCAAGCAATTTCATGCCGTCATGAACCGCTTCCTGAATCGCAACCCCGTCTCCCCAATGTCATGATAGATTCCTGAGCCGAAACCTATCTAGACTTGATCATGCAATTTTACGGCCTGCATTTTTACCCTAGGCGCGATCGCCTACGTTTTACCGAAGGCAAGACGATGCTTTGCGTAGGAGCGCCGCCCTCGGCGCGAAAAGAGCCATTCGGCCCGAGGGCGGGCCTCCTACGGGAGGACTTTGGCGAAGCCGCGGCGCCCGCTCCGCCCTACAGTGCGGGTAGGGTGTGCTGACGATAGGAAGCGCACCAGTTTTTGATGCCTTCGCGTTGTTCAGCACATCCTACGAAAGGCATCGCGACCGTAGGGTGGATTCGCCGCCAGGCAATCCGCCTGGATACCAATAACAGCCAATTTGGCCCCGGCGCGGGTTTTGGCGGATCCGCTGCGCTTGATCCACCCACGCCAATTTTGCCCCCGGTGCGGGTTTTGGTGGCTTGCTTCGCGAAGCCGTCCTCCGCGATGCGGTAGGGTGTGCTGACGATAGGAAGCGCACCATTTTTTGATGCGCTTCACGTTGTTCAGGCATCCTACGAAAGGCATCGCGACCGTAGGGTGGATTCGCCGCCAGGCAATCCGCCTCTGGATACGCACAATGGCCAATTTTGCCCCGGCGCGGGTTTTGGTGGCTTGCTTCGCGAAGCCACCCTACGCGAAGCCGCCCTACGTTGGCGGCGGATCCGCTGCGCTTGATCCGCCCTACCGGTACGGGGTGTGCTGACGATAGGAAGCGCACCAGTTTTTGATGCGCTTCACGTTGTTCAGGCATCCTACGAAAGGCATCGCGACCGTAGGGTGGATTCGCCGTCAGGCAATCCGCCTGGATACCAATAACAGCCAATTTGGCCCCGGCGCGGGTTTTGGTGGCTTGCTTCGCGAAGCCACCCTACGCGAAGCCGTCCTCCGCGATGCGGTAGGGTGTGCTGACGATAGGAAGCGCACCATTTTTTGATGCGCTTCACGTTGTTCAGCACATCCTACGAAAGGCATCGCGACCGTAGGGTGGATTCGCCGCCAGGCAATCCGCCTGGATACCAATAACAGCCAATTTGGCCCCGGCGCGGGTTTTGGCGGATCCGCTGCGCTTGATCCACCCACGCCAATTTTGCCCCCGGTGCGGGTTTTGGTGGCTTGCTTCGCGAAGCCACCCTACGCGAAGCCGTCCTCCGCGATGCGGTAGGGTGTGCTGACGATAGGAAGCGCACCAGTTTTTGATGCGCTTCACGTTGTTCAGCACATCCTACGAAAGGCATCGCGACCGTAGGGTGGATTCGCCGCCAGGCAATCCGCCTGGATACGCACAACGGCCAATTTCCCCCGGTGGGGGGAAGGCAAGACGGTGCTTTGCGTAGGAGCGCCGCCCTCGGCGCGAAAAGAGCCATTCGGCCCGAGGGCGGGCCTCCTACGGGCAGACTTTGAACGTTTGGGGCTGGTTAAATAACCCGCCCCTCACCCAGACTATCCCGGTCGTCGCGGTCAGCGCCAACGCCATGCCAATCGACATCGAACGCGGCATCGCAGCTGGCTTCGACGATTACCTGACAAAACCTATAGATATGTTAGACTTGCACGATAAAATCGATCGCAACCTAAGGAAGCGCTGATTAAACCGGCAGTTCCTACAGTGCATCGGCGGCCGCCGAGAAGGCGCTGGGTGAACGGCGTCTACTGAAACAACTGATAAAAAAGCATTTTTATACCGAATAGTTACCCGTTTTCTTAAATAACTAATCACATTCAACCGCATGTGCCCTGAAGTCCTAAAAAACGAACGCATTCTACTCATTGACGACGAACCGGTGAACCTCAAGCTGTTGGATAGAACCTTGCGTCAGCAAGGCTACCAGAACCTGGTGCTGGTGGAAGACCCGCGCGAGGTCGTCGACCGTTATCTCGAGGAGCGAACGGACCTGATCCTGCTCGACCTCAATATGCCCCACCTGGACGGCTATCAGGTGATGGAACAATTGCAGGCGCAGCACGACCCCTTATTGCCTCCCATCGTGATCTTGACCGCCCAACACAGCAAAGACTTCTTGATGCGGGCCTTGGCCGCCGGCGCCCGCGACTTCATCACCAAGCCATTCGACCGCAATGAACTGGTGATGCGCGTACACAATTTATTGGAGGCGCAGTTGGCTCATCGCCTGCTGCACGATCAAAAATCGGTATTGGAAAAGATGGTGAGCATACGCACCGAAGAGCTGCACCACACCCGGCTTCAGATCGTGCAGCGCTTAGGCATGGCTTCGGAATATCGCGACGAGGAAACCGGCAATCATATTTTGCGCATGAGTCACATTTGCGCGTTGCTAGCCGAAGCCATCGGCTGGGACGAGGCGCAATGCGACTTGATCCTGAACGCCAGCCCGATGCATGACATCGGCAAGATCGGCATTCCCGACGCCATATTATTGAAACCGGGAAAATTCGAGCCGGAAGAATGGGAAATCATGAAGAGCCATGCAGAAATCGGGGCCAAACTGCTCGACGGAGACGACTCCGAGCTGCTGCGCATGGCCCGAGATATCGCACTGACGCACCACGAAAAATGGGACGGCAGCGGCTATCCTAACGGCTTGGTCGGCGAAGAAATCCCCCAAGCCGGACGCATCGCCGCACTGGCCGACGTATTCGACGCCCTAACCTCGCAGCGCCCCTATAAAAAGGCCTGGAGCGTCGAGGCTGCGCTCAGTTTTATCCTCGACAACCGCGGCCTGCATTTCGACCCGGCGCTAACCGATGTTTTCGCAGAGCAATTACCGGCAATCGTTGCCATCAAGCAACGCTACGCCGAACCGTAACCCGAAATAAGGCGAGGTTTATTCGGCCGCCAATGCCCTTGCCAATTGCTTGGCCGGCACATAACCGGGAAAGATATTGCCTTTCTCGGTGACGATCATCGGCGTCCCTCTCGCTTCGAATTCCGCGCCTAACTGCATGTGCTCATCGACCGGATTGTCGCAAGTTTTCGCTTCCGGCTCATTGCCTTGTTTCGCCGAAGTCAACGCGGCATTGCGGTCGTCGGCGCACCATACCGAAATCGCCTTTTTGTAGGAATCGGATCCTTTGCCGGCGCGCGGGAAAAACAAATATTGGATGGTGATGCCTTCGGCCATGTACTGATCCAGCTCCGAATGCAGTTTACGACAATATCCACAATCGATATCGGTAAACACGGAAACCTTATAACGACTGTTTTCCGGTTTAAAGATAATCGTTTGCTCCTCGCCCAGTTCCTCGATGGCCGCAACCCTGTTACCGGCGAGTTTATTTTCGGTTAAATCCTTTCTCGCGGCAATATCGATAACATGGCCTTGCACCAGGTATTTGCCGTCATCGGATACATAAAAGATATTGGAGCCGACCGTCACCTCATAGAGACCGTCTATTTCCGAAGGCTTGACGGCATCAATCTCCAGCGCAGGCATGGAAACACCGAGAGCCTGCCTGATAGACGCTTCATCGGCTTGAACGCTCGAAATAAGGAGGGCGCTGGACAGCGCGGCGAGTTTGATTATTTTTTTCATCGATTTCCTTAGCGGTGATCTAATAAATTTACGATGGCCGTTCGACTATTGCAGCCCTCTTTAGTTTCCTGCCGGGTAAACAAATGGTAATTATTCAGCGTATTTTTATCAGAGGGAGTAGGCTATTGATTTATCGGGCTGTCTGCAACAGGACGTTGCAGCCAGAGCTTACGCCGCACAAGGAAGTGCAAGTGCAGCGTGAAGCAGGATGCTGTTAGCAGCCATGGATGTATTCACCCAGCACCTAAATACCCTAGGTTATTGGCTATGATTAATAATCTTCGTTAATTTAGGTGCTGGGTGAACGCGTCCCGAGAAATCAATGGTCTACTCCCTAAACCCTGAAAGATACTGAATAGTTACAACAAATGTTGCGCTATGCTCGATATTAAAACAGACGATCAAGATCGAGAAAAATAGCCAACATCATCAAGGTGACTAATAACAGAACGCCGAGTTGCTGAAAATAAATCTGCACATTTTCCGAAACCGGACTGCCCTTGATCGCCTCGATAGCGAAAAACAGCAAATGCCCGCCATCGAGGACCGGAATCGGCAGCAGATTCAAGATTCCCAGGCTGACGCTGATCAGCCCCAGGTATTTCAAAAACGACACCAAGCCCATTTCCGCAGACTGGCCGGCATATTGGGCGATACTGATAGGACCGCTCAGATTCTCAACCGAGGCCTTGCCTATCAACATTTTCCCCATCATCTTCAACGTTCCGACCGAATACAGCCAAGTTTTTTCGAAGGCCGCCGGAATCGCCGCCCATGGCGATAAACTATAAGTGACTCGAATTTCTTCCAGCAAATCTTCCGGCACCTCGACGGCGGCCCCTATCTTGCCGACCGTTTCATCCTCCTGCTCCAAGGCATTGGGAATGACATTGAGCGGCAATCGGACGCCATCTCTTTCCACGACCAGCTTAATCAAGGTGTTTGGCCGCTGCTGTACATACTCGACCCAGGCCATCCAATCATTGATAACCTCGCCGTCGGCGCTGATAATCAGATCGCCGGCGCGCAATCCGGCTTCCTGCGCCGCCCCGCCATCGAGCACCTTGCTGATTAGCGGCGGCAAATTCGGATACCAAGGCTTCAAGCCAAGCCGTTTATAGAGGGTTTGCGGCTTGGCGATATCGCTATCGACCAGCTTGAGCATGCGGGTTGCTTCCGTGTCATCCGGGGTTTTCACGGTCAACTCAATCATGCGATCGCCGCTGTTAGCCTCCGAAAACAATAAGCCGATCGCTTCCGACCAGGTCGGCGCCGGTTTATCATTGATCTTGAGGATTTCCTCGCCCTCCAACAGGCCGGCTTCGGCCGCCAACGTGCCCGGCTCGACCGCGCCGATGATCGGTCGGATGCCGGTTTCGCCAAGAATCAACACCCACCAGAATAAAAAAACCGCCAAAATCAAATTAAAGATCGGCCCGGCGGCGACGATCGCCGAACGAGCGCCCAGGGACTGACGATTGAAGGAATAAGGCAGATCCTCTTCCTTGACTTCGCCTTCCCTTTCATCGACCATTTTGACATAGCCGCCCAAAGGGATCGCCGAGACCACATATTCGGTCGTTTCCGGGTTTTTTTGATACGACCAGACCGCCTTGCCGAAGCCGATGGAGAAACGCAGGACCTTGACGCCCGATTTTCGGGCGACCCAGAAGTGACCGAATTCATGGAAGGCCACCAAAATACTGACAGCCACGACAAAATAAAATAGGCTGTGCAACACTTCCATCAGACGACCAAGGTCTCTATGAGACGTTCCGCCGCATCTCTAGCCTGTTGATCGGCCCGCAGCACCTGCTCCAAGGAATCCGCTTTGTCAGCGCTAAATTGACTCATAGTATTCTCGATAATGTTGGCAATCTCGGTAAAACGTATCCGTTCATGCAAAAAGGCGTCCACTGCGATTTCATTGGCTGCATTCAATACAGTCGGCATGATGCCGCCCGCCTTGATCGCTTCATAAGCTAACCGCAAGCAGGGAAAGCGCTGCAAATCAGGTTCTTCGAAATCCATTTGCTTGACATCAAAAATATTCAATGGTTCGACACCGGAATCGAAACGGTCTGGCCAGGCCATCGCGTGAGCGATCGGAATGCGCATATCCGGATTGCCCATCTGAGCCAACACCGAGCCATCCACATAATCGACCATCGAATGGATGATGCTCTGCTTGTGTATCACCACTTGAATATCATCGGGCGACATAGTGAACAGCAAACAGGCCTCGATCAGCTCCAAGCCCTTGTTCATCATCGTCGCCGAATCCACCGATATTTTCCGGCCCATATCCCATTTAGGGTGGGCGACGGCCTGTTCGGGGGTCACATCGTCCAAGGCTTCAATCGGGGTTGTCCGAAAAGGTCCGCCGGAGGCCGTCAACAGTATACGCCTGGCCTGTTTGGCATTGGAACCGGCCACATAGCCGCCCGGCATGCACTGAAAGATGGCGTTATGTTCGCTGTCGATCGGCAGCAAGTGGGCGCCGGACTCCTTGACGGCCTGCATGAAGATATCCCCGGACATCACCAAGGCCTCTTTATTGGCCAGCAATACCGTTTTGCCGGCCTTCGCGGCGGCCAGCGTCGGCAACAAGCCGGCGGCGCCGACGATCGCCGCCATCACCGAATCGACTTGATCCAGCGTAGCGACCTGCTGCAAGGCGTCGGCGCCGGCCAGCACCTTGATATCGGCGACCGGCGATGCAGCGATCTTTTCCCTAAACGCATCGGCCTTGTCTTCGGCCGCGACGACGACATATTCAGGATGGTGAGTCAGACACTGTTGATATAATACCTCAACATTGTTATTGGCGGTCAAGGCAACGACCCGATAATGGTCCGCATGCCTGGCGACCACATCCAGGGTGCTGACGCCGATTGAGCCCGTGGCCCCGAGTATGCAAATACCTTTCATGAAAACACGCTCCGACCGATCAAAATAATACCGGCATAATAAAACGGCGCCGCGGCGATAATGCTATCGATCCGGTCCAACACGCCTCCGTGCCCCGGCAGCAAGGCTCCGCTATCCTTGACGCCCTTTTGTCTTTTCACCAAACTGAAGAACAAATCGCCATAAATCGACACCAGCACCGTCAATACCGACAGCAGCGTGAAATCGGTCGCGATCATAAACGGAAAACCATAAATCAGGCTCAGCACGACGGCGCACAACAGGCCTGCACATAATGCCCCATACATGCCCTGCAAAGTCTTACCCGGACTGATCGGCTCACACAATTTTTCCTTGCCGAATTTTTTACCGCTAAAATAAGCGGCGATATCGGCGGCCCAAATCAGGATCAAAAAATACATCACCATTTCAGAACCGTAATACGCCCTCAATTTAGTCAAGAACATCCATGCAGACAATAACACAAACCAACCGGTGAAAGCCTTATATTTGCGTTTCAAGTCCAGTTCCAACAACTGATCCGGCACTCTTCTGATCAGCAGCATCATCACCACCCAGAACAAAACCGGGCCGATGACTAGCCATTCCAAGACTCCCGAGTATTCCTTTACGCCTGGCCACTCCAGCGCTTGAGCCAAAATTTCCAGCAACACCGTCCAGAATTGAATGCCCAGCATCGGAACAATCAGAGCGACAATAAAACCTAATTTAGCGGGCAACTTGTCGATACCGACCAAGGCCGTCCATTCCCAGGCGCCCAACAACACAATCAGGCCGATAAACAATGCAAAATAATGGATTGGCAACAGAAAAACCGCGGAGACGGCGACTGCAACCAAGACCAAAGCGGTTAAGATACGAGGTAATAGCATGATGATATTAAGGTAATTATTATGATTTTTTAATGACTTGTTCGCCGGTGTGGCCGAAACGTCTTTGTCTGCGTTTAAAACTATCGATGGCGTCCGCCAACAAGGCTTGGTCGAAATCAGGCCACAGCGCCGGGGTAAAATAAAATTCGGTATAGGCCAATTGCCATAACAAAAAATTACTGACCCGCTGCTCGCCGCCGGAGCGTATAAACAGATCCGGCTCCGGCAAATCGGCCGTGGACAAGTGTTGGCCGATCAACTCCTCGGTGAGATCGTCGGCTTGCAGCTCACCGGCGGCAATTTTTGCCGTGATCTGTCTGAAAGCCTGTGTGATATCCCAGCGACCGCCGTAGTTGGCGGCGATGACCAGGGTCAAACCTTTGTTATCCCGTGTCTGCGCCTCCGCATCGGCGATTTTCGCCTGCAATTTGTCGGAAAAAGCCGTTTTTTCACCGATGATGCGCAGGCGAATATCATTTTCATCCAGCTTATCGACTTCGCTCTGCAGGGTCGCCATGAACAGTTCCATCAACGTATTGACTTCGCCTTTAGGCCGACGCCAGTTTTCACTACTGAATGCAAATAACGATAACACCTCGATTTTCTGTTCGGCACAGTATTCGACGACCTTACGCACCGTCTTGACGCCTGCACGGTGCCCCATCACTCTGGGCATCATGCGCCTTTGCGCCCAGCGTCCGTTACCGTCCATGATAATGGCGATATGACGTGGATTCCCGCTATCGGGCGTAATAGTTTTATTTACATCAGTTGTCATTTTTGACGGCTCAATCACATGGAGAGTAAATCAGCCTCTTTTTCTTCAAGATGCTTTTCTACTTCCTTGATAAACTGGTCGGTGATTTTCTGGATTTTTTCTTCCCCCGCACGCGCCTCGTCTTCGGAAATCATTTTTTCCTTCAACGCTTCCTTGATTTCGCTGTTGGCGTCTCGTCTGATGTTTCTGATCGCCACCCGTCCCTGCTCGGCTTCCTGTTTAACGAGTTTGACCAGATCACGACGACGCTCCTCGGTCAGCGGCGGCAAGGGAATGCGGATCACGGCGCCTTGGGTCGCAGGGTTCAAGCCTAGATCGGAGGTCATGATGGCTTTTTCTATCGCCTGCACCATGCCTTTTTCCCATGGCGTCACCTTCAGCGTCCGCGAATCCTCGACCGAGACATTGGCGACCTGGGACAGCGGAGTTTCAGAACCGTAATAGGAGACGTTGATCTGATCCAGCAGACTGGGGTGGGCGCGGCCCGTTCTGATTTTGGAAAAAGCTTTTTGTAATGCCTCAATACTCTTCGCCATACGGGCTGAAGCATCCTGTTGAATATCACTGATCATTTTTTTTCCTCTTCTCGATAAGGGAGCCAATATCCTCACCCTGCATCAGTCGCATGATGGCTCCCGACTCAAAAATATTCATCACACGCATAGGTAAATCGTTATCCCGACATAAAACCAACGCCGTCGTATCCATCACATTCAAGCGTTGATCCAAGGCTTCATCATAAGTCAGGTGCGGATAGAACACCGCATCCTTGACCTTTTCCGGATCGGCGGAATAAACCCCCTTAACTTTTGTGGCCTTTATCATCAACTCCGCATTAATCTCGATGGCTCTCAGACTGGCGGCGGAATCGGTGGTAAAAAACGGGTTGCCGGTGCCGGCGGCGAATATGACCACCCGACCTTTTTCCAGATGCCTGACCGCGCGGCGGCGAATATAATCTTCACAGACTTGATTAATTTTCAAGGCCGTCATGACTCGAACCGGTTGGCCCAAATATTCCAATGCATCCTGCATCGCCAAGGCGTTGATGACGGTCGCCAGCATCCCCATCTGATCGCTGGTCACTCGGTTAAGTCCCTCCGAAGCGGTTTCCGCGCCTCTCAATATATTGCCGCCGCCAATTACCAGCCCCACCTGTATACCGGCTTCACAGAGATCCATCACTTCTTGAGCAAGACGCCTGACGATATTCGGGTCGATACTGCCGCCCTGCTCGCTCATCAGCGCTTCGCCACTTAATTTAAGTAAAATTCTCCGGCAAATCAATTGACTCATAATCCAAAATCCACTGTGTCTATGTAAAAGGTGTTAAGGATTTGGTGAAAAATTATTTCTCGCCATCACTAGGTTGCAAGAAGCACCGAAACGTGACGTATCGACGATACATCCGAACGATACGCCTTCTTTCCTCACTCAAGCCCAATGCAAAAAGGGAAATGATTGACCTCCAAACCCCAAAATAAACAGCTCACACAAAAAACCCGGTAAAAACCGGGTTTTCCGAGAGTTATCAGCCTCTTACCTGAGCCATAACCTCTTCGGCGAAGTTCTCTTCTTTTTTCTCGATGCCTTCACCCACTTCGAAACGCGCATAACGCACGACCGAATTATCCTTGGATTTCAACAATTGTCCAACCGACATTTTGTCGTCCTTGATAAACGGTTGACCCACCAAGGTGATTTCGCCGAGGAATTTCTTGATCCGGCCGGTAATCATTTTCTCGACGATTTCCGCTGGTTTGCCGCTTTCCAGGGCTTGCGCCGTGAAAATTTCCTTCTCTTTTTCGACCGCCGCCGGATCAACCTGGTCTTCGTTCAAATAAGCCGGATTGCTGGCCGCCACATGCATCGCAATATCCTTGCCCAACTCGGCGTCGGCTTTTGCCAATTCAACAATCACGCCGATTTTGCTGCCATGCAGGTAATAAGCCGTGCCGCCTTCGGCATTGTATTTGGCGAAGCGTCTGACGGTGATGTTTTCACCCAACTTGGCGATCAAGGCGCGACGCGTGTCATCGACGCTTTCACCGCTCGCCAATTCAGCCGCCAGCAACTGATCGATATCGGCGATGTCGTTGCTCAGCAGTACATCGGTGATGGCATCAACGAAATTGACGAAGTCATCGCCCTTGGCGACAAAATCGGTTTCACAGTTAACATCCACCATGACCGCTGTCTTGGCATCGTCGGACACTTTTGCGCCGATCACACCTTCGGCGGCAGTACGATCGGATTTCTTATCCGCTTTCGCCAGTCCGGCTTTGCGCATGTTCTCAATGGCCGTATCCATATCGCCATTCGCCTCAACCAAGGCTTTTTTACATTCCATCATACCGGAACCGGTTCTCTCACGCAGTTCCTTAACCATTGCGGCAGTAATACTCATTATCTTATTTCCTCAATATTTCTTAAACTAAAAAAACGCCTCACGAAGGAGGCGTTTAAAAAGGCTTAGCGAATCCAGGCCGACGCGAAAACCGGCCGGATTAAATAGTCGCCGTGCATCATTAAGCCGCCGATGCAAAGCAACAAGAATTACTCTTCGGTAGAGACTTCTTCGACAAATTCGTCCGTTTTTGCCGAGCTGTCCAGCACCGCTGTTTTTGCTTCCAGCACTGCGGCGGAAGCGGCTTGGCAATACAGCTTGACGGCGCGAATAGAGTCATCGTTACCAGGGATCACATAATCGACGTTGTCCGGAGAGTTGTTCGAGTCAACGATAGCAACGACAGGGACGCCCAGTTTTTTCGCTTCCATGACGGCATTTTTTTCATAACCGACATCCAAGACAAAGATTGCGTCGGGGATGCCGCGCATATCCTTGATGCCGCCCAGGCTACGCTCAAGCTTTTCCATCTCGCGCTCCATACCCAACGCCTCTTTTTTATTGAAACGTTGATATAAGGTGCCGTCGGCCTTCATCGCTTCCAGTTCTTTCAAGCGATTGATCGATTTCTTGATGGTTTTGAAGTTGGTCAACATGCCGCCCAACCAACGATGGTTGACATAAGGCATGCCACAACGCTTGGCTTCTTCCGCCACCACTTTACGCGCGGCTTTCTTAGTGCCGACGAACAGGATATTGCCTTTGTTAGCGGTCATCTGACCCAGATAATTCATCGCATCGTTAAACAGAGGAAGCGTTTGCTCAAGATCGATGATATGAATTTTATTACGAGCTCCGAACAGATAGGGAGCCATTTTTGGGTTCCAGTAACGGGTCTGATGTCCAAAATGAACACCCGCTTCTAGCATTTGACGCATTGACACTGCTGCCATTGATTTTCTCCTAAAAATCGCCGGATCTTGCCGGCATTGGGTTACGCCTCCACCTGTCCCGCCTGGAAACCTGCCATGCTAAGCATAGAAAGGCACCCTACCAGCCGTGCCGACAAGTGTGAGTATTAAAAAATGAACTTACCTTTATACCATAAATCTCTATTAACAGCAATACCGCCTCCGCCCGAACAAAAAGCTACATTGCCCTCACAACCGTAGTGGATTCGCCGCCAGGCAATACGCCTGGATACGTACAACGGCCAATTTTGCCCCCCCCCCCGGTGCGGGGTTTTGGCGGATCCGCTGCGCTTGATCCATCCTACGCCAATTTGGCCCACGGTGCGGGTTTTGTGCGGGTTTTGGTGGCTTGCTTCGCGAAGCCACCCTACGCTGCGGTAGGGTGTGCTGACGATAGGAAGCGCACCAGTTTTTGATGCGCTTCACGTTGTTCAGCACATCCTACGAAAGGCATCGCGACCGTAGGGCGGATTCGCCGCCAGGCAATCCGCCTGGATACGCACAACGGCCAATTTTGATTCCTCGGTGCGGGGTTTGGCGGATCCGCCGCGCTTGATCCATCCTACGCCAATTTGGCCCACGGTGCGGGTTGTGGTGGCTTGCTTCGCGAAGCCACCCTACGCGAAGCCGCCCTACGTTGGCGGATCCGCTGCGCGTGTTCCACCTCACGGATGTGGGTAGGGTGTGCTGACGATAGGAAGCGCACCGGTTTTTGATGCGCTTCACGTTCGTTCAGCACATCCTACGAAAGGCATCGCGACCGTAGGGTGGATTCGCCGCCAGGCAATCCGCCTGGATACGCACAACGGCCAATTTTGACCCCGGTGCGGGGTTTGGCGGACCCGCTGCGCTTGATCCCCCTACGCCAATTTGGCCCTCGGTGCGGGTTTTGTGCGGGTTTTGGTGGCTTGCTTCGCGAAGCCACCCTACGCGAAGCCACCCTACGCAAAGCCACCCTACGCAAAGCCACCCTACGCAAAGCCACCCTACGCAAAGCCACCCTACGCAAAGCCACCCTACGCAAAGCCACCCTACGCAAAGCCACCCTACGCAAAGCCACCCTACGCAAAGCCACTCTACGCAAAGCCACCCTACGCGAAGCCACCCTATGATGCGGTAGGGTGTGCTGACGATAGGAAGCGCACCGGTTTTTTGATGCGCTTCACGCAGTTCAGCGCATCTACAAATGTTCGGGGCGGGTTAAATAACCCGCCCCGCGTGAAAAGACAAGGGAGCGAATTACGTAACAATCACCCGCGGCATCACGTGATTATCCTGAATATTACATAACGACAATTGTTCTCGACTGACGGATTTTGTTATAGTTAGGCCTTGCAGACATCTTGACCGCACTAAATTCCGATGCAACTATTCAGTCTCTTTCAGGATTTAGGCAGCAGGTCATTGATTTCTCGGGACGCGTTCACCCAGCACCTAACCTAAATAAACGCAGCAATTCCCACTTTGGCGTTCAAAAAGGGCATGGGGTGTGTTTGGCGAGGATGTCGGCAGCAAGGATGCGGCCGTCAAGCCCCCAGGGATGGGTTTACGGCGCTCCTCGACAGACACACCCCATGCCCTAAACACAGCAAAAATGCTCAAACTGGGAATTACTGAAATAAACGACGATTATAAATCATAGCCAATAGTCTATGATATTGTCGAATAATTACATTCCGATAAGCTAGACGATGACAAGGACCGACGCCGCCGGGACCGCCTCGACTATCGCCGTTAAAGCGATAGACCGAAGCCCTATAAAACTTAAATGGCTGTCAACAACATAAGGATACGGTTACACTCGACTGATTTTCTCTCCGGTGTTCACACCCATCGTCAAACGCTATCAACCACCCGAACCGCAAGCTAACAATCAAAGCGTATTAAATCACACAACATGAGCATTACAATCAAAACGGCCGATGAAATCGAAAAAATGCGCATCGCCGGAAAACTGGCCGCCGAAGTTCTGGAAATGATCGCCCCGCACGTGGTCGCCGGCGTCACGACCAACGAGCTAGACCGAATTTGTCATGACTATATCGTCAATGAACAGCAAGCAATCCCGGCGCCGCTAAACTATCGGGGCTTCCCTAAATCAATCTGCACCTCGATCAATCAGCAGATTTGCCACGGCATTCCCAGCGAAAAAAAGCTCAAGAACGGCGACATCGTCAATATCGATATCACCGTGATCAAGGACGGTTACCATGGCGACACCAGCAAGATGTTCTGCGTCGGCAAGGTGACCCCGCACGCCAAGCGCCTGGTGGACATCACCCGCGAGGCGATGTTCCTCGGCATCGAGCAAGTCAAGCCGGGCGCGACCCTCGGAGATATCGGCCACGCCATTCAGAAACATGCCGAATCGAATCGCTATTCGGTGGTGAGAGAATTCTGCGGCCACGGCATCGGTCAAAATTTCCATGAGGACCCTCACGTCATGCATTTCGGCAAGCCTGGCGAAGGAGCCGTACTGAAACCGGGCATGATCTTCACCATCGAGCCGATGCTGAATCTGGGCAAACGCCATATGAAAATCCTCAAGGACGGCTGGACCGCGGTCACCAAGGACCGTAGCCTGTCGGCGCAATGGGAACATACCATTTTGGTCACCGATGACAGCCATGAAATCCTGACATTACGACAAGAAGAATTGTGAACACAGAAAGCGACGCCATCGCCTCGTTTACTCAGTATTTTGCGCAAACCAACGCCATCGCTTTGTTCAAAGAAGCGATTATCGATAAAAACGCACAACTGACAAACAAATTCGACCCGCAGCACGATGTGCTTGATTTACTCAGGGAAAAATCCTTATTTATCGACCATGTCCTGAGCGCGTGCTGGCGTCATTTTTTAGACACACACGCCTCCTCGCACAGCCTGATCGCAACCGGGGGTTACGGTCGCAACGAACTGTTTCCCCATTCCGATATCGACATCGTCATCCTGTTAAACGATCAACAAGATAACGACTTCAAGGAGAAACTCCCGAAGTTCTGCAATTTTCTTTGGGATATCGGCCTCAACCCCGGGCAAAGCGTCCGCACCATCGAGGAATGCATCGACAAAGCCTGCGAGGACCAAACCATCATCACGAGTCTGATGGAGATGCGCCTGATCACCGGCAACGAAGAGTTGGCGCAACGACTCAAAACGCAAATTTCCAGCGATCGACTATGGCCGTCGGCGAGCTTCTTCCAGGCTAAGATGGCGGAACAAACCCAGCGTTACAATAAATTCCATGACACCGCCTACAACCTGGAGCCCAATATCAAGGAAGGCCCTGGCGGCCTGCGCGACCTACAAATCATCGCCTGGGTTTTCAAACGACATTATGATTCGCCGACGCTGCGGGAACTGATCAAATACGATTTCATGCCGGCGTCCGAATATGACGAGCTGATCCTGGCCAGAAACATCCTGTGGCGCCTCAGATTCGCCCTGCATGCGCTGACCAACCGTTGCGAAAACAGGTTGCTATTCGATTATCAACGCGACTTGGCCAAGCAATTCGGCTACTTGGATCAGAAACAGCAGCCGGATGTCGAAGCCTTCATGCAGTTTTATTTTAAAACGGTGGCCAATATAGAACAGCTGAACGAAATCTTGCTGCAGCTGTTTAACGAACGCTTCATCAAGGCCGCTAAAAACAGCAAGCCCTCGCCGATTACCGCAAATTTTTCGGTCATCAACGGCTACCTCGAAGTCAGCCATAAAGATGTTTTTAACGACAACCCGCTGACCCTGCTGGAAATCTTCTTATTGCTGCAACAAAGTCCGTCGATCAAGGGAATCAGAGCCACGACGATCCGCTTGATCCGCAAAAGCCTGCATCTAATCGACGATGACTTCAGGCGCAACAAGAAAGCCAATCGTCTTTTTATCGAGATCCTGCGCCAACCTCGAGGCATCACTCATCAATTGCGCCGCATGAATCGTTACGGCATCCTGGCCGCCTACCTGCCCAGCTTCGCCAATATCGTCCAGCGCATGCAATATGATTTATTTCATATTTACACCGTCGATGAGCACACCCTGTTCGTGATCCGCAACCTACGCCGCTTTGCGCTGGATAAACACAACAACGAACTGCCATTTTGCAACAACATCTTCTTGTTGATTCCAAGTCCGGACATTCTTTACATCGCCGCCTTGTTTCATGATATCGCCAAGGGCAAGGGCGGCGATCATTCGCAGCTCGGCGAAAAGATCGCCAATGACTTCTGCCTACAGCACGACCTGCCTTCCCGCGACCGCAAACTGATTACCTGGTTGGTGCGCCATCACCTGCTGATGTCGACCACGGCACAGAAAAAAGACATCAGCGATCCGACGATCATCCATGAATTCGCACAGCAGGTCGGCAGCATCAAATATCTGAACTATTTATACCTGCTCACCGTCGCCGATATACGCGCCACCAATCCCAGCCTATGGAATTCCTGGAAAGACTCGCTGCTGAAAGAGCTCTACATTTCCACCCACAACGCCCTGCACCGCGGCCTGGACAAACCAATCGCCCGCTCGGAACGCCTGGAGGATAACAAAAAAGAAGCCGCCGACGAACTCCTCAGGCTGGGCATCTCGCCGGCCACGATCAAACAATCCTGGCAACACTTCAACGACGACTATTTTCTGCGCTATTCGGGGGACGAAATTGCCTGGCACACCATCGCCATCGCCGCATCTAAGCCCGAGGACCTGCCGCTGGTGCTGTTGCGCCCGCACACCCAGCGCGGCAGCGCCGAAATCTTCGTCTACACGCAAAACAAGGACAAGTTGTTTTCGATCTGCACGGCCACCCTGGACCGCCTGGGCATGAACATTATGGATGCGCGCATCATCACGACGGCCGACCAATACGTCCTGAACAGCTTTCAAATCCTCGAGCAATCGGGCGAAGCGATCAACGATCTGCATAGAGAAATACATATTTGCACCTCGCTACGCAATAACCTGATCAGCCGAAAATTAAAACGCCAGAAAAACGTTCACAGACAATCCAGACAGGCGCGCCATTTCCCGATCAAGACCCGGATTTCTTATCTGGAAGACCCCATGCATAAGCACACCGCCATGGAATTGATTACCACCGACAGAGCCGGGCTACTATCGATCATCGGTCAGGCATTCAGGCAGAAAAACATTCAATTGCATGACGCCAGGATCACGACGATCGGCAGTCGCGCGGAAGACATGTTTTATATTACGGACCGGCATTCACAACCGATCAAAGACGCCGACACCCTGGCTGAATTGAAGAATTTAATATTGGAACTATTGGACGGCTGATTCTCTACATCGCAGCCAAATTGGCGGCTTGCTTCGCGAAGCCGCCCTACGATGCGGTAGGGTGTGCTGACGTTCCTGGTTCCCACGGTCCTCCGTGGGAACCCATACTTTGCCACCTTATGCCCCCGGTATGCATTCCCACGCAGGAGCGTGGGAACGAGAGTCACGCATCGCAACCGCAGGGTGGATTCGCCGCCAGGCAATCCGCCTGGATACTACCCAGCCTAATCGTTGGATGCCATGGCATATTCGATGAATCGAATCAATTTTCCTTGTAGCCTGGATTTCGGCAATCCCTGCCGGAATGACATGATTCACATAAAGATGTGTATAACGATGAGCGGTCCTCCGTGGGAACCCATACTTTGCCACCTTATGCCCCGGTATGCATTCCCACGCAGGAGCGTGGGAACGAGGGTCAGGGTGTGCTGACGTTCCTGGTTCCCACGGTCCTCCGTGGGAACCCATACTTTGCCACCTTATGCCCCCCGGTATGCATTCCCACGCAGGAGCGTGGGAACAAGAGTCACGCATCGCAACCGCAGGGTGGATTCGCCGCCAGGCAATCCGCCTGGATACTACCCAGCCTAATCGTTGGATGCCATGGCATATTCGATGAATCGAATCAATTTTTCATAAGCCTTTTTTTCCAGATTAAGATAGCGCATGCCTATCTTACACCTGTCATTGGCGATGCGGCGCGAAAATGCCACATGACAACGAGCCTCGATCTTGGCAGTGCCGCCATTCTCATCAGGCAGATCCAACCAAACGAACAACTCGACCGGTTTACCATCGCGGACAAAATTTCCGCCTGGCGTCACCAAGTTTCTTTCTATGGTATTGCACTCCACGCAAAGTCCTTCGCTGGAAGCATCCATAGCCATCACCTTCAACTTAATACCATCCTCATTAGCGATGACAGCCGAAAAATTGGCCGCTACACGGGGATAAACTCTTTTTTCCATGCCCTATACTCAACCAATAGATAACAATGACTAAAATTAGACTATATTTTATTTTTTTCCAGCTTAAATAGAACTTAAAATCCCTAGTAAAGCCAATGTTTGTCAGCCCAAAATCGTATTACGAAAATTTCCCGAGCGGTAAAATTACCGCCCTCCATGACTCGTCCTTGCAAATCGAATAACCATGCTGACGACTATCCTGATTATTTTCTTAGCTTCACTGCTCATCCTTGCAACCATCAGCTACAACCGCCTCATCAGGGACAAAAACCGGGTGTTGGCCGCTTGGAGCGATATTAATGTCCAACTCGCCAGACGTCACCAACTCATCCCCAAGCTGATCGCTGTGGTCGACTCCTATGGCCATTATGAACAACAGACATTGACCCGAATTATCGAGCTGCGCACAGCCAGCCAAAACAGCGACAGACCGGAACAAAAATCACTGCTAGAAAACCGACTCGGCGACAACTTCAGACAGATTCTGCTACTGATGGAAAATTACCCGGATATCAAGACGAATCAACAATATCTCAGTTTGCAAGACAATTTGAGCGAGATCGAAAACACGATACAGTCGGCTAGACGCTATTATAACGGCGCCGTCCGCAACTTAAACACCCGCATCGACTCTTTTCCCGACTTACTGATCGCCAGGCTGCTCAATCTTAAACCGGCGACCTTCTTTGAACTACAATTAGGCCCATCGACTCATTAAGCAACGCCATGACAATACCCAATCGCCTAATTTTATTTTTTGCCTTATCGCTCTTGCCGCCCACCGGCCACGCCACCGAGACGATCCACCGTTTTGACAGCGAAATCAGCATTCACCGCGACGCATCGATGCAGGTCGTCGAAACCATCACCGTCAGCGCCGAAGGCAATCAAATAAAACATGGCATCTACCGAGATTTCCCAACCGACTATCGTAGCCCTTCCGGCCAGCGCTATCAAGTGGGCTTTAAGGTATTAGGCGCGTCGAGAGACGGACATCCGGAGCCATTCCATATAACAAAGCGCAGTAACGGCGTAAGAATCTATATCGGTGCAAAGAACCATTACCTGGAACCGGGAACTTACACCTATACTCTCCGCTATCAAACCAACCGGCAATTAGGATTCTTCGCCGACCACGACGAGCTCTATTGGAACGTCACCGGACACGGCTGGCGTTTCCCAATCCAAAAAGCCACGGCCACTGTGCATTTCCCGGCGTCGATGCCGGAAAACTCGGTCGCGCTGGCCGCATATACCGGAAAAACCGGCCAACAAGGCAGTGATTACCTGGCCTATCAACCGAATCCGAAAAGCGCTTTTTTTCAATCGACCCGCCCCTTCCCGCCCGGCCAAGGCTTGACCATCGTCGCCAGCTGGCCGAAAAACCATGTCATCGAACCGGACGCCGCCGCCCGGCTCCATTATTTTCTCGCCGACAATCCCGAATCGGTCGTCGCCGTGATCGGCCTGACCGTGATCCTAGGCTATTATTTATTGGCCTGGGCCAAAATAGGTAAAGACCCTGAAGCCGGCGTCATCGCGCCGCTTTATCAAGCACCGCCGGGATTTTCGCCGGCCTCGATGCGCTTTATCAAACGCATGGGCTATGACCACAAGACCTTTGCCGCCGCGGTGATCAATCTGGCCGTCAAAGGCCATTTAAATATCGAGGAAGGCGCCAGCGGCAAATTCGTGCTGAGCCGAAAACAAAGCGGCGCGGCGCTGGCGCCCGGCGAAAAGGCCTTATTGAACAAACTGTTCTCATTCGACCGCCAGTTCATCGAGCTTAAGAACAGCAATCATAAACAGCTAAAAAAAGCGCTGCAGGCGCATAAAAAGTCTTTGCAAAGGAATTATCAGAAGCTGTATTTCTTGACCAATTCAAGCTATCTCGCGCCGGGCCTCGTTTTCACCGTCGCCACACCGGCGATTATGATGATCGTGATGCCGGAGGGGGCTCAAATCGAGGCGGTATTATTTTTCCTGGTCTGGCTGTCGATCTGGAGCATCGCCGTGCTCGCGCTGTGCATGCACGCCTACAGACGCTGGAAAACTTATTTTTCCAACCGCACCTTATTGACGCTGACGCCGGCGCTGATCAACACGCTGTTCGCCATCCCCTTTGCTCTTGGCGAGGTCTTTGGACTGAGCATGCTGGCGAGAGAAGGCTCATTCAGCATCGCCATCACCCTGCCCCTGCTGGCGCTGATCAATTATGGTTTTTATCAATGGTTGAAGGCGCCCACCTTGGCCGGGCGAAAAGTACTGGACAAGTTTGACGGTCTGCAACTTTATCTGTCTGTCGCCGAAAAAGACGAATTAAACTTCCTCCACCCACCACAAAAAACTCCGCAATTATTTGAACACCTGCTGCCCTACGCTTTGGCTTTGGACGTGGAACAACAATGGTCGGAAAAATTCGCCGATATCTTGCAACAGGCCAGCCTGGGCTCCGATTATCAGCCGCGCTGGTACCATTCCAGTCATCATGGACAGCATGATTTCACCAGCTTCGCCTCGACCATTGGCGGCAGCATGGCGACGGCGATCGCCTCGTCATCGACCGCCCCGGGCTCACGTTCCGGCGGTGGCGGCGGATTCTCGGGCGGCGGAGGTGGAGGCGGTGGCGGCGGCGGTTGGTAGCAGCCGTAGGGTGGATTCGCCGACAGGCAATCCGCCTAGTGGCTTATGAAGGAGGAGCAGAACATGTCCAATTATCGACGCAACTGGGTGGCAGGCGGCTGTTATTTCTTTACGGTCAACCTAATGGATCGGCGACGGTCATTGCTGACAGATCACATTGATCTATTGCGCGACTCTGTCCGACGGATACGCCGTCTACACCCATTTCACATCGACGCCTGGGTGGTCTTGCCGGATCATATGCATTGTATTTGGACTTTGCCGGACGATACCGATGATTATGCGATTCGCTGGCGGTTAATCAAATTGTTATTTTCCAAAGGCTTGCCGAAAAACGAACGATTACCGGCGGTTCGCCGACGCCGTTCGGAACGGGGCATTTGGCAACGGCGCTATTGGGAACATACGATTTTAACCGCCGAAGACTATGCCCGTCATGTGGACTATATCCACGCCAACCCGTTAAAACATGGCCATGTGGCACGGGCTCAAGACTGGCCATATTCCTCATTCCATCGCTATGTTGAACAAGGCGTTTTACCGCCGAATTGGTGTGGGGATACCGACGACTTAACGACAGCACCAGATTGATCCATCGGGTGTGGCGGTTTGCTGCGCATCGCAACCGTAGGGTGGATTCGCCGACAGGCAATCCGCCTTTGATACGCACAATACCAATTTTGCACCCCTGTGCGGGTTTGGTGGCTTGCTTCGCGAAGCCACCCTACATTGGCTACGTTGGCATCGCAGCGGTTTTGGCGGCTTGCTGCGCGAAACCACCCTACGCCTTTTTAAAACAAGCTTTCGCCGCGCGCCAATTTCGGCAACTTGCCTTCCAAGCCCATCGCGGCGCGCATCACCTTGTTTTTGGCCGGCTTGATGCGCTCCGCCAAGCCCAAGCCCAGGTTTCTGAAGAACTTGACCGGCAAAACATCATTACTGAAAAAACGGTAAAACACATCCATCACCGTCATCATCTTTAGATTCTCGTGACGGCGCATTTCTTCATAACGTTTCAACACCGCAACATCGGCGATATTTTCCCCACGTCTGTCGGCCTCGACGAGCACCTCAGCCAACGCCGCAGCATCGAGCAAACCGATATTGACGCCCTGGCCCGCCAGCGGATTGATCATATGCGCCGCATCGCCGACCAGCGCCACCCCCTGCTTGACATAATGCTGGGCATGCTGACGCTTGAGCGGAAAACTGGCCACACCCAACACCCTATTGATGCCGCCCAGACAGTCCGGAAAAGTCGCAGTCAATTCCCGTATCAACGCTTCCTGATCAAGCCCCTTCAGGCGCTTGACCTCATCCGGCGAGTTATACCAGACCAGCGATGCATAATTGCCCGTTAACGGCAGAAAAGCCTGCGGTCCGCTAGGGACAAAACGCTGCCAAGTAATATCCTGCTGCGGATAAGAGGTTTCCACATAAATGACCAAGGCATGTTGGCTGTAATCCCAACTGGTCACTCCCAGCCCTGCCGCCTGCCTGACCAACGATTGACCGCCATCCGCCGCGACCAACAGCGAGGCTTGCAATACGCGACCATTGTCGAGTTGCAACTGCGATTGCGCCGGCCGATAATCGATCTTCTGAATCGTCGACGATGCGATCAGTTCGATATTATCGAACTGTTGCAAACGCCCCAATAAAGCCAACTGAGTCACCCGGTTTTCAACGATGAAGCCGAGCTCGGGGTAATCGATGTCGTCGCTGTTGAATTCGGTGTCGCCGGCGGTTTCCCAGACTCGCATACGTCTGAACGGGCATAGCCGCCGCTGACTGACACCCTGCCAGGCGCCAACGGTCTGCAGTATTTTTTGCGAAGCGATGCTAAGCGCCGACACCCTCAGATCATGCGGCTGTTCCGGTGAAAACGGTTCCGGCAAAGAACGCTCCAGCACCGCCACCTTCAGTGCGCTGCCCCCCAAACCACAGGCAACGGCCGCACCGACCATGCCACCGCCCACGATGACGACATCGAATTGTTCAGTCATGACGAATTAATTTTTAACTAAAAGACAATGATCATTGTATCCGAAGTTTGCCCATTTTACCGTGAAAGTACGCGCGGCAGAGGCGCCAGGCAGATAGGATGCCGCCAAAGAAGGTGTCGCATCCATTTCTAGGCGGGCAGGTTAGTTAACCCGCTCCGAACGTTCAACTTGCTTTGGGCTCGGTTGAACTGTGCGGGGCGGGTTATTCAACCCGCCCTGAACGTTTTGGTTTTTAGTTCGGCATACGATTGAAAGACTCAGGCCGGGGTTACAAACCCCGGTCTGCTCAAGGAGGGATTTAACCGGTCCTGCTCATATCTCATCATATTTAGCGGCGCATGTCGGATAATGGCTATATTGCCAGCAATTCCCACTTTGGCGTTCAAAAAGGGCATGGGGTGTGTTTGGCGAGGATGTCGGCAGCAAGGATGCTGCCGTCAAGCCCCCAGGGATGGGTTTACCCAGCACCTAAATTATCCTGGAATGTAAAATATAGTCCAGTAGCCATGGAATTTAGGTGCTGGGTGAACGGCGCTCCTCGACAGACACACCCCATGCCCTAAACACCGCAAAAATACTGTGCGGGGCGGGTTATTCAACCCGCCCTGAACGTTTTGGTTTTTAGTTCGGCATACGATTGAAAGACTCAGGCCGGGGTTACAAACCCCGGCCCGCTGAGATCCAGCGGACTATGGGCCGAACGACGACGCCAGAGAAAGCGCATGAATGACAGCACTTACCTTTCATGGTACAATTGAGAAGTTTCACTAACTGAAATTAATCAGCTTAGCCCAAGAAATTATAGCGGCATTGGCAGTTCGCAATCGAACTCACTCTATGTAGTGGACTCTAACACGCAACTGACAAAAAAACCATAAAGGCTGCAGCCTGACACATTCAGGTAATCCATTAACGGTAGGATAGGATCGGGATGACGATGACTAAAAACTCCCAACAACAAGACACAGAAACGATGCTTTACGACGCTGACCTTTCACAAGACAGCTGCGGTGTAGGCTTTATTACCCATAAGCAAAGCAAGCAGACTCATGACTTACTGGCAAAGGCGCACGAAGCGCTTTGCACTATTCCGCATCGCGGCGGCATGAGCGCGGAAGGTATCGGTGACGGCGCCGGTGTCAACATCGACTTATCGTTAAAGTTCTTTCGCAAAATCACCGGCATCGCCGACCTGGAACTCGGTCAGTTTGGCGTCGCCAACTTCTTCTTTCCGGAAGATCACGCCCATTACGATTCGGTCGCCAAGAACCTGGTTGACCAGCACCTGCAGGATTTCGACCTGTCGGTCATTCTATGGCGCGACATACCGGTAGACAACAGCGTATTGAACCCGGAGGCGGTCAAAGCGCAATTGCCGATCAAGCAAGTCATTTTCACCCGTCCACATGCGCTGAAGCATGACTCTCAACAGTCTTTCGAAAAATATATTCAATCCGCGTTATTAGCGATCGAGGCGGACGGCTTCAGCCGTGACGAACTGCAAGGCTTTTACCCGTTGTCGATGAGTTCACGGACCCAAGTCTATAAAGGCCGCCTGAATTCGTTCGAGGTCATCCCGTATTTCACCGATCTTTACGACAAGGATCATGAAATCAACACGCTGTTTTTCCATACCCGCTTCTCCACCAACACCGCGCCGGCGACGATGATGGCCCAGCCATTCCGTTATATGGCGCACAATGGCGAACTGAATACCGATAAGAAAAGCCGGTTAAGCGAAAACGCCATCGCCCGACAAAAAAACAAACACATCGTCTTCCCTTGCGGACAATCCGACTCCGGTCGTCTGGATCAAACCCTGACCCGTCGCATCAATGAAGACGAACTGGACATCGTCACCGCGATCCTGGCGATGATGCCGCCGGCCTGGGAGAACGACACGACGCTGCCCGAGGATGTCCGCGCCATGCTGGAATATTTCAGCCTGTACGAAGAGAAAAACGACGGCCCGGCCGCGCTGATCTTCAACGACGGCATCCGCGTCGGCGCCCGCCTCGACCGCCTGGGCCTAAGACCTTTGCGTTCGGTGGAAACGAAAGACTATCTGGCGGTCATGTCGGAAGCCGGACAAATCGACTTCCCATCCGAGCAAGTATTGCGACGCGGTCGCATCGAAGCCGGCGGCATGCTGTATTTCGACCACAGCACCGGGCAATCCTATGACAGCTACCAGGTCATGGAACGCCTAGCCAGTGAACGCGATTACAAGGCGATGTTGAAGGAAAAATGTGTCCATATCTCGGAATTGCCGGAAGTGAACTTGGACGAAATCGACAACGAGCATGCATTCAACATCGATCAACGCCACACCGCCTATTCCTTGAACCAGGAGAGCTTCAAGTTCCTGCTCGACCCGATCCTGACCGCCGGCCTGGAAAAGGTGTCGGCAATGGGTTACGGCATCACGCCGAACGCGCTGAGCGGCGCCGAAGGCGGCATGTCCCGCTATTTCAGCCAGCGTTTCGCCCAGGTCACCAACCCGCCACTGGATTCGTTGCGTGAAAGCGACGGCATGACGCTGCGCGTGGCCTTAGGCGGAAAACCGACCTTTTCCTCGGAAACAAGCAAACAGCTGATGATCGAGACACCGGTTCTGCAGCGCACGCAATTGGAGCAGATCCGCCGACAAACCGCGATCAAGGTCGCCACGCTGGACATGCTGTACACCCCGGACTTCGAGGACGCAGAGAAAAATGCCCAGGCCCTGGAACAAGCATTCCTGGCAGTCTGCGATCAAATCGAGGCGGCGGCCAAAAGCGGCGTCGGCATCATCATCCTCAGCGATTACAACATCGGCAAAGACAAAGCGGCGATCCCCGCCTTACTGATGGTCGCGGCGGCCAACCAACACATGGTCAACAAGGGCATACGCTTCAACTCATCGCTGATTCTGGAAACCGGCCAAGCCGCCAGCCCGCACGATGTCGCCACTATCTTGGGCTTCGGCGCATCGGCCATCTGTCCGCTGAGCGTGCACAACCGCGTCATCACCGAATTCAACGGCGAACAACATCAGAAAATCCTGGATAACTTCCAGAAAGGCATCGCCAAATCGCTGATGAAAACGATGGGCAAATTCGGCCTGTGTACCGTGGAAAGCTATATCGGCGGCGAGATCTTTGAATCCAACTACCTGGACACCAACGAACCGAAACTGAATCCGTATTTTCCGAATATCAACGCCCCGGTTGGCGGCGCTCACTATGCCGATATCGCCGCCAGCGCCACCGAATGGCACCATAAAGCGCTGACTGTCAAAGACGAAGGCGATATTCCGTTCCTAGGTCTGTTCAAGGAACGTCAGGACGGCGCCGGTCATACCTTCGGCAACACCGCGGTCAGGGAATACATCAAGATGACCGACGAGGAAATCCTGTATATTCCGAAACAAAAAACCTCCGAGGTCAGCGATACCGCCTATTTGGATTTCGGCTACGAAAAACGCACGCCGGAACAAATCGACGCCTTCGGCATCACCCCGGCTTATCGCAGCTTCACGAAAAATCTGTACCTGGAACGACACGACAGGCCGGCGGCGCTGCGCGACATCATGGCATTTCCGGTCGATGTCTCGTCCGCACAAAGCCAGGAGGATTTCGATCGCCTGCTGGGCAGTCAGAATCTGCACGGCAACAACAATTACCTGATTCGCGGTCTGACCGTCCATAAAACCAACGGCGTCGTCTTCAGCGTCAGCCTGTGCAACGACAGCAATCCACAGCGTCTTGAACAACTGGCCGCGCATTTGCAAGGCCGTTTCGCCGGCGAGGATTTCAACATCGCCGTTGAAGGCGATCATCTGACCGTGCGCGTTTCCGACGGCGACAACCTATTGCACCGTTATCTGTCCTCGGTGCAGACTGCGCGCAACAGCATCGCGCTGGACAATGTGCAACCGGCCCACCAAATCACCCCGACGCTGGCGTCCGGGGCAATGAGTCATGGCGCCCTGTTGGCGGAAGCGCACGAGGCGGTGGCGATGGGCACCAACATCGTCGGCGCGATGAGTAATTCCGGCGAAGGCGGCGAACATTCCAGCCGCTTCAATACGCTGAGATCCAGCAAAATCAAACAGTTCGCCTCCGGTCGTTTCGGCGTCTGGGCCGGCTATCTGGCCGACCCCAATGTCGAGGAAATCGAAATCAAGATCGCCCAGGGCGCGAAACCGGGCGAAGGCGGCCAGTTGCCGGCGCCGAAAGTTTCGGTGGAAATCGCGTCGTTGCGCGGAGGCACCCCGAAAGTCGAACTGGTCAGCCCTCCGCCTCATCACGACACCTATTCGATCGAGGATCTGGGGCAGTTGATACACGACGCCAAGGCTGCCCGGGTTAAGGTGATCGTCAAACTGGTGTCCTCGGAAGGCATCGGCACGATTGCCGTCGGCGTCGCCAAGGCCGGCGCCGACGTCATCAACGTCGCCGGCAATACCGGCGGCACCGGCGCGGCGGCGGTCACCAGTCTGAAGAACACCGGGCGCTCGCCGGAAATCGGCATCGCCGAGGTGCATCAGGCGTTGGCGGCCAACGGTCTGCGCGACAAAGTGGTGCTGCGCTGCAGTTCCGCCCACCAAAGCGGCATGGACGTGGTTAAATCGGCAATCCTGGGCGCCGATTCCTTCGAATTCGGCACCACGGCCTTGATGATGCTGCGTTGCGTGATGGCGAAAAACTGTAACGTCAGATGCCCCGCCGGCCTGACTACCGCCCATGAAGAGTTCAAGGGCGACCCGCGCGTGCTGGCGCAGTTCTTCATGAACCTGGCCCACGAAGTCAGGGAAATACTGGCCGAACTGGGCTACAACAGCTTGACGGAAATCCGCGGACAAACCGACTTGCTGCACCTGATCGATCACCCGAGCATGATCGGCCAACTGGATTTCACCAAACTGCTGGCCCAAGTCGAGGAAATCAAGGTCGCCAATCCGATCTATTTGGAAGCGAACTTCAGCGTCGACGACCAGTTCATCGAGCAGATAAAAACGCATTTGATAGACGGCGAGCAAACGCAATTGCTCATCGAAGGCGATCAATACAAGCTGAACAACCGCAACAAAACCGTTGGCGGCCAAACCGCGATCGATATCGAACGCATCCTGGCTTACCAAATCAGCGAAGAACAGGCCGCGGCTTCGAAAATCATCTATACCAATCAGCATGGCCGCCGTTATTTGGCCCCCGATAGCGTCATTATCCGCACCCACGGCTCGGCCGGCCAAAGCTACGCTGCGTTCAACAATGACGGCATGCGTATGGAGCACACCGGCACCTGCAATGACGGCGTCGGCAAAACCGCCTGCGGCGGCGCCATTATCGTCAAATCACCCGGCGGCGGCTCGAAAAAAGACGGTGAAAATGTGCTGATCGGCAACTTCGCGCTGTTTGGCGCAACCGGCGGCAAAGCCTTCATCAACGGCCAGGCCGGCGACCGCTTTGCGGTGCGCAACTCCGGCGCGATGGCCGTCGTCGAAGGCGTCGGGGATTTTGCCTGCGAATACATGATCAACGGTTCGGTACTGAACCTGGGCGGCTTCGGCAAGGGCTTCTGTACCGGCATGTCAGGCGGCAACGCCTATCAATACGACCCGCACAATCGTCTGCAAAACCTGCATGACAAGTCGTCGGTGGAAATCCGCAGCCTGAGCGAAGAAAGCGAGATCTCGGCCAGCCACGAACAGTTCATACTGCATATGCTGGAACAGCATATCGAATACACCGGCTCCAGCAAAGCCCAGTCGATTCTGGATAATTGGGCCGAGGAACGTAAGCATTTCCGCTTTGCGATTCCATTGTGGTTGTACAAAACTCAGACCGCCGAGTATCTGAGCCGAGACTTAGACCGCAAGGCGATAATCGAGGAATTGTCCGTAGCCTTCACCCAACAGCAGATCGACCAGGTCAAACAAGGCTATCAAGCCGGACGCCCGCTGTTTGCCGGCGCGACGCCTGCCTACGGCGAGACCGACACCGATTTGACGTTCAGGCTGATCAACAGCTTCGCCGTCATCGACAAGGCGCAACAGATCGTCAAAGAGCAATTGAAGAAGCAAGGCCTTCAGCAGCTTGACGACAACCTGATCAACGACCGTGCTTATAAATTGCTAACCGAACGGCCGCGTAAATTGCAGGATGCGCTGATCAAGTCCGTCCGCGAAGCCTATAGCAACTATAGCGATGAACAGCTAGCCGCCCTGCTTGCGGAAAAACGCCTGAAAGATTATAAAACGGCGTTGATCCGACGCGATGTGCAAAGCATTTATTCCTTGGGCTCCACCGCCTGGATTATCGAGCAGGATAAAATCAACAGGACGGCCCTTAAAGACGTTCCATCAGTCGAGAAAAATCTGGCGACCCTGGCCAGCCAAGGGATCGTGCAGGAAATGCTGGAACAAGATCAGGCCGCTTAGTTCATTCCGCCCGCTCCATACCGGAGCGGGTGCTTTATTCAAGCAGAAACTTAACAACTACATGTCGCCGGCATGACGATGCGTCCGGCTAAACGGTTAACAACAACATGAAAGCACCTTATATTCCATATAACGCACCCTACAGTGACAATCAACGGGCCTGGCTAAGCGGTTTTTTTGCCGGCATGCACAGCCATATGTTGCAAAGTGCCGGTTCAGTCAATCAGGCGGACGCCAGAAAGCTCAATATTCTATACGGCAGTCAAACCGGCAACTCCGAGTCGGTCGCCGAGGACGTGGCCGCGGCGGCGAAATCGCACGGCCTGGTGCCGTTAGTCAAAAGCATGGATGAAATTGATATCGCTCAATTGGCGCAAATGGAATATGTCCTGATCGTCACCAGCACCTACGGTGAAGGGGAAATGCCGGATAACGCGCAGATCTTGTGGGAGGACGTATCCGCCGATGACGCCCCTAGCATGGAACAGATAAAATACTCGGTGCTAGCGCTGGGCGACACCAGCTATGACCAGTTCTGTCAGGCCGGCATCGAATGGGATCGACGCCTGGAAGCCCTAGGCGCGAACAGATTATTCGAGCGTATCGACTGCGACGTCGATTTCGAGGAACCGGCGGAAAGCTGGATCAGCGAAGTCGTCCCGTTAATGGCGGAAGGCGCGGCCACGACGGCGATTATCGATACCGAGGCCCAGCCCGCGAAACCGACTTATAACCGTAAAAATCCATTCCCGGCGAAATTATTGGTTAACCGTCTGTTGACCTCCCCCGATTCATCGAAGGAAACCCGCCACTATGAAATTTCCATTGAGGGTTCTGGTTTAAGCTATGAAGCCGGCGACGCCCTGTGTGTGCTGCCGACCAACTGCCCCGAGCTGGTCGCCGACATCATCGAGGCCATCGGCTGTAATGGCGACGAAGACGAGCCGGTAAACGGCGAACTGATGACGCTGTCCGAAGCCTTGCGCACGCATTTCGAAATCAAGCTGCCCAGCAAGGAACTGCTCGAGGAAATCGCCCGACGTTCCGGTGATCAGGAGCTGAATGCGCTGCTGGAATCGGGCGACAAAGATAAACTGTCCGACTATCTTTGGGGCCGCGACACGCTGGATCTGTTGTTGCAATTCCCCGATATGGAATTCTCCGCGGCCGAATTCTTGGCGCTGCTGAAACCGTTGCAACACCGCGCCTATTCCATCTCATCGAGCGGCAACATGCATCCGGACAACGTCCATTTGACCGTCGCCAGCGTCCGTTATCACAGCCATGACCGCGATCACAAGGGCGTCTGCTCGACCTATCTGGCCGACTTGGTTGACGAGGAGACCGAAGTCAAGGTGTTCTTCCAGCCGAACAAAATCTTCAGAGTGCCCGACAACGACGACGTGCCGATGATCATGGTCGGCCCCGGCACCGGTGTCGCGCCTTTCCGCGCCTTCCTGCAAGAACGCGAATTGAGACAGGCGAAAGGCAAAAACTGGCTGTTTTTCGGCGACCGCAACGCCGCCACCGACTTCATCTATCGTGAAGAACTGGAAGCGATGCAGGAAAAAGGCGTATTGAGCCGCCTGGATCTGGCTTTTTCCAGAGACCAGGCGGAGAAAATCTATGTTCAGGACAAAATGCGTGAAAACGGCGCCGAGCTTTTCGCCTGGCTGGAACAAGGCGGCTATTTCTTCGTATGCGGCGACGCCTACCGCATGGCCAAGGACGTCGACAAGGCCCTGCACGACATCATCGCCGAACACGGCAAGCTATCCGAGGCCGAAGCCGCCGATTATGTCAATCAGCTGAAAAAAGACAAACGTTACGTCAGAGACGTTTATTAACCGTAACTATTCAGTATCTTTCAGGGTTTCCTGGTTCCCACGGTCCTCCGTGGGAACCCATACTTTGCCACCTTAAGCCCGGTATGCATTCCCACGCAGGAGCGCTCATCGTTATACATAAGTCTCGTCATACCCGCTGGGATGCGGGTATCCAGGGTCAAGGATGACAGCCCAAATACATCCATGTAGCCTGGATTCCGGCAATCCCTGCCGGAATGACATGGATAACATAAAGATGTGTATAACGATGAGCGGTTCTCCGTGGGAACGCCAACCAAACGCATCGCGACCGAATACCGCCGGCGTAGGGTGCATTTTATGCACCGAAAACATCGCACAACGGCCAATTTTCCTGGTTCCCACGGTCCTCCGTGGGAACCCATACTTTGCCACATTAAGCCCGGTATGCATTCCCACGCAGGCGCGTGGGAACGAGGGTCAACATCGCACAACGGTCAATTTCGCCCCCTGCGCGGGGTTTGGTGGTTTGGTGGCTTGCTTCGCGAAGCCACCCTACGCATCGCAACCGTGGGGGACCCACCGTAGGGTGGATTCGCCGTCAGGCAATCCGCCTGGATACCGCACAACGACCATTTTTGGCCCCGGCGCGGGTTTTGGTGGTTTGGTGGCTTGCTTCGCGAAGCCGCCCTACGCATCGCAACCGTCGGGGACCCACCGTAGGGTGGATTCGCCGTCAGGCAATCCGCCTGGATATGCACAATGGTCAATTTTCGCCCCGGTGGCGTGTTTTGGTGGCTTGCTTCGCGAAGCCACCCTACGCGAAGCCGCCCTACGCGAAGCCGCCCTACGCGAAGCCGCCCTACGCGAAGCCGCCCTACGCGAAGCCACCCTACGCGAAGCCACCCTACGCGAAGCCACCCTACGCGAAACTACCCTACGAACTACTGCCGCATTTCATCTAAAAACATTGCCCTTATCGTTTGCAACGATTACTATTTGCTGTATCCAGCAAACAAAAAAAACGGGACTCGATATGTTTCTCTTCACCGAAATGCTGCGCATAGTCATTGTGGGACTGATGATTGTGGTTCCTGCGATCGTAATCTATAACCGCGCCGGTCTGAACCCCTGGTGGGCTGGCCTGGTCTTCCTACCCGGCATCGGTTTATTGCTAATCTGCCTGCAACTTGCCTTCACGCCCTGGCCCAACCAGAAACTCGATTGAGGTGACGAATTATGGAATTTTTTTATTTATTGGTCGCCGCATTCGCCCTCTTAGTCTTATGGCTATGCAGCATTATTCTGGAAAAAGCCGGACTCAACAAACTTTGGACCCTCGTTCTGTTGATTCCGGTGGTCAACATCATCATGCTGTGGGCCTTCGCCTTCGTCGAATGGCCTAAAGTACGGGGAAAACAACCCTGATCACCGAGCGCCCTTGCCCCATAGGATCACCTCGACGGTATGAATGATGATGATCAAGTCCAAAAATAGGCTGTAATTCTTGACGTAATACAGGTCGTATTGCAATTTCTGAATGGCATCGTATTCATTGGCGCCATAGGGATAACATAATTGCGCCCAACCGGTAATCCCCGGTTTGACCCGGTGTCTCTTACGATAATAAGGGATGCTTTCGGCAAACTGATCGACAAACTGGGGACGCTCCGGACGCGGGCCGACGAAACTCATATCGCCGCGCAACACATTCCAGATCTGCGGCAACTCATCCAGGCGGTATTTTCTGATCACCGCACCGACCTTGGTGACGCGATCATCATTCTCGCTGGCCATGCGGGCGCCATTCATTTCCGCGTCGGTGCGCATGCTGCGAAACTTCATCACCTCAAAATTCTCATTCAATTCGCCCACCCTGGTCTGGCGATAGAGTATCGGCCCCTTAAAACGGCTTTCCAGCATTATCGCGATCGCCACCGCCAGCATGAAAGGCCAACTGACCGCCAATAAAAACAGGCTGGCGAGTATATCCACCAGTCGTTTCTGCATAGCCCTGAAATCGCCACCGGCAAAGCCGTCGGAAAAAATGAACCAGCTAGGGTAAAGATTCTCCAGATCGATAATGGCCTTTTCTCGCTCGTAAAATGTCAGCAAATCAACCACATCGACCCCATAAACCTTGCAATCGAGCAACTCATCCATCGGCAACCGGCTGCGTCTGTCGTCGATCGCAACGACGATTTCATCGACACCCGTTTCCCGGACAAAGGGCAGTAATTCGCTGGGCTGCGTCAAGATATCGACCCCATCAACGGCTTTATCGGCGCCTTCCAACGCCATGCAGCCACAGACCTGGAAACCCTTATGCAAATAATGATCATTGCTGTTAATCAGTTTTTTCGCCTTCTGGCCGGCGCCGATGACCAATATCTTTTTTTGTAATTTGTTTACTTTTACATAGCGGTAAAACAAATATCTAAGCGCCAACATGCCGACAAAACTGAAAGCCAGCGCATAAACCAATACACTGCGGGCAATGGTAAATGCCGGTATCGCATAATAAACAATGATCAAGGCGATGGCCGCGACCGTGAAACTGATGCCGACGCGGGACAACAGCTTATAGTCATTCCAACTGATGGAGCGCCGGTATAGCCCTATGCCGATATTGGACAACGACAAAACGGTCGCAAAGATGATGCTCGATAAGCCGACATATTCATCGGAATACCAGGAATCCGTGTACATAAAACGGAAGTCATGTCCATAACGCATCGACAGAAAAAACAGGGCGTATTCCAGCAGGAACAACCCTAAATAAACACCGGAAATGTAATGGCGAAAAATTCTTATCATGATGGTTTACGTTATTGTAGTAATCCTTTGTCTTTCAATAGATTGCGTAAAT
This sequence comes from Methylomarinum sp. Ch1-1, assembly GCF_030717995.2. Lineage (NCBI taxonomy): Bacteria > Pseudomonadati > Pseudomonadota > Gammaproteobacteria > Methylococcales > Methylococcaceae > Methylomarinum > Methylomarinum roseum. Next base: position 2,369,959 of record NZ_CP157743.1, on the reverse strand, counting down.
GAACGATCGGTATTGCATAACTGATGCCGCTGGGTTTGGACAACACATTTTCCTTGCTCTCCTTGACGAAAACCTTATTGATAATGCCGATGACCTCCCCGGTTTGCAGGTGATACAAGGGACTGCCGCTATTGCCGGGATAGGCGGTCGCATCCAATTGATAGACATTATAGGGAGCGCGCAATCTCTTCATGACTTTTGCGTTCAACTGACTGGAATTGATCATCGGTATCGCGACCGGGCTGATCGCCGAAATGATGCCCCGATGGGTGACCGGATAAAGCCCCAGCACCATGCCGATCGGATAACCGGTGAAGGCGTATAACTCCCCCTCTCTGACATCCTTCCCGCTTAACTTTAAAGGAGTCAACGAACCCTTATCAAGTTTTAACACCGCAACATCATGACTCGTATCGACGGCGACTTCTTTCGCATAGTATAGAGAATCTCTGCCGTTTTTCTTGATAAACACGGCAATACGCTCCCGCCTTTCCACTTGCAGTGACTCCGGCAAAACATGGGCATTGGTCACCACCAAGCGGCCATTACCGATAGCAAATCCCGTCCCCCTGAACTGCGCCCTAGGAGAGCGTTTAGGCATATAAGTGCCGACGGCGACGATCCCTGGTTTAATATCATCCAGTGTAGCAACTAAACTTTGCTCGGCGCTAGCCTCTTCTCCCATGATCAGAAGAGAAATCGCCGCTAAGGCCGACGTCAACAGCCATAAAATATTGCGTTCCCAGCTTAAAGTTCTATTCATATTAGGAAGTTTACCGGTTAACTCATATGCTCCATCTTAAAACATCAGACGAAAAGAGCAAAAACATAATTTTCTTGCGTTTTCTAGCTTCGAATTGATATTAATTTCTCTGTACACACAAAAAATCAATTAAAAACTCTGAAAGCAGTTTGTAATTCTATGTTCAATCCATATTGCATATACTCGAGACTTACTGGGCGGGGCGGGTTATTTAACCCGCCCCGAACGTTTAACTTACTCTAGCCACGGTTAAACCGTTCAGGACATCGTTGACCTGCATTTCGCATAGCGACATGCGGACTACTTGCGCCACGGCTCCGCCAAAGTCTGCCCGTAGGAGGGCGGCGCTCCTACGCAAACAAAGCATCGTCTTGCCTTCCGATGTGCTGAACTGCGTGAAGCGCATCAAAAACCGGTGCGCTTCCTCTCGTCAGCACACCCTACTCACATCCGGTAGTTAATTTTCTGTTTTGCCACTCATCCATTTAATGAGATAGCCCTGCTTTGAAAGCAGTTTGTAATTGTATGTTCAATCCATATTGCATATACTCGAGACTTACTAATAGTACTTCTTAATTTATGGAGGGGGTATTGCCATGTTTAAAACCAATCATTTTTTTACGATCGTATTAAGCTTCCTTATTACAAACTACGCGGCTGCCAACTGTAGCTCCCCTAGTGTTACTGGGCAAAGTCTTATAGATGCTCTCACCGGCAACACGGTCTGCACCTCGGATTCCCAGGAAGAGCACCATTCCGGAGGTCAATTATGGGATTATAAAACCGGCGATACTTCCGACCCTGTTGACCCAAGAAAACAAATTGGCTCATGGGGTATAGCTGCTGACCAGGTGACTTATAATTACGATGACGGCACCAATACCTCTGGTCCTTTCACCTTCAGCCTACACTATAATGGCGGCAACAGTTACTCCTTTTGCCAAGGCGCAAGCGAAATAGTCACGGCAACAATTATTAGCGGTGTTAACGTCGGTTGTGGCTTTTAGTCGCTCATGAGAAAACTAAAAGGATGAATGAGCCGCGACACTAAGCCGGCAATAGACGAGGAAAACCGAGAAACTATCCTCAGGACTTGCCGGCAGCCCGAACCCGCCGACACCCTAACCCAACACACCTTGAACATCTTGATCATTAGACGTTTTTTGCTCGACCAGGAGTATATTGGGTTGTTATCACATCTGTATACAAAGTTATGGATAAACTAACCAGCGACATATTAACAGCACGTTACCCAAGACGAACATGACACCGATTAACATGCGAAAATTTTTATTTTTCGCCGTTACTTACAGTCTCTTCATCATCTACGGCAGCCTGGTTCCGCTAGATTACCGCCCCATCCCTTTCGAACAAGCTTGGCAATCCTTTAAAAACATCCGCTATCTGAGCCTGGGCGCGGCTTCAAGAGCCGACTGGATTGCCAACATCGTCTTATACATCCCGCTGACCTTCTCGTTATCGGTTTACTGCCGCCACAAAAGCCAATCCTCCTGGCGAATTGTTTGGCTTTCCGCACTCATTTTAACACTCAGCCTCGCTCTCGCCGTCACCATCGAATTTTGCCAACAATTCTTCCCCCCGCGCACCGTCTCCCAAAACGACTTGATCGCGGAAACGATCGGCAGCCTAGTCGGCCTGGCGCTTGGCTTGACACACGGCAAACGTCTGCTGGAGCTATTTCAACATATTTTGTCAGGCGGCAAAGGCGCATTCTTGGCCAGCGCCGGGCTATACGTCATAGGCTATCTGGCCGTCAGTTTCTTTCCTTACGACTTCGTCACTTCGTTTCAGGAACTCGGCGACAAATTAGCAAGCGGACAAGACAGTCTCTTTATTTCATCCAGCTGCGGTGGCTTGATCCGCTGCAGCGCCAAACTGACATCGGAAATTGTTCTGGCCGTCCCTCTAGGCATATTCTTCGGCGCACTCCTCAAATGGCATCCGCAACGCCTCACCGCAGTCATGCTGATAGGCTTTATTTTCGGCACCGTCATCGAAGCCAGTCAAGTGCTTCTGGTTTCCGGTGTCGCCCAGGGAATCTCGGTATTGACACGCATACTCGGCATGGGGCTGGGAGAAAAGCTCTACAAAAATATCGGCGCCCGCCGGTCACGCACCTTTATCAATCCCGCCCTGCGCAAATATATCGTCATTGCATGTCTACCTTATGTTCTGCTGTTGGCCGGCCTAAACGGCTGGTCATGGTCAAACACATATAGCGACGATGTGACCGGCAAACTGTCCGACATTCATTGGCTGCCCTTCTATTATCACTACTACACGAGCGAATCCGTCGCCTTAACCAGTCTGCTGAGCGTTTTGTTCATGTATATGCCGGTAGGCCTGGGGCTCTGGCTATGGAAAAATTCGGGCGGATACACGCTGGCCGGTTCGAAAAAGTTTAGTGCCGGCTTATATGCAGCCGGCCTGGCGTTTGCGCTAGAAACCAGCAAATTATTTCTCAATGGCAAACACCCGGACCCGACCAACCTGCTGATCAGTTTTATCTCGGCCTATTTGACTTATGCCATGGCCGACCTCATGTATGGATGGTTTCATCAGCAACAACCGGAACAACACAAACCCCATCCTGACGCCTCAAACAACAACGATGAATCGGAAACGGAACAACCCGATCAAAAACCGCCGTCAACCGACAGACAATCTTCCTCCGTTGCGGGAAAAACCCTCGCCGCGCTGATTTTCGCAGCCCTGGCCTGGAAACTGATCGATTATCCGGGCAATTCGCCCGCCTTGTGCATTGTTCTTGTGCTATACAGCCTTTTAATCTACCGGTTTCCACAAGCCTGGTTAATCGCCCTGCCGGCATTATTACCGATATCCGACCTCTCTCCCTGGACCGGACGGCTGTTTTTCACCGAATTCGATTATTTTGTGCTGACGACCATCGCCATCAGTTGCTGGCGAAACAGATTAGCCTCGCCATTTAAAAACTATTCATCGGGCGCTTTGCTCCTGCTGCTTCTCTATGCGATTTTTTACACGGTAAGCATGATCAAGGGGCTACTGCCCATACAACCTTTGGACGCTAACGCATTTTCCACTTATTACAGCCATTACAATAGCCTAAGAATCGCCAAGGGGCTATATTGGGCGCTGCTTTTACTTCCTATGTTGTCGTTCAGCCTGAGCCGGCAAAAAAACGCGACTCGTTATTTCGGTTACGGCCTGCTAGGCGGCCTGACCATCGTCTCTTTGTTTGCGATCGCCGAACGCGCCGCCTTTACCGGACTGTTCGATTTTTCTTCGGATTTTCGCATCACTTCCACCTTCTACAGCATGCATACCGGCGGCGCGCACCTGGACGCCTTTTTATTAATCGGCCTGCCATTCATCTACTTATTGCTGAACAACAAGCCGAGTCATGCCCTGTTCGGCCTGATTTTGTTTAGCGGCGGCCTTTACACGCTATTAATGACCTTTTCCCGGGGCGCCTATCTCGCGCTGGGCGTTGAATTCATCGCACTCTTCATCGGCTTGCTGATCGGTTATAAACGACTATTATCGCAACAACAGCCTAAGTGGTTATGGGCGTCGGCGATGGTAATATTGGCCATTGCGATATCGACGCCGGTATTACAAGGCCGCTTCATTCAACATCGTTTTCAACAATCCGACGAGGAAGCGCAGATCCGCAGCTCACATTGGCTAAATGCCATCAATATGATGGATTCCGACTGGCCTACGGCCTTATGGGGCATGGGACTGGGAACATTTCCCAGAAGTTATTTCTGGAACAGTATCGTTCAGCCTATGCCCGCCACATTCAGCCTGAAACAGGATGAACCGGAGCCCTATTTACAACTCCGGGGCGGCGCTCCGTTATATCTGGAACAAATTATCGATGTCGATGCATACACCGATTACCCATTAACATTCGAATATCGAGCCTACGCCAGCAACAGCGGTCTAAACATCGATATCTGCGAAAAAGCGGTGCAACATTCTTTTGACTGCCAAAGCCTGTCATTCAATACAGGCGATAGTCAAAATTGGCGGCAGTTCAAGCAAACCATCAACACAAGGGAAGCAGGCAACAAGAAAGACAATTTACTTGCAGGCACGCGGGTCAGGCCGGTCAAGCTAATTCTGCATAATGGACAAACAGACAGCGTCATCGACATTAAAAACATTGCCTTACTCTCGCCTTCCAAAAACAATCTGCTCAAAAACGGCGATTTCACCCAGGATATGGATCATTGGTTTTTTACCGCCGACGACCACATCCCCTGGCGCAGCGAAAACCTGTGGGTGCAAATACTTTTCGAACAGGGTTGGTTGGGCGCCATCCTCTTCACATGGCTTATTATGTCGGCCTTTCTAAACCTTTATAAGCAATTGGGCCATCGACAGATAAGCCCCGTTATACTGGCGTCCCTATCCGGCCTTGTCATCATAGGTATCGTTGACAGCTGTTTCGATGCGCCCAATATCGCCTTAATTTCTTACTTGATTATATTTTTAAGTTTGCAAATAATAGATCCTAAAAACGAAAAAAGACCTTAGATTCTTGAGCAAGACGGAGTTTGTAACCCCGTCATGAACGGTTGAATCGTTCAGGACCTCGTTGTCCTGCTTCGCATAGCAACATGCGGACTACTTGTTTTTCGCGCCGAGGGCGGCGCTCCTACGCCACTTTACCTTTGTGGATGTGCTGAACAATGTGAAGCGCATCAAAAACGGTGCGCTTCCTATCGTCAGCACACCCTACCGCATCGTAGGGTGGATCAAGCGCAGCGGATCCGCCAACGTAGGGCGGCTTCGCGAAGCAAGCCGCCAAAAAACGCCACCGAAGGCAGAATTAGCCGTTATGCGTATCCAGACGGATTGCCCCTCGTTCCCACGCTCCTGCGTGGGAATGCATACCGGGGCTTAAGGTGGCAAAGTATGGGTTCCCAAGCGCATCAAAACCGGTGCGCTTCCTATCGTCAGCACACCCTACCGCATCGTAGGGTGGATCAAGCGCAGCGGATCCGCCAACATAGGGCGGCTTCGCGTAGGGTGGCTTCGCGAAGCAAGCCACCAAACCCCGCCACCGGAGGCAAAATTAGCCGTTGTGGTATCCAGGCGGATTGCCTGTCGGCGAATCCACCCTACGGTGGGCCGACCCGACGGTTGCGATACCAACGTAGGGCGGCTTCGCGTAGGGCGGCTTCGCGAAGCAAGCCGCCAAAAAACGCCACCGAAGGCAGAATTAGCCGTTATGCGCATCCAGGCGGATTGCCCTGGCGGCGAATCCACCCTACGGCTGCGATGCCAATGTAGCCTTGCCGTTGTAGGATGTGCTGAACAACGTGAAGCGCATCAAAACCGGTGCGCTTCCTATCGTCAGCACACCCTACCCGCAACGGATGTAGCCCTGATACAATTAGCCTTCGCCCTAGCCAAGCCTATCACTGGAGCGCTAAAAAATGAATGAGCATCCCGGTCGACATAAGCAGATCAGCATTCTCGCTATCTTTACCGCGACAATCATCGCTGGCATCCTGATCGCAACTACCCTTGTCTATACCGCAGAGCATGATCAAACGCCTCAAGAACCTCCATTAGCCGACAACATAGCAAAAATCGAAATCGCCAACTTTCGACGACAACACCCTAGACTTCCAGCTCCGACAGCCGATGACATCAGCCAGATACAGAAGCATTACCCGAATGTTGCCCGCGCCACTCTCAATGTCGACAAACACAGCCCCCGCGACCTTTATCGCACCATCGTCAAAACAACGTTCCATCCGACGCCGGCCTCATTGAACGAAGTTTATCGTTTGATGACCAACCTAAAATTTTCTGGGAGGGGAGACCGACAAGCCAAACCGCTGGCCCAAGCCTATGACTGGTTATACGACTCATGGTCCGCGGAACAAAAACAAAACCTTCAACAAAAACTGGCCGAAGGCTGTCGATATTTGATCGATGTCATCGATAAACAACAACTCTCTCCATACAACGTGTTTTTGTATAACAGCCCTTTCCAAGCCTTGATGGCTACGGCCATTGCGCTCTATCAGGATCACCCTTATGGGGGAAAATGCATGCATTATACCCGTAATCTCTGGATAAACCGGGTGCTGCCCGTTTGGCGGCAAATCATGGGCAAGAACGGCGGCTGGCACGAAGGCCTCGAATATGTCGGCATCGGCATCGGCCAAGCGGTCTACCAAGTGCCGGCGATGTGGCGCAAGGCGACCGGCGAAGACCTTTTCAAAACCGAAGCCGGCATCAAAGGTTTTCTCGATTTCCTGATTTACCGCACCCGACCTGACGGGACGCATATGCGCTGGGGCGACGGCGCCTATTTTGACCGCATCGTATCGGATCGATTGGCCCTAGCCATCGAATACAACCATAAAGCCGCCTATAGTTTTAAAGGCTGCCCGCGCCCCTTCGCCTCATCGACTTATCCGTGGGGACCGTTGACCACGGACCGATTGTGCGATTCAAACGCCCTACACCGACTCCCCCTGGAAAAACATTTTGACGGCATCGGCATGGTCGTCGCCCGCAGCAACTGGGATAACGATGCAACCTACGTGACTTTCAAAGCCGGCGACAATTACTGGTCTCACTCTCATCTTGACCAAGGTTCGTTCACGCTGTACAAAGGCGGGCCATTGATTATCGACAGCGGCCTATATGGCCCTCGTTACGGTTCCGATCATCACATGAACTACAGTTATCAAAGCATTGCCCACAATGTAATCACGGTAACCGACGAACAAGACAACGTTCCCGCCCCCGGCAAAGACAAAAAACCACCCCGCCCCATCGCCAATGACGGCGGCCAACGGAGAATCGGTTCCGGCTGGGGCGTCGAACCGGCGCCGATGGATCTGAACGAATGGCTGAACAAAAAAGACCTCTACCATAGCGGAAAAATCGAAAAATACTACGCCGATGAGAACTTCGTTATCGCCATCGCCGATTTAACCCCCGCCTACACCAATCAAAAATCAGGAAGCGGCGCTTTTTCCGCCCGGAGCAGACGGGTTGAAGATTACTGGCGCACCTTTATCTATGACAAGAAGCTCGACATCGTCATCATCCACGATGATATTACCTCGACCGATAAAAACTTCGTCAAACGCTCGATATTTCATACCATCAACCAGCCCCAGCAGGAAAACAATAAAATCGTTTCCCGCGTCTTATCCAACTCCCCCCTCTTTATTCAACCAAGCGGCGAACTCGAAGCGACGGTTTTGTTTCCGAAGAAAGCCCACATCAATATCATCGGCGGCAAGGGCGCTGAATTTCTTGTCGACGGCAAAAATTACGACGAAAACGGAACGCTATGGGATGTCGTCCAAAAACGCACCCGCAATCCGCCCGAACCGGGCTCCTGGCGGGTGGAAATCACGCCGCCCTCGGCTCAGAATAAAGACCGCTTTTTAATCGTTTATAATCCTAAACTGTCCAACGATAGAGAAAACCTGTCGATCAAGCGGCTAGAAACGCAAAGCCAAATCGGTTGCCGTATTGAAGGAAGCACACTCGCTCATGAATTCCTGTTTGCAGAAAACGAGCATGATCTAACTATCAAATTGAGTAACGGCTTGAAACAAAAAACCATAAATCTTTCAGTTCCTTGAACTAAAATACTATAGAACCCCACTTTGTAAGATGGTAAATATGTGTGGCTGCCAAATGCGTTTGGCGTTAACCTAGGGACTGATAGCTTGATTTAAGAATTTAAGAGAACACTGTAGATATAGGCTGGTTGTATCCTAAAAGAAATACTTGATTACTTATAACTCTCGGCTACTTGGCGAGTGTTCGGTGGCTTAATCTGCAAGTGTGTGAGGCATGGATGCAGAACCCAAGCTTATAGGGATATATTTACCCAGCACCTAAATTCCATAGGCTAATGGCTGCGATAAATCATCTTCGTTTATTTAGGTGCTGGGTGAACAGCGTCTTGCAGAGCAAGTTACCGAATGCTCGTTTTTCATCTATCTTAGCAAGTACGTTTAATGCAGTTAATCATTATTCTTTAAAGCTGGCGGAAACTTATGGGTAATCAGGAAGATATATGAATGTAGCATCACACAACACAAATCTGAATATTGGTTTTCATCGCCTGCTACCAACCTAGCTTTGCGCCATTAACGGTGAAAACAAATTAAAGAAACCAGGTTAAATCTTAAAACACTCAAACACCATGACGCCTTGGATAGTTAAAAATATCGCCTTCCCTTTGCACGAAAAGCTGTTACAACGGCCGACCATCGCATATGCCGACGACTTGGAAAAAAGCCAATGGCTATCCAGGCAAGAAATTGAAACTCTGCAACGACAAAAACTCAAACAATTGTTGCAACTGGCCGTCGAACATACGCCCTGGCATGCCGAACGCATAATCAATTCCGGAATCGATTTACACCCGGACAGTCTGCCGGATTTCGAAGACCTAGCGCGGCTGCCGACGATGACCAAACAAGATGCCCAGCTCAATGGCGCACAAATGGTATGGCGTGAAGTACCGGGCGGCGCCTATCAATATACAACTGGCGGATCGAGCGGGCAGCCATTGATTTTTTATTACGGCAAATGGCGTCAAGCCTCCGATGCCGCCGGTAGGATACGGGCAAGACGTTGGTGGAATATTGATATCGGAGCGAAAGAAGTATTTCTATGGGGGGCCCCCATTGAGCTCGGTAAAACTGATCTGATCAAACGACTACGTGACAGTATCATGAATCAGGTCATTTTGAATGCGTTCGAAATGTCGCCTAAAAACATGAAAACTTATTTGCAATTTCTTGAGAAATTTCAACCAAGCTGTATCTATGGCTATGCCAGCAGCCTTGCTCTATTAGCTAAATTCGCTCAAGTTGAGAAAAAACACATAAGACTTCCTAAACTCAGAGGAGTTTTTACAACCGGTGAACCGCTTTACCCTGATCAGCGAAAATTAATTCAGGAAACATTCCAAGCTCCTGTAGCCAATGAGTTTGGCAGTAGAGACAGCGGTTTTATTGCCCATGAATCGCCAAATGAGCAAATGCTCTTGATGAGCGAAAGCAACATTCTGGAAATACTTGACCAATATGGTAAACCGGTGAAACCAGGTAAAATCGGGGAAGCCGTGATAACCGGTTTATGTTCGCAAGCACAACCCTTTATTCGTTATCGAACCGGTGATATGATCAAGGCCACAGATAATACCTGTCGAGAAGGCCGAGGATTACATGTCATCGAAGAAGCATTAGGGCGCTCAACCGATTTCATCATAAAAAAAGACGGCACTATAGTACACGCACTAGCGGTTATCTACGTTCTGAGAGCCATCGAAGGCATAGAAGCCTTCAAAATTATTCAACATACAATTAGCGAACTGGAAGTGCAGATAGTAACGAATGCATTATGGCAGCAAAGCTGCCGACATCAAATAGTCGACCAACTTCAGCAACGCCTGGGTGACGTTGATATTATGATTAACCAGCTAGATGCGATTTCTGCGGAAAAATCCGGCAAACATCGCTATGTCGTCAGTCATGTACCGCTACCCACAGGCATTTAAAAAAGAAGTGTCATGCAAATAAAATGCTACATAAAAATGGCTTACTCAATAAATATTGTTTACCATCGTAAATCAAATGGTTCAACTAACTTGATTATTCGAACATAATTCACTTAAAGAAAATACCACCTCAGAATTTAAAAATTAATGTCAGCCGCAAAAAAAAGCATCTTCGCCTATCGTGAACTCATCGCCGCTCTGGCATGGAAAAATATCGTCGTCCGTTATAAACAAGCCTATTTGGGTATTTTATGGGCGGTGCTGAAACCCGTCATGCTCATGCTGATTTTCACTGTAGTCAAGAGCTTTGTCGGCATTGAAACCGGCAATATCCCCTATCCTATACTCACTTTTGCCGCCCTCCTACCCTGGATTTTCTTTCAAGAATCCGCGTCTGAAGGCGTCAATAGCGTTACCTCTAATGCCGCGTTGATAAAAAAAATCTATTTTCCCCGGGAAGTCTTTCCCTTGACGGCCATGGTCACTAAACTAGTCGAACTGACGATCAGCTTTTTCATCCTAGCCGGCTTGATGATCTATTACGAAATGATGCCCAGCATTTATGCCTGTTGGGTGCCCGCCATTATTCTTTACACGATGATCGTAGCACTTACCATCAGCTTTTTTGGCGCGGCGATGAATGTTTATTACCGCGATATAGCTCAAGCGTTACCCGTCGCTTTATCGCTGTTAATGTATGGTTCTCCGGTAATGTATCCGTTGAGCTTGGTCCACAAAAAATTAATCGAAGAACAGGCAGCTGGCATTTGGTCCAATGATTTATATACTCTGTACACCTTAAACCCTCTAGCCGGCATTATCGACAGCTTCCAGCGGGTATTGCTTAAAGGCTTGCCTCCAGACTTCGAAGCTATTTACCCCGGACTGATATTAACTTTAGCCATGCTCCCTTTTAGCTACTTATTTTTCAAGCGGGCGGAAAACTGGTTTGCCGATGTTATCTGAAATCCGATAGAAAAACATACATTTCTTAAAATATTAAACCATCAAAGTTAGAAGAAGACACCCTATACCCATGCCCATCATCGAAGTCAATCATCTCACCAAAGAATATCAACTCGGCCATTTAACGAGCCTGAAAGAAACCGCATTGAATTCTTTGAGAAGACTGACCTTTCGCACCCCGCATGAAAGAGAGCGCTTCAAGGCCCTGGACGACGTCAACTTCCATATCGAAGAAGGCGAAGTCGTCGGCATCATCGGCCACAACGGCGCAGGCAAGAGCACCTTGTTGAAACATCTTGCCAACATCAGCAAACCGACTAAGGGTGAAGTGATCGTGCGCGGCAGCGTCGCCCCGTTGATCGAAGTCGGCGCCGGCGTCAATCCGGAATTGACCGGACGGGAAAATATTTTTTTGAATGGCGCTATTCTTGGCATACCTAAAAAAGTCATCAAGCAAAAACTGGATGAAATTATCGAGTTTTCGGAGCTAGAGAAGTTCATCGATACGCCGGTTAAACGTTATAGTTCAGGGATGACCGTTAAATTGGGCTTTTCTATTGCGACTAGCATGGATGCTGATATTTTGATAGTGGATGAAGTGTTAGCGGTGGGGGACCTTGCTTTTCAACGGAAGTGTTTTGATCGGATGGAAAGCTTAATTAAACGCAGCGGAAAAACTGTATTGATAGTCAGTCATAACCTTCGCCAAATTCAACGTTTATGTTCAAGAGTTATTATGCTTGATCACGGACATGCGGTTTCTGATGGAAAACCCGATACAGTATGCGGTCAGTTTTATGAATATAGTAACGATAGAATCTACAATACAACTCTTAATCAACAAAGCCGGCAACGCTCTGATTTCAAATCTTCGGGTGAAATCGAAATTAAATCTATAGACATCCTTGACTCAAATAATAATCATATAGAAAAAATCAAGACGGGGGATCCTTTACATTTACAAGTTGAACTTAATTTTCAAAACTTCGTAGAAAAACCCGAATTTGTTTTCGGCACCCACACGACGGATTTTATATATCTCACCGCCTGCTCTACCGCCATCATCGACAATCATCCCAGCTTTTCCAAAGGTGAACATACAATAAATTGTTTCATACCATCCTACCCCATGGCTCCCGGTGTTTATTGCATACGTATCGCCATTTTCGACCAGAATCGGCGTATCATTTATGCTGGAGAGACCCTGAAAATTTTCTCAGTCTTACCCAAAGGCAATGAAATGAAAGAAGCACCGCTCAGATTGATTGATCTTCAATCTTCTTGGTTTTTTGATAATAATAAAACTCCTGAAAGTTTTTCTAGAATAGATTATCCAAGTGAAAAAATATCTAATAATTTATAATTAATTTTCTTTATTTGAAAATACTATTTTCCTTCTATGAATAACCAAGCATTTCAACCTCCAGCTTTTATTGTTGGAAAAGAAAGGAGTGGAACGACTCTTCTCTCGGCCATGCTCAATCGACATCCAATGGTATGTGTTACCCCGGAAACTGATTTTCTTTATAAGTTATTTAATTATCCTGGAGGAGATGCTGGCTTTATAAAAGATTGGCCTCAATCACTATATTCAATAATAGATAAAATGGACCCCACTGCCCATTGGAACAAACCTGCAAAGCAGGTTTATGATTATTTGAATGGACACCCCGTCTCGGGCAAAGAGGCTTTTATGTCATTAGGAAAAATAATTTGCAATAGATACGGAAAACCACTTTGGATAGAAAAAACACCAAATCATATTTTATGCTTACCGTTTATTCGTCAATTATTTCCTAAATCTCCAATCATACATATAGTTAGGGATGGACGTGATGTTTCAAATTCATTAACCAAGGTAAAATTCGGAAGTCAGAATTTTTTTGAAAATCTCTGGTTGTGGATGGATGCCGTTAGAAAATTTAATTCCTTTAGTGAAAACGATGGTAACAACATAACTATACGCTATGAAGATTTAATACAGAACCCTGAAAAAACGATACGTGAAGTTTGCAAATTTTTAAATATAACATATAACCACGAAATATTAACTCCAAACGGGTCTGAATCCGCATTGATAATTAAACATGAAAATCATATGAATCAAGCTTCAGAACCTATTGACACAAGTAAGTTAGCGAATTGGAAAAAATCCCTAACACCCGAATTGCAAAAAGCTGCATTGATGATTGCTCATAAAGAACTTATCCAATACGGATATGAAAACGCTTCTTCCGACAATCCAAAAACTTTATGTATCTCAGTGCTTCTATTGCTATCTAAGCAGCATCGACAACTCTATGATTCAATTCTTTATACAATAGCCAAAACTACCCCCCCCTATACTTTTGAATCGACATATTCTCTTAATGATTATATTCCAAAAAAACAGCCATCATTATGGATTATTGATGATATTCCTCTTCCCAACCCTGATCAAAGAAAGAGTTCTATAGTTTTTTTTCTATATCTAATAAAAACATTGATATATATTTTAAAATTTAAAATAACGGGAACCCGGTTTGTATGGATACTGCACCCCAACCAAGAGAAATCTCGACATTGGCTTATCCATAGAGTTGGAGAGCTATTTTTGGCTAAAATAGCAAATATAATAATATTGGTTAAAGATAATAAACATAATATTGAAGAAATATATAGATTTTACCGGTTAGATAAAAATAATTGCATCTTAAGTGACAGCCCTGACCTATGCAATAGACTAGTAAATCACATCAAATAGCTTGATTATATTTCAATTTTACCAATAATATACTGACAAAATTAAAACATCACTTAATAGATAAAAACATTGAGAATCATATGTTAAAACCAATATATTGGAAGTTAGCGCCAAAATTGAAAAGATTTCTCGTAAAAAAACTGAAACAATTTTCAATGTTGGGGAAAATAAATTTTGTAGTTACATTATCCATTAATAGCACCCCCTTTCGAATTCCTATGTCCAATGGCATTGGTTATGAAAATGTATTTATGACCGAAATGTGGATGGTGGAAGTGCTAAAGCGAGTTTCTACTTTAAATTCGGGTAGTTTTTTAGATATTGGCGCCAATATTGGTCAATCATTGTTAAAATTACGAGCCGTGTCAAAAACAACCCCTTGGCTTGGGTTAGAACCGAACCCAGCTTGTTCAGCTTATTTAAGCAATTTAATCCGTATAAATAATTTCGAAAAGTCGTTATTGATTCCTATCGGACTGTACAATTCTTGCGATTTGCTGCAACTGGATTTCTTTGCTGAAGGCAATGCGGTAGACAGCGGGGCATCTCTGGTAAAAAACCCTGCGTTTAGGCCGTCACGGCCGGTTATATTCAGTCAAACGGTTCCTGTTTTCACTTATTCAGACATACAGAAATTTTCACCTGAAGCTCCCGGAATCATAAAAATTGATGTTGAAGGCGGGGAATATGAAGTACTGGAAAGCTTAGTTGATCTACTTCAAAGCGAACACCCCATTATTCTGATAGAAATTCTCCCTATGAGTAGCGAAGAAGATACTTTTGCTAAGAATATTCGCCTTGAAACATATTTTAACGATATGAATTATCTTCTATATAGAATAGAGAAAAATCAAGAGCGATTTTCACATCTTGTGTTGTTGGAGGCCATTGGTACTAACAAGGAGCCCACAGGATGGGATTACTTGGCAGTGCCATTGGTAATGCAAGAAACAGTAGAAAAGAATTTCCCCTGTTAAAGGAAATTGGGATGACTATTTATTACCTCTGTCCCGACATCAAATTTCCCTGCGGCGGCATAAAAATAATTTACCGCCATGTGGATCTGTTGAATGCTAATGGCTTTGATGCGTATGTCTTACATCACAAAAAAGGTTTCCGGTGCAATTGGTTTAATAATCGGACTCGTATAGCCTATTTAAAACCGGAACCTTATAGGCGAATTTATAATAAAGTAGGTAAGATGCTGCAACCCGAAGCCATGCGAAAAATACCAATTTCTCAGGGTAAACAGACATTTATTGATGTCGGCGACATTCTCGTAATACCTGAAATGAACGGTCCTGATATCGCCCAATTTGGAAAAGGTATAAAAAAAATAATCTTGAATCAAAATGGTTTTATGACTTTTAAAGGTTATTCTTTTGCAAAAGATCGCTTGTTTAATCCTTATACGGATGAGGACACTTTGGGAGCATTGGTAAATTCTCAGCATTGCGAAGATTATCTGCATTACACATTTCCTGAAACGCAATTGTATCGTTTCTATCTTTCTGTAGATCCCGATCTATTTTCCTATCAAGAGCAAAAGAAAAAACAAATCTGTTTTTCCAAGGTAAAAAACGCTCAGGACGCCATGCAAATTATTAACATTTTAAAGTTCAGAAATGCTCTTGATAATTTTGACATAATCCCTTTTGTTAATATCCAGGAAAAAGAAGTTGCCAAACTAATGAAAGAGTCTTTGATTTTTCTTAGCCTGGGAAACCGCGAAGGTTTTGGCCTACCACCGGCAGAGGCTATGGCCTGCGGATGTATCACAATAGGCTATCATGGCTGGGGAGGTGAAGAGTTTTTCAAGCCTGATCATTCCTTTCCAATCGACGATGGAAATATCATTGGTTTTGCGGATACAATCGAGAAAGTGATTCGTGCATATAATCAAGATAACACCTTCTTTCTTAGCGAAAGAAAACAGGCAGCTGATTATATTGCAAAAACTTACTCCCTTGAAAATGAAAAACAGGCACTCATAAGTATCTGGAATACGTTAATTCATTGAGATACTCATTATTATCAAATGTTATGAAAAAAAAAGCTCGTGTAATCTCCTTTTACCTTCCCCAGTTCCACCCAATCCCGGAAAATGATGAGTGGTGGGGCAAAGGTTTTACCGAGTGGACCAATACGGCTAAAGCCAAACCGCTGTTTCACGGACATTACCAACCCCATGTTCCCGCCGATCTTGGTTTCTACGACTTACGCCTACCGGAAACGAGAATAGCGCAGACCGAGATGGCCCGGCAGTATGGTATCGAAGCGTTCTGCTATTACCATTACTGGTTCGCCGGCAAACGTTTACTTGAACGCCCATTCAATGAGGTGCTGCAGTCGGGAGAACCGGATTTCCCGTTTTGTCTATGTTGGGCGAACGCGACATGGTCAGGGATCTGGCACGGCAATCCCCACCGGATTCTGATAGAGCAATCTTATCCCGGCACCGAAGACTACGAGGCACATTTCCGCGAACTATTGCCAGCCTTTAAAGACAAGCGCTATCTAAAAGTTGACGGCAAACCATTGTTTGTCATCTATAAGCCAAAGGATATCCCGAATGTTCAACACATGGTTCGGCTATTTCGCCAGATGGCAATAAAAGCCGGTTTTCCGGATATCTATCTTGTCGGGGTATCACATCACGATGGATGGGATCCAAAAGTTAATGGCTTCGATGCGGCAATTATGCAAAACTTACCGGGCTTAACGGGGTCAATCCCATGGCGCCACCCACTGCTTAAGTTGAAGTCCAAGATCAAGGACGGCCGGCTCTCAATATACCGCTATAAAGACGTATTAAACAGTCTCATCCCTGATAAAACCAAACAATTAGAATACCTGCCATGCGTGCTCCCTAACTGGGACAATTCACCGCGTAGCGGTATCAATGGCTTGATTATTGAAGATTCGAGTCCGGAACTTTTTAAACAAAGCTTAGATAAAGCATTTGAAAATGTTTCGGCTAAACCCGCCTCTCACCAGCTTGTCTTTCTCAAATCCTGGAACGAATGGGCGGAAGGAAACCATATGGAGCCAGATCTGAAATACGGTCATGCTTATCTCGAAGCCTTAAAAAGCAGTTTGGAAAAATGAGCAACTCCCCCATTTTTATCTTTTCAGCAGGATGGCGTTCCGGAAGCACATTACTGCAGCGTCTCATTTCCTCATCCGGTAAGGTATTGATTTGGGGGGAGGCCGGCGGCGCTTTGGATTGTTTCTCTGACTCCTTTGATCGCTATGGACAGATGCTTGGCGATGGAAACCAACGGTTTAAGCACGGATTTGGTGGAAATGGCGCCAAAGAATTTTCTCGATTCATCGAGGCGGGAGACAAACGAAACCACCATTGGAGTGCTTGCATGAACCCTCCGGCCGAACATATCGCCTCAACGTATAAAAATTTTCTCGATCATCTATATGGACAGCCTGCCTTTGATCTAGGATATTCATCGTGGGGTGTAAAAGAGGTTCGCTCTGGTATTGAAACCGCCTATTTCCTAAAAAACATATATCCGGATGCGAAATTCATATTTTTAGTAAGGAATCCATTTGATGTTATTTTATCCATCAAGAAGCGTAATTGGATGGATTATGTTGATCATCCTGCTCCGTTGCTTTTTTATCTAAAGCACTGGAAAAAACTAGCCAATGAATTCAGAACGGCGACGCTTGGTTTGCCGATCAAATACGAAGACTTAGTGAACGACCCGACAACGATAAACAAGCTAAGCGACTATCTTCAATTATCTGATATTCCACACGATTTCATTCAGGAAAGCCATGCTGACTGGGAATCAAATACTCAAGTTGAATTATCTCTAATTGAAAAAACAGTTTTATCTTATATGCTTAAGACTGAGTTAAAGACTTATCACTATCAATGTCCAAGTAAATAAAAATGCCGATTATCGATCCGTTATCAAAAAGACTTTTGTGCGGAGCCGGTCACAACGGTCCTGTTTCGTTAATGTACCACGCCATTACACCAGGGACTTCTCAACCTGATTGGCCATGGGCTTTGAGTTTTAAGAAATTTTGTGGCCAGCTTACTTTATTACAAGATCATGGCTGGTCAACCTTGTGTGCTAATCGGTTGTATGTGGATCTTAGGACACTCCCGGCAAAGTCCGTTTTAATCACGTTTGATGACGGCTATGCGGATAACTATCAAGCATTTGAAGAACTGGCCAAACGCGATATGAAAGCCACATGGTTTGTGGTTACCCAAGACATCGGAAAAATGTCTTCATGGATCGATGAAGGTGTCCCCTCCAGCACTTTGCTGACTGAATCGCAGTTATTGGAAATGCGGGATGCGGGTATGGAAATCGGCTCACATACTCTTACCCATTGTCGCCTGACTCAAGTCAGCCAGCAACAAATGGAGCATGAGACCTCAGAATCAAAGAAGTTTTTGTCTAATCTATTAAACCAGCCCATCACCGCTTTTGCTTATCCTTACGGGCTTTATAATCAAGACATAATTAACGCGGTGCAAAACGCCGGTTATAAAACTGCCTTTACTACCCGCACCGGTTTCGGACTCGTTAATCACAACCCTCTTGAAGTCCGGCGTATTTCGATAATGGCAAGTGATTCATTGGCTACTTTTGCCCGAAAATTGGCATTTGCAGACAACAGTGTGGGCTGGAAAAAAATGACCCATTATTCTTTTTCTAGAATAAAAGACAGGTTAAAAAGACAGTGAAATTGCCTTCCCCCCTTATTTCAGTGATTATGCCCTGTTTTAACGGTTCAAAACATATATGGAACAGTATATCCAGTGTTTTGCATCAAACCTTCACAAATCTGGAATTAATAGTTGTTAACGACGGCTCTACGGATAACACCTTAGAAATATTAAATACCATAGAAGATAACCGATTATGGGTTATCAACCAGAAAAATGCCGGTGTCTGTAAAGCCAGAAATAATGGACTAAAGGCCGCAAAAGGAGAATTCATTGCTTTTCTAGATGCCGATGATACCTGGGCGCCTGACTGTTTATCTAAACTTTATCAAGGGCTCATTAATCACCCTCATGCGGCTCTCGCTTATTGCGGATGGCAAAATATCGGTTTAACCGGTGGCCAGGGCAAACCTTTTATACCCCCTAACTACGAATTATTAGAAAATAAAAAAGCATTGTTGTTCGAAAACTGTCGTTGGCCTATTCATGCGACTTTGACACGCCGTCTCGCCATTGAAGAAGCCGGTTTATTCGACGAGCGTTTACTGACCTCGGAAGACTTTCTGCTTTGGTTAAAAATTGGAACTCGACACCAAATAACTTTAGTGCCTGAAGTATTGGCATACTATCATCACCATGATGGTGTGCAAGCAACCAAAAATTCAGAAAAAACCGCGATAAACCATTGGCTTGCCCAGCAACTCTTTATTAAAGAAAATAAAACGTTTTCGCAAAATTTTGACACACAACAGCTTCGTAAATTAATGCACGGCGAACTTTTAAGACGCGGCTACGAGTGCTACTGGAAAAGAGACTTAAAAGCGGCCCGCACCATTTTCAGATCCGTCATGAAAAACCACTATGGTTCTTGGCGGGACTGGAAGTATATGCTACCGTCATTACTGCCTTATCAATTACATCGCGCGCTTATTGAAAAAATGGATTCCACACCATGAAAAAGCTGACCGTCGCCATATGCAGTTATAACCGTGCGCAACGATTACCCGAACTCATTCGTGCTTTAAGGGCGCAATCCTGCTCTGTCCCGTTTGAAATCCTGATTATCGATAATAACAGCACCGACAACACGCAAACGGTTGTGGCCGAATTATCACATGACGAGGGCGCTCCTGTCCGTTCAGTTATCGAGAACGAACAGGGTATACCTTTCGCCCGTAACCGGGCCATAGCTGAATGCTTGCATAGTGATTATATGCTATTCATCGATGATGATGAATTGCCTTGGCCGCACACACTGGAATCGGCTGTTCATTCACTGGATGTCGAAGGCGCTGAATGTGTTGGTGGACGTGTAAACATCAATTTTGGAGCATATATTAGGCCAAATTGGTTAACTGACGATTTGTTACCTTTTTATGCGGAAATAAATTATGGAACAAAACCGTTTTGGATAGATGATGCATCGACCCCCGTTTGGACTAGCATCGTCGCTTATAATATGGATTTATTTAGAAATAATCCCGATCTGCGTTTTGATTATCGATATAACCGGAGAGGAAAAGGAATTGGCGGAGGTGAAGACGGTATTCTGTTTCAGGAATTATTGAAAAGGAAAGTTAAAATCCGCTATCAGCCGGACATGGCTGTCGATCATTTTGTTGAGGACTGGAAAATGAAACGAAGTTATTTTTTAAAGCTTCACTTCATCGCCGGTCGAAAATACGGCCAATTTCAGATGGATGATTATGATCGCACGATACTTGGCGTTCCCCCTTTTATGATCCGGCAATTGCTGCAGCAAATCGGCAAGACGCTGAACTTATATCTACGGAACAAGCCCGGCGCACTACGGCAAGCGATGAATGCCTCCCATGCCATGGGCAGCATCTGGGGAAAATTCCTGGCTCGCAATGAAAAAAAACATACAGCTGATGCCGCCTGAATTTCAAGCTATCGAGGTTTTGATCTGCACACATAACAGATCGGAGCTTTTACAACGAGCCATCAATTTTTTAAATAAAGCCGAACGCCCCCGCCATTTAGAAATTTCGCTATTTATTGTAGCCAATGCCTGCACCGATGAAACCCATCAGTTTCTAAGGCATTACCAGGAAGAATCCGATCCCGACTTACTTCCATTGAAATGGCTGGAAGAGCCCCTCCCCGGCAAATCCAACGCCTTGAACAGTGCGATACCTAAGTTGACGGCCTCGGTGATCGCCATGGTAGACGATGATCATAGAGTCGATACGCAATATTTTATGGCTATCGATCAGGCTTTAACACAATATCCCGATGCTGATTTTTATTGCGGAAAAATCATTCCGGACTGGAACGGTTCCGAACCCCAATGGGTGCATGACCAAGGAAAATACCGCATTTATCCGCTACCGGTGCCTCGCTTCGAGCTAGGCGGCGAAGCCATTCAAGTCACGCGCGACATCGCCGTACCGGGCGGCGGGAACCTGGTAGTCAAGAAAAAACTGTTTAAACTGATTGGCGACTTTTCAACCGATTTTGGACCTGTTGGTCATAACCTAGGCGGAGCGGAGGATCTCGAATGGGTTATTAGAGCTTACAAAGCCGGAGCGCATCTGCAATATATTCCTAATATGGCTCAATATCATTATGTGGACTCAGAACGAATGACGCTTTGTTATGTAATGAAGAAAGCGTATGAACGCTCATCATCGACTATCAGGCTAAAAGATGATGCGCGAAATTATGCCGGATTGTTTCCCCGTTATTTAATCAGGAAATTAATGGAGTATTCCGTTTATATCCTATTAAGTTTATCCTGCTCAGCTCGCAGATTTTACCTGGTGAGACTTGCGGCTACGCTGGGAGAAATCAAAGGCTTTCTCATGGCAAAAAGGAAAAAGGCATGAATGCATTAACAAAAACCGCAAAATTATTTGATCGAGAAATCATTCGGAAGAATTTAATCGAACTTAATTATCGGGTGAAAGAAAATATCTATTATCTTACCCATCCTTTCATGCCCGATCCAGTATTTATCGTCGGCTGTTCGCGCGCCGGCACAACCGTCACTTTTGAAACGATCCGGACTTCCCCAGACCTTCTTTCATTTCCTTTTGAAATCCCACAATTTTGGCACAGCTTGGTAGGCCCCTTGAATAAAGACTGGGATTCAGAGGCCGCATCGAGTCATGACGCTCGTTCTCAGCATCGAGAGCAGGCGTTTGCTTATTTTTATTCCAGGCTTGGAAAGGGTCTAGTGCTGGATAAAAGCTGCATCAATGTCATGCGCATACCTTACCTGAAAGCCTTGTTTCCCAATGCTTATTTCATCTATATCCAACGTGATGGCCGCGACAATATCAGTTCCTTGATGGAAGGATGGAAGCAACGTGGACGTTTTGACTTACACCAGTACTTGGGCAAACTGCCTGAGACAGTACAGATTAATCAAGGTAAATTCAAAGACTGGTGCTTTTTTCTCCCTCCCGGCTGGCGAGATTACAACAACGCTTCCCTTGAAGAGGTTTGCGCCTATCAATGGTTGACGGCAAACCGTATGGCTTTGGAAGCTAGAACCCTTATTTCCGACGATAAATGGATTCATCTTCGCTATGAAGATATCTTCGAAGATCCCGTCGAAATGTTTAAAAGCGTTTTTGAACGGTTGCAACTGCCATTCTCCGAAAAACTCAAGTCACATTGCGCCACTCTGAATAAACGCCCTACCAGCATAGTCAGCGGACCGCCGAAAAAAGAAAAATGGAAAAGCCAAAATCCTGAGGCCATAGAGAAGATTCTACCGGTCATTGAACCTATGTTGAAGGAATTGGGATACGAGTAAATTCTAATTGGAATTATTGTATTGGTGTGATTATTTTAAACAATGAGTAACACTAACCTTGAGTGATACGCCGGTACTAAACTTACATTATCGACATAATACTAACAATGCCCCATTCTCAATCATTAATCAGCATAATCATCCCGGCCTATAATGCTGAAACATACATAAAAAAAGCACTCGATAGTGTGTTGACTCAAAGTTATCGCCATTTTGAAGTATTAGTCATAAATGATGGCAGCACCGATAACACCGAAACTATCGCTAGAAGTTATGATGACACAAGAATAAGGCTAATATCACAACCGAATGGAGGACTAAGTAATGCCCGCAATACCGGTATTCGCTCCGCCAAAGGCGATTATCTGGCTTTTCTCGATGCCGACGATTACTGGATGCCTGAAAAACTGGCTCTTCAATTAGAGCTATTAAATCATCATCCTGAAATTGGTTTTTGCTCTACTCGGACTCGGGTAGAAACACCGACAGGTGAATTTATTAACGACTGGCCTTGCCCTAATATCAATACTTCTACCTTGCATACCATTTTTGCCCAAAATGCCGCCATTGCCGGCAGCGGCTCCAGCGTTATGGCGAGAAAAAAACTACAACAGCAGGCCGGATTTTTTGACGAATCGCTAGCCAGCCTTGAAGATATAGATATGTGGATGCGCTATGCGGCACTTGCCGAATATGCCTGCTTGCCGGAAACAGTAACCGTCATCACCAAACGCCCAGACAGTATGAGCCGTAACTTGAAAACAATGCGAGATAATGCCATTAAAGTATTACGAAAAAACAGATCATTATTGGACCAATCTGCGCAGAAAAGTTTTTGGCGATCCTGTTATGCCAGCATGTTAACGGATTATGCTAAATGGGAGGCCCGAAGTGGAGACAACGTACAAGCCATTCTTCATCTATTGGAAGCCTTTATTTACGCCCCTCTGCATAAAGGCCGGCTATGTCTGGGACTATTATTTGCGGTTATGTTTAAAAGGCCGTTAACCTGATATGGCCTCAATCCTGAGCGAATCCCTTTTCTCTGCGGGCTGGGTAGCCATTACTATAGGCGTAATACTGCTTATTCGCTCTTTATTGAATTTTTCCAGAACGGGGCCCAAAATCAGAAAGGAAGTTCAAGAAAAGTTCTTTATTTATGGCGTTTACGCCCTAACCAGACTGGCTTTCTGGAGTTGTCTAGTCGCTTTTTATCTTGCCTTTCCTGGCTCGCTTTTAAGCTCCTTGACTTGTCAATCTTTTGGCCCGAATAATTCCCTTATCATTTCTACCCTAGCCGGGATAATCAGCTTTGCATTATTCACTGTTCGGCAATTCCTTAATCATCTGCGTCACACCCCAGGAATCATTGCAACCTCCGCTAATTTTGAGATCGTACGGCTCCATAGCATCTGGCAAAAACTCACCGTTAACAATTTAAAAAGCATTGACTTTATCCTTCTTTGTTTATTTGCCGGTCCTGACTTGTTTTTCTTAGCCGATTTTTTGCTCGATCGTCAATGGCATGACCTTATCTTTTTATTTTTGCTATCGCTAGTTTATTGCCTGCCGCTGTTTTGGAATAGTATGCAGCGAGAACCGTCTGCTGTCCCTCACCAAGCTGATCAAAAATATCCCAACATCGTCATGATCGGATCGGATACCTTACGGGCGGATCATTTAAGCGCCTATGGCTACCACCGACCTACCAGCCCATTTTTAGACAAACTGACGAAACGAAGTACATTATTTCAATCCTGTTATGTGCCTTTGGCAAGAACCGCTCCCAGTCTGGTGTCTCTGTTCACAGGCTGCTGGCCTGATACTCACGGAATAAAAGACAATTTTATTTCGGATGCTCAGACTCAAAATATGAACCTACCCTCTCTGGCCGCTTGCTTGGAAAAAGCCGGTTATCAAACGAGTACTATTAGTGATTGGGCGGGCGGTGATTTAGGCAAATTTAAGCTGGGCTTCCAAAATAAAAAACTGCCTGAGGATCAATGGAATTTAAAATATTTAATCAAACAAGGTCCCAAGGATATTCGATTATTCTTATCGCTTTTTTGCCATAATAAATTCGGCAAAATTGTATTGCCGGAGCTTTATTATTTAGCCGGCGTTCCCTTGACTCGGCAACTAGGACTTGAAGCCCGCAATGAATTGGCAAAGTTATCGAAAGAGAATCGCCCTTTTCTGCTAAATCTCTTTATGGGAACAACCCACCCTCCTTTCTCTAGCAATTATCCTTATTATCAGTTGTTTTCGGACCCAAATTACCAAGGTCGTTCCAAATTCTGTATGTCGAGACTCACCTCGCCGGAAGAAATTATTGAAAGCCAGCAAGAACCCAGAGACGCCTTCGATCTTGATCAAATCATTGCGCTCTACGATGGATCGATTCGGCAATTTGATGACGAAGTTCAACAAATATTTAACTATATAGAAAAATGTGGACTTAACGATAATACAATAATTGTTATCTACAGCGATCATGGCATGGAATTATTTGAACATGACACCTGGGGACAGGGAAACAGTATCAACGGCGATTCAAGCGCGCATATCCCTTTAATTATTCACTCCCATCACTCCAAGCTAGGCACCGTACATCGTGAAAAAGTCAGAAGCATCGATATCATGCCGACACTATTGGATTTGTGCGGTGTAAATATTCCGGAAACAGTTCAAGGCGTTTCGTTAAAGCCGGTAATTGAAGGCGAAGCTATCAACCAAGAACTCACGGTTCTTTATGAAACCGGTATATGGCTGTCGACGCCGCCAAAACAAAAGGCCGGCCATATCACTTATCCCGATATCTTTAATCTACTGGAAATACCCAATCCCAAAAGCGGAACGCTCTCTATTAGCCCTGAATACGTTGAAACTATAGAATCCGCCCGCGACTGGCTTATATGGCGAGGGCCATGGAAGTTGAAATGCTTTGCTTTAAATAATGGGCCACATTATGAGCTGTATAATACCGACAATGATCCGTTCTGCAGAAATAATATCGCTGAAAAGGATTTTGGTATTGTAGAAAAACTTTTAACCGCGCATAAGAAATTAATGATTAAATACTGGGAAAAATAAAAAGTAAGTGCCTAGTAATAATTTTAGTTGCAAAAGCCATCATCCATGATAACTGGATTTCGGCAATCCATACCGGAATGACGAAGCCCCTAAGACCGTCTTACTTTTTTCTAGGTACTATAGCTAGCCAAATGGTAAATTGACTGGATATATTCATAATAATAGGAAGAAAACAGATGCCTATCAAATCATTATTTAAGAAATTCTTTAGGATATTAGACTATAAAATTGAGAAAATCGATCCTCTTGAAGAGAGCATCCCCGCTGGTTACAACCATTCACCTTTTTTGCCCCGTATATATCGGGGGGCACTAGATCGTTATCTCTATTTCAAGGATATGCTTTGCATGGTCCAAAACGTAAATGGGGACATCGTAGAATGCGGCGTTTCAATAGGACATGGGGCCCTTTTATTCACCTTATTAAGTGATTATATAGATAAGCCCAGAACATACTATGGGTTCGACTCTTTCGAAGGTTTTCCTGATCCTATCGAGAAGGACGAAAGTACGCCAATTACAAGCAAAGGTTTCTGGGCAAACCCACCGGAAACAGTATTGAAGGTTCTGCGTGATGGCCGTTTAGACGAAAAGCTTATTAACGAGCGTATACATCTTCTTAAGGGTTGGTTTGACGAAACACTCCCAAAGTACCAAGGACCTATCGCCCTGCTTCATCTTGACTGTGACCTTTATGAATCCTACACACTTGCCCTAGAAAATTTATATGATAAGGTTCAGCCGGGAGGAGTAATTATGTTCGATGAGTATCGTGATAACCGCTGGCCTGGGGCAACCAAAGCGATAGATGAGTTTCTTAGTGACAAGCCAGAAGTGATTCAATCACATCAAAAATGTACCTGGAAATACTATATCGTTAAGCACTAAATAACTAATCAAGTTTTTTTCCGTTTCTTTTTAATCGCAAGAGTTTTCCGGCTTTTAGAAAAAATACATAATCACACTGATACTTAGTGTCGCTGCTTATTATGTAGAGATTAAGGAAATACTTTAACAATAGAATTACTCAAGAACAAGCGCCAGGTGATAAATTCATGAAAAAACCCGTTGTATGCTTTTTCAGCATGAGCGCAGGAAATTGGGGCGGAGCAAGCAGAGTACTGTTTACGAGCCTACCTTCGCTCGACCGAGAGAAACTTACGCCACTTCTGCTTTTACCGTGTCATGGCCCTATCGAAGATGAATTGAAACAATTAGATATCCGTTACTCTGTTTGGGGAAAGCTTACCGAGCCCGGTTCAGTTATAAATTATCTACGTGCTTTTTTTAGGGCTTTGTTTTTTTTCCGCAGAGAAGAAGTCTCGGTCATCCATATCAATAGCTCCAATTTCTGGAGACCAGCGGAATTATTGGCCGCTCGGGTGCTTCGCATCCCGATTATTGTTCACTACCACGTCATCAATGACGAGCCTTCTCCATTTATAAACTTATGTCAAGCCGCCATAAGTGTTTCCAAATATACTGCCGAGCATTCCTTACCCGTCAAATTGCAAAAACCGGTCATCTATAACCCAATTGACCTTACTAGATTTGATGCCGGAAACAGCATGCGTAGGGAACTGGCAATTAATCCCGAACATATAGTGGTGGCCTTTCTTGGTCAAATAAGAGAAATTAAAGGGGTCGCCGATTTCATCGAGATGGCTCATCAAATTAAAAATCCCAATGTTCGTTTCCTGATCGCCGGCGAATGCCGTGATCCCAATAAGTTTGCGGGCTCCTATACTGAACGAAACCTACAGGAACTGTTTGCGGATGACTCCCGTATCCGCTATATCGGTTATGTAAAGAAGGTAGAAAATGTCTATCACACTGCGGATATTATAGTTGTACCTTCGCGTTGGCAGGAACCTTTAGGGCTGATTAATCTGGAAGCAGGAGCATGCCGCAAACCGGTGGTGGCTACCCGTGTGGGCGGCATTCCAGAGGTCATACATGATGGCAATAATGGATTTCTGGTTGATCCTGGCGATACATCAACCTTGAAAGCCCGTGTTGAACAACTTATCAATGACCCGGATCTGCGGCACAGAATGGGAGAGGCCGGTAGGCGCCTGGTGGAAAATGAATTCACCGCCCAGCCCGTAAGACAATTTCAAGAATTACTTTTGAGTTATGTCCACCCAACTAAATAAATGCGGCAAAATTCTTATTTAGAATCAGTTTAAAATAAGAAAAAAAATCTTATCCAAATAATATCTGTTTTTATGGACACTATGATTTTTTTAACCAATAAAAAAGTTCTATATAATTTGATATTAAAGCATAAAAATGAACTGGCATTTTAATTTTTAAGTGATTGGTAATAAGTATAGTTGTATAAGTCATCATCCATGATAACTCACACGATTACCCACAAATTGGAAACATTCGATAAAATAGATGTTTTTGTCTGAATTAAGATGAGTTGGGTAGCACAGGAATTGGGGGCGTCGATTTGGGCGATGCACGGAGAACGAATAGGTTGATCAAATTGACAGAGCAATTAGCCGTACAACCACAGGCGAGTTTGCCATTAGCGGCGATGGGTTGGGGCGAAACGAAGGCCGCCTATCGTTTGCTGGGTAATGAAGCGATTGAGCCTTTGGATATTCTCAAAGGACATGCGGATCGTAGCCTGGAAAGAGCGCAAGCCCATCCCGTTGTGTTGGGCCTTCAAGATACGACCGAATTGGACTTCAGTAGTCAACCGGGAATTGCCGGGTTGGGTCGCTTAAACTACGAAGCGCGACAAGGTTTTTATGTGCATCCCACCTTGCTCGTGACGCCAGACGGTCAAGCACTGGGGGTAACCGACGCCTGGATGTGGTCGCGCAAACCGAAGGATGAACCGGACATCAAAGAGAGTCTGCGTTGGATAGAAGGCTATGGCAGGCTTGCCGACCTGGCCGAACAAACACCCGGCACGCGTTTTGTTTATGTGGCGGATCGAGAGGGCGACCTGAGAGACTTGCTGGAAGAAGCCCAGCGTCGTCACCATGCCGCCGATTATTTAATCCGGGCGCGACACAACCGCAAGCTGGCCGATGAAGACGATAAGCTGTGGGATAGCGTAGCGGCGAGTTCGCCGCTGGGTCAAATTGAGTTTACCCTGGAAGCGAATGGTGAGCGCAAAGCGCGTCAGGTCAGGCAAAGCCTCTACGCACAACGAGTGACGTTGAAACGCAAACGCAAAACGGATTCCGACTTATCGGTCACGATCATTTTAGCGCAAGAAGACAATCCGCCAGAAGGCGTTGAACCGATTGTTTGGCGCTTGCTCACCAACCGGTTGATAGACACCTTGGAACAGGCGGCGGAACAGGTCGATTGGTATCGGCGTCGATGGTTGATTGAAATCTTCTTTCGGATTCTCAAAACCGGTTGCCGAGTCGAAAAGTTGCAATTGTCTGAAATTGACCGGTTGCAACGCGCTTTGATGATTTATTTGATCATTGCTTGGCGTATATTACACGTTGTCACATTGGGGCAACAGTGCCCCGATTTACCTTGTGATGTGGTGTTCGACCCCGAAGAATGGCAAGCGGCCTGGATTGTCAAGCATCGCAGTCAGCCACCCGAAACGACACCGTCGTTAAACGACATGATCCGGATTATTGCCGGTTTTGGTGGTTTTCTGGGGCGAAAGAGCGATGGTCAACCCGGCCCTAAGGCGATTTGGGAAGGGATGGAAAAAGTGAGGCATTATGCCGTTGGCCTGGAGATTGGAAAGGCTGTTTTCGCTTCGGGGTGAGATGTGGGTAATCGTGTGATGATAACTGGATTCCGGCAATCCATGCCGGAATGACGAAGCACCTAAGACCGTCTGAATTTTTTCTAGGCACTTATGCCATGAAGAAATAATTTTTTATATTAATAGGCATAGTAATGAATTTTGGAAGTACTTTATTGAGTATATCAAATCATCTCCCATGGCGTGTTTCACTTAAAGTAAGAAGTATTTTAGGAGTTATTCCAGATTTTTTTATAATGGGCTTTCCTAAGTGTGGAACAACATCATTGTATAACTATCTAATTCAGCATCCTGAAGTAATGAAAGCTGATGGTAAAGAACAATGGTATTTTTCGACCTTCCCTATTGAACCGATCGAATATTATAAATTTCGTTATCCATTCCGAATTGATAAATTTATACATAAGACCATAAAAAACAGACAATTGCTTTTGGGTGACGGAACTCCTGACTATATTTTCAGAGAAAAATCAATCAAGCTTATAAAATCGACCGCTCCAAACGCCAAAATAATTATTTTAGTCAGAAACCCAATAAAGAGAAGTTAT
The DNA here is from genome assembly GCF_030717995.2 of Methylomarinum sp. Ch1-1. NCBI lineage: Bacteria > Pseudomonadati > Pseudomonadota > Gammaproteobacteria > Methylococcales > Methylococcaceae > Methylomarinum > Methylomarinum roseum. The sequence goes on along the minus strand of NZ_CP157743.1, from coordinate 2,340,039 downwards.
TCTTATTACAAACATGAAAAAAGAGCTTGTAGGATAAATCAAAAGTTTGAACAATTAGTTCAATATGAGTACAATATGTTTAAAAAGAAAGGAATTCTATTACATGAGAACTTATATTCCCACCCTCAACTGAAAGACACCTTTCTTCTTGGCAGTATATATTCAGAGTACTTGGAAATTTTATTAAAATATTTCGACATAAACCAAATTTTATTAATTGATTCTGAAACTCTCTTTAATGAACCTAAAACAACCTATAAAGAAGCTTTACATTTTCTAGAACTAGAAGATTACGATAATATAGAATTTAAAGCTTTCAACTCAGGTAATTACAACATTAAAAGTATCCCATGCAACGACTTTCTTAAATCATTTTATACACCATATAATAAAAAATTAAAAGAAATGTTTAGTAAAGAATTTTCCTGGTAAAATATTTCTTCCCCTTTCGACCCTAAATAACATGTTATCGTCTAATGGTAGCTGATAAGGACTTATTGCGATGCACTTACCAAGATGCTATAGCCAATAGATTGGATTCGTATAACAATAACGAGCATAGTGTACATTAGAAATGCTATTCAATTCCTACGTTTTTATTTTTTTATTTTTGCCAATTACTTTTTCTCTATATTTTTACTTGGCCAAATATAAAAATGGGGAGAGTGCGATAGGATTTTTAGTATTAGCCTCTTTATTCTTTTATTCCTGGTGGAACCCCGCTTATCTGGCCCTCATTTTATGTTCGATAGGAATCAATTATGCATTAGGAGAAACAATATCTAAACAACGAAAAAAAGGCAATAAAAGATCCTCAAGAATCTTTTTAATAGCCGGCGTTAGCTTTAATTTAGGCCTTATAGGATATTTCAAATACACGAATTTTTTAGTTGATAATATCAATAATCTGTTAGGTTCGAACATTCAACTAGAGCCTATTGTTCTACCCTTGGCGATATCCTTTTTCACATTCCAGCAGATCGCCTATCTCATCGATGCATTTAAAGGAGAGACTCAAGAGTTTAAGCTCAGTCATTACGCATTGTTTGTCACGTTCTTTCCACAGCTTATCGCCGGGCCCATTGTCCATCATAAAGAAATGCTGCCGCAATTTCTGCACTTGGAAAATACGAGGCCAAATTTAGAAAAAATAGCCAGCGGAATCGCTATTTTTTCAATGGGATTATTCAAAAAGGTTGTACTTGCCGATGGCGTGGCCCAATACGCCACGCCTGTGTTTGACTCGATAGATTCGATTGAAAACCTATCATTTTTTATCGCATGGGGCGGCGCTCTCGCCTACACCTTTCAATTATATTTTGATTTTTCCGGTTATTCCGATATGGCTATCGGCCTTTCTCTCATGTTCGGCATATCTCTTCCAATAAACTTCGCGTCGCCATATAAATCAATCAGTATTATTGAATTTTGGCGCCGCTGGCATATGACGTTATCTCGTTTCTTGAGAGATTATGTCTATATCGCCTTAGGCGGCAATCGTAAAGGCGATACACGACGTTATATCAATTTGTTCACGACGATGCTGCTTGGCGGGATCTGGCACGGGGCGGGATGGACGTTTGTTTTGTGGGGAGGATTACATGGCGTGTACCTAATCATCAATCATGCCTGGCATTTTATAAAAAGACTGTTTAACTTACAGTGGTTAGATAATAGTCCTGCGTGGAATCTCGTGGCATGGTTAATCACTTTTATCTCGATCGTCAATGCTTGGGTATTATTCCGTGCCAAGAATTTGGCCGACGCCTTAGAAATTTTCAAAGGCATGTACGGTTTTAATGGCATCGCGCTACCTAACGCAATTTACGTCCGCCTGCACTTTGCAAGCGATCTGCTAAGCGGCTTGAATATTACCAGTTATATTGGTGGAGGCACGCAATTTGTTTATACCTATACTTGGGTCGGAATCTTATTGATCATCGTACTCGTCATGCCTAATACACAACAAATTATGAAGCGGTATTTCGATTATTCTTCTCATACCGAACCACATTATGCACTTTTTAATCAAGGCATCGCATCGCAAGCATTAACTTTTCAATTCAATAGAGCCTGGGCCTTTGTCATGGCTGGCATGTTCGTGTTCTCCATTTTTGGTTTAACACGCGTTTCAGAATTTTTGTATTTCCAATTTTAGTCATGTCGCCCAAAAAATATTTATATTGGTATGCCGCATTAGTTATCGTCTTGTCTGGTTTGCTGGCGACATTCAATATGCTGGTTGACCATTATTTGTTGTTTGGCAGCGAAAGAATATCCGGGTTCAACGAAAAAAAACCCACTTCAATTAATCGTACCAAGCTATATAAGTCATATGAAGTAATGCGCGTCACACCCAACAGCTTAATCGTGGGCAATTCTCGTCCTGAAATGGGACTAGCCCCCCAATCAAGCTGCTGGAAAAGCGAACATGGGACCGTATATAGCTTAACCTTTCCCGGTTTGAGTGCTTATGAGCAAATTCGCGCTCTGTTTCATGGCGTATCGAGTAGTAACGTCTCCCATATATTATTGGGGGTAGACTTTTACGATGTGTTATATCGAAGAAGAAACAATGATAATCCGTTTGCCTGGCCTCACAAGAGCTCGGAGTTCCTCGACCGATTGCTTGTGGATGAAAATTTAAAAGAAAACGACCGCTTTTGGAGGACCCAGTTAAGTGATTCGTTCATGGCACTTTTTTCGTTGAATGCGGTGATCGACAGCCTCTATACCATCGCTTTACAATCGCCGAACAGCCCGGACAGGACCCGTTTAGGCTTCAATCCAGCCAGAGATTACCAAGAAGTGATTCAACACGAAGGGGCATGGGTTTTATTTAATCAAAAATTAAGCGAACTTAAATCTCACTTTTCCAAGACTGGTATGAGCATTTATACTCCTCCTTACCGCTGGTCGATCGAACTCGAAGCTCTAAAGCGAACCATAAAACTCGTTCAAAAACATAACATTCATCTAATTATATTCATCAATCCTTACCATTATAGCTATCTGGAAAGTATTCGTGAGGCCGGTTATTGGGATGGAATTCAAGCGTAGCTTAACGAAATTAGTATCGGAATACGGAAACGCCAATATTGAACTTTGGGATTTTTCCCTTTATTCGGAATACACGGCTACCCCCATTCCGAATAAAGGCGAAGATATTCGCTTACGCTGGTTCTGGGAGCCCGCCCATTATACCGCACAACTCGGCGACATCATGCTTGAAGAGTTTTTTGGCAAGGATTGCGTATCGGACAAGCTTTCAGTCCCGTTAGGCGTCCGATTGAATGACATCGTTATAGAAAAACATCTAAACAATCAGATCAAACAGAGAGATTTATTGCTACACAATGGTAAATTAGCCCTGAACAAAGCGATGTGAAGCGGAATCGGTCCGGCTCTTTATGAATGACAGCATCTACGGCATTCCTTCTCATTCTATAGGGAAATCAACCACTCGTCTGAATCTATTTTGGTTGGGTACCCTGGAATGCTTAAAGGAGTTTTGTCTCGCCGGTAATGTAAAATACCGACTCATACCCCCGCAAGTGAAATCTGCAGGGATGAACCTATCGAAAATTGCACTTCACAATCCCCCACAACGCTTCTTTGCTACTTGCGTTGTCCGGGTTGAGCGCCTTTGAAATATCGACAAGAACGAATTAAACAAGGTAGGGGAAACATTTATTGACTCATACTTTTAATCTGTCTTTTCTTTTTAAGCAATAATTTTGAATTAGGTTTTTTCTCTAGCGCTTGCTCCAGCCTTTTACGCGCTTCTTTTTTGTTGCCCATTTTCAGATAAATATCGATTAATCCTATATGAGCTTGCGTATAGTTTGACTTAAGACGGATTGCTTCTTCGTAATCGGCTATCGCTTTGCTTAAGTTTCCTTGCATTTCATAGGCTCTGCCGCGATATCTAAGCACGGTTGGGCGCAACGCAAATTGGTTATTCTTCGCCTCAAGGACATAACTCAGCTCACTGACAGCGACACTCAAAGCATACCCCTGAGCGCGTTTATCGTTAAACATCTTTTGAGCATTGTTCAGAGCATTCAAACCGGGGCACAGATGCTGAGGATTCCTGAAGTCATAACGCTTCTGATGTCTCGCCAACAACTCTCGATCTTTTTTTGCCCAGCTGGTGCAAAATGGCGGCAAAGTTCTAAGTTCCGCTTCAGTGATATCACCATAATATCTAACGGCAAATGCTGGAAAAGTAATAAACATCAAGAAAGTAAAAAAAACGCAATTTAATAAGGTATCTTTAAATTTCTTCATCATAGCTACACCTCTTCAGATGTTAATTTAGCGACATATTCCCACGAATAACGCTTATGGGCCCTATCGTAAGCTTCACGACCAAGATCTTGCCGAAATTTTTCATCACTGAATAATTCTTTGAGTGCTTTTATGACACTTTCGATCGAGCTGCCATCAACTCTCAATCCTGTGACTCTATCTAACACAGCCGAGCCTGTCCCTCCCGAGCTTCCACTGATTACCGGTTTTCCGCAAGCCGCCGCTTCGAGAAAAACCATACCAAAACCTTCGGTGTCACCGTTGATTTCCCTATTAGGCATGGCAAACACATCACAAGCGTTGTACCATCTCGGCAAGTCATCCATATCCACATGGCCTAATAGGTGAACACGATCAGAGACGCCATTTTTTTGTGCTAAATCACGTAAATATTGTTCATCTTCACCAATACCGATGATGGCGTATTGAACCTCTATCCCTGCTTCGATAAGGGCCGGTAATGCTTTGATGACCTGGTCAAATCCTTTACGCCGGCTCAAACGACCTACCGACAGAATTAATTGTTGTTCTTTATTCAAATTAATTTGTTGATGTAAATCACCAAAAGGCAGTCCGGGTTTGAACCGATCTATGTTGACGCCAGGCGATATTAATTTGATTTTCTGGTTATCTATATTGAGCTTTAACAGTTCATTTTTTGTGAAGTCACTATTAGCGATAATCTTATCCGCATGCCTATAAGCAAAGCACATTGCTTTAAATTTAGCCGGCTGGCGCCAGGTTGTAATCTCCTCTCCATGCGCATAGATTACCACCGGTTTAAAAAACAGCTTGCCGACTAACCAGGAAACGAGACCTTCCGGTAAGACTCGCCCGGCATGAATGGCGTCTATTTTATGCTTAAAGCAAATCGAAACAGCCTTAGCAAACAACTTAACATAAATACCCAGCGACTCAGGCCTTAGCCAGGGCACTCTTTTTAAGTCCACCCTGTGGATGCTATTAGGGTGCGCGTCATCGTATTCCTTAGCACCAGCCACATCAGCCGTTACGACATGAATATCCTTCCCTCCCAAGCGACGATAGACCTCGTCAAACCAAACCGCCGTGCCTCCCTTGGTGGGTAGAAATAATTCTGTAACAACTAGTACATTCTTTGATTCCATGTTTTTTTGCGTACGTTTAAAAAGAGAAGAAGCGGAACAAATAATCCGCTGATGTACAACCATTTTTTGATCGATTGATTAGCCCACAATCTATCCATACAGACGAACAAGCGGGCGCCAAAGGAACGCTCTATAAAGTTTTCATTTTTCGACGCCAGCTTATCGGCTAACTCATGAGTCGATAAAAACATGAGTTCAGGGTATTTTGCAAGCGCTCCGGAAATTACTTTCTCCAATTCCGCTATTGCATTTTTCGTTGCGTCATCATCCTGAATAAAATTAAAACGATGAGTTTCTAACAGTGTCGGCTGGCCTAATTCTGTATTTTTCATCAACGTATTGATCGCCATATCGGATGTATGTCCAAGGCTAGGTTCAAAATAATCGTTTCTTACCATATAAATTAAGCCGGAATCAGATAATTGTCCATTGACAATTTTTTGACGTGCTCCATTAGGCTTGCCTTCTTTATCTCGACCATTGAAACATTGTCCCGGCGTAACCAGATATTCAATATTATGGCGCTTCCAGCTTCTTTCTACCGATAGATCCCAAACAAATGTAGGCGGCACCGCTACCTTAGGATAGAAACCGAATAGCTGTTTAAAAAAACCGACTTCTTCATCAACCGCCTTATCGATTTCATCTTGACTTAAAGGCGATGTCGGCAATTGTTCAGCATTTACCCATCGGCTTTGCAACACGGACGGAAGCGTTTCGGTTTGAGGAAACTTATCCTGGTCCAGCCAATGCCGAATCTGCTCATCTGAAACTAACGCACGCATTAGATTATCAGGCCAGTAATGCGCCATTCCATGTAACTGCAAATCAAACACACCTTGGTCTAAGCCATCGATCAAGGCTTTATTTATCGGAGAGAAAACCGGATGATCGAGTCGTATTTCTTTATATTTTTTAAATTCCGCTTGCCTGATTTTTTCGCTATCCGGAACAGACAGCACCACTCCTATTGTCATCACCGGATGATGTTCATATTTATCGACATATTTGCTCAGTATTGAACTAATTCGAGCTAACGAGCGAAATTGAATTAAAGGGCCCGCCCCCCAATCGTCGCTTTCGAATATCAATACCGGAAATTTTAAAACCGGCTCTTTCCAGTATGAAGCAATCTCATTGCGGTAACGACCAATGATGATAAAGCACCAAATAAAAAACCAACTTGCTACTAAAATAGCGGTCAACATTAAAGTCATCAGTCTAATTATTGTTTATTTGTAACTACTCACTCCCATTCGTAGGGTGGATAAGCGGAGCGCATCCACCGGGTCGGCATCTTTGGTGGATGCGCCCTTCAGGCTTATCCACCCTACATGCCCTGCCGCGTTCGATAAGTGGGGCGAGCAGTTACGTTTATTTCAAGCTTATAAATTCTAAATTTCGGCCTTTAATGCATTAACCCGATAATTATTTTTCATGTCCTGTTGAGAAGATTCCAATTGTTGCTTTGATAACAAGACCTTACAAATAACTATTATTGCAACCATATGATAGTATAAGTCGAAATAAGCCAATCCTAAAAAAGCCCCGGAAGCAGCATATCCGATTAAACTCACTTGCAGCATAGCAGCCAGATCGGACATCCACTTTGTTTCTTCAAATTGTTTCGCCTCCTTAATAATCTTTCTAGCCGAATGCAATGTCAACATCCCCAATAACAGGAATAGACTCAAGCCAATAAAACCATGCTCCCCCAGCACTTCGAAATAAATGCTATGGGCATCATGTGCGTCCCTGGGATTTGGCGCATATAAAACAAAACTAGGATATATAAAGCATTCGTAGCCGCCACCAAAAAAATTATCTTTAGCCAAATTATAAGCCATCCACCAGGCATTGATTCGGCCCATGGCGGATGCATCGTTTTCATAAGACTGTATGGTACTCATTCGGCTATGCCAGGATTCGGGCATAAAATTAAAAATTGCGGGCATTAAAATAATCACCAGCAGAATCAAAAAAAACTTCTTCCGGCTTTTTATGATTAAAAACATCCCCATAACGCTAAGTCCCACTAAAGCGCCTCTCGACTGAGTACCGATAACTGAAATCACACATAGCCACATAGTGATTAGCAGTCCCTGGCGGAGAAAATTATTGTCGGTTGTTAATTGCAAATATCGTATCAACGGGATCACCATGATCAACGCCAAACCAATTTCGTTATTCCCATAAATGAACGTTCCACTGGGGCCGTATACAGCATAACTGCCTCCCGTGAGGATGGTGAAGATTCCTCCTTTAAACCCGTAGAAACCAATCGATAAAGCCGTAACCCAAATCATGGCCTGAACTCGCCATTTGCTTTGCATCAGAATAATTGTGACAAAGGTCATCAGTTGTATTTTCCACACTTTATCCCATTGCATCCATGCAAAAGCCGGATACATCGAGAATATGGTAGTAACAAACATCCAGATTATAAAAAGCATGAGCACACGCGTTTCTATCGTCCACGGTATGTTTTTAGGTTCTTTAGAAAGAAACATGCTAATTAATATGGTAATCGCTGTAATTTGTGCGAACGGAAAATCATGTGCGAATCCCCATGAAAGTTTATGCGGATTCATATAACCCAGCCATTCCCACAAAAGAATACCAATGTATGGACGCTGCAAAATAAAGGGAAGCGTGCCAAAAACAACTAGTGTGACAAATATATCTCTCATGCTAGAGGCAATTTATTAGAAATTGCGTGTATATTATTTTTCGAAGATTGAGACATGACAATAGATCCTAGAACCAATTTGGAATACCTTTTATGGTAATAACGATATTTCAGACAGTTGTCTTGTGCTAACGGCCTGATGTTTTTGATTGGAAGGCAGCCCATAAATGCAGGGATTAATTGGCTCTCGATCCGGTATTTTATTTATTATTGCTACAGAACACTGTTTAACGAACTTTCTATCGCAAAGCGCGTAAACATATGGCTTATTACTTGCCGTTATGCCGTTATGCCGTTATGCCGTTATGCCGTTATGCACAAGTATGTCTTAGGTTGTGCTGAGCGATAGAGAAGCCCAACATTTCCGGCGCGCCTCAATTTGTTGGGCTTCATTTTATTCAACTCAACCTACACAAATTTAAGACATCCCGCAATTTGTGTATAACGATGTGTGCTTACCCTTGAACCATAGCCAGAGTCAAAGTCATCTGTGGTTAATTCATAGTCATATTAAGTTATGAATAAGAACGTCAATGCTGCAACAGGGGAGCGGCTAACTTAATTTACACTCATAAGTTGAATAATCATTTGTCTTTCCCTTGCAGCCATAACTCAAGCATCATCAATATCCATATTAATTCGCCGTAATAAGCGGCATGGATGCTCTGATGCATGTTGATAGCATGATCAAAAAACTCTTTACGAAAATAACCACGCTTAGCTAATGAATTAATGCTGTCATATGCGAGCTCTTTCAGCGGTTGATGATCTTTTAACCAAATTCCGAAAGGTAATCCGAAACCATGCTTGGATTTATTGATAATAGGCTTGGGCAAAAAATCCCGCATCGCTCGCTTATAAAACCAACGCAATTGTTGACCTTTCAATTTATCGTTCGAAGGAATTCTGCAGGATAACTCGACAATCGCTTGGCTTAATAAGGGATATTGCACATCGACACCGACCATTTCACACATTCTATTGACTTTGACCAAGTCATTGTCATGTAACGTTGTTTTCCAGTCCATATAGAGCATACGATTCAGTGCAGAGGCTTGCATCGGCCGGTTATAGCAATCCCTTAGAGTCTGCAGCGGAGACTCGGCATTGATTTCCTGTAAAAAATCTTCCGCGAAGATCTCTTCAGCTGGATGCCGGTTTAAATAATTATAATCCTGCAAACGATCGGGTAGTGGTACTTCGGCTTGTTCCACATAACGCTTTGCCTTGAAGATGATTTTATTTTTTAGGAAGATGTCTGGAGCGTGATAAAGCCCTGTTTTCAGAACCTGCCTGGCTAAACCAGGAATTTGGTAATATTTCTGAAACAGCAATTGTTTGGCATAGCGTTCATTGCCGGCAAATATCTCATCTCCTCCATCCCCTCCTAACAGTACCTTAATACCATTTTCCTTGGCCATTTTAGCGCAATAGTAGGCGGCCAACGCTGATGAATTGCCGAACGGCTCGTCATAATAAGCCGCGATCTTAGGTATCGCAGCTACCGTATCATCCGGGGTGACATAATATTCATGCGCCTTGGTTTTAAAATGGTCGACCGCGATACGCGCATAGTCTATTTCATCGTAACCTTCGACAGGAAAACCGATGGAAAAGGTTTTCGCTCCCCCAGGAAAAGCATTGGCCAAGGCGCCGGCAACAGTCGAGCTGTCCAGACCACCACTTAAAAAAGCCCCCGTTTCTTCAGCCGAACTGGACAAATCCTTTACAGAGTCGTCAATCATTTGCATCAACTGCTGCCCAGCTTCTTCTACCGAAATCGCTTGCTCGGAAAACTCGGGTAACCAGTAATGGCTGATTTGTATTTTTCCGTTCTGATAAACCAGAACCTGACCACCCTCTAGTTTTTTGACCTGTTTATAAATAGTATTTGGGCTAGGGCAATGATGGAAATAAACATAGTCGTAAATCGTTTGGGGGGATATCTCCGCATTGACTTCCGGGTGTTCGATCACACTATCAGCGCTCGAACCGAATACGAGACCGCTTTTCGTTTCGGCATAATAAAGATTGGTCTGCCCGATAGGGTCGGTCGCCAGAATCAATCTTCTGTTATTCAGATCGGCCAATGCCAGGGCGCCTTTCCCCATTATAGTTGGAAGGCAGCTTTCCCCCATATCCTGGTACCTTGAAATTTTCTCCCTTAACTGACTCCGTTGGCCATGATCAGCGTCGGAAACCGCACATAACCAACCGTCCGTTTCGATAAGCTGTCCATGAGGGGCGGCGCACACCACAAAGGAATCCATTTTTTTGCTGTATTGACCGCGATGTTTCTTGGTAATTTTTTCAATGATATCCTGGCATAACGGTGCGTTGTTTTGATAGTCAATAGTCGTTTCAACCCAACCCGCAATAAATCCCATTTTTTCAACCTTCATTAATCTTTATAAAATAATCGTAAATTGCATTGAGCTCGATGGCTAAAAGATATTTTCAAGGTGTAGCCTACTCATCTCGTAATGCTATCTCGCCAGGATGATTAACAAAAGAATGATAAAGAGCAAGCCACTGACATTTTACTTTCGACCAGGTATATTGCTGAACCTGCTGCAACCCATTGGTAATTAATGTTTCACACAATAAAGGATCATTTAATAATCTTTTTATTTGATTTGCCATTGATTCGGCTTCATTCACTTTTGCCATTAAAGCGGTTTCACCGTCCTTGACTATATAAGGTATACCGCCGACATCGGTTGTAACTATGGGTACACCACTTGCCATAGCTTCGAGAACCGAATTAGGCATATTATCCACAGTCGTTGGATTAAGCATGATATCCGCTGATTGATACAGTTCCGCTATTTCGATGGGCGTCAATTTACCCGTAAAAACAACATTATCCTCAAGTCCTAGTTTAAGAATAAGTTGATGTAACTCTTCTTTTTGCGGTCCGCTACCAGCAATCGATAATTTAATCCGGGGGTGTGATTGTTTCAATATTGCAACTGCTTCGATTGCTGTTTTAATTCCATAAATAGCTTCCAAATTTCGCGTTACGATAAGGTGAGGAGTTTCTTTACGCTTCCCTCCTTTGTCTCTTGGGGAAAAACGTTCCAGATTAATAATATTTGGAATGACTTCGGATTTAAAACCAAAATCTGCAAAGACATGTTTCAAGTATCCCGAGGGAACAATAATAATTGAAGCTTTGTTCATTGAGGGACGGATCCATTGTATGGATTTTTCAAAATAATTTCTCGCTTCCCCGCCTCGATAATTTATTATGACCGGTTTTTTTTTAATCCACCCTATCCAAATAACAGGCACGGCAAACAACTGCCAGGACCAACCGGAATTAGCCAATACATGCAGAATATCCACCTTTGCTGTTACTCTCCACAAATTGTTCAGATAGGGAACAATGCGAAATAAAGCTCTTAGCCCCCTTATCTTTTCGATTATTTTGTATCGATAAGGAGCATTAGTTTGCACCAATGTAACCTGAATCCCTTCACCTTGTAAGAGTTTATATAACTGTTTAGTTTGGTTAGCCATGCCACCAAAAGGTGGAGGCAGCGGGCCAATCAGGCCGATGTTCAATGCATCCTCTTTTAGAGTCATGGTTTTAATCAATCAATTTTGGATAAACATGTTGATAATAACCAACGCTTTTTTGCCAATTCCTTTCTTGCTCAACAAAATTACGTCCATTCCTTTGTAGCGTCTCCCAAACATTCCTATTCTGCAACAGCTTGATTAGTTCTTGAGTCAAACTATCAACATTACCCGCCTTAAACAAACATCCATTCTGTTCATGCTTAATCAACTCCTTATGCCCGCCAACATCGGAGGCAACGACTAAACGACCTTGCGCCATGGCTTCTAACGGTTTCAGCGGAGTGACTAAATCGGTCAAGCGCATCGACAGACGTGGATAAACAAATATATCAACTTGGTTGTAATAATCTTGCACGCGATCATGCGGCACTCGGCCAGTGAAGATAACCTGTTTTTCAAGCCCTAGCTGAGCCGTTTTTTCCCTGATCAGCGTTTCTTGGGGCCCGCCGCCAACCAGTAGCAAACAGACATTGGGGCTTTCTGCCAATATTTTGGGTAAGGCCTCCAGCAACAATGGAATCCCTTCATAGGCATAGAAAGAACCGATAAAACCCAAAACGATTTTATCGTTCAATCCCAATTCCCGGCGTAACGATTGATCCGCCTCAGCGCCATAGCTAAACTTATCGATGTTGACCGCATTGGGAATGACCGTCACCTTGTCTTCCGCTATGCCACGGCTCACGATATCCTTGCGCAGGCCTTCGCATATCGTCGTGATGGCGTTGGCTTTTTTGAACACCTTAGTTTCCAAGGCTTGAGTAATGCGGTAACGCGGACTTCCTTCACGAGTCGTACCGTGATCAACCGCCGCATCTTCCCAAAAGGCCCGGCATTCATAAACCAACGGAATCTGGTGTTTTTTTGCGGCCGATAGGGCCGCTAAGCCATTCAATGCCGGCGAATGGGCATGAAGAATATCGGGTTTGATTTCCGGGATGATTTCATCCAACCGTTTCGACAGCGACTTAACGATCGCCCACTGGTTGATGAATGGTATTTTGGAATAGATAACCGCCGGTTGTTCTGACCGATAAAAAATCAAACCATCTACTTCTTCCATCGGCTTTTTCGTCGCATTATGTTTGGCAGATGTCACATGAAAGGTCTCCCAACCCAGCTTTCTTTGTTCTTCTAATATAGCCCGGGTTCTGAAGGTATAGCCGCTATGTAACGGAATGGAATGATCCAATATATGGAGAATTTTCATAGTTATTTTTAGCTCTCCAGAGCGTTTCCCGCTCCGGTTAAAGAACAAAACTGACCTCAGCAATTAACACATTAACACAAAAAGGCAACGAAAATACTCTCCGGAATAAATATCATGCCGTAACTAAACCTCTACTATCGACGAGGGCGTCGCTCCTAACATTGGTGTTGCAAAGCGAACTTCACGCGACTTTTTATAAACAAAAACTATTTGACTATTTCGCCAATGTTTTCAAATATATAATTGCCTCAAGCGCTATCGGATTGATCTTGATTGGTTAAATTATCAATGCTTCTTTGTTTCAAGCGTTTCTTACTTTTCTTCATCAAATGCGGCAACAATAAAGTTAACGGCATACGCAGATAATGAGACCGAACATAAAGCAACCACCTGGCAAATGCCACTTTTTGACTCGGATAATCGGGATTTTCGGGTAACAGCGCAAGCGGCGCCAGATACTCCATTAATAACCTCACAATGCCTGCGGGCCGACCCTTGTGTCTTGTTATCAGGTGTACTGGAATTGGTGTTTTAAGCAGCTTGCTAGAAAAGTAAAGTGCGTAATATAGAGGACGCTCTAATTCTAGTTCATCAGCTCTCATAATTAGCTTGTCCCAAAAGCCCTCGATCTGTCCTCCAAATAATGTCAGAAGTTCATGCAAATCCACCAAATCCCTGAAATCACCGGCATTCAATTCGGCATCGTAAAATAAATGGACGGCGCTATGCAGCACCATATCGCAGGGAGCAAGCACTTTAAAGTCACATTGCGCAACCTCAACGGCATCTTTTAATAGCGTTTCCGGCTCTGGGTGCAGCCGGCTGGTCAGCGGCAAAATGGTATGATGAATATCGACCTCGATAAAACGATCTCGATGCCGTAACGGTGGAATTTCATGCATCCAGGTTCGGTAATAATGCTGATCATAGTCATCGAGTTTAGCTGTTTGCCAACCCTGACCAGTCAGGCATTGCTCAACACGCTCAATATCTTTTTTGGCAACCAAAATATCGATATCAGAAACAGAGCGGCCCTCCGCCATGTCAAGCTTCAGCAATTGATAGGCGCCGCCTTTTAAAACCACGATATTGACATCGAGTCCTGCCAGGGCTTTAGCGATTCTGTTCAGCTCCCACATCGCCAAACGCTGCCGATATTCAACCAGTTTTTGCGCCGCATAGAAATTGTCTAGCGCTTGCCGAGGCATCGTTTGCCGAAGCCCAGTTTGTGCGAACTTGGAACCAAGAGCGGCGACGAGCTTAGCCGGTCGAGCGCAACGAATTAGCTGTTCCCATTCTTTAGGTTTTAATTGCCCGCAGCTTTCCGGTCGAGTTAATGCAGCAAGCAATAACTTTTGTGCATTCAAAGACTTATTGACCATGACTTGCTGAAATCAGTTGATCGAGACGATCGATGACCTCGTCCAGATTGCCGTAAGTAAGGCTGTAACATGAACAGGAGTTGATGATATCCCTAAGCCGCTGGAATCCCGTCAATCCCATCACCTCATAGTTAAAAGCGTGAGTGGCCAATTTGACGAAGGCGAAATGCTTCGGCAACTCTTGTATTAAAATTTCAGAATCCTTTTGATATCGAGGAAAAATCACCAATGCCGGCTTCGCCAATTGCTTGCATTGGTCTACACTTGGACTCGGAGACTTTAGGTGAGCGACGGTGCCCTTCCGAGTTTTGGGAAACAAAGGACCAATCGTCGCAGTAGATGAAAATTCTCGAATGACCTGGATCGATTCGTTTTTCAGGGGTACCGGTCTGGGCATTGGTTGAAGCAAGCCATCCTCCGCCCGCACCAAACCGAATTCATCCGACAAAAAACGCCAACCTCTACGCCCGAGCGCTGCACTCAACGTGCTTTTTCCCGCCCCTGGAAACGCTGGAAAGATGATCGCTTTGCCCATTTTTTCGACAACCGCCGAATGCAACATCAAATATTGATGTGCCCGGCGCGCGATACACCAATTCAATCCCCACTCAAAAAGCGGCAAGGCATGACTGAGAGGAAAAGGCTCAAACAAATCATGACCGTCAACGGAAAACAAAATCTGCGGTCTGAACCAACGACGCAAGCCGACCGGTTGCTTCATGTCGACATGAAAATCGACAAAGGATTGTTGGGCGAGGTCGAAATCTTCATAAAGCAAAGAAAGATTGCGTAAGACGCCTACATCCTGAGTACGCAGTCTTACCACAAAGGGTCCTATATCAAAGGACAAACCAGCATCGCTTCGCGCTTTGCTAATAAGCGCATCAAATGTAATATCCTTAACCTTCACGACCAACGGATTCAATCAGTCCTAATTCATGAAAATCGTTGAGCACTTTTTCGACTTCCAGCTCAACCTCAGCATATTTTTCTACATCAAAAATTTTTTCGATTTCTTTAAGCAAGGCTTTCAGAGTCACTGGATGTTTTTGAATCAACGTTAATATTTCGCCAGCAAACCCGTTTAACTGATGTGTCGCGCCTGACGATGAATGATAAATAATGAAAAAGTCAGCCCATTTTTCAGAATATATCGGTGAATTGCAGGAAACCGTCCATACCCGATCGTCTAACATGTCGTATAAAATACTATTGCCTCACTAAATCATTTAATCAGGCAATTGATCTCCCGGACTTGCCGAATGCCAACAACTGTCGGTGATATATGACGTATCATCAGTGGCCTTGCCAATACCGACGACACTTCCGTCGCTATCCACTCTGTACAGGATCCAACATTGAGCTGGAACGGTGGCGTCATACTGTACATTAGAATCGCCACCTGTTTTTTTCATTTTTCCAGAATTCCCTACTTTTTCGTAAGTGTCCTCAACTATTAGCCCATCGCCACCAATAGTTCCAAAATCCTCTGGCATCCAACCTTCTTGGACATCGTCTGGATTGTAAACCTTAAAACTCGATCCATCTAAAGAAAGCGTAATGCACCATACTTGTTTTCTCAACCACTCATCATCTTCGTCCACCAACAGCACCGGTTGTTTTGAGGCATCCTTGATCCTGCAAATTTCCGAACTGTTTAGCGCAAAAGCCGCCCCGCTTCTTAACGTAAGGATTGCAGGCGCCGCTCCCATTGCTCCTTTAACCAGTGTGCGCCGCTTTCCAGAAATTTTGTTTAGTTTCCCAGCTGAACCCGTTTCATCTTTTTTTGATGGTGTCATATCGTTCATTTTCTTCACCCGAATGTCATTATGAACCTACATTTTCCTAAACCACACTTTCATATAATCTAGACAAGCTGAGCGCGCGCCCTATTCATTAGTCTGTTAAAAATCTATCCTACATAGGATTGCATGAACTTCAAATCTCGGACAACAGCTCATTTTTCCATGATACTGAAACAACTGATCAATATTGAGCAGCCGTTTATATCAAAATCTATAGTTATCTGTTTAGACAACTATATCAAAATTAAAATGTAACTGCTCGCCCCACTTATCGAACGCGGCAGGGCCGATTTTTGCTCCCTGCAAAATCGGCATTTCCGCCATCCATAGCGGTCAGCATGTAGGGTGGATAAACCTGAAGGGCGCATCCACCAAAGATGCCGACCCGGTGTGGATGCGCTCCGCTTATCCACTCTACGAATGGGGGTGAGTAGTTACTTAAAATGAACATATAAACTGTACTTAAGTACAGTATCAAGCTTTACCCCTCAGGCGAGAAAAATTGCATTAGCCCGGATATTTCATGTTAAAGGGATGCTTATAGTTATCGCCTTTAGCGCGTCCCTAGCTGCCGGACGACTATGAGACGATGACGAAACAAACAAGCTTTTAACGATAAACCTCTGTCGCAATGCTTAATAATTCGAGAGAAAATTCAATTTTTACGGCCTCACATGACTAGTGCAGCGTCCATTTTTCTCTGACGAGTTATCTCCTTAGGCAAGTGCATAAATTCTTAGATATTTTTTAATACATTTGCTCGACATTACAATAATGATGCTGTAGTGGGCAATCTAACAGAAATTCGTCATGCCCGATAGTATTTATAATTTTCATTTCGCAGTCTTTTGGGAGCGGTGGCTCAAACAGAGCAACTTCCAGAAGAGAATTGAACTTTAACGACTAAACATGTGCTCATCCAACCTGATAACTTTCTGACAATAAGGACGCCATTCGCATTGAACCAAGAACAATGCTTTTACTGATTCTCTCCCACACCAACATCGAACAAACTTCTTTACAATCCTCTGCCGATGGCGTAATAACGAATGCCTTTGCTTTTAAGGAGCTGTGGGTCATATAGGTTTCTGCCATCAAAAATCACCGCATCATTTAATGTCTTTTTGATGAAGTCGAAATCCGGGCTCCAGAAGTTTTTCCATTCTGTCACGACGATTAGCGCATCCGCGCCATTTAAGGCCTCTTCGGTGGAGCTGGCTAACCTAAGTCCGGCCTTGTTGCCATAAACCCTCGCGGCTTCGTCCATCGCTTCCGGATCATAGGCCCTAACCTGAGCGCCGGCCTCGATCAATGCCTCGATCACCACTCGACTCGGCGCTTCCCGCATATCGTCCGTTTTCGGCTTAAACGCCAATCCCCATAAGGCAAAGGTTTTTCCTTGCAGGTCATCTTTATAGTGCTTTTTGATTTTATTGACTAAGACGTGCTTTTGCCGGTTATTGACGTTTTCAACGGCATTGAGCAATTCCGCCTGATAACCGACTTGTCGCGCCGTTCTTTCCAGCGCCTTGACATCTTTCGGAAAACAGGAGCCACCATATCCGCAGCCTGGATAAATAAACGAATAACCGATGCGACTGTCGGAACCGATGCCGTTTCTGACCTGTTCGATATCCGCTCCCAAGCGTTCGGCTAGATTAGACAATTCGTTCATAAAACTGATTTTGGTCGCCAACATCGCATTGGCGGCATACTTGGTCAGTTCGGCGGAACGCACATCCATCGTGATAACGCGATCATGGCTGCGGTTGAATGGCGCGTAAAGCACTTTCAGCAGCTCCGCCGTTCTGGGGTTATCGGTGCCAATGACAATACGGTCGGGTTTCATGAAGTCTTCGATCGCCGCCCCTTCCTTCAGAAATTCCGGATTGGAAACCACATCGAATTCGGTTTCTACGCCGCGTTGCTGCAAAACGCTTAAGATCTCTTGCTTGACTTTATCGGCCGTTCCAACGGGGACGGTGGATTTATCGACAATGATACGGTATTCATTCATATGTTCCGCGATCGATTTGGCGACCGCCAACACATATTGTAAATCCGCTGCCCCATCCTCATCCGGCGGCGTCCCGACCGCGATAAATTGAAAGGTGCCATGATTGACGGCTTCCGCTATATTGGTGGTGAATTTAACGCGCCCTGCATCCATATTGGCTTTCAGCATCTCGTCCAAACCCGGCTCATAAATCGGGACGATTGCCTTATTTAGGTTGTCTATTTTGTCTTGATCGATATCAATGCAAACGACATCGTTACCGGCCTCAGCCAAGCATATTCCCGTGACCAAGCCAACATAACCGGACCCAAAAACCGTTACTTTCATTAAAGTTATCCCTGATTTGTTATTTAAATATTATCTAAAAAAATGCGTTATTAAGAGCCTAGCAATAAGTCAGATGGCTTTAGGAGCTTCGTCATTCCGGCATGGTTGGCCGTCATGGATGGCGACTTATACCACTGCACTTATTACCGATCACTTAAAGTTCAAAATTTTCATGACTTCCCATGATTATTCTGACCGAAAGCCTGCGGAGTATTTATGAGATCTTTTAATCGATAAATTTAGGGCATCGCATACCATGGGCAAGCATTCGAGATACTCAATTCCATGGATGGTACGCAATGCAGCCCTAACTTAACTGTAAATTGTCAATTTTATAATAAAACGCTAACTGTTTTCCAAAAACGACTCGAACATCAACAACGACCAGATCGGCGAACTGTAATCCCTTAACCCGCTTTGGTGTTGATCGACCATTCTTGTCAAAAATTTCTGATCGAACAAGCCGCACCCCGCCATTGTTTCCCCGAGCAAGGACTCTCTGACCTGCTCTCTAAGCGGTCCTTTAAACCAGCTTGCCAGCGGCACAGCAAAACCCATTTTCGGGCGATATAGAATCTCATCGGATAAATACTTTTCCAAGCCTTTCTTGAAAATATATTTCCCTTCCCGGTTTTTTAGCTTCAATCCTGACGGCATGCTCGCCATCCATTCGACCAGCTCATGATCCAACAGCGGCACTCTGACTTCCAAGGCATGCGCCATGCTGGCCCGATCCACCTTGGTCAGGATATCGCCCGGCAAATAGGTTTTGATATCCAAATATTGCACGAGGGATTGAGCATTGCCAACAGGGGCATTTTTCTGATGGCGCCTGAATACCTCGACGGCTTGGTAACCCTGCAGGTCTTTTTTCAGTTTTTCGCTGAACAAGGCCGAACGGATGCTGTTGGAATTGACCGAAACGCTGTGGAAATAGCCTTCCAGCGAGTCCCGTCCGATCGATTCCAATGTGGACTTGGCGCGAAATATTTTCGGCGCCCAATCGGCTTTTGGATAGGCTAGCCCAAGAAAACCAAACAGGGGCTTACGCATTGCATCGGGCATTAAAGACCGCATGCGATCTTCATAAGTATGCCAGCGATAACGCCGGTAGCCGGCCAGGTTTTCGTCGCCGCCATCACCGGATAGCACCACGGTCACCTGCTTCTTGGCCAGCTCGCAAACTCTATAGGTCGGTAAGGCCGAGCTGTCGGCATAAGGTTCGTCGTAAAGCCCCGCCAACTGATTCAACAATTGAAAATCATCGGGATCGACCTGTTCCGTCCGATGTGCGGTGTGATAGCGCTCGGCGACTTGCCGCGCAAATTGCGATTCATTGTACTTGGGATCGCCAAAGGAAATGGAACAAGTGTTGACGGGATCGGGCGAATTTTGCGCCATCATCGCCACCACGCCGCTGGAATCGACGCCGCCGGATAGAAAGGCGCCCAGCGGCACATCGGCCATCATGCGGATTTTAACCGCCTCTTCGAAGCGAGCCATCAACTCTTCCGCCACTTCATGTTCCGAACCGAAAGACTGTTCGGAGAAACTGACGTCCCAATATTGCCTTGGCTGAAAAGTAGCCTGTCCCCTTTTTAGGGTCAGGGTGTGGCCGGGCTCCAGTTTGTAGACATTTTTGTATATCGTTTTGGGATCGGGGATGTAGCCGAAGCCGAAATACTCTTCGATCGCGGTCGGCTCCAGCTCTTTCGGCATTAAAGGATGTTCCTTTAACGCCTTCAACTCCGACGCGAAGATGAACTGGCCGTTAGTCAATTCGGCATAATATAAGGGTTTGATGCCCAACCGGTCCCTGGCCAGAAACAGGGTTTCAGACGTTTTATCCCAAATCGCGAAGGCAAACATGCCACGCAACTTTTCCACGCAAGCTTCGCCCCAGGCGCGCCATCCATGCAGGATCACTTCGGTGTCGCAATGCGTGTCGAAGTGATATCCCAGCGCTTCCAGCTCCTTGCGCAGCTCCAGAAAATTATAGATTTCACCGTTGTAAGTCAGGACGACATTGTGATCGGGGCTCAACATCGGCTGCTGTCCGCTGCTCAGGTCGATAATGGATAAACGCCGGTGGCCTAACCCTAAACCTGGTTCGATATGCAAGCCGCCTTCATCGGGCCCGCGATGGAACTGACGCTCGTTCATGCAGGAAAGCAGTTCCCGATTAATGTCCCGCTTTTCCTTCAGATCAAATATTCCGACGATTCCGCACATATCATATCCCGTTATCCGCTAAGTCTTGCCATGTCATGCAGCTGGGCATCATTCGCCTTCTGATTTTGTAGGATGTGCTGAACAACGTGAAGCGCATCGATCAGAATACTAATGCTGTCTCTGCCAATTAACAGCATTGTATAACTTGCCATGACAAAACGTAACTACTCACTCCCAGTAGGGTGGATAAGCGGAGCGCATCCACCAGGTCGGCATCTTTGGTGGATGCGCCTTTCAGGCTTATCCACCCTACATGCCCTGCCGCATTCAATAAGTGGGCGAGCCGTTACGGCAAAACAACGTTTATTTCCCAGCCTTTTGCTGACAAGAATTATACACCTCCAGATACTTGTCAACCATGACCGCGATTGAAAACTTCCGCAGGACCCGCTGATGCCCCTGATGCCCATGCAAACGCCTTTTCTCCGGATCATTGCTGTAATCTGCGATACTCGCCGCCATCGCTCGATAATCTTCTTTTTCCACCAGGCTTCCGGTCACGCCGTCGTTCACCAACTCCGCATTGCCGCCCACATTCGTTGCAATCACCGGCAAACCGCTTGCCATCGCTTCGAGTATGGTATTGGAAATGCCTTCGGCTTGCGACGGCAAAACAAAAATATCCAGATTACGCATGATGCCGGCGATGTCATCCCTCGCCCCCGGCAGCCAGGTCAGATGATCGAGTTTTTTTTCCGTCAACATCCTTATCGCCTGTTCTCTAAGCGGCCCGTCTCCAATAATCACCAAACGGACTGTTTGTGTTAACTCAGGCTGTGTTTCCAGCAATTCAACAAACGCCTTAACCAAGGTCATCTGATCCTTGACGCCATGCATTCTGCCGACAGTGCCTATGTACAGATAGCTATCTTTGAAAGCGAACGGGCAATCCTTTAACGGTGATTTATGTTCGACAGGGTAGAACTTTTCCGTGTCGACACCATTACAGATGCGAAAAATTTTATTCGGATCGATCCCGACTTTGCTTTCCAAGTAAGCTTGCAGATGTTCGGATAAAGGAATGAAGCGCTGGATCAACAAACCCAGCAGTCTTCTCAGCAGCTG
Source organism: Methylomarinum sp. Ch1-1 (assembly GCF_030717995.2). Classification (NCBI taxonomy): domain Bacteria; kingdom Pseudomonadati; phylum Pseudomonadota; class Gammaproteobacteria; order Methylococcales; family Methylococcaceae; genus Methylomarinum; species Methylomarinum roseum. The sequence continues at coordinate 2,318,289 of NZ_CP157743.1, read as the reverse complement.
ATATTTTTTATTGGCGCCATCGGGATCGAACACATCCCAGCCATGTTCGCCATGAATCCGGCATTTTACGCCGGCCAGAAAAGCCGGCAGCTGATACTCGATCGTGGCAAGATTGCGGGTATGGACGATCGCCGGTTGCAGTCGCCTCAGCAAACGATACATCGTTATAAAAGACCGCCAATCATGACCTTCCTTTTTATTCAGCTCATAAATCTCGACATCGGCCCGCTGCAATCGATTGCTGAAATCGGTCGAATGCTTGATGCAAATGATCGCATGCCGATACTGGTCTTCCGGCATCCGGTTAATTAAATTAACCACGCCGTTCTCCAAGCCTCCTACGCCCAGACTGTAGATTATATGGGCGATCAAGGGGCGAGCATCGTTTTTGGCGGTCATCTTGATATTTTGGGGATGCGATAAAATGTTACCGTGCTGACGACTAATGGCTTGAAGAAGCATTCACAAGTCTCAGCAGCCAATCAGCGCGCTCTTTTCAACGTATTGCGGTCAAAATCCCGATCGGTCAAGCCGTTTCTGAATTGATAATTTTCCCACGACAACACCGTGCTTTTCCCGTTTTGGTGGTTCGTCATCACCACTTCATCAGGGCGCCAGTATTGATCGAGATATTGTCGATAACCTTTGTTTTCCAGAGTCTTCAACGGGGCGTTTTTACGGTCATAAAAATCGATTTTGAGCGGAATATAGCGCGCCTTGTCTATCCAGGCAATTTCCCGGGTATAGCCGGAATGTTCGTATTGCGGATAGAATTCAACGACGAAACAATCGATCCCCTTAAAGACTTCATCGCGCAGGTATTTATAATTGAATTTTTTCACCTCGAATGAGGTTAAGTCTTCAAAGGCAAATTCACTGCCTAGATAAGGACCGGACTTGTTGCTGGAGGAAATACGCTTGACCCGTTTCAGGGCCGGCAGATAGAGCCATTGCTCATCCGCTTCCAACGCATGGGTAAAACTTAAAAAAGCCGTCCCCTTGATGTCTCTGGGACTGCTAAAAATGCTGAGACTCTTGTCGCCATCGCCGATCACCTCTAAGGTCCGCATTTCCAGCTCGCGAACACTCTGGTCGCCGCTACGATTGATCAAAATCATTTTCAATTCGGCGACACTATCACCAAAACCTGTATCCCGGCGATCCAGTTCCTCGACGATTTCCAATCCCCGCTGTTCCGGTGTCTGGGCGTAAACGAGCGGCTGCAGCAGCGCCAAAATGAATAACAAAAGAATCTTTCTCATAATTTGTTTCCGGTTTTACAAGTTTCCATTAAATAAGTCCCGTACCGTAGGATGTGCTGAACAACGTGAAGCGCATCGAGTGGGATTAATCACCTCCGGAAGGCACAAGTGCGTCCTCCCACATTTTCGTGCTGTCTTACTTACAGTCAGCGAACTCGTTGATCAAATATAACATATTAGGCGTCTGAATTACTTCTTGTCCAACGTCATTAAAAGCGGCGGCAAAAGCAAAAAATCCAGCAATAAGGCAATAGCGATCGTCAGCGCCGTCATCAAGCCCAAATCCGAATTCATCGTAAAATGGGAAAACCCCAACACACTAAAACCGCTGACCAATACCAATGACGTAATCCACAACGCCATCCCGACGGTCGAAAAAGCGTAACGGACAGACTCCTGTCTGTCAAAGCCCTGCTCTATTCTAGCTCTGCGGTATTTGCTGATGAAATGGATCGTATCGTCCACGACGATACCCAAGGTAATCCCTGTCACCACCGATAAAGCCAATCCGACATTGCCATTAAAAATCCCCCACAAACCAAAAGCAATACCTGATGGCAACAGATTCGGCAGCAAACTGATCAATCCTAGTCTGACGGAACGGAAGGCGAATATGAGAATAAAGGAAATCGTCATCAAGGCAAAAACAGTCCCCACAATCATGCGACTGATATTGCGTTTGCCGATATGAGCAAACATCAAGTTAGGGCTTGAAACATCGAATTGATAAGCACTCATATTCGAGGCTAACCAATTGGAAAAATACGTTTCAAGCTTTAGCATTTCATTAGAACTTAACGAATCGATGGTCACGATAACCCGTGTTCCGGACTTATCCATGTTGACTTGATCATTGATATCCAGCCCATAAGGCAAAGACATCTCGTACAACAACAAATATTGCGCCGCCAGATCACGGGCCTCCGGTAAGCGATACCATTCCGGCTTATCACCATGCATGCTTTTATTCAGTCTCTTATAGGTATCGGTAATGATATTCACATGCCTAACTTGGGGCTGTTGTTGCAGCCATAGACTAAACTGCTGCAACTTTCCCAAAAATTCCGGTTCATTGAGCGCCCCGCTCTCATCGGCATGAATGGAATATTCGAGGGTATAAATTCCGCCCATGTTTTCATTCAGAAAATCTGTCGCCTTTCTAAAAGCCACTGCTTTGTCAAAATATTTTACAAATTCGTCATTCAATTCATTGCGAGGCAAAAACGCCATAATGCCTAGTGAGATTAACACAGTAGAAATCAACAAAGCTTTACGCCTATTGACCACAAACGCCGAAAACCCAGCCATTCTATCCTGAGCAGATTCCGCTGTAACCTTGACCCGTAGCGGTACAATCGTCATCAGCGCCGGCAAAAACGTCACTGTCAAAAGCAAGGCGATCACAGCACCCATGGCAACGATATTGCCTAAATCTCTGAATGGGGGGGAATCGCTGAAATTCATGCTCAAGAAACCGATTGCCGTGGTGATGCTGGTCAATGCAATCGGTTGGAAATTAATCCTTAGGCTTTCTCTGATCGAGTGCAGCTTTTCATGGCCGGCTCGCATGTGTTGTAGAAAAGTGACTAACAAATGTACACAATCGGCCACCACCAAGGTCAAGATAATAATCGGCGAAACCGCCGAAGTTGTCGTCAAGTAAAATCCCATCCAACCAGCTGTCCCTAAAGCGGCGAAAGTCGCGAACACGATGACGAGCACCACGCTCAATGTGGCGACAATTGAACGTAAACACAGCATTAAGACGAGCACGACGATGCCGTACATTGCCGGCACCAATGTCGTATTATCATGCATCGCCTGCTCGGTAAACGCATTGCCCATTATTAATAATCCGGTCAAATGCAACCTTACCATAGGATAAACCGTCTCTATCTCTGCGGCTATTTTCCTTGCAAACTCGGTGACCTCGACAAATTCATCACTGCTTTTTCCCGGTAATTGCACGGTCACATTGACGCCTGATACATGACCGCTCTTGGAAACCAAACGATTGACCAGCAAAGGCTCATTCACTGCCACAGTCTTAATATATTGGAGCTGTTCGGCCGATAACTTTTCCGCATCCTGAACCAAATCGGCGACGATCAGCTCATCCTGTTCCGCAACGGTATGCTGAAAATTGGAAATCGAATCGACGCGATTGGAATAAGGAATTTGCCAGGATTTCTCAGTCAAATCCTTGATTGCCTGCAAGACCTGAGGGTCGAACACATTCCCTTGCACAGGCTCCACCACAAAAAGCACATTATCACTTTTATTATATTCCTGTTGTATCGCTTCAAATGCCTGTAACTGAGGATTATCATCACTAAAATAAACACGATAATCGCTTTTAATAGTCAGATGCACAACGCCTGCCGCCAAGCCAAAAACCAATAGCAAGGACGTCAGCATCACCCACCAGGGATGCCGGGTTACAAAGCTTCCTAATCTAAAAACAAATAATTCGTTATGCATGCTTAAATCCTTCATTTCCATGAATCAGGGGAAGGCCTTGGATCAACTCTTAAAATTTTGGAGCAGCTTGACCCCAGAAAAGCCTTTGATTTACAGTATTATCGCAAAATCTATGAGGTAGCGAATATTGAAATCTACTGATTGCATTTATTTCAATGAGATTAAGAGCGAAATCCAAGTTACATAGCGCAAGTACCTCTACCTAAGAACACAAATTTTCGCCACCTCGGAGCTTAAGTATTTTTCAGTCTCCATAAGAGCAAGTCATTGATTACTTACACATCCCGCTTTATACGGTTGCGATATTTCCATCCTCCTTGGCGATTTCAGAACGAGTAAAGCAGTCGGGCAATACCAAAACATTGGATGCTGCTAAACCAGCTGGAGATCATATAAATTCTTCCGACACTGGCCTTGGTATTGAAGCAGATTTTCCGCTTGCTCAATTTAGTTCTAAAACTCAGCCCCTAACACGTCTGTGATCTTGCGTATTGCAATTCGTTTAACTGCCATATCTCTATACAAAAATCGAAGTCGGATAGTCAGGATAAAAACAACGCGTTAGGAATGTTTCAGCCATCCTGAGTTGAGCTTGGGTACTAGCAAAGTTTTTTTATACTTTATAAAAATAGGAACCGGAGGCCTCAGGTTTACGCATGACAAGCTGCCAAACGGGTGCGATCCGGGTAGTAAACGTCGCAGAGCACTGTAATAAATAATAAATCCACATTCGCTTAAAACGTTCATCATACTTTTCAGGATTAAGCTCATGTATTTCATCCCATGAGTCAATGAAGTTGTCATGCCAGGCATTCAGAGTCGGTGCGTAATTGGGGCCTATATTTTCTACATGCTCTATCACGAACAATCCTTCTGATGCTTTTGCAATCTGGGTCATGGAAGGAAGATAAGCCCCTGGAAAAATATATTTTTGTATCCAAGGACTGGCATAATCCGAGGTATTAAAACCTATGGTATGCATGAAAAAAATCCCTTCTTTATCTAGTAAATCATGAACCTTTTTAAAATAATCTCGGAAATACTTTTTACCGACTGCCTCGAACATCGCGATGCTAACTATACGAGGATATGTTCCTTGGTGATCCCGATAATCTCGATAAAGTAGCTCTACTGGCAAGTCTTTGCATAGCTCTAGGCCAAGATTAATTTGTTCCTGGCTTACCGAGAGACCAGTCACTTTAATATCCTTATAATGTTCAGCCGCATACCTGGCAAAACTTCCCCACCCACAGCCTATCTCCAATAAATGATGCCCAGGTTGTATTTTTAGTTTTTCACATATCCTTTGCAGCTTATGCTGTTGGGCTTCTGCAAGACTATTCGCACCGTTCTCCCACAGCCCACATGAGTAAACCATATAGGGGTCGAGCATTCTTTTATAAAGCTCATTGCCAATATCATAATGATGTTTGCCAATATTTTTTGAACGTGTTTTGCTACCATAAGGAAGCAGCTTTTCACGCAAAATGATTAACATCGCCGCAGGGCTTTTTAGGGTATTTGCTATTAACCCAAGTGCGCTGTAAAGCTTGCAAAACATTTCGTACATATCCTCGCAATCCCACCAGCCATCCATGTAAGATTCTCCCAAGGCAAGCCTGCCATCCGACATAAATCTCCTATAGAAATCTTGGTTGTTTATTTGCGGGTCGCATGGTCTGTCGCCATTTATTTCAATTCCAGCTAACGCAAAAATTTCTTTTACTTTTTTCTCGCTGCTATTCATATCAACCCCTTCATAGATGCCTGATTAGTGGTATTCATTAACAAAATGTGCTTTTAGCTTTGAAGTGGGCTTTTCTCTAACGCGTAAAGTCCCGGGTAATTGTGCAACAAAACCGAGAATGATCAAAGAGCCTTTTCTTCCCAAGCCGGTGAACTGAGTATACCTTATCATTATAGTGGAAGAAGAGACATTAGGCTGGTGATAGTTAGCTTAGCAATTGCTGGAGTTGAACTTTGTAACGGAGTATGTGAACAGAGCTGTCAGACATATACCTTAGCTAACTGCTTGCTCTAGTGAGGATGTTTAAACGTAAAAAACCGCCAACCTCAAGCAACGATTGGCGGTTTTTCTACAAGCTTGACACTTATTTTGTCTAAGCGAATGGGTGGGTACTAAGCTTGTTTGCGACGGGAGACCCCGAAACCCAGCATACCGATACCCAGCAATGCTAAGCTGGTTGGCTCAGGTACATTTGTAAAAATAATATTCATCACAGCTTGGTCTACTTCTGTCTGCACACCAAGAGTTGTGTTAATAGTTGAAAAATTTCCGGCTTCAATAGAGGCGTTAAAGAAAGGAACCGGATCGGTAAAATAATTCATGCCTGCTGGCGTCAAAGACAGACTTGTAGTAACACCAAAGCTTCCGCAATCGTTATTGTCGCCATTAAAGCATTGAAGTGGATCACTTGCTAAAACTATTTGTGTTCCACTTCCTGAGATAACCTGATCACCACTAGCAAGCAATACATCATTGCCATCCGGTGTGATAGAAGTTACAAAACCATCTATATTGCTGTTGTCATTATCTAAGTCAGCGTAAAGTTCAAAAGTTCCGCTAGTAAAGGTGAATGTATTCAATATTACATTTGTTGAACCAATGATACCTGGATCTGAGGTGAAGGTTCCCGTGCCGGTAAAAAGACCATAGATGTCATATCCATCGGTACTGTTGGTAAGGTCAGAGCCATTTCCAGCGATGTCAGTCGCAATGGTCCATGCGCCGGCATCAAAAGCCAATGCGACACTAAAAGTATTTGCACCGGTAATAGTTACGAGCTCGTCATATTCTCCATTGAGAACTTCCGATGTAAAATTTCCGTCATAAGCAGCATCCAATGAATTCTCATCGATAGTCGCAAAATTTTGCGCGTTGGCATAAGGACTGGTAACGGCGGCTAAGCCGAATACTACAGCCCCTAATAATTTTTTATGTGCTGAAGTCATGATTAATTCTCCTACGAATTGTTAATGTTCGCAAATGAACAAGCATTAACTGTGCCAGTGATCATTTTTTGGTTCCTGCGGGGCAAATCGTCTATCTGAATCAGCAGGGTTAATTGTAGAGTAATTTCGCTTGCTTTCATGCAGAAAGCCTTATCTAACGGACTTTTCAGACTAGTGAGAGACAAGCTTATGCAAATACCCTTTAATTTTGTTTTTAACGGTAATTTCAATTCCCGAATGTTATACGTTGGTATTTGCCGTGTTAAGTTAAGAGCTCGTAAAGAAAGTTGACACTGAATGTCGCTTGAATACTTCGCTAAGTATAGCGACCTGTCGCGGATTCACCGCTAGCAAGCTACACCCGGAGCGATCGTGATCGCTTTAACCGCCATCACTGCCTTTGGCGATTGATTTACCGGAGAACGGTGCTTGGCTAACGCAAAACCGATTACAACTTCCTTGTGTAAAATTTTTCGACAATCAAATCATTTTGCCGTTTGTATTGCTTGGCGAGCAACTGAAGAGTCTTACCAGCAGCTCACTCAAACCATGATGAAACGCTTCTTACTGAATATGAAAACGGAGTGCGTTAGAAGCCGAAATTATGCTAATCAATATAACTATATGCGGGAACCCACGAACCATGCCATAAAATTTGCACAACATCCGGTGATTACACTCGACATTAAGCCTCTGTCTTGCAACGCTTATGAGCGATGACTGAAAAACAACCTCTTTATGTAGCAGGAAGAGTTGATCATTACCTTCCCCTAAATACCCAGCATTTTCTTCGCCAGAAAAAACTTAAGCTTTTGTATTGGATTTCTGTTGCCTAACCAGAGATAACCATTTTTTAGTCGGTTCAGGCGGGCATCATAGCAGGTGTAATACGGGATAGGCTTCAGCTCTTCGGGATGTAGAAGTGCTAATATGGCTTTAGTGATAACGATGCCGGTTGCCAGCTTACAGCCAGGGGCAATACTCGGTGCTTTACGTTTAGCCAAGTCTATTGAGCTACGGTCCACTAAGTATTTCAGATGAAACCCTGCCGGTGCACAGGCTATAGTCATTTTTAAAACCTGCTGTTCGAATGGGGCATTGTAGTCGAGATCAAAATAATCATCAAAAGACATGCCTTTTGAAGTGTAAACCAACACACCAACGCCAAAACCAAGCGGCACGCCAAAAATGGCAGGTATATTCCGCTCCATGCACGCATTGATGATTAACTGATGGGCTTCTATTTCAAAAAACTCAACGGCATCGATGAAGACGTCGACGCCTTGCAAAAAGTCACCGATGTTGTCAACGTTGATGCCTTCTCCATAAGTTCGTATAGTAGCCTCGGGGTTTATATCCAAAGCAAGTTCTTGCATGACATCCATTTTTTTCCGGCCGACGGATGATATCGTTGCCCCGTACTGTCGATTGAAATTGCCCAGTTCAAATTCGTCGAAATCTGATATTTTGAAATTACCGACCCCGGCACGGGCAAGAGTAATTAAATAATCACCACCGACCCCCCCCATGCCCGCAATGGCAAAAGTGGCGTTTTTTAATCGAAGTTGTTCTTCTAGTCTAGTAATTCCAATGTTTCGGGAAAACGCCAAATCATAATCAAAAGCCTTCATTTGAAATTCCTACTCAAAAGATAAAGCATAAATTTACGATAAAGATACAACACTATTTAGCTTTAATTTGTTTCAATAATTGGATTGCTTCTTTTTTTTCAGCAAAATCCTGTTCGCTATTTACGATAGCCTCCAAAATCTCAGCGGCTTTTTGCTTATTACCATTTGCATCATAGGCTTCTGCTAGATGATATTTAATATCGATGGCTTTAGGCGCCAGAGCAGCGGCCTCTTTTAGTATCGCCAAACTATCGACCGGACGTCCTTGTTGAAGAAGAATGTATCCATATGTGTCGGCAATAGCTGCAGATTTAGGCGCCTTGGTGTAGGCTTTTTCCGCCAACCCCAATGCTTTGGTATTTCTTTGTTGCGCATACATCCAAGCCAGATTGTTTAGCGCCAAAACATTATCAGGCTGCTGATCCAAAATGATCCGATAATGACTTTCAGCAAGCTTAGTGTCATTCTGGGACTGATAAATCGTCGCTAATCTGTAATGGAGAGACAGGTTATTCGGTTTTTTCAACAGCGCCTCATTCAGCATATTGATCGCTTCCTCTGATTTGCCCTGGATATTAAGCAAATTGGCCAAAGTAAACAGAATTCTATTATTGGCTTGCAACTGATAAGCTTTTTTATAGGCTGCCGTAGCCTTATCCAACTTTTTGTCGGCTATATAAGCTTTACCTTGCAATAATTTACCTAAGGGCAACGTGGGAAATTGAGCATCCAATTTATCAGCAATTTCCATTGCATCCTGGGTTCGATCAAGTTGAATCAAGTAGGTAGCTTTCAAATAATTGGCTTGAGGTTGATCGGGGTTTATTTTTGCCGCCTCGTCCATCAACGCCAGTGCGTCTTTCTCCTTGCCTGCCTGCTGGCTGAGCAAACTAGCTAACAGTAGACGATTTTTAATATCTTGTTTGTCTCTATCGATAATCCGCCTTAGATTTTGTTCGGCCTGATCTTTTTGATTGTTAGCGAGCTGCGCAGCGACCAATGCGGAAATCACATTATTATTTTTAGGATAACGATTGCTTAATTCTTCGCTGATCGCCAGAATTTTTTCCGGTTTCTTTTGTGAAGCATAATATTTACCCAGGTTTTTGAGGGTTTTTAATTCGGCCGGTATGTTCCCTTTTACTTTTTCCAGGGCCGTTATCAATATATTTTCAACTTCAAGCAGGTTTTTCTGTTTGAGAGCCACATCCGCTAAAATAAAGTAAGCTTGCAATGCTTTATCGTTAACGGCAAGACCCTTTTCAGCATACTCCTTGGCTTGCTCCAGTTTATTTTCCGCCATGGCCAATTTAGCTATTCCCAAATATGCCAGAGTATCTTTCGGATTCACCTCGATGGCTTGTTGGTAACTTTTTGCAGCGGCAGCCAAATCTTTATCAAGAATGTTCAATAAAGCGCGCAGATCATGAAAAACGGCTACATCCGGCTTACTCGCCAATAATTCCGCGACCTTTTTTTCAGCCTCTTCCTGTCGATGTTGTTTAATCAGTTTAAGCACATGTTGATAATCGCTTTTGTTTTGCTCGATTTCATCTTGTAGCATCACTTCCTGATCCATATCCATAGGCACATGGGCGAAACTATCAGGCGTTAGTAAGAGCTGGCCTGGACTTTCAAATTCGTCTTGTCGCTGATCTTGAAAATCGTATGTGGCTGCGCCGGCATTCATGCTAGCGCTAAGTCCTAGAATGAGCGTTGTCCGATGCAATTTTACAATTACGTTTTTTTTTATCATGATGTTCTCTTGAATTATCGATCGTCATTAAACGGTTTAAGTACCGAGAAAAAAGTCAGACTGCATTAAATGCTTCGTCATTCCGTCATGGATTTCCAAAACCCAGTTATCTTGGATGATATCTTATACAGCTGAACTTATTAACACTCACTTATTCTAAAGTTGAGTCAGCTGACAATTTCTGCTTTCCCTAAAGGATAGTTGGCGTTATCGGTATTGAATAGTCTTCGTTGCAAAAAACCACAAATTGACTTCTATCTGGGATAGATGAATTGTGACAGAGGCGGGCTATGTGACAATCATACGCAAGGTTGTCATCGAAAATATTATTAACTGCAAAAATGTTGGATTTCATTTCATAAAACTCAACATAGCGTTTACGATAGTCTCCCGAAAAGAAAGTCAACTAAGGTCAAAATACTTCAACGCGCTCTCAAATCCGACGTTTCAACACCGCTAATCACCCGGGAACACAAGCTACGGCAAAGATTCATTAATACTTTGTTGGCTAGTTCGCTTTCATATTTCAATAAGCGCGACATCGACGGCTCGTCAAGGCTCAATATTTTTACTTCATCGGTGGCGGCAATAATGCTCGCCGAGCGGGGAGTTTTTAAAAAGAACGCAATTTCGCCAATCATCTCTCCCGGTGAAATGACGGCCTGTAATTCGCCGTCCCTTCTAACTTCGACTATCCCCGAGAGCAATATAAACATTGTCTTTGCGGCATTATCCTTCTCGATAATATGACCACCCAAATTACATTCGATAATATGGCTTTTTTCAATGACTCTTTGAATTTCATCTGTGCTAAGTGAATCGAATATTTTTGGTTTTGTATTGGCAAGCAGACTGGGGTCGGCATAAATGTGTTGTAAAAAGTCAGACTGATTACAGCCAGATTGACTGAGAACATTACGTTGACTTTCGATCAAGTTTAGCAATTGTTTGGTGTGGCGGCAATGACTCAAATCCTCTTCCCGTGTCAACATTCCAAATGGAGAACCTACCCGTTTCAAATGTTCATAATCACCAGAAATAAGCACCATTGGTACGACAAGACCAATTCCGGGATAAGAATAGGTTTCGGTGAACGGTCTAAAGCCAAGTTTTAAATAGGAGTTGAGATGATGTGGTTCACAATCAAGTAAAACAGCTTCAATGTGATGATTTAGCACGAAATGCATAACTTCTTTATACATCCGCAAGGTTGCAGTGGAGCCTCGATGTTTTTCATCGACCATTAAACGTTCAACAATACAGATTTGCTTCTCATCCAGAAACTCCATAAAAGGCGTTAGATGGTAAGCTTCGATCAAGGTTTGACTGAATGTCGCGTCACCGCCCCAAAATAACCTTAAAGTACCGATAGGTTCTCCGTCCTTAATTGCGATAACCGCCCTGGCATTTTTGTCGTATTCGTCCCGCAATTCCTTCAAAACATGATCGCCCTTATCCTTAAGCCTGCCCATACACTCCACATAGACTTTATACCTCAACTGATAAGACGCGCTAAAGTCTTCATCGGTTTCGGCAAATCTCACACCGTCTTGCATTTTGCACCATTCCATATCAAAAAATACCAACGCCTTCTATATTCCCTTAAACAAGGGCGGCACTCTAATCTCTCTCCTAAGCGTCATCCTCAACAACGCAAGAAAAGAACCACTGTTGATTCACTAATGATTGGATATTCTAACAATTAGAATAAAGATAAGGAATGTTTAAGACAAATTAATTTATCTTAAACATTCCTGTATTCTGGAAATGGCGGATAAAAAGCTAGAAAATTCTGCGTTGCGGATATCGAATTTCTAGTAGTGTTAAGGAAGGTTGGTTTCGCTGAAAACCTGAGCAACCATAAAAACAAAAGTATCAATTAAGCGCTTAGTCTCATCTTAAAGCGGGCTGCCATTTTTTTATTATTCAGGTTATCTACGTTATTTACCGTCTTGATACGATTCCTGTATAACATTGAAAAATCAACATTTCTCGACTTACACTTGACCAATGTTCTCAATTCGTCAACCCGGCGGCAATAACCGACATCTTCTTTCGTAATCAACTTAGTAAAGGGAGACCCTACTTCCTTCAAGTACATAAAATCACCCGTAATCAATACCATGGGAACGACCGAGCCAATGCCAGGGTAATTATAAGTTTCCGCACAAGGGCGAAAACCAAGCTTCAAATAGGAATTCATATGATGCGGTTCGCAATCAATCAGGACTGCTTCCACTTTATGATCAAGTACAAATTTCATCACTTCACGGTATAAACGTAAAGCGGTCGCAGAGCCTCTATGATGTTCTTCGACCATTAGTCTTTCAATGACACATATGTCCTTTTCACTCAGCCTTTGCAAAAAAAGATCCAAAGGATAAACTTCTTTCATTGAGTTGGAGAAGGTAATATCGCCTCCCCAAAAAACCCTTAAAGTACCGATCGGCTCGCCATTTTTTATCGCGATTACGGTTCTGGCCACCTCATCGTATTGATCTCGTAATTCCTTGAGCATGTGATTCCCTTTTTCTTTAAGTCTCCCCATCGATTCAACATAAATCTTATAACGAAGCCTATAGGAAGCGCGTCGTTCGTCTTCAGTTAGAGCAAATCTTATTCCATCCAGCATAATTAACAGCTTTTCTGCTTGGTTAAATAATGTTGAGGTCAATGCTATTGCATAAAGATTAAACCAAACTTAAATTTATCATTATTTAGAATCAATGCAGGATTATTGCTGCCAAACATTTTATATCGTCTAGCAACATTGACTAATATTTATTGGAAAAACTGAGCTTGCGGACTAGTCTCTGTTTGCTTCGCAACGGAGGAACCATTACAAGTTATTGTTTCTTAAGCTAACACTCTTTCAGCTAGATTTACAATTATAATCAACACTAGAAAAAAATCTCAAACTATAAATATTTATCGATATCATGCACTTTCAAGCCCCAAGCCATTAAACTTTCAACCCGATGATTGGCCACGTCCAACCTTTTTATCATCGTTCCAAACAACTCCTTATAAAATAAATACCCTTGAATGGGATTAGCATCTAGATAAGAACTTAGGCTTTCTCCATCAATTTCTAATAATTTCACATCAGTTGCCGCCGTAACCGTTGCCATTCTTGTTTGAGAACGATGCAGACAAATTTCTCCAAATATCGATCCGCTTTCAAGATCACAGACTCCGGGTTGAATCTGCCTACGGTCATCGAGTTCAACCTTGCCTGCCACTCTTAAGACACCTTTTTCGATAAAAAAAAGCGTTTGACCTAAATCGCCTTGTTTTATAATGATTGAATTGGCATCGTAGTTGCGGCGATGCCAAGCAATCCCCTCTTGTAGTTCTGATGCAGAAAGAATTTTTTTCAGTATGTTTCGCAAATTTTCGCCTTGCATTATACTCAACTCTATTGTTAGAACAGTATAAACAGTTAGCTGCCAAAAATCATGATTTTAATCTGGGTTAGGTAAAAAACGGGTATATAAAATACCGTCGTAACTATTTAGCGTCTTGCAGTCTTTAGGCAGCAGGCCATTGGATCGGGTCGCGTTCTGACTGCAGTCATCCTGTTACAGACAGCCCGATAAATCAATACCCCAATCCCTCTGAAAAGAACTATGCTGAATAGTTACATACCGTCTTTTGCTTTCAGAAAATCGTTATCTCTCGTAATACAACAGATGATTTCAATCTGTCCCATGACTCGCATCGCCAGTAACGCCAAAAATTTTTTATGCGCTACATTTATCGATCAATCGTTGTATTTTGACGAACTCAACGACAAAGCCGATTTTCCTGAGATTTTCCCATGCAGTCTGATTTCCTGCGCTTTATTGGAAAAGGCCTTGAAGAATCATCATGATTTCGAGAAAAAACCGATGGTTTATACTACGCATCAACTCAGCATAGATCGCATGCTTCTCAGCCAATTAAAGAGCAACGATGCGCTGCATATTCTGGCCAGGGAATTATCCGACCAGCCCGATTCTTATGAGTGTTATGGACTGATTCACGACAATCAAGTTCTTTACCGGGGCATTATCTCGCTGACGTCTTTACAAAATATTTTGCCATAGCATCTCGAAACGAAACAAAAGTATCGCGCCGAGTACGGCGCTCCTACCGGGAAAACCCGCGCCCCTAAACTTCAATACCGTATTTATTGAACAATGAATAAAGCGTCGGTCGCGTGACGCCTAACAACTTTGCCGTATTGGTGATATTGTTGTCGCAATAAGCCAACGCCCTTTGAATAGCGGCTGTTTCCGCTATTTCCCTCACTTGTTTTAAATTAAACGGCAGTTGCTCCTTGCTTTCACCAAGGTCCATGTCCAAATCTTCCAGACTGATATTCACACCGTCACTCATAATAACCGCCCGCTTGATCTTGTTCTCCAGCTGGCGAATGTTGCCGGGCCAGGAAAAATTTTCTATCGCTTGAGCCGCCTCCTTGGTGAACCCGGTTATTTTTTTATTATTCTGCTCACTGAATCTTCTTAACAGGGCTCTAGCGATCACAATGGCGTCACCCTCCCTCTCCCTCAATGGCGGAATAGTCAACGCCATCTCGCTGATGCGATAATAAAGATCTTCTCTGAAACGCCCGGCTTCAATCAGGCTTTGTATATCCTGATGCGTTGCACAAATGATGCGCACATCGACGGCAATTTCCCCCCTGCCGCCAAGCCTTTCTATGGTTCGTTCCTGAATAAAGCGCAATAATTTGGCTTGCAGAGGAAACGGTAAGTCGCCGATTTCGTCGAGAAAAAAAGTGCCTCCGTGCGCATATTCTATTTTGCCTTTGGTTTGTTTAACCGCCCCGGTAAAGGCGCCTTTTTCATAACCGAACAACTCGCTTTCCAGCAGATTTTCCGGGATTGCGGCGCAATTGACGGCGACAAACCGCTTCTCGGCTCGGTCACTGAGCTGGTGAATGGCTTTCGCAAAGACCTCCTTACCGGTGCCGCTTTCGCCTAATAACAACGCGGTTACCTGAGTCGGCGCTATTTTCTCAACCATGCGGGATAATTTTTGCATTTTCTCGCAGGCGGCGATGATCCCGGCTAACGGTTCTTTGCTTTTTTGCTGCAGTTGTTGTTTTTCTTTCTCCAGTTGATTTAGCTGGAATGCCCGATCTATGATCAAATTGAGTATTTCCAGATCCACCGGTTTATGATAGAAATCGTAGGCGCCTAATGCGACGGCTTGTATCGCGTTTTCCCTGTCATCATTCCCGGTGACGACAATCACCTTGGTCGATGGGGCTAATTGCAGGATATCCTGCAATGTTTGCAAACCTTCACTGGCATTGGCAGGATCCGGCGGCAAGCCTAAGTCTAGCGTCACGACAGCCGGATTGAAACGTCTTAAGGCGGTTATCGCTTCCTCTCTGTCGCCTGCCAATACCACTTGGCAGTTTTCAAACCCCCATTTGAATTGTTTTTGCAATCCGGGGTCATCTTCGACCACGAGCAGTGTTTTTTTATCATCCATTGGATCTTTCTCTGATTAAACAATCTCTGCCACTATTGGAAACTGTTTTTGATTCTGAAACTGTTGCGTGAAAACCTTTACCTGTCTGCGTTCCCAAGGAGGATAGACAAATATATCGATCGGGGAGGTGACGGGATTGCGCCTGTCACCTCCCCACACCACAGGACATGCGGTTTTCCGCATCCTGCGGTTGAAACCGATGATTTCCACCATCCGGAGTTTTCCTCTCTGTCGACACATCTTACCTTTAACCGTCGAGTGGATTCGCCGTCAGGCAATCCGCCTGGATACGCACAATGCCAATTTGCCCCCCGGCGGCGTGTTGTTTGGTGGCTTGCTTCGCGAAGCCGCCCTACGCGTTATATCGCAACCGTCGGATGGAACCCACCGTCGGGTGGATTCGCCGCCAGGCAATCCGCCTGGATACGCACAATGCCAATTTGGCCCCCGGCGGCGTGTTGTTTAGTGGCTTGCTTCGCGAAGCCACCCTACGCGAAGCCGCCCTACGCGTTACATCGCAACCGTCGGGTGGAACCCACCGTAGGGTGGATTCGGCGCCAGGCAATCCGCCTGGATACGCACAATGCCAATTTGGCCCCCGGCGGCGTGTTGTTTGGTGGCTTGCTTCGCGAAGCCACCCTACGAATCCGCCCACGTTGGCATCACAGCCGTCGGTTCGACCCACCGTAGGGTGGATTCGCCGCCAGGCAATCCGCCTGGATACGCACAATGCCAATTTGGCGCCCTACAGGAATGCTCCATTCACCCTTAACGGGAATGTTAAGGTAAAGGTAGTTCCTGCTCCCGGCTCGCTCTCCACCTTTATTTGTCCGGAATGTTGCAGCATATACTCTCTGGCCTCATAAACGCCTATACCCATGCCGGCATTGCCCTTGGTCGTGTCAAAAGGCTTGAACAAACGCTGTTGAATAAAGTTTTGATCCATCCCACAGCCATTGTCGATGATTTTTACAATAGCGCTGCGCTCTTGTTTATGCAACTCTAATTTGACGATTCCATCTTCCGCGGTCGCGTCCTGGGCATTCTGCACGAGATGACCGATAATACTGATGAGCTTTGCCTTGTCGCCTTTAATCAGAGCATTTTTGCAAGCCAGAACTAGCTGTAACCTGGGCTTGTTATTGTTTTGTTGTAATTCGACATCGTTAATAACCTCTCTCAAATCGACTTGCCGATGACTGTCGATTTTTTTGACATCGCCTTTTTTTAACTGAGTCAAGATTCGCTGCATCTTGCTGACCACGTTTTCCAGCGTCTCAATCGAATCGTCGATAAACTCGGGGTTATGCTTGTGCTTCTCGGAATTTTTGACGATGAGCGCAATTTGCGCGACCAGATTTTTCAAGTCGTGCACCAAAAAAGCGGACAATCTGCTATAGGCTTCAAATTGCTTGGTACGACTGAGATCTTCGCTGGCGCGGATCAACGCCAAGGCATTGGCCAACTGCATGCCGACGGTTTTCAGCAAATCATGATCCTGCCAATCGATCTGCCGTGCGACTCGGGGTTTGCTCAGAACGACAAATGCTTCCAGGTCATTCTGCAAGAACAGCGGCACGATTAGCCAAATGTTATTTTGGCGCGCATACCATTTTTCCAGCCCAGCCTCGGCATAGATATCGGGGTCATTAAAATATTCGACGAAATCGATCACCCATTGGTTTTTTTTGACAAACCCCAACGTCGGATCTTTACTATCGATCAACTGCAACGCATTAAAGCCTAGATTGCTATTTTCAGCCAGATAATAATCACCCTGTTCGTTCTTCAACCATAACCCGCCGCCCGAACTGTCGACCAGATCGGCCAGGGTTTTGACGATATAACCGGATGTCTCGTCGATCGATTTTAATTGGGCGAGCGTTCTGCTAAGTTTGATCCATTCATCTCTATAATCGTAACGATGTTGAAAAAAATGTTTGCTGAAATAAACCTTGGCGAGCGCTCTAACCTGCCCCGACACAAAAAAGACCGTCAACAATAGGATCGCCAAGAAAATAAACCCTATTTGCGCTACCGCCCCCCCAATTGCCGCCGTAATCGCGGATATAAAACCCCATCAGCGACATCAACAACAAATAAACGCCGCCCCCCAGCAAGACGGTGGTATGAAATATAAATTGCCTGGAAACGGCTACCGCGGCCGGGCGAGTATTCAAGCGGTTAACCGATAAAATCAACAGCGGAACCAATAAGGCGTTGATCAATCCCCTTGCATTCCATAAGTTAAAATCCAAACTGGAGAACATCAAGGATTTGCTGTAGATGATGAAATCGAAAACGAACTGCGCGGCCAAGGCGATACAGACAAATTTAATATGCCAACGTTGTTCGGCCAAGGCATTGCGATAAAGCTGCTCGACCAGCATCAAACCGACGAGGGCGAAAAAAATGTGCGCATAAAGGCGAAAATCGAAGCCCAAGGCATTCTGTATTTGATAACGGAGCTCGGAATAAAATTCCAACAGGCACACCACAGCGATAAACGCCAGCATGGCCTTGGGCTGCCAATATCGCAGCAGAAAAGCATACTGATTGCCGAATTGTTGTCTGGAAATTAAGACGCTGAGAAAGAAATACCAACCGCCATTGCGCAAGGTCTCGATGCCTAGAACATCGAAAGCATACAGCTGTTCATGATGCATGGCATAGGCCGAATAAGCGGACCAGATCACCGACAAGCAAGTGGCGATTAAAAAAGGCAAGGCAACGGTATTTTTTTTGCCGTTGATAACAATCAGTAAAAACAACACCGAAAAGGCAAGCGCGGATGCCGAATAACTATACAGACTCATGCCATGAATCATTAATCGTTTTTTATCCAGTTTACAGCGACACCTTTTAACATTTCCCTCGTTTTGTCGTAATCATATTCCGAGGTTTCAGTGAATAAGACGACTTGTTGCTCCCTGGATGAATCCGCCGTTAAAAGTTTGATCATTTGATGAAGTTTGGCTAGGTATGGGCTCCCAGTAGCTTTAGCGCCAACCTGATGCCAGCGCAACAAATGGAGCTGATGAAATTGACTGCGAATCACATATTCATTCACAGTGACCGTTCCATACTCTGTTATTATTTCGACTTGACCGCTGGTTATCTGTTTCCATACGGGGTCTTTCTGGCGTACGACCAGGTTTTGCGAATTGACTAATTCCCCGCCGCCTTCATGTTCATCAGCAAAGGCCGCTTGATAAATACCCAGTTTATGTTCTCCATTGGAAAAATAGCGATAGGACTCGGTTGTCGGACCGTTGAATTGCGCCTTCCAGCCCCACAGCGGGTCTGGCGTCTCTTGCCACCCCATTGCGTGTAATGTGGCGAAGCTCTGTCTGATATCCGCTCTATCCGCTTGCTGATGCTTCATCCAAGCCGATGTCAGCGGCCACAGCGAAAACGCGATCAACACGGTCACTAGCGGAAAAAGCAATGGCCGGTAATTTGCTCGTTGTTCATGACGCCCCCCGACACGACGTTTTTTCTCAGCATCAAACTGCTGTAGAGGCGGATCTCTCCAGAATGAACCCAAAAAGAACAACAACAGCATGACCAAGCCAAAAAAAACACCACCATAAATATAATGATCAACACCCAACGCCAATTTCATATCGCTGTAATGAGCGATCATCACGATCATATAGGCGCGAAAGCCATTGGCTATGATCGGAACGATAATGGCAAGCAACACGAAAACGACTCGTTTCCAGTATTGGTTATAGGTCAAATAAGCGTAGACAAAGCCGAGCGTAATCGAGGCGATCAGATATCGGAGTCCGCTGCAACCTTCGACAACCGACCAATTGCCTGAGGTCAAGGTGAAATTCAAGCCTTCCTTGTAAACCGACAAACCGGTCAAACGCAACATCCATACGGTGAAATTTGCCGTATAATTCATTAACGGCGGTATCAGATCCTCGCCATTAGGCACCATAAACAGCAGAAAACCCAGCGGCATCATCATGTTGAATGCGACACGATGCCCTAGCAACATCCACAAAGCCGAAATCAGCAACGCGACGGCGGCATATTGTCTGATCACCTGGACATTGCTTAAATCCGCCAACAGCCATACTAGCCCGCATGCGAAGATAACAGTGACCACGGACCCGCTGATTCCAGGCCGCAGAGCTCGATAATGGTGACGATTAGTCCATATCAACCAAAGACTGATCGGTATGATAAGAAAACCATGGGTGAATGTATCGGACCGCCACCATATTCTGACGATCGAGACCCAGGTGTCATAAAAGATGATTGCCGACAACAACGTGACGACTGCCGTACCCACCATAGTCGGGCGCCAATGTTGCGGAACGTCTTGCATCATCTTCATATTCTCAGTCTTGCTAATTCAATTGATAATAATCCCGATACCAGTCGACAAAGCGCTCGATGCCTTGCTCTATCGTGGTGCTCGGCCGGTAATCGACGTCGGCGATCAGCGCCTCGACATCGGCATAGGTGTCCGGCACGTCGCCCGGCTGCAGCGGCAACAGCTCTTTTTCCGCGCTTCTGCCGAGAAATTTTTCCAGCGTATGTATATAGTCCAGCAATTCGACCGGCTTTTGATTGCCGATGTTATATACCCGCCACGGTGCCCTGCTGGTGCCCGGGTCCGGAGCCTTGCCGCTCCATTGCGGATTAGGCTGGGCGCTATGATCCAGGGTCCTGATCACGCCTTCGACGATATCATCGATATAGGTGAAGTCGCGGCGATGCCTGCCATAATTGAACACCTTGATTTTTTCGCCGTTCAGAATAGCCTTGGTGAATAAAAACAAGGCCATATCCGGCCTGCCCCACGGCCCATACACGGTGAAAAAGCGCAGCCCGGTCGTCGGCAATTGGTAGAGATTGCTGTAGGTATGCGCCATTAATTCGTTGGCTTTTTTCGACGCCGCGTACAGACTCAACGGATGATCGACATTGTCATGGACCGAAAACGGCATGCTCTCGTTGGCGCCGTAAACCGAGCTACTGGAGGCATAGACCAAGTGTTCGACGCCATGATGGCGACAGCCTTCCAGCACATTCATGAAACCGACGATGTTGCTGTCCATGTAGGCATGCGGATTCTCGATCGAATAACGCACCCCGGCCTGGGCCGCAAGGTTGACGACCTTTTGCGGCTGATATTTTTTGAAAACCGCTTCCATGCCGGCGCGGTCGGCCAGATCGAGTCTGACATCGGTGTAGCCCTGATAATCGTTGATGCGCGCCAGCCTGTCCAGCTTCAGATTGACATCATAGTAATCATTCAGATTGTCTATGCCAATCACCTCATCACCTCGCTCCAGCAATCTTAACGCCAGGTGATTTCCAATAAAACCGGCTGTGCCGGTAACCATGATTCTCATTCTTATAATCGTGCGTCCGTTAGTTCTGCGGGGAAAAGATATTTCAGATCATATATTACGGCATTGTCCTTGCCAAACGCCTGCACTTCTTCGATAGTCATCTGCTTGAACTGGTCGTGAGCGACCGCAATGACGATGGCGTCATATTTTTGTGGCTCGGGTTGCGCCAACGGTCGTATGCCATACTCTTGCTTCGCTTCCTCGGCATTCACCCAGGGATCGTAGACATGAACGTTGACGCCGAAAGTATTCAACTCTTTGACGATATCGACGACTCGGGTGTTGCGCAAATCCGGACAATTTTCCTTGAACGTCAAGCCCATGATCAACACATCGGCGTTTTGCACATGAAAGCGTTTTTTCAGCATCAGCTTGACCAACTGTCCGACGACATATTCGCCCATGCCGTCATTGATGCGCCGGCCCGATAGGATGATTTCCGGATTGTAGCCGATAGCCTGCGCCTTGTGGGTCAGATAGTAGGGATCGACGCCGATGCAATGTCCGCCGACCAGACCGGGACGGAACGGCAGAAAGTTCCATTTGGTGCCGGCGGCCAACAACACCTCCTCGGTGTCTATGCCCAGGCGATTAAAAATTAACGCCAGCTCGTTGATCAGCGCGATATTGACATCGCGCTGGGTGTTTTCGATGACCTTGGCCGCTTCGGCGACCTTGATGCTGCTGGCCCTATGGGTGCCGGCGGCGATAATGCTTTGATACAGGCGGTCGATCTTTTCGGCTACCGCCTCGGTGGACCCCGAGGTCACCTTCAGTATATTGGTCACACGGTGTTCCTTGTCGCCCGGGTTGATCCGTTCCGGACTATAGCCGACATAGAAATCCCGGTTGAAAACCAGCTTGGATACCCGCTCCAATATCGGCACACAGACTTCCTCGGTCGCTCCGGGGTAAACGGTGGATTCGTATATGACGACATCATCCGGTTTGAGCACCTTGCCGAGCAATTCACTGGCCTTCTGCAGCGGCGTCAAGTCGGGTTGCTTGTATTCATTGATCGGTGTCGGCACCGTGACGATATAGACATTGCATTCGGCAATGTCTTCTATCGACGCCGTGTAACTCAGTTGATCCGCTTCCGCCAGCTCCTGTTCGCTGACTTCCAGCGTGTGGTCACTGCCGGCCCGCAATTGATCGATACGCTGCCGGTTGATATCGAAGCCGACGGTCGGATACTGCTTGCCGAACTCCACCGCCAGCGGCAGGCCGACGTAGCCCAGTCCGATCATGCCTATTTTTATGTTTTCTAACACCCTATTCTTTCTCCCATATGCCTCGGGCATCGATAATGACTTTTTCGTTCAATGTCGCCAACTTTACCCGCTTGAACAACGAGTGATCGGTCAGCGTCACGATGATATTGGCGGCCTCCAGGCTGTCAATCAAATTAGCTAACCTTGCGCCATGTTGATTTAAGCAGTCCGGCAACTGTTGGATATGCGGCTCGACCACCCACACCTCGCCGATTTGTTGCTCGATAATCCGTTGCGTGATCCCCACGGCCGGACTTTCCCTTAAATCGTCGATATCGGCCTTGAAGGCCAACCCCAGACAGGCGATTTTCGGATGCTTGAACTCGGCGGCGACCTTACGCAGCTTATTGACCACGAATTCCGGCTTGCTGTCGTTGACCTCCCTGGCCGTGCGTATCAAGCGCGCCTGTTCCGGCGCCGAATCGACGATGAACCAGGGATCGACGGCGATGCAATGGCCGCCGACGCCGGCCCCCGGATTGAGAATATTGACGCGCGGATGACGATTAGCCAATTTAATCAATTCCCAAACATTGATATTCAGGCGATCACAGATCATCGACAATTCATTGGCGAAGGCGATATTGACGTCGCGGAAAGAGTTTTCCGTCAGCTTGGCCATTTCCGCCGTTCTGGCGTCGGTGATCAAACAGTCGGCCTTGACGAATAGGCGATAGAGCTGTTCAGCCCTGGCGGCGCATTTCGGCGTGATGCCGCCGATGACCCGGTCGTTGGCGACCAATTCCTGAATGATATAACCCGGCAATACCCGCTCGGGACAATGGGCGATACGGATATCGGCGTTTTCGCCATCCTTATGGGGAAAACTCAAGTCCTCCCTGACCTCGCTCATCCATCGAGAAATCTTTTCCGTCGCGCCTACCGGGGAGGTCGACTCCAAGATGACCAGATTGCCCTTTTGTAAGACCGTCGCCAGTTGCTTGACCGCCGCCTCGATATAGGACAAATCGGGTTGATGTCCGTCCTTGAAGGGCGTCGGCACCGCGATGATGAAAGCATCGGCCGGCTCCGCCTGGGTCGTCGCCCTGAGTTTGCCGGTGGTGACGGCGCTTTGCACCAGCATATCCAGGTCCGGTTCGACGATATGAACTTTGCCTTGATTAATGGTATTGACGGCATGTTCGGAAACATCGACACCGATCACGTTAACGCCCCGGGAGGCGATCACGGCGGCGGTCGGCAGGCCTATATAGCCCAAGCCGAAGACTGAGACGGTTGCAAACCCTGGTTCATTGTGCATCGAATACACCTGCTATGATTCGTTGACTGGCTTTGCCATCGCCATAAGGATTATGGGCAAAGCTCATGCTGTTGTAGGCCTCCCGATCGTCTAACAACTCAATGACATTTTCGACTATGGCTAGTCGATCGGCGCCGACCAATTTGACCGTGCCGGCGACAACGGCTTCCGGCCTTTCCGTCGTATCCCGCATGACCAAGACCGGCTTTCCTAACGAAGGCGCCTCCTCCTGTACACCGCCGGAATCGGTCAAAATAATGTCGGCGACACTCATCAGATAAACGAACGGCAAATAGTCCAACGGGTCGATCAAATGAATGTTATCGATAGTCGACAAGATGCGCTGCACCGGTTCGCGAACGTGTGGATTCAGATGCACCGGATAGACTATCTGCACATCATCTCTGGCCGCCAGCGCCTGCAATGCCTGGCATATCTGCTCAAATCCTGCGCCAAAGCTTTCCCGCCGGTGACCGGTCACCAGGATGATTTTTTTGTCAGGCTGCAGAAAAGGAAATTGCTCGGCTAATTGCGCTGACAAATCGACATCCTGGGCAATTTTATCCCGCACCTGATATAAAGCATCGATCACGGTATTGCCGGTAACGACGATACGATGCGCCGGGACATTTTCCCTCAGTAAATTGTCCTTGGCCGTCGTCGTTGGGGCAAAATGCAGATCGGCCAAGGCGCCGGTCAGCTTGCGGTTGGCCTCTTCCGGCCACGGCGAATAAATATTATCGGTGCGCAGCCCCGCTTCGACATGGGCGACCGGAATTTTCTGATAATACGCCGCCAAGGTTGCGGCAAAGGTGGTCGAGGTATCGCCATGCACCAGAATTCTATCCGGTTTGAAATCGGCCAAGATCGGTTCCAGCCCGGTCAATATCGCGCAGGTAATGCCGGTCAGCCCTTGATTCTGTCTCATGATATCGAGATCGTATTCGGGACGAATGGCGAACAATTCCAACACCTGGTCCAGCATGGACCGGTGCTGAGCGGTCACGCAAACCCGGCAATCGAAACGATCGTCCTGTTGAAAGGCCTTGATCAGCGGCGCCATTTTAATGGCCTCCGGCCGGGTGCCGAAAACGATGAGTATGCGTCGTTTATTCATTGAGATTAAGAATTGATCAGTTCAGTCAATTGTTCGCCGCTGCGCCGCCAGCTGAATCGGGCTTCAACGAACGCCCGATTGCCAGGGGAGCTTAACAGTTCGACAGGTTTGGACAATAGCCGGCAAGCCTGCTCGGCAAACTTGTCGGCGTCATCGCAAAGCCAAACATCCTGTCCGGAGAAATCGGGAATTCCCTCCAATGCCGCCGCAGTCGCTATCACCGTTTTTTTCATCGCCATCGCCTCCAACACCTTGTTTTGTATGCCGCGAGCAATTCTCAACGGTGCGGCGACAAAGGCGGCATGAGCCAAATAAGGCCTGATGTCCTCGACCCGCCCGGTGACGACAATGTTATCATGTTCGCCCAGCTTCAAGACATCTTTACCCGGCTTGGATCCGACGATATAAAACATCGCATCCGGATCCTGCGCCAGGATTTTGGGAAAGACCTCGTGGGCGAACCAGATGACCGCGTCGGCATTGGCCCAGTAATCCATCGCCCCGGTAAACACGATGGCCTTGTCGCTTGAACGGTATGGACTCTCCAGATCCTTATCCGGATTGAAATAGTCGATATCGACGCCGTTATTGACCGCCACGATCGTCTGTCTGCATTCCGGCGCCAGTTGTTTGAACAATTCGGCCTCCTGCGGCGAAACGAACGCGGTCACTTTGGCCCTGGCCGCGACTTGTTTCTCAAACTGTAATAAGCGTCTAGATTCCCTGCGATAGATCCAGCTTTCCGGCCAGCATTTCTTTTGTGCATATTGCCGCCATTTGTCGGAGTCGACATCGACGAAGTCGGCAATGATTTCTATATCTTTTCGATCCACGACGAATTGCGCCATCACCGAAGAGAAAATAACCACGTTGTCGATCGCATGTTGTTCGATCATTTGCGCAGCCCAGGCCTGCATTTTTTGATTATGGTAATAAGGCAGGCTGAGCGCCTTGCCTGTCAACAAACCGCGGAGACTCTTTAATTTAGCGGTCGACGGCCTTAATGGCAGGCAAAAGACTTCCCGGCAATATTCTTTCAGCTGATCACAATAGCGCCAATCCTCTTCATCATCGATAAAGGTTCCCAAATAGACGTTAAAATGTTCGGCCAACGCTTGCAGAAAATGAAAGGACCGAATTTTGTCGCCCTTGTTAGGCGGATAAGGAATTCGGTGCGCCAAAAACAAGATATTTTGCATCGGCTTAACCTAAATCCTTGGCCAACCAGGGGCCCACAATCTGGCTGACAGCCAACGGCAGCCTTTTCCAGGCGGCAATAAACAATCGATATTTCGGATTGAGTGGATTGATGTCCGGCAAATCATCCGTCTTGAGCAGATGATATTCATAAAACAACGGTTCCGGCTCGAAACCCCAGTGCTTCTTGAACCGATAGGAACCGGTCCCCTGCTTGCTGCGGCCATAATCAAAGAGCTTGCAGCCTTTGTCGACGGCCCGGCGCATGACTTCCCAGTACATGAAATCATTACCCTGCACCGAACGCGCCAGGGCCGTGCCGCCGCCGTAGTAAGGCAATACTTCATCCTTGAAATAGAAACTCATGACGCCGGAGATTAATCGGTCTTGTGGATCGATCACGGTCAAGATTTCGCAATCCTGTTTGAACACGTCTTTCAGTATTTGAAAATATTTCCGCGAGAAAACCGGCGTGCCGAGATTGCGCACACTTTCCGAATAAGCTTTGTAAAAGCGTTCGACATCATCGTCTATCTCACTGCGCAAGCCCGCCTTGATGCCTTTGCGGATCATCGCCCGTTGCTTACGCGGAATCGCCTGCAGGTTTTCTTCCGCGCTGTCATGCAAGGCTTTTCTAAAGGTGACGTATAATTCCTTATACGGCCGCTCCGGTGTTTTTTGCGTTTTATTGCGCATTTCCAGATGATCGACGCCCAACTCGGCGGCCAGTTCACAGGCCTTACGGTCCAGTGCCGCAGCGGTTTCCTGATCGTCAGCGACGACGCCGCCGTAAACGCAAAAAGCGGTAGAACTCAGCGAATTGGAAAATAACAGGCTATTGACATGGACCAATGGCAAGATACCGGTTATGTTGCCCTGCCGCTCGGCATACAGATAATAACTCTTATGGCCGAATGAATGCCGAATGACTTCCCGCCAACCGGCTTTATGAAAAAAGCTCGCCTCGGTTGAATTTTCAACATAGTCATCCCATAAGCTTGTTTGCTGATCGTCCAGTAAATTGATTTTCATGTTGTTCAATCTAAGCCTGATTTTTTTTTAACAACCACCCCTAGAGCGAGTGGGTTTCTATTACAAAGCTTCCCTTTTCGTCGATCAAACGACTCTTCTAGCCTGTGACCATCCTGCATTGTAGGGCGCCTCTGAACAAAGTGAAGCGCACCCATTATCATGATGCGCCCCTATCGCCGGCACATCCTCCATTGTAGGGTGCCGCTGAACAAAGTGAAGCGCACCAATTACCATGACGCCCCTCCTGCCGTCGGCACACCTTACATTGTAGGGTGCTGCTGAACGAAGTGAAGCGCACCAAATTATCATGATGCGCCCCTACCGTCGGCACATCCTACATTGTAGGGCGCCGCTGAACAAAGTGAAGCGCACCAAATTATCATGATGCGCCCCTGCCGTCGTCACATCCTACATTGTAGGGTGCTGCTGAACAAAGTGAAGCGCACCCATTATCATGACGCCCCTCCTGCCGTCGGCACATCCTACATTGTAGGGCGCCGCTGAACAAAGTGAAGCGCACCCATTACCATGATGGCCCCTGCCGTCGGCACATCCTACATTGTAGGGCGCCGCTGAACAAAGTGAAGCGCACCCATTACCATGATGGCCCCTGCCGTCGTCACATCCTACATTGTAGGGTGCCGCTGAACGAAGTGAAGCGCACCAAATTATCATGATGCGCCCCCTAGCGTCGGCACATCCTACGATTTAATGCAATAATTGACAAAGTTTCATTCGATAAAGACATTTTCCATCGTGTCCCAATCAAAATCGCTCAACAAGGCTCTTAAGCGGCTTTCCATCTTACCCAGGTTCAAATAATGCCGGAACCGCGTTTTCATCGTTATCCCCCGCTGCTTGGGTTGATCGGGATCGATTTCCCAAGGATGAAAATAAAAAATCGCGGCTTGTCTTTCCTGTCGGGTAATATTATTTAACGCCCATTTGGAGAAGCGGTAAGGGTAAAAACGAAAAAATCCGCCACCGCCGCAGGGAATGTTTTTATCGAAAAATTTCAGCGTTGTGATCGGGATTTCCTTGAACGCTTTTCCCGCCAAGGGCTGATAGGCGAAACGCGGCGCATCCGGAATCCCGTACAAATCATGCTTGACCGGGTAAATACTGGAACTATAGGCAAAGCCCTCTTCACACAAGATATCATGAGCCCATAAGTTTGCATTATTGATCGAGTAGCTTGCCGCCCGGTAACCGATCACCGACTGTGCGCTTATCTGTTCCAGGATGTCTTTGGCCAGCCTGACATCGGCGCGAAATTGCTCGGGCGATTGTTCGCTGACGCGGATGTGTTGATAGCCATGGCAGGCCAATTCATGCCCTTCCTCGACAATTTTTTTGATCAGTTGTGGATAACGCTCCGCGACCCAGCCTAAGGTAAAAAAAGTCGCCTTGATATCGTATTCAGCAAATAACTCAAGAATACGCTCGGTATTCGCGACTACCCGATGCGGCAGATTATCCCAGCTCGACTTATCGATAATGGGTTCAAAAGCCGAGACCTGAAAATAATCCTCGACATCAACACTCATCGCATTGACTGTCGTCGTTTGCTTATTGACTGTTCGCATTTTCATTAATCGTCATCGTAGACATCATCCATGTCCAGCTGAATCAATATGGCTTTTCTTAATAAGGCCTGTTCTTTTTTCAGTTTATTACTTAACTCAGACACAGCTTCCTCCAGAGCCGCGACCCTTTGCTCCAAGCTGCCATTAGCTTCCGTTGTACCGGCTAAGCGCTCAGTGGTTACCTGCTGTTTTTGCGCCTTGATCGCCTGGGAATCCTCCATTATTTCGGCTATCACTTTCTTTGTCGCCTGCAAATCGATCTGCCTGAGTTCTTCCAGGAAACCGTAAAGCAATAATCTATCACAGACGGTATTGATACGCCTTGGAATTCCTTTGCTGAAAGCATGAACGGCCGCGATGGCTTCATCGTGAAACTGCGGATTCCCCTGCCAACCGGCTTTTTGCAAGCGAAATAGGATGTATTCCTTGGTTTCATCGGCATTCAAGGATTTCAGTTGATAGGTCGCGACTATTCTTTGCCTGACCTGCTCCATATCGGCCGCGAAGATACGCTTGCCCAACTCTTCCTGACCAATCAGAAAAGTCTGAAAAATGATATTGCCCTCCCATTCGTAATTGGACAACATGCGCAATTCTTCAATCGATTGATTGGGCAAATTTTGCGCTTCGTCGACAATCAACAATATCCGTTTCCCCTGCTTGGCTTTCTCCTTGAAAAAAGTCTCGATTCTGTTCAACAATACCGCCTTGCCGTCATCCAGCTCATAGGCTATCGCAAAGGTCGCCGCCAGCATCCGCAAGGTATCCTCGGCGCCGACATTGGAGCTCACTAACGAACCGATAATGACGGATTGATCATTTTCCAGGAATTTGCCCAGTTCTTTAACCAGCATCGTTTTGCCGGTGCCGGGGATGCCGGTGACCACGACGAAGCCCTCGCCCTGCGCCAAGCCATAGCGTAAATAAGCCTTAGCCCTTTTATGCCCGGAACTATCGAAGAAAAAACTCGGATCCGCATTCAATTGAAACGGATTCTTGCTGAGTTTGTAAAAGTTCTTATACATTTAACATCTTAGAATCGCATTGACAGGCTTGCACTGATGCGGTTTTCCGAAAACTCGTTGTCGCTGAGATCAGACTGTTGAGTGAGGTAACGATATTCCACCCTGCCGTTTAAATAACTGAAAAGATTCCGGGTGACGCCAACAGTCGCCTCGAAGCGTCGATCTTCTGTGGCATCGAAACCTTCGGTAGACTGCCAAAGAAAACGGATGTTCGAGCTGGTGCGCCTGGCAAAATTCCAGTTCCAGGAGCCGCTGAAGCCCAAAATATCCTCCTGGTTTTGACTGACCTCAAATTCTCTTCTTTCTCGGTAACCGCTGAGATTGAATACGCTTTTCCCAGTGCTGAACACCACCGATAAATCGGCCCGCTTGCTGATAAAAACCTCGTCGGTCAAGGTCGGCAAATCGGCGGCAAAGGTTAAGTTATTCAACCCATTGTCCACTGCATTGACTAACGGTTCTGAAACATTTTCGACGGGAATGCCCAAAAACTGGCTTAGCCTTTCCGCGGTAGACGCTCCCGTCGTCTGATTGAGAAAATCCGAATATGAAATACCGAACAGATCGGCGAATGTCCCGGTTTGTTGCTGCAACAGGATCTGTTGCGTGGTGAAGGTGTCTTCGCTGTAATTAAATGTCCAGACCGAACGCCGAGTATTGTACCTCAACGAAGACTGCCAGCGATCGCCGGTATTGGTGCCTATATCGTTATTACTGTAGGTCGTGCTCCAGTTGATTCTTCGAATCGGCCTGATATTGACGGTGACAAAGGCGTTATTGCCATAACCTGCCTGGACGCTGAAACGCGCACTGGGCCGCCACTGGGCGCCGGCGGTATAGAAAAAACCGTTCCTATTGCTGTCGGTTGTGGTCTGAAAACGGTTCTCCGAATGTCCGCCGCGAATAAACACGCTCCACTCCCGGTCGAAATACGTTCTTAATTCAGCCGATGAGTTCTGAAACTGAACATCATCGCCATCGCTGTTGTTTTGTTCTTGATTATTGAAGGCGACAAACCAGGTGAAACGGGAAAAATCCCTGCCGCTGTTCAGCCTGATGTTCTGACTGTAGGTATTGGTGCTGGACAATGCGCTTTGCCCGCCGCTGGTGGAGACCCTGTCATAACCGACGCGGACTTCACCATCGGCAAAGCTTTGCAAATGCGGCCGCCAATACGGTGAGATGCTCAACGTGTTCACCGTGGTGCTGTTTCCGCCTCCTGTGATATTGTCACTGGCGATATTTCTGTTGGAGACATTCTGCTGACTGATGGTGCTGCTGCTGTCCAGATAGAGTGAATTTCTCAACAGCTGATATCTGGAATTGTACTGTAGCTGATTATTGGTATTGAGACCTGAATTGCCGCCGGCATTATAAAGATTCTGCATTCTGTAATTCAGGTCAAAGGTATTAACCGAGGAGTTCGTGCGTAACGATACGCCCGGACTGACTTCGGTAACCAGTGCGCTGCGTTCGTCATCGCTACTCAAGTTGATGTTATCGGAATACACTTCCTCGACATTCAGCGTAGGCCGAATCACCCAGTTAACCGCAAAAACCTGTTGGCTGCTTACGGCGAATAAGAATACCGGCAACGATAATTTAAAGATTTTCTTGGCATTCCTATGACTTATCTTTGCTTCAATAGCGGCCATATCCATAATAGTTTGTATCCAGGGATCGCTCGGTTTTATTCAGCAAGGTCAATACGACATCGGCGCAATCCTCCAGTTTCTTCACCGATTCCATCACGATATTCTGAGGCGTGCTTTGCGCGGCGATCACCAGAACCACCTGCCCGACCAGACTGGCCAACACTTCCGCCTGCGTCGTCGCCAATAGCGGCGGGGTATCGAAGATGACGATCCTGTCAGCGTATCTTTCGCTGAGCTCTTTAGCCAATTCGACCATCTTATTGCTGGCCAACAATTCGGTCGAATATTTATGCCGCTTGCCGGCGGGAACAATCCGCAAGCCATTGATTTCGGTTTGCAGAATAACGTCGGCAAAGTCCTCGACCTCTCCTTCGAGATATTCGATCAACCCCGGCGTCCGCTTGATCCCCAACACCTTCGATACGCTAGGCTTGGAAACATCGGCATCGATCAATAGCACTTTTTTATCGAATTCGGCCGAAATACTGAGCGCCAGATTGATCGAGGTAAAGGTTTTGCCTTCACCCGGCACACTGCTGGTGATCAAAATCAGATTGGAGCGTTGAATATCTTTTTTTCTGGCGCCAATCGCATTGACGACCAACGGCCTCTTGATGCTTCTATACTCTTCCGCCAGCTTTGAATGACTCTGATCCGGACAAATATAGCCCTTATCCTTCAAAGAACTCCAATCGAATGTCTCCACCTGCCGGTCGGCGATTTTTTTATTATCGACCTCGACCGCGTCTTGATGATCAGCTTCGACGGAAGCCTCGGAAGAAACAAGGTCTTGATCGATGGGCTTCTTGCCCTGGCTCTCGGCCTTTTTCAAGGCTTCTTCAATGGTGCTCATTAGAAATCCAAGATTTTTTATAATTCATCACTCAGGCGCTCACTCGCCGGTTTAGTAATGCCGAATATCAAGGCGCGCAGCTTGCTAGGCATTAAAAAAGTTTAAGGTCATAACGCCGGCATAACTGCTCAGCAACAGAAAACTGACCGAAACAAACACCAGGTTATTGATTCTTTGTTTTTTAATCTGCTGATGGGTCATAAAGACAGACACGCTGCCCAAGACCGGCAAACCGGTCACCGACCGCAAATTTCTTGTCGTCGTGAATACCGGCCTGATGAGCACGAGCGATAGGGCGATAGCGATGCCGACAACAAAACCAATGAGCAAAACGAGCGAATACAACAATTCCCGGTTAGGCGCCGAAGGCGACAAAGGCCGGTTTGCCGGGTCGGCAATCCTGAATTTCAACGCGGCGGCCTGATTATCCACTTTTTCCGACATGGAGGCCTGCTCACGCCGCTCTATCAGGCTTAAATAATTCCGCTTAATCGATTCATAGTCTCTGTTAAGATTTTGCATTTCGGTTTCGATCGCCAGACGGCTATTGAACTCTTCGTCAGCCTGAGTCAATTTGGTCTTATAGCGTTCTTTTCTGGACTGTAACGTGGCGATTTCCGCATCAACCTGATTAATCTGCGCCTTAATCGACTGTACATAGGGATTCGACATCGCTTCCATGCCGGAGCCATTATCGCCAAGACCCTCTCCATTTTCGGCAATACGCTGTTCAATGGCTTCTATCGTGGAATCGATCGCCTTGACATAGGGATGATTTTCGGTGTATTTGATCAATAATTCGTCCTTTTGCGACAACAAATTACTGATTCTGGCGTCTTCCGGCGTTCCTTGATCGGCAAAATCGGTTAATCCCCACTCATCTTCAGACACGAGCGCTTCTTCAAGTTGCGACTGCAAGACTTCCTTTCTGACCAACATCTCGGAAACAGTCGTTTCGATCTGTTCAAGATCGCTTTGTATTGTCTGTATTTTACTGATCTGGTCTTCTCCCTGGCCGGGCAATAAGCCCAGGTTGGCTCGTTTGAAGTTTTCTCTGGCTTTTTCGGCATTACGCAAACGCTGTTCGTATTCCTGGATCTGTTCCTCGATGAAGCGTTGCGCGGAATCGACGTCATTTAATGTCGACCGTTGCGTTTGCGCGGAGAAAACCGACAGCACCGCCTGCACGACTTTTTGCGCCATGACCGGATTGGTCGATTCATAACTGATGGAAAAGATTTCGTCCCTGCCGCCGGAAATCTCGACACCGGACTTCAATCGATTGGCGATCGCCAACTTTCCGGCCTCACTCTTATAGTCCCCTTCGACACCGGCAAGTTCGGCGATTTTAAGCATATTTTGTTGCGTGAACATCAGCTTCTGCATGATCGCCACCAAGCCCCTGACATCGGCCTGCACGGCCAGCCCTCGCAACAACGGCCTGAGCATCGTGCGGGTATCGACATGCACACGAGCTTCGGAGGTATATTTGTCCGGCATTTGATAAACAAACAACCAGCCGGCCAAACTGATAAACCAGGTCGTCACAATGATCAACCATTTATGGCTGACCACACCTTTTACATAGGCTAAAATTTCGGCTAATTGATCTTGCATACCACTTCCTACCCGAGGATTAAGAACATATCAGAAAAAGGCTTCCGGGACGATGAGTATATCGCCCGGCATGATATTGACGTTGGCGCTCATGTCTCCGTCCTCCAATAAGTCGTCAATTCTGACGCCGAACTGCCTTTGCTCCCCGTCGACCCTGCGTATGATGCTGGCGCGATTGCCATCGCCATATTGACCGATGCCACCCAACTGTATCACCAGATCGAGCAAACTCATGCCCTTGCTATAAGGCAAAGCGGTAGCGCTGTAACGATTGGCTCCCAGGCCCCCGCCACCACCGGAAAAGCCGCCGCCACCGCCACCGCCACCGCCACCGGCACCGGCACCGCCGCCACTACCGCCGCCGCTGATTTGTCCTATCACCCTGACCTGTTGTGAATAAACCCCTTGAAAACCGCCGACGATGATCGCGACCTGAGGGTCCCTGACGAACTTGGCCAACGCCTCCTCGACTTCCCGGGCCAATTGATAAGGCGTTTTCCCGCTCGCGATTAAATCATCGACCAAAGGCGTGGTAATTTTCCCGTCAGGTCTGACCGTCACCCCCCTGGATATGTCGGGGTTTCCCCAAACAAAGATTTCCAGGCTATCGCCGGGGCCTATGATATAGGTATAGTCGGAAGGAAATTTAACATCCTCCAACGGAGGATATGTGCAGCCAGACAAAATAAACAAAGTGAGTAAAACAAATAAAATCTTATTTTTCATTAGCGAACACCTGATTTTCTTCCTTTTATTTTTTACATGACTGACTAAGTATTATAGTTCAGCCGGTATAATAGTCTATTAATAACCAAAGACCGCAGCCATTCTCAGTTTGGCGTTCAAAAAGGGCATGGGGTGTGTTTGGACAGGATGCTGCCGTACCCCCCCCCAGCACCTAAATCCCATGACTACAGGACTCTATTTTACATTCCAGGATAATCTAGGTGCTGGGCTCCTCGACAGACACACCCCAGACCCTAAACACTGCAAGAATGCTCAAACCGGGAATTGCTACAAAGACCGTGATGAAGCATAAAATGGCGGCCGATTAAACGATCTTAGTAACTGCTCGCCCCACTTATCGAACGCGGCAGGGCATGTAGGGTGGATAAGCCTGAAGGGCGCATCCACCAAAGATGCCGACCCGGTGGATGCGCTCCGCTTATCCACCCTACGAATGGGGGGGAGTAGTTACCGATCTTAATTAATTGAGTATCTATCATAATACGCTTTAAAAAAAACTTCATCGCTTAGCGGTCAGCAACTCATCTAACAGACCCTCTGCCGACTCCCGCTCAACGAAAGGTGATTTTTTACCGAGCCGCAAGGCCTGTCGCAGCTCCATAACGGCCTTCGACCTGTCGCCACGCTGATGATAAATTTTCGCCAGATGATATCTGAATACCGGCACATCGGGGGCCAGTACCAGCACCTTCCTTAATGCGGTCAATGCTTCGTTGACATTATCGCTTTTAAATTGCGCCCACGCATAGCTGTCCAGGAAATAAGGCTGCTCGGATTGCCTGAATTTCGCGGTTAGTTCTACCGCCCTGGCAATACCGGCCTCGGTTCCCTGCTTCAACAAGATGGCGGCAAGATTATTTTGCACCACCTCGATATCAGGCGCTAGCGTCAACACTTTCTCGTACTGGCTAATCGCCGAATCATATTGCCCTTGTTGCTCATGAAATGACGCCAAGGCCATCAGCAGCTTAATATTATCGGGTTTCTTTTGCAGCCCTTGCCGATAACTGCGTAACGCGGATTCATTCTTTCCCTGCTTTAAATACAAGCCGGCCAGTTCTCCGTATGCGGCGCTTACCATATCATGATCACGCAAATAATCCTGCAGCAATGCGATGGCTTGCTCCGTTTTGCCATCTAAAGCCAACAGCCGACTTTTTAAAATTTGGGCGGAACTCTGATTTGGATATTTTTCAATAAATTCGTCCAGATAGTTCAGCATGACGGAACGCTTGTTCAATCGTTCGTAATTATTGGCCATAGCCGCCAGTGAAGGCGCATGCCATGGATATTGCGTTAGAATCTGTTGATAAATATCGATGGCCTTAACGAACTGTTCTTGCCGGGTTCTCATTTGCGCCGACAACAATTGAGCTAACAAACCGCCACTCTTGCGTGTTTCGATCGCCTTGATGACTTTCTCTGCGCCTTCCCAATCCTTATCGTCAATCTGCACTTTCGCCAACATTTGCAACAAATCCAGGCTTTGTCCGCCTCTACGCATGGACGTCTGAATCAATTCTTTGGCGTAATCGTTATGCTCTTTTCTCAATGCCTGTTCAACCAGCGGCTGCAATGCCTGCTTGTTGGCGGGGTTAATCTTGAAGGCGTCGAGATATTTATTATAGGCCTTATCTCTGTCGCCGCGTTGCTGATAAATCTTCGCCAGTAAAACCAACGCGCTGTCCGAATCCGGTTTTTCCCATAGAATATTATTCAATAACGCTTCGGCTTGGGCATCTTTTTCCTCGTTCAATAACAAGGCGGCCTGCATCACCTTGGCATCGACATAATCAGGATTAATGCTTAAAAGCCGTTCTAACAAGGCGGAAGCCTGTTGAAATTCCTTTTGCTGAATGCTGATGCCGGCCAGCATGAATAAGGCGCTTTGCTTAGGCTTGCTTTGATCCTGCTGGCCGGCAACGATTTTAGTCAAGATAGCCTTGGCTTCATCCCCCCCTTTTTTTGACAAGGCCCATTTTGCCAATGCGATTTTATCCTCGGCCTTGGCGGCCGGCAAGAAAGCTTGTAATTGCTGAAACGCTTCGGGCCTGTTAGCGGTCGCCAGAAATTCCAACAGCATCAGCTTGGCCTTGATATTATCCGGCTTCTCCTTAACCAAACCGCGCAATACGGCTTCCGCCTGCCGTCTGTCTTCATTGTTGACATAGGCCCTGGCCAGCGCATATTTGATTTCATCGTTGTCCGGCTGGACTTTCATCAATGCCCTATAGTCATCGACCACTGCGGAGACATCATTTTGCCGACTATGCAACTGAATTTTCAGCAAATGAACGGTGATGTTTTCAGAGTCTAGACTTAAGGCATGTTCAGCGGTCGCTAGGCCTTCATCATAGCGTTGTTGTTTCAGCATGATAACGGTCTTCAAGGCCAACGCATCGATGAAATCAGGGTCTTTTTCCAGCACCTTATCGACCCAGTCCAGCGCTTCCGCGCTTTGTTGCCGCTTTTCAAAAACCTGCGCCCGCAGCGTCATCGCCTCAAGATTGTCGGCTTGAGCCGTCAATACCGTGTCAATTTCCGCCGACACCAGGTCGATATCATTGAACAACAAATGGACTTTAGCCAGTTTGATGCGGGCGTCGAGATTGTCCGGTTTCAGCTTTAGCGCTTCCTGCAAGTTCATGCGCATCGCCTTAAAATTACGCGTTTTTTCGTTCAGCAGCGCCATATAATAATAAGAGTCAGCCGCGTCCGGATTCTTCTGAATCGCGTTCTTCAACTCCAGCTCCGCCTTTGCATATTCACCTTGTGAATAAAGATCGACCCCTTTTTGCAAAAAGTCTTCGTCGCTAGACTCAATGCTGTCGCAAGCGCTTAGCGCTAATAATGCAAGGCCCAAAATGCTCGTTCTTTTTGATTTATTGATCATCGCTAAACCCAGATTTGAATCACATCACCTTTACCGAAACAACAACACCGTTCCTGCGCTGCCTTAAATAATAGCATTTACCGTTAAAGCAACTGATTCCGTTCTTTGTTACACCGCCGACATCGATAAACGCTAACCAGTTTACCCTGTTTCACATCGAACTGTTTTTCTTTTAGAATTTGCCACTTATGAAAACCGTTTCGGCATAAGGTCAAGCCTTTGTATTTGTCGCCCGGCTTCGGCTTCTTGAATTGAATAACATTACCCATAACAATGACGCATCAGTTAAAAATCGGTCAACCCGCTCCTGCTTTTATACTGCCTGACGGCAATCAAAACAATCATTCTTTATCGGATTATCGCGGCTCATGGCTGGTATTATTCTTTTATCCTAAAGATCTCACGCCCGGCTGCACCGCAGAGGCTTGTCAATTCCGCGACCATTATGCGGATATCCAAGCAAACAATAGTCAAATTTTAGGCATTAATACAGATAACTCTGCGAGTCACAAGCATTTTATCGAAAAAAAACAGCTGCCTTTTTCGTTGCTTTCCGATACTAACGGAGAAACATGCCGGGCTTACGGTAGCTTATTCAAACTGGGTCCGATCAAATTCAGCAAACGCCACACTTTTATTATCAACCCAGATGGCAACATTGCAAAAATTTATCGCAAGGTATCTCCGGACCAGCACGCCCGACAAATTATCGACGATTTAAAGA
The DNA here is from genome assembly GCF_030717995.2 of Methylomarinum sp. Ch1-1. NCBI lineage: Bacteria > Pseudomonadati > Pseudomonadota > Gammaproteobacteria > Methylococcales > Methylococcaceae > Methylomarinum > Methylomarinum roseum. Next base: position 2,280,325 of record NZ_CP157743.1, on the reverse strand, counting down.
GCCTTCAGGAACGGTCAGTTAGAAAATCAGGCACATAAAACCCAGAGACTGGCTTTTAGATAGCGCCGGGTTAACTACCATGCCAGGCATCTTTGTCATGATGGTATCAGGAAATACTGACCAAGTCAGCATTTCACGGCATCGCAGCTGTAGGGTGGATTTTCAAAGCCGGACGGAGTTGTTTGGCAGCTTGCTTCGCGAAGCCGCCCTACGTTGGTGGATCCGCTGCGCTTGATCCACCCTACCGGTGCAAGGGTGTGCTGACGATAGGATGCGCACCGGTTTTTGATGCGCTTCACGTTGTTCAGCACATCCTACGCAGGAAAGCGACGCTGGATGACGATCGGCTTTACATGGGCATCGCAACCGGGGGGATTCGCCGCCAAGCAATCGGCCTGGATACGCACAACGCCCAATTTTGACTCCGGTGGCGGGTTTTGGCGGCTTGCTTCGCGAAGCCGCCCTACGTTGACCACGCTGGCATCACAATCCGTTTTTCAAAGCCGGACGGAGTTTGCAACTCCGTCCGCAATCTTTCATCGCAAGAGCGGTGGATGATCAAGCGCAGCCGATCCGCCAACGAGGCTGAATTACTTTCTCGCCACACAGCCCCAGGCCGCCAACCAGACCTGGGCCTGATAACTGTCTGCATCTTTGTCCAGCGCGCCGATCAAAACCATTTGCAAGGCATGGTTAATAATGCCAAAAAAATAGGTATAGGCCATTAAAGGATCAATCGCCTTGATTTCACCGTCTTTAATGCCGTTCTGGAAAATGCGTCGAATTTTGTTGAATGGCGCAGTTTCCAATAAAGGCTTTTCGTCCGGCAAAAATTCATTGACATTGATTAGCAGCAAAAACTGTATGACTTCAGGCGCGTCATCGGTCAATTTGAATAACAAATCGACAATCTCCCGCAACTGTTCCGAGGCCTTCTTGTTTCTGCGTCGAATATCATCGATGGAAATACTCAAACTATCGAGGATATTCTCATACAAGGCGGCCGCGATGGCCTGTTTGGTTTTGAAGTGCTGATATATGCCGCTGGTAGTCTTAATATCCAACGCACCTTTGATATCGGTTAACGAGGTATTGAAATAACCTTTTTCAGCAAACAGCTTTAATGCCGCCAGTAAAACCTCATCCTGTGTCAGCGTTTTTTTCTGTTGACTCTCTTTTTCCTTTTCCATTGTTTTATTTTCAGCTTTACCTGCTGTTTCAAATTATAGGTAATCGACTGTTCGACGCAAATTCATGGCATCGGACAGCGTTTATTCTTTTAGCGTCGATACCGCCGCCATCAAATAATTAATCATAGACCACAGCGTCAAGATAGCGGCCAGGTATAACAACCAATAACCGATCATATTGATCGGCAAGCCCAAAAAATCCTGGCGATATAATAGCATACCTATCGCGACCATCTGCGCGGTGGTTTTCCATTTACCCAACTGGGAAACCTTAACCTTCGCGCGCTGACCGATTTCGGCCATCCATTCGCGTAAAGAGGCGATGGTAATTTCACGACCGATGATGATGGCCGCCGGGATAGCCAAATAAGCAGAGCCCTGCGACTGTACCAGCAACACCAACACAAACGCCACCATCAGTTTATCGGCAACCGGATCCAGAAAGGCGCCAAAAGCCGTTTCCAGACTCATTTTCCGAGCCAGATAGCCATCCAACCAGTCGGTCACGCCGGCAATGATGAATATCGCCGTACAAGCGATATTCGAATACTCCCAAGGCAAATAAAAAACCACTGCCAATAAAGGAATCAGCGCAATGCGCAATAGTGTCAAACAGGTCGGTAAGTTAAATTCAACTGCCATCTTGATAGTGAAATGTATCGTATATTCTCTGCGCCAATTGCCGGCTTATGCCATCCACACTCGCCAGGGCATCGACGCCCGCGCTGGAAACACCCTGCAAGCCGCCAAACTGTTTCAACAAAATCTGCCTTCTCTTCGGCCCCAAGCCGGCGATCCCTTCCAGTATCGATGTTTTCTTCGCCTTCGCTCGCCGTTGTCTGTGCCCGGTAATCGCAAAGCGGTGAGCCTCATCGCGTATATGTTGAATCAACAATAAAGCGCTGGCGCCGGAACTGACATCGAGCGGCTGCTGCTGATCGGCCAATATTATTTTTTCCATTCCGGCTTTTCTATCCGGCCCTTTGGAAACGCCCACTATCATAACATTGTTTAGCTCTAATTCCGCTAATGCCTTTTGTGCTTCGTGAACCTGGCCTTTGCCCCCGTCTATCAAAAGCACATCCGGCGCCTGATGTTCACCTTGTTTCATACGCTTGAAGCGGCGGTAAACTGCTTGATGAATCGCGGCGTAATCATCGCCCGCCGTTACCCCCTCGATATTGAAGCGGCGATAAGCCGATTTGACCGGTCCTTCCCGGTCAAACACCACGCAGGAGGCCACTGTTTGCTGGCCCTGGGTATGGCTGATGTCAAAGCACTCCAGTCGTTTCGGCAATTCGTCGCACCCCAACTCTTCCTGTAAACTCAGGAAACGGGCATAAATTCCCTGTTTATCCGACAATTTGCTCAATAGCGAATTATCGGCATTGGTTGCCGCCATTTGCAACCATTTTTGCCGTTCCCCTCTGACATTTGTGGAAATCGTCACGGAATGACCGGCCTGCTGAGCCAACACCTCGCCGAGCAATGCGCTTTCGGCTAAAGGGTGACTGACGATCAATTCATAGGGCGGCTGCCTGTCGAGATAATATTGTGCGATAAAGGCCTGCAAGATACCACCCGCTTCATGCTCTTCGGTCATTTTCGGAAAATAAAGTTTGTTGCCCAAATTCTGGCCGTTGCGGATAAAAAAGACCTGAATACAGGCGACTCCCGCCTTAGTCGCACAGGCGATGATATCGACATCGCCTTTTTCGCCATGAACGAAGTTTTTCTGTAACACCGAACGCAAGCGCGCAATCTGGTCCCTGATCGTCGCCGCCTGCTCGAACTCCAGGTTTGCCGAAGCCTTCTCCATCTTGCCGATCAGCCGGTCGATCAGTTCATTGCCTTTACCCTGCAGAAACAAGACCGTATTATCGACATCTTCGCGGTATTTTTCCCGGCTGACCAAGCCAACGCAGGGCGCCGTGCAACGTTCAATCTGATACTGCAAGCAAGGTCGGGAGCGATTATTGTAATACGAATCCTCGCATTGTCTAACCGGAAAGATTTTCTGCAACAGCTTCAGCGTTTCCTTAACGGCGCCGGCGCTGGGATAGGGCCCGAAATACTGGCCTTTTCTCTTCTTGGCTCCTCGGTGAAAGCTAATTTGCGGAAAATTCTGGTCGCTGGAAATGAAGACATAGGGGTAAGACTTGTCATCGCGCAGACAAATATTGTAGCGCGGCTTATGGCGCTTGATCAGCTGACTTTCCAGCAGCAAGGCTTCGCCTTCGGTATGAGTGACCGTAACCTCGATGGAGGCGATCTTGGCCACCATCGCCTGCTGCTTGGGCGAAGCCGACTGACTGCGGAAGTAACTGGACACGCGATTCTTTAGATTCTTGGCCTTACCGATATAAAGTATCTTGCCATGTTCATCCAACATTTTATAAATGCCGGGACGACGGGTCAGATGCTTCAGAAAAGCCTTTCTATCGAATTCAGCCTGAGCCGCTCCAGGCGCCATCATATCAACCGTTTATCGCTTGTATCGTTTTAAACACATCGGCAAACATCTCCACTGTCAGCCTTTTAGTCTGTACATTATAACGGCTACAGTGATAAGAGCTCACCAGAGTCTTGCCGTCAGGCAAGACAAAGGCCTGATTATGGCCGAAGCGAGCGCTACTCAATTTTAGACCATAGGCTTTCAAGACCGCCTGATGGGCAATGCTGCCTAAGGCTAGAATCACCGCATCCGTATTTAGCGCTTTAATTTCCGCCGCCAAAAAATGATTGCACTGATTGATTTCAGCGCCGGTGGGTTTGTTTTGCGGCGGCAAGCATTTGACCGCATTGGTGATCCGGCATCCTTTCAATTGCAAACCATCTTGCAAGGAGACCGAATCCGCCTTGTTGCTATAACCGAAATCATACAGGGTCCGATACAACAACAAACCGGCATAATCACCGGTAAAAGGCCTGCCGCTTGCGTTAGCGCCGTGCATCCCGGGCGCCAGGCCGACGACCAACAAGCGCGGATCCTCATCGCCGAACGGAGCGACTGGACGCGCATGATATTCCGGGTGTTTCTGCTTGACGTCGCATAAAAACGTCTCCAAGCGTCGACATTGCCGGCATTCCTGATCAAAAATTTCTTTACTTAACATAAATTCACGATAATTATTCAGCGTACTTTTATCAGAGGCTGCGTCAATCCAACATCTTTCCCTATATTCATCACACACAAAAAAGGGCCTTACGGCCCTTTTTCATGACAGTCGGAAGAGGATTATTCTTCTTCGTTATCGACTTCCTTCATGCTCAGTCTGACTCGTCCCTGACGATCGATTTCCAGCACCTTGACCTTAACGACATCGCCTTCAGACAGCTTGTCACTGACTTTTTCGACTCGCTCATCGGAAATCTGGGAAATATGGACCAATCCATCCTTGCCGGGCAGTATTGTTACGAACGCCCCAAAATCCATCAAGCGAACCACCTTGCCTTCGTAAATTTTACCGACTTCAACTTCGGCGGTGATTTCTTCGATAATACGGCGCGCTTCCTCGCCGGCGGCCTTATCAACCGACGCGACATTAACCATGCCATCATCGGTCAAATCGACGCTGGCGCCGGTTTGCTCGGTGATGCCGCGTATCGTGGCGCCGCCTTTACCGATGACCTCGCGAATTTTGCTCGGATCGATTTTGAAAGAAATAATTCTTGGCGCAAAGTCCGACATCTCCTCACGGGTCGCCGACAAGGCTTTGTTCATTTCGCCAAGTATATGCAAACGCCCCTGCTTCGCCTGTTCCAAGGCCGTTTTCATGATTTCGGCGGTAATGCCGTCGATTTTGATATCCATCTGCAGCGCAGTGATACCGTTTTCCGAACCGGCCACCTTAAAGTCCATATCGCCCAAATGATCCTCATCGCCCATGATATCCGACAGCACCGCGAATTGTTCGCCTTCCTTGATCAGACCCATCGCGATACCGGCGACTTGGGCCTTGGTCGGCACGCCGGCGTCCATCAAGGCCAGACTACTGCCGCAAACCGAAGCCATCGAGCTGGAACCATTGGATTCCGTGACTTCAGAAACCACGCGTATGACATAGGGAAATTCCTCCATGTTCGGTAGAATCGCGCTGACGCCGCGTTTCGCCAAGCGGCCGTGACCGATTTCGCGTCGTTTCGGCGAGCCGACAAAACCGGTCTCGCCGACGCAATAAGGCGGGAAGTTATAATGCAGCATGAAAGGCTCTTTATATTCGCCTGCCAGCGCATCGATAATTTGCGCATCACGATCGGTGCCCAACGTCGCCACGACCAGCGCCTGGGTTTCACCGCGAGTAAACAAGGCCGAACCATGCGTTCTTGGCAAGACGCCGGTTCTCGCGCTAATCGGTCTGACTTTATCCAGTTCGCGGCCGTCGATGCGCTTGCCTTCATTCAATATCGAGCCGCGAACGATTTTCTTCTCCAGGTGCTCGATGATGTTACGAATGTCGAGTTCTTCGTATTCTTCATCGGCGGTCAGCTTTTCCACGACCGCAGTTCTGATTTCATTCAGCTTGTCTTGACGAACCAGCTTCTCGGCAATCTGGTAAGCCGCTCTGATGCCTTGCTCGGCCTCGGCGACGACCAACTTCTCCAACGCGTCGTTGACGTCCGGCGCGCTCCATTCGACCGCAGGCGCAGCCGCCTCGGCGGCGAATTCCTTGATCGCATTGATCGCCGTTTGCATTTGCTCATGACCGAACAAAACGGCGCCCAACATCACTTCCTCGGACAATAACTCGGCTTCCGATTCCACCATCAGCACGGCGTGTTCGGTGCCGGCGACGACCAGCTCCAATTGTGACTCTTTCAGCGTCGGCGTCGATGGGTTCAAGAGGTATTCACCGTCTTGATAACCGACACACGCGGCGCCCACCGGACCGTTAAAAGGCAATCCGGAAACCGCCAGCGCCGCAGAAGCGCCCAACAAGGCCGGGATTTCGGCGCCCACTTCGGGATTCAGCGAAACGACGGTGGCGATAATCTGAACTTCATTAGTGTAACCATCAGGAAATAGCGGGCGAATCGGCCTGTCGATCAGGCGCGAAATCAATGTTTCATTTTCACTGGGACGCCCTTCACGTTTAAAAAAGCCCCCCGGTATTTTACCGGCGGCATAGGCTTTTTCCTGATAATTGACAGTTAGCGGAAAGAAGTCACCGCCAGCGGCTTCTTTTTTACCAACGACTGTCACCAGCAACGATGTGCCTTCGACATCGATCAATACGGCACCATTGGCCTGACGAGCGATTTCACCGGTTTCTAGAGTTACCAAGCGATCGCCGTACTGAAATTGTTTCCTGATAGGATTCACTATAAGGTTCCTTTGCGTTAAAGGTTATTTGAGGATTTTTCATGTTGCGGAGGCGGCCAACCATCGACCGGCCCCTGCATGAAACCGGCGCTTTAGCGTCCGGCTTCTTGTTTCTCAGGCGCTGTGCGCCAAGGAGACCGACGCCTTCCTGCGCCGGAGGTTTAGTCCATTAGCGACCAAACCATCTAAAAACAGAAACGGCACAGAATGTGCCGTTTCCAAGTTGTGTTATTTGCGCAGACCTAAACGCTCAATCAAAGAACGATAACGCTCGACGTCTTTCTTTTTCAAGTAATCCAGCAATTTACGGCGCTGGTTAACCATTCTCAACAAACCACGACGAGAATGATTGTCTTTTTTATGTTCTGCGAAATGCGGTGTTAAATGAGTAATGTGAGCAGTCAGTAAGGCGACCTGCACTTCGGGTGATCCGGTATCGGTTTCCGATAAACGGTATTCTTCAACAACGGCTTTCTTTTGTTCTGCTGTAAACGGCATGCTTAATCCCTATCGATTAATAAATAAAATAACTGCCATCAAAACGATGGCGATGGGTTACACGGTTTCCACCATAGGGTATAGAAACCGATGTTCTTCGCTGCCCGCACATCAGGCGGACTCGCTGCTTAGGTGGAACAGCTTTTTCGGCGCTATTTTACCATTCAAAAGCATTTCACCCAAACCTAAAAAAACCTGATCACAATACATTCGGACCATTCCTCGAGCCGGGACATCAATAGCGATTTGTTGACCTTGACGGATACGCTCGGCCTGATCGCTAGGCACCTGAACGGCGGGCATGCTCTCTAGCGGTTTATCGACCGCGATCAGACTATGTTGCAACGCCGTTTCATCCATCGCCGTCAACTGTTCCAGGGTCAGCGCCTGATCGATGCCGAAACGCCCGGAAGCGGTTCTGCGCAAAGCCTTCACGGTCGCGCAACAACCCAGATAATGGCCGATATCCTCGGCCAGCGAACGGATATAAGTCCCTTTGGAACACTGCACATCCAAGCTTAGGCAATCACCGGCGACGACCCCCAGCAAACGCAATGAAAAAATCGTGATGCGCCGCGTCTTCCTATCGACGACCTTGCCTTCCCGAGCCAACTCATAAAGTTTCTTGCCCTGATGCTTCAAGGCCGAGTACATCGGCGGAACCTGCTCTATTTCGCCAGTGAAATGGCGCAAACAATCCTGTATTTGCTGCTCGGTCAATTCCGGCACCGGCAACTGCTTGACCACCTGACCTTCGGCGTCGCCGGTATCGGTCATCACGCCAAGCCTTACCACGACTTGATAACGCTTGTCATCGTCGAGCATCAACGCAGATACCTTGGTCGCCTCGCCGAAGCACAACGGCAACAAACCCGTCGCCAAGGGATCCAGACTGCCGGTATGACCGGCCTTGTTGGCATTGAACAATCGCCGCACTTCCTGCAGCGCCTTGTTCGATGACACGCCTAAACGCTTATCCAACAACAAAATACCATGGACATCGCGCCCGGATTTTCGTTTTGCCATGACTTCTCTAATTATTATCTGCGTCTGTTTATCAATCCATTCGGCTTAAACAGGTTTCAAACGCAAAACCTGAAGCTCGTGCCTCCCAACCGTCAAGACTTGATTTTTCATTAACTCAGCAAGTACAGCGTTAAGCAGGCCCTTGTTAGCTGCCAGGAATATATTTACCCAGCGCCTTCTGGAGCAATCGTTGCTAAAAAGTAACTGCTCGCCTCACTTATCGAACGCGGCAGGGCATGTAGGGTGGATAAGCCTGAAGGGCGCATCCACCAAAGATGCCGACCCGGTGGATGCGCTCCGCTTATCCACCCTACGAATGGGGGGAGTAGTTACGCTAAAAAAACATTTTTAGACTGAATAGTGACAGTTAATTTTCGTCATCCTCGCCTTTAAGCAACTCATCGACGCGCATACCGGTGTCAAACGAATAATCGTAGTAAAAGCGAAACTCGGAGATATGACGTAGACGCATGCGTTTCGCCACTTCATGACGAATCACCGGCGCAAGCTCATTGAGCGCCACGATATTGAGCTTCTTGCCCTCTTCATCGGCATTCAACACCGTGACATAGATCTTCGCCACCGCCAGGTCTTTGGAGACCACCACTTCGTTGACGGTGACAAAACCCAGCCTGGGATCTTCGATCTCTCTCTGCAAGACATAGGCGAGTTCTTTCTGCATTTGCGAAGAAACCCGCTCGCTGCGACCATATTCTTTCGGCATCGCTTATATTTCCCGTCTTACTTCAACGCGTTCGAAGACTTCGATCTGATCACCCGCCTTAACATCGTTGTAGTTTTTCACGCCGATGCCGCACTCCATACCCATCTTGACCTCGTTGACGTCATCCTTATAGCGTCGCAATGATTCCAGCTGCCCTTCAAAAATCACCACGTTGTCGCGCAAGACCCTAATCGGCAAATTACGCTTGACATAACCGTCGATGACCATACAGCCGGCAATGGAACCGAACTTCGGCGAGCGGAACACATCCCGCACCTCGGCCAGGCCGACAATATTTTCCTGAATCTCGGGAGCCAACATACCGCTGATTGCGCGCTTAACCTCGTCGATCGCATCGTAAATCACACTGTAATAATGCAGATCGATGTCTTTCTCCTCGATCAGTTTACGCGCCGTCGCATCGGCACGAACATTGAAGCCGATCAAAATCGCCCCGGATGCCAATGCCAGGTTGGCATCGCCCTCATTGATACCGCCGACGCCGCCATAGACACACTTCACCTGAACCTCGTCGGTGGACAGTTTCACCAGCGACTCGCGCAACGCCTCCAAGCTGCCCTGCACATCGGTTTTGATGACCAGATTGACGGTAGCCACCTCGCCGGCCGACATCCTGGAGAAAACCTCATCCAATTTCGAAGCGGCCTGAGCGGCATGTTTACTGGATTTTTTGCGATCTTCGCGGTGTTCCGCCAACTCTCGGGCGACTCGCTCATTCTGCACGACCAGAAACTCATCACCGGCGTCAGGCGTACCGGACAAGCCCAGCACTTCCACTGGCACACACGGCCCGGCTTCTTTAACGGGTTTGCCGTTTTCGTCGAACATGGCGCGAACACGGCCGTACTCATGGCCGCATAAGACGATCTCGCCTTTGTTCAACAAGCCTTTTTGCACCAACATCGTCGCTACCGCACCCCGGCCCTTGTCCAGTCTCGATTCGATACAGATACCTGAAGCGACGCCGCTAACCGGCGCCTGCAATTCAAGAATTTCGGCCTGTAGAATCAACGATTCGATCAAGTCATCGATGCCTTCACCGGTTTTTGCTGAAACTTTGAGAAATTGTACATCCCCCCCCCAATCTTCGGGCACGACATTGATCGTAGCCAACTCCTGCATCACCTTATCGGGATTCGCTTCCGGCTTGTCGATTTTATTGATGGCGATAATCAATGGCACCTCGGCGGCGCGCGCATGCTCGATGGCCTCCTTGGTTTGCGGCATGACGCCATCATCTGCGGCGACCACGACGATGACGATATCGGTCAATTCGGCCCCACGCGCCCGCATCGCGGTAAAGGCCGCGTGCCCCGGGGTATCGAGAAAAGTCACCGAACCGTGATCGGTCTTGACCTGATAGGCGCCGATGTGTTGGGTAATGCCGCCAGCCTCGCCGGCTGCGACTCTCGTCTTGCGTATATAGTCAAGCATCGAGGTTTTACCGTGATCGACATGCCCCATGATGGTCACGATAGGCGCTCTAGGAGATAATTCGCGTTCATCGCTCTCGGCTTGGACCTCAGCCAGCATTTCCTGCTCAAGATCGTCCTCGCTCTGCATAATCGGATTATGGCCCATTTCTTCAACCAGGATGACCGCGGTTTCCTGATCGATGCTCTGATTGATGGTGGCCATAATGCCTAGCTTCATCAAGTGTTTAATAACCTCGGCGGCCTTGACACTCATCTTCATCGCCAGATCGGACACGATGATATTTTCCGGTATCATCACATCCCTAACCACCGGTTCGACCGGTTTTTCAAACTGATGCTTGGCCTGCATCGCCAGTTCAAAATCAGGCCTCTCCCGACGCTGCCTGCCTTTCTTGCCTTTCGCCTTACGGCCGCCTTCTCCGCCTCTAGCCTCCTTAGTCTGAGGTTGAGGGGCGCCGCGTTTAACGCGTCCTTCCTGTTTTTTCTTATGCAAGGTCTGCTGTTGCTTTTTCGCCTCCGCCTGCTTTCTAACCTTCTCGGCCGTTCTCTGTACAGCCTCTTCCAGACGTTGTTTTTTCTCTTCTTCCAGCCTTTGCACTTGCGCCTCTTTCTCGCTAAGTTCCGGCTCGGATTTTTCGGCTTCCTGGACCTGCTCAGGTTCGCCTTTTTCCGAAGTCGTCTTTTCTTCAGGCGCTTGCGGCTGCGCTTCGGCAGTCGCTTGTTCCGCTTTTTTCGCTTGCGCCAATTCCTGTTCTTTACGGGCGGCTTCCGCAGCCGCCTCCTCTTGCTGTCGTCTTTTTTCTTCCGCCAACTGCTGCTGCTTAGCTTCCTGCTTTTGACGCGCTTCCTGTTCCTCAGCCATTTTTTTCTGATGCTCTTCCAGAGCCTGCTTGGCCATCGCCAGCTCTTTCTGCTCGTCGGTGCCGGCAACCTCGCTACGTTTGATATAGGTTTTTTTCTTACGCACCTCGACGCTGACTGTTTTAGTCGCCGCGCCCGGCGTTGAAGATTGCTTCAACTCGGTCACCTTGCGACGCTTCAAGGTGATGCGTGTCGGCGTTGTCGCGCTATCATCATTGTCCGCCTTACCATGACGCTTACGTAAATGCGCCAGCAATTTGACTTTGTCATCTTCACTGACAATATCATCGGGTGCATGGGGAACCAATCCTGCTTCTTTTAACTGCTCCAAAAACCGTTCTAGCGGTATTCCGACAATTGTGGCTAATTCCTGTACTGTTTTTTCACTCATGCTTTCCCCCGTGCCTATTCGCCCTGCTCATCTGCGAACCATGGTTCGCGAGCTTTCATAATCAATTTTGCCGCTCTCTCTTCATCCATGCCGGTTAAATCAAGAATATCATCGATTGACTGCTCAGCCAGATCATCCATGGTAATGATACCTTTCGCCGCCATTTCATGCGCCAACTCCTCATCCATCCCTTCCATTTCCAATAAATCCTGCGCCGGCTCAGCTGTCTCAATCTTTTCTTCGGAAGCGATAGCGCTGATCAATAGCGCATCTTTAGCGCGGCTTCTCAACGCCTCGACCAGCTCTTCATCGAATCCCTCGATTTCCAGCATTTCCTCAACCGGAATGTAGGCAATCTCTTCAATATTATTCAACCCGACTTCAACCAGAATCTCGGCAATTTCCTCGTCGACATCCAGTTGCTCGATAAAATCCTGTTTCGCTTTCGCCGCCGCCTCGTCATGATCCTTATCCGCCGCGTCGGCGTCGAGAACATTCAGCTCCCAACCGGTCAATTCGGTGGCCAAACGCACATTCTGGCCACCCCGACCAATCGCTTGCGACAAGCTATCAGTTTCGACTGCGACATCCATGCTGTGATTATCTTCGTCGACGACTATCGATTCGATTTCGGCCGGCGCCATCGCATTGATGACGAACTGAGCCTCATTGTCATTCCAAAGCACGATATCGACGCGCTCACCGGACAATTCATTGGAAACGGCCTGAACCCTGGAACCCCGCATACCGACACAGGCGCCGACCGGATCAAGGCGCGGGTCATTGCTTTTCACGGCAATTTTGGCTCTCGATCCGGGATCCCGGGCGGCCGCCTTAATCTCGATCATGCCCTCGCCCACTTCGGGCACTTCCAGACGAAACAGCGCGACCAACAACTCAGGCGCCGTCCGACTGACAAACAATTGCGGACCGCGCGGTTCGGAGCGGACGTCCTTCAAATAGCCTCTGATTCTATCTCCCATACGAATCGACTCCCTGGGGATCATGTCTTCCCGAGAGATATAAGCCTCGACGTTGCCGCCGAGATCGAGATAAACACTGCCCTTTTCCACACGCTTGACCACGCCCGTGATCAATTCGCCGACCTTGTTCTGATAAGCCTCTACAATTTTTTTCCGTTCCGCTTCCCGAACCTTTTGGATAATGACCTGTTTAGCCGTTTGCGCGGCAATACGACAGAAGGCAACCGACTCTATCTCTTCTTCGACATAATCGCCGACTTCAATATCGGGATTATCGAGTTGCGCCACTTCCAATAAAACCTGCGATTCTGGAAATTCAACATCGCCATCGATCTGGTCGTTCGCATCGACCACTTCCCAGCGACGATAAGTCACATAGTCCCCTGTCGCACGGTTTATCGAGACGCGCGCTTTAATGCGATTTTCGTGTCGCTTGATGGCCGCAGCTTCCAAAGCAGATTCAATCGCCTGAAAGACAATTTCTTTGTCAATTTCCTTTTCATTAGCAAAAACATCTGCTACTAATAAGATCTCTTTATTTGCCACTGCGAACTCCTTTATTGAGTAAAAATTCAGGCACTAGTCGCGCCTTACTCATAGCGTTAAATGGTATTTCATAGGTCTGATCTCCTTCTTGTAGGACGACGACATCACCCTCTACTTTCTTAATCAGACCGGTAATCTTTCTACGTTTGTTGATAGGCTTAAACAAATTTACCGTTATTGTGCTGCCTAGAAACTGTTGAAACTGGCTCAACTTGAAAAATGGCCTATCGGCGCCCGGCGATGAAACTTCCAGCTGATAATTCCCCTGAATGGGATCCTCGACATCCAGCACCCCACTCAGCTGATGACTGACTTGGGTGCAATCCTCCAACTGAATTCCGTTTGCACTGTCGATATAGACCCTGAGCAACCCGTGCTGCGGATGTGGATTATATTCGATGCCGACGCATTCATAACCCAGACCTTCAACAACTGGCTCAATCAGATTCACCAAATGCTCTGGAGCCTGTTTCATCCTGTCCTCACTTTTTCACACACAAAAAAAAAGAGCCTTAGGCTCTTCCATAAACACTCGATTGACCTAACGTTTCCTTTACCCATCCCCATAAAATAAAAAACCCCATAGCGGGGCCATCAAATGAATCAAAGTATTGAAACTATTTAGTTAACCATTTCAAGTTAAGCTAAAATTTATCCTCACAATTATACGATCTCATCGATCTTCCGTCAAACCCTATTTAACACAGACAGTGGATTTGGCAGACGGATTCGCCGTTAGGCAATCCGCCTTCGATACGCACAACGGCTAATTTTGCCCCGGAGGAGGGTTTTGGCGGCTTGCTTCGCGAAGCCGCCCTACGATGCGGTAGGGGGTGCTGACGACAGGAAGCGCACCTTGTTTCGATGCGCTTCACGTTCCCGCCAGGCGTAGGGTGCATTTTATGCACCGAAAACACTTAACGAGATTCCGATTCAAAAATGGTGCATGCAATGCACCCTACGCGAATTTGTGGGCCCAAGACCGAATATCGCCGTCAGGCAATCCGCCTTCGATACGCACAACACCAATTTTGGCCCCGGAGGAGGGTTTTGGCGGCTTGCTTCGCGAAGCCGCCCTACGATGCGGTAGGGGGTGCTGACGACAGGAAGCGCACCTTGTTTCGATGCGCTTCACGTTCCCGCCAGGCGTAGGGTGCATTTTATGCACCGAAAACACTTAACGAGATTCCGATTCAAAAATGGTGCATGCAATGCACCCTACGCGAATTTGTGGGCCCAAGACCGAATATCGCCGTCAGGCAATCCGCCTTCGATACGCACAACACCAATTTTGGCCCCGGAGGAGGGTTTTGGCGGCTTGCTTCGCGAAGCCGCCCTACGATGCGGTAGGGTGTGCTGACGACAGGAAGCGCACCATGTTTGATGCGCTTCACGCTGTTCAGCACATCCTACAAAGGCAAGGCTACATTGGCTTCGCAACCGTCGGCTTGATTCACCGCAATGCAACCCTTGTTTGATACTTGTTATCGAATCGATATTTTCTTGACTCCCTTCTCATTTATCCGTTAATGTATCGATTCAAAACCAACTAAGGAGGCTATCATGTCCGAACAACAAGAAAAAGATCATTTTGTTTTATATGTCGCTGTGTTCGCCGCAATCGCTGTCGGCGCACTGCTAGCGGTCAAAATGAACGAGAACGAGAAGTTTGAGCCCATCAAAGAACAATTACAAGAAGAAACTCGGATGATGAACATTCGCGTTCTAAACTAAATAATAACAACAAAATTATAAATCAGCTCTAAGAGTTAACAGGAGTCACCATGAAATCAAAGCTTTTTTTCTTTCTTTTGCCGCTAGTCTGCTTTTCCAGCGCCGGCAACGCCACCGAATACATTTACCGTGATTTAATGGCTAATTCGCTGCCCTCCGCCAAATGCGAATCGCTGGATAAGGCCAAAAAGTCGGCGGCAAAACCCTACAATGTCAGACGCTACAGTAAGAAATTTTGTCAAACCCAAGGCTATGGCTGGCATGTCGATGAAATTAAGAGCTCAGGAGAGGTCGCCTGCAACGAGTGCAGCGATGAACCCGGCTTACAGACTTGCCATCTAGAAGATATCGTCGTCACCTGCAAACGAATCAAACCGGGCTCGGTCGGCATGCTGCCCGGAAAAGGTTAAACGCTAATGATTGAGCGTAGTTCGACGCTTAACAAGAGACAGGATGCATACGCTTTAACTTTAATAGGATAATGCCCAGGTTCAAGGAGAAAGGCTCAGCAATGCCACCGCTAATACTGCGCCTTCACCTTGAACCTTGGCCAGTTCAGTATAGGATACGACGACTGAAACATTGGACACACTCGCTCCAGCGCAGTAGCCTTTAGGCGATTTCGTCGTCATGCAAATAACAGCCGGGGTCTTCCTGCCAGGGGTCGGCATAGATTTGCTGCGCCCTGACTCGAGTATTGCCGTTGCAGATGGCCTGAAAACGACAACTGCCGCAACGCCCCTTAAGCGGTCTGGGCCTCGCCTTCAGTCCGGCCATCAAGGGATCGGAAGTATCCCGCCAAATTTCGGAAAATTTTCTATCGCGGACATTGCCCAAATCGTAATGCCACCAGAAGGTATCCGGATGCACATTGCCGAGGTTATCGATATTGGCGACGTTGACGCCCGAGGCATTGCCGCCCCACTGCCGCAATTTGGCCTCGACATGCTCCGCCCTGTCCGGATAGTTTTCTTTGACCCAATGGAGAAAATACACCGCATCGGCATCGTTATTGCCGGTCACGACCTCGCGATGCAATCCCTGCCGCTCCCAGCTCAAACAGGCCTCGAACAAGCTGTCCATGATTTGCCGGGTCATCTTGAAGGCGGCATCATCCTTGCGGTTCTTGTTGCCGCGCCCGCCGTAATTCAGATGCGACAAATAAAACTTGTCGAGCCCTTCATCGTCCATTAATTGCAGCATCGCCGGGAAATCTTTGGCGTTATCCTGAGTCAGGGTAAAGCGGATGCCGGCCTTGATGCCTTTTTCTCGACATAAACGAATGCCATCCATCGACGCCGCAAACGATCCCTGCTTTCGTCTGAAGGTATCGTGCGTCTCGCCGATGCCATCCAGACTGACGCCGATATATTGGTAACCTATTTCGGCGATTTCGTCGATATTTGCGGGAGTGATCAGCGTCCCGTTGCTGGATAGCGCCACATAAAACCCCATGTTTTTGGCGCGCCGGGAAATCGCGAATATATCCGGGTGCAGCAACGGTTCGCCGCCGGACAGAATCAACACCGGAACATGAAAATCGCGCAAGTCATCCATGACTTGATAGATTTCGCCGAGCATTAATTCGCCGGGAAAATCGATATCGGCGGAAGTCGTGTAACAATGCTTGCAGGTTAAATTGCAGCGGCGAATCAAGTTCCAGATCACCACCGGTCCGGAAGGCTTGCGCGGCGTTTTCAGCGGCGTCGGATGCAACACCTCGCGCATGTACTGGCTCAAACGAAACATGTCAACTCCCTATCCGCAATCCGGTTTTCTTCAAAATACGCGTACTGTACAACACGTCCTGGCCTTGATTGAATTCGCCTAATAACGCCGCAATGACGGCGATTTGCTCCTTGACGCCTTGCTCGGTCTTGCTGTGCACCATGGCAAACAGATTATAAGGCCATTCCGGCAGATGCCTGGGACGATGATAACAATGACTGACAAAATCCAGCTGGCCGACCTTCCCGCCTAATTCGTCGATCTTGTCGTCGACGATATTCCACACCGTCATGCCGTTATAACGATACCCCAGCTTATAATGATTGGGAACTGCACCGATACGGCGTATGGCGCCGCTTTCCTGCATCGCCCGCATTCTTTGCATCACTTCCGCGGCAGTCAGGCCGATTTGCTCGGCAATCGCCTGATAGGGCTGAGCAAGCAATGGCAAACCGCCCTGCGTGGCCTGGATGATCCGTCGGTCGATGGCATCGATAGCGGTCATGCCTGCAGCCTCAAGCCGACATAGTATTCATTGATTTTCGGCATATTATAAACCTTCAAGCCAGTTTGCTGTTCGATGCGCGCAATCGTCTGCGGTAATTGTTCGGGGGTTTCAGTCGCCAGCACAAACCACATGTTCAAGCGATGATTACGAGCGTAATTATGGGCGACTTCGGGAAAACTATTGACGATTTCGGCGATCTTCTCAAAATCCTCCGCCGGCGCCGCAACGGCCGCCAGACTCAACGCCCCACCCATCTGCTCGGCATGATACAGGGGGCCGAAACGCGACAGTACGCCTTCATCGAGCAAGGCCTGCAGGCGTTGCAACAAGAGCGATTCGGCAATCCCCAATTGCTCGGCTACCTGGGCGTACGGCGATTCGCAGATAGGAAAACCGTCTTGCAAGTGATTGATGATGATTTTATCGAGCTCATCCATGTGACGTGGCAATATCCTCTGCCGGCGTTGGTTTGTAAAGCGCGCCGCGCTGTTTAAAACAGCGCCTGCTGAACAACACCTCCATCGCAAATTGCCCTAGACCACAGGCCTCGACCAATTGCGCCAGTTGCTCCAACACCCGCTGCCGGCTCTTACCGTGTATCATGCAATACAGATTATAAGGCCAGCGTTCACCCTGCCTGGGCCGCTGATAACACAGCGACACAAAACTGAATTGACTGATGTGACCGCCGAGCTGATCAATCAGCGCATCGGGCACATTCATGACGATCATCGCATTGGATTGATAACCCAGCTTGCGGTGATTGACCACCACGCCGAAACGCTTGATCAGACCCAATCGCTTGAGTTTGCCGAGCCGGGCGATGACCTCTTGTTCGCTTAAATCGACTTTCGCGCCAATCTCGGCATAAGGCCTGGAGCTGATTGGCAAGCCCCGCTGCACCGCCTCAATCAAGCGGTAATCTATCGCATCCATCATCCAGCTCCAGCTCAAAGCCCAGATTGATAAAATAATCCGCCAATAACGGCAGCCGCATGGTTGGATAACCGCTTTGCTGCTCTATCTTGTCGAGGGTCCTAAGCAGGTGCCCCTCATCATTGGCTATCAATACGAACCACAAATTGAAACGGTTTTCCCGTTCATAGTTATGATTAACTTCGGGAAAACGACTGATCAGATCGGCGACCTGCTGCAAGCGTTGCCCAGGCACGGCCATCGCCACCAGCATGCTGCTGCCGATACGATTCGGCCTGATAATCGGCCCGATCCGATTGATCAGTCGCTGATCACTCAGATCCCGCATGGCCGACAACACCTCTTCTTCGTCAACCCCCAAACTATCGGCGATATCCCGATAAGGCGTCGGCGTCAGCGGAAAATCCTGTTGATAATCGTTCAACAACTGCTTATGCAACGACTTCAACATATCATAGACCTAATTTATAGGCGCGCGACGTAAAGAATATGCCGCTGGGCTTCTCAGCGTTAAGACGGGCTTTTACGCTGAAATCATCGGTATCGTAGACCATGACCCGGTCTTCATCACGCACCGACACCCACACTTCCTCGCCCCTCGGAGTAAACTCCATATGCAGCACCGCTTTACCCGGCTGCAACGATTGAACGATGCTCAGATCCTTGACATCGATGATTTGCAGATGCTGATTGTCGGGAAAGGCGAAATTGACCCAAATCTGCCGACCGTCCGGCCTGGCCATCACGAACACTGGCTGGCCCAATACCGGAATCCGCTTCACCAGGTTCCATTCACGTTTATCGATGACCAGCACCTCATGATGTCCGATCGCCGGCACGAACATCAAATCGCCGGCCATCGCCCATCCTTCCAGGTGCGGCATCTTATAGACCGGTAGCTTGTCATCCTGCTTACCGTAATCGGCCAGAATGCGTCGCACATTGAGCTCCGGTCGCCACAAATCCAATAACGCCAAACCGTTTTCGCCGAACAAACCGGCGATATAATACCGTCCATCGGGCGACAATAAAGCATCATAAGGCTGCTTGCCGATGTCTTGAAACTTTTGTATCTGGGGATTTTGCGGATCGTTCAGATCGACTACCCAGATTTCTCCGGCGTCAAACAGGCTGAACACGAAGCGCTGCCCCGGCGCATCGACCAAACCGACCACCTTGGAGCGCTTGTCGCCCTGATACAGCGCCGGTATATCGGCTACTTGCTGCAGCGTTTCGGTGGAAAAAACTTTCACGCCGCCCGGCGTGTAATTAGATACGGCAATCAGGCTGCCGTCCTGGGAAATGGCCCCGCCGATACTGTTGCCGGCTTGCACGATGCGCTTGTCTATCTTGTCCCGCAGCAGATCGATTTTCGTCAAGCCGCCGTCGCGTCCGAACACGAAGGCGTAGCGCTGATCGCGGGAAAACACGACCGAAGCATGGGAGAGATCGCCCAACGCTTCCACTCGTTTCAACACCGTCCTGTGACTGCTGTTGACCAACAGCGCACTGCCCTGTTCGCGTTCGATCACGACGCCGAGATCACCGGTGGCGCGAAGATTTTCGGCGACGGCGGTTCCGCATAACAAGCATGCGCTGATTAAGGAAATTTTGAAAAACATCTGTAGGATTTTGACTAGTCGATTTTAGGGGGCTGGCGCAAATACTCTACCAGCCAAGCGGCTTCCGATGCGCTGATGAAATCACGCCAGGGCGGCATCGCCGTCCCTTTTCTGCCATGCAAAATGGTCCGAATCAGAAAATCGTCTTCCTTGTCGGCGATCGCGCCCGCTAATAAAGCCGGTCCCAATCCGCCTTTCAAGGTCAGACCATGACAGGAGCCGCAATCATGCTTCAGCAGATGCAGCAGCTCCCGTTGTCGTTGAACAGACGGCTCATCGGCCCAGGCATGAGCGCTTAAGGCTAATGCCATGATCATGAAACTTATATTACGCTGTAAATGCATTGCGAATCATCCTATCAACAAACCCTCTCGCCCGTTTCACCCGCAACTCCCAATTTGGATAACAAACAGGGCTTGGGGTGTGTTTGGCGAGGATGTCGGCGGCCATGCTCCAAGGATGGGTTTACCCAGCACCTAAATTCCATGGCTACTGGACGATGTTTTACATTCCAGGATAATTTAGGTGCTGGGTGAACGGCGTTCACGACCGACACTCCCCTGGCCCTAAACACCGCTAAAACGCTCAAACTGGGAATGGCTGCCGTTTTGCAGATCTCAGCAACAAACCTACGGCGCCGCGCCGCCAAGCGGATAAACGAGCTTTCGCTCCACTCTGTTTTCATGTTTTGAAGCGTCGTTGACAGGGCTTCATCGATGTTATGGCTCAAGGCCGCCGTAATAATTGGCGATATTGTTGATATCTCTGTCCGTCAAGGACCCGGCGATATTATTCATGATATCGGACACCCGAGTCTTGTCGCGGTATTGCTTCAACGCCATCTTCAAATACTCGACATCGCGCCCGGCCAGCGGCGGAAAAGGCGCGCCGGCGCTGGGGTTGCGAATACCGTGGCATTGCGAACAAACGGCCGCCGCCTTGGCTTGGCCCGCATATAGATTGGCCGCCTGAACGGGCGCCGTCATCATCAGCGTAGTCAACAGCAGCACTGCATAGTTAAACATTTTCATCCGCTTACTCCATTTCATCCGGTGATAAACCGCGGGTCATGTATTTAACCCGGCCGCGGGAGAAAATGCCGGCGGGACTCTCCATCGAAACCGAAGCGACTTTCTTCAGTGTATTGGAGTCATAGACCACGACTTCATCGCCACTGTAGCCGGCGCTGACATAGAGGTATTTGCCGTCCGCGCTGTATTCAGGAAAATAAGCATGACCGCCGACATCCAATGTTTTCACTACTTCCAAACTGTTCTTGTCGATTAACTGAATGGTGCGTGCACGTCTGTCTTTGGTGATGATATCGACCGCGACATAAGGCGCATTGGCGTGCGCCGCCGGCGATTCGGTGCCGCCGGAAACCGGAACCTGCTTGACGACTTCCATGGTATCGAGATCCCAGACGCTGACGACGGTTTTATCGCACGTACCGAAGTTGGTGCCGAAGCCCAAGGTGCGGCCATTCACCTTCACCGCCGAACCGCCGCCCACATGGGGCACGCAACCGGCCGGCAGTTTTTTGATCAGCTCGCGTTTTTCCAGGTCGATCGCCGCGACGATACTGTCATCGTAGGAAGCGACCATCAATTTACGGCCCTTATGAGTGAGGAAGGCATCATGCAGATGACGACCGACATTCTTGATCTTGGTGACCGGAAAACCCTCCTTCAGATCGACCACCCAGACTTGACCGGCATTTTCCAATGCAATCGCGAAAATATCGGCATAAGGCGTGCCGATGATCATGCCGGAATCGGAAGTGACCTGATTGCCATCGGGATCGACGCCTTCCAGTTCGAAGGTCTTCAATGGCTCCAGCGTGTCCGCATCGAGAATCACGGCATTATGCGGTACGAAAGACCCCGCCATGATGTATTTGCCATCGCGTGAGACGCCCAAGCCCGGACCGTTGAAGCCGGTCTTGATGCTGCGCACCGCCTTCATCGAATATAAGTCGACCTTGAAAATTTCCGCAGTATCGGTTTTTACATAGGCCCAACGCGGATTGGCCGGATTGAAGTCGATAATATGCGCCGCCGTTCCGGTCTCTACCTCGCCGACTTTTTGATGATTTTTACTGTTGATGAACACCGCCTTGGAACCGGCGCCGCGTCCATATTTGCCGCGAGCGGCGACACCGATCAGGTCATCGATGTTGTTGATTTGATAAGTGGGCGCGCTCGGCAAAGAATCCTCATTCTTGACATAGACTTTTAATGACGCCTTCATGTCATCAATTGTCCACGCTGGATTCGGCAATTTTGGCGTCGATTGAATGTGCTTAACCAAGGTGCGAATTTCATCATCCGACAAGCGGCCGTAGAATGGAGGCATCAGGGTTTCGAAACTGCCGGTCATGATGATGCTGCGCATTGCGGTAGGACTTCGGCCTTTCAAGGTCTCGGCATTCAGGGCCGGCGCCAGATATCCACCATGGTCGGCGCCATGGCAGCTGGCGCAATTCTGCTGATAAAGCTGGTGTGGATTGATATCAGCTGCCTGGACAGAGCCGGATGACAGAAGCATCGTTACCGCACCCGCCAGAATAGTTTTATTCAGTTTTATTATCTTTTTCTTCATGTTGATTCCCGTCATCCGAATAATAAGTTGAACCGCTAATTAAATCATAATTTTTTTGTTTAAACAGCCCTGAATGCGCAATTACATGCCATAATAAAAAATGCCGGCAGCAACTGCTACCGGCTAAGTGCTTAACATTCGACCTGACTAATGTCTGACCACATTCAGAGAATCTAATGATTTCGATTCGATATCAATTTACCGCATCTTCTTTCTTGTTGTCAATATATATACACCCTAATAGAATATAAGCCATGCAAAAAAACGACATCTATGAACTCATTGAATGCATGGCCGCACTGATACGAACGGAGGAACGACGGAAATGCACCGGTCTTGGATTGCAGCCAGTGCATTTTCAGGTTCTGAACTACCTAGCGCGCTGCAACAAATACAGCGACACACCGGCTGCAACCGCGAATTTCCTCGGCATGACCCGCGGCACCGTATCGCAATCGATTATTATCCTGGAGAAAAAAGGCTATATCGAAAAAGCCCAGGATCAAGCCGACAAACGCGTGGTGCATCTGAAGTTATTGGCGAAAGGACGGGAAATCCTGACGGAAGCGCGCCCGACGCAATTGTTCAACAAAGCGGTCGCCATTTTGAATCAAGACATGCAAAGCATGAGCGGCGACAAGGTTTTTGCCGAGGCATTGACGGCGCTGCAAAAAGCGAACAACTCCAATTCTTTCGGCATGTGCAAAACGTGCAAACATTTCAGCACCCAAAACGGCGCATTCTTCTGTCAGTTGACCCAGGAAAAACTGAGCCAGGAAGACAGCGAAAAAATTTGCCAGGAACACACCCCGGTCTAATTGGCGCGGCATTTTTTCGCCTTATTCTGACGTCATCGTGTAAAATCGCTTGATTTGCCTCATGGATATTCGACGCATCGCATTAACCTCGGGAGAGCCGGCCGGTATCGGTCCGGATCTGTGCATTCAACTGGCGCAACACGACTTTGATTGTCAAATAGTCGTATTTGGAGATCCGGAATTACTAAGGCAAAGAGCTGAATTACTGAACTTGACGATCGACATCGCACATTTCGATGCGAACACGCCGACCTCCCCCCATAAGGCCGGCGCCCTTTTAGTGTCACCTGTCTCCGTCGCCGAAACCAGCATAGCCGGCCAGCTCAATGCGCATAACAGTCGTTATGTGCTAACGACGATTGAAGAGGCGACTCAAGGCTGTCTGGCCGGTGTATTCAGCGCCATCGTCACCGCGCCGGTCCATAAAGGCGTGATTAATGACGCCGGCATCGCCTTCAGCGGCCATACCGAATTTATTGCCGCCCTAACCGGCGGCCATCCGGTGATGATGCTGGCAACCCCGGGTCTCAGAGTGGCGCTGGTCACGACCCATTTGCCGTTGGCCGAGGTCAGCAATGCCATCACCCCAAAGACCCTAAGCGACGTCATTGAAATACTGGACAGGGATTTACGCCAACGCTTTGCCATAAACCACCCCAACATACTGGTTTGTGGACTTAACCCGCACGCCGGTGAAAACGGTCATTTGGGACGAGAGGAAATCGAGATCATAACGCCAGTCATTAACCGACTTAGATCACAAGGCCTGAACCTTCAGGGTCCGCTGCCGGCCGATACCCTTTTCACCCCGAAATACCTGCAAAGCGCCGATGCGGTGTTGGCAATGTATCATGACCAAGGCTTGCCGGTACTGAAACATGTCGGTTTCGGTAAAGCCGTAAACATCACCTTGGGACTGCCCATCATTCGCACCTCGGTTGATCATGGCACCGCACTGGATTTGGCCGGCAGCGGCAAAGCCGAGATCGGCAGCCTGAAATATGCGATTGAAACAGCCTTGACCATGACCCAAACAAAGGAAGGATAACCTGATGACACACAAAGCGCGAAAACGGTTTGGTCAGAATTTTCTGCAAGACCATAACATCATCAGCAACATCCTGTCCTACATTCAGTTATCCAACGAACAACACTGGGTGGAAATCGGCCCCGGCATGGGCGCCCTGACCGGGCCGCTGTTGCAGGAAAACGTTAAACTGGACGTTATCGAGCTGGATAGAGACCTGGTCCGTTATCTTTCCGATCGATTCGGTCAACATCAAAACTTAACGATACATAGCGCCGACGCTCTGAATTTCGATTTTTCCACATTGGCGACCGATGAAAAAAAATTAAGAATTATCGGCAATTTGCCCTACAATATTTCCACGCCATTGATGTTTCATCTACTGGAAAGCTTCGACTGTATCGAAGACATGCATTTTATGCTGCAAAAGGAAGTGGTGGATCGAATTTGCGCGGAACCAGGTAGCAAACGATACGGTCGCCTGAGCATCATGATGCAGTATTATTGTGAGACCGAATTCTTGTTCGAGGTGCCGCCGGAAAGCTTTTCACCGCCCCCTAAGGTGATGTCGGCTATCGTGAGATTGGCCCCGCATCCGCAAGCCCCGGTCGAAGTCAATGATATCAAGCAGTTTAATGAACTCGTGACTCAGGCCTTTTCGCAGCGCCGCAAAACCATCCGCAATTCACTAAGCAAATTGCTCAGCGCCGAACAAATTGCGGCCATCGGAATTGACCCTAGCCAGAGAGCGGAAACGATCTCACTGGCAGAATTTGCCGAACTCAGCAACGCCGTCACCGAAAATAAACGATAGCTTCTAGCTGCGACAAAATGTCACGCGACGATTTGTCACATTCCGCAAGGATACGATTATCGGTAGAATATAAGCAACTCTTAAATGCGCTCCTAAGTTACTGGAACAATTTTTTTCAGA
Organism: Methylomarinum sp. Ch1-1; assembly: GCF_030717995.2. Taxonomy (NCBI): domain Bacteria; kingdom Pseudomonadati; phylum Pseudomonadota; class Gammaproteobacteria; order Methylococcales; family Methylococcaceae; genus Methylomarinum; species Methylomarinum roseum. The sequence goes on along the minus strand of NZ_CP157743.1, from coordinate 2,255,418 downwards.
GCATATATCCTAAAAACTTTTCAATGCGGCTCTTTAGCCGCATTTTTTTTGCCTATCCTAAAATCCACAAACAGATCTGCTTCCTTTATTCAAGGTCTCAGGCTTCATATAACAGGGCTCCCTCATTAAAAAATACCTGAACAAACACATTGGTTAATATCGCGTCATCCCCTCTGGGCGGGTCGGGTTATTTAACCCGCCCCAAACGTTTAACTTACTCTAGTCACCGTTGAATCGTTCAGGACCTCGTTGACCTGCTTTTCGCATAGCGACTGCGGACTACTTGCTTTTCGCGCCACTTTACCTATGTAGGATGTGCTGAACTGCGTGAAGCGCATCAAAAACCGGTGCGCTTCCTATCGTCAGCACACCCTACCCCACATCGGTGAGATGGATCACGCGCAGCGGATCGTAGGGCGGCTTCGCGAAGCAAGCCGCCAAAACCCCGCACCGGAGGCAAAATTAACCGTTGTGCGTATCCCGTATGCGATGGCCAATCCCTGCGCCAACAAACGTTTCCGAGAAGCGAATAAACACCCCATAGGCTGTAAGCACATACCCCGATTAAACTTTCTAGGTCCACTATTTGTCAGATAATCAACATTCTGATGAAATTCATGCAGATAATCCTGAGGTCTTAATGATGGCGCGGAATAATTTCAGCGAAATTCACCCCCGATTAACATTGCCCAATTTATTAACCGGATGCCGGTTCGTAGCCGCCCCTTTTTTATTATGGCTAGCCTGGTTTGGCTATCACACTGCGTTTTTAGTGTTGCTAGGCATCGCCTTCCTGACCGATGCCTTGGATGGCCTGGCCGCGCGACTCACTAACCAAGTCACGCATTTCGGCGCCAAACTGGATAGTTGGGCGGATCTGGCCACCTACCTGAGCGTCGGCTTCGGAACTTGGTGGCTATGGCGCGAAATCGTGCACCGTGAAGATATCTATGTCTATATCATCATTGCCTGCTACCTGGCGCCGGTTGCCGTCGGCTTCATAAAATTCGGCAAATACGCCAGCTACCACACCTGGTTGGCAAAACTTTCGGCGGTGTCGGTCGCGATTGCCATTTATCCTTTATTTCTGGCCGATATCGCATGGCCATTCCGTGTTGCGGTATTAATCTATGCGATCACCGCCCTAGAACAAATCGCGATCACCTTGACGCTGAGCGAACCCAGCAGCAATATTAACTCCATTATGCAGCTTGTTAACCAGCATTCCCATTCCTAGTAGAATATTCGGGGTAAACGGGAATATTCCTGAGTATTTTCAGCAGAGATTTTTTTGGCTTATTGACACCGGTTGGCTAATGGGTGACCCCAGGGCTTTGTGTTAGGGGCTGTTGCCGTTTTGTAACTTACCCTTGAATTTCAATAATTCCGCCTCATAACTTGTTTATTTTGAGCCAAAAACAAGCAAACTATGCCGCGACAAATGTTTACGGATGAACACTGGGGAAAATTGAAGATGATTATGTTGAAAATGGGGATATATGACAAACCCTTTCTTCGGCAAACAACCGAAGGGATTTTTTATCGTTTGCGCGTAGGTTGTCCCTGGCGAGATCTACCCAGTGCCTTTGGTAACTGGAATGCTGTTTATAAACGCTTCAATGAATGGTCTCGTAAAGAAAAACTGATGGGTATTTTTAACGAACTGATAGTTGAGCCTGACTTGGAATGGGAATTTATTGATGGAAGTATTGTGAAAGCTCATCAGCATAGTAGCGGTGCGGCCTATGGGCAAGAATCGGCGATTGGTAAATCTGTTGCGGGTAATACAACCAAAATTCATATGGCTGTTGATGCCTGTGGTCTTCCCATCCACTTTACAGTGACGGGTGGCGAAGTTCATGATTGTAAAGAAGCGCCAACCTTGGTCGCTGAACTGCCTAAAGCTGACTATATCGTTGCTGACAAAGGCTATGACAGTGAACCACTACGTGTTCAGATTCAAGACAAAGGAACTGTTCCTGTCATTCCAAGAAAAAAGAATTCAAACGTAGGGAATGATGATATGGATTGGTGTCTCTACAAATATCGTCACCTCGTTGAAAATGTGTTTGCAAGACTGAAACATTTCAGAGCTATTGCTACACGATATGACAAGCTCAAACGAAATTTTGAAGCTTCTGTGGCCTTGGCTTGCGCTTTTTTATGGTTACCTATGTGAAACGGCAACAGCCCCTAAATATTCCAAAAATAAAGATAAATGTTACTCTGACCCCAAATATCTCAAATATCTCGTTACTCTGACCCCAAATATCTCGGGAGTTTCTTTGGACACCCTTGCTTTCGCCTACTTCTTCCCTTCTCACAGGGCAAAGGCTGGACTTTCACCAGCTAGCTGACTACCATGCCAGTCACACCGCGGGCATCCTCCGGATAGTGGATCGCGATCAAACGGTTCAGCTCGTCGTACTCGTAGCGGACGCTAATGCCGCGGGCATCGGTCGCTTCGATCAGGTTGTCGTTGAGATCGTAGCGATAATCGATAACCCCGCGATCCGGACTGATTTCCTGGCGAATACGGCCGAGCGGGTCAACTTGATAATCGGTTTGCGCCCCGTTCGGCGCAATCACCTGGTTCAAGTGGCCGTTGTCGTCATAGGCGTAATCGGTGACGCCCAAGCGCGCATCGATGCGTTTTATCAGGCGGTTGCCGGGATCGTAATCAAAATCGAAGAAAAGGGGACAGATATGAATGGCACTTACTTAAGCGATAACTAGTTGAAAGTATTAAAAAAGGCAGAAGAAGTGATAAACTTATTGTGACGAAACAAAGAAGCAATCACCAAGCCCCCTGCCTTAATGTTCATTAATAACAAACTTATTCACGCCCAGCAACAAAGAATTCAGAAGTACAGAAAAGAAACTCATTCGTATAGTTTTTTTAATCTTCTAACCAGTCAGGAATTATTATCCTCAATTGAAGGGTTGCTGCCCGAACATCGGGAAAGACTTTATCCTCCGACAGAAACACTTTCCATGTTTTTGGCTCAAGGGATGAACCAAGACCGCTCGTGTCAAAAGGCCGTTAATGATGCCGCCATACAACGAATTGCAGCAGGTTTGCCCGCGATAAGCACAACGACGGGCGGCTATTGTCGAGCAAGACAGCGACTACCATTAGCCATGATCTCTGAATTAGTTTGTCGAACAGGCGAACTTATTGATAAGGAAGTGCCTACTCAATGGCGTTGGCGAGGAAAGCGTGTTCATCTAATAGATGGAACGACTGTTACGATGCCTGACACAGCAGAAAACCAGGCCGTTTATCCCCAGCAAAGTTGTCAGAAGCCTGGGCTTGGTTTTCCTATCTGCCGTCTTGTAGGTGTCATCTGTCTGGCGAGTGGAGCCGTTTTAAATGCGTCTATCGGACCTTTCAAAGGAAAGGAGGCGATGAACAAAGTCTACTTCGTAACATGCTGGGAACCTTTAATACCGGAGACCTTGTTCTAGGAGATGCCTATTATGGCACTTATTTTTTGTTGGCATCGCTACAGGAGAAAGGTGTTGATGCCGTATTTGAACAAATGGGAGCACGTAAACGGACAACAGATTTCAGTAAAGGCAAACAGTTAGGTGACGAAGACCACCTGGTGACACTCAAAAAACCAAAGAAAAAACCTGACTGGATGGAGCAAAGCCAATATGATGATGCGCCTGAGACACTCCTTATTCGCGAGGTAAGCGTAAAAGGAAAATTACTTATAACCACACTCCTTTCACCTAAAGAGGCTTCTAAATCTGAGTTAAAAGCGTTATATAAAAAACGCTGGCAAATTGAAGTTGATTTTCGCAATATAAAAACAACCATGGGAATGGAAACTTTAAGCTGTAAAACGCCCGAAATGACTGAGAAAGAAATATGGGTTTATTTTTTAGCGTATAACTTAATACGGCTATTGATGGCTCAGTCCGCATTATTAGCCGATATATTGCCTCGCCAGCTGAGTTTTAAACATACATTACAATGCTGGTTAGCCTGGAATCAACAAAGTGTTTTTATTGATATCGGAACAAGTGAAGAGCTGTTATTCATATTAATTGCTCAAAGACGAATTGGAAATCGTTCGGGACGAATAGAGCCCCGTGCAGTAAAAAGGAGGCCAAAACAGTTCTCTTTACTAACAAAACCTAGAAATGAAGCAAGAGCAGATATTAGAAAGAATGGCCACCCAAAGAAAGTAAAATAAGTGGTTGTTATTAAAAGAGTTATGGGCTTAAGTAAGTGCCATTCGGGACAGATATATTTATCAGTCAGCGGATGGTGGAGATAGAAAATAAATCCGTCCCCTTTTCCTCGAGCTTACATAGTTATTGAGCTTCAACTAATACCAAGCTTGGAAAATCGGCATCATCAACCCAAACAAATACTTGAGTTTTTTCTCCCTTAACATCAACTTGAAGGATTGCGTCATCTTCACTAGTAGATATGGCAAGCTTTTTTCCCGGTGTATTAACAAAACCATCGAAAACCTTCTCACATGGCTCTTTATAAGAATCATCTATCCGGTTTGATAATCTAAGCGTTACCTCACCATCAACATCAGCTTGAGTACCTACAGAGATGCATGACTCATTGGCGGCAACTAAAACATTATCTATGTACTCAGGCACTTGAATATTTTTACTCGCCAAATCGTACAAAAAAATAATTGCGTTAGGTACCAACAAAGTTACTTCTGCCATTAATTCCCTCTTTTCAACTTTTCTTGTCTTACTTGCCCGCCTTGCCTACGCGCACAATTAATACAATGCGGGAAGAACTCTTTTGGCTCACCAAGCGCTTGGGCTGGTTGGTGATCAGCAACAGCATTTCCACTTTTGGTTCCTGGGTTCTTCGTGCCACAGGTATGACACCCGTTCTTTTCCATTAACTCATTAACTTGCCGTTGCTCTGCTGCGGTAGGCTTTCCTCTATGAGCAGGAATTGATTCTTTAGCAAATGGGCCAGGTTGGAGGGTGTCTGCTTTCTTTGTAACATCAACCGCATCATCAATCCGTCTAAGCGTCCCTAAAGCCGGTATGCCTGGAAACAAGCCAATAGCATCAAGTCCTAAGTTTATCGCATTATCGGTACTCGAACATTGATAATATTCATATAGACTTTGGGCAAAGAAACCATAATCCAGAATATCCCAAATTATCAAGCCTTTAGGATCGCTATAGATTAACGGATTTCCGCCAACATACCCATCAATCAGAAAAGGGGACAGATTTATTTATCAGTCAGCGGATGGTGGAGATGGAAAATAAATCCGTCCCCTTTTCCGGAGATGGAAAATAAATCCGTCCCCTTTTCCGCGTCCCCTTTTCCGATGTCGAATGTAAGGCCTGACCCCCCGGGGTACTTTTGACCCCCGGGGTACTTTGAGGAAAGTTTTTACCTGCACCGGGACCACCAGCAGAACCAGGTTTAGGAGTTACACTCTTTGTAACATTCCCTTAATTTTCAGGAAGAGAGATAGACTTAGCCTCTATCTCTATCTTATCCCCAGACTGAATCTCGATACCTATATAGCTATTTCCATTATCAAGAACCCTAGGCCCGTCTACTTCATTGACAGACACGCTTTCCCCCCAGTCTTCCCGTTTCGGAACCTTCAAATCCGCGAGACCTTCAGCGACAAGGAAAACTTCGTTGGAGCTACTATTCTTAAGGGTAATCGTAACTACACCTTTAAGCCATTCCACCAACAAAGTAACAAAAGTCCAGTCGTGCATCATAGTCGTAGTCTCACGGAAAGTTTATAGGTAAATGGGCGGCTGGTGACTCGGGAGCAACAACATTTCCATCAATATCCAAACGCTGTCCTTGCGGATTATTAACATGCCCATGTGGATTTGAGCAGTTCGTATGACAAAGTACGCGCTGCTTCCCTGTAGCAGGATCAACATACGCCCCCTTTCCAGACTTAGGGTCCGGCCCCTTGGGCACCAAGCCTTTGTCTTTAGCCAGCTTGTCGATTTGAGCCGGAGTCTTGTTCGCAACGTCTTTGGGGTTAATATGAGGAGATTTTCCTGCCCCCTTTGTAACATCAACCGCATCATCAATCCGTCTAAGCGTCCCTAAAGCCGGTATGCCTGGAAACAAGCCAATAGCATCAAGTCCTAAGTTTATCGCATTATCGGTACTCGAACATTGATAATATTCATATAGACTTTGGGCAAAGAAACCATAATCCAGAATATCCCAAATTATCAAGCCTTTAGGATCGCTATAGATTAACGGATTTCCGCCAACATACCCATAACTATTCAACCCGCCGTTCAATCCTATCGGATCGGAAGTGATATACCGCCCTGTCTTCGGATCATAATACCGATGCCAGTTATAGTAAAGTCCGCTCTCCGCATCATAATACTGCCCCGGAAAGCGCAGATTGACCGTGGCGCCGAAGCTTTGCGGCTGGCTGTCGCCGAAGGCTTGGCTTTCCCAGCGCCAGGTGATGGACCGGCTGGCGTCGGTGGCTAGGCGCGGCGTGTGCAGATGGTCGCTGTGCAGATAGTGTAGCGTTTCTCCGCTCGCCGTGTGATCGATCTGGGCGACCGGTTCGCGGCCCAGCCACACATAGTCTTTCCGCGCACTGCCGTCGGCATTGGTTTCGCTGATCAGGTTGCCTAACAGATCGTAATGATAATGAATGACCGTGGCGCCGATGAGCTTGTGGCTGCGCTGGCCGTTGCCGTGATAACGGTATTCGGCGACGGTAACGCCGTTTTGCAGGATAGCCGTAAGCCGTCCGGCGTTGTTGTAGACGAAGGTTCGGCCCTGGGCATCCCGGATCAGGTGGCCGGCGGCGTCGTATGTCAGCAGCTGATTGTCGATTGCCTCCAGTTGATTGCCGCCGAGCGTGATGTCGTAAACAGAGCTTTGATTACCTTCGTTTCGCAACAAGCGATTGCCGTTTTCATCATATTGATAGCCAATTTCCGCGCCGTTGTTGACTTCGTTCTGCAGACGGTCCAGTTCGTCGTATTGATAAGCGTGACTGTCGCCGGTTGTGTTGAGGGTCAGCAGATTGCTGTTGGCGTCATAGCTGAGCACGCTGTTCTGACCGCTGCCCAGGGTTTGCGAAACCAGCCGGCCTTGCAGATCGTATCGCCGGGTCTCGCCGAGTCCGTTGCCGAAGTCGCGCCCGGTGATGCGGTGACTGGCGTCGTAACCGATATGGTCCAGGATGATTTGGCTGACGCCGGCTACGGTGGTGGTGATGCGTTCCACTCTGCCCAGGCTGTCGCGGTCATAATGTAGGGTGCGGCCGGACGGCAAGGTCTGGGCGATCAGACGATGCCCGGCGTCATAGGTTAAGATAACGAATGTAAGGCCTGACCCCCGGGGTATGATCCGGTGTGGTCAGGGTTTTCACCTGGCCATCGGCATGATAGGTCAACGTGGTCACGCGATTCAGACCGCCGCCGCTGGGCGGTGTTTCGGTGATCGTATCGGGCAGCCCCTGAGCGTTATAGTGATAGCTCGTCACCAGACCGTTCGGATCGACGATTTCGACGACTTGGCCGGCATGGTTATAGTCGAAATGGGTTTCGTGCCCCAAGGCGTTGATCAGCGTTTCCAGATTGCCGTTAGCCGGATTGCGCACATACCGGGTCGCTTTGCGTTGGCTGGCGTCCAGCGCCATCTGATTGGGGTCGGTGACCGAGGTCAGCAGGTTAAAGACCGGATCGTAGCTGTAGCGGGTGGTCGCATTATTGTACGATTCCGTGACCAATACGAGATTGCCGGCCTCGTCGAACACCCGATCGATATAACTGAGTTGGTCCGGGCGGTGGGTCCTGATGGGGTTGCCGTCGCCGTCACGGTCGATCACCGTCGTCAGATGATTGGCGTCGGTGCGTCGGATCAAGCGGCCGAATGAATCGGTGTTGCTGTATTTGCTATGGCCTTCGCCGTCGGTGAAAACGCTGATCGCGGCCTCGGGACGAACCACCGGCGCCGGGTTGTCGGCGCTGCCGAAGGTGCTGTCGGCGGCGACCAAGCCGATGGTTTGTTCATGATCGGCTTGATGGACACTGCCGTCCGCGCGGATGACTTGTTTGAGCCGGCCATTGCCGCGGTACTCGCGAACGCCGGTAAAGCCGCGTTCGTTGGCTTCGGTGGTCATCAAATGCTTGTGATCGTAGCCAAAACGCTTGAAAGCGCCGTCCGGGAAAGTGACCTGGATCAGGTTGTTGTCGTTGTCGAAGCGGAAGCGGGTCACCCGGCCGGCCGGGTCGGTAACTTTATCGAGTCGACCGTCGGTATAGGCGAAGACGGTTTGCAAATCCGCCGGGTCGGTGATCGTGGTCAACTGCCGGTCGCTGTTGTAGGCGTAGCGGGTGCGGTTGCCGTGACGGTCGACCACGTCGGTTTGCAGCCCTTCGGCGTTGAAGTGGATTTGCGTGCCGTTCTTTAAGGTGCGGGTGAAGCTGCCGTCGTCGTTGGCAACCAGCGTTGAATAATCGCCTGCCGACGCGTCATAATCCGATGTGGTAATGAAATGGGCGTAACGGACGCGCGCTTGAGAATAATTGTAAAAGCCGAATTTGCCGGGTACGAAACTGCCCGCTACATCGAAAATGGTTTCGCCGTCGATGCGAATGACGATGCGGCTGTCGCTATACACCAACTCGTATTGATAGTCGGTATTGGACCTCCAACCCAATCCTGAACCATATTGACTGGCTAATACTTCAAGGTTTTCCCCTGTATGTCTCCATAAGTCGGCATTGCCGCCCGTCACCCGGGACAACGAAAACCCTTCTTGACCACCGCTTTGATAACGGCGCTTCCAATCAAACAACAGAAATTCGTAATCGTTTGGGTTATCGCCGTTGCCGGATTGGGGGCTTTGATAGCCGAAAACAAAACCGATAAAGTCGTCATCGCTGCGGGTCTCCACTCGAAAACGACCGGTAATCGTGGTGTTAATTTGATTATCGGGACCGACGAAAAAGGATGGTTGTCCGTTGATGGTTTGCACGACGGATAAGCCGTCACCGGAGACTTGCCAATTGCCGGCGGATAATGGACCTTGTTGTCGCCATTGATTCAAGTCAAGGTTGACGCGCACACGATCGAAAACATCCTGCTGTCCGCTACCATCGTAAATCAATACCCGGCCATCGTTATTTTGTTTCAGCCTGGAAACGCCGGCGATCCCCCAGCCTGCGCCATAAGGACTGGCTTGCTCATTGATGACGACCATGGAATCGCGCAAGGTTGTCGAACGGCTTGAGCTGGCGAAATGGTTGGTCACCCTAATGTTATAAGGATAAATCCCCGTCGCCAATGAACTGGCGTCCAATAAAGAGACCGCACGCAGGGTTTCGTCGACGCTTTCGCTGAAACCACTGGTAGAAAGATAGCTGGGATTGTTTTGCCTTACGCCGCCGATAATGGCTTGATGGGATATCTTAGGCGGCACCGCAGAGCGACGAACGATAGTGGCGTCGAACGGTATGGCCGGATTAGGCCAGGCCCGACCACTGCGGTAACTAAAGCTGAGACGCCGACGTTTACCTTGACTGGCGTAGGAAGGCAGACTGAAGCCAGAATTCAGGCAACCGCTCTGCGTGGTCAAGGTCGAATTGGTGACCGTTTGATCTTGGTCACAGGGGGAAACATGACTACCGGGCGCCTGGCTGGTGTTGTTGGCTTCGGGCGGCAAAACGCTATGCCAATCGGTGGCGCTGACGCCACCGGCAATCGTTTCAATGGACTGCCCATCGGCCGATACCTGCCCCGTCCCGACGATGACGAAGGCGCCCATTTCCGGATCGATCGACCAGATATCGACTTCATTGCCCGGTTCCAGGTGATCGATATTGGGGAAGGTCAGTGCGACCGGCTCGGTGAACGTGATTCCCACCGGTTGTATCGTGACCAGCAAGCCGGGGTCTATCGTTTCCGGCATCGCCGCCGGCGCTAAGTTTCTCGGCACTTCGGAAATGGAAAACTGCCCGGTAAAATAGGAGCCATCCGGATTCTTTGCGGTATATGGCGGCACGGTAAAGGAAACGCCCAGGTTGGGATTGGCGACCCGCGTTTCGATGGCCGGGTCGATCTGGGTAAGACTGTCGCGGTCGATGCGCGGCAGGTAGAAAGGACGCGCTTCGTGGTTTTCCACATGCGCGATCAACGGGTATTGCTCGCGAAAACCGGCATAAGGGCCACCGACCGGGGAATCCTGTGCGGTTGCCGCATTAATATCCAAGACTTGCGTGCCGGCGGTCAGATTGCTGAGGGTAAAGTAGCCCTGGCTGTCGGAGCGTGCCGATGAACCGTTATGCCGAAACGATACCGTCGCTCCGACAATCGGCGTCACGATACCCTGTTGATAATCGTTGGCGTCCAACAACCGTCCACGGAAGCGCGTGGGAGCGCTTCCGTGGACGGCCGGCACCGTGATCGCTACGGTCTGCTGGTCGCCGGCCCGGCCGTCGCTGACCGTAAACGTCAACTCATGAACGCCAATTTGGTTGACGTCGGGCTTGAACACGAATCGGCCGCTAGCGGCATCGAGACTGGCGCCGGGCGGCAAGGGTAAATCCAGCACCGAATAACGGAGCGTATCGCCGTCGCTATCGCTGGCGTTTAAATCGAATGTCAGTGTGCTGCCCAGCGGCGCGCTGACATTGTCGATGGACTCGAGAACCGGCGTCGCATTGGGCTGCAGGGCGCTAATCGTCACCTGGCTCTGGGCGCTGTCCAATTGGCCGTCATTGACCACCAGACCGGCGACATAGTTGCCTTCGACATCGGCGCTGAAAGCGGACGAGGCATTGCTTAAAACAGCCTGGCTAGTCGAGGGTTTGGCGATCAATGTCCAGCGATAATTCAGCGCATCGCCGTCGTCATCGAACGAGGCGCCGCCGTTTAACGTCACCGATGCGCCGACCGCGACGGTTGGGTTGATGCCGGCATCGGCGAACGGCGCGTTATTGACGTTGCCGGTGATTGCCACGGTCACCACCCCACCCGGCTTGCCTTGCAGTTGCACGCTCAGTTCATTGACCGAAGCCAGCGTCACCGGAACGCTGATAACGTCGGTGTTTTGATTGAAATTGTGAGGTCCAACCACCACGGCGCCGTTTAGCGTGATCGTGCTGCTGCTGGCGAAACTGCCGATCGCCTCATCGTCTTCCAGGCCGCCATTGTAGACGGTTAAAACAAAGCGGCCATTGAGATGTTCGGTGAAAAACGTGCGCTTTTCGGTGACCGGCGCACCGCTGGCCCGGCAAAATGCGCCGGATCGAAGGCGGTGACCGTTTCGGCCTGAACCAAGCCCCCGTATGACAGCATTAACAGCGTCATGATCCCCAACGTCATCGCCGTCAGCGCGGACGCTAAAGCCGCAACAGCCGGCGACAGGGACGCGCAAAAAACGGCGTCGCCGCTTAAAGATTTGGAACAATTTGAAGAATGAACAGACCGAGACTGAATGCGTGGCGCCAATAACCTTAACATACGCTTCCCTTTATCCTTGATGGTTGGTTTTGCTTCCCGTCATCCTGTGTAGATGTGCTGGGGCTTAACATGAGTGCGAGAAATTAAAGCACAACTTCCTTTCGACGGTTGCCAGTCTTGGCTGAAATTTATGTCTGTAAATGCTGAAAATATGTAGAAATGCCGGACAATTCACAATAATCACCGGCATTGCCAATCTTCCTTTAGGCCACCCAGGATTATTTTTATTCAACATTTAATCCCGTTCTCGAGACGAGTGCCCATGCGTTAAGATCATAGGAATACTGGAGAATAAACGCTTTTTAGCTAAACACCCCCAGTTAACATCACGATCACGCCGATGCCGTACAGAACGATGATCGCCGCGCTTTCGGTGCCGATTTTGGCGATCCCCTGCTCCTCGCGCCGTATCAGGCCCATCATCAATACGCCTGACATCAACAGCGTCAGCGTGACCCATAGTATCGACGCCTTCGGCATGACATGGTAAATCGAGCCTTGCCGGTAAGCGATATCCGAAGCGGCGGTGAACAGCGTGTCAAACACATTGCCGCCGAGAATTCCGCCGACCGCCAATGTCAAAGCACCGCTACGAACCGCGGCAATGGAGGTCACCAATTCGGGAATCGAGGTGCTGACCGCGGTCAACAGCACACCCACCGCGGTCTCACTGAGGCCGGTTTTGATCGCGATATTATTCGCCGCCGGTTCCAGCAACCAACCGGTCATGCCCAGGATCACAAGCAATAATATGAAGCGCAGCCAGAGACTTGACATCGAAGACAACAGGCTGCTTTTTTGGGGAATGTCTTGTCGGGTTTCACGCGTTACCAAAGGACGCCACATCGGTTGCAATCTGGCTCCTCTCACCAACCTGATGCCGTAGAAATAAAACCCCAGCAGCAGCGGCGTGATCGGGTGGATAGCAAAAAAGGTGACATCGGGTAACAGGGGCGCCAATAGAATTAGCGCCAACAGGGAAATCAATAAAGCGGTTTGCAGCATATTTGGCGCGGAGGCGGCGGCGTGTTCGAGATTCGCCCGCCGGTAACAAAAATCGGCCACGGCCAGAAATAGCGTTTGCACGGCAATGCCGCCCAGGGCGTTGCTGACCGCGAGCTCGGGATGCCCCTTCCAGGCCGCCGTGACCGACAACACGGAACCCGCCAGCGAAGTCGCCCCGCCCAGGAACACGGCCCCGGCGACCGCTTCTCCCGCCCCGGTCCGATCCGCGAGCTGATCGACCACATAGGTAATCCAAGTTCCCGTCACCGCAATAACGAAGGCGCAGCCGGCAAAGACGGCAATGCTTTGGGTCAGAGACCAATGATCAGGATTAAAAAAAGGCAATTGATTTCCTTGCATCCAGGTCGTCAGTGAGCGCCACAATGACGACTTTAACGATTAACGCCGCCATCGCTCCGCCATCACTGGCTTGAGTAAAATTTATGATACAACTCGACCATCGTCAAAAATAGAATCGCGATGATCGGACCATAGAATATCCCGCCCAGGCCGAAAACCGTCATTCCGCCGATAATGGTGAACAACACAAACAGCGAATTGATCTGAATTCTATTGCCAATGAAGATCGGTTTGAACCAGTTTTCCGTGACAAAAGCCACCACGGTACAGTAGATGAACAACATGACGCCGGAAAAGACCTGACCCGTGCTGGCCAGATAGATACAAGCCGGAATATAGACTATCGAGATCCCCAGCAGCGGTATGAACGCCAATATAATCATGATGGTCGTCCATAACACCACTAAGTTGATGCCGGCCAACCAAAAACCGATTCCCGCCAAAATACCTTGTATCAAGCCTCCGACGCCATTACAAACGAGGGTCACGAAATTCATTTGATTGAATTTCTCGATAATCAATTCTTCCTGGTCATCCGGCAGCGGAGAAAGCTTGAGCATAAACCTCTTCAGCGGAATGCCTTCGGCCAGCAACGCATAAATGACCAGAATCATGATCATGAAATTAAATAAGAAACTGACGATGTTTTCAACGATATTGTTGATCGTCACGATCACCAATGCAGAGACATTTCTTATTTGACTCAGAATCTCATTGATAAAATTATTGACATGAACCTCGACGCCTAGCATCGTGTTCAATTTTTTAAGGCCTCCGGCAATATGGCCGTTACCCATGAAAAAATCTTTTACCGACTCGCTGCTGAGAGGCAAAACCAGGTTTTGGTATAAGGTCACCGCCTCCTTCGACAGCACGAAGGAAAGATAGAGGGTCGGAAAAAAAATAACAATGACGACCAAAAAACAAATGACGACCGCGGCCAGTTGTCGCGTTAGCTTTGTTTTATCTAACAGTATTTTGTACAACGGGTAGACGCTACCCGTAATGATTGAGGCAAATATGATGGCCGCCAAAAATGGCTTTATCATCATCCATAACAGATAAAGCAAAAACAGCAACACCACTGCGAAATATAAGCCCGCTACATTGAATGTTCGCACAACTTCCCGCCCTAATTATTTTCAGGATCATAGCTAAGGCAGCAATTCCTTTGGCGTTCAAAAAGGGCATGGGGTGTGTTTGGCGAGGATGTCGGCAGCAAGGATGCTGCCGTCAAGCCCCCAGGGATGGGTTTACGGCGCTCCTCGACAGACACACCCCATGCCCTAAACCCCGCAAAAATACTCAAACTGGGAATTGCTGTAGCTAAGGCCTTTATATTATCAAGCTTATCGAGAGTACGCGGAGAAATTGCGTGGTTTGAATCGCGATGGCCGAATACAGAAACAAATCTGCATTGGAATCGATCTAATTTTAAGACAATAAAAAAGGCCCCAACAGCGAACTGTTGGAGCCTTTATCATTCTTTGGTGAGGGCCGGAATCATAAAGCCTTATAAACCAAGACATACAGCCATATTTTATAAAAGTTACTGTAAAAGTTACTACTTTTTTTAACTCTCTCCCCTTGCCCCGACATGTTCCTCCGTTGGTAGGCGGCAATAACCCCATGTCGGTGCCGCAAATCGTCGGCGAATGGGGCGAAAGGGGCGAAAACCCAGCAACCACGGGAACATCGACCGGGCGAAAATGGGGCGAATCGGGGCGAAAACGCCCCTGGCGCCACCCTAAGCCAGCCTGAATTTACCGGCATCCAGTCTATTAGCACACTAAATGGAAACAATCGATTCCCTAGCATGATTTCATGCCAACTTCATACAGGCCTTTATATTCATGGGATACAGGCCGGCATGATTCTTGATATAGGTAATGTTTCCTAAAAGTGAATAATGGACTTAGCCCCCCTAGCTGGGATAGACTCACGCCAGCCCAGCCGGGCGGCCATCGCCAGCGCCGCGCCCGTCCGGAAAGCTGGTAAAGCGATGGTGTTTCCAGCGCGTTGTTCCTTTTTTCGTTGGCGCCACTTGCGTTTAGGCTTGCGGTTCTGCCTGGATGGTTTGGTGTAGTCGTCCATTCTCCGGTCCCATATACAAAAAAAAGCCGGGCGCTAAGCCCGGCAAGCAATCTTATTCAACAAACTTTCCCAAGCTTTCCCCGGCTTGGGTCGGTGTTTAAGCTTCTTATCGTAAAATAATGCCGTCGTCGTTCATCGCCTCAATGCCTGTTGTTTTGGCATCCGCACTGATTCCAGTTTTCCAAACAATTTCGTTACTGTTGATCTCGGCATCCCGGACCAAGGCGACGCCCGACTGATCGGCGGCGCTGGCGTCCACGGCATCGAACAAGATACCCGCGGCAACTTCGCGCCCGTCAACCCCGTCGGGGTCGTGTTCGGCATACTGGTCGATTTCTGCAACCGTGATGGTGAATCGGTCGCCGACAATAAAATCGATTACCCCATCGCTCAAGGTAAACAGCAAACCGCCGAAATTGAATTCACCGCCAACCGATCCGACGCCGATCAAATTACCATCGGGCGCAATCACCTGATAATCGCCGGCATCGGTTTCGGCTGCCGTGATGGTCAAAATGTAATCGCCCGGCATGGCTCCGCCGCCGCTGAGGGTAACGGCGCTTAATGCGCCATCGCCAGTGTTGCCGCCATCCGCCGCCGTACTGGTCGCTCCGCAGGTGATATGGCCCAACACAGCACCGGCGGCCAGGTTTTGACCCGATGCAATGGTGACGGCTTCGCGGCTTCTCAGACCCTTAGCCTCGGAAACAATAAATTCTCCTGCGTGGGTTACTTCATCTAAAAGCGTCATGTTCTTTTATCTCCCATAATCTCTTTTGAATTTGGCTATGGCCCCGCCCCAACCCCCTGAGCTTTCCCCGGCCTGGGTCGGTTTTTTAAACTCTTTACCCCCAAGCTTTCCCCGGCCTTGGGCGGTTTTTATACTCTTTGCTCCGTTTCCTGGCTTAACACCATTACCTCCGCCTCGTAACGCGCTAACCTTATCAGCGGCTTGCTTCCAACCGTGCGCGGCCTGAATTTCATCATCGGCCAGCGCAGACAGCGCCGGTTTACTCGCCTGCTGACCTTGCATAATGCCTTGCAGACTGCCCAGGCCATCGGCAAGGCCGGCTTGCACCGCATTAGCGCCGACGCGCACATCACCGCCCAACGCCTTAATGCGGTCTTGACTCAACGATGGCCGCAATTGCGACAGCGCACTAACAAAAACCGACTCCAGGGCATCGACGTGGGACTGTGCAACGCTCCGCCCGGCGTCTGTTTCCAGATCGGGGCGCTTGTGTGGCGCATTGCTGCTGACAATTTCAATCTCGCGCTTGCTTTTGGCGCTGTAGATTCCCACCACGCCGATGCTACCAAGCGTCGCCGTCGCATCGATCACGATTTCATCGCAGGCGGCGGCCAACCAGTAAGCGGCGCTGGCCGCCATGCCGGACACATAGGCCACGGTCGGCTTGTTCATCGCCTTAATGGCGTTCGCCAGTTCGTTAACGCCGGTGACGCTACCGCCCGGCGAGGAAAAATTCAGGACGATTTTTTTAACCTGAGGATCGCTTGCCGCTTGCGTCATTAATGCCTGAATGTCAGACAAGGCCGTTCCGAAGCCAAAAAAGGTCAGAATATTGGATTTTGGAAATAACACGCCGTCAACTTGAATAATGGCCTGAGCCGACTCTGTTTTAAGCGCTTGCGGCGCTATCATCGATGATTCAGACACCGTGCGCGGCAAACGCGCCTCGATGTCAAAAAGGCTTTCCAAATTTTCCTTTGGTAGCCCATAGGCTTTTTCCGTAAAAATCATATTCTTTGCGCTCCCTTCTCAGGCAAATGGGTTTTTGCGATGCGACAACATGCCGTATGCAACTGATTAAGCTTGCCGGGCGGCCAGTCCAATAACGGCGCTAGGGTTTTGGCCGCTGCCAGGGCAATAAGCTGATTTTTAGAATAAATTGCCTTCAGCCGGTTATTAGACTGGAAGGCTTCGATATTTCGGTCGAAGGCCCGAGATGTTCCCTGGCCGCTGTATGAACTCAACGCCGGAAAGGCGGCAACTAGCAGTTTGATGGGGTTCTCGCCATATTGTTTTTTTTCGCTGTTGGCATTGATTTGAGCTTGGAATGATTGGCGTATTTGCTCGCCTTCCAGCTCTTCCGCCAGCAATTCCGCGTCGGCGGGTTCTTGGCTTGATGGCTCCGTGCTCTGTGGCTGCTTTGGTGGCAAGCCGCGCATGGCGTTGACCCGATCAGCGGCCCGGCTCCAACCGGGATCGATTTTAGACGTTTGCTTTGACTGGTTCATCTTCAACCTCCATCATTAACACGACCTCCGGGTTTACATCGGATCGGCGGTAAAAGCCGGCCATGCCCAAATCCTCGGTGGCGCAGATTAACGCTTCTTCTTCCACCTCCAACGCATAGCGGCGTTTCAGCAAGTCCGCTTTTAGTTGAGGACGTTCAGCCAATGGCGGGCCGGATTCGATGTTAGAGGCTTCGCGCTTTGCCATGTCATGCAGATGCCGGCGCATGGTGTCGCCGAAGATTGGGATTAGCACATCCGCAACATTGGCGGCGGCGTTTATAATTCGCTCACTGCCGCTCGGATCAATAATCATGCGGTCAAAATCAACTTTTGTATCAAAAACGCCGGGGCTGGCTATTTTGCGTTCGTGGAAAAACTGTTCCACGCTGCTGGCGTCTGAGTAGTTTTTAATAAAACGGTCGATGTTAACCAAGGCGTCATCCAACGGCAACGGCGCATTGTTCAGCCAATGAATTTCGTCGTTGATTTGCTCTATTTCCCCGCGCAGATTTTGCAGCTCTTTCAATGCCTGGCTTCGGCTTTTTTCGAGGGATGTTTTCAATTTTTCAGAATCCATGAGTTGCTCCTTTATGCGATTAAGCCGGCATCCGGTGCTGGCGAATAAACAGTTTTATCCCCTTTTCCATGCTTGCTTGCAAATTCTTCCAGTTGGTTAAAACACCTGCCATAGTTTTCCTGAGCTTCGGCGGCTTGATCCTTGATTTCGCGTGACTTTTGGCGCTCGTGGAGCTGTTTATAAAGCTCAGTCAAGGCATGTTTGCCGATGAAGCCTTTACTTATATTTAAGTCTTTACAGATGGCGGCCCAGTCATGGGTAATTTCGTGAATTTTATTGTCTATTTCAACAGCTGAAAGTGTTTTGGCGTCGCTGTTGATGATAGCAAGGGCAGTGTCACAATCTTTATGAGAGCTGGCAAAATGTTGGAATTTGCGGCTATAGACCTCGCTTTCATAATCAAAATTGTCGCTGGCATTGCGATAAATTTGATGAAGCTCAGCTTTTTGCTTTTGCATTGTTTTCCATTTTCTAATGTTAAATTTTTTCATTTTGACCTCAGTTGATTTAACAGGGTTTCAGAATACAAAATGAAAAAATTTCAATCCAGTGGCGGATTAAAGTTTTTTAATTGCTCACTGAGCGATTGAATGTATTTGATTTATCAGTGAAAAAAGGCTTTAACGCATCATGAAAACCGCGCGTGTCCCTCGGCAGCGGAACGCCGGAATCGATGGCTCTAACTATCAGGCGCTCGACCTCGTTGGTCGGATTAACCGCCTCTGACTTTATCGCCCGGTGTATATTGGCGGACAACCTAGCCAGCTCGATGCACCGCGCCCAATGACTGCCTTCCAATAAGCTGAAAGCGCGTAACAATTTCCTGTCCCGCGACATTTTCGCCGACCGATAGGATACCGACTGCTTGCCCCGGCCAGATTGCGGCATCACAGCCTTTCTGAACGCATCATCCAGACTTTCGCCATCTTTATAACGAGTTATCGCATCACGTAAGAATGCTTTTTGCTGCTCCAGCAATCTACCCTTGCTGGACAGCTGCTCTTCGATCTCCAGCAGTTCCTCAAGCATCAACTTCTTCCCCGTCTTGTTCATCAAACCAATTAATCTTAGCCTCTTTCAAGGTCTGTTGGACCTCATCCACCACCCCGGAAACAATGTTCATTTCATGAGGCGTCAGCGCCACAACCGATGATTCAACACGGCTGGGTATCGTGCCTATTCGCTCAGACACCGCCGCCAGGACGCGATCAACCCCAGCGTCTAGTTCGTCGATCGGCCCATATTCCCGGCGCTTGGCGTCATTCTGCATTTCAATCTTTTCCCGGTGCGCCCTGGCCAGCGCCGCCCGTTCGAATGCCAAATCCAGATCACCGCAGGCCGCGCGTTCGTCCGCTTGTGACTGCAAATGCCCACAATACCGGCGGACCCAGTCGCCGAAGGTGCCACCTTGGTTCAATATCTGCCTACGACACAAATCACTGACGACCGGCTGCGTAATGCCGACCGCATCGGCAAAAACCTGTTGACTCACAGGCTTTGAAAGGTCAATAACACTAATATTATCAACATCTTGCATAATTATAACCCCTTTATAAATCGCTCGGGAATAGCGAGAAATCGGGCCTCGAATTACCCGCAATCTCCTGATTTGCTGGAAGGACCCTTTTGTTTTTATCACCCTTCATGACGTTCCGCCTCCTGCTTTCTGTAAAGCCAATAATCCGAGTACCGGGCAAAACCTAATTGCTGTATTTTCGTCATGCCTAGCCTCCTGGTGTAAAAACTACTCATCTGTATAAACCCCTTGCAAGCGGTCAAACAATCCCGGCGACTGCAAATAATCAATCATCCTCAGAGCGAGGCGGCGCGTCCATTCCTCCTGCGTATATTGCCGCTCAGGGTTCGACCACCAATAGGTAATAAAATCCGCCTCCCAAACTCGATCAACCTGGCTTAATTTAAAACCTGCTTTTTTTAATAGTGATTGAAACAGAGCAACATCTGGCTTCCATTCCAAATTCATCGGGAAAATTTCGGTTTCACCGACCTGGTTGATGATTGACAGGTTGTAATAGTTTTCTAGTGAATGTTGATCTGAGTCAACACCCTGTTGATTTAAGTCAACACCCTTTTTTTCATCCTTCCTATATCCCATAACCTTAAAAAACAACTCCGTAAGTTTTACAAAAAGCCGCTTGTCTTCATCATCCTGATGAGTCACTATCAAACCAAGAGCTGTTAATTTTTTAATACGCTTGGAAATACCGGACTTTTCTTTAACCCGTAATATCGGCATCTGATCGAGTGCTGTTTTAAAGTTAAGCCAAACATAATCACCACGCCGACACACCCCAAGGCTTCGGCTACGGCTCCAATCGTGTATGTAATCTAGGATTAGCCAGTCATCCAGGTCGGTGCAGTCAGAAAGCCTGTAATGATCGATCCCGGATAAGTTAATGTGAGTTGAATACTTCATCCTCAAATATCCCCGGAACCGCAACGACATAAAAACATTTCAGCACCGCCCCGGCGAAAGGGGCGAAAGGGGCGAAACCCCAGCAACCACGGGAACATCGACCGGGCGAAAACGGGGAGAATCGAGGCGAATTTATGCACAAAATTAATCATCGGCTATAGCCATCCACTCGTTATGCAATATCCGGGTAACGCCATCAGGAGACTGGTCAGTGGCTCGTTTGACTAATCCGCAATTTTGGAGGATTGCTAACGCCGTATCTCGTTTATGCCTAGACCGTAGCAACTTCGGCGTGACCGTCTTCAACATTGCCGATTCGCTCGCCCGCTGCCCTGGTCTTTTTAACAGCCAGGCGTGAAGCTGCCGCGCCCACTGCTCATGCTCCCGGTCCTCGCGGCTGCTGAAAATGCCGCGCCATGTCTCCAAGCTATACCTAACTATATCGATGGCGTTTTCCGCATCATCAATGGACACCTCAAACCGATTTCGTCCGGGGGCCTCGTGGTGACGATATACGGCTAAATTTCCAGCAATTCGACACGCCTGCTCGGTCGCGCGGACCGCAAAAGCTTTAACAAAATTTAGCGCGTTTTTGCTGGAACGTGACCGCTCCATTGACTCAAAAAATTGTATAAACTCATCATGGGCGCCGCTGCTCAGCGGGATGGTTTTTAAGTTGCCACATTCGTTATCGGCACCCATCACATCGCTATCTAACAACTCCCAGCATCGTTTCCAGTAGGGGCTAATATATTTGTCTTGCTCGAAGTCAAACGGCTTGAATTTGCGAGGCTGTAAAGGCTCAGGCCATGAAATCAGAAAACGCGGCCACAGGCCTATGTTTGATAAAGCCGGGTCATTCATGGCCTCCTGTGCCGCATCCGGCTGAATCAGCCAGTGGGCGCAAAATCGGCGGCTATAAAGCTGCATTCGACCCTCTCCGCCACGCATGACAGAGACCGGTTCACCATCCCAAAAGCGATTAAGATTTCCGGCTGTATTGAGCTTATTTTCTGGACTCATGCCCCAGCCGCACAACATTACCGCGCCTTCAGCCGTGAATACGCCCTGGCTAGGAAAGCCTGTTTTCAGACTACGAATAACACCCTGAACAGTCGCATCGTTACACATCCGGTAAGGCGATATAATTTCTTGCCGCTGTTTGGGCGGCTTTTCATCCTCCTGTTCAATTTTGGACTTATATAGCTCATGCTCAGCCCGATCATGCTCCCGGATCGCCTTTAATGCTATACCCTCAGCAGTGCTTTTGCCGTCGCCGGAATCGGCGACAGTCAGACAATAAAGCGATAAAGGCTTGACGCCGAAAAGCGTTTGAACGTTGTACAGACCTTGTGAGCATAGCGACACCGCCGATAGTAAAGACTGCCCGGCCAACGCCGCATCGACCTGACCATTTTCAGCAATCGTTCGGCAAACAGCGGCTAGTGGACCAAGCGCCTCGACCGGATACTTAGGCGATTGATAAACATTTTCGCCCAGTTTTCGCCTCGATTCGCCCCGTTTTCGCCCGGTCGATGTTCCCGTGGTTGCTGGGGTTTCGCCCCTTTCGCCCCTTTCGCCGGGGCGGTTGTGTTTTTTTTTGCCAACAAGATGCTCTGAGGTAATTTTTTCAGGAAGATATGTCATCGCACCACCCTGTTATAAGTGCGGATAACTTCGCGCTGCTGCCGCCATTCGTCGCCTATTTTCACCCACGCTGGGCGCTTAAAATCGCTGAATTTTGGAATCACGGTGACGGATAACGCCTCGCCGGAAAGCAAAACCTCAACCAGCTTGATGATTAAATCCCTGCCCGGCCCGCTGGACCATTCGACGAGGCAGAAGCAATTGCTCACCGGCCACCGGAACCGCTCCGGCGGCTCTCCTGGGGGCAATACCAGCGCCAGGGCATCAGAACCTTGTTGGGCGTTCCAGCTTTTTGCCGCCGCCCATCCATTTTGGCCGACGCAGACAACAACGATGTCCGGCGGATTGTTAAATTGCTGCCGGGCGGCAAGCATTGCGCCGTATGGCGTAAATTTTTTATGTTTCATGTTGACTCCCTCAGCGGAAACCGTTAAGGTTTCCTCGGTTCTTGGATAAAAAGCCGGCAGGGTCTGGAAGCTCTGCCGGCTTTTTTTTATGCCTTTTTGTCTTCTTCCAATCTGCGCATCACCTCCTGAACCATGGCCAACAATTCAGAGAAGGCGCTTATTGTGTGGCCTAAATAATTGAGGCTAAATTTTCCAATTTCTTCGATATCGACCGATGCTACAACATCACCAAGGCGGGTGATTGAAGGCTGAAGCCACTCCTCCAGCTCAGCTAGCCTTTTTTCGATCGTCTCTCGGTCTGCATCAGAAATATCCAATTTCACCGGCTCCTCGCAAGCAGTCAGCATATGCCGCAGATGGCCGGCCAATAACAGCGACTCCGCCGCTTTTGGTATAAAATCTCCTTGAGGGGCTTCAAATTTGTTGCCGTTGATAGTAATTGTGAATTTTTCATTTATCATTTTTGGTTGCCTCTTTAATTTTTTGCTCAATTTCATAATATGTTTCATCTCTCCAACCGGAAACGTGGCGGATATGCAAAATTTCATGGAACAGGCGGAAGCCTTCCGCATCCAGGCGGATCAGTTCACTCAGGGAATGATTAAACGGTTGATCGGTGCAGTAGGCGCTGATAAAGGCATCGGCCAGAAATTGGCCGCTGTGGCCGCCATCGGCAATGCGTTTCAATAATAAATCGGCCTCCAAAATCATCGGCTCCAGGCCTCGCTCTTTGGCCTGCCTGGCTAAAATATCAGACAATGATCGCTTTTTGGGTGCCTGGGTGGTGATGGGGTTCATAATTTACCCCCATATATTTTGTTGAATTTGTTGTTATATTCGCGATGCAGCTGCAATAATTCGGCAACGGTCAATTGCTCGACCGATTTCCCGGTTTGCTCAATACGGCGGTTTAATCCGGCGGTGTAATGGCAGTTTGACCCGGCAATGTCGCCGATCTCCAGGCACACATCGATTAACGCCAATTCCTTGGCTTGTGTTTCTGTGGTTGATATAGCCATGATTCAACCCTCCATCATGCCGATGAACTTCAAGCCATACCGGCCTTGCAGTTCTGGCAATAAGGCTTGAATCTGCGACGACGACAGGCCGCGACAGACCAGCGTCTTAACGCCGCTGACGTGTTTGAAAAGGTCGAATTTTGATTGTGATTTGCCCGGAATTTTGGGCGGATTTTGGACGTGATTAACCATAGCGGTTTCCCCAGTTGATTCGGAATAACCGCCACTGATACTTTCCACGGTATCGGGTGACGGGCTTAAATGGGGTGGAAAACCGCCAACTGGAGCGGCCAGCGCCAAACGCTGCCCATAAAAGCCCGCCATAACAGATGCGACACGGTTTAAAGCCGTGCTGAATGACGCGCATAAAAAAACGCCAGATTGTAAGATCGACGTTTTAATCGTCAGTTGCGGGTTTCCACGCCCGACACTCGTTTTTTGCGAGTGCGGGTTAATCTTAGCCGCCGTTTTGTTCGCTGTCAATGCCAACATCACGCGGACACCTCATCGATGAGGCGTTTAATATCTTCCACCCGCCAGGCGGAACAGCGCGGGGATAATTTCACCGGCGCTGGGTAACGACCGGCTTTGATACCTTCATACCAACTGGTCCTTGAAATCGGAATAATGGCGGGAACGCCTTTTTTGGGATCGCCGATTATTTGCGGAAGTCTCAGATAACCCGTAGTGGGTAATTGATGAACACTCATGTAAAACACCTTGCCTTTAACGGCTTTCGTTGAACGTTGGTGTATTTTGAATGACATGTTATTTTTTGTCGGTATAAATACGTTTAGAAAAAACGACTCATATTTAAACTTTTTTCTTTTTTTGACTTTGTTTGAAGTTTTTCACATCTTGAACATTAATTGATTCATCCCCTAGCGAAACCCGCAAAACATCCGCCAATTCCTGTTCTGCAATATTAAGGATTGTTGAAGGCAATTGCCTTGTTTCAATTTGATGGTCAATAGCCTTAAAAAAATGCTCGCAGAAAAAATTGATTTTACCGGCTTTTTTTGGCGTCATCGCGTCATCTGAAACCTTAAACCCCATTGAATACTGGCGGGATATTTCATCGATGATATTTGGAATATCTGGGAAGTATTTAAGATCAAATCCCCGTCTAGCGTCATTAACGCCATCAGCTATCCGATCATTAAACCTATGGCGAGTTTCAGAATCCGCTTGATTATCAGCCGCATTCTTTATTAATTTAAATGGATGGCAATCTGCACTCTCGAAAAAGCCATATTTTGAAGCCAATAATTGAGCTGCTTTTATTTGTCTCGATAAGCTGTCAGCCGTCTTTGATATTTCCGCCAGTTTTTCATCATATTCATTCTTAGCATCACTAATTTCTTTTTTCTTTTCCCGTGCATAATCGGTTGAATATTCAACCAACATTTGCAGAAAAATAACCCATGCAAGACCACCTGAGCCTAAAGATTTCTCGATATTTTCGTCAATGTGTTCGAAAGCCTGGATAAATCCCGAGTCGCGGCAATCAAGCAACCGCTCAACCACGGGTTTATCGCGCTTCATGAAGTGTCTTTCCGGGTCAGTCAACACAGAATGCGCCCTTTTAGGCAATCTGGAACTCATACGCACCCCATCAAAGTGCATCATCACTGAAAGGAAACCGGGCAAGCTGGGTGATGAATCCAGCGTTTCAGCCGCTAAACCTAGCCCGGCAATATGATTATACCTGTTTCCTGATCGGTATTACTTCGGCGCCGTTTTTAAGGCCGTCCAGGTAATCGGCCCAGGCTTGCATCATGCGGCGGCGCTCGTCCAGATATTGCGCCCGGTTATAGGCCGCCCTAACCTTATTGCGCGGCGAATGCGCTAGTTGGCGCTCTATCGCGTCAGCACTCCACCCTTGTTCGTTTAACAAGGTGCTGGCCGTGGTTCTGAAGCCGTGGGCGCTCATGGTGTCGGCATCATAGCCCATAGTTCGGATGGCAAGCCTCACCGTGTTATTACTCATCGGCTGTTTGTCGCTTCTGGCGCTGGGGAACACATAGCGGCCTTGTCCGGTTAATTTACGAATCGACTGCAACACCTCGACAGCCTGCCGGGATAACGGAACAATATGCTCTGTTGATGTTTTAGTGACAAAGTAGCGCCACTCTTTGGCGTCCAGGTCGATCTCCTTCCATTCCATTTGCCGGATTTCGCCAGGCCGGGCGAAAATCAACGGCGAAAGCTTCAACGCGCATTGCACCACAAAGGTTCCGGTGTATTTGTCGATATCGCGCATCAGTTGGCCAACTTGCCGAGGATCGGTGATGGCGGCGCGGTGTTTAATCTTATTGGAAGGCAAGGCATCGGCAACCGCCGGGCTTGGGTCGTATTCCATCAAGCCATGAGCCACGGCGTATTTAAAAATACGGTGACAAAGGTTTAAAACCCGGTGCGCGGTTTCGACCGTTTGCCGCTTGGCAATGGGTAACACGACTTCAAGCAAGTCCGGCGCTCTGATATCGGCAATCGGCTTATTGCCTAAATACGGCAGGACGTGCATTTCGATCCGCCTGGAAGATCGGCTGAAGGTAGCGGGTACAACGGTCGGTTTGAAATCCTCAAGCCATCTTTGCGCGATATCGGCAAACGAATTTTCCAGCGGTATGCCGTCGGCCTGGCGCTGTTCGTCTTCAAACGATTGTTTGATTTGCTGCTTGCGTTCTTGTCGGGCTTGGGAAGGATCTATTCCCTCTAAGATTTGTTGGCGACATTCCATCGCCTTTAATCGAGCCGTTTTTAAACTGATGGCGGGATAGGTCCCCAAGGAAAGGGTTTTACGCTTACCGAAAAAAGCATAATTCAATCGCCAGTATTTTGAACCATTCGGATTGATAAGAAGCACTAAACCTTTGCCATCATTCAAACGGTAAGGCTTGTCTTTTGGCTGACTGGCTTTAATCGTCAAGTCAGATTTGATGAGGTCTCTAGCCATAAAATGTAGTAACTTTTCGAGATGAACACCCCGATTTTAACAGTTACTGCAAAAGTTACTACATTTTTAAGTGGATTTAGGCGGTTTTCCTCGGACATTAGCGGACAATAAAAAACCCGCGAAGCCTTGCGGCTTGCGGGTTTCAGGTTCTAACCGGACCTGTTCGGTCTTTGTCCTGGTACCGAGGGCCGGAATCGAACCGGCACTCCCGAAGGAACTGGATTTTGAATCCAGCGTGTCTACCAGTTTCACCACCCCGGCAAAGAAATGTCATTATAAGCAAACCAGATCGATTTGCCAAGTTTTTTTGTAATTATTCAGCGTATTTTTATCAGAGGGAGTAGGCTATTGATTTATCGGGCTGTCTGCAACAGGACGTTGCAGTCAGAGCTTACATGGAAGTATTCACGCGTCCCGAGAAATCAATGGTCTACTCCCTAAACCCTGAAAGATACTGAATAGTTACGTTTTTTTTCGATCTATCAGGCTTCCAAAACCACCGCCGCCTTCAGTTTTTTCATCGCGTTCTTTTCCAATTGCCTGATGCGTTCGGCGGAAACCTGATAACGTTCCGCTAACTGATGCAGGGTCGCTTTTTCGTCGGCCAGCCAACGACTCGCCAGAATATCCTGACTACGCTCATCCAATTCGGCCATCGCCGTGGTCAATAAATCTTCTTTATGCCCTTTCCAATCGGCATTTTCCAGCAGCAAGGCCGGATCGGCGCCTTGTTGTTCCAGATAAGTGGCCGGCGCCGAACTATGTTCTTCGCTAGTCTCATCGGTCGACAGATCGAACGCCATATCACGGCTATCGAGACGCTTTTCCATCTCATAGACGGTTTTAATATCGACATCGAGGTTTTCCGCAATCGCTTCGGCGTCATCTTTGGACAGCCAGCCTAGGCCGGCTTTGGATTTGCGCAGATTGAAGAACAGCTTTCGCTGCGCCTTCGTCGTCGCGACCTTGACGATGCGCCAATTTTTAATGACATATTCATGAATTTCGGCTCTGATCCAATGCACGGCGAAAGAAACAAGCCGTACTCCGATATCGGGATCAAAGCGTTTCACCGCCTTCATCAAGCCGACATTGCCTTCCTGCATGATATCGGCCAACGGCAGACCGTAACCGCTATATCCTCTGGCGACATGAGCGACAAAACGCAAATTTGACATTACCAGTTCACGAGCCGCCTCAATATCCCCCATATCTCTGTAACGAAGCGCAAGCTCACGCTCCTGTTCGGACGTCAATTTCGGTATCTGACCGATCACATTCAGATAGGAATCAAAGGTTCCGACTGATAAGTTGACTGGTAAAGCTAATGCATTACTCATATTCACCTCATTAAGTTTAAACTTGCCAGGAATTCTAGCACTCATCGAATATGAGTGCTAATCATTTTACAAGTTCCCGGCTCATTGAGGTTTAATCAGTCTGAGCTGGTAATGCAGCACAATCCAGGCCCCCAGCGCACCCGCCGATGTCGACAGCAGCAACAGCAACAGCGCCTCTGAAAAACTAAAATAGAGCATATGAAAGCTGCCGTCATAAAGCAGCGACAATTTTTCCAAGGGACCTTGCAAGACCCAGACCATGATCGTGACGATCACCCACGCCGAAACACCGGCGAAGAAACCCAGCCACAAGCCGGTATAGACAAAGGGTCTCTGCACAAATGAATGGGTCGCCCCCACCAGTTTGGCAATCAAGACTTCTTCCCGGCGATTCTGTAATTCCAGTCGAATGGTGTTGCCGGTGATGAAGATCACCGCAAAACCGAGCAAAATGTTCAATAAGGTCACGCTGCGCCCGGCCAATTGCATCATGCTTTGCAGACGCTTAACCCATTGCATGTCCATTTGCACGAAATCCACTTGCGGATATTCCCCCAGCTCTTGCATCAGTTTTTCGACGGCGGCTTCGTCCTGCAGGGAATTTTTCGGCAACACCTGGATAACGGTAGGCAGCGGATTGCTGTCCAAGGTATTTAAGGCCTCGCCAAAACCGCTGTAAGCCTTGAATTCATCCATCGCCTGAGATTTACTGATGACTTTAACTTGCTCAACCAAGCCATTCTCGCCGATTTGTTTAGCCAGTTTTTTACCGGCGGCATCGGAAACCGTGGTTTTTAGAAACAGCGAAATTTGATTACTAGACTCCAGATTGCCGGTCAACTGCCGGGCGTTATTGACCAACAGATAAAAACTGCCGGCCAATGAGACGGTGACCGCCAAAACCAGCACCGTCATGATCGAGGTAAACGGCGACCGAGTCAGACGGCCGAGACTGGAAAAAAGCGCATGAGCGTGACTCAGCAAATACGCCAAACCTCTATCGCTCAGAGTGCTCTTATGCTGCGTCTGTTTTTTTGCACTAGCCATAACGTTTACCCTTTTACCAGATGACCGTGATCCAATACCAACATCCGGTAACCCATGCGCGTAATCAAGTCTATGTCATGACTGGCGATCAACACCGACACCCCCACCTGCTGAAATTGTTCAAATAAATGCATGACTTCGGCCGACAACTCCGGATCCAGGTTGCCGGTCGGTTCGTCGGCCAGGATCAGCCGCGGCTTGTTGACCACCGCACGAGCGATCCCTACCCTTTGCTGTTCACCGCCGGACAATGCCAACGGATACTTCTTTTCCTTGCCCAACAAACCGACCTTGTCCAGCGCCGCGCGCACTCTCTTGGCGATGTCCTGATGACCGTAGCCGGAAATCACCAGAGGCAAGGCCACATTGTCGAATACAGTGCGGTCCAGCAACAGTTTATAGTCCTGGAAAATCAGGCCCAGATTGCGGCGCAGATAAGGCACCTGACGCTCGCTGATCCGATTGAGATTCTGGCCGTCCAGCAAGACATGCCCCCGGCTGCACGTTTCCATCATCGCAATCAGCTTCAACAAGGTGCTTTTACCGGCGCCGGAATGACCGGTCAAGAAGGCCATTTCGCCTCGCGCCAGATGAAAGCTGACATCGACCAGCGCATCGCCGGCGTCCGGATAACGTTTACTGACATGGTCGAATTTAAGCATCAGTCTTGTACAAATAATGCATCCACAAAAGTCTTGGCATCGAAATCTTGCAGATCGTCTATGCCCTCACCGATGCCGATGAATCGAATCGGCACACCCATTTGTTTGGCCAAGGCAAAGATCACCCCGCCCTTGGCGGTACCGTCTAGCTTGGTCAGCGCGATGCCGGTCAGTTGAACCGCATCGTTGAACAATTTGGCCTGCGACAAGGCGTTCTGACCGGTGCCGGCATCGAGCACCAACAAAACCTCATGCGGAGCCGACTCATCCAGCTTAGCCATGATCCGTTTGATTTTACTCAATTCTTCCATCAGGTTCGACTTGGTATGCAGGCGGCCCGCGGTATCGGCGATCAACACATCGACACCCTTGGCCTTGGCCGACTGTACGCCATCGAATATCACCGATGCCGAATCGGCGCCGGTATGCTGTGCGACGACCTGAATATTGTTACGTTCACCCCAGGTCTGCAACTGCTCAACCGCGGCCGCCCTGAAGGTGTCTCCGGCCGCCAGCATGACGCTATGGCCTTGACCCTGCAGGCGTTTCGCCAACTTGCCGATCGACGTGGTCTTGCCTGCGCCATTGATGCCAACCACCAAAATGACGAAAGGCCCTTCCTGTTCGGGAATCACCAGGGGTTGGCTGCAGGGCTGCAACATTTCGTATAAATCCTGCTTCAACGCCTCCTTCAGCGCCTCGGCATCATCGAGCTGATTGCGTTCCAGGCTCTCGGTCAAACGGTTAATGATTTCGCTGGTCGCCTCGATACCGACGTCCGCCATCAACAAGCTGGCTTCGATTTCCTCCAGCAAGTCCTCGTCGATGTTTTTTTGCCCCAGCGGCAACGTCGCCAATACTCCACCCAAACCGGAACGGGTGCGCTGTAATTGCGCTTGCAATCGCCGATACAGCGATTCCGGCTCGGCTTCTACATAAACCTCTTCCGCTTCGGCGGGCACTGCAGCGGCAACAGCCTCCACCTCCGCCTTAGCTTCGCCGACCACGCCATAACGGGCATAGAGTCTGATGGCGATCAACGGCAACATCAACAAGGCGGCAAAGCCGTTATGTGCGACCGCGGACCATAACGGCAGCGACAATCTGACATTCAAAATGCCCAAGGTGATTTGAACCAGCAACAGCACACTCAGGATCAGGCCCGCTTTGCGCACCTGCTTGGAATAATGCGCCGATGTCGCCATCAACATCACCAGCGTCAGCATCAAGAACGTGATCAAGGCGCCGACGCGATGCAACCAATGGGCCGCCAATTGACCTTGATACGATAATACGCCTTTGTAGCCGGTTTCCAGTCCGCTAAAGAAACTCAGCGCACTGCCAAAATCGGCATCCGACGGCAGCCATTGTCCGTTACAGCGCGGAAAATCGGTGCAGGCCAGCGCCGCATAGTTAGTGCTGGTCCAGCCGCCCAAAACAATCTGCGCCAACAACACCAGCATCGCCAGCAGAGTCACGGAGCGCAGCCCAAGGTGTCGTTGACCGCTAGGAGTCAATACTGGATCGGTGCGCCAATACATCCAGACGATGGTCCAGAACGTGATGAACCCCAGCAGCAGATGCGACGTGACGACAATCGGCATGACCTTCAGTGTGACCGTCCACATGCCCAACGCCGCCTGAGCCGCAATCAACAGCAATAAAACGGCGCTCGATGACACCGCCAGCCAGCGGCAATGTTTGACCCGCCAGGACAGCAAGGCCATCAGCAAGGCCAACACGCCCAACAAACCGGCCGCATAACGATGGGTCATTTCCTTCCAGGCTTTGCCCGAATCTAGCGGAGCATCGGGAAAGCGTTGTTCGGCCTGACTCTTGAAGGCGTCATCGCCGCCGACGATGGCCTTGCCATAACAGCCGGGCCAGTCGGGACAGCCCAAGCCGGCGTCGGTCAGGCGGACATAAGAGCCCAGAACAATAACAAACAGTGCCACTAACGCACTAAAAAGAGCGAGTTTCCTAAACATTTTATTAACCGATTTGCGAAATTCTGAGTAGCTTGCCTAAATCCTTTTTCACATCATAAGGGTCGAATCCAGGCGCGTATTGCATCATGAGATTACCTAGGGGATCCATCAGCAGCAGCATGCCGTCAGGCATCTTCTGTCTGATCTGCTTGATCTTCTGGATCAATGAGTCTTGCGGGTTAGATCTGAGCAGGCGACTATCGTCTTCCCACCAAACGCTAGCCCGCGCTGGTTCGACCGGTTGCAACAACAGAACCAGTCGGCGTATGCGCGTTAAATCCTTATTCATCATCAAGCGCAATTGCTTGCTTTTATGCAGGGCTTCCCGGCAGGCTTGCTCGCATTGTTTGCCGGGAATAATATTCACCAACACCCAATGCCCCTTCAGTTCCTGCATATTTTCCTTGGAAAATTGATCGTAGCCGACAAACTCATCGAATTCGGTCGTCAGCGGCGGATTAATCAATTCGCCTTTATTAGTTCCGCCCCCCAACCAGTTGGTGTTGACCGATAAATACCAGGCAATCAGAAAGGGGATCACAGACATCGCAAATAACAGCAGGATGATTCTGCGATTTTTTTGTTGCTGTTTATTCATTATTTCTTATGACTCAACCAAATAAATAACACCGTTAACGTGAGCGCCAGCGCAAACCATTGCACGGCATAAGCGATATGTTTCTCCGGCGGCATGACCGACACCGAGCGCCATTCGCGGCGATAGCCGTCCGTCATCTCGGGATCCAGTTCGACCTGAAAATCCAGCAGCGGGTAACCGAGCCTTTTCGCCAATATTTCGCTGTTGACGACCTGCACGACCGCCGGCCAGGATGCGCTCGGCACATCGGCGCCTTCCAACACCAGACCCACCGGCGGAAAATGATTGACTCTGCCGGTGATCGTTGTATTCGCCTCCTCGATGCTGATATCCGTCTTTAAAGACCGGTCTTGCGCCATCGGCACCCAGCCCCTGTTGACCAACACCGCGACATCCCGCCCTTCGATAAAAAAAGGCGTCATGACAAAATAGCCGGCTTTGCCGCGACTAATTTGATTATCGATCAAAAACTGGTGCAACGGATCATAATACCCTGAAACCGAAACCGTTTGATACTCCAAGGCCTTTAAATCCAACTGCCGTTGTCGATTCAAATCGCTTATTTCCGCCTCGCTAGCGACTTCCTGCTGTTGTAAAAACAACGCCTTTTGCTCCGCCCTGCGTAACTGCCAATTCCCTAACGCGCACAAAACCGTTACTGCGATCAGGTATAACAACAGCCCGCCGATAGAAAAGCGAAAAGACCTACCCGCCAGGGAAATATTTAGTTTTTTCATGACTGAGTATTGGCAATTGCGCCTTGATGACCGAGAATAAAAATTTTATCTACTTGCCGAAATACCATGCTCATAAAAAGCTTCATCATCATTGCTTTTATCCTGATTGTTATCAGTCTCGGTTCCGCCTTGTTTCATCTGGTCAGACGTCAAGGTGAAGAATCGTCCGAAAAGACCGCCAAGGCCTTAACCTATCGGATTGCGCTGTCGCTGATCCTGTTTATTCTGATCTTTCTGGCCTATGCGACTGGCCTGATCAAACCGCAGGGTATCGGCGCCAGAATGCAGCAAGCTCAGCAACAAGCGGCGGAAAAGCCCGCCGGCGAATAAAGCGGCTTCCGCTAACCGGAATTTCCCGATTTCGGCCCGAAGGACAAAAAAAAAGCGCGATCGGACAGAACGCGCTTTTTTTCGGTCTTTTGTAGGCTTACAGCAGGTAAACGAAGACAAACAGGCCTAACCATACCACATCGACAAAGTGCCAGTACCATGCCGCGCCCTCGAAGGCAAAATGGTTTTCCGGCGTGAAATGCCCTTTCCAGCTTCTGAACAGCACGACGCTCAAAATGATCGCGCCCACGCAGACGTGAAAGCCGTGGAACCCGGTCAACATGAAGAAAGTGGAACCATAGATGCCGGAACCCAGCGTCAGGCCCATTTCATGGTAGGCTTCATAATATTCAAACGCCTGACAGGCGACGAATAAAAAGCCCAGGCCGACAGTCGCAATCAATCCCTTGATCAACTGGTCGCGTTTTTTCGCCAACAAGCCATGATGCGCCCAGGTGCAGGTCACGCCACTGGTCAACAGCAACAAGGTGTTCAGAAAAGGCAGACCAAAGGCCCCCATTTCTTCGAATTCGCCGCCGATCTCGCCGGGGCCATTGGTCGGCCATACTGCTTCGAAAGTTGGCCATAAAATTTCCTGCGTGGCGCGCCCAGGGCCATCACCGAAGCCGCCCAGCCAGGGCACGGACAGGTTGCGGGCATACCATAAGGCGCCGAAGAATACGGCGAAGAACATCACTTCGGAAAAGATGAACCACATCATGCCCATGCGGTAGGAAATGCCTACTTCATGATTGTACATGCCGGATTCGCTTTCTCCCGCCTGCAACGCGAACCAGCCGGTCAGCATTAAAATAAACATCGCCAAACCGAATATCATCATCGCCGGCCCGATCGTGGAACCATTGAGATAATTGGCGAAACCGGCCAACATAATCATCATGCCGGACGTTCCGATAAACGGCCAAACCGCCTTATGCGGAATATAATATGCGCCCTTTGTAGACATAACCTTCTTCCTCTATCGTTATTTGTTTACTGAAGTCTCAGTGTTGTCAAAAAAAGTATATGCAAGTGTGACTGTTTTATAGCGTTCAGGCAGCGCCGGATCGATCACGAAACGAACCGGCATGGTTTTCTTTTCATGCGGTTCGAAGGTCTGCTCGGAAAAACAAAAACACTCGGTTTTCTTTAAGTATTCAGCCGCCAGCCCCGGTGAAACGCTGGGAATGGCTCTGGCCACCATCGACTGATCGGTTTTATTTTCCGCATAAAAGTTCACCGTGTAATACTGCCCCGGATGAATTTTCATCTTAGCGGTTTCACTGCTGAATGACATCGGCGCCGATTCGTTCAGAGAGGTAAGAAATTCCATCGTAATTTCTCTGGCCGGATCGATTTCGTAGCGCACTTCCTGCGCCGCGCTTTCGGCGGTTTTGCCATTCAGCCCGGTGATGTCACAAAATACATTGTAAATCGGCACCAAGGCATAGCCGAAACCGAACATCGCCAGAACTATCAATGCCAGTTTAACGACCAGCCTGGTATTTTTTCGTTCTACACTGTTCATCATTCCGACATGGCTCTGATGACGGCAAACACATAAATCGTCGCAGCAACCGCAATCAGCACCGCTGCCGTCAAAATATTTTTAGTTTTGGTCTTCATAATTTACTCGAAATCCGACCTGAAGGCCGGATTTCATCTATAGGTAATGCGCCTTAGAAGTGTTCCGTTGGAATCTTCTCAGGTGGAGTCGTGAACGTATGATACGGCGGTGGCGAAGGCAGGGTCCATTCCAGGCTATGCTTGTGGGCGTCTTCCCAGACTTCATCCGTCACTTTTTCCCCGGTGCCGCCTCTAATCGTGTCGATCACGATATAAACAAACAACAACTGGCTGAAACCGTAAATAAACGCACCGATGCTGGAGATCATGTTCCAATCGGCGAATTGCACCGCATAGTCTGGAATACGGCGCGGCATGCCGGCCAAGCCCAGGAAGTGCTGCGGAAAGAACAGGATATTAACGGAAATCGCCGACAACCAGAAATGCAGCTTGCCGATTCTTTCGTTATACATGTTGCCGGTCCATTTAGGCAGCCAGAAATAACCCGCCGCCATCAGAATGAAGATGGACGCAGGAACCAGCGTGTAATGGAAATGGGCGACGATGAAATAGGTATCGTGATATTGAAAATCGGATGGCGCAACGGACATCATCAACCCGGTGAATCCTCCCATCGTAAACAGTACGACGAAGGCGATCGAGAACAGCATCGGCGTTTCGAAGGTCATCGAGCCTTTCCACATCGTCGCGGTCCAGTTGAACACCTTGACCCCGGTCGGAATCGCAATCAGCATCGTCGCATACATGAAGTACAACTCACCGGCCACCGGCATACCGACGGTGAACATGTGGTGAGCCCAAACGATGAAAGACAAAAAGGCGATCGCCGCGGTCGCATAAACCATCGAGGCGTAACCGAATAATGGCTTGCGGGCGAAAACCGGAATGATCGTCGATGCGACGCCGAACGTCGGCAGAATCATCACATACACTTCGGGATGGCCGAAAAACCAGAAAATGTGTTGATACAAGACCGGATCGCCGCCACCGGCCGCATCGAAGAAGCTGGTGTCGAAGAAACGGTCGGTCAACAGCATCGTCACGGCGCCTGCGAATACCGGCATAATCGCGATCAGCAGGAAGGCGGTGATCAACCAGGTCCAGACGAACAGAGGCATTTTCATCAAAGTCATGCCGGGCGCGCGCATGTTGAAAATCGTCGCGATAATGTTGATCGCGCCCATGATCGATGAAATACCTAATAAATGCACGGAGAAGATTGCGAATGGCAGCGCATCACCCGTTTGCAAAACCAGCGGCGGATACAGCGTCCAACCGGAAGCCGGCGCCCCGCCTTCCATGAACAGCGTGCTGGCCAGAAGCAAGGCGCCTGCCACCAACATCCAGAAACTCATGTTGTTCATCCGCGGCAAGGCCATGTCCGGCGCACCGATCATCATCGGTATCATCCAGTTGGCCAGGCCGACGAAGGCCGGCATCACCGCGCCGAACACCATGATCAAGGCGTGCATCGTGGTCATCGAGTTGAAAAATTGCGGATCGACAAACTGCATGCCCGGTTCGAACAATTCCGAACGAATGACCAACGCCATCGCACCGCCGACGAAAAACATCACCAGCGCAAACAGCAGATATAACGTACCGATGTCCTTATGGTTAGTGGTGACAATCCACCTTAAAATGCCCTTTTCAGGGCCGTGATCATGATGATCATCATGTTCAGCTACTACAGCAGACATATTTAATACCTCTTAAATTTTTTTAAAAAAGATTAGCACTTGAAGAAAAACGGCGACTTATTCGTCGTCATCTTCATCGTCATCTTCTTCAGGCATAGCCGATAGTTTGGACTTGATGGCCGAAGGTTGAATCGAATCACCGACAGAGTTGCCCAATCCGTTACGGATAAAGGTGGCAACGGCGGCGAAATCGACAGGGCTCAGCATTTGCCCAAATGCCGGCATCATGCCTTTACCATTCATCATCAGCTCGACCTGCGCTTCAATGTCTCCTGTCACGACCGGGCTATCGGTAATCGCCGGAAAACTTCCGGGTATGCCGGCGCCATCGGCCATATGACAAGAGGAACAGTTATTGGCATAAACTTTCTCGCCCTTGGCGACCAGTTCATCCATGCCCCATTCCTTCTCGGCGGCGCTGGCTTCGGCAACAGCCTCGGCTTTTTGTTCTTTCACCCAATTATCGTAATCGTCCTGCTCCATCGCGATCACCACAATCGGCATGAAACCGTGATCCTTACCGCACAGCTCGGTGCATTGACCGCGATAGGTGCCCGGTTTTTCCACATAAGTCCAGGCTTCGTTGATAAAACCGGGAACGGTGTCTTTTTTCCAGCCTAACTCAGGGACCCACCAAGAGTGGAGCACATCGGCCGCGGTAAACAGAAACCGAATTTTGGTGTTGACCGGCACCACTAGCGGATGATCGACATTCAACAAATAGTTCGGCACTGAGCGAGGATCGATGCCGGAACCGACCTGGCGGGCCTTATTACTGGCCTCATCCAGGCTGCTGAAAAAATGAATGCCGTTATCCAGATATTCGTATTCCCATTTCCATTGCCAACCGGTCACCTTGATCGACATATCCGATTCCTGCACATCATCCAGCTCGAGCATAGCTTTGGTCGCCGGTATGGCCATGCCGACCAGGATCAACGTCGGAATGATGGTCCAGATGATTTCGATGGTTGTATTTTCATGGAACTGCTCCGCCTTATGTCCTTTCGACTTACGGTGATGATAAATCGAATAAAACATCGTGCCGAACACGGCGATACCGATAAACACACAGATCCACAAAATAAGCATGTGTAAATCGTAAACATCGTTACTGATCTGTGTCACCCCCTTCGATAGGTTGAGGGTATAATCCGCATGTGCTGTCCCCAAACCTAAAAGCATAAGGGCCAGAAATGCGAACAGTTGCTTAGTTTTTCTCACGGAGCAGCCTCCTCGTTTAGTAGTTATAAACTTGTATGCGCATATTGTCGTAATCAAAATTGGCCTCCCCCCTTCGCAAAAGTAGACCGCTTTTTCCATTTACTTCAAATTATCACAAATTAACTGGGCAATTTTAACCTATCAACTCTTTCTAAGCTAGCCGCGCTTTTGTCCGCACTTATCAAAGAGCATAAAAAAGGCCTGTGAACGGTAAATTTCACAGGCCTACAACAACATAATATTCAAAGGTATAGCAATCAGCGCCTTGATCAGCTCAACGTAGGACCATAGGCTTTATCAAATTTGGGAATATGATCATCCAGCCAACTTTTCACCATTTGCCCGACGTCTTCGGTCACGTCCGCCTCTCCGGCATGAAATTTTGTCTGCAAATCGGCGCAAGTCGACACCAATGCATCATGCTCGGCCTTGTGCGCGTCATAACCGGCAAAGCCCTTAGCCTGCATTTCCTTTTCTTCATGAGCGAAATGATCGACCACATAGGCAATCAACGCATCCAGGGATTCGCCGACGTCGGCGCGGGCCGCGCCGTTGGTCGCCCGATCATACAGCGTGTTCAGCAAGTCGAATAATACTTGGTGCTCTTCGTCCGCAAACGCAACATTGGTACCGTATTGTTCCGCAGTCCAGGTCATCAAAGCCATTGTTATCTCCCCATTCAGGTTGTGTGGAGTGGCTATTATGCCCGGCCGAAAAACTGCCACTTTGATCCAAGTCAACTTTCGATCAAAAACCCTGCAAACTATAAGATAATTGTTCAAAGTCGGCTTGTTCGTCGTGCGGCAACACTCCCAGCAATGGCGCCTCGATACGCTGCCGTAAAAAATCGATATTTTCATCGGCAAATGCCATCTCGGCATCGATGCACATCGCGATCCAACCAACGCAGTCCAGACCCGACGCCTGAATCGCTCGCCAGCTCAGCAGACCATGATTGATGCAGCCCAGCCTGACGGCGACAACCAGAATCACCGGCAATCCCAATTGCTTGGCCAAACCGGCATTGTCCAACTCATGGCTTAACGGCGACAGCCAGCCTCCCGCCCCTTCGACCAAGACGATATCGGCCTTTTGTTTCATATCGGTAAACACTTTATGTAACAAAACAATATCAATCTCCGCCCCGTTGCTTGCCAAGTGCGGGGACACCGGCAGTCGATAAGCATAAGGATTGACCTGATGATAGGGCAGATCCACCGAGGCATGGCGTTGAATCAACAAGGCGTCTTCATTTTTCCACTGCCCTTGCAGCCATTCGCAGCCGGCCGCGACCGGCTTCATGCCGGCCACGCGACGGCCTTGCCGGATCAAGCGTTTCATCATCGCGACGGTTGCCCAGGTTTTGCCGACCCCGGTATCGGTGCCGGTAATGAAAAAGCCTTGTTTGTTCATGTTTTTGCTGCGCTGACAAAAATAATTTCATAGCTGGCGATGATATCCTCAGGACAGTCCCGCGGATAAGCCGCCATCATTTGCTGCAATTGCGAGCGCGTGGTCAGATTTCTGTTGCGCCCCAGGGTGACATTGTGCGCCCCGATTCCCTTCAGCTCCCGCATCAATGCCATCACCGAGGGATAGCGGCTTTGATAAGTCACCGATTCGGTACTGACATTTTGAAATCCGGCGTCCTCAAGGAACCGTGTTATTTGCGTCCGGCTATAGAATTCATTGACATGACTATAATCGTCGACGCTCGCCCAGGCGAACTTCAATTCCTGCAACGTCAAAGGCCCGAAGGTTGAAAATATCAGCCGCCCGTCCATTTTCAAGGCATGATGAAAATCGGCGAACACGGCTGGCAAGGCTTGACACCATTGCAGCGCCAGATTGGAAACGATCTTGTCGACCGACGCGCCATGCAGCGGCATTTTCTCGGCATCGGCGCAAATACAAACCGCCCCACCGCCGCCGGTGTTCAGTCGGGTCCTGTGCAGCATCGGCATGGCGATATCGAGGGCCACCAAAGTCTGGCAATCGAGACGCGAGAGCAGATGACGGGTCAAAAAGCCGGTGCCGCAACCGACATCGAGGACGGTATCGGTCGCATCGTCGTCCTGCATCCTGCTCAACAACGCCAGCGCCACCCGTCTTTGCAAGTCGGCGACGCCATCATAACTGCCGGATGCCGCGGCAAAAGACTGCCGTATCTTCAACTTATCCAAGCCGGTCAATGCCTTCATAACGAGCCGCTCAGAAAATCGATGATTTGTCGCTGATGGGTCAGAAACGGCGCATGGCCGGCGTTTTCCAGTATCCGCACGACGATGTCCGGCTTCAACCGCCGCAGATGCTCGGCGCATTGCCGCGGAACCAGGCCGTCCCGGTCTCCCAACACGAAGCGCACTGGACATTCGAGTCGCTGCAGCGGCCCGGTTAAATCGCTGTTCGCCAGTATCTCCAGCCCCTCCCGCAATGCAGAGCTCTCGGCCGGAGGACATTCTTGCATCGCCTGCTTCAATGGCTTCAGCAGCGCTTTGCCGTTATCGCCCCCCATCACCTGCAACGCCAAGAAACGCAGCAGCGTCGCCTGACGATCCAATGTCAGGTTGTCGGCGAATCCTTGCAACACCTCGGCTTTGACGCCCGGCCAGTCACTTGTGCGGACAAAACAAGGATTGCCGGCCAGCGCCGTGAGCGTAGCGACCCTGTCCGGAAAACGGCTCGCCATGTCGATGGCCACCGTCGCGCCCAGGGACCAGCCCAACAGATGAACGCGAGGCTCGGCAATGGCCGTCGCCAGGGTTTCCGAAATGTTTGCCAACGTATACGGGCTCAACGTTTCGCTGCGGCCATGCCCCGGCAGATCCAGACAAATGACCCGATAATGTTCGGCCAATTGACGCGCGAACGGCCGCCAGATGCCGCTATGCATAGCCCAGCCATGTATCATCACCAGGGGCCGGCCACGACCATAAGTTTCTTGATGGAGTTTGATCATAATTTGATTGCGGCCAATGCAGTCAACAAACCATCGACATGCTGTTGCTGATGATTGGCGGAAAAAGTCACGCGCAGTCGCGCCTGGCCTTGCGGCACCGTCGGCGGACGAATGGCGCCGACCCAGTATCCTTGTCGCAGCAATGCTTCGCTGGCCGCGATCGTCTGGCGACTGTCGCCGATCAAAATCGGCTGAATCGCCGATGCCGAATCCAACAATCGCCACCCCAGCTGACTGGCGCCTTCTCTGAAGCGTTGACTGAGCATTTGCAGTTTTTCCCGTCGCCAAGGTTCGGTCCGGACGATTTTCAGGCTGGCGCGCGTCGCCTCCGCCACCGCCGCCGGCATGGCCGTGGTAAACACATAGCTGCGGGCTTGCTGAATCAAAAGCTCAATCAGGTCCTCGGAGCCGGCCACGAAGGCGCCAAATGTGCCTAAACCCTTGCCCAGCGTCCCCATCAGCACCGGAACCTGTTGTTGACTCAGACCGAAATGCTGCAACACGCCGGCGCCATGATCGCCCAATACACCGATGCCGTGCGCATCATCGACCATCAGTGTCGCCTGATGCTCCTCGGCCAGTTTCGCCATCGCCGGCAGCGGCGCCAAATCGCCATCCATGCTGAAAACGCCGTCGGTGACGATCAACTGACGCCGGCTGGAGCCGCTCAGCTTATCTTCGAGATCGGCGCTATCGGCATGTCGATAGCGTTGGAATTGAGCCCGGGACAACAATCCGCCATCGAGCAACGAGGCGTGGTTCAAACGGTCTTCCAACACCTTGTCAGAACGCCCCACCAAGGCCGATATCACGCCGATATTGGCCATATAACCGGTGGAAAACAGCAACGCCCGCCGGCGACCGGTGAAGTCGGCCAGTTCTTCTTCCAACGCATGATGCGCGGAGCTATGGCCGCATATCAGATGGGCCGAACCGCTACCGACGCCATAACGCTCGGCCCCGTTTT
Source organism: Methylomarinum sp. Ch1-1 (assembly GCF_030717995.2). Classification (NCBI taxonomy): domain Bacteria; kingdom Pseudomonadati; phylum Pseudomonadota; class Gammaproteobacteria; order Methylococcales; family Methylococcaceae; genus Methylomarinum; species Methylomarinum roseum. The sequence goes on along the minus strand of NZ_CP157743.1, from coordinate 2,214,036 downwards.
TCAAGGCGGAAACGACGGCCGGATGATTGGCCAGACCCAGATAATCATTGCTGGAGAAGTTGATCAGCCGTTCACCGTCGACCCAAACCTCTATGCCCTGGGCGCCTTCGATGACCCGGCGGCGGCGATAAAGCCCTTGCTCTTTTAACTGGGCCAGTCTTTCAGTCGGATTCATCAGGCAAATAGATCACACAAGGTAACGCTGTTTATGCGGCGTGACTCGATCCGCCGGCGCGCACGCCGAGACGCTCGAATAACTGCAGGTCATCATTGGTCATCGGATTATCGGTGGTCAACAGTTTGTCGCCGTAGAAGATGGAATTGGCGCCGGCCAGGAAACACAGGGCCTGCATTTCGTCGCTCATGTCGTTGCGGCCGGCGGACAGCCGGACTCGCGATTGCGGCATCATGACTCTGGCCACGGCAATGGTTCTGATGAATACCAACGGGTCCAGTTTGTCACTGCCCATCAACGGCGTCCCCTCCACTTGCACCAACATATTGACCGGCACGCTTTCCGGATGCTTTGGCAGATTGGCTAACTCGATCAACAACTTGGCCCTATCGTCATCAGACTCGCCCATGCCGACGATGCCGCCGCAGCAAACGTTGATGCCGGCCTCCCTAACTCTGGACAATGTATCCAGGCGATCCTGATAGGTCCGGGTCGTAATCACTTCGGAATAATAATCTTCCGAGGTATCCAGATTATGGTTGTAATAATCCAGCCCTCCCTCTTTCAGCCTTTGCGTCTGCTCATCGCTCAACATCCCCAAGGTGACACAGGTTTCCATGCCCAGGGACTTGACCCCCTGAACCATTTCCACCACTCGTTCGATATCCCGGTCTTTGGGCTGACGCCAGGCCGCGCCCATACAAAAACGCGATGCGCCCTGGTCTTTCGCGCGTTGCGCCGCCTTCAGCACCTCATCGACCGGCATCAGCGCCTCCGGCGTCAAATCCGAATCGTAACGGGCGCTCTGCGGGCAATAACCGCAATCTTCCGAACAGGAACCGGTCTTGATGCTTAACAGACTGCTGACCTGAATCTCATTCGGATCGAAATTCTCCCGATGCACGCTCTGAGCCTTAAAAACCAAGTCATTAAACGGCATCGCAAACAATGCCTGCACTTCTTCCAGACGCCAGTCATGGCGCAGCGGTGTTTTCATCGTTATGGGTTCCGGGTTGGACGACATTCTGTTAATCTCCAAAATAATCAAAGCATGAAAGGCTGACCGAACAATTCGTCAACCTGTTTTCGTCTAAATGGTAAACAACTGGCTCAACATTATACAAGATAAACTGTTTCCGCCTAACTGTATCTTCTGCGGGGCTGACGGTTTTAAGAGCATGGATCTATGTCAACACTGCCTTGAAGGACTGGCGTTAAACCAAAACTGCTGTTATCGCTGTGCCGAACCTTTCGAAACGGCGGCGTCAACGCCACGGCTATGCGGTCATTGTTTAAGCAAGCCGCCGCTATTTGACGAAACCACGGCTCCTTTTCTCTATCGGCGCGAGATGCGCTATCTGATCACCGGCCTGAAATTCGGCGGTCAATATAAAAACGCGCGCCTGCTGGGCATGCTGATGGCGCGGCATATCGAAAGTCGCCTGGAACTACCCGAGCGCCTGATACCGGTGCCGCTGCATAAAGCCCGCTACCGCCAACGCGGCTTCAATCAATCCATCGAAATCGCCAAAACATTATCGCGTGAACTCTCTGTGCCATTGGAATTGAACAGCTGCATACGACGTCGAAACACCGAGCATCAAAGCCGGTTGCCGGGCAAACAACGCCGCAAAAACATGAATAAGGCCTTCATGCTGAACCAATCGATCGCCTGCCGGCATGTCGCCATCGTCGATGATGTCATGACCACAGGCGCGACCGCCGAAGCATTGGCGCATACATTAAAACAGGACGGCGTGGAGCGGGTTCAGGTCTGGGTTTGCGCCAGAGCTTGATAACGCGACCGTAACGATAATGTTGCGCAGCCGAAAAGACATGGCTCGCTAAAGCGTGAACAAACGCCATCTAAAAAAGCCGATCAATTAACATTGACTCCTCCACTGATTTGAGGTGTTATATCCAGAAAACCTTAACCGGAGCCTCATTATGTGGAATAAACAGATCATCATTATTTTAGCCCTAAGTCTACTCGGTCTGAGCGGTTGCAACCGTTACTATCGCTACGATGAACCCGAAGACGCCAACCTGGTTGACGTCAGTTATTCGGCCGTCGATCAACTGCTGCTTAATCTAAAGCAACCTTTGCCCGAGAACAGCCTGGTCGTGATCAACTCACTGGTCAATGTCGATGATCTGAGTCAGGAGTTTTCTTTCGGCCGGATATTGTCGGAACAGCTTTCGTCGGCCTTCCATCGTTCCGGTTACCGGATCGTCGGCATGGAATTACCTACCGAAATTTTTGAAAAAAATGAAAACGGCATTTTACATTTAGCCGAGGAAACCAAACAGGGACTGGATGAGGTGGGCGCCTCGGCATTGGTCGTCGGCGTGTTCGCGCCGGGCAAGCGTAATGCTTACGTTTCCCTGAAAGTGTTTGATATCGCCAGCCAGAATATCATTTCGTCCACCGACCTTTCGGTGCCGATGGGTCCTGACGCCAAGGTACTGCTGAAGCCGAAAAAAGACGAGGACAAAGAGGCGGGCAATCCGCTCGGCGAGCCTGAGCCCATGTAGTTTTTTGGCGGACCCGCCGGGCTTGATCAGCCCTCATGACGCCGTCCTTCCTGTAGGAGCGCCGCCCTCGGCGCGAAAAAATCCTCCAAAGCCGGACGGAGTTTGCAACTCCGTCCGCAACCCTTCATCGCCTACCCCTTCGCCGGAAACGTTGACCAGGCTCTCGCTCCTCCGTAGGAACCTACCGATTTGCATTGCCATGCAAAAGCTTTTTGGCGGATCCGCTGCGCTTGATCCGCCCTACGGCTGTATCGAGAATTGCTCAATCCCAACAACTCTAGCGACATCATTTCATCCAATACCGCCGGAATTTTTCCCGACTGGATACTATCGACACTGTTTCACTGTTTGTATCGATAATGATCGCCCCTTCCTCGAAACTGTTCAGCCAGATAATCTGCTGTTGATGATAGCGCTGCAGCACTTGCCGATGTGGAAAGCCAAAGCGGTTACGGTAACCGGCCGGAATCAACGCCACTTCCGGGTCGACTAACTGCAAAAATTTCAGCGACGATGAAGTTCTGCTGCCATGATGCGGCGAGATCAACACATCGCTGTTTAATATCCGACCATATTGTCCGACCAACCATTGTTCAGCCGGCCATTCGATATCGCCGGTCAATAAAAAACTATGATTAGCGGTGCTGACTTTCAAAACACAGGAATTGTCATTATCATCTTGAAAATAGCCTTGTTGCGGCGGCGCCAGCATCGTGAACCGTACGCCGTCCCATTCCCAACCTTGCCCGCGTTGACAAGAGCGGCCATGACGCCGCGCATTGAATAACGCCACACTACTGATAATCTCTGCGACCGGCATTTGCGCCAAAATCGACTCGGCGCCGCCAATATGGTCATTATCGCCATGACTGATCAACAGCGTGTCGACTTCCGAGACGCCCCGATAACGCAAATAGGGCAGAACCACGGCATTTCCCATATCGAAGCGTTCAGAATATTTTGCGCCGCTATCGAACACCAACACATGATGATGCGTTTCCACGACCGCCGCCAGCCCCTGTCCGACATTCAACAACGTGATTCTGCTCTCTCCTTCGGCAGGCCTGTCAACCTCGACAAAAATAATCGGCAAACATAACAACGCCCCCAAGTATCGCCCCGGAATCCCTCTTGGCGCTAACAGCAACAGGACGCCCAAAAACGCCAACAACAAGGCATACAGCGGAGGCTGTGTCGTCGTTAACGCGGCATAAGGCAGCTCGGCGCAGGCCGATAAAAACAACCACAAGGCATGCAGCATCCATTCGACCAGATGCAAAAGCGCTTCGGCCAAAAACGGCTGTATGAACAACATCGCCACCGCCACCAACGCCAATGGCACGATCGCCAGGCTCACGGCCGGCACAGCCAACAGATTGGCCAGCGGCGCAACCAACGATACCTGTTGAAAATAATACATGATCAATGGCGCCAGACCGATGGCGCTGACCCAATGAATTTTAAGCAACGCTCGCCAATAACCGACGCGGCCGAGACGCGCCGACAGCGTGTATAGAATCAATAACACGGCACCGAAAGACAACCAGAAACTGGCCGACAAAACCGCCAACGGATCCAAAAGCACAACGGTAAAAAGCGCCAGAGCAAAGGCATGCAGCGGTTTGACATGCCTTTGCCAATAAATTGCCAGCATCGCCACCGTCAACATCAGCAAGGCGCGCCGGGTCGGCAGCGAAAAACCCGCTAACGCGGCATAGCAAAAAGCCACGGTCAGCGCCGCGGCGACGGCAACTTTTTGCGGTGAAAGCGCCAACACCCCGCTGTAGGCCCAAAGCCTCAGCGCTAACACATAGACCAGGCTCGCCACCAGGCCGATATGCAGACCCGATATGGCTATTAAATGTACCGTGCCGGTTTTACGGAACACCGCCCATTCAGCCTGCTTGATCGCCGAACGGTCTCCTATCGTCAACGCCTTGATCAGCCCCAGATGACGGCCGTCCGCCAGCAATTGTCGCAAGCGTTCGGCGATGTCTTGCCGCCAGACAGAAATTCCCGCGCCAGGAGATTTTTGCTCCAACAAAACCGGCGCCGGTTGCTTACGGACATAACCGACCGCGCCGATGCGATGACTAAACAACCAACGCTCGTAGTCAAAAGCGCCGGGATTGTAAGTGCTGCGCGGCTTTTTTAGCTTGACGGTCAAGCGCCAGCCTTGCCCGGCCCTGATCTCTCGCTCGGGAAAATACCAATTCAGCCGTATTTTTCTCGGCAAATAGTGCGGTTCGGCAACGATGAAATCAAACTTAGTCCGCTTGCCCTCCGCGACCGGCAAGCCGGCGATGTAGCCGCGCACGACCACCTCCCTGCCTTGCCATTGCTCGTCGAGCCTATCGTCGATGACCAACATCGCAACGCATAAAGCCCACAATACGCCGCTAGTAAAAAAAATCAGTCGCCCGCATCCTCGCCAGACGAAGAAAGCAAGCAACAGCAACAACTGCGCCACCCCATAGCCGTTCGGCAGCACGGCAAGTTGCTGTAGGGAGAGGACGCCCGCCAAGAAAAACATCACCGGGCGAATCATATTGACACCACGCCGTTATCTTCCCACACAAATAACTCCAAGAATGCTGATAAATCCAGGGATGATTTATTCATCGCTTCCATAAACAACGATGCTAACATTAGCAATAACTCTCTGATAATACCCAGACCATGTTGGAAACCGTTACCGTCGCCCTAGCGACTTTTTTCGCCACCGTCGGCCCTATCGATATCGCCGTCGCCTTCGCCGCCTTAACCACCGAATCAGGCGGCAAATACCGATTGGTCATGGCCTTGCGCGGCACGCTGATTGCCTGGGCGATACTGACGCTATTCTTCCTTGCTGGCGAATCCTTGTTACGCAGCTTTGGTATCTCGCTGCCGGCGTTAAGAACCGCGGGAGGTATTTTGTTGTTATTGGTCGCGATCGACATGGTCTTTGCCCGTAGCTCCGGCGCCACCTCGACGACCGCGCAGGAAACGCTGGAGGCTAAGATGCGCAAGGATATTTCCGTATTCCCACTGGCGACGCCGTTAATCGCCGGCCCCGCCACCATCGGCAGCGTCATTTTGTTGAACGCCAACGCCGAAGGAGACTTTTACCAGCAATTATGCGTCTACGGCGCCTTGCTGGCCATTCTGGCTTTTACCTTTCTATGCTTGATCACGGCCAGCCAGATTCACAAGCTTCTGGGTGTCACCGGTATGTACGTCATCGGCCGGCTATTCGGGGTGTTACTGTCGGCTTTGGCCGTACAATTCATATTTGACGGCATACTGCAAAGCGGTTTGCTGACATAACAGGACTACCTAATCAAATGAATGAGAGGCAAAACAGAAAATTAACAACAAATACGCCAGGTTTGATACGCTTCACGCAGCTCAGCACACCCGAAGACAAGGCGGTGCTGCCCTCGGCGCGAAAAGCAAGTAGCCCACATGTCGCTATGCGAATTGCAGGTCAACGAGGTCCTGAACGATTCAACCGTGACTAGAGTAAGTTAAACGTTCGGGGCGGGTTAAATAACCCGCCCCGCCCAGATACTCAAATTGGGAATTGCTGGACATAATGATCGGTAATAGCATCGACGATAAAACCTGATAGAATTAAGATTTTATAGAACAGCATTAGCGCCCCTCATGCCTAAAAAAACGATAAAAAAATATATGCCCAATCCCGAGAAACTGAAAGAGCACAAACATCTTCAGTTTCTCGGTGAACGGCTGCACGAACCCAATCTGTGGCACCTGAACCGCCGGTCCATTTCCCTCGCTTTCGCGATCGGCCTATTCGTCGCCTGGGTTCCGACGCCCGGACAAATGGCGATCGCGGCAGTCGGCGCTTTTTACTTCCGCGCCAATCTTCCGGTGTCTGTGGCCTTGGTCTGGGTTACCAATCCGCTGACGATGCCGCCCATGTTTTATTTCGCCTATATGTCAGGCCTATTCTTGCTTGGCAGGGAACTGCCCAATAATAATAATTTCGAATTCTCTATCGACAGTGTGATGACCAGCATTGGCGATATAGGCGGTCCCTTCCTGTTCGGCTGCCTGATTCTAGGCATCGTTTCCTCGACGATCGGCTACTTCGGCATGAGTCTGCTTTGGCGCTATGCGGTCACGAAACGTTGGAACAAGCGCAAAGACCGCTAGCTTAACCGATTTGACGCGTCCGTCAGCGACTGGACTCGCCAACCTTTCCGACGAAATTTTCGTCATTCCTTCCTACAGCAAGTCCTATTAAATCGTATGAAGGCATGAGCCCATCTACCGACCTATCCGTCAGCAAACATAAACCCCAGCGTTTTGCCTTTACCTGGTGGATCGTCGGCAGCCTATTTCTCGGCATCTTCGTCGGCCTGTTTTTTGGCGGAGACGCCGAGAAACTACAGGTCCTCGGCGATATCTATATCGGTCTGCTGCAGATGACGGTATTGCCGTTTGTCATGTTCGCGTTAATCGCCAATATCGGCTTGCTCAACTATTTTGAAGCGCGCCTGTTAGCCAGACATGGTTTGCTGATATTAATGACTTTGTGGCTAATCGGCATCTGTAGTGTCTGGGCTTTTTCGCTGGCTTTGCCGACCATGGAAAGCGGCGCTTTTTTCAGCTCCTTATTGACTCAGGCGCCGGCGAAACTGCAATTTATCGACCTATTCATTCCCGCCAATCCCTTCATGGCTTTGTCGCAAAACGCCGTTCCGGCCGTCGTGTTATTCAGCATGTTATTCGGCATCGCCTGCATCGGTTTTCCGGAACGCAAGTCGCTGCTGGAACATTGCAATCAAGCTGCCAAGGTTTTGCTCAGGGTCAATGGTTTTGTCGTTAAGTTGACCCCGATCGGCGTTTTCGGCATCGCCGCCAGCGCGGCAGGCACGCTGACGCTGGAGGAATTCGGTCGGGTGCAAGCCTATGTGCTGATGTTGCTGCTCGCCGTGCTGATAGTGACCTTGATCATCTTGCCGTTATTGATCATGAGCTGCACCCCCTTCACTTACCGACAAATCTTCCGGGCCTCGCGGGACGCGCTATTAACCGCATTTGTGGTGGGCAGCATATTCGCCATCATACCGTTGTTGACGCAAGGCGTCAGTCGACTTTTTCACGCCCATGTCACGGCCGGCGAAGAACATGTGCGTATTCCGGACTTGGTGCTGCCATTGGCTTATCCGTTCCCGGATATCGGCCGCCTGCTCAGCCTGGTGTTCATCGTCTTTGCCGCCTGGTTCTACGGCAAACCGCTGGATTTTCTTCAATATCCGGAAATGTTAACGATCGGCCTGTTTCTCAGTTTCGGCAAACTGATCACCGCCATCCCGTTCTTGCTCGATATTTACCATATTCCCGACGATATCTTCAATCTGTTTCTGACCGTAGGCATCATCTGCCGGCGTTTCGCCGATGTCGCCGGCGCGATGCATCTATTGACCTTCACCATTGTTACGACCGCGATCATGACCGGCCACTTTAAAATACGTTGGCGCCTCGTGCTGTGGACAATCATGATCACGCTGCTGAGCTTTATGATCAGCATTACTGCGTTACGTTTGCATTTGACTCACAGCGTCACCGACCTATACAGCAAAGACCAGGAAATCCTGCAAATGCAACTGCTTTATAGCGGCGTCAATGCCAAGGTTTTGGATTATTCTCGCCCCAATCCGGCGCCGCTGACAGAGGGGCAAAAAATGCTGGATCGAATCCAACAGCGCGGTTTGATTCGCATCGGCATACTCGAAGACAACCTGCCCTTTTCCTATTACAACCACAATTGGCAATTAGTCGGATTCGATGTGGAACTAATGCATCATCTGGCTAAAGACCTGGGCGTCGGCATAGAGTTCGTTCCTTATGAAAGCGAATATTTGATGCAGGAGTTGGAAAACGATCACTTCGATATCGCCGTCTCCAGCATCACCGCCAACCCTAGGTTGCTGGCCTCGCGCCGGGTTTTATACAGCATCAGCTACCTGAATACCAATTTTGCGTTTGTCGTCCCGGATCATCAACGCACCGAATTCGCCGACGCCGAAAACGTCAGGGCCCTAGAAAACATTCGGGTCGGCGTCCGAAAAGACAGCGTCTTTGCCGACCGCATCAAATACTACTTCCCCAATCTCCAGGTCGACGAACTGGACTCGGAATCGGACTTCTTCGCGATCGAATCCTTCCGTCAACAAGCGCTGGTCACCTCGGCGGAAGGCGGTTCGGCCTGGACCTTGCTGAATCCAGGCTATGAAGCCGTCAACCCGCTACCCGGCAAGGCCGGCGCACCGCTGGTCATCGCCATCGGCGGAGAGGACCTGCAACTAGAGAAATATCTCAGCACCTGGATTACCCTGAAGCGTCAGGACGGCACCATCAAACAATTATTTGAGCATTGGATTCAGGGCAAAACGCCCCATCCTGGCAAGCAACGGCGTTGGAGCATCTTGCATGACGTCTTGCAGCAGTCCGATTGATTGAAGATTCATCCTCGGCGCGAAAAGCCATTCGCCCCGAGGGCGGGCCTCCTACAGCAGCCAGGCTTTACGCGAAAGAAACGGTGAAAAATAATCCAATTCAGAACAATATTGACCATGAAGGACACGAAGGGCTTGCAGCCATCATTAAATCTTCATGTTCTTCATGCCCTTCATGGTAAATTCTTGACGAATCCAAAGCCGGACGGAGTTTGCAACTCCGTCCGCAACCTTTCATCGATTGCCTCATCGCATAAAACGTTGGCCATGCTCTCGTTCCTCCGACGCACCTTAATTTGTTGGGCTTCATTTTGTTCAGCCCAACCTGCATAAATCACCTTCAGAATGGTCCTGCATTGAACGTCTTGCAAAAGAACTATCCAATTCAGCAATCGACGCCGTCCTTTGGTGTTATTGAGAATCTGCATTCGGTTCGAAAAACCTGAGAAAGAAACGATCGCCCATGACCAACAAACAAGGCGTCAGCACCAGCGTTAGCAGCGTGGCGAAACTCAATCCGCCGGCGATGGCGCTGGAAAGCTGTCGCCACCATTGCGTCGACGGCGCACCGAAGCTGATATCGCGATTCACCAAATCGATGTTCATCGCCAGCACCATCGGTATCAAACCCAACACCGTCGTGACTGCCGTCAACAGCACCGGCCTCAACCGCTGCCGTCCGGTGGCGACGGCCGCCGGAACAATCTCCATGCCTTCTTGGCGCAACTGATTATAGGTGTCGATCAGCACGATATTATTATTGACGACGATACCGCCCAGCGCGATGATGCCCAAGCCGACCATGACAACGCCAAAAGCCTGACCGGTCACCATCAGCCCCAACAGCACCCCTGCGGTGGAAAAAACGATCGCCGATAACACCAACAAGGCCTGATAAATGCTGTTGAATTGAGTCACCAGAATCAACGCCATCAAGAAAATGGCGCCAGCGAAGGCATTACTCAAGAAATTCGCCGCTTCGCGTTGATCTTCATCCTCGCCCTTGAATCGAATCGTCACCTGAGGGTCCAGCTTGGCGTCCAGCAACGCCTGTTGTAGCAACTTCAATTGATTATCGGTCAGCAAGCCTTCGACCACATCGGCTTGCAAGGTGATGACGCGCCGGGCATCGACACGGTGCAAGGCGCCTGTTTTCGCGGCCGGCTTCAAGGTCACAAAATTGCCGATCGGCACCATGCCTAATTCGGTCGGCGCGCGCAATTGTTCCAGCTGCCCCAGATTACGGTAGGCTTCGGGAAAACGCACCCTTATATCGACTTCATCGTCGCTGTCATCGGGACGGTATTCGGACACCTTGATGCCGGCGGTGACCATTTGCACGGTATTGCCCAGACTGGCGACATTGGCGCCAAATTGCGCGGCGCGTTCCCGGTCGATCTCCAGCTTCCATTCGATACCCGGCAACGGCAGATTGTCCTCGACATCGACAAAGCCGCCGATCTTCGTCATCAGCGCGCGCACCTTGTTGACCGCCGACGGGATGCGATCCGCTTCGCGGGCGGCGAACTCCAGCTGTATCGGCTTGCCGCCGGACGGACCGCTTTCCTGCTTGCGCACTTCGATGACGACGCCGGCGATATCAGCGGTCCGTTGTCGTATTTCCTCCATGATCACGGAGGCCTTGCGGCGCTGGTCCCAATCGATGAATTCCAACTGCACGGTGCCGATGACATCCTCAGCGACATTACGCCCGCTGGCCTGATTGAATGAACGAGCATAAACCGACTTCAATTCCGGCATCGCCATGATCCTGGACTCGACCTGGCGCACGACGGCGTCTTTTTCCTCAATCGACAGATCGCCTCTGACGTGAATATGAATCAGCGCGAACTCCGGCTCCACATCGGGGAAAAATTCGACGCCTTTGTTAAACTGAAAATAGGCTAAATAACTGAGCGCGATCGCCGCCAACGCCAATAGCAGAACCCTACCGGGATGGATCAATATGCGCCGCAAAAAATGCGCATACCAGGCGGTAAACCGGCCTTCGGCCTGATTCACGCCAGGGTCGCCCGGCCGTTTTTTAGCCAACACCGAACCCAACACCGGAATGAACAACAGCGCCATCGCCAGCGAAGCGGTCATCGCGATAATCACGGTAATGGGCAGATATTTCATGAACTCGCCGACCATGCCGGGCCAACCGAGCAACGGCAGAAACACCGCCAAGGTCGTCAAGGTCGAGGCGATCACCGGCCAAGCCATGCGTTTGGAAGCGCCGGCATAGGCGGACACCGCATCTATGCCGGCCTGCAGATTGCGGTCGGCCAGTTCACTGACGACGATCGCGCCGTCCACCAACATCCCGACCACCAGGATCAGGCTGAACAACACGACGATATTCAACGTGTAACCGATATTATCCAGAATGATGATGGCGGCCAGAAACGATCCCGGAATTGCGATGCCGACCAACACCGAGGACCTGAAGCCCATCGCCGCGAGTATCACGATCATCACCAGAATGATGGCCGACAACACATTGTTCTGCAGATCGCTGAGCATCGTGCGAATCTTCTTCGACTTATCCTGCATGTAGGCGACTTCAATGACCGCCGGCCAATAGCGGCGTTCCTCTTCGACCAACTGGCGGATCTGTTCGGTGGTTTCGATGATATTGGCCCCGACCCGTTTTTTCACCTCCATCGTGATGGCCGGCTGGCCGCCGACCCGGGCAAAACCTTCCGGATCCTTGAAGGTCTTTCTCACCGTCGCCACATCGGCGACGGTAACGACCTTGTCCGCGGTCACCTTAACCGGCATCGACAACAAATCGTCGATGTCTTCGACGACGCCAGGCACCTTGACCACCATTCGGCCGGCGCCGGTATCCATCGCGCCGGCCGCCACCAATAGATTATTGTTGCGGATCAGGCTGAACAACGTTTCGAAATCGATGCCGTAGCCTTCCAGAACACTGGGTTCGACGATGATTTCCATCAGATCCTCGCGATCGCCGCCGATTTCCACTTCCAGCACACCTTGTAAGGCTTCGATCTTATCTTTAAGATCTCTGGCCAAGCGCACCAACGTTCTTTCCGGTACTTGCCCGGAAAGCGACACCGTTAACACCGGAAACAACGCGACATTAACCTCATGCACCTCCGGTTCGTCGGTATCGTCCGGCAATTTGACCTGGGCGATATCCACTTTTTCCCGCACATCCTGCAAAGCCAGCTGACTGTCGAAGCCGGCGGTGAACTCCAGCTGCACCGAGGCATGCCCTTCCCTGGCAATGCTGGTCATTTCCTTGACTCCTTCTATCCCCTGCAACTCCTTTTCCATCGGTCTCACCAGCAAGCGCTCGGCGTCTTCCGGAGAAATACCTTCATGCGTCATCGAAACATAGATGAAGGGAACGGCGATATCCGGCTCCGACTCCTTCGGAATAGTCCGATAACTGGAGACGCCGACAATGAGGATGAACAACAGCAACAGCAGAACGGTTCGACTGCGGGAAAAGGCCTGATCAATCATCGCCATCATTCACTAGCTGGGCGGATTCCGCCATCGGCTTGACCGTTTCTCCCGGCAGCACAAAGCCCTGACCGCGGCCGATGATAAGCGCCTGCTCCGGCAAACCGCTGACCCAGATGCCTGCACTCTCGGAACGGATGCGCTGGACGGGTTTGAAATGAACGCGATTGTCGTCGTCCATGGTCTTCACGCCCAAGCGTCCGTCTTCATCGAGCGTCAGCACCGCCGGAGAAAGAAAATGGGCCTGCAGGTCGCCGACGCGGATATGCAATTCGGCGCTGCCCCCTGCGGACAGCAGGAAATCGGCATTGTCAAACTCCGCCTCGATCCTGAAACTGCGCGTCGCGGCATCGGCTTCCTTAGCGATGAAGCTCAGTCCGGCGTTCACTTCCGAACCGTCCAGCATGCGTATCCGCACCGTTTGCCCCAGTTTCAGGTGTTTAATATTTTGCTGAGACACATAGGCGACCGCCTTCAAGCGCGCGATATCGACGATGTCGGCGACTGTATCGCCAATGTCCACATAACTGCCCAATTCCACATCACGGGTTTCCAAGACCCCGGCGAAAGGCGCTTTGATTTCGGTATCGGCCAAATCCAGTTTCAGGCGCAGCAGCTCCGCTTCGGCCGCCGCCAGGTCGGCTTGCGCCTGTTTAAGATTGGTTTCCGCCTGCAACCCCTGCTTGCGCAAGCGCAGCATCGCCTTAACCAACAACTGCTGACTGGCGATCTCGGCGCGAGCCTTGGCAATTTGCGCTAGTCTATCCTTCTCCTGTAATTTCAGCACCACTTGACCGGCATCGACCCGCTCGCCTTTATCCACCCACAGCTTTTCCACCAGGCCGGCGGTTTCGGCGCGCAGGGCGATTTTCCGATCGGGCTCCAACTGCCCCTGGACGGTGATTTCGTGCTTAATCCGTTTCGCCTTAGACTCGCTGACGGCCACGCTCATCAATGGCTTCGCCGTCGTATTATTTTTACTCGCGATCTTTTGTCTGTCCACAAACCGGCCGCTGACGAGCCACAGCGAGACGACAGCCATTGCGATCAATGCCATCCAAACCGATTTTTTCATTGTCTATCCATAAAATTGTCCCTCGGATGCAATGCAAGACGATCCGGGATCATTAACATTTTTCCGCCTAATGCGGGCTTGCTTAAAGAAAATGCCGATCAAATCGGCATTTACAGAGAGGCAGACCTTAAAGCGGCCATTAAAAATGATTGTCGTCAAGAAACGATCATTCCGTCCTCCATATGCAGCACATTGTCCATGCGCCCGGCCAGATCAGGGTCATGCGTGACCACCAGGAAACTGACTTGCAATTCCCGGTTCAGTTCCAGCATCAGTTGATAAATCTGCTCGGCCGTCTTACTGTCCAAGTTGCCGGTCGGCTCATCGGCCAGCACGCATTTGGGTTTATTGATCAAGGCCCTGGCCACCGCGGCGCGCTGCCTTTCGCCGCCGGACAATTCGCCGGGTTTATGTTGAATCCTATGGCCCAGACCAACCCTGGCTAACAATTCGGTGGCCTGCCGCCGGGCCTGTTTAATCGGTTGTTTGCCGATCAACAGCGGCATCGCGACATTTTCCAGTATCGTGAATTCACCCAGCAAATGATGAAACTGGTAAATAAAGCCCAAGGAACGGTTGCGCAACTGGCTCAAGCGAGCGGCATTGATGCGGTTCAGATTGGCGCCATCGAGCACTACCTCGCCGGCGCTAGGTTTTTCCAACCCGCCCAACAGGTGCAACAAGGTGCTCTTGCCGGAACCGGACGCCCCCATGATCGCCAAACGTTCGCCGGCGGCGACCGACAAGTTGACTCCTTTCAATACTTCGACGTTCAAATCGCCCTGCACAAAAGTCTTGTGCAAATCCGTGCACTGCAAAATGATCGATTCATTCATAACGCAACACCTCGGCCGGGTTAACTCTTGAAGCCTGCCAGGCCGGATACAAGGTTGCCAGCAACGACAGAATAAACGCCATCGATGCAATCACATACACATCGCTCCAATTCAGTTTGGAAGGCACCTCGCTGATATAATAAACATCGGCGGCCATGAACTGCACGCCGAAGAAGCTTTCGATAGCCGGCACGATGGTTTCGACATTCAAGGCCAGCAGCACACCGCCTAGCGTACCCAGCAAAGTTCCGAACACGCCGATCACGCCGCCCAGCACGATGAAGATCCCCATCACCGAGGCATTGGTCAGGCCCTGGGTCTTCAGGATCGCGATATCGCCGCGCTTGTCGGTGACCACCATGACTAACGTCGACACTATGTTGAAAGCCGCCACCGCGACGATCAGCAGCAGGATGATGAACATCACCCGTTTCTCCGTTTTGATCGCCCTGAAGAAGTTACTGTGCGCCTTGGTCCAGTCGCTGACCCGGTAGTCGCGGTACAGTTCATTGGCCAGCTGGCGGCTGATTTGCGGAGCGTTGAACAAATCATCCAATTTCAACCGCAGACCGGTCACCGAATCGCCCATTCGGAACAGCTTGGCGGCATCGTCGATATGAGTCAACGCCATGTTGCGGTCATATTCATACATGCCGACCTGAAAAATGCCGACGACGGTGAAGCGTCTGAGTCTGGGCAATATGCCGGCCGGCGTCGAGTTGATCTGCGGGCTGATGACGGTGACCCGGTCGCCGACCATCACGCCGAGGAAATTGGCCAATTCGGCGCCGAGGATGATGCCGAATTTGCCCGGCTGCAAATCGTCCAGGGAGCCGAATTTCATGTTGTCGGCCACTTCCGAAACTCCGGGTTCATGGTCGGGCAATACACCGCGCAACAACGTACCGCTGACCTGGCGGTCGGCGTTGACCATCACTTGGCCGCGCACGAATGGCGCGGAACCTTCGACATGGGGATAGCCTTGCAGGCGCTCTTCCAGTTGTCGCCAGTTATTAAGCTGACCATAGCGACCGCTGATTGTGGTATGCGAGGTCATGCCCAGGATGCGCTGGCGCAATTCCGCCTCGAAGCCATTCATGACCGATAAGACGGTAATCAACGCCGTCACCCCCAGCGCAATGCCCAATATCGATGTCAGAGTGATAAACGAGATGAACTGGGTCCGTCTTTTGGCGCGCGTGTAGCGCAACCCAATATAAAGAATCAGGGGTTTGAACATGGATTAAAGTCTCAGGACTGTTTGCAATCGGCGCAAATACCGTAGAGATAAAGGCTATGGTCGGTTAACTCATAACCCAGCCTTTTGGCGATATCTTTTTGCCTTTGTTCGATCACATCATCGGTGAATTCATCAACCCGGCCGCACTTCATGCAGACGATATGATCATGATGAGAGCCTTTATACAGTTCGAATACCGAGTTGCCGCCTTCAAAGTGATGTCGGGTCACCAGACCGGCAGCCTCAAACTGAGTCAACACCCGATAGACCGTCGCCAGGCCGATTTCCTCATCCTCGCTGAGCAGAATTTTATAAACCTGCTCCGCGGTCAAATGACGGTCGTCGTCCGATTGTTTTTCCAGAATTTCCAGAATCTTAACCCTGGGCAATGTCACTTTAAGACCGGCGTCTCTTAAATCCTGCGTTTCCAAAACGAAATCTCCATTAAAAACTAGTCAGATACAACAATGAGCTAAACAGTTCCTACAGCATGCCAAGCCATGCCACTATAAAAGGATTTTCTAACATTGTAACTGCTTTTATCCGGGTCCGCAGGCTGTTTTATAGGATAATGCCCGAACATACGGTATGATTTCTTTTTTTGCCCATCACTGATCGCATTATACCTGTAGGAAACATGAAAAAATCTTTTTCAGCCTTAGCTCTTGCCACGGGCCTTAGCCTGACCGGCTGCACGACCATCTTGAATAACCTTCCCGGCGTTTATTCGCTCGATATTCAACAAGGCAATGTGATCAATCAGGAAATGGTCGACCAACTCAGACCGAACATGACCAAGCGTCAGGTTCTGTATATCATGGGTTCGCCGATGCTAGTCGACGTTTTTCATCAAAATCGCTGGGATTTTCTATATTCGGAACAACCCGGCGGCGGCCCCAGAGTCCAAAAACGCCTGTCGCTGTATTTTGACGGCGACCATTTGATCGGCGTACAGGGAGACTTCAAGCCCAGCACCTTGCCGGTCATCGCCGAACCGAAAGAAACCACGCTGGAGATTCCCGAACGTGATCTGGAAAAAACGCTATGGGAGAAGATCGCCTCTTTATTCAGCGATGAACCGGTTGTCAAAAAGTCCGTAACGACAGGCGATCCGGACACCGCCAAGCAACCTGAAAAGGAATTCGAAGAACCGTTTTAGGCCAGTGCCAAGTATAAATATCCTGAATGGCACAGGATTTTTGTTCAGCGACAAGGCCGCTTAGTTGCGCCATGCAACTCTCTTTGGACCGCCACAGATGGCCTAAAGACCCGTCAGTTGCAGCAATTCCCATCAGTTTGTCGTTCAAAAAGGGCATGGGGTGTGTTTGGCGCGGCGCTCCTCGACAGGCACTCCCCATGTCCTAAACACCGCAAAAATACTCAAACTGGGAATTACTGCGTCAGTTGGGTATGTTTTTCGCCGGATATAGCCTTAAATCATTGCCCCGCCGCCCTCTGGCGCCGGGCATCCATCGGATGCTGTTGCAAGGGGCGATAAATTTCCACACGATCTCCGGCCGCCGTTTTCTGCGACAGCTTGCCGAGCTTACCGAACACCCCGACCTGATTTTGCTTTAAATCGATTTCCGGAAAGCGCGCTAAAATGCCGGACAAGGCGATGGCGTCCGCCAGCGTCGCATCCTCCTCGACACTGACCGGAATGATCAGTTGTTCATCGGCCTTGGCATAGGCGACTTCCACCTCGATCACATTATTTGCCATACAAGTCCTTGGCCCGCTGGGTAAATGAACTGACCATCGTGTTACAGATTTGATTGAATACCGGACCGAAGGCCAGACTGGCCAGTTTGCCGGAGATCTCGAACTCCAAATCCAGCGAGATTTTACTGGCGTCTTCGCGCAACGGCATAAAACTCCATACGCCTTCCAATGACTGGAAGGGTCCGTTCAGTAGACTCATATATATTTTCCTGCCTGGCTCCAGTCGATTACGGGTGGAAAAAGATTTATTGAAACCGCCTTTGGCAATCTGTATCTCGCCCTCGACGATATCGCCTTCGCGCCGCAGGATGCGGCTGCCGCTGCACCAAGGCAAAAATTCAGGATAGGACTCGATATCATCGACTAGATCGAACATCTGCTGAGCGGAGAACTTGACCAATGCCGACTTCTGCACCACCGTCATGTCTAGACCACCCCCAGCACACGCAGGAACACAACGAATACCGCGGCAGGCGCAACATAACTGACCAGCAACCTCCATAGCGTAAATTGCCCATCCGCCATTTCCAATTCCTCCTTAGCATGTTGCTGCTTCATCATCCAGCCGGCAAACACGGCGATACAGAATCCGCCTATCGGCAACATCAGATTAGCCGTTAAATAGTCCAGCAAATCAAAAATCGATTTATCGAACAGCGTCACATCCGACCAGATATTGAACGAAAACGCGACCGCCACGCCCAGCACCCAAGTGAGTCCACCGGCCCAGACACAGGCTTGGTATCGTTCCATGTTCTTGTTTTCCACCAACCAGGCAACCGCAGGCTCGATCAACGAAATCGAAGATGACAAGGCGGCAAACACCAGCAACACGAAAAACAGCACGCCAAACAACCAGCCGCCGGTCATGTTGCCGAAGGCGATCGGCAAGGTCTGAAAAATCAATCCGGGACCGGAACCGGGTTCCAAGCCATTGGCAAACACGATCGGAAAAATCGCGATGCCGGCCAATAAGGCGACGACGGTATCGGCGCCGGCGATATAAAGCGCCGTTTTGGCGATGGAAATATGACTAGGCAGATAGGAACCGTAAACCATGATCGCGCCCATGCCCAAGCTCAGCGTGAAAAACGCATGCCCCATCGCCGTTAAGATCGCATCGCTATCGATCTGACTGAAATCGGGACTGAACATGAAGTCCAAACCGCGCTGATAAAACCCCGTCGTCATCGCATAGCCCACCAACAGAATTAAAATGATGAACAAGGTCGGCATCAAAAAGCGCACCGCTTTTTCCAGGCCTCCGCTGACTCCTTGCCTGACGATCGCCATCGTCGCGAATATAAACAAGGAATGCCAGAATACCAACTGCACCGGACTACTGACCAGATTAGCGAACATGTCACTAATTTCGCCCGCATCGGCGCCGGAAAAGCCGCCAAAAAACGCCTTCAGCACATAGGATATCGCCCAGCCAGCGATGACGCTGTAATAGGACAAAATCAGAAAACCGGCGACCACCCCCAGCCAGCCCAAATAATGCCAGCGCGGATCGACTTGCGCCTCCTCGGCCAACGCCGTCATCGTATTGATCGGACTCTGGCGACCGCGTCTGCCCAACATGATTTCGGCAATCATGATCGGAATGCCGATCGCCAGCACGCACAGCAAATAAACCAATACGAAAGCGCCGCCGCCGTTTTCGCCGGTGATATAGGGGAACTTCCAGATATTGCCCAAACCGACCGCGGAACCGGTAGCGGCCAGAATAAAAGCGAATCGAGAAGACCATTCACCATGTATCGATTTATTTGTATCTGTCATATGCAACGCCCAGCTTGTTAATTCAGCAATTCCCAATTTGGATCACAAAGAATGTTTAGCGAGGATGTAGGCGGCAGGAATTCCGCCGCCAAGCCCCCACGGATGGGGTCACGGCGTTCCTCGACTGACACTCCCCAGGCCCAAACACCGCTAAAACGCTCAAAATGGGATTGCTGTTGTTAATTAAAATCAAAAAATTTTTTAACGGATCGAGTAAAATACCAAAATTATTCGTTTCCGTCAGGTTAAAAAGCTATTTGCAGCATTATGGCCAGTAAAAAATCCAAAAAAAGTAAAAAGCAGCCGGACAACACCATTGCGGTCAATCGCCAGGCCCGCCATGAGTATTTTATCGAAGACCAATTCGAAGCGGGATTGGTTCTGGAAGGCTGGGAAGTCAAGAGTCTGCGTGAAGGCCGAGTCCAACTGAAGGAAAGTTTCATCCAGATCAAAAACGGCGAAGCCTGGCTGCATGGCGCCCATATTTCGCCGTTGTTGTCGGCGTCCACGCATGTGGTGGCCGAAGCGCTGCGGCGCAAGAAACTGTTACTGCATCGCCAGGAATTGAACAAACTGATCGGCGCGGTGGAACGCAAAGGCTACACGCTGGTCCCGCTGTCGATGTACTGGGTCAGAGGACGCGCCAAACTAAAAATCGGCCTGGCCAAGGGTAAAAAAATGCATGACAAACGCGCCACCGCCAAGGATCGCGATTGGCAACGCGAAAAAGCGCGGGTGATGAAACATGGCTAAGGCAAAGAGCCAAGACCGGTAGGAGCGCCGCCCTCGGCGCGAAGGCGGCCTTTCTCCATCAAGCAGCCTGAATGGAGCCTAGCGCAATCCGGGAAATCTAATTGATTGAACCAACCCAAAGACACCGAAAAAATGACCCTCAACGAATTCCTCGATCGTTTAAACAACAACGAAACCATCGACTTCACCGATACGATGGCGGTGATCGCCGATCACTATGACTACCAGCCCACCGAATTCAGCAACGGCCTCGGTGACGACAAACTGGTCAATGAAGCCGGCAGCAATGAAGGCTCGTGCAAGATCTTCGCCTTCGCCAAACTTCATGATCTAGATCAGCGCAAGACCCTGCAATTATTCGGCGACTATTATCGTAAAGACGTATTGCAAGACCCGGATGGCACGGGACACCAGAACATTCGCAACTTCATCCGATACGGTTGGGAAGGCATCCGGTTTGCCGGCCCCGCATTGACCGAGAAATAAACTTCACGGTCCTGCATCACCATTATTCCGTTGCCTATCGACTATCTCATCATCGGCCAAGGCCTGGCCGGCAGCCTGCTCGGCTGGGAACTGATCCGCCGCGGCCAGCGCATCATGCTGGTCGACAACGGCATGGAAAACGCCTCCCGGATCGCCGCCGGCCTGATCAATCCGGTCACCGGCAAGCGCATCGTCAAAACCTGCCAGATCGACGTGCTGCTGCCGACCGCCCTAGACTACTATGCCGCGCTGGAACGCTTCTTCCAGCAGAAATTTTATATCGACAAGCCGATGTTGCGCCTGCTGCGCAACGACAAGGAGCGTCAAACCGCGGAAAAAAGACTCGCTGAACCAGGCTATAGCGATTATCTGGCCGGCCTCATCGAAGCCAAAACGGGGCTGAATAGTTCTCATGGCTTGTTGCAACAGGCGCAAACCGGCTATCTGCTGACCCAGCCTCTGTTGATGGCGTTGCGGCAATTTTTCATCGAGCAAGGCAGCTATCGGCACAGCGTCGTCGACTACCGCGAGATACGGCTCGAACCGGAACCTAGCTGGCAAAACTGGCGTCCGCGTCGCATCATCTTCTGCGAAGGCTATCGCGCCATCGACAACCCCTGGTTCAGCTGGCTGCCCTTCCAACCGGTCAAGGGGGAGATCCTGACCGGCCACAGCCGGATTGAACCGCTCGCGCGCATCCTCAACTATGGACATTGGTTCATTCCGTTAGCGGGGCGACACTTTAAAATCGGCGCCACCTTCGACCGCGATCACCTGGATACGCGAGTCAGCGCGGAGGCAAGAACCGCGCTGCTGAACTCGCTGCGGCAGGTTTATCCGGCGCAAGAACAAGCGCAAATCACCCACCAACAGGCCGGCGTCCGTCCGGCCACCCAGGACCGTTACCCTTTTATCGGTCAGCATCCGAAACATCCGGCCCTAGCCATCTTCAACGGCTTCGGCGCCAAGGGCAGCCTACAGATCCCCTATTATTGCCAACACTTCGCCGACGCCTTGCTGAAACAAAGCCCCATTCCCGCGACTTGCAACATCGACCGCCATTATGACCCGCATTTCACTGCCTGAAACCGCCCATCAAATCATCGTTGCTCATATACGGCCCGGCGATATCGCCATCGACGCCACCACAGGCAACGGCCATGACACCCTGTTCCTGGCTCGTCAAGTCGGCCCCCAGGGTCACGTTTACGGTTTCGACATTCAGTCGCAAGCGATCACCGCGACCCGACAGCGATTGGCCGAAGCGCAGCGCCAAGGGCAAGTCACGTTATTTCAAGCCAGTCATGCCGACATGGCAGCCAAGATTCCCGTCGACCTTCACGGCCGCATTCAGGCCATCATGTTCAATCTCGGCTATCTGCCCGGCAGCGACAAATCGGTCATCACCCGCAGCGAATCGACCCTGGCCGCGCTCGCCTGCGCGACACGGCTGCTGGCGCCGTCAGGCGTCATGACCGTGCTGGCCTACCCCGGTCATGCCGGTGGCGACCACGAAACGGCGCAAGTGCAAACGTGGTTGGAAACCTTGAATCCCAACCGATTCGATCATCGCATTGTTTACAGCAACGTCGATAAAGCCTGCGCACCCAGGCTTTATCACATCGACAAGCGGCGATAAGCTTCGCGAAGCCACCCTACGCGAAGCCGCCCTACCGGTGCGGGTAGGGTGTGCTGACGAGAGGAAGCGCACCATGTATTGATGCGCTTCACACTGTTCGGCACATCCCACGAAGGCAAGGCTACATTGGCATCTCAACCGTAGGGCGGATTCGCCGCCAGGCAATCCGCCTGGATACGCACAACGGCTAATTTTGCCTTCCGGTGGCGGGTTTTGGCGGATCCGTTGCGCTTGATCCACCCTACCCAATTTGCCCCCGGTGCGGGTTGTGGTGGCTTGCTTCGCGAAGCCACCCTACGCGAAGCCGCCCTACGATGCGGTAGGGTGTGCTGACGATAGGAAGCGCACCATGTTTCGATGCGCTTGACGACGATCGGCTTTACATTGGCATCGCAGCCGTAGGGTGGATTCGCCGCCAGGCAATCCGCCTATGATATGCACAATGCCAATTTTGCCTCCGGTCGGGGTTTGGCGGATCCGTTGCGCTTGATCCACCCTACCCAATTTGCCCTCGGTGCGGGTTGTGGTGGCTTGCTTCGCGAAGCCACCCTACGCGAAGCCGCCCTACGATGCGGTAGGGTGTGCTAACGATAGGAAGCGCACCATGTTTCGATGCGCTTGACGACGATCGGCTTTACATTGGCATCGCAGCCGTAGGGTGGATTCGCCGCCAGGCAATCCGCCTGGATACGCACAACGGCTAATTTTGCCTTCCGGTGGCGGGTTTTGGCGGATCCGTTGCGCTTGATCCACCCTACCCAATTTGCCCCCGGTGCGGGTTGTGGTGGCTTGCTTCGCAAAGCCACCCTACGCGAAGCCGCCCTACGATGCGGTAGGGTGTGCTGACGATAGGAAGCGCACCATGTTTCGATGCGCTTGACGACGATCGGCTTTACATTGGCATCGCAGCCGTAGGGTGGATTCGCCGCCAGGCAATCCGCCTATGATATGCACAATGCCAATTTTGCCTCCGGTCGGGGTTTGGCGGATCCGTTGCGCTTGATCCACCCTACCCAATTTGCCCTCGGTGCGGGTTGTGGTGGCTTGCTTCGCGAAGCCACCCTACGCGAAGCCGCCCTACGGTGCGGTAGGGTGTGCTGACGTGAGAAAGCGCACCTTGTTTTGATGCGCTTCACGCTGTTCGACACATCCGAAGGCAAGACGGCGCTTTGCGTAGGAGCGCCGCCCTCGGCGCGAAAAGAGCCATTCGGCCCGAGGGCGGGCCTCCTACGGGTAGACTTTGGCGGAGCCGCGGCGCTTGCTCCGCCCTACGGAGGGATGACGCGATATTAACCAATGTGTTGGTATTTTTTAATGAGGGAGCCCTAGACAATCACCTTAAGACAGTTGCAATGCTCAAGCTGGGAATTGCTGTTATCATAGCCGATTTTTCAGGAACCTTATCATGTCTGAATTCCACAATGTCACCGTCGTCAAGAAAGCCAACGTCTATTTCGACGGCAAGGTCAGCAGTCGTACCCTACAGTTTGCCGACGGCAGCATTAAGACCCTGGGCTTCATGTTGCCGGGCGAATACACGTTCGGCACGGCCGATGAGGAACTGATGGAAATCATCGAGGGTGAATTGCTATTTTTACTGCCGGATGCCGGCGACTGGCAAGCCGTCAAAGGCGGCGAATCGTTCAACGTCCCCGCCAACATTCAGTTTAAGGTTAAAATCCAGACGCCTACCGATTACTGCTGCTCTTACATCAAATAAATTGTCCGGTAAGCTATAGACGCTGAACAGCTTTTCGTCCGCGAAAACATCACACCGCCACCGATTGATTATTATGGAAAAAATCGCCATTTTTGCGGACGTGCAGAACATTTATTACACCACCCGTGAACATTTCGGGAGGCAATTTAATTACCGCGCCTTCTGGAAAAAAGCCTGCGCCGGTCGGGAAGTCGTCAGCGCTTACGCCTATGCGATAGACAGGGGGGACGCCAAACAACGGGGCTTTCAAAACACGCTGAAAAACATCGGCTTTCAGGTCAAGTTAAAGCCTTATATCCAGCGCAGCGACGGTTCCGCCAAAGGCGATTGGGATGTCGGCATCACGTTGGACATGATCGAACAGGCCGCCAACGTCGACACTCTCATCCTGTTATCCGGCGACGGCGACTTCGACTTGCTGCTGCAAAAAGCCCGCCAGGTGTACGGCGTCAGAACCGAAGTCTATGGGGTTTCGTCATTAACGGCGCCCTCCTTGATCAATGCCGCGGATCGTTTTTTCCCGATAAACGAAGCATTGCTGATGTAAGACAGGCCTCCTGTCGTCGCGGCAAACTCAACGCCCCCGCCGTTCAACGGTAATCGTCGGGATTGATGCGGTATTTCTTCAACTTGTTATACACCGCGCGCGGCGTGATCTCCATCGTCTCGGCAATTTTTTTGACATCGCCCTGATATTGACGCAACGAGTTTTTTAGGAAGGCCTGTTCGACGCCGGCGATGGCATTTTCCTTCTGCTGTTTCCAACTCACTGCCGCGCTCTCGTCATCGCCCGCATCCAGACTCAATTCGGTCAATTCCTGTCCTTTGCAGAACAGCACGCCGCGTTCCAAGGTATTTTCCAACTCCCTGACGTTGCCCGGCCAACGATGATTCCTGATTTTCTGCATCACCGCCCGGCTAACTGACTCCACCGCCTTATTATGTTTTTTATTCATCTTTTGCAAGATCAATTGCACCAGCGGCGCCAAATCCTCGGGCCTGTCCGCCAACGGCGGTATCAGCAATTTCACGACATTAATGCGGTAATACAAATCATGACGAAACAGTCCCTGCTCCACCTTCTGTTCCAACTCGACGTTGGTCGCGGAAATAATGCGCAGATCAACATGAATCGTTTGCTTGCCGCCGACTCGCTCCAACTCCCCTTCCTGTATCACCCGGAGCAAACGGGTCTGAGCCGCCGCCGACAAGGAGTCCACTTCGTCCAGAAACAGCGTGCCGCCTTCGGCTCTTTCAAATACCCCCTGATGAACGTCTATCGCCCCGGTAAAGGCGCCCTTTTCATGACCGAACAACGCGCTTTCCAGCAGACTTTCCGGAATGGCGCCACAATTCACCGGCACAAAAGGTCTATTACAGCGTTCGCTCATCGCATGAATGGCCCGCGCCACCAATTCCTTGCCGACCCCGGTCCGCCCATGAATCAAGACCGTCGCCGTGGTCGGGGCGACCACCTCGACCGCTTGCAAGACCTCCTTCATCGCCTCCGAATTGGCGATAATGACCGGCGGCTGATATTTTTTCTTCGGCTGCGCGCCCTGACGACGCCAGATTTTCAGCATGCTTTCTTCTATCCTGGAATGCAGCTGATCGAAATCCTGATTATGCTGATTGTTTTTCCAGTCATCCCGGTATTCGATGCCGGGCTTGTTTTTGGCTTTCTCTGCATTCAAGTGAACATAAACTTCACAACAGCCGTCATGCCTGGCGATGCTTTTATCGATTTCCACCTTGGCGTAACCGAAGTTACGCGCCGCGATACCGCCGAAGACACTGGAAGTCATGCGGCATAATTCCGGGAAATTGCTGACTTTCTCGCCAAAAGGACAGCAACTGTTGCTGACTGCAATGCAGTCCGGAGAACTGGAAGCCAGCGAAAAATTACCGCCAATGCTGTTCTTCAGCCCCAGAATCAACTCGGTATAACTTTCCATGTCCAATGCTGTCTCACTGCCATCCTTATCTTGCCGATAGGTCTCTTCGAAGAAACATCCGGCCGTTCGGGCAATATGCTCAATCAACTGCTGCGAATGTTCGTGGCCCAGTTTTTCACTGGCATGCATCAATTCGAGTATGAAGGTTTGCAGAAAAAAAACCGGCGTAACATCGGTCAGGGAGTTTTTAATCATGACGGCTTGTGAAGTTAATTTTCATAAATTGAAGCACAGGTTCACAAACAAAACAATGAAAATTCATAACCAATTGTTTACAAAGACTTTTATTTATTTAAAAAAACGGCATGAAATATGCTGAAGAACTAACGCATCAATCATAATCGAGGAGAGAGCACATGACCGATACCAAGCCCCCTTTAGATCCGCATCCGCTCAGTGAATATGTCGCCTGGGCCGGCAATCGTAACCGAGAACCCTTGCTAGGGGTATTGAAGGAAAAATTACCCAAAGAACCGGGCCGGGTGCTGGAAATGGCCAGCGGCAGCGGCATGCATATCAACTATTTCGCCCCGCACTTCGATCATTTGCATTTCCATCCTTCCGACCGGGATACCGAGGTTTTCGAGAACATCAAAAACCTGAGGCAGGAACATGAAAATGACAATATCGCCGACCCCGTCCATCTGGATCTCACCAATCCGGAAACCTGGTTCAATGCCGGTCATCCGGGCTCGTTCGACGCCATTTTCTGCATCAATATTTTTCAAGTTGCACCCATCTCCATCGCTGATGGTATGATGGAATGCGCCGAACATTTGTTGTCGGATAACGGTATATTGTTGATCTACGGGCCCTTTCAGGTGGAAGGCCGGTTTACCACGGATTCCAACCAGGAATTTCATCAAACCCTGAGTTCCGCCGGCGTCTCCGAATGGGGGCTGAAAGATGTCGCCGATTTAAAAGCGGCCGCCGCCAGACACGGTCTGGAATTAAAAGAACAAATCGATATGCCGTCGAACAATTTCTCACTGGTTTTCGGCAAAATACAATAACTACTTACAACAACAATGAGGTAACGACATGAGCAAAGTCTTAAATGAAGTTTTATTAGCGAACCGAGAATATGCCAGCGGCTTCGATAAAGCCGATCTGCCTATGCCTCCAGGTCGTCAATTCGCTATCCTGACCTGCATGGACGCCCGCCTGGACCCGGCTAAATACGCCGGTCTTGCCGAAGGCGACGCCCATGTCATTCGCAACGCCGGCGGCCGCGCCAGCGACGACGCCATCCGCTCGCTGGTCATTTCCTATAAATTGCTGGGCACCCGTGAATGGTTTGTCATTCATCATACCGATTGCGGCATGGAAACCTTCACCAACGAAATCATGACCGACCTGCTCGGCAGCAGCCTGAAAACCGCATCGGTCGATGCATCCGGCTGGCACGATTGCTGTGAAGGCCCCGGTTCGACGGAAGGCAAATACATCAACTGGCTGACCATCAAGGATCAAGCGGAAAGCGTGCTGGAAGATGTCGTCCGCATCAAGTCCCATGCTCTAGTCCCTACCGACATTCCGGTATACGGCTATATCTATGACGTCAAGTCCGGCAGCTTAATCGAAGTGCCGGCCGCGACCGAAGCCGGCAAAGTAGGCTAATGGAACAGCCATGTTCAGCCGTTATCATCGGTGTTGGGCCAGAACGTGGACTGGGCGCTACACTCGCAAAACATTTTGCCGCAAAAGGTTTGCATGTTTTTATAGCTGGGCGCAGTGAAGAAAAACTGCAAACCGTGGCCGATAGCATCATGGCCTCAGGTGGCCAGGCGACTTCCGTAGTTGCCGACGCCACCCGGGAATACGATATCGATCATTTGTTCGATATCGTCCGCTATCACGACAGTGATTTGCGTATTGCCGCCTACAATGTGGACAGCAACATTCCGGCGCCGATCCTGGAAACCGAAATGGAAACGTTCACGCATTTGTGGCAACAGAATTGCCTAGGCGCATTTCTGTTTGCCAAACAAGCTATCGAGCTGATGAGAGCGCGGCAACAAGGCACCCTGTTTTTTACCGGCGCCAGCGCTTCGCTGCGCGCCAAACCGCCTTTTACCGCGTTTGCTTCAGCCAAAGCCGCCTTGCGTTCGTTGGCGCAAGGGCTGGCCCGGGAATTCTCCCCGGAAGGCATTCATGTGGTGCATGCCGTCATTGACGGCGTCATCGACGGGGACCGCGCCGCCCAACAGTTTCCTGCCTTGGTCAAGGCCAGGGGCAAGGAAGGTCTGCTGCAGTTGGAGGCGATCGCCGAAACCTATTGGGCGATCCACAACCAACATCCCAGCACCTGGACTCACGAACTGGATCTGAGACCGTTCAAGGAACCCTTTTAATCAGGTAATTCGTATGACACAACAACCGACTTGGCGCTTACAAGGCAGTTATTTTGAAACCTGCAACTGCGAGACGGCCTGTCCTTGTATATGGCTGCAAGATCCCAGCGAAGGCGACTGCAAGTTGCTGGTGGCCTGGCACATCGAAACCGGCTTTTTCAGCCGACAACGTCTGGACAACCTCAATGTCGCCCTGGCTTGTTACGCGCCCGGCAACATGAAGGATGGCGACTGGCAGGCCTCTCTGTATATAGACGAGCGCGCGAATGCCGAACAGGCGGACGCCATCACCCAGATATTCAGCGGCCAGCAAGGCGGACACCTCGCCATACTGATGAGCTTCGTCAGCGAAGTCAGCGGAGTCAAAAAGGTCAAGATCGACTATCGTGAAGACGGCAACCGGCGCATGCTAACCATTCCCGGCATCGCCCAGGCGGAAATCGAAGGCATCCGGGGCATCAACGGCAAGCAATCCAGCGTCAGCAACCCGCCATTATGCGTCGTCGACAGCGATCCGTCATTAGTGGCCAAGTCCAAGCACTATCAATATCAGGATTATGATAAAAATTGGCAGTTCAGCGACCGCAACGGTTATTACTCTCCCTTTACCTACCAACCGTAACGGCGATTTAACACGATGCCGGTCATAGCCGCTGCGCTGATAGCGGTCACCCTGGGCGCATGGCTGATGCTGTTTTTCCAGCATCAGCAGATGACTAACCGGCCGATGGCGGAGATGTGGATGCCGCCCTCCGACGCCTGGCAGTGGAGCAGCATCGATTTCGCCGTCGTTTACAGCATGTGGGCGGTCATGATGGCGGCGATGATGCTGCCCTCGGCGCTGCCGATGATCAAAGCCTACAGCCGAGCCTGTCGGCAACGCTATCATCAGGATTTCCCCTACAGCTTGTTGTTCAGCCTGGCCTACCTATCGATATGGTTTCTGTTCAGCGTCGTGCTGACGCTGCTGCAATGGCAATTTCATCACCAGCAATGGCTTACGCCGATGATGGAAAACGATAGCCCGTGGCTGGCGGCTTTAATCCTGATTACCGCGGGGCTCTATCAGTTCAGCGCTTTCAAACAGAGCTGTTTGCATCACTGCCGCACGCCGGCCAGCTTCCTGTTAAATCATTGGCAAAACGGCCACAGCGGCGCATTCAAGATGGGCATGACGCATGGCCTCTATTGCCTCGGTTGCTGCTGGGCGCAAATGCTGCTGATGTTTGCCGTCGGCGTCATGAACATCACCGCGATGATCATCTTGACCCTGTTCATTCTATTGGAAAAAAGCCTACCGCTGTACATCGACACCCTCAGCAAAACGGCCGGTGTCCTGCTATGTTGCTGGGGGACCTGGTTATTAATCTGATAGTGGGGTTTGGCGGCTTGCCCGCGAAGCCGCCCTACATTGGCGGATCCGCTGCGCTTGATCCACCCTACCCAATTTGCCCCCCCGGTGCGGGTTGTGGTGGCTTGCTTCGCGAAGCCACCCTACGCGAAGCCACCCTACGCGAAGCCGCCTTACATTGGTGGATCCGCTGCACTTGATCCACCCTACGTTGGTATCGTAACCATCGGGTCGGCCACCGTAGGGCGGATTCGCCGACAGGCAATCCGCCTGAATATGCACAATGGCCAATTTTGCCTCCGGAGGCAGTTTTTGGCGGATCCGCTGCGCTTGATCCACCCTACTCAATTTGCCCCCCCCCGGTGCGGGTTGTGGTGGCTTGCTTCGCGAAGCCACCCTACGCGAAGCCGCCCTACATTGGTGGATCCGCTGCACTTGATCCACCCTACGTTGGTATCGTAACCATCGGGTCGGCCACCGTAGGGCGGATTCGCCGACAGGCAATCCGCCTGAATATGCACAATGGCCAATTTTGCCTCCGGAGGCAGTTTTTGGCGGATCCGCTGCGCTTGATCCACCCTACTCAATTTGCCCCCCCCCGGTGCGGGTTGTGGTGGCTTGCTTCGCGAAGCCACCCTACGCGAAGCCGCCCTACGATGCTACGGTACGGGTAGGGTGCGCTGACGATAGGAAGCGCACCATGTGTTGATGCGCTTCACGCTGTTCGGCATATCCGAAGGCAAGACGGTGCTTTGCGTAGGAGCGCCGCCCTCGGCGCGAAAAGAAGCATACAACCAAGCACAAAAAGCGGAGATTTTTTATCAATACGCCATAGTCATGCTTTTGTCGTCGTTCTAAAGATATACTATAGTGTCGCCGAAGCATTCTTTTCCAAATATCGAACAACAGTCAAACCATGGCTCCCATTACACACAATATCTACATCACCGGCGCCGAACAGGGCAGCGGAAAATCGGTCATT
Organism: Methylomarinum sp. Ch1-1; assembly: GCF_030717995.2. Lineage (NCBI taxonomy): Bacteria > Pseudomonadati > Pseudomonadota > Gammaproteobacteria > Methylococcales > Methylococcaceae > Methylomarinum > Methylomarinum roseum. Next base: position 2,183,460 of record NZ_CP157743.1, on the reverse strand, counting down.
ATGCTGGCCATGATGGAATTGTTCTCCGGTCACGCCGACAAAGTCGGTTTTTTCCGCCCGATCATACACAGCGGCGAAGAAAAGGACGATCTAATCGAAGTGATCAGCAACCGCTATCAACTGGAATGGCCTTATGAAGCGATGTACGGCTGTAGCGACGAAGAAGCCTATCGCCTGCTGGCCAACGATCGTTACGAGGAATTACTGAAAACGATCCTGTCCAAATACCGTAGCCTGAAGGCGCAATGCGATCACGTCCTCTGTGTCGGCTCCGACTATAAAACCGGTTCGCCATTGTTTGAATTTGATTTCAACGCCGATGTCGCCAACAACCTAGGCTGCCTGTTGATGCCGGTCATTAAGGGAAAAAAACGCAATAATACCGATATCATCGACACCCTCTACAGCATCAGACATGCGGTTCATGAAAACGGCTGCGACTTGCTGGCCGCCGTCATCAATAATGTCGACCCCAACCAGGTCGACGCCCTCAGGGCCCGTTTCAGCCACGATCCTAACTCCAATTTTCCGGTTTATATCGTGCCTGCAGAACCTTCGCTGGAAAGGCCCAGCATCGGCGATATCGCCCGCACCCTGAACGCGAAGCAGTTAGCGACCAACAATGAAACCTTAAACCTAGAGGTCTATAACTACAAGGTCGCCGCGATGATCGTGCCCGACTTTCTCGATTATCTGGAGAAAGGCGACCTGATCATCACCCCCGGCGACCGCTCAGATATCATCCTGGCCTGCCTGATGGCCTATCATTCCAAAAATTATCCGCAAATCGCCGGCTTGTTGCTGACCGGCGAGCAGGAACCGGCCCATCAGGTCAAACAATTGATAGACGGCCTCGGCGAAATGCCTTTTGCCGTGCTCGGCGTCGCCACCGACACCTTCACGACGGCGATGAACGTCACCCATGTGCATGCCAGATTGCATGCGCAGAATCAGCGCAAGATCGCCACGGCGCTGGGTCTGGTGGAAAACAATCTAAACATGGAGGAACTTAAGCAACGCCTGCTGACCCAAAAAACACCGCGCATGACGCCGTTGATGTTTGAATATGAGCTGCTGCAACGAGCCAAAACCAACCCTCGTCACATCGTGCTGTGCGAAGGCGAAGAGGAGCGCATCCTCAGAGCGGCGGAAATCCTGTTATTGCGGGGCGCGGTCAAACTGACGCTGCTGGGCAACGAAGAGACCATAAGGCAAAAAATCCAAGCATTGGCCTTGCAGCTGGACGATATCACCATCATCGACCCGCTGACCTCCGACCTGCGCCAGCTTTACGCCAACACCTACCATAAATTGCGTGAACATAAGGGCGTCGTATTTGACATGGCCTATGACCTGATGGCCGATGTCAGTTATTTCGGCACGATGATGGTTCATCTGAATCATGCCGACGGGATGGTCTCCGGCGCCGTACACACCACCCAGCACACGATCCGTCCGGCATTTGAAATCATCAAAACCAAGGCCGGCACGTCGATCGTGTCCAGCGTCTTCTTCATGTGCCTGGAAGACCGGGTTTTGATTTATGGCGATTGCGCCGTCAATCCGGCCCCGACTGCACAGCAATTGGCCGAAATCGCCATCAGCTCTGCGCAAACCGCCGCGATGTTTCACATCTCGCCACGCATCGCAATGCTGTCATATTCCACCGGCGCATCCGGCAAAGGCGAGGCGGTGGAAAAAGTCAGAAAAGCCGTCGCGCTGGCCAAAGCCCTGCAACCGGATCTGAAATTGGAAGGTCCGATGCAATACGACGCCGCCGTCGACGCCAGCGTCGCCCGCACCAAGCTTCCGGACAGCGAAGTGGCCGGCCAAGCCAATGTCTTCATCTTCCCCGACCTCAACACCGGCAACAATACCTACAAGGCCGTGCAACGTTCTTCCGGCGCGATCGCGATCGGCCCGGTGCTGCAGGGCCTGAACAAACCGGTCAACGACCTGAGCCGCGGCTGCACGATTCCGGACATCGTCAATACCGTCTTGATTACCGCGATTCAGGCCCAGGGGTGACGATGAAAACACTGGTGCTAAACTCCGGCAGCTCGTCGATCAAGTACAGCCTATTCGACCTGAACGGTCACAACCTGCTTGTTTCCGGGCTGATCGAAAAAATCGGCGAAGAAAGCAGTCGCCATCGCTTTCGCCTGCACAATGACGCCGGCAACAGCGACAACAACGATGCCGGCATAACCATCGCCGACCATAGGCAAGGCTTGCAAGCTATATTTACCCTGCTGAGCGAGCGCCAGGCCATCGCCCGGGCCGAAGAACTGTTCTGCATCGGTCACCGGGTCGTCCATGGCGGCGAACATTTCCGCCAGCCGGTGATCATCGACGCCGAAGTCATCGCCCAAATCAGGGAAATGATTCCGTTGGCGCCTTTGCATAACCCGGCGAACCTGCTCGGCATCGAACAAACGATCGAACAGCTGCCTCAAGTGCCCCAAGTGGCGGTATTCGATACCGCCTTCCATCAAACTCTGCCGCCGCATGCCTTTCATTATGCGGTGCCGGCCGACTGGCATAAACACTATCGAGTGCGTCGTTACGGCTTCCACGGCACCTCTCATCATTATGTCGCCAAGCAGGCGGCCGCCTATCTGGGCCGGGAACTTAACAAGCTGAACCTGATCACGCTGCACCTGGGCAACGGCGCCAGCGCCACCGCCATCGAACAAGGCCGCAGCATCGATACCTCGATGGGTTTGACGCCGCTGGAAGGTCTGATGATGGGCACCCGTTGCGGCGATATCGACCCGGCCCTGCCCTTTTATCTGCAACGCAGCGGTCAGTTATCCGCCGTCGAAATCGAAACCGCGCTGAACAAACACAGCGGCCTGAAAGGCGTCTGCGGCGAAAACGACATGCGCAGCGTTCACCGCAAGGCCGAAAACGGCGAACAGGCCGCACAGCTGGCGCTGCAAATGTACGCCTACCGGATTAAAAAATATCTGGGCGCCTATTATGCCGTGCTCGGCCATGTCGACGCGATCGTCTTCACCGGCGGCATCGGCGAAAACGATGCCTGGCTGCGCGAGCAATGTTGCGCCAATCTCAGCGCCTTAGGCATCGACATCGATACCGACAAGAACGCCCACATCGACAACGACTGCGCCGCGATCAACGCCGGCGATCAACCGGTCGCCGTGCTGGTCATTAAGACCGATGAAGAGCTGGAAATCGCCCTGCAGGCGGTCGAATGCGTATCCCAACCAACTGAATCCCATGACCACAACCCTGCTTAAACGTCGATTGAATATCCTGCTGCTAACGGCCCTCTTGTCGCTGTTCTATTGGCAGACGGCGCGAGCTCATCTCGGCCCCCACGAAAGCTCCGATTGTTTTATCAATATCGAAACCACGCAACTGCGCTTCAACGGCTATCAATTCCACGGCCAACATCCGGAGAAACATTATTGCCGCTATTTTCCGCAATTGGGCGACGTGATTATTCAAATTGATTCGTTACAAGACCTCGGCCCACAGCAAATATCGCTGCAATGGCTGGAACTGGCGTCGTTGCCGCAATTGTTCAGCGAAGATAAGGCCTTAGTGGAAAGCCAGCCATCGCCCTGGAAGCCCTTTGCCGACGGCATCAATTCGCTGAGAAAAAACGTTCAACAACTCGGCCTATACGGCATCAAGATCCGCCTCAAGGCTCCGAACGGCGTCGTAAGACAACAGCATTTCTATTTCCTGGTCGGTTTCCCGGTCATGCCGATACTGCTAGGCGTCGCCCTGCTATTGTTGCTGTTGATCGGCCTGATTTTCCTCAGACAATCGAAAAGGTCAGACCGTTAGCGCACCGCAAAATCCGTCACTACCCTCGCCCATTGTTGATAAAAGGCAACTGCAGAAGCCTCAGGAATCTCACCTGTTGCGGCGCTCGCATCCTCGGCAAACCGATGTCCATCGTTTCCTGTGGCCCGGCCGGATCGGCAGTATAGGTCCGACATAAACGATCCCACAGCGAAATGGAAAAACCATAGTTGCTGTCTATTTCCTGACGAATCGTCGAATGGTGAATGCGATGCATATCCGGCGTGATGATCAGCCAACGCAAGATTCTATCCAGCTTGATCGGAATATTGACATTGCTGTGATTGAAGGTGGCCGCACCATTCAGGATGATTTCAAAGGCGATCACCGCCGCCGGCTCCGCCCCCAGCGCATAAACCCAAGCCACCTTATAAAACATCGACAACAGTATTTCCAACGGATGAAACCTGACCGCCGTGGTCGCATCGAATTCCAGATCGCTGTGGTGCACCTGATGCAAGCGCCACAACAACGGCCATTTATGGGTGATGATATGCTGCAAGTAAATGGCGAAATCCAGCGCCAACCAGGTCAAAAAAGCATTTAACCAGAACGGCAAGTCCAACTGATTCAGCAAGCCCCACGATTTCTCGCCGGCATCGATGGCGCTGAAAAAGGCCAGCCCGCCGATCGTCAGCCGCATCATCGCCATGTTAAAAAAAGCCAACCCCAGGTTGATCGGCCAGCGCTGCTTTCGGGTTACCGTTTGCCGCCGGGGACTGATCGCCTCCCAGCTGACCATCAGTAAAAAAACGCCTAGGGCGATAAATAAGCGAACCAGGTTTTCCTGCACAACAGCTCTCCTCGTTGCAGTTGAAGATGTCTTAATATGGCTCCACGCGGGGCGGGTTATTTAACCCGCCCCGAACGCTCAACTTGCTTTCGGCGATTGAATCGTTCAGGACGGAGTTACAAACTCCGTCCCGCTCAAGAAAGTCAGGACGGCGTTACCCACGCGGGACAGGTTATTTAACCCGCCCCGAACATTTTGGTTTTTAGCCTGGCACAGGGGTGAAAGAGTCAGGACGGCGTTACTAACCCTGTCCTGCTTATGACTCAACCAACGCGTTCCGCTACAAATCAATCGGCTTTAACAAGGCGGTCAAATCATCGGCGTTCAACTGGAAAGCCTCCTCTTTCTGACCGCCCTGATAAACGCCATCGGCCAACGCGCGTTTCTTTTCCTGCATCGCCAGAATTTTTTCCTCGACGGTATTCTCGGTCAACAGCTTATAGACGAAGACCGCCTTCTCCTGACCGATACGATGAGCACGGTCCGCCGCCTGGCTTTCCACCGCCGGATTCCACCAGGGATCGTAAATAATCACGGTATCCGCCTCGGTCAGGTTTAAACCGACGCCGCCGGCCTTCAGACTGATCAGAAAAACATCCGCTTCGCCGCTTTTAAAACGCTCGATAGCTTCATCCCGTTTCCGGGTTTGTCCGGTCAGCTTGCTGTAAGCGATCTTTTGAGCCTTTAATTCCGCCTCGATCAACCCCAGCATCTTGGTGAATTGTGAGAAAACCAGGATGCGCCGCCCCTCTTCCAATAATTCCGGCAGCATCTCCAGCAACAAATCCAGTTTGGCCGACTCGGTCACCTTCTGCGCTTCCTTCAGCGACAGCGTTCTCGGGTCGCAGCAGGTCTGGCGTAATTTCAACAAGGCGTCCAGAATGGTGATATGACTGCGCGCCATGCCCTTTGTCGCAATCGCCTCTCGGACTTTCTTTTCCATCGAAATGCGTATGCTTTCATACAATGCCGCCTGCTTTTCGGACAATGGCACCGAGCGAACGATCTCGGTCTTCTCCGGCAACTCGTCGGCCACCTGCCGCTTGGTGCGGCGCAACATGAAAGGTTCCACGCGTTTGGACAGCCGCTCCCGCGCCTGTTCTTCGCCATAAACCTCGATCGGAGTGCGATACACCTTCCTGAACAAAGCGTTGTTCCCCAAGAATCCCGGCATCAAAAAATCGAATTGCGCCCATAGCTCACCGAGATGATTTTCCATCGGCGTGCCGGTCAGGCACAGACGATGACGGGCGTCGATTTTACGGACCAGCCGCGCAGCCTGAGCCTTAGGATTTTTGATCGTTTGCGCCTCATCGAGGATTAGAAAGTAATATTGATGTTCCAGCAACGCGTCCTTATCTCTAGGCAACAACGGATAAGTGGTCAGCACCAGATCATGTTGGGCGATCTGATCGAAACGCTGTTTACGCTCGACGCCTTGCAGGGTCAACACACTCAGTTGCGGAGTGAAACGCTCGGCTTCGCGACGCCAATTGCTCATCAAACTGGTCGGCGCGATGATCAGGCATGGCTTGTCCATACGGCCGGCCTCCTTTTCCAGCAACAAATGAGACAGGGTTTGAACGGTTTTCCCCAAGCCCATGTCATCGGCCAGAATACCGGCGAAATCATAGGCGCGTAGAAATTGCAGCCAGCTCAAACCTTGGCGCTGATAATCACGCAATTGCGCCTGCAACCCGGCAGGTACAGGACTGTCTTCGATGCCGCGAAAATCCCTGAGCTTCTTGCCGATTTCGAGCAGTTCGGCGCCGCCTTGCAGGCTGAAAACACCGTAACTATGCTCTTCCATGTCGGCCAGGGCCGCGGCATTGTAACGCGATAGCCTGCCATTGCCGTCCTCATCAAAACTGACACTGTCGAACAACTCATAGAGTATATCCAAAAACGGTTTAAGCTGTGTGGCCGGGACCTTGATATAATGGTGGGATTCCAGCGGAATACTGAGCATGTCCGGCAACTCTTCCCGGGAATATTGCTCCAGCACCGGCATAATCAACGGCATCAACGGCATCGATTGGTCATTGACCGTGATATTAAAACGCATCTGAAACCAATCGTGATCGGTTTGTTCGATTTCGGCGTCCCAGTTCTCCGCCTGCTGAAACTGAAGCAAAAAACTGTCGTCCTGTTCGACAATCCAGCCCCTTTCCTCCAGCTCCGGCACTTTATTATCCAGGAATTCGGCCCAGCGCCCCGCGCTGTCCATCAAGGTCTTTTCAACCGGGCTGAATAAAACCAACTCCTCCAGACCTGCAAGCTCATTCGGATAAAACCCAAATTCGGCCAGTTCCGTCACCGCGGTGATTTCGGCCTCGGTATTCCGCTGAATCCTGACATAGCCGCGTTCCGCCTTGACCACGCTCACCTCATCGGCCCGATAAGCCGATACCGTGTAGTCGTCATAATCGAAACTCAGCATGATAAAATGGCTGTACTGATTATTACTGCCGACCGCTTGCCCGAACAAGCGCAGCCGCGGGATAGGTTCGGCTCCATTCAATTCGCTCAGCTCAAGCGGCTGCGGCGGCGGCAAGGAAAGCTCCGGATGTTCGACAATTAAGCGCCGGCTAAACTCATCGGCCAACTCGGCCGGCACGACCGGAGCCGATAGTAACCGACGAAATTGGTGCTGACTCAAACCGCCGACCAGAACCTCCCCCATAGTCCCCGCTGCCTCATCGATATAGAGCGGCGGTTCGGTCGGCAACAACATGGCATCAGCGGGCTGAGTCTGGACCCGTAGCTTGTAATTGCTGCCTTGTTGTTGCCAGGACAAGTCTAAAGACCGCTCCACGTCGGCAACCAAGGGCTCTGATTGATGCGTTTTCCAGAATAAACGCCCGCTTTTCAACGCCTTTTGCAAGGCGATATAGCCCGCGGCGCCTTCCAAGGAACTTCCTTGTCCATAGCTGAGATCAAGACTCGTCAAAATTCTGGCGATCTCAACATCCTCGGGCCTGATATAGTTGTTGTAGTGATAACTATAAATAACATTGGCCGCCGGTGTCTGCCGACCCACGGTCAAGCCGCCCGATTTTTTCTCCCGAGTCACGTACAGAGACAAAATACAATCATCCCGTCCGCTTAACGGCTGGATCACATAAGCGATAAACTCGTTAGTGAAATCAATGACATTGTTCGCCTCATCCAAGGTATCCAACCAGGACAAACAGGCCGTTGACGTGACTTGCGATTTCGGTCTGCTTTGTTCATAAGCTAAACAGGCGGCGACCACATGTTTACAGTTATAGCCCACCGGACAACTGCAAGAGCCGGAAACATCCAGCGGACCGCCCTCTTCAGAAAACCAACTTAATTCGATTTGCTGCACATATTGCCTACCGCCGTTGCCCTTGACGACCGAATATAGCTCTATTGATAAATCGTCTTCATGCTCGACCCGAAGTTCAACAACCCGATTCTGTTCAAAATATTTTTCCCCGCGCGTATATGCACCATTTCCGCAGTCGTAACGGAGATCCGCCGCTGCTATTTTCTTGTGACTAGTCAATTATTCCTGCCTCAGTCTTACTCATTCTCATTGCGCGATATGATATCAAGAAAATCGAAACCTCGTCTCCAAGACGGAAACTTATGCCGGAAATACCTTACACGACCGTTAACCCTAGAACCTAAGAAATTGTTTTTTCAAGAAAAACTATTTTTTGCTAAAAAATCGTCAATATCCACTGGAATTTATCCGACAGAAACTATAGAATACGCAGATCTACTAGCTCATCAGCAGTGCCTCGGTGGCGAAATTGGTAGACGCACGGGACTTAAAATCCCGCGGTGGCAACACCGTGCCGGTTCGATTCCGGCCTGAGGCACCATTCAAAAACACCCTCTCATTGACATGCCTATCCCAGCATAGAATGTCTGAACGCAGCTATTGGCCCGAACCATAAAATCCTCCACCCGTAGGATGTGTTGAACGCAGTGAAGCGCATCGATCCACCTCGCCTTCTAACAATGCAATCCATTAATTAAACAGCCGAATCGCAGCGATTGGCCCCGAACCATAAAACCATCGCCCCCACCTCAAACAATGCAATTCATAAAATAATTGCAACGTCAGCAGAACCTACCGTCTAGCAATAAAACAGCACATGTGGTTACAATGGCGCATCTATTCAAGCGTCACTAACAATCTTTTGCCGCCAATGATAGCTTCTCAAAAAAATTAGACGTCACGCCCTTTCAACTGCTCTGTTCAGACGCATTGCTAATTTAACGCTGTTAAAAGTCTGTTCTGAGACAAAAGGACGATCACGAAACACAAGGAAATGGATAAATTTAATCGCATCTGGCAACTGCACCAGGAATTCAGCAACCGACGACTCCCGGTCAAACTCAGCAAACTGGCCGAACTGCTGGAATGCAGCGAAAAAACGATCCAGCGCACCCTCAAACAAATGCAACTGGAGCTTAACGCCCCGCTGGAATATACCCCAGAGTTTCATGGCTGGCGCTACACGCCTGACAGACAAGACCAATTCGAACTTCCCGGTTTATGGATGAACGAAAGCGAGCTGGTTTCTTTGATTTTGTTATTATCGATTCTTGAAACCTTCGGCAACGGTTTACTTAATCGGGAAATGCAGCGCGCCAACGTCTATATTACAAAACTGCTAAGTGACCGGGGACTGAACCGCGACGCCATGACGGCAAAACTAAAAGTCCTGCCCATCGCACAAAAAACCCTGCCGTCCAAAACCCTTTATACCGTCAGCGAAGCGCTATTCAAAAACCGGCAAGTCGCCATCGACTACACCGACTTCAACAATCGCGAAACCACAAGAACCATCAGCCCGCAAACATTGGTGTATTACCGGGACAACTGGTACGTCGACGCCTGGTGCCATCTGCGAAGCGAACTGAGAACATTCTCCATCGCCCGCATCACCGCCGTTTCTCTAAAAAATACAGCCATCAAACCCATCGGATCGGAATTATTATCGGCGCACTTTTCGGAAAGTTACGGCATATTCGCCGGCCAACCAACACAAACAGCCAAACTGAAATTTTCTCCCAAAATCGCCAGAGAAATCGCCATGCAATGTTGGCATGAAAAGCAAAAGGCTTATTGGGATGGGGAACATTACCTATTGGAAATTCCTTATGGCAAAAGCGAGGAACTGATTATGGACATCATGCGCTATCTGCCCGATATCGAGGTCCTCGGTCCTGCCGACTTGAAAGACGCAGTTAAAAGCAGAATTCAACGGGCTCATGAAATTTTTTGCAGCTAGGACAAGTTTTGTCCGCCTGCCGGCGCATAATGCCAATCCCGAAAACGTTTCAATCCTTTTTAATCCTCAATCGCTGGATAACCGTTTATGGATCAACTCACCGACCTTAAAGCCATACTGCACTCCAAAAGGGCCAACATTTATTACCTGGAAAAATGTCGGGTCATGCAAAAAGACGGCCGCGTCCTCTATCTGACCGAAGCCAAAGAAGAAAAGCAATATTGGAATATCCCGATCGCTAACACCACCGTGATCCTGCTCGGCACCGGCACCTCGATCACCCAGGCCGCCGTACGGATGCTGGCCTCGGCCGGCGTTCTGATCGGCTTTTGCGGAGGCGGAGGCACGCCGCTGTTGATGGGCAATGAAATCGAATGGCTGACACCGCAAAGCGAATACCGACCCACGGAATACATACAAGGCTGGCTGTCATTCTGGTTCGACAAGCAAAAGCGACTGAAAGTCGCCCAGCAATTTCAACACGGACGCATCGACTATTTAAGTCGGGTCTGGGCCAAAGACAAGGACCTCAAAACCGAAGGGTTTGACAGCAGCGATGAGGATATAGCGGGCGCGTTAGCAAACTGCACAGCGAAAATCGATAGCGCGAAAAACGTCACCGAATTATTGGCCGCCGAAGCGCAACTGACCAAAAGCCTATACAAAACCGCCGTCAAACGCACCCAACAGAGCGATTTCATCCGCAATTCGGAAAGCGTCGATGACGCCAACATCTTTCTCAACCACGGCAACTACCTAGCCTACGGACTGGGAGCGACCACACTGTGGGTGCTCGGCATCCCACACGGCTTCGCGGTCATGCACGGCAAAACCCGGCGCGGCGCCTTGGTGTTCGATGTCGCCGACCTGATCAAAGACACATTGATATTGCCATGGGCCTTCATCTGCGCCAAAGAAAAAATGACCGAGCAGGAATTTCGCCAACAAATCCTACAAAAGTTTACCGAGCATAAAGCGCTGGATTTCATGTTCGAGTGTGTCAAACAAGTGGCTTTACAAAGTTGGGAGTCAAACGAATGACAGCTTTGATTCAGTCGCAACCTTATGCAAGCGCCTGTCACGAGTCCATAGCTTGGTATCCGGAGAAAGCGCGGCCGAGGCGAGCAAATGTAAATCGATATATCCAATTCCTCTCCCCATTAACCGGTTTTTTTCCAGAAAAAACAATGCCTCCTGATGCGAAGCTTCTATCGACCGAGGCAGGTTATTCCACAACATCAATAACTCCTTGCGTTGCTGGAGATTACCACAAGCCAGTTCACCGACAATCATGGTATGCATACAAACACGATTGGCCTCTAATAGCCCGGTTAATTGGGAATCCCCCGAACGCAGAAAGTCAATCCAGACACTGGTATCAACCAAAACCGGCGTCATGCGGCATCGCTCGACTGACGCCGGGGTATGGCCTTCAAGTCAGGCTCCGAACCACCCAGAAGCGCCAGCCTGCGAGCACTTTCGCGTTCAATCAAAGCCTGCAAGGCTTCCCGGATCAAAGCGGTTTTTTCCTTTTTCCCTGTCAAAACGACCGCTTGTTGATACAAATCCTCATCAATATTGATCGTTGTACGCATAAAACACCTCTACTCATCATCATATTCAGACATCATTGTATGCGTCATATTGTGCTTATAGCAATAAGAGGAAAATGCTCATGATGGTCACCTTCGTGTCCGAATGCGAGAAAAAAGCCTTGGGCCGCACCCGCCGCGTCCTCGACGCCTTCGCCAACCGCATCGGCAGCCGCACCTGGCAAACCGTGATCACCGAGGAAGGCTTGCAGGCGGTGAAAAAACTGCTGCGCAAAAGCGCGACCAAGAATACCGCCGAGGCGTGTCATTGGATACGGAGCCGGAGTCGGAGCGAATTGGTTTGGGTCGTGGGGAACCGGAGCAAGTTTAATCAGGAAGGGATTGTGCCGGTGAATAGTACGCAAAAAACCATTTGGCAAAGTGATATGTCGGCAGATTGGCATGCGTTGCCGTTAATAAAAAGCTTAACGGCCTTAGCCGCTCTATTTCATGATTGGGGCAAGGCTTCTGAATATTTTCAAGACAAGTTAGCAAGCAATAAAAAGACAGGCGATCCTTTAAGACACGAATGGATTTCCACCTTATTTTTAAATGCTTATGTAAATGAAGAGTCAGATCAATCTTGGTTAACCCGGTTGGCCGAAGGCAAAATAGAGATCGAAGATTTAAAAAAATTAGTTTGCGATAAACATAACCAGAGCAAGGAAAAAAATAAACCATTGCATAAACTACCGACAGCAGCCAGTGTGCTGGCTTGGTTAATTGTTTCACATCACCGGCTTCCTGTTAACGATATCAATGTTCGTTCATCTTCAAAGCCGCATCAATTTAAAGATTTGTTTAAAGTCATCGATCAAAAATGGGGGTATGAAAATATCTACAATGAAGATGAATATAAAAGCAACTTGTCCCGTTGTTTCGACTATCCCAAAGGTTTGCCGAGTCAATCCGACAAATGGCGGCAATATGCTCAGCGCAACGCTAAAAAACTGCGGGAACTGTTGCCGTTGCTTGAACAAGCCATTGCCGACGGTAGCTGGCGTGTCATTATGCATCATGCCCGTTTGGCATTGATGTTGGGTGATCATTATTACTCCTCACAGGAAAAGGATAAGAACTGGAAAAGTAACCTCGATTTATACGCCAATACCGATAAGAGTCATCAGCTCAAACAGCAACTTGATGAACATTTGGTGAGGGTGGCCAAGCAAGCGGTACGCAATGTGCATTTGTTGCCTGCCTTTGAAGGCCAACATCAAGAGCTGCAACGCGCTTTTGATATAAAACCGTTGAAACAAAAAAGCCCGATTGCCTATCGCTGGCAAGACATAGCAGTAACAAAAATCAGTGACTGGCGAGAACAACACAAGGCAAAACTTAATTCCCATCATTTCGGTTTTTTTGCCGTCAACATGGCCAGCACGGGCCAAGGTAAAACATTCGCCAATGCCAAAATCATGCGGGCTTTATCGATTGACGCGGAAAGCCTGCGCTATATTCTGGCGTTGGGATTAAGGACTCTGACCTTGCAAACCGGGGACGAATACAGAAAGCGTATCAAACTGGAAGATGATGAATTGGCGGTATTAATCGGTTCGCGGGCTGTTTTGGAGTTGCATGAGCTTAACCAGTCCCAAAAAGAAGATGTAGGCATTGAAACGGGGTCGGAATCGGAAGAAAGCCTTCTGGATAATGAAATTGATTTTAGTTCCAGCATTCCCGATGACCAATTGGCAACGGTATTAACCACACTCAAGAGCAGGCAGTTTCTTTATGCACCTGTATTGGTCTGTACTATCGACCATTTAATGGCTGCTACGGAAACCAAAAGAGGTGGTCGTTATATTTTGCCCGTCTTACGGTTAATGTCTTCTGATTTGGTTATCGATGAAATTGACGACTTTGACGGGAAAGATTTAATTGCTATTGGTCGTTTAATCCACCTGGCAGGCATGCTGGGACGTAAGGTCATGATTTCCTCCGCCACCATTCCACCCGATTTAGCGGAAGGTTTTTTTAATGCCTATCAGGAAGGTTGGTCATTATTTGCCAGACACCGTAACCGAAGCCAGATTATAGGCTGTGCCTGGATTGATGAAAAAACGACGCACGTCGAATCGATTGACAGTCAATCTTGCGATCAAGCTATAGGTCGGTATCGGCAACAGCATCAGGGGTTTGTCGCTAAGCGCATCAAAATGTTACTGACTCAAGCGGTTAAACGAAAGGCGGATATTGTGCCTGTTGTTGAAACAGACGGACAAACACAAACGGACGCATTTTTTTACGCCATAAAAACCGCCATTGTAGAAAAACACCGGCAACATTGTTTTATCGATGAACAAACAGGCAAGTCGATAAGTATCGGCTTGGTGCGCATGGCCAATATTAATCCATGTGTTCTGTTAACGCGTTTTTTACTCAATGTGGAATGGCCTGAATCCATGGATATACGGTGTATGGCGTATCACAGTCAGCAAACGTTGATCATGCGTAACGAACAGGAGAAACATTTAGATCAAATCTTAAAACGTCACCCAGGCAATGAAGCACTATGTCATCATCCGGTGATTCGGCAGCACCTTGACTCTACAAAAGCGAAACACTTGATCTTTGTTTTGGTTGCCACTCCCGTAGAAGAGGTCGGACGCGATCATGATTTTGACTGGGCGATTGTCGAACCGTCTTCTTACCGTTCCATTATTCAGTTAGCTGGACGTATTTTACGACATCGTTCATTAGAGAACGCGTTAGAACATTGCAATATCGGTTTGTTGCAATACAACCTGAAAGGCTTTTTAGGACAAGAGAAAGTTGTCTTTCGGCATCCAGGTTATGAAAGCGATGGCAACAAATTGAAAACACATGATTTGACCAAGTTGGTTAATACCGCTGAGCTTGCAAAACGGGTCGATGCTCAGGCGCGTATCAGTAAATCAGAACAACTTCAGCCAGAAAGCGATCTCGTTGATTTGGAACATAGTGTGATTCAGCAGCTATTGACTCACTATACCGAATTCGGCCCGGCATCTTTGCAAGGTTGGCTGCAAAGTTGCTGGTGGTTAACCGCCATTCCGCAACAGCTCGTCAAATTCAGAGAAGGCTATCCGCAAGTGACGCTGTTTTTGGTTGATCATGAAGGCGAATGGAAATTTGCTGAAAAAGATAAATTTGGCAAGCCTGTCGTTTGCGAGCAGATCAAACATATTCATCAGCAGAATGAGCTTTCGGCGACGGAACGACAACGGCTCTGGTTGCATCGGGATTATCAAGAACTGCTGGAAGCAACCGGAAAACCGAGCGCGAAAGAAGCAGCGTTGGTTTATGGGGAAATCAATATACCGGATAATGAAAAGGCGGAGTTTGTTTATTCGGAGCAATTTGGAATTACAAAATCAATAAAGGAGACAATATGCTAGACCCGGCAATACAAGCGTTTCTCAACGAACGCAAAGAACTGTGGTTAAAGAAAAAAATCACCACGAAAACATCTGAAAATGAACAAGCTGAATTAAAAATGCAGGCAGTGGAAGCTTTTTCATTGGATGAATGGCTGCCCGATGCCGCTAAGCGCGCCAGGCAGTTGTCGATGGTCTCTCATCCGGGAAAATTCAGTCACCCTAGTGCAAAAACAAGCGCTGTGATTGCTACTGCTCAACGGCAAGCCGATGGTTTTTTACGGTCCGGGAATGTGGCTGTCGATTTGGATGTATTAGGTAATGCGGCGGCATTGGATGTTCATAAGTTCTTGAGTATTTATTTGTCCGACGGCGCGACGGTATTAGAGCATTTAGAGCAACAAACCGAAACGATACGGCAACAATTCACTCTGCACACAGCACCATTTGACGAAATTGAAGCCGGGTTGCTGGCAATAAAACAGACAGGGGATAGTTCGGTCAAAACCAGCGAGCGCGTCAAACAGGTTTATTTTCCAGTTGATCAGGCTGAGTATCACTTGCTGTCCGTTTTAACGCCATCGAGTATCATGTTTAAGCTTAAGGAGCGTATTAATGTTCTACGTTTCTCTGATGAAGTCAAAGAAATACGCGAAGCAAAGAAAAACAATCTCTATCATGAAAAGTCTTTATCCGAGCTATATGGCTTAAGCGTCATCGGGTTTGGCGGCACAAAACCGCAAAACATCAGTGTGCTCAATAATAAAAATGGCGGAACAGCTTATTTATTAGCATCCACTCCGCCTATGTTGGAACAAAGGACTAACCAACCACCCAGAACAGATTTCTTTGTTGGTTATTTAAACACTAAAAGCTATGCCGAAGACTTCAATAAATTACATAAGCTGTTAGTGAGTGACGCCAACAATATGCATATACGCAAACAACGTGATTGGCTGATTCGCACGATTATCTACCAAGTGGCTGACAGACTTTGGCAAGTTCGGTTCTTACCTGCTGGGTGGTCTGATTCCGATAACTATGCACAACTGACTCACTATCAAAAAATCTGGCTGGATCAGCAATATCAGGGACAACGCTCAGAAAACACCGATTATTTAAGCAAAGTAAAACAGGAGCTTGCTATTTGGTTTATCAATACCTACAAGAAATTATTGGATGATCAGGCGGTAAGTCTCGGCGATGAGCAACTATCGGCCATTAAAGAATTAATCGAAGATTGTGAGGAGGCTTTACGATGAACAGCAGAACTCTCTTGTTAATCCCTAAGATCAAGATTCACAATGCCAATGCCTTGTCCAGTCCTTATACCATCGGTTTTCCGGCAATGACTGCCTGGTTAGGCGCTGTCCATGCGCTACAACGACAATTAAACGCTATTGATGATTATGATGAGGTACGACTAAGCCGCATGGCCGTTATCAGTCATGACTTTAACCTGCAAACCTATAAAGGTAATAGTGACTATGTTTATTCCATTATCGGTACGGGCAATCCGCTTGATAAGAACGGTGACCGGCCTTCATTTATAGAAGAAGCCCGCTGTCATTTAACCGTTTCACTAACCATCGAATGCGAAGAACTTGGGCTGATTGATGAAAATGAATTTCTGGAACAAGTTACAAAAACGCTGATCAGCATGAAATTAGCGGGTGGCGATGTGCTTTCCATGCAAGACCCGCAGTTAATTCCCGTTGAAGATGAAAACAGCTTAAAAATCCTAACTAGAAAAGTCATGCCGGGTTTTTGTCTGATCGAGCGGCGCGACCTTATGCAGCAAGCTATGCAAGAGGGGCAGGATGCAATCGATGCATTATTGGATTACCTATCCGTACACCACCATAGCAATCAGGATGATGCGGGGCATGTGACCTGGACAAGCAGTCGTAAAACCAAAGGTTGGATTGTACCAATTGCGACGGGCTTTCATGGTCTTAATGCGCCGGGTTTAACTGAAAATCAGCGAGACCCGGATACTCCCCACCGATTTGCGGAAAGCATTGTCACGCTCGGCGAATTTGTCATGCCTTATCGAATATCCAACCTGGATAACATGCTTTGGCAATATCACGCCGATTTGAAAAACAGTCTTTATCTTTGTCAACAAACACAACCGATCACTCAATAAGGAGAAATACTCATGGCTAAGAATGAAAAAATGGCGTCCGTATTAGCATTTGAAAAAAAACTGGTCCCCTCGGATGGCTTCATGTATGGAACCACATGGGATCAGCGATATGAGAAAAAGTCCTGTTCACCGCTCGCTCTTAAGGAAAAATCAGTACGGGGTACCATTTCAAATCGTTTAAAAGCGACTATTAAAAATGATCCATTAAAACTCAACGCAGAAGTGGAAAAACCAAATTTACAACGCGTCGATAGCTGTGCATTAGGGACGGATCAAGACACGTTAAAGCTTCACTTTACATTGAAAGTGCTTAGTGGAGTACAAAAGCCATCAGCCTGTAATAGTCACGTTTTTAATGAAACCTATACCAAGGCGGCCAATGGTTATATCGAGGCCGAAGGGTTTACCGAGTTGGCCAAACGCTATGCGACTAATATCGCCAATGGTCGTTTTTTGTGGCGAAATCGGGTTGGTGCGGAAAAGCTTGAAATACAGGTCAGTGTATTAAATCGCTTGGATGATAATCAAAAAACATGGGTGTTTGATGCAACACAGTTCAAATTACGGGATTTCGAGCAATCAACACCGGAGTTGGAAGAATTAAGTACGGTAATAGCCGAGTCGCTTTCAGGAAAAGCAGATTTTGTGTTATTGGAAGTCAATGCGTTTGCTTTGATAGGAAAGGCTCAGGATGTCTATCCCAGTGAAGAACTGGTTCTGGATAAAAGCAATTCAAAAGATAAAAGAAGCAAAATCCTTTATCACATTAACAATATTGCCGGGATGCATTCACAAAAAATCGGGAATGCGTTACGTACTATCGATACATGGTATCCCGAGTATGCGGAAGCCAATATCGGGCCGATTGCCTTGGAGCCTTACGGCGCAGTCACCAACCTGGGTAAAGCTTTTCGTAACCCCAAAGCCAAATCTGATTTTTTTACCTTATTTGACAAATTTGCCACGGGCGAAACCTTGGGCAATATTGAAGATCAGCACTACGTTATGGGTGTCTTAGTGCGTGGCGGCGTGTTTGGCGAAAGTGGCAAGGAATAAGCTATGAAATGGTATCAAGACATCACCCTTCTGCCCGATGCGGAAGCCAATCTTGGCTTCCTCTGGCACAAGGTTTATCAGCAAGTCCATTTGGCGTTAGCGGACAATAAAATCGCAGAGAACCAATCGGCGGTTGCTGTTTCTTTTCCGGGTTATGGGAGCAAACAATTTCCATTGGGGGAAAAACTACGGTTGTTTGCTGGAACTCAAGCCCAATTGGAGGAAATGAAAATAAACCAATGGCTGTCCCGCTTAACCGATTACACACATGTGAAGCCCATTAAGTCAGCCCCGGAAGCAATCAACCAATATGCCTGTTTTCAACGGAAACAATTTAAAAGTAATTTATTGAAAGAGGCGGCAAGAAGAGCTCAATATAAGGGTGAAACATTGGAAGCGGCATTGGCGCATTTTTCGCATTATGAAAAAGAATGCGCGTTGCCTTATATCAATATGGCCAGCTTATCGATGGAAGATAATAACAGTCCTCGAAATTTTAAACTGTTTGTGGCGCGTGAACTTTTTGATGAGCCCCAAGCAGGGCCTTTTAATTGTTATGGCCTTAGTAAAACCGCTACCGTCCCTTGGTTTTAAGTAAGCTGCGACCGATCTCGTTCCCACACTCCTGCGTAACCTCAGGACATAAATGGGAACGAGAGACAGTCAGTCTGATCAGTCGAATGATGAATTGCAAGCGGAGTCTAACCAGGGCTCAGTTCCAGAATGGAATCGGGTACTTTTGGCTGATTATTTGCTTAATAGCGAAAATTAAGTGATTTGACCCAAAAAATTTAAGCTCTTTAACAATATAGAAAAATCAATAAGTTATAAGATAGCGAAAAATAATGGTTAAAACGGTTATTTTTACATAAGTAGCTGTTGCCATTATTTTTTTACGTTTTATACTACAGTTCACTGCCGCACAGGCAGCTTAGAAACAATGGCAAATGGTTCACCGCCCGCGACATCGGTTCACTGCCGCACAGGCAGCTTAGAAAAAACCAGAAAGCAGCGGAAGTGGAGCGACTGTGTTCACTGCCGCACAGGCAGCTTAGAAAAATGGCGAACGATTCTTCGTTGTGATGTGAGAGTTCACTGCCGCACAGGCAGCTTAGAAATCCCGCGACCAGGCCGAAGTGTTCAAGGCCTAGTTCACTGCCGCACAGGCAGCTTAGAAAAGCTGAAATGGTGGGACGCGAAGAACGACCCGGTTCACTGCCGCACAGGCAGCTTAGAAAGACCTGGACCGGGGAAAGTTAAGGGAGCTAACGTTCACTGCCGCACAGGCAGCTTAGAAAAAGCCTAAATTTAAACTCGCCATAGCGCCTATGTTCACTGCCGCACAGGCAGCTTAGAAAGCTGGCATAAGGAGTCGCTGGAGGGTGGTGAAGTTCACTGCCGCACAGGCAGCTTAGAAAATCACAGCGATGCCGTCGCGCACCTCGACATTGTTCACTGCCGCACAGGCAGCTTAGAAAGCTAAAAATACCCTCTTTGCCCGGTTGAAACTGTTCACTGCCGCACAGGCAGCTTAGAAAATGTTTTTCAGGTCCAGACGGCCAATGACAATGTTCACTGCCGCACAGGCAGCTTAGAAAATGCACCCAGCCGGCGTGATCGTCCCGCCAAGGTTCACTGCCGCACAGGCAGCTTAGAAATCTTGATGCGCGGTCAAATCGTCCCAGAATGCGTTCACTGCCGCACAGGCAGCTTAGAAAATTCGCTGGCAATGACCGGGTTTGCTCGGATGGTTCACTGCCGCACAGGCAGCTTAGAAATGAAATTTTCAACAATCCAATCGCCATCGCTAGTTCACTGCCGCACAGGCAGCTTAGAAACATGAAGAATGTCGCTGAACTGTTGTTGATGGGTTCACTGCCGCACAGGCAGCTTAGAAATTGTAAAAATGTGCTTCACGTTCATTGAATTGGTTCACTGCCGCACAGGCAGCTTAGAAACCTATATTAATCGCCCCGTGCATTTATACACAGTTCACTGCCGCACAGGCAGCTTAGAAATCAAACCATGCAGCGGAAACGATTAAGCAAACGTTCACTGCCGCACAGGCAGCTTAGAAAAGTCTACGGCGGCATGAGGGTTGGCTATAGTAGTTCACTGCCGCACAGGCAGCTTAGAAAACACATTTATGTTTGGTCCTACAGGAGCCGGTGTTCACTGCCGCACAGGCAGCTTAGAAAAGCTTCAGCAACAACCCAGACCTGTTAGACTCGTTCACTGCCGCACAGGCAGCTTAGAAAACATCCTCACCCAGTATATCGTTCAACTGTAGGTTCACTGCCGCACAGGCAGCTTAGAAAAAGTACAAAACCCAGCAGCAACAGAACAATGAGTTCACTGCCGCACAGGCAGCTTAGAAAATTGCTTTGGCGTAGGCCCAGGGCCGCTTCGCGTTCACTGCCGCACAGGCAGCTTAGAAAAGCACTAGAACGTAGACTAATAATATCAGGTAGTTCACTGCCGCACAGGCAGCTTAGAAAAGTACCCGGATTCTCAAGTATGGTGGTACATTGTTCACTGCCGCACAGGCAGCTTAGAAAAGCTCAAAACGTGCGTGGCACACTCAACAGGCGTTCACTGCCGCACAGGCAGCTTAGAAATGGCGGAAGGAAAGCCCGAACATCGTTAAGTTGTTCACTGCCGCACAGGCAGCTTAGAAAGCTCGTCCGGACCTTATCCCGGCCGTCGCCGCGTTCACTGCCGCACAGGCAGCTTAGAAAAGCTGGGGATCGTGTTTAAGATTCCGGACTACGTTCACTGCCGCACAGGCAGCTTAGAAAAGCTTCTTTAACATCGGCAACGGTTATCAGGCGTTCACTGCCGCACAGGCAGCTTAGAAAATGCTGACGGTTGATTTTCTATTGCTCGTGTTGTTCACTGCCGCACAGGCAGCTTAGAAATAAATGCGCGCGGAATCGTGATCACGTTTGATGTTCACTGCCGCACAGGCAGCTTAGAAAATCTAAATTTGTCGATGAATCTGCATTTTGTAGTTCACTGCCGCACAGGCAGCTTAGAAAAAGGAGTCGGCATGAGTCAAAGTAAAACACACGTTCACTGCCGCACAGGCAGCTTAGAAATTTTCATAATTACCCCCAGTTAATTTTTTGTTGTTCACTGCCGCACAGGCAGCTTAGAAATTTCAAATATGCGTTTTCTTCTTTTGTTGTTTGTTCACTGCCGCACAGGCAGCTTAGAAACAATCCTAAGGCAAGCTGTTGAGCAAGAAATCGTTCACTGCCGCACAGGCAGCTTAGAAATGTTAGTTGCTCACAGTGTGCGAATTTTATTCGTTCACTGCCGCACAGGCAGCTTAGAAAAGAGTGGGCAAGGAAAGAGCGCGAAGAGCTTGGTTCACTGCCGCACAGGCAGCTTAGAAAATTAACTGCTAGAAACTACAATGCAAATACTTGTTCACTGCCGCACAGGCAGCTTAGAAAACGTGTTTTTGTGGTGTCGATATGGATACCGTGTTCACTGCCGCACAGGCAGCTTAGAAAACAAAAGCAAATTACAGGTCAAAATGTTGGGTGTTCACTGCCGCACAGGCAGCTTAGAAATGAACACGCGAATAGGCCCGATAACCCAACGCGTTCACTGCCGCACAGGCAGCTTAGAAAAATCGACGAGATGCGTGATTTTTTGGCATATTGTTCACTGCCGCACAGGCAGCTTAGAAATCAATACCAGCCGGCGCTTCGGTCCGATCTTGGTTCACTGCCGCACAGGCAGCTTAGAAAGTCCGATTACGAGTTATTGAGTCCGTATGGCGGTTCACTGCCGCACAGGCAGCTTAGAAATGATACGACGCCATCGAATCGTCGTCCGGTACGTTCACTGCCGCACAGGCAGCTTTGAAATCCGGTGTCGGCATCGGAGGCGATCATGTCGCGTTCACTGCCGCACAGGCAGCTTAGAAAAATGACGCCATCAGCGAAGATGCCGCCGTTGCGTTCACTGCCGCACAGGCAGCTTAGAAAAGGCGTTTTCCATCCGTTCGATTTTATCGATCGTTCACTGCCGCACAGGCAGCTTAGAAAATTATGTCAAGATGCGTGTTGTCAGTACTAAGGTTCACTGCCGCACAGGCAGCTTAGAAAATTAACTGCTAGAAACTACAATGCAAATACTTGTTCACTGCCGCACAGGCAGCTTAGAAAACGTCCAGGGCAAGGACTTGGGGCCATTCATCGTTCACTGCCGCACAGGCAGCTTAGAAAGCTTCACTTCGTCGCCAGTCCATGCCTGGCCCGTTCACTGCCGCACAGGCAGCTTAGAAAGACCCACCCTCGGCCCGTCTGATCGGTGCGATGTTCACTGCCGCACAGGCAGCTTAGAAAGAGAAGGCGCCGACCCATTCGTGCTGCTCCGTGTTCACTGCCGCACAGGCAGCTTAGAAAACTCCTCTATAACGCCATGCCAAAAAACAAACGTTCACTGCCGCACAGGCAGCTTAGAAAAAACTCATCGGCGCTCATCGCCCGGACTTAACGTTCACTGCCGCACAGGCAGCTTAGAAATGATACGACGCCATCGAATCGTCGTCCGGTACGTTCACTGCCGCACAGGCAGCTTTGAAACAACTCGGAAAACAGGATATATTCTTAGTTTGATCTCGTTCCCACGCTCCTGCGTGGGAACGCATACAGAATTTCAACATGGGTAGAAGCCGCTATAAAATCGTCGACGACGAATTGCCGCATTTTGTCACGCTGTCGGTTTTGCATTGGATACCGGTATTCACACGTCCGGCAACGGTATCTATCTTACTGGATTCGTTAAAGCATTTGAACGAAGAAGGCTTGAGGTTATACGCCTTTGTGATTTTGGAGAATCACATGCATTTAGTGGTTCAAAGCAAGCAATTAGGCCGCGACTTGGCCCGCTTTAAATCTTATACTTCCAGGGAATTGCTTGCCTATCTTCATCAACATAATGCTGTCCGGATTCTCGATCAATTGGCGTTTTATAAAAAAGTGCACAAAATTGATCGCGCTTATCAATTCTGGCAGGAGGGCTGCCATCCGGAATGGATTCAAAACGTTGAAATGATGCGACAGAAGGTTGATTATATTCATCAAAACCCGGTAAAACGCGGGTATGTCGATCGACCTGAACATTGGCGGTATTCCAGCGCCAGGAATTATCTTGGTCAAAACGGGTTGATTGAAGTTTGTATGGATTGGTAAGCCCCGTATGCGTTCCCACGCAGGAGCGTGGGAACGAGAGAAAAGAATTGTCGTAGGGTCATATGCCACCAAAACGTCTTGGTGATGGTGCGCACATTTTTCTTGGATTGCTGCGCGGTTGCAGCTCTTTGTAGCATTTCGGCGCGATGATCGTAAAATTGATCTCTGCATTCTTGGAGGCGCGAAAAGTTTTATTCGGCCCGAGGGCGGGCCTCCTACGGCGGCTTATGTCTAACGATGAGAGCTTAACCCTCTCCATGGCTAGAACCATTGTGATGGTGCGCAGTGCGCACTTTACATTTTCCTTGGGTTGCTGCGCGGCTGCAGCTCCTTGTAGCATTTCGGCGCGATGATCGTAAAATTGATCTCTGCATTCTCGGAGCGCCGCATTCGGCGCGCAATGTTTTATTCGGCCCGGGGGCGGGCCTCCTTACGGCGGCTTATGTCAAACGATGGGAGCTTAACCCTCTCCATGGAGCCAGAACACCATTGTGAGGGTGCGCAGTGCGCGCCCTACAGTTATAGGAGAATCGATGCGTCTTCTTTATCGGCGGGCCTCTATGCTCAACAGCGATTCGAAAACTGTTTAGGCGAGAAAACGGTCTGCTCTTTTAGCTTCTTCCTTTTGCATTTTCAGGTCTTTTTTGCGTTGCCGATAAGGTAGGAGCATGAAAAATATGGCTAAGCCCAGCAGCAGCCAAAATTTTATCCGGAACATCAGCTCTAATTGGCCCAGCATAACCGGATGATTCAGGAGAAAAAGATTGATTGAATCGAATATTTCCATAGTCTTACTCCCATAATGTTGCATGACGACTCACCCGAATTTGCCATGAAGATAGCCTAGGTTTTTAAATAAACCGTGGAAAATTGGCTTTAATGCAACCAGAATGGATTGAGTACTGTTTGTATCTGAATAAAAATTTTCCGGGTTAAATAAAACAGACTCCAAGCCCCCGAAATAATTCATTTTTTTAGTCGGGGTTAAGCCTTTACAGTCGTCGCGGACTCTAAGGCTTTAACTATTTTCATCGCTGCGCTTGGAAAAATCACGGTAACCGATTGAGATTAAATAGACTATACTTGGGATAAAATTCGTTTCCAACAGGAGGAGATAGTGTCTTTTGTCGCTTATCTGGCCATCTATCTTGTCATTTGCATCATCGCCACCTATCTAACGACCCGCCTATTAGCGATGTCTCAGCCCCTGCCCGACCGTAGAAAATATGACCGGCGCAAAAACGTCAGACCCGGCCACATCGATCGACGCGCCTCATATCGACGCCAAAACAATTTAGCGATTAACCGTCGTTTCGCTGACGACCAGCTCTCTTAACAGCGCCGTCGCATAGCTCCCGGCCGGCAAACTGAAGTTCACCTGCAAGTCGCCGTTGTCGGTAAAAATCCACCCCAGTTCTTCCGGCATGGTCCTCAGGGCGCGCCTGCCCAAATCCAGATCGAATTTCAATAAGATTTCGGTCAGCTCCGGATAGCGATCCAGCACGTGCTTTTCCATGTTTCCAGCCTCACCGGCGGTGTCGATCTCTCCTTTACCAAACAAGATGCCGGTCGCGTGTATGTCTCCCCCCTTCATCCGTTGTTCCAACTCCTCGGTAACCGTCTCAACCTTGAACAGGCTGTTGCTTTGCCTCAGCTTGCAGAGGTCGCCGCTTACCGGCTGACGCCAGTTTTGCCGCCGCACCCGTTCCGCCAGCACCTGATTGAATAAATAGGCGCGTATGGCCGATAGATAAAGACTGCGCTGCTCGCGCTTAAGCTTTTTACCTTGGCCTAGGATCAAGGCCTTGTTGACATTTTGACCGTCTCGGCCGAAGCGTTGCTCGGCAAAATAATTGGGAAAGCCCTGTTGTTGGATAATCTGCAGGCGATGCTCCGCCGCATCCCGATCGCCACGCCAGTTTCTGATGCGAATTTGAAAGCGGTTGCTGGCAATGACGCCCCGTTTCAGTTTGCGGGCATGGCGGGCAACCTGGTTTATTTTAATGGATTCCGTCTCCAGCGCCGACCAGTCCAGGTCTTGCTTGCCCGGTAGCCATATACTGAACCATTGCGTGGTGCGGGCATGACGGTCTTTCTGGCCGGCAAATCCGATATCCCGCTGTCGCACGCCGGCATAGCGGGCCAAAGCCCGAGCGACATAGTCGGTGTTTTCGCCGACTTTTTCGATGAGCAGGAATACATGCTCGCCCTCTCCTGCCGGCGCGAACGGCAAGCGTTCGTCGACGATGAAGTCCTCCGGAAGCGTTTTGATGTCCCCATTACCGACCGGCCCACCATGGGCGTAAGGCCATTCGGGAAGCGAATAGTCGTGTTGTTCGCTCAAGCGATCATTTCTCGATCAAAACCACGGCTTGCACGGCAATGCCTTCCTTGCGGCCTTCAAATCCCAGCTTCTCGGTCGTGGTGGCTTTGACATTGATGCAATCGCTATCGGCGTGCAGATCATCGGAAATATTTTTGCACATCGCTTCGATATGAGGCGCCATTTTCGGCGCCTGGGCGATGATCGTGATGTCGGCATTGACCAGTTGATAGCCTTTCTGCTGGACGATGCCATAGACATGACGCAGCAATACTCGACTGTCCGCGCCCTTGAATTCCGGGTCGGTATCGGGAAAGTGCTTACCGATATCGCCGAGCGCGGCGGCGCCCAACAAGGCGTCACAAAGCGCGTGCAGGACCACGTCGCCGTCGGAATGCGCATCCAGGCCCTTTTCATAATCGATTTTGACACCGCCCAAAATCACGTCGCCGCCCTCTTTAAAGCGGTGTACGTCGTAACCTTGTCCTACTCTGATCATTGTTGCTCCATATAAAACTGCGCCAACGGCAAATCTTCCGGGCGCGTGATTTTGATGTTGTCCGGCCGACCTTCGACGATTTTCGGCCGATAGCCTTTCAGCTCCAGCGCGCTGGATTCGTCGGTGATGGCCGGGTTGCCTTCCGCCTCCTGCAATGCCTCCCTGAGCATGCCATAGCGGAACATCTGCGGCGTCAACGCGCGCCAGACACGAGAGCGGTCTATCGTCGCACTGATGCTGCCGGCTTCGACCTGTTTCAGGGTGTCGTGCGACGACAGCGCCAGTATGCCGCCGACCGGGTCGTCCTGCAGCGTTGCGATCAACTGATGAACATCGTCGGCGGTCAAACAAGGCCGGGCGGCGTCATGCACCAGCACCCAGTCGTCTTCGCTCGCCCGCCCTTCTAGAGCCTGCAAGGCCGATAAGACCGAATCGGCCCTTTCCTTGCCGCCCGCTGCGGTGATGATGCGAGGGTTAGTGGAAACTTCCAACTCCGGCCAATAAGGATCTTCCTTGGAAATGGCGACGGCGACGGCGTCAAAGGCGTCGGATTGCAACAAACGGGAAAGGGTGTGTTCGATGACCGTCTTGCCGGCCAACGGTAAATATTGCTTGGGCTTGTCCGCCTGCATGCGCTTGCCGACACCGGCGGCGGGCACGACGGCCCAATTCTTGATTGAATGAGTCATTCTTTATTCAAGCACCTGAAAGAAAGTTTCGTTTTCCTTGACCATGCCCAATTCATAACGGGCGCGTTCTTCAATCGCCTCCTGGCCTTTTCTTAAGTCCAGTACTTCGGCATAAAGGGCGTCATTGCGCTCTTTCTTCTCCTGCGCCTCTTTCTGCAAGGCGTCCAGGCGCTGCTGATATTCCTGTATCCGAAAGACGCTGGCGTCCCCCAGCCAAAAGCGATACTGCAGGTGAACGATCAGCAAGATAATGATGGCGATGAGAATTTTAATAAGCGTGCCCTCATCTTAGGTCGGTTGGATTAGACGGTCGCCTAATCCAACAAAAATAGCAGGTGTTTTGCAAAAGCCGGGATTCGCATGGCGAACCCCGGCCTACGCTTTATAGCATTTTGAATGCGCTACGACCTGCGTAAACGGCTTTATCGCCCAATTCGTCTTCGATTTTCATCAGACGGTTGTATTTGGCGATACGGTCGGAACGGCTCAATGAACCGGTTTTGATCTGACCGGTGCCGGTCGCGACAACCAGGTCGGCGATCGTGGTGTCTTCGGTTTCGCCGGAACGGTGAGAAACGACGGCGGAATAGCCAGCCGCTTTCGCGGTGTTGATCGCTTCCAACGTTTCGGTCAGCGTACCGATTTGGTTAACTTTGATCAGGATGGAGTTGCCGATGCCCTTGTCGATGCCTTCTTTCAGGATCTTAGGGTTGGTCACGAACAAGTCATCGCCGACCAACTGGATTTTGCCGCCCAGTTTATCGGTATGCGTTTTCCAGCCGTCCCAATCGTTTTCGTCCATGCCGTCCTCGATGGAGATGATCGGATATTTTTCCACCCAATCGACGAAGAAGTCGGTCATTTCATTGGAATCGAAGCTGCGGCCTTCGGAAGCCAATACGTATTTGCCGTCTTTGAAGTATTCTGAGCTGGCCGCGTCCATGCCCAGGAAGATGTCTTCACCGGCTTTGTAACCGGCGTTGGCGATCGCTTCCAGGATCACTTCGATCGCTTCTTCGTTGGAAGACAGGTTAGGTGCGAAACCGCCTTCGTCGCCAACGGTGGTCGCCAGGCCTTTGCCTTTCAATACTTTGGCCAGGTGATGGAAAACTTCGGCGCCGTAACGGATCGCTTCACGGAAAGTCGGTGCGCCGACCGGCAGAATCATGAATTCTTGCAGATCAACGCTGTTGTCGGCATGAGAGCCGCCGTTGATGATGTTCATCATCGGTACCGGCATGACGTATTCGCCGGAGGTGTTCAGATAACGGTATAAAGGCACTCCGCCTTCTTTCGCCGCCGCATGAGCCGCCGCCATCGATACGCCCAGAATCGCATTGGCGCCCAGACGACCTTTGTTTTCGGTGCCGTCCAGTTCGATCATTTTTTTGTCGATCGCCGCCTGATCGGCCGCATCCATGCCGATGATGGCGTCGCGAATTTCGCTGTTGACGAACTCAACGGCTTTCAGAACCCCTTTACCCAGATAGCGAGATTTGTCGCCGTCGCGCAACTCAATGGCCTCACGTTCACCTGTTGAAGCACCTGACGGCACCATCGCACTGCCCACAACGCCGGAAGCCAATGTCACTTCCGCTTCAACGGTCGGGTTGCCACGCGAATCCAATACTTCACTTGCTCTTACATTTACTATTTCAGCCATTATTACCTTGCCTTTATAAAGTTGTTTCAATCAGGCTGTTTGCTTTCACAGCCTGGTCTATGGTTGATAAAACTTGCAATAATTCTTTCATTCTATGCAACGGCCAGGAGTTGGGGCCGTCGCTCAACGCTTCTTCCGGTTTAGGGTGAGTCTCCATAAACAAACCGGCGATGCCGACGGCCATCGCCGCCCTGGCCAATACCGGCACATGTTCGCGCTGGCCGCCGGAACAGGCGCCCTGACCGCCCGGCAATTGCACCGAATGGGTCGCATCGAAAACCACCGGACACTGGGTATCGCGCATTACCGCCAGCGAACGCATATCCGAAACCAGGTTATTATAACCAAAGGATGCGCCGCGCTCACACACCATAATCTGATCGTTACCGGCCGCTTTGGCTTTGTCGGTGACATGCACCATGTCCCACGGCGCCATGAACTGGCCTTTCTTGATATTGACCGGCTTGCCCTGGGCGGCGACCGCCTGTATGAAATTGGTCTGCCGACACAGGAATGCCGGAGTCTGCAGCACATCGACGACGGAGGCGACTTCATCCAGCGGCGTGTCTTCATGCACATCGGTCAATACCGGCACTTGCAGTTGTTGCTTGACCGTCTCCAGGATCTGCAGGCCTTTTTCCAAACCCGGTCCGCGGAAACTCTTGTGCGAGGAGCGGTTAGCCTTGTCGAACGACGATTTATAGATGAAGGGGATGCCCAGCTCGGCGGTTATTTCCT
Source organism: Methylomarinum sp. Ch1-1 (assembly GCF_030717995.2). Lineage (NCBI taxonomy): Bacteria > Pseudomonadati > Pseudomonadota > Gammaproteobacteria > Methylococcales > Methylococcaceae > Methylomarinum > Methylomarinum roseum. The sequence continues at coordinate 2,154,282 of NZ_CP157743.1, read as the reverse complement.
TCAGGGCGCCCGCGGTGTCCAGCGTCATTTGCTCGCTTTCAATGACGCAGGTGCCTGCGATCAGAAAAAACGGCTGGTCCAGCCCGACTTCGAAATCAAATAACTTCATTATTTTGTCTGCTCCTGTCTATACTTGGACGCTGCGTCTACAAAACCGGAAAACAACGGATGGCCTTTACGCGGCGTCGAGGTAAATTCCGGATGGAACTGGCAAGCCAGGAACCAAGGATGATCCGGGATTTCCACGACCTCGACCAGGCGGCCGTCGATGGACTTGCCGGAAAATCTCAGACCGGCCTGCTCCAGTTGCTGCATATAATTATTGTTGAATTCGTAGCGATGACGATGGCGTTCGGTGATGACGTCTTTTTGATAAAGCTGATAAACCAAGGTATCCGGCTTCAGACGGCATTTTTGTGCGCCCAGGCGCATCGTACCGCCCAGGTCGGAATCCTCGTCGCGGGTCTCGACCTTTCCGTCGGAGTCTTTCCACTCGGTAATCAGACCGATCACCGGATGCAGACTGTCGATCAGAAACTCGGTGCTGTGCGCGCCTTCCAGGCCGGCCACATTGCGGGCGAATTCGATGACCGCGGACTGCATGCCCAGGCAAATGCCGAGGTAAGGAATCTTGTTCTCGCGGGCATAGCGCACGGTTGCGATCTTGCCTTCGACGCCGCGTTCGCCAAAACCGCCGGGCACCAAGATCGCATCGACGTCTTTCAGCAGCGACACGCCATGCTCCTCGATCATTTCCGAATCGATATAGCGGATCTTAACCTGGTGCCGGGTGCGTATGCCGGCATGCATCAGCGCCTCATTCAGCGACTTATAGGCGTCGGAATGATCGACATATTTGCCGACGATCGCGATTTCCACCTCATCAGTCGGATGGGTCAGGCCTTCGACCACTTTTTCCCATTCCGACAAATCGGCCTTGGGCACATCGAGGCGCAGTTTATCGACGACGATGTCATCGAGCCCCTGCTCGTTCAGCAATAACGGAATCCGGTAAATGGTATCGGCATCGATGGCGGAAATCACCGCTTCTTCGGAGACATTGGTGAACAAGGCGATCTTGCGTCGCTCTATCGACGGAATCGCTTGTTCGGAACGGCAAATCAGAATATCGGGCTGGATGCCGATGGTGCGCAATTCCTTGACCGAATGCTGGGTCGGCTTGGTTTTGATTTCCCCGGCCGACTTGATGTAAGGCACCAAGGTCAGATGAATGAAAATGGCGCGGTCATGACCCAGCTCGATGCCGATCTGGCGGATGGCCTCTAAAAATGGTAGCGACTCGATATCACCTACCGTGCCACCGACTTCGATAAGCGCGACATCCATGCCTTCGGCGCTGTCAAAAATGCGCTGCTTGATTTCATCGGTAATATGGGGGATCACCTGCACCGTGGCGCCCAGATATTCGCCCTTACGCTCCTTGCGCAATACTTCCTCATAGACCTGGCCGGTGGTGAAATTGTTTTTCTTGGACATCGTGGTTTTCAAAAACCGCTCATAATGCCCTAAATCCAGATCGGTTTCCGCACCGTCCGCGGTGACGAAGACCTCCCCGTGTTGAAAAGGACTCATCGTGCCGGGATCGACATTGATGTAAGGGTCCAACTTGGTTATCGTGACTTTCAAACCACGGTCTTCAAGGATGGCCGCCAGCGATGACGCCGCAATCCCCTTACCCAGTGATGAAACCACGCCGCCTGTAATAAAAATATATTTTGTCATGAAATAATTATTTGCCCTGAATCGTCGATGACAAGTTAAATAAAAACTGTCAATTTTAGCATTTTTAACGATAAATTTCCTTCTTTATTCAATAGACTCCCACAACACTTGATAACAAGATTCTTCGCCTGCGGAAAAAAACGCTTCCGCCACCCATAAGCCGGCCACCGCCGCCAGCTGACCGTCCAAATAAATCAACGGCCGCTGTTCTCTTTGCCAGGGCGGCACGGCGGCTTCCTGATATAATTTTTTCAGGGCATGCCGCCCTTTCCGTCCGATCAGCTTGAGCATCTCTCCGCCTTCTCTGGGCTTGATTGTGACCTTAGCTTGCCGCCAAAGCCCGACCGGAATACCGGAGGACGAAGGCGCAATCCGCAAGCGATAACCGTTGGCGCACGCTATCTCGCTGACGCCTTGCGGCCACTCCCGGGTCTTTTCCTTGACCGGGGCGCTGGCGGGCAGACAATATAGCCTTCCGCGGTATCGTTTGATCTCCCGGCCTTGCGTGCGCAGCTCGGGGTCGGCTTCGGGTCCGGCGCAGGCGACCTCGGCAATCAGCGTTTGCAACAAGGCTTCGCCGGGCGGCTTCAAGCCCTGCATTTCAAGCCAGCGTCTCAGCACTAAATTGCGTTTGCTCAAATCCAGCGCCAATAAATCTTGCACGGCTAACGACCGATCCCGCCGATCATAGCAATCTTCCAGCAAGTCATCGGCCAGACCGGCGAGCAATTCGGCCGCCGCGGCGCAATGCCTGGCCGAACGCGCCACCGTTTTATCGAGGGACGGCCAGCGCTGTTTTAACAGCGGCACGATGTTATTGCGCAGATAATTCCTGTCGAAATCGTCCGCTTGATTGCTGGGGTCTTCGACCCAATGCAGCCGATGGCTATCGGCATAATCAAGGATACTGCGCTTGCCGACAGTCAGCAACGGTCTCAGCAGCCAGCCTTTGCCGAATTCCGTCCGTTCCGGCATCGCCGCCAAACCGGATACGCCGGCGCCCCTAAACAATTGCAGCAGCACCGTTTCCAGCTGATCTTCCCGATGCTGGGCGACCAGCAATACATCGTCCCGCGCCAGCAGCGCCCGCAAGGCCTCGTAACGAGCGGTCCTTGCCGCATCCTCCGGGCTTTGTCGCTTTTTTGCGCTGGCGTCGACCCGCAATTCCTTAAACTCCACGCCCAGACGTTCGGCGCTGACGCGGCAATGTTCGGCCCAGACGTCGGCCTCCCGCTGCAAGCCATGATGCACATAAACCGCCGTCAGCCGTTGCCGATAGTCGGGTTCGTTAGCGCAAAGATGCAGCAACACCTGGGAATCGACGCCGCCGCTGTAAGCGACGAAAATTCGTGCCGTGTTTGCCGGCAAAATCGTATCGATCAGCGCAGCGGTCAATTTAGTCATAGATTCGAATCGCTAAGCGGAAACAAAAAAGGCCGAAAGATCGGCCCTGTTCGCTTCTGCTCGTTGCTTTGGTCGGCTTAACGCCTATTTCACCGGCTCCTCGATATAGGAGCCATAACGCATGATGCGCTGATAACGTTTCACCAGCAACTGATCCATGTCCTTGGCTTCTTCTTTTAAATCATACATGTGGCGTATCAATGTTTCGCGCAGATTCAATGCGGTTTTATGAAAATCTCGATGGCCGCCGCCCAGCGGTTCCCTGACCACTTCATCGAGGAAGCCCTGCTCACGCACCCGGTCGGAGGTAATTCCCATCGCTTCCGCCGCCAACTGCGATTTTTCCGCGCTTTTCCATAGAATCGAGGCGCAGCCTTCCGGCGAAATCACCGCATAAGTGCTGTATTCCATCATGATCAGGCGATCGCCAACGCCGATCGCCAACGCTCCGCCGGAACCGCCCTCGCCGATCACCGTGCAGATAATCGGCGTTCTCAACTTGGACATCTCGAACAGATTCCTGGCGATCGCCTCGCTCTGGCCGCGTTCCTCGGCGCCTATGCCGGGATAAGCTCCCGGTGTGTCGATCAGACAGATGATCGGCAGTTTAAAACGCTCGGCTAACTTCATCACCCGCAGGGCTTTACGATACCCTTCCGGACGCGGCATGCCGAAATTGCGATAAATTTTCTCCTTGGTGTCACGACCTTTCTGATGGCCGATCACGACAACAGGCTGGCCCTCCAATCGCGCCAGGCCGCAGACAATGGCCGGATCATCGGCATAAGTGCGGTCGCCATGCAGCTCGTGAAAGTCGGAAAACATCAGCTTGATATAATCCAGTGTATAAGGCCTACCCGGGTGTCTGGATAACTGGGAAATCTGCCAATCGCTCAAATCGGTAAAGATGCTTTCCGTCAGCATTTCGCATTTTTGTTCCAGCTGCTTCAGCGTATCGGAAATATTAATATCGTTATCAAACTCTACCTTGCGGAGCTCTTCTATTTTCGCTTCCAGCTCGGCGATGGGTTGTTCAAAATCGAGAAACTTTAAATCCATGGAATTGTGCTTGGGAATTTAGAAATGAATGCAATTTTATAGAAAAACCATAATTTTTTCTAAAATATTTATACTATTCAGTAAAATTTTGTAAGTACCTGGAAAAAGTCAGAGGGTCTCAGGTGCTTCGTCATTCCGGCATGGATTACCGGAATCCAGTTATCATGGATGGTGGCTCATACAACTATCCCTATTACCAATCACTTAATTATTCAGCATCCTTTTATCAGAGGGAGTCGATTATTGATTTATCGGGCTGTCTGCAACAGGACGCCGCACTCAGCGCTTACGCCGCACATGGACGTGCAAGTGTCGCGTGAGATAGGAAATCGGCAGCGACCGCCGCACATGGACGTGCAAGTGTCGCGTGAGATAGGAAATCGGCAGCGACCGCCGCACATGGATGTGCAAGTGTCGCGTGAGATAGGAAATCGGCAGCGGCCGCCGCACAGGGACGAGCAAGTGCAGCGTGAGGCAGGATGCCATTAGCTGCCAGGGAGGTGTTCAGGCGCCCCGAGAAATCAATGATCTACCGCCCACAGCCAAAAAATACTCAATAAAAACGAATAGTTAACAAATACGATGACATGCGTCGACTCATGGTATTGATAAACCTTCAAACAACTTTGCGATACAATATCGGTCATATGAAAGTCACCCTTACTCCAGTTTTTTAATGAACGATCTGTTTTCCGCCCCTGCCGACGACTTTGCACCGCTCGCCTCCCGGATGCGGCCGGGCAATATCGATGAATTTATCGGCCAGGAGCATTTGTTGGGCCCGGGCAAGTCATTACGCGTTTCCATCGAAAACGGCAACCTGCATTCGCTGATTTTCTGGGGCCCGCCAGGCGTCGGTAAGACCACATTGGCCAAAATCATCGCGCAATCCTCCCGCTCCCATCTGATCGAACTGTCGGCGGTGTTGGCCGGGGTCAAGGAAATCAGGGCGGCCGTCAACGACGCCAAAAACCTGAAGGCCACCCGCGGCATCGACACGATACTGTTCATCGACGAGATTCACCGATTTTCCAAAAGCCAGCAGGATTCGTTATTGGCGCCGATCGAAGACGGTTCGATCATGCTATTCGGCGCGACGACCGAAAATCCCTCGTTTGAACTGAACAACGCCCTGCTTTCGCGGTTGCGGGTCTATGTACTCAGGAGCCTGGAATTCGGCTCGTTAAAAGGCCTGTTGAAAAACGCCCTGAACGACCCGCAGCGCGGCTTGGGACAGAAGAAGCTTGTCGTCGACGATGACATTCTGGATCTGATCGCCAAAGCCGCCGACGGCGACGCCCGCCGCTGCCTGAATATTCTGCAGATCTGCGCCGACCTCTGTGAGCTTAAAGACGGCCAGGAAACCATCACCGTCAATGTCTTGGAAGAAGTCCTGCAGGGCCAGCTGAATCGTTTCGATAAACGCGGCGATATGTTCTACGACCAGATATCGGCGCTGCATAAATCGGTGCGCGGCACCAATCCGGACGGCGCGCTGTATTGGTTCGCCCGCATGATCGACGGCGGTTGCGATCCCTTGTATATCGCCCGCCGAGTGGTGCGCATGGCTTCCGAGGATATCGGCAACGCCGACCCGCGCGGCTTACAAGTAGCGCTGGACGCCTGCCGGGCTTACGAACGCCTGGGCAGCCCGGAGGGCGAATTGGCGCTGGCCCAGGCCGTCGCCTATCTGGCCTGCGCACCGAAAAGCAACGCCGTCTATGCGGCTTATAAAGCGGCGCTGGCCGACGCCAAAGCCAGTGGCTCACTGGATGTGCCGGCGCACCTGAAAAACGCGCCGACCAAGCTGATGAAAGAGCTGGGGCATGGCAAGGATTATCGATACGCCCATAACGAGCAGGACGCCTATGCGGCCGGTGAAACCTATTTACCCGATCCATTGAGAGACCGGCAATATTATTTTCCGGTGGAACGGGGCTTGGAAATCAAGATCAAGCAGAAATTGGATGCCTTGCATCAAAAAGACGCCAGATTCCGCGGCGACAAGCAAAAATAAGGCAGTCTCCTTTCGCGCCGAGGGCGGCGCTCCCACGAAACAATCGCTATCAAACAAGCCCGTTACAAAACCTCCGGTAGGGCGGATCAAGCGCAGCGGATCCGCCGAAAAAGCGACAAACTTCATGACCTTCATGACAATCAAAACGATCAATCGCAGAACAGAATCAAGTAGGGTGACGCTGACGGCAGGAAGCGCACCAGATGCCGAGATGCGCTTCTCGTTGTTCAGCACATCCGACGAAACTACGGTAGGGCGGATCAAGCGCAGCGGATCCGCCGAAAAAGCGACAAACTTCCTGATCTTGATGACCTTCATGGTAATCAAAACGATCAATCGCAGAACAGAATCAAGTAGGGTGTGCTGACGACAGGAAGCGCACCAGATGCCGAGATGCGCTTCTCGTTGTTCAGCACATCCGACGAAACTACGGTAGGGCGGATCAAGCGCAGCGGATCCGCCGAAAAAGCGACAAACTTCATGACCTTCATGGCAATCAAAACGATCAATCGCAGAACAGAATCAAGTAGGGTGTGCTGACGACAGGAAGCGCACCAGATGCCGAGATGCGCTTCATGCAGTTCAGCACATCCTACGAAACTACGGTAGGGCGGATCGGTAGGGCGGATCAAGCGCAGCGGATCCGCCGAAAAAGCGACAAACTTCCTGATCTTGATGACCTTCATGGTAATCAAAACGATCAATCGCAGAACAGAATCAAGTAGGGTGTGCTGACGACAGGAAGCGCACCAGATGCCGAGATGCGCTTCACGCAGTTCAGCACATCCTACGAAATCTATGGTAGAACGGATCAAGTGCAGCGGATCCGCCGAAAATTCTAATGGCTCTGATCGGTCAATAGCCTGCTCAATTTTTGCTCATCGGTCGATGAAGCCGCCACATGATCGATGCCGTCAACGGTAATCGCCAACAGGCCATTTTCCAAACGACAGATCCAGCCTTTTTCTTTCAGATACCATAAATGAAAATCGATATGCTCTTGCGGACATTCAACCAGCCGCATCAACTCCATGTTGCCTATCCCCGGATTATGAATATTCCGGCGCCGTTTGACGTATAAAACAGACAGGATCCTGTCTTGAATGATAGCATCGTTAGTCGAATTGTAAAAACTGCTAGCCTCCCCTTTAATCTCCCATCGGGATTTCAACAGATTATTGTAATGAAGGTCGTAGGCGACTCTTTTTTCCGGGTCGCGCAATACCTCATGCGCCTTGACGATACCGGCAAAACGACTGGCATCGCCGGTATCGCCATTATCCGGATGATAACGCTGGGCTAAATATCTGAATACCCGGTCTATTGTATCCGCATTAGCATTAGGACTAATTTCCAATAATTCATAAAAATCGACATTGTTATTATTCATGACTAACAAACTGCTCTCAGAAAGACTCTAACGCCAAAAAAGTGTTGACAGTACTCATAAAAGTCTAGTCCAGACTTGATGATTCGTCAAAATTCAGCCTTCCCATATATCGTTCTGAAAAAAGGAGGCCCAATCGTTGAGCCTCCTCGATGAAGGGATTACTCTTCGCCCGCCCTGACCTCGAACTCGATTTTCCAGCGCTGGCCATCCTGCTGGGAAACGGCATGCAATTCCAGCGTGCCGACTTCGGTGACCGCGGCCGATAGATGCACCGGCACCACCTCGCCGGCGCGGCGCCCCTCTTCAGGCAGGATGATTTCGATTTCCTCCAACTCTTCCAGCTCATCCTCGGCCCAATAATCGAGTCGCGCACCAACCCGATCCTCGCGGCGGACATTGGAGGCAAAGAAACGAAAACGCACCGGCTCGCCGACGATCAGGCCGAACTCGTCATCCGGCAGTTCTTCTTCGGTGCCTTCTTCCATGCCGAACGGGGCGATACACAAGGCCTCGATTTCCGGCGGCATGCCGGGAACGGCGGGCATCGCGCTTTCCACGCCGACATAATAGGAAGCCGCGGTGCCGCCTTTGATGCGCACGCCCTTGCCTTTGCGGACAAAACCATAATAGGCCGCGCCACGCGCCACCGCCAGATCCAAATTGGCGCCTTCGAGCAATCTGGCTTCCGGCGCCTGCTCGGCCTGCAACCATGAATTCAACACCTTCATCAGGCGTTCGGCCAACAAGCCGGCTTTTAACACGCCGCCATTGAACAAGACTGCGCTAGGATGAAGAAAACTTGCATTTTCGGGCAGTTGAATATCTTTCAGTTCATCGGTGGCGCTCAACTGTTTGGACAGAAAAGCCGCTAGATGACGAGTGATGCCGGCATCCTGGGCGTAAGGCAGACCGGCCGATCTCAACCCGGAACGCGGTCTTGAAACCGGCCTTTCCGCAGCTTCGATTTCCGGCAAAAAGCCTTCCACCAAGATCTGATCGACTTCGCCACGGGTCAGCTCGGTGCGCAACGTGCCGCCGATCAGCGACGAGCCGCGACTGGCCACGACCAACGGAATGTTATCGATCTCGGGATCATTGAACAGTTTTTCCTTGGCGTCCCGACAGGCATGGGTCAAGGCTTGTAATTGCCAGGCCTCCAGACGCTTGCCGCTGTCTTTTTCCAGTTTCGCCTTGACGGTATAGGCCAAGGCCAGATCCATGTTGTCGCCGCCCAGCAGAATGTGATCGCCGACCGCGACTCGGGTTAATTCCAGGCTGCCGTCCCGTTCGGTCACGGCGATTAATGACAAGTCGGTGGTGCCGCCACCGATATCGACGACCAGAATGATGTCGCCGACATTGACATGGTTGCGCCAATCGCCTTCGCTCATTTCGATCCAGCTGTATAAGGCGGATTGCGGCTCTTCCAGCAACAGGGCATGATCCAGGCCGACCGAACGGGCCGCTTCGGCCGTCAACTCGCGAGCGGCGGGATCGAAGGACGCCGGCACGGTAATGGCGACATCCTGCTCCGCTAACGGCGCATCGGGATGTTTATACTGCCAGGCATCACACATGTGGCGCAAATAAGCTTGAGTCGCCTGAAACGGCGACACCCGCTCGATTTCTTCCGGCGCATCGGCCGGCAAAATCGGTTCCTTGCAGTCGACGCCGGCATGACACAGCCAACTCTTGGCGCTGGCCACCAGACGTATCGGCGTTTTGCCCCCCATATTGCGGGCAATATCGCCAACCAGATATTCAGGCTTAGACGACCAAGGCAAAGCCGTGGAGCCTTCGGCGATCTCAGCCTCATGCGGCAAATATAAAAACGACGGCAATTGGCTTTTCTCTTCCACCTCGCCGGGCGCGGTCAGCTGCGGAATCGGCATGACTTCCTGCACCACCTCGTCGCCGCTTTCCCATAAATCGACATAGGAAACGACGCAGTGGGTCGTGCCGAGGTCGATACCTACCGAGTAACGCGCCCCCTCGTGGTCGGGTTGACTCGACTCACCGCGGTTGGATTCTTCAGGGCTCTGCTCCTCTGGCTCCTGATGTTCGACAGACTGTTCCCCCGAATAATCTTCGGCGGAAGCCTGTTCTTGCTGTTTTACGTGTCCGAACAAATTATTCATCATAGCTCGACCTCTGCCGCCGCGATGATTTTGGCGTCATGCCCTTCGGTTAGCTTCGGTAGATTCATGTCGGTTACCCGCCAGCCTTTATGCACCAGCGTTCCGGTGAACGGCGCTTGGCCGACGATGTTGCCGGTCAGGCGAACGGCCGAGGCATCGAAGCCCTTTTCCAAGGTGATCTTGCTGCCTTCCTGTTCCTCCCGAACACTGGCCAATTTGAAATGTTCATTGATGACGTTATTGCAACCTTCGTGAACCACGCGTGCCGCCACACCGATATCGGCGTCGCTATAGGAACCGATGTTTTCTTTGATGAAATCGACAAAACGCGCTTCTTTTTGCAACAAGCTCAATAATTGCAGGGCTGCATCCGGCGTCGCTTCTTTTAAAACCACCGGTTCCGGCGCCGGCGCTTCGACGATTTTTTCGACTTCGACAACTTTCTCGACCACCTTCACCTCAGGCTCGGGAGCCGGCGCCGCTTGTTCAGCAGGCTTTTTCTTGCCCCGGGCTAGGCTGATCACCATGACCAACAGCACGACGACTAGGGTTAATGCCAGAATCGCCGCGGTCCCGGCCAGGCAAACATGCCACAAATCAAACGTGGTCGGCTGTAATGACAAATCTATGCTATATGTTTTATTCATAATGCTCTTGCTGCTTAATCAGCCGACACGCCCCCGTGCATGCACCGTATCAAGGAATGCGGCGACCAATTGTCTGGATAAAAGATTCGGCGGTCGCTCGTTAATCGCCACCGCCCCCACGAAACTTAAGGTTTTCCTGCTGCCCGCGCCGCTTCGGCGAACATCAACTGTTTCAACACTCGACGCATCATTTGAATGCGCATTTTTTTCAGGTGTCGGTCAGCAATCACGCCCGGCACTTCGGCATCGAGATAGACTTTGCGCATGCCTGCCAGCACCGCTTCGCAACGCTTGACGATCGCTTCGGTTGCATTGCGGCTTTCGATTTTGGCATAGCCTTTCTTCTGCATTTCCTCAGCGATACACTGCTTGTAATTAAATTGCGCATGCTGAATTTGCTTGATGGTCTGATCGCTTAACGAAGTGTTGCGCCATTCGTTTTTGGCGTCGTCGGCGAATACCGAAACCGCGCCAATCATCAATACCAATCCTAAAAACTGTTTCATAATGTTGCCCATCGATAGTGGAATACTGTTGGCCGTCATTTTACGCGATGTTGCAAAAATTGCCCACCGGCATATTGTCCCCATCGCCCATCGTGTTCAGCGCTTTGCAAATTCGGCAACGCGGTGTTTGGCAAAGGTGTTGGCGGCAGGAATCCTGTTAGCCGCCAGGGGAATATTCACCCAGCACCTAATTACCATAAACTATTGGCTATGATTTATAATCGTCGTTTATTTAGGTGTCGGGTGAACGGCGTCCTGTCAAGCGAGTTACCGAACCTCCACAAAGCCTACTGTCTCGGGAAGTTATTTTGTGCATATTCCTTACCCGAACTTTATGCCGCGACGATTATAATATGATCGAATTCGCTATTTTCAACTCTCCAGGCCGACAAACCGCGTCCTTTTATAAATCCAACTCATCGATAAACCGCGCGCCAGCATGAACACCGTCATCGCCAGCCATAAACCGTGATTGCCCAATTCGCGGCTCAGATACCAAGCCGGCAAATAACAGAAAAACAACGAAAACAGCATCGTGTTGCGCATCTGCCGGGACAGCATCGCGCCGATAAAAATCCCGTCAAACAAATAGCAGACAAACGACAGCAACGGCATCGCCGCCAACCAAGGCAAATAGCGGTAAGCGACTTGCCTGACCTCCTCCAGGCCGGTCAGAGCATCGATCACAGAATGGCCGAACCAGGCGTAAACGCCGGCGAAACAACAGGCTATCAGCAAGGACCACAAGGCGGCGGTGTTGATGCTGTGTTTCAGCTGGTCGCGATTTTTTTCGCCGATCGCGCGGCCGACCAGCGCCTCGGCGGCATGGGCGAAACCATCCAGCGCATAGGCCATGAAGGTCTGAAAATTCAGCAACACCGCATTGGCGGCCAGGATGACCTCGCCAAGTCGGGCGCCCTGGGCGGTAAAAAAGGCAAAGGCGAAAATCAGACACCAGGTGCGGATGAAGATATTGCCGTTGATCGCCAGCATCGCCTTGATTTTATTAACATCGCCGACAGCCAGGCCTTTACAGGCGCCGAGTCTCCGCAGGCGCCCGACCAACAACAGCAAGCCGAGCATCAATCCCAGGTATTCGGACACCACCGAGGCCAGCGCCACACCGGTAACCTCCATCTTTAGATAATAGACCAGCCAGATATCCAAACCGATGTTGCTCAAATTAGTGACCAACACGATCGCCAATGGCGCCTTGACATTCTGCATGCCCAGAAACCAGCCGGTCAAAACATAGACGCCCAGGGTCGCCGGCGCGCTCCAGATGCGAATATCGAAATAACGATGGGCCAACGCTTCCACCGTCGCACCGCCCTGCAGCAGCGTAAAGCTCAACCGCGCCAACGGCTGACTCAACAACAGAATTAGCAAGGCGATCAGTTGCGCCAACAACAACGCCCTGAACAAAATCGCCTTGATTTCGCGCTCATGCCCTTCGCCGAAGGCTTGCGCGGTCAAGCCGGTAGTGCCCATGCGCAGGAAGCCGAAGCCCCAATAAATGAAACTGAAAATCAGCCCGCCCAGCGCCACGGCGCCGAGAAATTGCGGCGAATCCAGATGCCCCATCACCGCCGTATCGACCAGTCCCAACAGCGGCGTGGAGATATTCGAGACGATCATCGGCAACGCCAACGACAAAACCAGACGATGGCTAAGGGCTTTATTTTTCAAGACAATTTTGTTGAATTCAGGGAAAATAGTACAGTTTAAAACAATTTTTATCAGTCCATGTACAAATATGATGGCTTAATGGTGCACCAAAGCCACGATGACGAAGGCGTGATCGAGATCATCGACAAGGAAGGCGTCAGAGCCCTGCATTTCGGTTCTCATTCCCGTCAGAGCACGATGTTGCTTGAAGACCCCAACCAACTGCATTCCCTGTATGCAAGAGCGATGATGGCCTTGTTGCTGTTCCACGATTCGCCTCGGGATATCCTGATGATCGGCCTGGGCGGCGGCACCCTGACCAAATACCTGCTGCACCAATTTGTCGACTGCAAGATCAAGGTCGTCGAATTTCGCCGCGGCGTGTTGAAAGTCGCGCGCAGTCATTTCGGCCTGCCGCTGGACCCGCGCCTGAAAGTCAAAATCGGCTGCGGCGCCGAATATGTCGATCGGCAAAGCCACCAACAGGCCGATCAACACGATCTAATCATGATCGACGCCTTCGACCATGAAGGCATGGCCCCGCAAGTCAGCAGCGAGACTTTTTTCGAAGACTGTCGAACGTTATTGCAAGAAGATGGTCTATTGGCGATCAATCTATGGGGCACGAATAAGGATCAGTTTCAGGAAGTCGCCTGGAATATGGGCCGAGTGTTCGACTGGCGCATTTTGTTCCTGCCTGTGCGCAAGCGCGGCAATGTCATCGGCTTCGCCTTCGGCGCAGATATGGCCAAACCCAGCATGAAAGAATTACAGCTCAAAGCTTTACGACTGGAACAACAGTATCAGCTCGAATTTCCGACCTTTGTGCAGGACTTCAAACGTAACAACAACAAAGTACTCAATCGAGTCATCAGAAAATGAATCAACCGGCAAGCAATATCTTCAGCTATAGAAAATACTGGGCGCAGCGCTTCGGCATCGCCCCCCAATTACCGATGAGCCAGGAGGAAATGGATCAGCTCGGTTGGGATGCCTGCGATATCATACTGGTGACCGGCGACGCCTATGTCGACCACCCCAGCTTCGGCATGGCGGTGATCGGCAGAGTGCTGGAAGCGCAGGGCTTCCGTGTCGGCATCATCTCCCAACCCGACTGGCATAGCGCCGAGGATTTTAAAAAACTGGGCCGCCCCAATCTGTTTTTCGGTGTTACCGGCGGCAACATGGATTCGATGGTCAACCGCTATACCGCCGACCGTAAAATCCGCTCCAATGACGCCTACACCGCCAATGGCGAAGGCGGCAAGCGTCCGGACCGGGCCGTCAACGTCTATGCCCATCGCTGCCGCGAGGCCTATAAAAACATCCCGATCATCATCGGTGGCATCGAGGCCAGCCTGCGGCGCATCGCCCATTACGATTACTGGTCCGACAAGGTGCGCAAATCGATATTGATGGATTCCAAGGCCGATTTACTGGTCTACGGCAACGCCGAACGGCAAATCGTCGAAATCGCTCATCGCCTGGCCCAGGGCGAAACGATCGGCGACCTGAAAGGCATCCGCGGCACCGTGCATTTCGTCAAACAAATCCCGAACGGCTGGATCGAGAAGGATTCCAGCAGCATCGACAAACCGGGCGCGATCAATGCGCCGCAAAATCCCTACCAGGAGCAGCCGGCCTGCGCCGATAAACCCGAGGCTGGCGCCGGTCAGGAAAATGTCGTTCAGTTTCACCGAACCATACCCAACAAGCAGCGAACGCAAACCGTCATTCGCCTGCCCGATTACGAGGCCGTTAAGGAAGACAACATTCTTTACGCCCATGCCTCACGCGTCATGCACGGCGAAACCAATCCCGGCAACGCTCGGCCGTTGATCCAGCGACACGGCGCCCGGCAAATCTGGGTCAATCCGCCGGCGATACCGCTAACCAGCAAGGAAATGGACGGCGTCTTCGACCTGCCCTACTCCCGACTGCCTCACCCAACCTACGGCAACGCCAACATCCCAGCGTTTGAGATGATCCAACATTCGGTCAACATCATGCGTGGTTGTTTCGGCGGCTGTACCTTTTGCTCGATTACCGAGCACGAAGGCCGCATCATCCAGAGCCGTTCGGAGGATTCCATCATCCGCGAAATCGAAGCGATTCGCGACACCTCGCCCGCCTTCACCGGCCATATTTCCGACCTGGGCGGACCGACCGCCAACATGTATCGCTTGGCCTGCAAAGACCCGAAGATCGAAGCCTCGTGCCGCAAGCCTTCCTGCGTCTACCCCGGTATCTGCCCTAACCTGAATACCGATCACAGTCATTTGATCAAGTTGTATCGCCGCGCCCGTAAACTGCCCGGCATCAAGAAGATCTTCATCGCCTCCGGCCTGCGCTACGATCTGGCCGTCGAGTCACCGGAATACGTCAAGGAGCTAGTCAGCCATCACGTCGGCGGTTATCTGAAAATTGCCCCGGAACACACCGAACAAGGCCCGCTGTCGAAAATGATGAAACCGGGCATGGGCAGCTACGACCGCTTCAAGCAGATGTTCGACAAATATTCCAAGGAAGCCGGCAAGGAACAATATCTGATTCCCTATTTCATCGCCGCCCACCCCGGCACTAAAGACGAAGACATGCTGAACCTGGCGCTCTGGCTGAAACGCAACGGTTTCCGAGCCGACCAGGTGCAGGCCTTCCTGCCCTCGCCGATGTCGATCGCCACCGCGATGTATCATTCCGGCAAGGACACCCTGCACAAGGTCAGCCGCAGCGCCGACGACATATCGATACCGAAAGGCATCAAGCAGCGCCGCCTGCACAAGGCTTTCTTGCGCTATCACGATCCGAAAAACTGGCCGTTATTGCGCGACGCGCTGAAACGCATGGGCAGAGCCGACCTGATCGGCAACGGCAAGCATCACCTGATCCCCAGCTTCCAACCCAAAGGAACGGGCGCCGCAACAAAACAAAAAAACTTTAAAGGTCAAAATTTTAGAACCAAACACACCGGCTTCGACAAACCCAATGGGCGCAAGCAGACTCGGCGGCCGGCGAAAAAAAGAACAAAAAAATAGAAAAAACTATTGCCAAGCTAAAAAAAATCTTTATAATGTTCAACTTCTTCAGCTGGTGTAGCTCAGTTGGTAGAGCAGCTGATTTGTAATCAGCCGGTCGCGGGTTCGAGTCCCATCACCAGCTCCATTTTTTATCTTTTTTTTAAAAAGATACCTTGATATTGAATCATTTTACCGAGGTTCCTCAGCGTAAAATGATAGCTGTCATTCTCCCGAAAATTCAGGTATATCCTAACCTACTTGTCTGGAGAGTCTTGCGGGCACAAGACTTTGCGAATCAGCGCAGTGACGCCTGATCCGCTTCCGGTTTAGTGCGGATACTACCATAACGCATAGACAGTCTACAATAGTATTATAGAATTGCTTTTCACGTTAGGAATAAGAAACAGACGCATGACGAATGTGACTGGAATCCAGACTCTCTCCTTGGACCAACTCTTGGCATCCTACCTGCCCCGCCACCATCCGAAATTATCGCGCTATCACCCGTAAAATTCAGCAGGAACAAAAGATCACCTTGCTTAGCGAACTCACTGAGGAAGTGCTCATTGCTTGGCGAAACGATATTTTGAAACGCGCGTCCGCCACCACTTGGAACAATTACTATACCCATTTGCGGGCTCTATTGAATTACGCCCTGAAAAAGAACTGGCTAACCTGATGATGAGCTGCTCGACATTCCCAAAACCAGATTGCCAAAACGCAAGAAAAAAACCATCGAACAAGCGTCTCTGGTACAAATCATCGATACGATCGATCATCACGAAGAACGATTCATGCCCAAATGGTTCTGGAAAACCGTGATCAAAATGGTGTTTTTTTACCGGCATGCGGCAAAACCAGCTGCTTTCGCTCAAGTGGCGGGATATCGACTTTGCGAATAATGCCTTGCCGCTTTCCCTTGAAGGCAGTAAAACCCACCGCGAATGGAATATCCCCCTCCCTCAAGGTTGCATCGACGATTTACTTTATCTGCGTGAATAAACCGAACGGCAGTTGGGGCCCGTCGATATTACCAACCATGCCGTTTTTCGGCTGCAACTCTTTAACGACCGATTCTCCGGATACAGTTTGACGAAATGGCAAATCGAAGGTTTTTTCAAGAAGTTAACGAAACTCTCCGGCACCCGTATCAGCGCCCACCGATTAAGACACACCTTTGCGACGCTGATCGCGCAAAGCGGCGAAAACCCCGACCTGAAATCACTGCAATATATTCTTGGTCACACCGATATACGAACCACCATGGCATATATCGAACCCCAGAAAAAACACCTGGAACAGGTCCTGAATCAATTATCGCTGGATCGTTAGCTTTTGGTGAATCGTATATTAATATATGCGACCTTTATAGACATGTTCTATCAATTGCATCGCAGGTAGCTGATCCCATATATTTAAATCATGCCAGCCGCCAAACCGGATATTGTGAGAAAACTGGATCTAGGACGGCTACCAACTCAATTTCTTGCGTTAGAGTTGATGGCATTCAGTTGTTTCCGGCCTTGATTACCCAACCCGATGAGAGCTAAACGCTTAGGAGTTTGATCGGACATATATGCTTAATGACCGAACGAGCCAGCCGTCATATCAATGATACTGTCTGTTAAATAACTGCTATCATCGTTCAAAACAAAAAATGCAATCACACGCGTTATTCCTTGCGGTTGATACAACCTCTTTAGAACACTGCCTTTGGGTTTTCCTCGCGCCCCTCTTTTCATCTAGTCATTAACCTCAAAATGACAACTAGTGAAAAGAGATGGCGCTTTAAGCCCCCCTTGGGCTAATCGAAAATCGAGTCCCACAGGCTTGAAACTGCCCAGCCAACGCCCACCGCCACAACAACCGGAGCGGCAATGGTGACAGCCGATGCCGCCCCAATACTGGCGACGGCAGTTGAGGTCGCAGCAATTGCAGGGCCGCTGGCCGTCACTGCCGCAGCCGCAGCCGCGCCGGTGGCATATCCCTTGGCGCCGGCTTTTGCGGTGGACAAGGCGACATCCTCAAAGTCGCGGTCACCATTCGCCAACCCAACAATACCGCTGGTAAGCTCAATGCCCACCCCGATACCGGCTCCCAGCGCACCGCCCGATTTGGCCGATTGCAGCACGGCATTGCCCAGTGTGCCGGACCCTGAGGCGCCGGCGCGCTGCGCCAGCGTGTTAGTCGTTTTGGACGAAACCCCCGAACTGGTCATGCGTTTGGCAGCCCCGGCTTTTTCCAAAGCCTGATTCGCCAGTTTGGTGGTTTCCTCGGTACCGACCAATTGGGTGCTGCGGTATTGGCCGTTCAGCACCTGCTTGACCGTTTTATCCACTCCGGCCTTGGACAGCGTATCTTTCAACTGCAAACGCTCCACTACCTTGCCACCGTTTTTGGTGACCAAATCGACCGTTTTGGCGGTCGTGCTTTTGGTCAGCTCGGTTTGGCTGCCGTTGAGCAGGTTGCGGACATTTTTGGCATCCTTGGCAAGGATTTCGTGAATGTGGCCCTTCAGATGCGGATTTTTACCCGCGCGCCCGACGGCACGTGAAATCACGCTGCTTTCGTAAGCAGTCTTGCCGGCGATGGTGGTCATGGATGATTTTTGGGATGGTGTGCTCATGATGTATTCCTCCAATATAAAAAGATGGATAAGTTGTTTGAAAAATTAACTAATTATTTAGATAAAAGTGGATATCTCAGAATCCACCCATTAATATTTCATGCGATCAAAATCAATTTATTCGGACTCATCATTCTCCCTCGCCATTTTCAAATTATCTACATAACCAATCGATGATTGGGCCGATGCAACTTCGAAATTGCATCGACCCCCAGGCTAATCGAAAAACCGGCCCAGCAGCTTGCCGACCCCGCAGGCCACCAAGACAACCCCTGCCAACAGCGGTGAACGGGTCCCCGTCGTGTAGGCCTCCACGGGCAAGCGTGTAAACGCGGGCTCCGCTTTCGTAAGAACCTTAGCGGCCCCCGCCGTAGTCAAATGCTTAGTTTCTTTGGCAACGGTGGAAGAAAATGCTTGGTTTGAATTTGACATGATCATTTCTCCTATCAGAATTGAAAAAAATTAATAAACAGTTTCGTAAAAAGCCACTGTCTTAAGTTGTCAATATTTAATCACTCATTAATATAAAAATACGGATTAACAAATTTGTTGTTTGCCCATGTATCAATACCGATTACCAGATATTTTTTTTTAAAATAAAGAGTGTTGTTTTATTGCCTTCTTCGTTTTGTTCGGGAATATTAAATCAGTCAATTAAGCCTTTTTGATATTTGACAAATTTGTTGCTCAAACCAAAATCAATCCATTCAAAGCCGCACTTTTGCCTAACTGGATTTTCTGGCATTCGGGCGTCAACGAATAAAAACCGATGCAATCCACTTCGGGGTCGATCAAATCCCGCAACTGACTCACCAGTTCATCCAGTTCTGCTTGTTTAAGCGCCGCCTCAAACACCGAAAACTGCACCTGTGTGGCAAAGTCGCGCGTGACTCTGTGTACCCGGCGCAAACGTTTGGGATCGCGTATGTCGTAGCAAATCAAATAGGTTTTACTGTGACTCATCGTTCATCACCGTATGCTCGGCCATGCGCGCATACTGTCTTAACAAACGCCTGAAAGCGGGCGCTTGTCGTCTGTACGTTTCATAAAACCGTTGCTTGCCGGCTGCTTGCAACAGACAGCCACCATTTTCATGTTTGAAATCTTCCGGACGCAGTCTGTGGCTATGAAATAGCCCAAACACCCAGGCATCGATCCACGGCCGGATCGGTTCCAACAAATCGCAAGCCAGCGAATCGCGCTGGTAATAGAGATCGTGGTAACACCCCAGCGCCGGGTCCAAGCCCACAGCCCGCAAGGCATCGGCTGCTTCGTGATGCAACAGGGTATAGCTCAACGATAAACAGGCATTGACAGGATCGGTCGGCGGACGGCGGTGGCGATGTTCGAAACCCAGCGCAGGTGGAAATAACCGACTGTAGGCGGCAAAGTAAGCCCCTCCTGCTGCGCCTTCCACGCCGCGTAAACGCTCCAGGGTCAAGGTTTCTCCGTCCGTTTTTATGTCTTCCAACAAATGGCGCAAGGTCTCCATGGCCTTGAACAAGACATGGCGTAAATCGGGGCGAGAATCCTGCTGCTTGGCTAACAGACGATATTGCCGGCTCAATTTCAGGAATACCAGGCGGCGCGCCTGATGAGTTCTGAATGTTTGGTCCTGATACAAGGCATACTGGCGCATGCGCCGATGCACATCGCTGTGCATCGGCGCGCTCAAATAAGCCGTGCGTTTAGGATTGCTATGATTGACCACCAGTAAGGCGATATTGTGTTCACAAAACACGCCAAGTACGCCGGCAGCCAAAACAACCTGAGGCGATGCCACCACGCGCTCAAGTTCTTTCAGCGGCAGACTTCCGATGTGCTTGCCTTGCTGATAAATCAACAGGCAGGCGCGCTCCGTGCGCAATGTTATACCGGTTTTTTCCAAGAACAGTGTTTGCATGATTGTCTCCAAACGTTGGTTTGGAAATCATTGCAACACGCGCGGCGAGAAAAGTAAGAATTGACAAATTTGTTGTCAAAGTCATTCCGGCGGAGATTGCCGGAATCCGGGTGAGTTTGACGAGACTGAAGCATCAGGATGTGCTTAAACCTATGATCTTAATCCCTTCGTACACAGGGGGGGCAATCTATTAAGACGGTGCGCAATGCGCACCCTACACGTCTAAATCCCTTCATAAACAGGGCTGTTATTCAATGAAAGCCGGCATTAAGTATTACCCATTTTTCCGTCTTAATCCCTTCATAAACAGGGCTGTTATTCAATTGAACTTGGATATAAAGTTCAGATCGTAACTAAGTCTTAATCCCTTCATAAACAGGGCTGTTATTCAATCTAAATGGCCTGCTTGCTAACGCGCAGAGCTATGTCTTAATCCCTTCATAAACAGGGCTGTTATTCAATGCCAATGTTGTTGCCATTTATAACTGTCGAAGAGTCTTAATCCCTTCATAAACAGGGCTGTTATTCAATGTATGGAAGATGAAAGCCAGTCATTCTGTTAAGTCTTAATCCCTTCATAAACAGGGCTGTTATTCAATTTATAGAGTTTATAAAGTCAGAAGAATTCAAGAGTCTTAATCCCTTCATAAACAGGGCTGTTATTCAATGCATGGACTCTGCCTGATGGACATACCGCTTATGGTCTTAATCCCTTCATAAACAGGGCTGTTATTCAATCGATACGGCTGTGACCTTGGACACCCTAGTGGGGTCTTAATCCCTTCATAAACAGGGCTGTTATTCAATGTAAGTTATCTACTGGTTTGCACGGCGGTATTAGTCTTAATCCCTTCATAAACAGGGCTGTTATTCAATAGATAACGTAACTCGTGTGTTTGTGGACGATAAGTCTTAATCCCTTCATAAACAGGGCTGTTATTCAATAGCATGCAAGCAAAAAAGCTGATTAATCAAGCTATTACCCAGGTGCTTCACAAGTCTTAACACGTTCATCACCCTCATTAATCTTTGCCGCTCATCCATTTCTGAATTTGTGCTTTCATCTGTTTGATTTCACCCCCTTCAATCACTTTGATGTTATATTCCCGCGCCCGCTTTCGGGTGGCATCATCCAGTTTTCTGGCCGAAACCAGCCAGGCGTCGCCGAACAAACCGCCGGTGCGGCGATCCAGCGTATCCAGTTTATACAAAATGCCGTCGTTTTTAGGCGCTCCTTCCTTGAAAACGCTGGTTTTACATTCAACCATCAACAAGCGGTTGTCGTGCATAATCAAGCAATCCATTTCGTTGCGTATGTCATTCCTGGAATTGCCGGTCTCGGTAAAGAATACGTTAGCGTAGACCTGATCGCAACCCAGTTCGCTCGCCGTCAGCCAGACGTATTCCTCCAGCCAGCCGCCGCTGAGATATTGAGCGCCATCCGCCGTTTCAAAATACAATCGCTCCGGATTTTCTCTGTCCCATTGGCAAATACCCGCCTCCTGACACTTTTCCAAAGCGGTTTTCCAGTCGCCAAGCGGTGTTTTGCCGGCTATGAAACATTGTTCAGGCTTGGCCAGGGCCGGCGGTTTGCCCCGCTCTTGCTCCGCCAGAGCCTGATGGGCAAGCAGGTTGATCACATTCCAGTATTTTTCCAGTTGGTTTGAATGTTGCGCCAGCCAGAAACTCAGTAATCTTCGCTGCCTGGCCTTATCTTCCCAATCATTGTCTGCACGTTTGCGCACCTGTTTGTCCATGGACAACAAATAGCTTTCAATCGTCAATACCTTGTCAATGGCGATGGGCTGGCTTTTTTCCGGGTAAAGAATTTCAATCTGGCCGTGTCCTGTGTCGGTGTATAGCACGCGGTTGGCCCCGGCATGGAATACGTCATAAAAACCCAAGGCCATCAGTTTGGTGCCTCCGGTGGCGTGGTAGACGATAGGCCGGCCGGGAAAGCGGCGATTCAGATCATCTTCGATTTCCATGGCTCGGTCTATGATGGCTTCCAGGCCGACTCCTGGCACATCGTTGAATTGAATGATGTTTTCCGCTTGAAAACCGGCCAGGTTAGTCAAGAGTTTGACAAACTGTTTGGCGGTGGCTTGCATTGCGTTGGACACGGCCAGCGCGACGATGTCTGGTTTAAACTGCATGATGGGAATCAGATTGGCCTGAGCCTGGCCGGTGACGATGAGCAAGTGTATGTTCGAATTTTCCATGGATAGATCCAGATTAGGTTTGGGACATGATGCTATATCGCCCCATGCCGAAGGTGGTTTTGTTGCCGACGTGCAACCATTGGCCTTGTTGCAGCAAAGGCAGAAACGGTGTCAGGTTGCCTTGCAGGCGCAGAGTGCCGATCACGCCGCCAAAGGTCATTTTTTGCTTCTGTCGATGCGAATAGCGATCCCATTGATACCAGCTTAATTGATGATTAGCTTGAATTTGTTCGGCATGATCCGTCAATTCTTTGAAATTGGGCGCCTGATAATTCGGCGTATGAAACTCCTGTAATAAATAATAGCGCCGCACTAACGCCATTAAAAAATCCTTGCCGCGCATGGCCCCCGATAGCACTTTTCCATGGTGTTTGATACGCAGAGGCGTATGCAATTGCAGGTCAATACTATCGGTTGCAGGCAAAGGCTGCGGCGCGAAAGACGGCGTCGGCAGCAGCCGGTTGTCGCTGGCCGCCGGATAAATGATTTGTTCGACTGGCTGGCCCGGCTCGAAGACGACATTAATCAATTCAGCTTGAGCATGACCCGGTCCCAAGCCTGCTTTCAAGGCCCTTTGCCAGGCGTGAATGACGGTGGGTAAGTCGTCCAGCGCGCGGCCGATCAACACCAGATTGAAGCTGAAGTTTTCGCCGGATTGGAGCTGGCGACGCCCCATGGGCGGCGGTTCGATGACAAAGGCATTGGGTACTTGGCTGAACTGCTGAAACTCGCTATGCAGCGGCGGCGTTTCGAAGATTTTTGGATAGGTGCATTGCCGATACAACAGGCAGGACTTGCAATCGTTCATGCGGGTCACACAAACGCTTTTCCGCAAGGCGCGCCCGAAGGCGCCGCGCAACATGGAGCCGGAATAGTGGTTGAGATTCAAGGGCAGCAGCACTCGGCAATTGAATCGGTAGCGGTGAGTGGGGAGTTTATTCATGCCTTAGCCTTGCAGGTATTTCAGCACGTTTTGACTGCGCTGTTTGAATTTGCATTTTTTTTTGTTTTCGCCGGTAAAGTCGGGCATCCATTTGCCGGCATCCTCCATCAGCGTTTTGATTTTTTGTGCGACCACTTTGGCGTCTTCACCTTGCCAGGCGCCTTCTTCCAATGCTTGCAGCAAGCGGGTATCGTGTTCCGCAGCTTGAATAGGTTTGAGGAAGTCTTCAATTTTTTTGTCGATGGGACTCAGCGTAGCCTGCCGTCGTTGCTCGGCCAACGCTTGTGCTTGGCGCGCGAATGCAGCCTCTTGTTCATGAAGGAAGTTAGCATCCGGGCTGAAATAGCCATAACCAGCCGCGGTTTTGGCGCCTGCGCCCAGCCATTCCAGTGCATTGGTCAAGGCGTCGAATACGGCGTCCAGTTCTTCGGCCAGCGCCGGCAAACGGGGGGCGATGCCGAATACCAGCCGAGCTTTTTTGACGGCCAAAAACGGTATGGGCACCGGCTCGTGCCAATCGGCGGGGATGGCGTTGTCAACATTGCCTTGGTCGCCGTCGCTGTACCAGTCGCCCATGTGCGGCGTCATGATGTCACACAGGAGATTAGGCTTTTGATCGGGAATCGCATCAAAGAAAATGAAACCGCCAGTTTGCTCGGCGACATCGTCCTTGTTTTCGGTGCCAAACCAGCGTTTGAGGCGTTCTTTTTGTTCGGCTATCGGCAAGCCGTCGTCGTTATTTTCAACCCAGGCCCGCACCAGGCCTTTGACGGCGGAACCGGCCAGATACGGCACGCCCAAGGTGGGATGCCAGCTAAAACCGTTTTCGACCGGGTGCGGATTGCCCATGCCGGTCACAAAATGCCAATCGGTCTGGTAACGCTGGTTGCGTCCGTTAAGATGGCGAACCAACGCCGTTTGCCGTTCAGTGTATTCCGCCAGTTGCTTATCCTGCCCCACCGGGCCGGAAACGGTTTTGGTCCAATCGCGTTTAGCATCTTGATGGTCGTTGGGTTTGGGAATCTCCCAGTCCTGGTTATTTACTCGATAGCGATTGAAAAACCGGTCGAACCATAAGCCGGCGTGGGCGTTATCCGGCTTTTCCTCGTGGACGTGATAATTTTGATACAGCGGCGCACTCATGCGGCATCCTCGGCTAAAAAGGCTTTGGCGAATTTTTTGACCCAACTCATCAATACCAGCGCTTCGGCCTGGGCCAATTGGTAATGGCTCATATCCATTTGGGTAATGCCTTCCAGCGCATCGGCTTTGCCGGCATAGGGTTGGCCGGGTTGGCAAAGCCAGTCTGACACCAGTTGATAGAGTTGTTTGTATGACTCGCGATCATTGCTGCCTTTGACTCTGCAAAAGGCTAGCGCTTGTCCGAGACCATTCATGTGGACCATGGCGGGCAGGGCGCAGGCATTGCGGGTGAACTCTTTTTGCTGGTCAGGTTCGAGTTGCTCGGGCAAGGCTTTGATGTACTGCAAAGCAAAAGCTGCGCGTTGTTGCTGAATGGTTTGCGTCATAATCAGGCCTGTTGATGTTGGTTGATCGCCACTTTACACCAGCCCATGCCGACCGTTTCGTTACCGCCCAATTGCAGATAAGGCGATGCGCCCAGCAAGTCTTGAGTGATGCAATTTAGAATGGCATCGGCAGGCAGGCTGTTTTTATCATCGCGGGAGCGATAAGCGCTGAGGGCGCAATACAGCACGGTTTCCGGCGGCAGGGTTTCTTCGTACCACAATGCGCCTTTTCTAACGGTTTTGCTATTGTTGTCGATGGCGATATGCGCGGCGACGGACGTGGCGTAACGGGATAAGTAATTGAATTGATCGTTGTGTACGATGACCAGTTGCGCCGTGAGAGTTGATTCATCGATACCACTCAACCGGCTCAAAGTTTGAACCATGTTTGTCAGCTCGGCTTCTTCGGTGCTGAAACGGTATTCTTCCAGAAATAGATCATTACCATCGATTTCTGCTAACAAGACTTTTGTTTTGTCGATTTTTTGTGGCAATGCAAAATCCAGCGGGATACCCAGGCGCCGACCATCTCGTTGCAAGCGTTCCAAAATAGCCGGGCAGGTCACCCATTTGAAGTGACTGTTCAAAGAACGCACCGGGAGTAATAGCAGGCGGGCATCGCCCACCAGCAAGGCGCCGGCGTGTTCGGAAGCACTGTCGCTATCGGAATCGGGGCCGAATACAAATTTGATACTTGTGTTGTCCTTGCCGAATTTGTCTTCGGCCTTGGCACGCAGAGCACCCTTGACCGCCGAGCCGTAGACGCATGGCCAACTACTGTGGGCTTCGCGTTGAATGGGGAGATCAATACCCTCTACCGAGCCGCCGGCGCCTGCGTGTAAACTGGTTTCTGTCCAAAGTCCGATCAGTGCGTTGTTGCTTGTCATGTGTTTGTCCTTTTTTATACTTATGCGTTTATTGAATCGCGCCAATGGCCCAGAAGTATCTGCCCACGGCCAAACGCGGTGTCGTAGCCGATGCAGTGACCATGCAATTTATCTGTCAAGGTTTGCCAGTCGTAGTCCTGCCCCAGGCGACAAAACCAGGCGCTACCGGCGGGAATATAGCTTTTGACCGGCCGCGGCTGGTGGTTTTTCATATCCCAGCCGCCTTCGCGATGCACTTTGCCGATAACAGCGGCTTCTATGTTGATCTCGATGCCGTTGATCTGCCCGCGCCAAACGGTTTGTCCGTTTATGTCGGTCTGTACAAAATCTTCCGGATACCAATTACCGCCGAAATCGGCAGGGGTGATGAAATGCAGTAAAACGCTATTGACGGTTTTGACTCTGGCAAAGGGTAGTGTGTCAATGGTTGGTGACATCGATATGCTCGCCATGCGGCCCTCTCCACCTAAGCGCATCAAGGCCGGTTGCCGAGTATCCAGGAAAGGCAACAGTTCTTGCGGTAGACCTTGTACATCCAGTTCTATGTGTACTTGATCTTGCACACGCAGGTGGCGGGTTTGATAGAGCTTGCCGTCTATCACTGAACGACTGGCGTTGTTCCGGGCAATGCCTAAGCGGGGTTCGTGGCTAAATAGTTGCTCGGGCGCGATGATGTGCTGTGATTCCGGTGTTTTACCATTCAAGCATTGCGCGAGGCCACTGGGCGTAAGCCAACGTTGTTCCAGGGCTTTATAGCCCTTGCGGCCGGCCGGTAATTCAGGTAGACGCACATGCCCTAAGTCGCAACGCACGGTTTGTCCCGCTTGCAATCGCTGGAGGTCGGGCTTGCCGTCTAGGCTCCCTTGCATCAAATACAACGGCGCCGGGTAAAGACGCTGGTTTTTATAGACGATCCACGGGCCCTGTAATTGTAACTGCCCTAAACCCTCGCTACCGCCCAAGCTGGCGGTAAAGTCCAGACCGGATAGTTGATGAGATAAATTTTGCCAATTAATGCCGATGCGTTCGCCAATAAAGGTGCGCAAGGCGCCGGCCAGTGTTCGTACCGGTGGCGGGAACAGGCTGGCCAGCTCGCTAGCGCCAACTGCATCGTGCGGACGCGATTCGCGAAAAAACCAGGTATCCAACGCATGTAGTTGAAGTGTTACCCGCCCCTCTGCATTTATCAGTTCAGCATTGACTTGCACTGCTTGCGCCCGCTTCTGTTGCTGGCGCTGCTGCTTTCGGTAGTTGTTTTTTTTATGGGGCTTAGCCACGTTCCACTCCTTTTTGCGCCAGAAATCGAATCAGTTGTAGAGCACTAGGGTTGAGTTGATGGGTCGATTCAAAATACGGTTTATCGTTTTTCAATATGCGCTTGAACGGAAAACACTGGCTGAGAAGGTTGTCTATTCGAGTGATAGCCTGTTGCAGATTAATCCGTTTTTCTGAGTCTTTGACGAGATTTACGCCGGAATTGAGATATTCAGCCGCAATGAGCTGCCTCATGGCTGTTTGGTCGAATTCCTGACTAAGTTGCATCTCTCTTTGCTGGTCTTTGTTTTGCAAGCTGGCGAACCGCTCTTCCACATTAAAAAAGAAGCTATTGGAAAACGGAGTGTTTTGTTGGTCGCGTCGAAAATCACTGGCCAGCTGGTCGATGATGACTTCGCCTGTACTTGAGCATAAGGCTTTTTCCCACGGCATGGCCCATTGCAAATGCTGACCACCGGGCTTCCAGACCCGCACCGCAATGGCGTCCCGGCCGGTTTGTTCCTTGGCGATGTCATCTAGTAAATGATGGGCATCGCTCAATACCTTGCCTAAAGGCATGCGAATGTGGGCGTATTCGATCGCGCCGGATAAGGTGGTGTCGATGTCATCCCAAGCGGCAAAGCATTTCAGATAATGTTCGCGCAGGGCTTTGGCGCAATTGAGCGCCCATTCCAACGGCAATAAAGCCAGCACGTCATCGCCGCCGGCATAGATCAAAAAGCCGCTGTATTCGTCGACGATGGCTTGCACACCATTGGTAAACTTTTCCAGGCCCTTGCTGATGTTTTGCTGTTTGTCAGGATCGCTCATATGGCTGCCGAGCGAGTCGCCGTCCATCATTAATACAGCATAAAACGGGCTGACGGGCTCCAGGTTTTGTTCGTTGACCGATCGACGTAAATCGCTCAGTGCTTCTTTCACCTTTCGCGCCTGTTCTCGATCCTCGTAAATGTTTTTGTTGTCCAAGGCCGATTCAAAGAATACGTTGCCGTCCAGGCTCTTGGTGTTCCAAAACAGCTTGGAATCTTTACGCTGCATTAATACGCTATCGATACAATCCAATTGGGTGTCGTATTCCCCGTAGCTTTGGGTAAGCTTTTTGGCTGCATCATGAAAAAATTGCAGTTTGTTTTCCGGTGCATACCGTATCATTTGCGCCAACCAGGGTGCAGCGGCCATGTAGGCCACCGAAGGGACAGCTGAATTGACTTTCCAACCATGAAGCATCCAGTCCACGGGCATGGGTTCGACTAACTCCTCAAAATAGCGGGCAAAACGGCGCTTGATAAAAGCAATGGCGCATAGGTATTCGCTATCGCGTAAATCGGTTTTCATGCCATGTTTGCCGGTTTGGCGCAGTTGGTCCCAAAACAACTTGAGTCCTTTGGCATTGGGTGTGTCAATGCCGGACAATTCCTGCCAGCCGTCCATCATCATACATTTGACGCCTGCTTCAGCCGGCGGTAAATAAGTCCGCCAGTTTTTGCGCCTATCCAATAGATTGCTTTCGATTTCGTTGTCGGATAAAGCCCAACTGATTTCCCAAAAGGATTTAATCTGTCTGTCCCATATTTCACGAGTGATTGATGGCGCATCTGCCAAGTCTCGTTGCCAGACCAAATTTGCCAACGCTTCCCAGGCCTTTTGAATGCTATTGGTCACTAATTCCGGTTTGAAATCGGTAGGCACCTTGGCCAAGCCTCCTTTAAAGCGATTGGGTACGCAGCCTTGTTGCGGAGGCGTACCTTTCCCTTTCTGCTCCAACCAATCGAGGTAGCTGTCGCTAACTTTAGGGAAAATAATCTCGCCGCCTTGCTTCTGCACGGCCTGCATGGCGACTGCCGACAACCAGGACAACAAAAAAGAACCCGCCCAAAAATCCCGAGTACGACGCGCCTGGGCGACAAATCCCTGCACGGGGCCTAGGGTGAAGTGGAAGTATTGAGCGGTCATGGATAAACCCTTTCCAATGTATTCATAAAGTCCAGAATAGGACGGTAAAACCCCAGTTCCTTACCTTCGGGGTAATCTGGGTGAAATTGCGCAGGAATCAGAGTCGCCATGGCTACAAATTGATTGCCAATGGGATGGATATGTAGCAGTAAAGGACTGCTGCGGCGATTGTTTTCATCCGAGGAGCCTTTATTACCTGCCAAGGGTAAGCCAAATGGCAGTTTGGCCATGCCTTTTCCGGCTTTTTTTCGTGCTTCTTTATACGCCCCTCCCAATTGATCCATCAGCCGTCTAGGATCAGGTGCTTCTCCAGCTTTGGCAACTTGAATGGCGTCATTGAGTGCAGTGATTAAGGGCATGGATGGAGCCAACTGGATAGAGGCTATTTGTTTTTTTAGGATCTCAAAGTAGTCTTCGCTATTTTGAAAATTAAACGTTTTCTCGTTTAGGGATGTAATGGCCACTGAACCAAAGCCACGTCTGGCGCGACTGCCTAAACCCCCTAGTAATCCGAATAACATCAGACTATGTTGTAATTGCTGCACCTGATCAGAGCTAATGGCCGGTTTTAATGACAGACATACTGTGAATTTGCCCTGCTTAATGGCCCATCGATGTGGTTGACCGTTACGCGTGGCATCCAGGCCATAACCTAAAAAACCGGCGCCGGCATCGTTATTTTTAGGCCATTTTTTTTCAGTACCTTGGGGATCAATCTGCTTTAATCTGAGTTGGAATAAACCTTGGCCATAAGCATCATCTCTGGCCGCTGCGCCAAATAACTTTGCCTCGTCACGATACAGCGCTTTAAGCGCTAAATGGGCATTACCCTCATTGGATTTAAGACAATCGCCCCATTGTTGAGCTCGCCACCAAAAACGCAATGCGCCTTTGACAGAGGGGGGACGTATCTCAGGTTCATCATTCTGATGGGCGCCGCCGATGAACATCGGGGTGACTATTTCGTACTGCGCTTCAATAGTTTGCATAATGGGATGTACTTAAATATTCAGGCAACAAAAGTGATCTGCTCTTCGGTCAGGGCAATGTGATATTGGCGGTTGTTATTGTTGCCAGTGCTTTGCACGATGAAAGGCTGCGCGGCATGTTTGCCCAAACTGTTTTCAAAACTACGTTTTATCAGGCTGATGCGTTCCGATATCCATTGATTAGGCATGCCGCCCTCAAGTGCCTTTTGTGTACGATCGCCGTCTTTCGCTTCATTCACATTCTGGGCATAGAAAGCCAAAAACTCCCTGGCGTAATCCGAGTTGTTATCGCTAGGCAAACGCTTGACGGGATCGCCTTTGATAGACCGCTCCAGTAACCATCGATAGAAAATAAAATTCACCTCCTGAGGGGCGACTTTAATATCAGACACCCAAAAGCATCGCTTGACTGTATCAATACGTAATTGAGGGGCTTGCTCGATTTGGCGCACAAATTTAATACTTTCACTGAAGGTGGTTTTACCCTCCAATAAGTGTGGCGGAATCCCTCCGCGTAGACGAACAAAGGGAATTTCGGCCAGCATGACTTCCGCATCCTTGGCGTTTAGCGCATGATTGTCCTTGTCGTGAATAACGTGACTGTCCGGCGTGGGGTAGAAAAAGTCTTTCAGGCTTTCGTATCGATCGGTCACCAGTACGTGCGATAGTCTGTCCTGCGCCCGTCCGTACAAACTCAGCGCATAACCTAGGTAGTAGCCCATGGTCTTACGACCGCCGGCAATCGAAACGTGAAGGCTGGCATCATCGTCGCGGGTCAGTTTACTGACGATGGCGGTAATAAAATCGGCCGCGGCCTCGTTTTGTTCTGGCGTTTTGATGTCATCTAACGCCAAGCCGTTGCTGTCTTCTATCACGTGAATGTTTTTTTCCGGAAAACGGATTTCGGGCAAGCAGTAATCCTTGCACAATTGCCAAAATTTCCCGCTGTTTTCGTCCAGCAATTGCAATTTAGCCTGCTGGGCGCCGGATTGAGTAGTGATCAAATGAATCTCGGTCGGAATGAATGGTTCCGTTTGCTTCGTCACCAGACTGTAAAGCGTTTCTGTGACAATTTGCGGTGACATGCCGCTAACGGCCAGCAAAACTCGTTTTGGAAATTTATTGGGTTGTTGCATGGTCTTCCTTTCCCTTTATTGTTATTTCAGGCGTTTGAGCAAGCCTAGTTCAAAATTTAACGTCTTGAGCTCAGTTTCGTCAAGCACTTTACCTTCGGGTAATCGTTGCGGCAACCGCAAAATCAATGCTTGATCCCCTGGTTGCATCTTGATATGAATGCGATTGGCGGGAATGGGGACATTAAGGATTTGGCTGAGCACATTAGCGCTTGCTGCATGCCCAATAGCTGAAACGAATCCGGTCTCAAGTATTGACCGAGCATCATTAATCGTCAAAGGACCAGAAAATTCCCAAAGTCCGTATTCCGTCAATACCGGTGTGTTGATAATATAAAGCACCATGTTCATCTGCTTACGAAAGATTAAACCTAAATTAGCATTGGCATCGCCAACATTCTTGGAAAATATCTTTGACCGATTATTTCCATTGGTCGAGATTAAACCAACAATCCGAAGAAAATACACATTTAACAAATTTGTTAACACCTTAATCGCTTCCTTGCTTGGGTTTAAATTGAGATGATATGAGGAATGCTAGGTTGAAAGAGATTTAAACGTTTGTTGATGGACTTAGAAATTATCACAAAGGCGATGGAGTTTTTCTGTAGGGCATCTCAACCCAATTTAAATTTGATGTGTCAACACTTTTCCGGGCACATGATTACACAGCTTTTTGCTGCATTTCGTAGTCCACCGGTGACAAATAGTCATTGGCAGAATGAAGGCGTTCTCGATTATACCCACGGGGCACAAGTACCCGCGGGGCACAAGTAAAAGACCTCAATATATTCAAAAATCGCCTGCTTACCTTCTTCACGAGTTTTAAATCGACAGTGATGCGTCAATTCCGTTTTCAAGGTATGAAAAAAACTTTCGGACACGCTCATCCCAGCAGTTTCCTTTACGACTCATCGATTGAACGACATGATGCTCCTTTAAAATCGCGCGATGGCTATCAGAAGCATACTGGCTGCCGCGATCGGTATGCCAGACAAGCCCTTTCTCGGGTTTGCGCTTCCACAGAGCCATTAATAAAGCGTCATTGACTAAGCTTGGCCTTCATCCGACTATCCATCGACCAGCCGACCACCTTTCTGGAAAACAAGTCAATGACCACCGCCAAACACGACCGAAGGAAGTCCCTGTGGGACAACCAGCCTTCATCGGTGGCAATGTAGGTAAAATCGCCCACATGAACGATCCAGTTGTGAGACGGTTTGTGTCTGTCCAGTAAGTTTGGCGCAATCGGCTTGGCATGCTTGGAGTCGGTTGTAGCTTTAAATTTTTTCTTGGTTTTACAGGCCAGCCCTGCTTGATTGCTGCAGACGATTGATCGAGTCGCCGGTGCCATCTTGGTCGAGTGACTCAATGAATTCACACACAGCGCCTACAACAAGCGCACCGTCATAAGACCATCATAGACCTCTAAATCTGTTTCCGATGGCTCTATACGTTTCGAGATGTTCTTGGCAATCTCCCCGAACTTAACGATCTGCCAGCCGGGTGGAAAGGATGAAGGCTGAAGGCGAAAGGATGAATTTTGTGAAGAATCGTTTTTCATTTATCACCTCGCTTGTTACTTGCGTTTTTCGCACAAGTGATGAGTATTGCTGTCAACTCTCCAGCTTCATTCATCAGTTCCGACAGTTTCTGCTCATACTGCAAAGGTGTCTGACCCTTTTGTGCACTTTTGTGCAAAAAGGTGCAAAGGTGTCTGACCCTTTTGGGTTTTGACCTTTTTGGGTTTTTTCTTTACCTTGATTTATCGTCTATTGACGGAGTTCTTTGAACGCCGCTGAAATGACGCGAACAGAGGAACGAATTAACAGTAAGACGAGACCGATTGCCACCACCATATCGGGCCAACCTGAACCGGTTAACCAAACGGCGCCGGCCGCTATAAAAACTGACAAGTTGGATGCAATGTCGTTGCGCGAACATTCCCAGACCGAACTCATATTGACATCTTCGTGACGATGCCGCCAAAGCAAGAAAAGACAAAGACCGTTGGCAGTCAGACCGAGCAGGCTAAAAACGCCCATCACTTCGAAGATGGGCAGACTGGGAACATAGAGCTTGTAAATAATCTGGGCGATGACTGTGGCGGAAGCCAGCGCTATCAGTAACCCTTTGAACAAGGCAACCTTGGCCTTGACGGTAGCGTCCCTCGATACCGCATACAGGCTAAGAGCATAAGTTAATGCATCGCCTAGATTATCGAGGCTGTCGGCCAGCAACGAGGTCGATTCGCCATACAAGGCCGCGCCGGCAATGACGAAGAACATCACAGCATTGATGGCGAGAACGATTTGTAACGTGCCGCGCTGACGTTCGCGCATGCGTTCTAAAGAACAGTTATTGTCGCAACAACCAGCCATAGGAATCCCGGGAACTGAGCGAAATACTCATTTCGAATGAAAAGAACAACTATATTTGAGACTGCAGATAGTTTTGCAAGCCGATTTTTCCGATCACCCCCAATTGTTGTTCCAGCCAGTAAGCATGATCTTCCTCGGTGTCTTCGAGCATGACTTCTAGGATTTCCCGCGTCTGATAGTCCTTGACTGATTCGCAATAGGCGATGACTTCTTTCAGCGCATTCACCACCTGAATTTCCAGCTTGAGGTCGTTTTCCAGCATCTGCTGAACGTCGCTGCCGATATTCAATGGAGCGCGTTTGGACAAAGCGGGCGTTCCTTCCAAAAACAAGATGCGACGAATCAACTGGTCGGCATGTTGGGTTTCCTCGGTCATTTCATGATCGATACGCTCATAGAGCTTCCCGAACCCCCAATCATGATACATGCGGGAATGGATAAAATACTGATCCATCGCGGTCAGTTCCCCGGCCAGGAGTTGGTTGAGTTTTTCGATAACTTTGGGATCGCCTTTCATCGGAATCTTCTCTTTTTTAATGTGCGTCGGTTATCAATGTTAATCTTTTGCCGTAAAGCGGGCAAATAAACACGATTGCTTGTTTGTCGGCGCCGCCATATCGGAATCACCCCACTTAGGGCCAGAACCAGTAACGACAGCCCAAACAATAACAAGACAGGATAACGGAATATATCGAACATACGACCGCTGTGCAGCGGATACAACCAGTCGAGCCAGTGTGATAAGGGCTTTTCTAGTTGTAGGATTTGACCATTTTGTCTGTCTAAATATATACGCCCGCTATCCTGGTAGCGTGCCATAACGACTCCTTGAGTAGGATGATCGATATAAACACGCTCTAGAGAACTTGCCGGATAGATATTTTTTGCGATCGCCAGCAGTTCTTGAATACTGAGTACAGTTTGCGGTCGGGTAAATAAAGGTGCGTCCGGCGCGGGTTTCAACCATCGCTGCAACGGCGCCGCATAATTCAACAAGGCGCCACATAGCGTGAAAGCTGCAAGAAATCCTCCAAGGGTAAAACCGATCCGTCTGTGGTAACACATGCTTTTCTTTTTCCCAGATATCGCTTTATATAGTCGTAGACCGAACAGCCAGAGAAGAAACACGGCTCCACCACAAAGACTGAAAAGAAACTGCCCAATTGTTCCTAACCATTTGCCTTGATGAAACTGATAAAGCTTGTCCAACCAGTCTTTCTCAGAAGCAGCACGAATACGGATGATTTTCCCGGTGCCCGGGTGTAGAAACGCGAACAGTTTTTCGTGATCCCCTTGCACCAGAACTCTGGCCGTCTGTCGATTTGAACTCGGCAGATACAGACGTATTAGGCGCATATCCGGTTTAGTCCGCTGAATCGTTTCAATCAGTTCGATGGGCGGTAAAGCCGTTTGCACCGGTTCATCCAACGCATAAGGCTCAGCGCTATAACGCAATTGGTCGAAAAAGATCAGCACCAAACCGCTGCCGGAAATCGCTAACAACGGAACAATCAGCAACAGTCCCAAGCGTCGATGCAGGCGGTAACAAAAAGCTAAGCTCAAACGCATGCCGGCACGCCTGTCCGATAAGACTCCAAATGCGCTTTAAAAGCCCTAAAAGCCACGCCGCGATCGTCTCCTAGCAAAAAGGCCTGAACATTTTGGATTTTCCAATCGTTAAATTGCTGCGGATTGCGTGGAACCGTGCAAAAGGCACCCGCTTTGTTCGACAGGTTGTTGCGATGTTTTGTACCGCCTGCACGATTTCGGGATGGGTAAATTAACCGGGTACACCATAGGATTCAGACAGATCCACCGCCCCCTCCAACACCATATCGATACCCGGAACCGACAATATCCGCTTCAAATTGTCTACTCCGCTCCGGTCTTCTATCATGATCGCAACCAAAATTTCCACATTCGCTCGTTCGAAGTGTGCAAAGGTGTCTGACCCTTTTGGGTTCTCGTTTCAAAGGTGTCTGACCCTTTTGGGTTTCTTTAAAAGCCCTAAAAGCCACGCCGCGATCGTCTCCTAGCAAAAAGGCCTGAACATTTTGGATTTTCCAATCGTTAAATTGTTGCGGATTGCGTGGAACCGTGCAAAAGGCACCCGCTTTGTTCGACAGGTTGTTGCGATGTTTTGTACCGCCTGCACGATTTCGGGATGGGTAAATTGACCGGGTACACCATAGGATTTAGACAGATCCACCGCCCCCTCCAACACCATATCGATACCCGGAACCGAAAATATCTGCTCCAAATTGCCTACTCCGCTCCGGTCTTCTATCATGATCGCAACCAAAATTTCCACATTCGCTCGTTCGAAGTGTGCAAAGGTGTTGTGCAAAGGTGTCTGACCCTTTTGGGTTCCGACCCTTTTGGGTTCCTTTTGGGGTCTCGTTTCAAAGGTGTCTGACCCTTTTGGGTTCCTTTTGGGTTTTAAGGTGTCTGACCCTTTTGGGTTTTAAGGTGTCTGACCCTTTTGGGTTTTACTTTTGGGTTTTATTGACGGAGTTCTTCGGTTTCAAAGGTGTCTGACCCTTTTGGGTTCTTTTGGGTTTCGGATTCCTCGAACCGGATTCGTGTAACTCGGTTTCCGTGATCACGCTGCGCGCACCGGGATAAGTCTTAATCGTCTCATCACTGGGCACACCGAGCCAGTCGCCGGTCACGGTCACCGTGTCCAATTGCGAAGCTTCGTTAGGGTGTTGTGCCGAGCCTTCGGTTGTTGAATCCGCTTGCGAAGCTCCCTTAACAGGCAAAGCGATCAACGCCAAGTACATTGCTGTAGTCAGCCGATTAGGCCGAAATTTAATAAACATGAGTCCTCCATCGAAGAAGATGCTGAGTCGTATGGCTGGCTATACATCTTGCGGAGGCAAGTCTTGTCTTGGCTGGCTGTAGTGGGTTTATGGGTTATTTGGTCAAAATGAGCTTTCCTCTGCTGGTCAGACGTAAACGATACTCCTCTCCATCGTGCTCGATCACGACAGTACTGGCAGTTGCAAACAACTCGGAACTGAACAATCGCTGTTCAGTGTTGTTTTTTATTTTAGAAGCATCACTATTTCTAGCGTTTAAAGAATCGTTGTTGCGTTTCATTGCCAATGTGAAGATGCGCACACAGTTAACAGTGCATTTGCTTAGAGACTGGTGAAAATGATTTATATTTATTTTAAACGATAATGGTTCTTATTCGCAATAAATATTTATCAATATAACTAGAGATTTATAAGGGCACCCGCAGAATTTGGAAAATAGTACGCCAAGGCTCCCGAATGAATCAGTAGCATAAGTGACGGGCGTATGCGTATCAGGTCGAAGTTATCCCTATATAAGTGTGTCTCGATGACTTTTTTCCAAATATTTAAAACTTGCTAAACAGCACTGACCTGACGGGTTTCTAATTTCACAAGCACATTCCCCGGCTTGAGTGCGCTGTATGACGAAAGCTTTGATCGAACCTGCCTGGTGATCTTTTAACGCCGATAAATACTGCTCGGCATTAATATCAAAACAGTAACAAAGCGCGTCGCTTTGAATGGCTTGATAGCTTCTTAGATGCCGTTTAAGAATGGTGTTGCCCGCGTTGGAGAAGTAAGCAATCGAGCAGGTTTTTGCCGGACAAAAATAATAGCTGTCCGTGATGAGTGCTTGATTCTCTGGAAACCGGACTTGATGGTAAAGCGTAGACATACCAACACCTATACAAGTGGCGCCGCATTCAGGACAAATCTGTTTGGTTTTGGGGGATGTATTTGGGCAGCCGCAATCTGACATAGGCCATCGTATCCTAGGATTTATCGAGAAACAGGCGTCGCGAGGGAACCTGGATAACCAGCATCCGTCGTGGCTTTGATTAAGGCTGCACTATCAGTTTTTTTGCTATCGAAGACTACTATGGCTGTTTTTGAATCGTAATCGACGGTCACTAACTGAATACCATCGACTTTCTGCAAAGCTTTTTTGATGGTGACTGTACACATAGCGCAAGTCATATTTTCTATATTCAGCGTCACCGTTTGCTGTTGGTTTGGCTGTGTGAGAATCATTTCAGTACGCGCAATCGGTATCCACAGTATGCTAGAGAACAAGCATACAATTAACAAGCTGGATTTAATAGCCATATCGAAATTTTCTTAAGCCATGAAAAAAGGCGCTAACCAGGGAAAGGCCAGCAGTATCAAAATAAATGTGGAACCCAGCCAAAAAAATAGGCGTTGTCGTCGTTGGATGTCGGATGTGGCGCAAATTTTTCCCGCCTCACAGCGGTAAGACGCTAGATACAGTTTTCGATAGCCGAGCCCTATAAAAATCAGGGTCAAGATAATGAAAAATGGCCGGGCGGGTTCCATAGCCGTCATCGTGCTGATCCACGCGCCGCTAATGCCCAATGACAATAGCAAAAATGGCCCGACACAGCAGGCCGAAGCCCCTACAGCGGCTAAAAGAGCGCCGATACCCAACCATGAGGGGGAATAAACAGGCGTTTTAGAGTCTGTATTCATGCAAATCTCCTAAGCCAAACTGTGCTTATTTATTGGCAAGGAGTCTAAACCCTGTTGTCTAGAACAGAGTCAAGTGAATGACGATGTCTTATTTTTAAAATCAGGGGTGGGTTGACGCATCATCGCTAAATGCATCGAGAATAGCGCAGCGCGCGACTGAAGCGGTCTGTTGACAATCGTTGACTAGGGTTCCCAATACTCGGCGGAGAGCCGTCAAATCCTTGATTTGTTGATCGATCTGCTGGCATTTTTGCTCGGCGAGTTGTCGTACTTCGACACAATGCGCCCCATCAAGCGATAGCAAGGCGGCAATTTCTTTCAAGGTAAATCCAACCTGTTGAGCGCGTTTGATAAAGCGTATTCGCGTAATCGCATTAGCCGGATAAGATCGATAACCGCTATCTGGTTTCGCAGGTTCCGTCAGTAGACCAATGCGTTGATAGTGACGGATGGTTTCGATGGTCACTTCGGTTTGTTTAGCAAGTTTGCCGATGGTCAAAGTTGGCATTTTTAGATTTTCTCCCTTAAGTAACCGGTGGAAATATTTATGCATGCGCCGCAAGCCGAAGCGCCCTACTACGTTAATATCGTCCATCGCGCCGCCGCGCTGATGTACGCTATTTTCGCTACAGCCAGTGTCTTTCTGGCAGCCGTCAACACCCTTGCAGTTATCCCCCCTACTCTTTTTCGCCGTCGCGATCGTCGATCTCGGCATAACGAGCGAAAGCGATAACAGCATGCGCGATTCCACCGATCGAACCAAGGACTATTTTTCTTCTTATAACCTGCTGACGAAAGCCGAGATCGGCGGTTTTGCGGCATTGTTATTCGGCTTTTTTCTGCGTCTATGGGGCTGACGGTCACGCTTTCTAAGGCATAGTTTACGCCTTTCCGGAAAGCTCCAACAGATCGACGACTCTTAATCGTATCGCCAGTCGCGTCAGCTCGATATCGCCAGCAACGCCGAGTTTGCTTTTGATCAAATAATGGCAATTGCGAACCGTTTTTGGGCTGATGCTCAGGGTTTGCGCAATCTCCTCGATCGATCGCGCTTCGACCAGCAGGCGCAAAATCTCGAATTCTCTTACCGTTAAGGTTTCCAGGGCCGTGCGTTCACCGCCGAATTGTTCCAGCGCTAGTGCCTGGGCGATATCGCTACTCAGGAAATGACGACCGCCATAAACTTCGTGAATCGCTCTCAGCAAAACTTCCGAAGGGCTGCTTTTGGTGACATAACCCAAGGCGCCTGCCCGACAGGCCTGTACGGCAAAACTCGGATTTTGATGCATGCTGAACACCAAGATCTTTGTCTCAGGACTCCGTTGTTTGAGGCGGCCGATCAATTCCAGGCCGCTGCTACTGGGCAAGGAAAGATCGGTAATGACGATGTCGGGCTGATATTCCTTGAACAATTGATAGGCTTGTACCGCGTCCGCAGCCTCAGCAACTACTGTTAAACCGGCTTGCTTGGCCAGCAACGTGCGATAGCCAGCGCGGACAATCGCGTGATCGTCGACGAACAGTATCTTGATCATTACCGTTGCAATCATATCTGCACCTCGACTTCAGCATGAACCGGCAACATCGTAGTAACGATTAAGCCGCGAGGTTCGGCAATGGCTAAGGTTAGCCGTCCCCGCAAGGCATCGACACGTTCGCGGATACCCAGCAGACCGATGCCGGGACCGTCACTAAACGGCAGTGTGCAGGCATTGCCGTCGTCCTTTACGGTCAAACGGACCGATGCGCCGCCGATCACCAATGTTACGCTGGCATTCGTCGCGGCTGCATGTTTGACGATATTGGTCATGCATTCCTGAGCGATGCGAAACAGCGTGACCGATAATGCATCCGTTAGCGTGGAAGCATCTCCGGTCACTTCCAGTCGAAAACGCACCTGCCTTTCTCCGCTAAGGGTATTCCAATCCGCTACCAGCCTGTTCAAGCTAGGGACAAGACCCAACTCGTCGAGTTCGACGGGCCGCAAACGCCCTAGCAGGCCGCGCACGTGATCCATCATGTGCTGACTGATACGGCCAATTTGCCGGGATTCCTCGACCAGAGCCGGGCACTGTGTTTCGGCCGTTTGGGTGATCGATGCGGTGACGGCGTTGATGGCCGCCAGGCATTGGCCGAATTCATCGTGTAACTCTCTGGCCAGCGCGCGGCGTTCCTCTTCCTGTAGCTTCATCAGCTTAACGGCAAGCTTTTGGCGTTCCGACAGCAATTGCTGTTGGCTGGCGGTGAGACGATTGATCGCCGTGGCGGTATGCTGCCATTCGAGCAAATCAAACGACGGCAAGCGATAGACCAGATCGCCTTGTCCGATGCGATCAAGCCCGTCGACGATGATACCGGCCGGGCGCAACGCGCGTCTGATCGTCAGACTGACTAGGATGCAGACCGCCAGCACGGTCAAAGCGGACAACCCGCCTAGGCTCACAATATCATCCCATGCCCGAGCAATATTCGATTCGGTATTGGGCGTCACCGTCAGATAACCGTAAACCCGGTCATTCAAGGCGATAGATCGGGTCACTTTAAAATCAGGATTAAATATATGACGGTAGAAAGTTTTGAATCCCTCCGGGATATTTTGTCCCGAAAGCTTGCTTCCATTGCATAGACTGTAGATTGTGGCCTTCT
Source organism: Methylomarinum sp. Ch1-1 (assembly GCF_030717995.2). Lineage (NCBI taxonomy): Bacteria > Pseudomonadati > Pseudomonadota > Gammaproteobacteria > Methylococcales > Methylococcaceae > Methylomarinum > Methylomarinum roseum. The sequence continues at coordinate 2,113,698 of NZ_CP157743.1, read as the reverse complement.
CCGTCGAAACGAAGCGTAGACAAAATCCGGGTTGCCCTCCTGTCTGCTTCCACAGTGAAAAATCAGGAAAGCGCTCGGCTTCGCCGAAGCCGGCATTTCTGCGCAGCAGCTGCAATTCCAATTGCTGGCTCAACGATCTTGCTGTTTCCTGCGTTATTTGTCTGGCATGCCGATCGCTGCGATAGAGCACATAGGTGGAACTGGCCGCCAAACAAGCCAGGGCGACAATGACGATACGTAGCAACAAATGGCGTTGTAAATTCATGCCAAGCCTGTCTGATAAAAAACCGATAGCCAGAATTCTAAGTGGCGATAGGCGCTGTGAAAAGCCGTTGTCTTAAATTCGGGCAAATTGCCCGGATTTTGCGGGCAAGGATCTGCATACGTCACATGGGGTCTTGCCATACACTGCTTCTTGATCCGATTGAGACGAAGTAAGGCAGAAAAACTGCCTGACCCAAGCATTACACCATAATCAGGAGTAAACGATGACTAGCGATCTTTTCAACGATTCCCATATCGACTGGCAGACGTTAGGCGGTATCGAACATTTGCAGTATTCGATACTCGATATCGATGAACGGAACAAAATCGTCGACTTGATTATTAAATTCGCCGCCGGCAGACAAATTATCTTGCATCGGCATAAAGTCCGGAACAACACCTTCGTCATCCAGGGCGAACACCGCTTATATCACGCAGATGGAACACTCAAGGAAATCAGGCCGGCCGCTACACCTGCAGTCAGGCCAGCGATGAACCTCATCGTGAAGGCGGCGGCGAAGTGGACGCCATCGTCTTGTTCAGCATTCGCGGGGGTGATGGTGTGCTCTATGAACTCCTGGACGATGACGGCAATCTCGTCGCTACAATCGACATGCAGGACTGGGTGAATCTGTACTCGAATACAGTCTCGCCAACACTTACTTGATTCACAAGCTTGAGGAAAAAACCTATGACTCGTCCAATATCAATCGGAATCGTTATGCTTATATTTTTGCTGGCCAGCAACATCGCCGGCGCCGCTCCACGTATCGCCATCCTGGAATTCGAACTAAACGATATCACGTCGCTGCCCAATACGCCGAAAGAACGGATACGCACCGCTTCCTTTCGTCCATTATTGGAACAAGCGCTCTTGCAATTGGGCGATTACGAAATCATTTCGATCAGCCACACAGAACAGGCCACCGCTAATTCGAGCTTCGGCTATTTGTTCCGCTTTGACGATCTGGCTGCGGATCTGAGCAAGCGCCATGGCGCCGACTGGGTGATCGTCAGCCAACACAGTAAGCCCAGCTTTTTGTTTTCCTATTTGATGGCGCATTTGATCCGGGTAAAAGATCGGACACTGGCCGCGGACTATGCGATAGAACTCAAAGGTAATCATGAAAAAGTCAGCCTGCATGGCACGAAAGCGCTGGCCAATAAGATTCATGATTTCATCGATAAACAAAAAACGGAAAGTCCATGATTCATCATAATTCCGCAAAGGTTAGAATGACACGGGTAGCACCGAGAACAACATCTTGAGGCTAAGAATGATGAGGAGCACGGCAAACATCTTTTTCAAGGATGCGACCGGTAATTTATGGGCGAGCCTAGCCCCGTATGGCGCAGTGACGGAACTAGTCATGGAAATCAGCAATACCGCAGGGAGGTAGACGAAGCCGAAGCTGTCATGCTCGGCCGAAGTCACCGACCAACCGTTGACCACATAACCCAGGGTGCCGGCAATCGAAATGGGTTTAGCAAAAAGAGGACAGATTTATTTTTCAATGATGAAGCCGCGTCAATCGTGCCTTTGGCCAAGATCGTCAAGCATATATAGCGTTCAATCACCAATCGATGTCGACGCATAGGTGATCAGAACCGCCGTAGTCGGGCCCGCATATGCTCGCTGCCCCGAGATGATCCTTGCTCTCACCGCGTAGTCAAGGATTTTCCCGCTTGAGGGGCGCGTCGCTTTGGCGGGGGCTATGATATCGCCGCCACGCATGTCCATCCAGGATAGATCTTCATTTGCATTTTGATTGAAATCACCTGCAACGATCCACTGCTTTCCGGCTCCATTGGTCTTGGCATGCTGAATCGCCAAGTTGATGTAATCGCGTCCCCCGGCATGAATGTTCGCCACGTAGAACTTGGAGCCGATCGATTTCCGCATGACCGGCCGTTTGTATGTGTCGGTCGACCATGAGACAGCGGGGACTCCGCTATCCGCAAAGAGCATAGCCATGGAGCAGCGTATGTTTCCGGCCCCATTATTCCTGTCCCACGGCAGATACCAGATATTGAGGCTGTTATAGTATCCAATCAGGTTGGGCTTGCCATGTTTCAGTGCGCCCGCGTAACCGATCTTGGTCGGGAGGTTGCCGGCCTCCTCTCCTGGATACAGACAACATCTGGCTTGTATTTGTCGATCCGGCGCTTGATGCCCTCCCAACGTTCGCCCTGTGTGTTCCATGTTAATAGTTTCACTGCTTTCTCCTATGAGATTGAAGATAGGTGCGTTTTCGCATTAGTCGGATAACGAATAAAGTTAGAGGGTGCGATCGCAACGCGCGAAGCCACCATCTGAAGCTTTTGATAGACAAGGCCGGCGATCGTAGTGTTGGCTTTATATAAATGCAGTGAAAAGTGTAACAGAAGAGGAACGCATAATTACCATTACCCCCCTTTTTCATTGCCTAATATTTCAATACCCAACCCACCCAGCTCAATCTTCCCGGCTCTCAACAGCTCGGCAAACTCATCCGCCGGCACCGGCTTGCTGAATAAATAGCCCTGAATCTCGTCGCACTGTTTCCGCTTCAGAAACTCTAGCTGATCGCGGGTTTCCACCCCCTCCGCAATAGTTTTGAAACCCAGGCTTCTAGCCATGCCGATAATGGCGATCACGATGCCTTCGTCCTCTGAATCACGACAAAGGTCGCGGATGAAGGACTGATCGATTTTCAGCTTGTCGATTTTGTAACGCTTTAGATAATTAAGCGACGAATAGCCGGTGCCGAAATCGTCGATCGACAATTTTACTCCCAGGGCGCTCAGTTGCTCCAACATGGCAATCGTGCGTTCGGAGCTCTCCATGGCAACGCCTTCGGTAATTTCCAGCTCAAGCATGGCCGGATCGAGCTTATAATTGCGCAAGATGCCGACTACCTTCCGATACAGCGCATCCAGGCGGAATTGCGCGGCGGAAATATTAACCGCGACTGGAACAATGCAGAGTCCGTTCGCTTTCCAGTTAGCTGACTGGCGGACCGCTTCGTGCAGAACCCAATCGCCGATTTCGCCGATTAACCCGCTTTCCTCGGCAATGGGAATAAACTTATCGGGCGGCACCAGACCCTTGTTCGGATGATGCCAGCGTATCAGCGCCTCTGCTCCGATGATTTCATGGCTGTCCACATCCACTTGCGGTTGGTAATATAACGATAATTCGCCGCGCACCAAGGCTTGGCGTAACTCATTCTCGATCTCCAATACTTGTTTCGCTTTGTCATGTAACTGTTGGGTAAAAAATTGGAAATTATTGCGGCCGTTCTCTTTAGCCCTGAACAGCGCCGCATCGGCTGATTGAACAAGTTGTTCAAAGTTATCGCCGTCTTGCGGATATTCGGCGATGCCGATGCTAGCCGTTATCGACAGGCACCTATCGCCGAGGTCGAAAGGCTCAGCAATCAACACCAATATTTTCTGGGCGACGTGAGCGGCTCCCTCGGCGTTGCTGTCGGGCAACAGCAAAACCAATTCATCACCCCCTTGACGGCTCAGCGTATCGTCCGGATGCAGGTGTTTGACCAACCGATCCGATAACTTTTTCAGCAACTGGTCGCCGGCATCGGGACCTAAAGAATCATTGATGATCTTGAAGCGGTCCAGGTCGATAAACATCAGCACGGCTTGGCGTCCCGATCTGCGGGCCGCCGCTAAAGCCAGACGGGTGCGGTCGCGCAGCAGCGAGCGGTTGGGCAAATGGGTCAGCGGATCGAAATTGCTGAGGAACTGGATGCGCTCCTGGGCCGCCTTATAATGGGAAAGATCGCTTAATATGCCGACATGATGAGTAATGCGGCCCTCCTGATCACGAATTACGTTAACCGACATCCATTGCGGGTAGAGGTCGCCGCTTTTACGCCGATTGATCACTTCGCCCTGCCAATAGCCGCGGTTCAATATATCGTTCCACATTTTCCGATAAAAACCCTTGCCATGCTTGCCTGATGACAGCAAGCGCGGGGTCTTGCCGATCGCTTCCTCGGCCGAGTAGCCGCTGATCCCGCAATAGGCCGGATTAACGGATACGATCACATTGTCGGCGTCGGTCACCACAATGCCTTCTCGGCTGGATTCGAAGACTTTCGCGGCTAAATAAAGCTGCTGCTCGGACTCGAGCCGCGCGGTGACATCGTGGGCAAGCACGATCTCCGCTTTTCTGCCTTCAAAGGTCAGCGTGTGAGCGGTTATTTCGGCCCAAATCAACGTGCCGTCCTTTTTGCGATGTCGCCAAATACCGGCCTCGTTATAATAGTTGTCGACACCGGCAATGCGTTTAATATTTTTCTGCAAAAGCGACACATCATCGGACGGGCGAATATCGGCAATAGACATACTTAAGAATTCTTTTCGCGTATAACCGTATTGCGCGATCGCCGCATCGTTCACGGCCAGGAATTGCAGAGACTCAATATCATATACCCACATCGGCAACGGATTGGCGTTAAATATGAGCCGATAGCGCGCCTCACTGTCCCGTAAGGCTTGCTCCGTTTTTTTTCGCTCCGAAAGATCCCGTACGCTTGCAAGATAACCGTCTTTATCTAACCAACGCACGTTGACCTCGGCCGGAAATTCCTCGCCGTTTTTACGCACATGCACCCATTCCTGCACGTGCGGATAGCCGGCTTTAATGTGGGCGGCCACTTCTTTCACCTTGGCCCATTCATGAGGAGCCAGAATATCGAACAAGCGCAGCTTCATCAGCTCGTCGCGGCGATAACCCAGCATCTCCAAGATGGCGGCATTAGCGTCGATAAAACGGTAATCGCGAGTCACAAGCAAAACGCCGTCGCCGGCCTGCTCGAATAATTTACGGTAGCGAAACAGCGCCTGGTTGCGCCCCCTAGCCAGCAGCCAAGCCAAACAGCTCAAGATCAACGTCAAGACAATGCCGATCGAGACAGCCATCAACGAACGCTGCCGGTTCGAAACACGCGCTTCAAATGCCGGCGTTGTGCTCATCGACAACGTCCATTGCCGGTCTCCGATATCTATCCGGCGACGGGTCTGCAGTCGCCGCAAAGAAGAATCTGCTTCTTCGGACCAATCCCCCCATCGATACAATAAAGCTTGCTCCGGATTCGACTCGCCGTCATAAATTTTCAGGTTGATATCGGAGCTAAATAAATCTTGTATTTCCGCCATGAGATCGTGTATGCGCAAAGGCATGTCGACCCAGCCTACAATGGCCTCGCGCCGGTTTTCCTGGCTATCGAGACTGGCCCCATCTCGGTAAATCGGTAAATACATGACAAAACCAGGCGCTTCATTTTTATCCTCGTCCTGGATCAATGTCAGCTTGGAAGTGATCGCAAGTTCGCCCTTATCGCGGGCCTGCGCCATCGCGGACCGGGCCGCCGGTAACGTCAAGAGATCGACGCCGAGGGTTTTCAGGTTGTCGCCCGCCATCGGCTCCATGTAGACGATGGGCGCATAACGAGGGCGAACGCCCTGCGGCTTGATACGGTAATCGGAGATTCCGTTGCGGCGCATGTCGGCCATATGACGTTCCTTCTCGTTATGAGACACGACCTTAACCATCCCGATTCCCTGCACGCCGCTTTCATAATCCAAATCCAAAGCGCGGATATAGGTTCCGAATTCTTTGAGGGAGACGTTTTCGGAGCCCTCATAGAAACCTTTGACGCCTCGCATCATCATTGCATAGCCGCGCAAACGGTTAGAAATAATGCCGGTAACCATATCGACCGAGAATTCGAATTCGGCCTGAAGTTTGTCGGAGTCGTCAAGGCGCATGTGCCGCCATAACTCCGCCGTAACACTAAACCCGACAATCAGAACGGCGCATGCCAGAAACCAGGGGATGAACCGCGGTCGCTCAGCGGCGTCAATGTCTTTTTTTAGGTTGAAGGTCATAGATGATTTTTAGCGACCATGAAATAACTGACACAAATTCCCGGAATACCCAAGGAAAATGACGGTAAGGGTTGCGCGTCTTAGCCTATAAAAAACTAAGTTTAATTAATAATCAAAAAGTGCTTTTTAAACATTTATGTAATTATTCAGCGTATTTTTATCAGAGGGAGTAGGCTATTGATTTATCGGGCTGTCTGCAACAGGCAGATTTTTGCTCTGACCGCCAAGGAAGGCGGAAATGTAGAAACTGCAGGAGCAATTTTCTGCCTGCAAAATCTGCATTTCCATCGTCCCTGACGGTCTACCTCACCGGTTCCCGACCGGTGTGGCATTCCCACCCTCCCTGGCAGTCAGACGTTGCAGCCAGAGCTTACGCCGCACAGGGAAGTGCAAGTGCCGCGTGAGATAGGACATCGCTAGCGGCCGCCGCCCAGGGAAGTGCAAGTGCCGCGTGAGGCAGGATGCCGTTAGCTGCCATGGAAGTATTCACCCAGCACCTAAATTAACGAAGATTATTAATCATAGCCAATAACCTAGGGTATTTAGGTGCTGGGTGAACGCGTCCCGAGAAATCAATGGTCTACTCCCTAAACCCTGAAAGATACTGAATAGTTACACATTTATTAAGGCTAGCACTCCTTTGCTAAATTGCAATAATAATATAATTCTCATGGTTTTCTGCTCGAACACATCGGCCCCTACTAATTTGTATTAGTCTCGACTAGATCTGAAACAGGGGGTACGTCGAGCCGCGTACCGGACATATCCACCGAGGTAACTGCTGACAGCGATTTTTCGCCATCAGTGCCAACAAGCGATCTGCGCGGTATTTTCGTACCCGAAGAAACACACTTTTTCCGGCTGTTTCTAACCGATCCTCCAGGAACGCCTGGCGGCCTGCTGGAAAGTATCGCACGTAGACCTTGTCCCCTGACTGCACAAAACAGATCGCTGGAAAATTCAGCAAATCCAAACCGGTCTTGATCAATTCAGGATTGCCAGACCTGAACATCGATATCCCTATTCACCTGATCCATGATTCAGTCCTCGCGACGTAATCAGCCGGTCGCGGGTTCGAGTCCCATCACCGCTCCATATACTAAAGGCCAATAGCGGTTTCGTTACAGGCATTTATATTATGTTTTTTAGTCACAACGATGCGCAATGACCCAACAGCGTGGAATATGAGGGTGACGGAAGAGTTGAAAACTCATTCAAACGCCCTTAAAAACGACGTATGCCTTTGATTTACTGCCAAAACACCCAGCCTGCACAAATTGTAACCAATTTGACACAAACACAGAAAAAACACGGATTTGAGTGTCTTAATAACGACTTACTCACAGAGTTATCCACAAGTTCTGTGCATATCTTTTGTAATGACTCAGGGTAATATTATCAGAGCGAGTAGCTATGGATTTATTGGATTTTCTGTTCACATTAGATGGCGGAAGAGGGACACTCGAGACAAAACATCTTGCCGAAAATTAATTGTTTGTTATTTTCGCATAATGCGGTAAATATAGTTAACAATCTATTTCCATTTAGGATGCTTATCGAGACAGTCTGGTTTCAAATATAGACCGGAAAGGCAAGATCAACCGGTATGATAGAGAAATGTGCTCACAGCGCTCCTGGCAAAGAATCAGTGCAGCCATCCCCCAACTACTCTGCTCATTTTCCTTGCCAGCGCCATACTTCAGCTCAATAAAGGGTAATAATAATGATAAAAAAGACAAAAGCCCTATTCGCAGATTCACTCTCTTTTTTCTCTCTGGCATTCGTGGTCTCGGTGCTGTTTGTCCCGGAATGCGGAGCGCATGAACGCTGGGTGTTGACGCCGGAACAGATCGCACATTGGAACGCATTGCCGAAACCGTCGTTTTATACCGAGCTATCGTTCGGCAATGTCGCGATGGTCTCGATGTTTTTGTTATTCATCTTCGGTTGGATAAGGCTCGGCTTCACTGGCGCTCGTGAATTATTTCCGGATCTCCAGGCCCGGCTCGCTTCGTACGGCGAGCATGTACCCCGAATCCTCCGGGTCTGTTTGGCCTGGATGCTGATATCCTCGGCTTTTGGCGTCGAACCGCGCACCGGCGTGGAACCGTTTACTTCGCCGACCTTATTTGTTCCCGACCTCGAGTTACGACTATTGGGTCCAGGCTGGGCATGGCTACGCTGGCTGGAATTCCTGTTAGGACTGGCGATTCTGTTCGGCGTTTACGTTCGATTTTGCGCGGTGCTGCTGATGGCTTTGGGCTTGTTGGCCGGCGTGCTATTCGGCCTGGACTTCCTAGCCTACGGCGGAGCATTGCTCGGCACTTCGATTTATCTGCTGATGCAAGGCCCGGGAAGACATTATCTCCCGCTCTCCACCCCCGCTTCTCTGCACGGCATCCAGTCCTGGCTCGCGGCCCAGCCCAGAGCCCGGGCGCAATTCATCATGCGGGTTTTGACAGGCTTAACGATGCTCTATTTGGGGATCGCCTTCAAGATCATGCAGCCCAATCTATCGGTGGCCATCATCAAACTTTACGAGGTCCCCATTCTGTCTTCAGCGCCTGAAGGCTTTTCGTTGTTCATGGCCTTAGTTGAAGTATCCGCCGGTTTATTGATGATTGCGGGCATTTTGCTGCGCCCCTTGTCGCTGTTTATGCTGTGCGCATTTTTATTCTTCGCCTCCTTGCTGCCTGAAACCCTGACCGCGCATATCCTATTCTATGGCGTCATGCTGTCCACTTTCATCAATTCCGCAGGGCATTGGCGCAAGCCGGAAGCCCGGGACCAGCCGGCCGAAATCGTCATCGCCGGCGGAGGGTTTGCCGCATTGCATGCCGCGATGAAAATCGAGCGACTGATCGGCGCCTACTCGAACGTTAAGATTAGCTTGCTGCACGACAATTCGAATTTCGTGCTTAAGCCGTTGTTACCGGAGGTCATCGGCGGAACGGTGCAACCCGGCAACGTGGTCAATCCGATCCGGCGGGTCATTCCTCGGGTCAACGTTATCGTGGGACGCTTGGATTCGATCGACAACAACAACCGGCAGGTGTTAGCCCGCCGTCCTAGCGGCGAGCGAATCACGTTGGGATACAGCGAGTTGGTCCTCGCGCAATCAGCAAAACCGAATACATCCTCGATTCCGGGCATGCTGTCCCATGCTTATCCGATCGATTCAGTGGGCGATGCCTTACACCTTCGCAAGTGTCTGCTCGAACTGATCGAACAGGCGGAATTCACAGAAGACGCCGACGAACGGTCGCGGTTCTTGAGCGTTGCGATCATAGGATCGGGCGAACTGGCTTGCAGCGTCGCAGCGGAGATTTGTCAAATGCTGCGCGCCATGACGCCGTCCTATCCGGTGCTACGTGATTCAGGGTATCAGGTTCATCTCTACGAAGACCCGGAATACGTTTATGCTGATTTCGAACGGGAACACATGTCCGTGCGCGATGACTGTCTTGAAAAAGCCGGAGTCACCCTGCACAAGGCCGAAAAAATCACCGGTGTTGCCGAACAGGAAGTCATCTTGACCAACGGAGGACGCCTTGCAGCGGGGCTGTTGATCAATGCCTGTTTCAGTGCCCCGGTCGTGCGCTTGCAGGGAGCCACCGCCCTGGCCTGGCCTTTCGCCGTCGACGGCGACTTGTGCCTCGAAGCTCATCCGCACATTTGGCTTGCGGCTCCAAAAACACAAGGCGACGAACATCCTTTCATCACTGCCGCCGACTGGGAGGCCCTGGGGACCGCCGCAGGCTATAATGCCTGGGCTAAAACGCAAGGCTTCACCACCCGTCCTTATCAGGGCCGGAATAAATTAATCAAGCCTTACAGCATCGGATTCAATTCGTTTTGTGATGTAAAAGCCTTTACCTTCAGAGGCAGGATCGCCTGGCTGCTGTCTAGACTCGGCCAGCTTCTGGCCATGCCCGGTTTGGAAAAAAACCTGCGCATCATGATCGATTGGGCCTTGGTAATCCCCTTCCGTAGCGATATCGCAGTGCTTGCGCCAGCGCCTATGGCACGCCTGCAAAAGATACGCTTCGCGCAAGGCGACGAAATTTTTCATCAAGGCGACGAGGCCGAAATGGCCTATGTGGTGGAATCCGGTCGGCTGGAAGTCATCAAGGATGACCGCAAGGTAGCAGAACTGGGGCCGGGCGATTACTTCGGCGAAATCACACAGACTTATCTCAATCGGCGGGCGGAAACCGTACGCTGCATTTCCGGTTGCGAATTGACCGTGTTGTCGCAAACCGATTTCAAGGCGTTGACCAAGGGCTCCGGGCTGATGTCCAAGGCGCTTCAGCACCTGGCGACACAAGACCGCGCCGCCGGGGGACGAGAGCGGGGTCTCAAGCGGATCATGTACGTCAGCACGATGCACGCCGCGTTCAGCGATGAAGAGATCGTTGAACTGGGGCGTAAATCCAGTCTGAACAATCAAAAACTGGGCTTAACCGGCGTACTGATTTCGGTTCACGAATATTTCTTTCAAATCCTCGAAGGCCAGCCCTCCGTCGTGGATACGTTGCTGGAAAAAATCCGCTCCGATACCCGACACAGGGACTTGACCATACTTAGCGCGGAATACGGGCTCGAACAACGCCTGTTCAGCGACTGGGGCATGCGCACGGTGTGTCTCAATGAAGAAAGCGGCGTCTTGCTGCAAGCAATACGCATGATGTTGCGCAATATCGCCCAATCTCACCATATCATCGGGCGCTATACTCAGCCCGCCGTGCTCAAACTCCTCACCGAGGGTACTAACCCCTTGACCGTGCCGGTCAAAAGCACCGAAAAACTGGTATTGTTCGGGAACATGCTGGGTTTTTCCACCTTGTCGGATCGCTTTTCCGCCGAAGAGATTGCCGAAATCATCAACAGTTATTTGGAAACCTGCTCAAGCTGTATTATCGAGCATGGCGGACAAGTGGCCGAATATGTGGGTACCAGCCTGATCGCCTATTTTCCGTTCAACCAGGCGGATGCGGCGATTTCGTCCTGCCTTGACGCCTTGCGAGGCTTGAAGGCGTTGCGCGATCAGGACAACCCGCTGTACAACGCCGTCTATGGGGGCTTCGGACTCGCCGCAGGCGCAGTGATCGAAGGCAACATTGGCTCATCGGTCAAAATGAACTATACAATTCTGGGCGAAACAATCACCCGGGCCACCCGCCTGCAGTCATTGGGGAGCAACGCCGGCAAGGCCATCGCACTAAGCGAGACTGTCCAACAAAGCGCACAGAGTTCATGGAATTTTCAGAAATTGCCCGAGACCGTGCTTCAGCAAGAGGGTGAAGAAAAGAAACCTGTGTATACGATTGACGATCGCCTAGTCAATGAAACCGGAAAGATCCCCCATTAGTCAGCCGGCGCCGAAGAGGCTGGCTAGAGCATTATCGGACTCGATTGAAAATAAAATCAACCGAGCCTCCTCTGTACACGACAAAAATTTTAGGAATTCAGTTAGATGCGGAAGAAGTGTCTGCGACAAGGCAGATTTTGGCTCCTGTAAAATCCGCATTTCCACCCGCCATGGCGAGCATATGTCGCATCCAAGCCCGACGCACATGGATGTGCAAGTGCCGCGTTAAGCAGGGGCTGTTAGTTGCCAGGGATATATTGACCCAGCCCCTGATAGTAGAAAAAGCATTTTTATATTGAATAGCTACGTTAAAAGTTCATAAATACGTTCAAAGAAATAATATGATTCATCGCGTCATTGGCAGAAGGTTTGCGAATATACTGATTGATGTATCCAAATTCCGTTCTGACCTGTTTATCCATTTGAAACCCTAACCCGACAAAAGCACGGTTCTGGTCGAAACCATTGTCTGCCTTCCAATCTGGTCTGTTGAGGCCAACAAAAACCTCATTCCAGACAACCCAACTTAGTTTTGGCGCCGCCTTAATGGGATGGTAATATTTCAAGAATTGACGATAGCGCCAGCCGACATCGTCACCCCGTTCATCGAAACGTTGTTCCAATCGAGAGCGAGACATAAACTTGCCGCCTGCCAAGGAATGGTTCCATATCATTTGTTGCCATAGACGGTGTTCATCAAAAGATGACGAACCCGTCGGTTCACTGGGTATCCAAGCATAACCGAACCAGAAGCTTAAATTATCATAAACCGAATAGCCTAGTGCAGTACGTAAAATAGCTTGAGAAAATTTTGAAATATCATCTCCGAAACGGCCCTGAGCCTCCAGCCACAATTTCACTTTATCCAAAGCGGGATCAAACCGGCCTAAAGAAGTAATAGCAGTTACATTGCCCCACGATTGTATATCTTCGTTAGTGTTGTCCGCCGATATTTCGACAGCAACTAACATGATTAGTAAGAATACTATTTTTTTTATTATATTCATTATTTTAAATTCAACGAGAATAAGCGATTGCGAATAAGTTTAGTTGTATAAGCCATCATTCATGATAACTATAGGGTTACGGCGCTCCATGCCGGAATGACTGTGGTTATTTACCGTCGAACTTTCTGCCAGGGAATTAAAATATATATTAAGCCCGGCATTTACTATTATTTTCTTATATCGATAACTTAAGAAACCAAGCATATAAAACTAATAGAATGAGTGTTTTATGTCATGTGCAGAGGTTATTTTTTAATATTTATCAAGTAAACATTTCTCTCTTAAAGCAAAATTGCCTTTTAAATAACATCGTATCGACACTGCCTTACAAAAACCTTTCACCCCAGAAAATTTCTCATAAATTTTCACATGAACGAGAAGATATAACTTGTTCAGGCCGTGACTATTCAACCTCTGTACACGACAAAAATTTACCCAATGGTTCATGGAGACGAAGGAATGATGGGTAGAAGCGATAGCGAAACACCGCCCCATCCCACACAAGGAATCAGTATTCCCTATTAAAATAAATTTACTACGGATCATTAAGATTTTTTGTCATGTGCAGAAGACACGGTTCAGAACCAACGTTTTTGTGGAACGCTGAAACGTCAGAGATGTTGCATTAAGCTGAGCTTAATCAGCGGAGTTTTTTGGTTAGCAGCATTACAAAGCGGCTAGCAGCGGTCTTTGTCTGCCCTATGAATTTGACTTGAATAACCACAATATGAGGATCAGCAGCCTGCCCTATCGGATTCTTCGCTGCTACAGCTGCACTACTGGCTTTTGAAATAGTAAGGAAAATTTGCGCTTTGTGTTCAATCTCGCTGATCAGTTTTGGCAAGTTGTCCCAGCGTATCCGGCACTAAGCGTTCGGAAAAACCGGCTGTAAAGCCCCAAACAAGCGCTTTAGCATAATCCTTGGCATGCATCGGAGCATAAGCCATTAAACCGCTAAAACTGTCGCACTCTCCCTCGCCTAGAGAACAATGAAAGTGCGGAAAAAGATCGCCTTCGATCAAACCGGCCGCGATGATGATGTAAAGCACCACGGCGCCTATCATCCCGGTGATCGGAGGAATCAACGAATACATAAACAGGTATTTGTTGCGAAGACCTTTCAAGTCGGCGTGGAAAAGAGCCGCCGGCAGATTTTCCAGCGCATAAATACGCATCAGCGCACTGAAAAAAGCTCCTAAGGCGCCGCACAATGTCACAAACGGCAAGATCGGAAGCTCATGACGCTTACCGGCCTCCTGGCCATAATTTATCCATTCCAATATAATCAAAGGGATTGTGATAACCAAAATCAGCGCAACCGTCGATAGAAAAAGGCAACTTAGCATCTGACGATAAGCTTCCAATAATTCAGTTGAGCTTTTGGAGACGTTAAACTGAGAATCGTGTTGACCGGCCATCTTTTTTCCTTAATGCGAAGTTGATAAAGACCTAAGCGAGTACATCGGCATTTAAACACATTCCTTGGCCGGAATGGTCGCTTCTGAGCTTGGCGCCACAACACGGTAGGAGCAGCATCCTCGGCGCGCAAAGCTTCATTCGCCCGATAGCTGTGCCTATCGAAGTGGCCGTGATTCTGCAGCGAATAAATTTTTTGGCGGATCCGCTATACTTGATCCGCCTTATGAACTTGATCTGAATGCCAGCAAGTAGCCCGTATGAAGCGCAACGGAATACGGGATTAACACTATGCCCTCACGGATTCCGGGCTACTCACTCATTGAATAAAGAAAATTAGCTAAAAATGGATCAGTATCAATAGGATTGTTTTCAGCATCTCGATCACCGAATGGAGTGGAAATCATATATGAGCCTACTAGGTGATTGAGATTATTCAAGTTTATTGACAATAAACTTTTCAATATCATCGATACATCTATAATGATGGGTTTGATTCAGGCTTCGAAATCATTCAGGTTTTTGGCGGATCCGCTACGCTTGATCGGACCTACAGTCCTACAAGCTTCATTTGAATAACAGCTACTCACGATAAGAAAAAATATCTTCTTTTCCCATGCTTTCATGTTTTTTTTACTTTTTTCCGCCCCTTCCCAATTACTAGCGATCTTTAACGGTTTTTATATACGTGAAACTAAAGCTATATTGAGCTTAGCTTGACAACCATACACAATCTTTACACCAAGCCCAATGCGCCTTTAACATGGCGACTTAGGATCGAATAAAATAACAATTGACAGCCACGAAAAACAGTTAAGCCATTGATTTATAATCAATTAAGTTCAACTGTATAAATTACAATCAATTTGACACAAACGCAGAAAACACGCGCAGTCAAACGTGTTAACAACCGTTTATGCACAGAGTTATCCACAGTTTCTGTGTATAGCGCGTTTTTCTAAAAAGAAGAGAATAACCTAGCCAGGCTACTGAGATAATACGTTAGCAAGATAAGGCAACCGCTAAGACTTCTGACCCACGATAATCATATGTCGGTCGCTGGTTTTACGAACGACAAGTTCGCCTAATCCCACCGTCGCCAGTTGCTGCTTGACTTCATCCGGCGTCAAGGCGGCCAGCAATGAATGATAAAAATCACGCCGCAGTACTTCCGGTTCGCTGGAGGCATACTTTTCGACCAAGCCTTGCGCCTGTTGCGGAGAATCCGGACGATATAAATCCATAATCAGAATTTGACAGCCGGGTTGAGCATAATGACTGATGAGTCCCCAAAGGACTTCCGGACGATGTAAATGATGCAGAAAGCTGTTGCTGATAATCGCAGCATAAGGCCCGGCTGGAATCCTGACCTTCGGAATAATGCCCTGTAAGAATCGAATTCGATCTATGAGTTCCGCCCTTGATTTCTTGCGCTGATCGGCAATCGCCAACATTGCCGCCGATCCGTCGACGCCTATCACCTGACAGCGAGGAAAGCGTTCGGCAAAACGAAAAGCCATATTGCCAGGACCGCAACCCAAATCGAGAACGGGGCCCTGCAATTCCACCTCAGGAAAGGCCTCATTGAACGCTTGCAACATCAAAGAATCCGCTTCCGCAAAATCGGCGGCGGCATAGACTTCGGCCTGCAGTGGATCCTCCATTAACTCAGGTTCTAACCTTCGTTTCATCATGACGCTAACGTTTCACAGTGATAAAAAATGGGGGTAACTATTCAGTATCTTTCAGGGTTTAGGGAGTAGACCATTGATTTCTCGGGACGCGTGAATACATCCATGGCAGCTAACGGCATCCTGCCTCACGCGGCACTTGCACTTCCCTGTGCGGCGTAAGCTCTGGCTGCAACGTCCTGTTGCAGACAGCCCGATAAATCAATAGCCTACTCCCTCTGATAAAAATACGCTGAATAATTACAAATGGGGTTGATCGAATAACCAATGAATCTACGTTCGTCATTATAACCGCCCTTACTTATCCCACAGCGTATCGAGCAATCAAATTAATCACAATGCCGGAAGAACGTCGGCCTCGGCGCGACAAGCTTTATTCGGCGCGAAGGCGGGACTCCTACAATACTCCATCGGAGATAATTCCAGCAATTCTCAATTTGTATAATACTGATAACGCTTCCTCATCTCGCACAATGGAATGGCTTTAATTTTACTCGCATGACCGGCCGAGCCAAATGCTTGATAACGTTCTTGGCAAAGCGCCTGCATCGCATCTCTGGCCGCTTTATAAATCTTGCGCGCGTCTAAGTCGGAGGCGTTTTCCGGTTGGGCTAGATAACGACGTATCGCGCCGGTAGAAGCCATCCGTAAGTCGGTATCGATATTGACTTTGCGCACGCCATATTTGATTCCTTCAACGATTTCGTCGACCGGCACGCCATAAGTTTGAGGAATATCGCCGCCATAGTCATTGATGATTTTCAGCCAATCCTGCGGTACCGAGCTGGATCCATGCATGACGAAGTAGGTATTGGGCAGGCGTTGTTGCAATGTTTTTAACCGGCTAATCACCAAGACTTCGCCGGTAGGCGGCTTGCTGAATTTATAAGCCCCATGACTGGTGCCAATCGCTACGGCCAACGCATCGACTTGGGTTTGCTTAACAAATTCGACCGCTTCCTCGGGATCGGTCAGCAACTGACTATGATCCTGTTGCGCCGATGAATCTTCAGTAGCCGCAGCTTCGTTGACCTCACTTTCTAAGGAACCTAAGCAACCAATTTCGCCTTCCACTGACACGCCACAGGCATGCGCCATATTGACCACGGTGCGAGTCACGTTCACATTATACTCAAAAGAGGCCGGCGTCTTCATGTCTTCCAGCAAAGACCCATCCATCATCACCGAGCTGAAGCCGGATTGAATCGCTTGGGCGCAGATATCTGGTGTGGGTCCATGATCCCGATGCATGACGACCGGAATATGAGGATATTGTTCGACGGCGGCAACAATCAAATGGCGCAAAAACACCTCGCCGGCATAGCGATTCGCGCCGGCCGAACCTTGCATAATCACAGGGCTGTCGCAGGCATCGGCCGCTTGCATAATGGCTTGCACTTGTTCCATATTGCTGACGTTGAATGCGGGAACGGCAAAGCCATGTTCCGCGGCATAATCCAAAAGTTGTCGCAATGATACTAACGCCATGTTCGGCTCTCCTTAGTGTTGAGTTCTACTTTATTAACAGAACCGGCCATTTTAAAGCGTGGCCGCTGCAATTAAAAATTTGAAGAGTTTATTGTCAGGGAACGCTATCGCGCACCCTGACCTACTACTATAGTTATCGAAAAATGATAAAACGCATCGACTCTTGCTTAGAGTTCTTTGATTTAAGTCTTTCCATTATTTGCTAAAACATTGTAAGGTAAATGCGCATTGTTCGACTAAAAGGTTAACATTGGAAATCGATCCTGAACTATTGAATTAATTGCTGGAAACCTTTTATGTGTAGCACCCCAAAAAGCTCATCGCTCCCAAATCGACGTAGAAAGAAATCCTCCGAAGTCCAGTCTTATCAAGACTACGCCCGGATGTTGCGTAACGCTTCGGCCTGTTATGAACGCAACCAGAAGCTTAAGGCGGAAAGATTGCTTGATGCCGAATCTGAAACGTCGGCAGCCTCTCAGCGAAATAAACTCGAAAAAGCATCGAGCGCTGAACAACCTAATCCAGAAAATCGCAGCCGATTTCGCTCCTTAATCCGCTTTTTGTCTTCACTTAGCGCGAGTGAACGGATACTTAAGCGAATCATCTATTGAGAATTAAGCAAAGCGCCAAACACGGCGTAATGTTTATACAAAACAGCGACTCGTTACCTTTACCGCCCCTATTCTAAAACACATTCGATATCTTGGAGATAACCGTGAAGAAATTGATTTTAGTTGTACTGACATTAATAATGATCATTACGGCCTGGAGTTATTTAAAAATAGAAGGCATACATTTTGATAATGAAGCCGACATTGAAAAATTGATTTTAACCGGTTCCAGCACGGTGGCGCCGTTAGCCGCGGAAATCGGCAAACGTTTCGAATCGTTAAATCCCAATGTGCGGGTCGATGTGCAGACCGGCGGCTCATCGCGCGGCGTCAACGACGCCCGAGCCGGACTAGCCGATATCGGCATGGCCTCAAGGGCGCTAAAAGACAGCGAAGCGGATTTGCACAGTTACACCATTGCGTTGGACGGCATCAGCATCATCGTTAACGAGGCCAATCCGGTCACGTCGCTCACGCAACAACAAATCATCGACATTTACACCGGCGAGATCACAAACTGGAAGGCCGTGGGCGGAAACGATAGGCCTATTACCGTCGTCAACAAGGCCGAGGGACATTCGACACTGGAGTTGTTTCTACACCATTTCGGCTTGCAAAACACACAGGTGAAACCACATGTAGTGATCGGCGATAATCAACAAGGCATTAAAACCGTTGCCGGCAATCCCGATGCCATCGGCTATGTTTCGGTAGGCTCCGCCGAATACGAAGCCAGCCACGGCGTATCGATCAAACTGCTGCCGTTGCAAAATATCGCGGCCTCGGTCAAAAACCTGCGCAATCGGACTTTTCCGTTGTCCAGACCGTTGAATCTGGTAACTAAGAACGAGCCTTCAGGCATGATCAAGACATTTATCGAATTCGCCCGCTCGGAACAGGTCAATGACATCATCGCAGCGCAATACTTTGTCCCTGTCGCGCCCTGACAAGAAACTGGCGGCGCTGCTGCGTCTCTGCGCGCTGGTTTCGGCGGCGGTCGTGTTATTAATCATGCTGTTTCTGATCGATGAATCCCGACCGCTGCTGGACCATCTGCAGCTGTCGCGATTCTTCACCGACCGCTCCTGGCATCCGGTGCAAGGCTTATATAACCTGACGCCGATGCTGTCGGCGACGCTGTTTTCGACAGCGGGCGCACTCTTGCTGGCGCTGCCGCTGGGTATTGCCTCGGCATTGTTCAGCCGTTTCTATGCCCCGCCGACGCTGGCGGCCTGGTATCGCCGACTGATCGAATTGCTGGCCGGCATTCCTTCGGTGGTGTACGGATTTTGGGGATTGACTACCGTTGCGCCGTGGGTCGCACGCCTGCATCCTCCCGGCGTTAGCTTGCTGACCGCTATCTTGATTCTGGCCTTGATGATACTGCCGACGGTGGCCTTAACGGTCGATGCCGCGTTGGCCGCTTTACCGGTCAGCCATTATCGGGGCGCCGCCGCGCTGGGTTTATCGCGTTGGGGGATGATCAGCGGCGTGGCCTTGCCAGCCGCCAGGGCCGGCATCGCCTCCGGAAGCATGCTGGCGGCTGGCCGCGCCATGGGTGAAACGATGGCGGTGCTGATGGTGGCCGGCAATGTCGTGCAACATCCACACAGTCTGTTCGATTCGGTGCGCACGCTGACCGCCAACATCGCCCTGGAGATGGCCTATGCGATGGGGGATCACCGTGCGGCCTTGTTCGCCTCGGGGTTGGCGCTGATGCTAATGGTGTTGGCGTTGGTCGGCGCAGCTGAATTGTTTAAATGGAAGAGCGCACATGACTAAGAACGGCTTGGCCAGCGTGTTGATCTGGCTGACGCCGATTTTAATCGGGACAATCTTTCTGTGCTTGCTGAGCGATATTATATTGCAAGGGCTGCCCCGGCTTTCCTGGTCATATCTGCTCGAAGCGCCGCAAGATGCCGGGCGCGCCGGCGGCATTGCCCCGATTATCGTGGCTACTGGGTTGATTTTGCTGGTCGCGATCGCGGCCGCTGCGCCGTTAGGCTTGGCGACCGCCGTGCTGCTGACCGAATTCACCCGCTCCCAGCGTTTCTTTGACCGTTTCATCGAACGTAGCCTGGATGTATTGGCGAGCATTCCGTCAATCGTCTTCGGCCTGTTCGGCAATGCTTTTTTCTGTATTTATCTAGGCCTGGGCTTTTCGATTCTGTCCGGCGGACTGACACTGGCCTGCATGGCCTTGCCCATTCTGATCCGCACGACGATGGAGGGTTTGCGCGCCGCCCCCGACGATTACCGGCTTTCCGCCGCGGCATTGGGCATGAGCCGCGCCGCGACGCTGTGGCATTTGCTGCTGCCCAGCGCCAGCCCGGCGCTCGCAGCCGGTTTGATGCTCGCCATCGGCCGGGCCGGCGCCGAGACCGCGGCGCTGATTTTCACCAGCGGCTATGTCGACCGGATGCCAAGCTCACTGTCCGACTCCGGCCGAGCGCTGTCGGTGCATATCTACGACCTGTCGATGAATGTTGCCGGCGGTGACGCCAATGCCCATGCCGCGGCGCTGGTGTTGATCCTTATCTTATTAAGCCTTAACGCGATGGCGATGAGTTTGACTCAGCGCTGGCTGCACAGGAGAATTGTGACCTCATGAATTCTTTTTTCATTAACCGCGAAGCTGATGGCGAATCCGGCAACGATCCCAGCGCCTATACATTGGGACCGTTACAGGCCGGCCCGCCTTGCTGCGATCCCGAACCGTTGCTCAGCATCGAAGACCTGTCCCTACGCTACGGCAACAAACCGGCGCTGGAGAAAGTTTCGCTACAAATTTACAAGGGCTGCATTACCGCGTTGATCGGCCCTTCCGGATGCGGGAAGACCAGTTTTCTCTCGGTCTTGAATCGTTTGACCGATATGATTCCGGACTGTCATGTGAGCGGCAATGTCCGTTTTAACGAGTGCGATTTATTCGACCCGGCTGTTGATATACAGCATTTACGCCGTGATATCGGCATGATTTTTCAAAAACCGACGCCCTTTCCGTTATCGATACGCCGTAATATCGAACTGCCGCTGCGTGAACACGGCATGCGCAAACAAGACGAATTAAACGACAGAATACAGCAGGTATTGCAGGACGTCGGCCTATGGGATGAAGTCAAGGATCGTCTCGATGCCCCGGCGCAAGCCTTGTCCGGGGGGCAACAACAACGACTGTGTATCGCCCGGGCACTGGCGTTGCGACCCAAGGTGTTGTTAATGGATGAACCCTGCAGCGCGCTGGATCCCATTTCTTCCGCGGTGGTCGAAGATCTGATTCAATCCTTGCGAGGACGCTATACCGTCGTGATCGTCACCCATAATCTGGCCCAGGCCCGGCGCATCGCCAATTATGCCGGTTTTTTCTGGGTCCAGGAGCATGGCGGCTGCCTGATCGAGTTCGGTCGCTGCCAGCAAATATTCGAATCGCCGATTCATGGGCTGACGAAGGCTTATGTCAGTGGAAATAGAGGCTAACTGCAATGATTGCATTGCGATCTCCTCAGTTCAGCCTATACCAGTTTTCGATAATCAAGGGGGAACGTCGTCCTTGTTTATCCGGTGAATAGTTTTCACTTAAATACTTCAATATCCGTGCTTCCGTTTCCGGTTTAAATTTCTGCAGCCCTTGATCCTGCATCCAACGGATCGCCTCTCGCCAGCCTTCCAGCGTAGCCCGATTTTGGACTATAAGTTTCGCCGAATGACAAGCCAGACAATATGTCTTGATCAACTCGATGCCCTCATCGACGATGAGCCCTGTCTCGGCATCCAAAGTTTGTTGCGCCTGTACGCGATACGGCGTCCATAAAGTAAGCAGAATCATTAGGCTTGCAAAAACTTTCATTCCCATTCCTTAAACCACTTTCACCGCTATCCGATGGCAGGCATTGTTTAAATAGCCTTTCGGATTCCAGCCGGGCACCACCATCGGCTGCATCTTACCGGCGCTATCCGTGGCTCTGGCCCAGACTTCATAATATCCTTTGCCAGGAAAATCGATTTCGACGTTCCAATGCTGCCAGGCCGTCCTATTTCTTGGCGGCTGCAATTTACAGGATTGCCATGTGACGCCAAAATCGTATGAAATATCCATCGCTTGTACGACCAGGTCACCGGCCCAGGCATGTCCTCTCACCTTCAGCTTCTCGCCTTCGTTGATCATCGCGCCACTGCGGGGATAGGTAATCAACGACTTGACCGGCATGGATTCGATGATGCACATGTCCTCGACGGCAATCTCACTCCCCGGCGCAACCGGGCGACAAGGAACACGATAAGAAAATCCAGTCATTTTAGGGCCGTCATGCACTTTGTTTCTGATCACAATTTTTTCCAACCATTTCCCTGAAGTGGACCCCGGCCAACCGCCGCAGACTAACCGCAATGGATAGCCATTCATCAGCGGAATATCCTGTCCATTCATCGCCCAGGCAATCAAGGTTTCTTTCTCCATAGCCTTGGCAATGGGTACGCCACGTGAAATCGGTCTTTTTCTCGGGTCTCCGCTTAAGTGCGTATCGCGGCCATAGTATCCGATATAGACCGCATCGTCCTTAATTCCTACCGCCCTCAATACATCCCTCAGACGAACACCGGTCCATTCAGGGCATCCAACCGCTCCCAGGGTCCATTGATTCCCCCTCGCCGGCGGATAGAATTCATTTCGGCCGTTTCCACCGCATTCGACCAACAGTTGGTAGGTATAAGGCGAAAAAGTGTTTTTTAAATCTTCGAGGCTAAACTGTTGTGTCGAGGAAGCCGATTCGCCGCCGATTTCGAGCAACCAGGCGCCAACAGCAATGTTTTCGGGAGGTAGGCCGTTATTGCGAATAAATAACCGTTCGGCCGGCGTAATGGGATCGTCAAGTAGATGAGGAGGCGTTTCCGCATTGACGGGCCGGTCGTTCAAAACAATCAGTTCAGGATGTTTACCGGGAATTCTGAAGGGTTCGTCGCTATTGGCCAAGGCGGCGGGAATCAAACCGCCGGGCATGTTATCCGCGAAAGGTATTTGCGAGCCGAGAAAACCGGTCAAGGCCAGCAATCCGCTTTTTTTCAAAAAACCTCGCCGGCTAGACGGGTTGATTTCTCTGCCCCAGAGCAAAAAATCGGCTTTTTCGGGGCTCTTGGAATAAAGCTCATGAATGCCAACGCATTTTTTTTTATGTCTCATCAGTCACCTCATCAAGTCCGACACCTCCGCACAAAATAAAAAACGCGTATGACTCACCAATGCCATATTGGTCATAGCGGACGAACAGATGCGCTAATCCCTGATTTTTTATTTCTTGTTGCGGCAATATTTAAAAGGACACCAAAAGCGTGAAGTAATTCAATGTAACTACCCCCCATTCGTAGGGTGGATAAGCGGAGCGCATCCACCGGGTCGCTCTGGAAGAAGTGTGCGCGGCATGGCCGATTTTTGTTCTGGAAGCGCTACCTGATACTGGCGAGTTTCTTAACCCGAACTCAGGTTACTATTAGCGCACTGACCACTGAGGGGTCGGCAGATCATTAATCCCAAATCATCTGCCTATAGAGGGTTCAGTTTCTCGCTGAACAGCGACGCCGTTAACTGTTAAGAGACTGGCACGAAAATAATCAGGACAATACACCGGTGCAGCTCGAACCTTGTCCGGCCGTGCAACCGTAGCAATGCTCGCCGACGACAACCGGCAACCCATCCGGCATCCGTTCCAGCAATTCATGCAGATGGGTGCGGCGGCCCATCAACGGCAATTCCAGCATTTGGTTAAAATCGCAATCATAGACATATCCCTGCCAATCCACGCTCAGCAAGCTGCGGCACATGACCTGTTCCAGATTCTCAGGCCGATAAGCTTGTTTCAGCACCGTCATATACTCTTCGAATTGGCCTTTCGCCAACAACACCGCGCCGAAACGTTGTATCGGCATGTTGGTGATCGTGAAAAGATTGTTAAATTGCAATTCGAAATGGCCTTGTAAAAATTGCCGGTAGGCCTGCTCCAACTGCTGTTGCGGCGGCGGCAAGGAAATCCCTTGCGGATTGAACACCAGGTTCAAAACCAGACCGCTGTCGGGACGTCCGTAACCCAAGGCATTAAGCTTCTGTAGTCCGTCGATCGAGGCCTTGAACACCCCCTTGCCGCGTTGGGCATCGACATTGTCTTCCAAATAACAGGGCAAGGAGGCGATCACCTCGACCTGCTGCTCGGCCAAAAATTCGGCGGTATCTTGATAGCCCGGCTCGACCAAGATGGTCGGATTACAGCGATCCATAACGCGCAAGCCCTGCTGTTTCGCCTGTTTAACCAGCCAGCGGAAATCGGGATTCATTTCCGGCGAACCGCCGGTCACATCGAGGATTTCCAGATGATAACGTTCGGCGAATTGCAAGGCGTTACGCATCGTGTCCCGCGTCATCAATTCGGTGCGTTTCGGCCCGGCATTGACATGGCAATGTGTGCAGCTCAAATTGCAGAGATAGCCGAGATTCATCTGCAGGGTCTGCAAGCGTCCGCGCTGAATTTTCGGGAAGTCCGTGTTCAGTAGTAAAGGTTTTACGTCGCGCATAAGTTTTATTTAAGATGAGATAGACTGCAAGTAACGGCTCAGCGCCAATTGCGCCGGCAACGGTTCGGAACATGCCGACAAAGTCTGGCGTAAGGCGCTCAGGTCTTCCGCTTCATCGACATCGATCAAAGTCGCAAAGCGATGAACCTGACCCAGCTTTTCGATTCGATTATGGAATTGGACGCCGGTATCGGAAACACTGTAAGTGACCTCCGTCCAGATCTTTAAAGGAACGGCGCAGTTGCCTCCGAATAACCAGAAACCGCCGTCGGCGCTGGGGCCGAACGCCATACGCGCCTGTTCATGATCCGTCAGCCATGCAGCAGCCGACTGCAGTTCCGAGGCAGTCATCTGCGGGATATCGGCGCCCACCAGCATGACGAAATCATGCTGGTGCAACAAGGTTTGATAAATATGAGCCATGCGTTCACCCAAACCGCCCTCTCCCTGCCACAAGCAAGGCAAGGCTTGCCAATAAGCATGATCCAGCGCCTCTTGCTCGGCCACGGCGTAATAACACTGCAAAGCGCTATGCTTGCCTGCGGCCTGCGCAACCTCGGTCACGGCCCGCGACGCCATCAAATGAAAGGATTCCGCCACTTCTGTCCCCAGTTCAGCGGCCAGGCGCGTCTTGACCGGTGAACATCCCGGCGTTTTGACGAAGATGGCAAGCGCGCCGTTCATCGCACGCTCTCCAAACGCTGTTTGGCCTGTCGGTTCAATTGCCAGGTCAGACAGATATGGCGCACCGTCGTCGCCAGCCAGCCCTGCTGCTGATAGCGCCGGGCGCTGGTCACCAGTACGGCCGGCAGTTCGCGCAGTGAAAAACCGGCGGCTTTAACGCGTACGGCAAAATCCAGATCTTCACCCAAGCTAACGGCCTGATCAAAGCCCTGCAACTGTTCGAACAGCGTTTTCCGGATTATGAAGCCCTGATCGCCAAACGGCAGACCGAAAAAACGCGAGCGCAGATTGGCCGCAGCGGCGTTCAAGCGGGTCAAGCAAGGGCCGTCGCCGGCAAACCTCAGCCTGAAATAGCCCAGGATTTGCCCGCCTTTGGCGATGAAATCCCCTACCGCTGTGACGACGTCTTCGCTAAGGCGGGTATCGGCATGAACGAACCAGACCAGCTCACGCGTCGCTTGCTTTGCGCCGGCATTGAGCTGATGCGCCCTGCCCGGCACTCCGCAAAGCCAGTTTGCATTGTTCGGCAGATCACTATCGGCGGACCGCGGCTGACAGGCGGATAGTATGATTTCCGCTTCGCTGCCGAATACCGCCAATTCGTTCAACAACTGAGGCCAGACTTGATCATCGGGTCCGACCGGCACGACGATGCTGAGCTTACTAAAGTTCGTCATCGCACTCAGCAGCAAGCGGCGCCGGAATCCAGCGAACGACTGGTATTGGGCGGCGCGCAGTCGAACAAGCCGAAATGCGTGGATTTGTCGCCGATCAGTTCAAAATGTTCGGCGTATCGACTGGAGCCCAGCATATCGGCGGTGTTACCGCAAACGCGTAGCGGCCGGCCTGTTTCGAAGTGATGATGATCGTCCAAATCGAAGCCATGCGGATGTTCGGCGATTGTGCCTTTGTAGATGGCGACTTGGCCGAAGTCCTCGCAGCGGTCTTCCAACGGCATCTTAAAGGCCCTGACCGTGACCGAGCGAAAATTGACCATGCCGATTTTGGCCGCCACTTCCGGATCGTCCAAGCTGATCGGATTTTCCTTGACGACGCGCACATCTGGACAACCCAGCTCTTGCATGATGCGGCGGAAATCTTCCCAATAAAGCGCGCCGCCCAGACATTCGCCCAACAGCACCGGATCCAATTTCAACGCCTCAGAAATACGCCGATCGGCGTAGACATCGGAAAAGTACAGTTCGCCACCGGGTTTCAGCACCCGGAAGATTTCCGTCAGCACCTGGCGTTTATCCGGCGACAGGTTGATCACGCAATTAGACACGACCACATCGATGGAATTATCATCGATGCCGGCGCTGGCCAGATTTTCGATCTGACCATGGACAAATTCGACATTGGAGCGCGCATAACCATAGCGCTCGGCGTGCCAGTCGCAATGTTTTTTGGCGACGGCAAGCTGTTCTTCCGTCATGTCGACGCCGATCACCCGACCCGATTCACCGACCAGGCGCGACAACAGATAGCAATCGCGGCCGGAGCCGCAGCCCAAGTCCAGTACCGTTTGACCTTCCAAGGCCGGCGGCAACGGCGAACCGCAACCGTAGAAACGGGAAACCACTTCCGGATGCAGATCGGTCAGAAACGGGCGCAAATGCCAAGGCATCGCATCCAACGTACAACAGGCGCTGGTTTTCAAATCCTGATTGGATTTCAGCACCTCACCATAATAATTTTTTACAGATTCACTGATGGCGGTATCCGTCATATGAGCTCCAAATAATGAAATAAGACACACTCTCGCATGTGTCGATAAAGAGTGTAAAACGCATTAACCGATGGGTCGTAAAATTTCAGCTTAACTTACAAAAATAATCAATTTTTTCATCGCGATGCTCTGGAATCTCAAGTTTACAATAATTTGGAGAAGGCTATGCCTTGAACTTAAAGCGCTCTCTATGGCGTCAAACCATGGAAAAGTCTGCCCGTAGGAGGCCCGCCCTCGGGCCGAATGGCTCTTTTCGCGCCGAGGGCGGCGCTCCTACGCAAAGCATCGTCTTGCCTTCGGATGTGCTGAACGGCGTGAAGCGCATAAAAATCCGGTGCGCTTCCTATCGTCAGCACACCCTACCGCATCGTAGGGTGGATCAAGCGTAGCGGATCCGCCATTGTAAGGCGGCTTCGCGTAGGGTGGCTTCGCGAAGCAAGCCACCAAGCCACCAAACCTCGAGCCGGGTACAAAATTGGCCGTTGTGCGTATCCAGGCGGATTGCCTGGCGGCGAATCCACCCTACGGTTGCGATGCCAATGTAGCCTTGACTTCGGATGTGTCGAACAGCGTGAAGCGCATCGAAACAAGGTGCGCTTCCTATCGTCAGCACACCCTACTCACATCCGTGAGGTGGATCAAGCGCAGCGGATCCGCCATTGTAAGGCGGCTTCGCGTAGGGTGGCTTCGCGAAGCAAGCCACCAAACCTCGAGCCGGGTACAAAATTGGCCGTTGTGCGCATCCAGGCGGATTGCCTGACGGCGAAGATATTCGGTCTTGGGCCACACAAATTCGCGTAGGATGCATTGCATGCACCATTTTTGAATCTCGTTAAGTGTTTTCGGTGCATAAAATGCACACCCTACGCCTGGCGGCGAATCCACCGGTTGCGATATAACCCGTAGGGCGGCTTCGCGAAGCAAGCCGCCAAAAACCGCACCGGGAGCCAAATTGGCCGTTGTGCGCATCCAGGCGGATTGCCTGACGGCGAATCCACCCTACGGTTGCGATGCCAATGTAGCCTTGACTTCGGATGTGCTGAACAGCGTGAAGCGCATCAAAAACCGGTGCGCTTCCTATCGTCAGCACACCCTACTCACATCCGTGAGGTGGATCAAGCGCAGCGGATCCGCCAACGTAGAGCGGCTTCGCGAAGCAAGCCGCCAAAAACCGCACCGGGAGCCAAATTGGCCGTTGTGCGCATCCAGGCGGATTGCCTGGCGGCGAATCCACCCTACGGTTGCGATGCCAATGTAGCCTTGACTTCGGATGTGTCGAACAGCGTGAAGCGCATCAAAAACCGGTGCGCTTCCTATCGTCAGCACACCCTACCGCATCGTAGGGCGGCTTCGCGAAACAAGCCGCCAAAAACCGCACCGGGAGCCAAATTGGCCGTTGTGCGTATCCAGGCGGATTGCCTGACGGCGAATCCACCCTACGGTTGCGATGCCAATGTAGCCTTGACTTCGGATGTGTCGAACAGCGTGAAGCGCATCAAAAACCGGTGCGCTTCCTATCGTCAGCACACCCTACCGCATCGTAGGGCGGCTTCGCGAAACAAGCCGCCAAAAACCGCACCGGGAGCCAAATTGGCCGTTGTGCGCATCCAGGCGGATTGCCTGGCGGCGAATCCACCCTACGGTCGCATGCGATAAATCATCTTCGTTTATTTAGGTGCTGGGTGAACGGCGTCTTCCGGAAGCGCGACCTGATACAGGCGGCTTCCTTAACCCGAACTCAGGTTATTGAATATATCGATGTTCTTTAATCCACGGAGCTGGAAGCCACATGGAAGGCATCGGCATATATATCGGCCATCGAAGCGCCCGCTAAAAAAGCCTGACGCTTGCTCGAGGACACCATGTCGGGATGCCCGCATAAGAATACGCGCCAGCCTTTCAGCGCCGAACAGTCCTTGAAAGCAATCTCATGCGCCCGTCCTTTTGCGATGCCTGCTGGCGGCTCGCCTCGTGATATACAGGGCGTATAATGAAAATTTTGATACCGCTGCTGCAGAGAACGCATCTCCTCCGACCAATACAGGCCGTTCATATCGCTGCTGCCGTGATACAAATGAATCTCTCCCCGATGGCCGTCATGTAACGCTTCGCTGATGATCCCCGCCAGCGGCGCCAGGCCGCTGCCCGTTCCGATCAACAGCAAGTTTTGCTGCGGCTGGCCGCTCTGGTAATAACACAGCCCCTGAGGTTCGGATACCGCCAGACGGTCCCCGATTTGCAATTCCTGATGCGCCCATTCACTGAATTGTCCGCCCATCAGGCGCCTGACATGAAAACTCAATTGCCGTCCATGCATGCGGTGATTGGAGATCGAATAACTGCGGGTCAGGCCGTCGTCGCGTTTCAGGTTGACGAATTGGCCGGCGTAATAATCCAGCTCTTCATCGGTTTCGATGACCAATTGCATGATTTCCGGATTGAGCATTTGTTTCGCTTTCACCGTGGCGTGAGTAACATAGTCTCTGTGGTGGGTGTAAGCGATCTCCATATCCTGCTCCGGATAACACAGACAGGCGAGAAAATAATTTTGTTGCTTCAAGCCATCTTTCAAGCCATGTTGCGCTTCGGCGGGCGGTTTGCCTTTTAAACTTCTTAACATACAGCTTTGACAAGCGCCTTGGCGACAGCCATGACTCACATCGATATTTTCGCGCAGCAATGCATCCAGTAAAGGTTCACCGACCTGGCACAATAGGGTTTGTTCGTCAATTTTGATTTTCGTGACTGTCATCATTGATTATATAGAGTGCTTGCGCCGTGTAGGTTGAGTTAGCGCGGCTTAACCCAACCCGTTTATTTAAGGCGCGATAAAGATTGTTAACGACCTAACACGTCATCCCGTGTGCTTTCAGCAATCGCCGCGACTTGATCGATCAGGTTTTGAGGGACATTCAGCTCTTCCAGAGTACCGGTCAAATGCTCCATCACGGCATCGAAATGGCTGTCGTCCAATCCGTTGTTGACCAGTTTAGCATGGGCCTGACGCATATCGGCGCCGGTATAATCATTGGGACCTCCGAACGCCATCGTCAAAAAGGCTTTCTGCTTTGCCGCCTGTTGCTCCATGTCGACATTGTCGAAAAAACGATTGATGCGATGATCATTCAGCACCCGCCGATAAAAAATGTCGACCGCTGCATTAACCGCTGCTTCACCGCCAAGTTGGTCATAAAGTGATTCAGTCATTGACTTACTCCCGTTGTTACTAGTGTGAATTGGCATTTAAATAAATGGCTATTAACTTACCGCCGGCTGTTTCAGGTAACCTATGGTTTATATATAGCCATTTTTAAATACGCCCACTCAGTATAGGGTCGATACTTTACTTTTGCAATATATATGTTTCAAATGTTCGAATAATAAGCTATCGATTCAATTCTATTTTCTAACGAGATGCGTCAGATCTAGTCGACACTAATACAGATCAATTCTCAATTTGGATAGCAAAGAGGGCTTGGGTTGTGTTTGGCGAGGATGTCGGCGGGCAAACACAACCCCAAGGCCCTAAACATCACTAAAATGCTCAAACTGATGAGAATTGCTGGGGTAAAATTTATCGGCTGACAAGATACTGATGTTTAATATATAATTGTAAAGATATTTCCAATCGATTATCCCCTATCCAATGTAGCGTTTAAGCAATCCGGCGCCATTAGCTATACTCATGGATAAAAGCACCAGGCGCAGAATTGATCTAAAAGAGATTTGTTTTATACAAAACCATGGCTATCACCCTAGCGGACTTGCTTGATCAATTACGCCTGTCGATAAAACGACTAACTTCCAGAAAACCGCATAACCCTGGTCCTGAAAGCGATCTGCAAATGCTCGCCAGAGTCGGCCGCCGCTTTGCCTTACTGTTTTTTATTCTGCTTTTTTTCGAAGACATTTCCGATTTTCTACTGGAAAGCTTGCATGTCGCGTTCGAACTGATCCATGTTTTTCTCGAAGTCATCGAACTTTCCGTCGAGATCGCGCTAGAACACTTATTTCACACCAGCCATCACGAAAGCGAAATCATCATGATCAACGCCTTGCTGCTGGGCGCTATCTATCTGTCTTATCGCCTTGCGCGCAGCTGGCCGGCGCTGCCTAGACGTCTGCAAAAACGCTTTACAGATGCTTGGTTGCACTATAAAAATCACAAAATAGCTTATTGGCGTTCATTGACCAAGGCTCAACAAATCAAATTGACGTCAGCCTACGTCGCCGGTTTTTCCTTAATGCTTTTTTGGTTGACGCTGTGACGACTAAGTATCCCGGTTTTTAGCGGCTTTTTAATCGATTGAGCCATCAAAACCCTAAAAGCGGATATTTAGCGGAGAAGCAGGAACAAACGTAACGAATGCCACTGCAGGCCCTACTTGAGCGATTTTGTTCAAGATTCGAAGTCCGTTTTTTCAAAAAAAACATTCAGGCGCAAACACTACCTGGAAAATATGATCCCTATTAATCCTCATACATGGGTTCTGAATACTTATTTCGAAGACCAAGGCCGCCTTTGTGGAATATCCAGGCATAACTTTGCACATGCTTAGCAAATACCCGAATCATCAATCACTTTTATTAATCTACAGGGAACATATTATGATCGCTCCTTATACGCCGCCTTAACCCCCCTCAATTCACCTCAAACAGACTCGTATCCCACCGGCCGGAGATGGCCGTCACGTCAATCACTTTAGTATGTAGGACTACCATGCTCATTTTATCGAAAAAACAGGACTGGCTCGGCAATATCCGCGGTGATGTGCTGGCCGGCACCGTCGTCGCCCTGGCGCTGATACCCGAGGCCATCGCTTTTTCCATCATCGCCGGCGTCGATCCCAAGGTCGGACTCTACGCCTCGTTTTGCATTGCGGTGATCACCGCCGTGGTCGGCGGCCGGCCCGGCATGATCTCGGCCGCCACCGGCGCGATGGCCTTGCTGATGGTGACCCTGGTCAAGGATCACGGCCTGCAGTACCTGCTAGCGGCGACACTGTTGACCGGCGTCTTGCAAATCATCGCCGGTTATCTGAAACTCGGCCAGCTGATGAGTTTCGTGTCTCGTTCGGTGGTCACCGGCTTCGTCAACGCCCTGGCGATTCTGATTTTCATGGCCCAACTGCCGGAACTGACGAACGTGACCTGGCATGTCTATGCAATGACCGCGGGCGGTCTGGCGATCATCTACCTGTTTCCCTATCTTCCGGTCATCGGCAAAACCCTGCCGTCGCCGCTGATCTGCATCGCCGCATTGACGGTCATCGCCGTCTGGCTGAACCTGGACATCCGCACCGTCGGCGACATGGGCCAATTGCCCGATACGTTGCCGGTGTTTTTGTGGCCCGAGGTGCCATTGAATTGGGAAACTCTGCAAATCATCCTGCCTTATTCATTACCGCTGGCCGTGGTGGGCTTGCTGGAATCGCTGATGACCGCCACCATCATTGATGATTTGACCGATACCCAGAGCGACAAGAACCGCGAATGCAAGGGCCAGGGCCTGGCCAACATCGGCGCCGGCCTGCTCGGCGGCATGGCCGGTTGCGCGATGATCGGGCAATCGGTGATCAACATCAAGTCCGGCGGCCGCGGCCGTTTATCGACGTTAATCGCCGGCATCTTATTGTTGATCATGGTGGTGTTTTTGGACGAATGGATATCGATGATTCCGATGGCCGCGCTGGTGGCGGTGATGATCATGGTCTCTATCGGCACCTTCAGCTGGCGCTCCATCGTCGATTTAAAAGAGCACCCCAAATCCACCAACATCGTGATGCTGGCGACCGTCGTCGTGGTCGTCTGGTCGCATAATTTGGCGCTCGGTGTGTTCGTCGGCGTGCTGCTGGCCTCATTGTTCTTCGCTAATAAGATCAGTCATTTCATGTACGTCGAGTCGACATTGGATGCCGAGACCAGCACTCGCACCTATAACGTCATCGGCCAGGTGTTCTTCAATTCGGCGGACAAGTTCACCGCGTCTTTCGATTTTAAGGAAGCGGTGGAAAAAGTCGTGATAGACTTACACCGCGCGCATTTTTGGGACATCAGTTCGGTCTCCGCGCTCGATAAGGTCGTCATCAAATTCCGTCGCGAAGGCGCCGACGTCGAACTAATCGGCATGAACGAAGCCACCACCACCATCGTCGACCGTTTCGGTGTGCACGATAAACCGGAAGAAATTGAAAAAATCATGGGAGGCCATTAATGAGCACCGATAACAACATCGTCCTGGCCGGTATCGACGGCTCCAGCCTGACCGGCTCGGTTTGTGATTACGCCGCCTGGATCGCCGGGCGCGTCGATGCGCCTTTAAAACTACTGCATACCATCGATCACCATCCCGAAACCGCTGCGATGACCGACCTGTCCGGCAACATCGGCGTAGACAGCCGCGATCATTTACTAGAGGACATCACCCGGCTGGACCAGGAGCGCATCAAGCTGCGTTTGCAACAAGGCAAACAATTACTGCAAACCGCCAAGGACCGGGTCCGGCAGGCCGGCATCGCCGAGCCACTGTGCAACCAGCGCCACGGCAGCCTGGTCGAAGCGCTGATCGAACTGGAAAACGACATCCGCGTGCTGGTGATCGGCGTGCGCGGCAAGATACACGAAAATAAAACCAGCGAAATAGGCGCCAAACTGGAATCGATCATTCGCTCGCTGCATAAACCGATATTGGTGGTCAATGCCGATTTCAAGCCCCCCGAGCGCATCATGATCGCCTACGACGGCAGCGAAGCGGCGGAAAAAGCCCTGGATATGGTGGCCGACAGTCCGCTCTACAAAGGCCTGACCTGCCATCTGGTCTGCGTCACCAAGGACGACGGCAAGGGCCAACTGCTTGATAATGCCGCGAACAAGCTGAGTCGAGCCGACGATCTCAAGGTGATCGCCAAGAAACTGAAAGGCAAGCCGGAACAGGCCTTGTGCGAATACCAGACGGCTCATGATATCGACCTGACGATCATGGGCGCGTTCAGCCATACTCGCATCCACGACCTGCTGCTGGGCAGTTTCACGGTAAAAATGTTGACCCATAGCATCAAGCCACTGCTATTGCTGCGCTAAACGCAATAGCCTGCTTAACCGGCGTTATCTTAATCTCGGTTCGGGATAAAAGAATCATCTTTTGCAAAAGGTTAAGACAGGGTGGATAAGCGGAGCGCATCCACCGGGTCGGCATCATCTTTGGGGGATGCGCCCTTCAGGCTTATCCACCCTACATGCCCTGCCGCGTTCGATAAGTGGGGCGAGCAGTGACTGCTGATTCAAAAAAATCAAAAATATCGAAGCAAGTCATTTACGTTTACAATGGCTCTACGCATCGCATAATCATAGCTAGGCAATCGGGGACGACTCATTAGTATTGTATGCGGAAATGACAAGAATTAACTTTCAAAGGATATGATTCCAAAACTTTTTATTCTTTCTGGAGGTTTCCATGCTTAACAACCAGACATTGTCGTTCGTGTTTTTCATTTTTACCCTGCTCTCCGCCAGCACATACGCCGCCGAAGATAACGCCCAAGCGCAAAGGGTCATTGAGAACAGCTCTAATCAAATCAAACAAACGCTGCAGCAACCCGCCTATCAACATGACTTTAACAAGGCGACGCAATTTGTCGATGGCGTCGTCACCGAATTCGTCGACATGCCCAGGATCTCGCTGCTGGTGCTGGGCAAAAACATACGCAAGAGCACCGTGGAGCAAAGACGGCGCTTCATCAAGGAGTTCAAAACCTTATTGGTGCGCACCTATACCCGGGCTTTCCTGGAATACCAAGATTGGAGCATCACCTTCGTCCCTTATCACGATAACAAAAGCGATCGTAAGACACTCGTAAAATCGCTGATTCATCAACCGGGGAAACAGCCGATCGACGCCAGTTATCGCATGGTATTGAGTAAAAACGGCGAGTGGAAAGTCTATGACATCATCATCGGCGGCGTCAGCTTGGTGACCACCTATCGCACGTCTTTTAACCAAAAAATCGCTCAAAGCGGTTCGTTGGAAAGCGTCATTCAAGATCTGGTCGAAAAGAACAGTAAAGCCACCCCCGAAAAAGAAATTTAAGGAGAATAACATCATGCAGCAGTCTGATAACACCACCATGACGCTAACACTGGGCATCCCCGGTTATCGCTACGGTGACTTATACGACCCCAGCCGGTTGTCGGAACTGCTGACGCTGTTTGACCGCTCCGTGCAAAGGCACGACCCCGAGCTTTTCGCTGAATACCAGCATTACCGAGACCAACAAGGCGCAGGCATGAGCCCGGTGCAAATATCGGAATTGCTGGTCAACATGGCGCCTTTAGTCGGAAAGTTTATCGCTCATTTATTCAATGTCGACAACCTCAGGAACGAGCAAATCGAAAGGACCCGACAACAATTCGAGACCATTTTCGTCTATCGCTCGGAAATCGTCACCCGGCTTTCCAAGCATTTCAAGGGCGAATCGATAGAGGAATGGGACATTGATAGTGTTATTCGTCGCTTCGAGGCCTTGCTTAAGGCCAGTCATAAATCCGCCGATTGGCGTATAGACCCGGAAATGACAATCAGTCAACTGGCTGCAAAATTATTGCGTTTAACCGATAGAAATGACATTGAAGAGCTCAAGACGCAAATCAAGACATCGCCGGAAGCCGCTAAACTGTTAATCGATGTATGCGCCTGCCAGGATCCCGATGAATTTGTCGCCGGCCTGCTGGACATCATTCGACGTTGGAGTTTCGCCGCTCTACACAACGACGACTTAAAGACCTTGGTCGACGATTGGGTCAGCTTCAAAACTCCGGCAAAAACCGATTTCGCTCATCTTGTTGAACATGACGACATTCCGCAACAAGGCTACAGCGTCTGGGCGGCCGAAGCTTCTCAGCATCGCCGTCGCGATGGTTTCGCACTGACCGACAAACGCTTCGGCGAGCGCCGCGTATTGTACGAAGTCGATCATTGTATCTACTGCCACGACCGCGACACCGACTCCTGTTCCAAGGGCATGCGTAACAAAAAGGACGGCAGCTTCAAGACCAATCCGCTCGGCGTCACGGTGTCCGGCTGTCCGCTGGAGGAAAAGATTTCCGAAATGCATCTAGTCAAGCGTCAGGGCGACAATATCGGCGCGTTGGCGTTGATCATCATCGATAACCCGATGTGTCCCGGCACCGGACACCGCATCTGCAACGACTGCATGAAGGGCTGCATCTACCAGAAAACGGAGCCGGTCAATATCCCGCAAATCGAAACCAATGTGTTGACCGATGTCTTGTTCATGCCCTGGGGCTTCGAAATCTACAGCCTGCTGACCCGCTGGAATCCGCTCAATTGCAAACGCCCTTACGCCCTCCCCTATAACGGCAAAAACGTCTTGGTCGCCGGCATGGGTCCGGCCGGCTATACGCTATCGCATTATCTACTCAATGAAGGCTTCGGCGTCGTCGGAATCGACGGACTCAAGATCGAACCCTTACCGAAATACCTCACCGGCGACAGCCAAACCCTACCGCAACCGATCCATGATTTTCATTCGCTCTATGACGATCTCGACAAACGGGTGATGCTGGGCTTCGGCGGCGTAGCCGAATATGGCATCACCGTGCGCTGGGACAAAAACTTTCTAAAAGTGATCTATCTGAATCTGCTGCGCCGCTCGGCATTCCGCTGCTACGGCGGCGTGCGTTTCGGCGGTACGCTGACCGTCAACGAGGCTTGGGATATCGGCTTCGATCATATCGCGATCGCCAGCGGCGCCGGCAAACCCACCATCATCGGACTGAAAAACAATCTGATCCGCGGCATCCGCAAGGCCTCCGATTTTCTGATGGCCTTGCAGTTGACCGGCGCCGCCAAGGAATCTTCGCTGTCCAATCTGCAGGTCAGACTGCCGGCCGGCGTTATCGGCGGCGGCCTGACCGCCATCGACACCGCAACCGAGCTGTTGGCTTACTATCCAGTACAGGTCGGAAAAATCCTGCACCGCTACGAAAAACTGGTAGCCATGTACGGCGAGGAAACGGTTAGGGCCCGCTATGATGACGAGGAACGGCAGATTCTCGATGAATTTCTGGCTCACGGACGCTTGATTCAATTGGAGCGCAATCGCGCCGAGACTGCCGGCGAAACGCCCGATTTTTTACCGTTACTGAACCAATGGGGCGGCGTGACGCTGTTTTATCGCAAAGGCATCAAGGAATCCCCCGCCTATCGGCAAAATCACGAGGAAATTCACGAAGCCCTGACCGAAGGCATCCGCTTGGCCGAAGGCATGAGTCCATTGGAAGCGGTCCCGGATCAATACGGTCATTTGCAGGCGGTGCGTTTCGAAAAATTGGAGAACGTAGAGGGCCGCTGGCAACACAGCGACGAATTGCAAGTTCCGCTGCGCAGCCTGTTCATCGCCGCCGGCACCTCGCCCAACACCATCTATGAATCGGAACATCCCGACACCTTCGAAATGGACGGTAAATTCTATCAACGTCATGAACCCCTGGGACGCGATCAACAACCGCAGCTGACGTCAGTCGCAGACACGACTTGGCCCAAGATCGGCAAACCGGCGCCGTTTACCTCATACCACCGCAACGGCAGATATATTTCCTTTTACGGCGACAATCACCCGGTCTATGCCGGCAATGTGGTCAAGGCCATGGCCAGCGCCAAGGACGGCTACCCTTATATCGTTAACTTGTTCGCCGACGAACTGGCCAAACAGGATCCCGCCGATCATGATCTACGCGAGAAACAATTGCAGCGCTTCCAGAATCAATTGGATGACGCCTTGTGCGCCCATATCGTCGCGATCAACCGATTGACGCCGACGATCATCGAGGTCATCGTCCGCGCGCCGATGGCGGCAAAAAAGTTCGCGCCAGGCCAATTCTACCGAGTGCAGAATTTCGAAACGCTGGCGCCGGTCGAGGAAGGCACGGCGCTTGCCTCGGAAGGCGTCGCCCTGACCGGAGCCTGGGTGGACAAGGATAATGGCCTGATTTCGCTGATCGCGCTGGAAATGGGCAGCTCCACCCGGCTGTGCGCGACCTGGAAAGCCGGCGATCCGATCGTGGTCATGGGCGTCACCGGCACGCCGACCGATATTCCAGCAGGCAAGACTGTGCTGTTGATCGGCGGAGGCCTTGGCAACGCGGTGCTGTTTTCGATCGGCAAGGCGCTGCGCGCCGCCGGCAATCAGGTGATTTATTTCGCCGGCTACAGAAATCGCGAGGACCTGTTCAAGGTCGAAGAAATCGAAGCCGCTTCCGACTTGATCGTCTGGGCAGTCGACAAGCTTCCCGGCAACACGCCGATTCCGGCGATCCGGCCGCAGGACAAGAGTTTTGTCGGCAACATCATCGAGGCGTTACAAGCCTATGCCAGCGGCGAACTAGGCGCCACTCCGATCCACCTGGATGACGTCGATCATATCATCGTAATCGGCTCGGACCGGATGATGGCCGCCGTCAAAAAAGCCCGTTACGACGAGCTTAAGCCCTATTTTAAAAAGCATCATGAGGCGATCGGCTCGATCAACTCGCCGATGCAATGCATGATGAAGGGCGTTTGCGCCCAGTGCTTGTGCAAACATATAGATCCGGAAACCGGCGAGCCCTATTTCGTATATTCCTGTTACAACCAGGATCAGGAACTGGACCGGGTCGATTTCGACAACCTGCAAGCCAGATTGCGGCAAAATTCGGTGCAGGAAAAGCTGTCGTCGTTATGGCTGGATTATTTATTGACTCGCGTTTAACTCAATGGGAGCTAGTACTCAGGGCTCCCACATTAAAAAAATACCTTCTGGGCGGAGCGGGTTATTTAACCCACCCCGAACGTTTAACTTACTCTAGTCACGGTTGAATCGTTCAGGACCTCGTTGACCTGCATTTCGCATAGCGATGCGGACTACTTGCTTTTCGCGCCGAGGGCGGCGCTCCTACGCAAAACACCGTCTTGCCTTCGGATGTGTCGAACAGCGTGAAGCGCATCAAAAACCGGTGCGCTTCCTATCGTCAGCACACCCTACCCTACCCGCACCGGTAGGGCGGATCAAGCGCAGCGGATCCGCCAACGTAGGGCGGCTTCGCGAAGCAAGCCGCCAAAAACCGCCACCGGAGGCAAAATTGGTCATTGTGGTATCCAGGCGCATTGCCTGGCGGCGAATCACCCTACGGTCGCATGCCAATGTAGCCTTGCCTTCGAAGGATAAGCCGAACACCGTGAAGCGCATCAAAAACCGGTGCGCTTCCTAGCATCAGCACACTCACATCCGTGAGATGAATCACGCACAGCGGATCACCTGGCGTATTTGTTGTTAAATTCTGTTTTGCCACTCATTCATTTAATGAGGTAACCCTGGTCTCAGTACGCCCCCCTTTACAGCCAAATAAAATTAATTTGAAAAGACCAAAATAGGTAAATATGCTGTCTTCCAAAATGCAGGTGCGATTACGCTTTATCATATCGGTGCAACGCGGGCTTGTGTCCGCCTCATTGTCCTTTTAGAATCATACTTAAGTTCATCGCTAAATTATATTTGACCTTCTGTTGGATTGCATGAGCGTGAAAACATTAATGTCAGAATTAAGAGGGAGGTTCGGGTTGTGCACCAATTTTTGCTCCGGCTATTGCTTTATCTCAATACTTTCCTTATCGGCACCGGATGGTGCCTAGCGGAATCGACGCTGGAAAAGGCGCGTTTGCAGGGCGTTATTCGAGTCGGCTTCGCCAATGAAGCGCCGTTTAGTTACGCCACGTCCTCGGGCCGGTTTACCGGCGAATCACCCGAGGTGTTCAAACAGATAATGCAGCGCTTGGGCGTGGCCAGAGTGGAGGGTGTTTTGACCGAATGGGCCACATTGATCCCCGGACTCAAAGCGGGCCGTTTCGACGCCATCGTCTCAGGCATGTATATTACCCCTAGGCGTTGCAAGCAGATTCTCTTCTCAAATCCCACCTACGCCATCGACGAGGCTTTCATCGTTAAAAACGGCAATCCGGAAGGCGTGACCAATTTTGTGGAGGCGGCGGAAAAAGACGTGAAACTGGCTTTAGTCGCCGGTACAGTGGAAATGCGTTACGCCAAAATCGCCGGACTTTCACGTATGCAATGGGTCGTGGTTCCCGATTTCGCTTCCGCTGTGGCCACGGTCAGGTCGGGTCGCGCCGCCGCCGCTGCTCTGACGTCGCTGACCGCGAAGACGATCGCCGCCAAGGACGATGCTATCGAAAGCGCCGAACCGTTTGTTTTTACGCATCAGGGCAAGCGTTTTCGCAGTCAAGGGGCATTCGGGTTCCGCAAGGAGGACGACGAATTACGCGATGCCGTGAATAACGCGCTGGCTGAATTTATCGGTTCCGAAAAACACCTGGAGCTGATTGCCCCCTTCGGGTTCGACGCCGGCAATTTGCCCGATCAAAGCGCCGATCAACTGTGTAGGAATTGATCCGTTTTGGCCGGCTCGGACAAACCCTTACCCTGGCTCACTTTTGGCTTTGCCGGTGTGACGGTGTTGCTCGTCCTGTCCGCTTTCACGGATCTCCGTCCGCTATTGCCAGAGCTGCTGAGGGGGCTCAAGGTCACAGTCCTGATTACTCTCGGCGCCGCTTTGCTGGCAGTACTGTTAGGCTTGACGGCGGCCGTGGCGAAGCTGTACGCTCCGCGGCCGATTCGTTGGTTATCGGTACTGTATGTGGAAGTATTTCGCGGGACTTCCGCTCTGGTTCAACTGTTTTGGCTTTTTTTCGTGCTGCCGCTTTTCGGTTTGACGTTGAGTGCTTATACGGTGGGGATCGTAGCCCTGGGACTGAATATCGGCGCCTATGGAGCCGAGGTGATTCGCGGCGCCATTCTTTCGGTGCCGCGTGGTCAGTGGGAGGCGGCCGGGGCGCTCAATATGTCCCGCATGACCGCCCTCCGACGCATTATTCTTCCTCAGGCTTTTCCGGCGATGATTCCGCCCTGGGGCAATCTTTTCATCGAACTGTTAAAGGCTACCGCACTGGTTTCCCTGATCACGTTGGATGATCTTAGCTTCAAGGCGCAACAGCTGAATCAATCAACCCTGCGTACGATGGAAGTTTTTTCTCTCACCTTGCTTTTTTATCTGGGGCTAGCTTTTATTATTACAGCCGGAATGCGCTGGTTGGAACGCCGTGTCGGCCGTAGCCACTCTCGTCGCGGCAGATCGCTATGAACGGCCTACGTTGGGATTGGGAGTATACTTGGGAAATTCTACCTGTTTTGGGTCAGGCATCGATTATTACCGTTAAGGCCACTCTGTGGAGCTTTCTGTTGGCGGCTTTGTTGGGGCTGTTGTTCGCTCTATTACGGTTAAGTCATATACGACCTCTTTCCCTGATAGTGGCGGGGGTGATAGAGTGCATCCGTTCCACCCCGCTGTTGATTCAAATCTTTTTTCTTTATTATGTAGGGCCCGAACTTGGCCTCAACCTGTCCGCTATTCATGCCG